>JAHFBF010000004.1 GCA_023250195.1 Candidatus Melainabacteria bacterium | reverse complement strand
TCCACAAGGTCAGCCTCAACAAGGTTTTCCACAAGGTCAGCCTCAACAAGGTTTTCCACAAGGTCAACCTCAACAAGGTTTCCCACAAGGTCAGCCTCAACAAGGTTTTCCACAAGGTCAACCTCAACAAGGTCCTCCTCAAAGTGGTACTCAACAATGCCCACCAGGACAAGTCAAAGGTCCTAACGGACAATGTCAACCAGGCGGACAACCTCCTCCTCAGGGCGGACAACCCCCTCCTCAAGGATAATAAAAAATAATTTAACAAAAGCCCTTTAATTAAAATTTAGAGGGCTTTCTTTTTTTTTAATTGCAGTAATATTCCCAAATAAAATATTTATGCGGACCAGACACTTTATAATTTAGCAATTGTTCTTTGTAGAATAAATATGTTTCCAGCTTTGTAAGTCTCTGCTCACCAAAGTGTTTTTCATTCCATTTACGGCAAAAATACCAGGAAAGATTTGGAAGGATATTTGGCCTAGCATTTGGCTCCCAACCAAGATTTAATAAAAATGCTCTCCAATGTCTATTCTTATAAGTTTTAGTTGCATATCTTGGATTTTTCCAACTTATTGGTTTACCATCTCTAAACAAGTCTATTTTTTTTCCGTTTTTCAAGGTACCGGCTAAAACAAACCAAAAACTTGTTTTAGTAGGGGGTGCATACATAGCCCACTTTTGATCTATCCTTAGCACATATCCTATCCATTGAATAGAATCTGGGATTTTATATTTTGGATATAGTGTCCAAATATTCCAAGCAATTACATATAAAAATAATAATGCAACAATTACATTTAATCCAAGAGACAGCTTAATAGAAATCACTTTTTTCGAAAGATCTAATTTATCAAACAATTTTTTATTTGTAATAATTAATTTATGAAAACTTTTGCTTAAGTTATTAAAAAAGTTTAATTTTATGTTATTCCAAATTTCGGATGGAAGAAATAGAATCATTGCAATCGATGCTGCCCATGGGAAAATAGCTATTTCCATAGATATTCCCATTCCCATTTGAAAAGAAATAAAAGCTATAACCATCAGTGTTCTTATAAATATCGTAAATATGGGTGAAAAAAGTAAAAGCGGTCCAATAAGTTCAAACCAATAAGAGCCATATGTAAGAGTTTTCATTAATTCCAATTGTTTAAAAATAAATCTACCGAAGGATGTAGCATAGTGATCATGGCTTAATGCATAGTAAACTGCTAAACCATTAGTCCATTCTTCTGTTCTATGCTTAAAAACAACAGTAATTAAGTACATAAGAGTTATCTGCCCAAGTAATGCAATAGTAGCCATTGATATTATTTTGTCAGGTAGTTTTTCCTGTACAGGATGTAAAATACTATCTATTGAATAACATGCTCCAAGTGGTAAAAACATGCTCCAGAAAAGTAACTGTCTAAGTAATTCATCTCCACCATTTGACAAGATAGGATTTCTAATATGCAATGAAAGCATTAAAACCCAAGAAAGAATACTTGCAAGCTTTGTATTAAATCCTATTAATAAGGCAAATGCAAAAGATATAGCTGTCAGAAATAAAAAAGCTTGTACATAGACGTTACCACTAATCATATGTAATGAAATATAGTTTGCATTTAAATAATTACTCATTTGCAAAGCTCTAGTGAAAATGCCAGAATCCGAATAAAAAGGTTCTAAATCACGAAATCTTTGAAACAAATCAACAATTATAATCAAGGCTATACAGATACGAAACAAAGCAAGAGAACGCAAATCAATCCCAAGCAGCTGTTTTAATTTTTCTTGTATCCTGTTTTCATTTTTCATATTCAGAGCTTTTTACTTTATTTAGCAACCTGTAAAGAAAAATATTTTTCTTTTAACCACTCGGGTTTTGCAAATAATTTTTCATGAATTCCCTCGTTCCAGTATTTTGTTTTTCCACCTGGCATATTTTTTATTTTTCTATCAACTGGGCTATTTGAAGCAATTAAGAAAGACCATACACAACCCGGATAAGTAGGCACAATGGAGACCATTGCATCTACATACTTAAATGCAGTTCTCATATTTTCAAGACTGATTTTAAATTCTTTTTCCTGGATTAACAATGACCCACTCTGACAAATATAAATTCCATTTTCTTTCAGTGCTTTACCTGCATTTTTATAAAACTCTTTACTTATTAGCCCTGCTGCAAACCCTTCAGGATCAGTAGAATCACAAAGTATTACATCATAAGTGTTTTCTTTGGCACTTTTTATATATTCAATCGCATCGTTTAATTTTATTTTCAGCTTTGGGCTGTCAAGTTCACATGCAACTTCAGGAAAATACTTTTTTGACACAGTTATTACTTCTTCATCTATTTCTACAAGCTCTACCTCATCAACAGTTTTATATTTCAATACTTCTCTTACTGTTCCACCATCTCCACCACCGATAACCATTATTTTTTTTGGGTTTGAGTGAATTGAAAGTGCCGGATGTGTAATTGTTTCATGATAGTAAAATTCATCTTTTTCAGAAACCATTACTTTGTTATCAAGGAGCATAACTTTTCCCATTGCAATGGAATCAAGAATTTCAATCTTTTGATATTTGGATTTCCTTGAGTAGAGTGAACCTTTGACTTTAATTGCCACAGCCAATGGCATATCATCTTCAAAGAACCATTCATTTATTAACATACGAACTTCCCCTTTTAAATTAATTTTATCCTCTAACCAATTCCTCTTCTCTTACGATTTTTTGTTTACTTTTTTCAACTACATTCTTCATCCTGCTTTGAGTAGCTTGTTTTTGCCCTTGATAATGGCCTTTATATTTATATGATTTCAATACCGGTAGATTCTTCTGGAAGATCATTTGTGCAATTGGTTGGCCCGTTCTTAATAAAAGCGGAGCCTTTCCCTGATTTGTAAGCTCTACTACTGCAACTCCTTCAAACCCTGAATCAAAAAGTCCTGCAGATTCAACATACAAACCAACTCTTGCCCAACTGGATTTTCCCTGCAGGACACCGTGTAATGTAGAACCAAAATAAAAATACTCCTTAGTAACGGCTAAAACAAAATCTCCTGGTTTTAAAATAAACTCCTCAGCCACAATTTCTTCAAATGAACCATCATTTAATTGAATTGCAAAGTGATTTCCAATATGCACATCCAGGCTGTTTGGCTGAATTGCTCCTTCTTTATAATTATCGATTTTTAAAAGGCCAAGTTTTAAATAAAGTTTTAATTGCCAGTCAACAAGATTACCACTTGAGAAAAATAAAAAATAAATCGCAAAAATAGTAAATAATAAAATTAAGAAAATCATATTTTAATTATTATATCGAGAATTGTCATTCCGGGCTTGACCCGGAATCCAGGTTCAGTTTTGCTGGATTCCCGCTTTCGCGGGAATGACAAGAATTTTCTCAATCGCCTCAACTAACAATTTATGTTCTTCTTTTAATATTCTCTTTGACAAACTTTCTACAGTATCCCCAGGTATTACAGGTATCTTTCTCTGTACAATAATCGGACCTGAATCAACTTCAGTAGTTACAAAATGTACCGTACAACCACTTTCTTCTCTGCCACTTTTTAATACCGCTTCATGAACATGTTTTCCGTACATTCCTTTACCACCGAAATCCGGCAAAAGAGCAGGATGAATATTGATAATTTTATTTCCAAAAGCATTAACAAAATTGTCAGTCAGTATTCTCATATACCCTGCCAGCACAATCAAATCCACACTGTAACTACTAATCACTTCTACAAGTTTTTTGTCGTAATCAATATTATTTATAAAACTTTTGGGGTCAAGAAAAACAGTTTCTATTCCAGAACTTTTTGCTCTATGCAATGCAAATGCATCTTTTTTATTTGATATTACTGCTGATATATCAACATAACTTAATCTACCGGTTTTTACAGCATCAATTATTGCCTGTAGATTAGTCCCTGAGCCTGAAGCCAGAACCACAATTCTTTTTTTTATTTCCGACATTTAACTATTTTATCGTCTCATTAATTATTACTTTTAATAAAAGATCCTTTAATAATAAAGCTTTTTTCTTTGAAAAAACAATTTTTCTGGTTTTTGCCATTCCGCTTGATTTTTTTTGTTTTGCCTTTTTCATTTTGTTTTCCTTTTTGGGCAATCACTCGGGATTGCCATTACATTATATTATACCGACCTTCAAAAGATCCTTCAAATCTACAATTCCAATTGGTTTATTTGTTTTATCCAAAACAATTAAATCAGAGATTCTATAATCTTCCATAATCTTAAGAGCACTTACGGCAAGATCATTTTCACCAATAGTCCTTGGATTCTTATTCATTAATTCAACTGCTGTTTTTGAAGTAATGTTACCTTCAAATTTTAAATGCGCCCTGCGAATATCTCCGTCAGTTATTGCACCCAGAAGTTTATTGTCTTTGGATATAACAGTTGTAAATCCTAATTTTTTATCATTAATCTCTTTAAGAATTTTACTAAAAGTGGTATCTTCCTGCACTACAGGAATCTCCTGTTTAACCCTCATAACATCTTTAACTTTTATAAGATTCTTTCCTAGTGAACCCCCTGGATGGGATTTTGCAAAGTCTTCAGCAGTAAACCCTTTTTTCTGCATAAGTGTTATAGCAATTGCATCTCCAAGAGCCAGCGTAGCTGTAGTACTTGCAGTAGGAGCAAGGTTTAGAGGACATGCTTCCTTTTCAACTCTTACATACAAAGCCACATCACTGCTTTGAGCAAGTGTAGAGTTTTCATTTCCGGTAACTGAAACAAGCTTTATTCCTAGTCTCTTAATTGGAATTAAAATTTTCTTTAATTCATCAGTTTCTCCAGAAAATGAAAGTGCTAATAAAACATCGCTGCTTGTAAGCATCCCAAAATCACCGTGAGCAAGCTCAGCAGGGTGTACAAAAAAAGCCGGTGAGCCGGTACTTGCAAGTGTTGCCGCAATTTTGCTTCCTATATGTCCTGATTTGCCCATTCCGGTTACAACTATTCTTCCCTTACAGGAAAATAAAATATCAATTGTAAGATCAAAATTTTTGTACTGATTTTGTTCAATATCAGAAATTAAATATTTAAGAGCCTGTTGTTCTATATTAAGCACATTAAGTGCTTTCTGAAGGTTCTCTGACATTGTCAATGTTTGAGACATCTTTATATAATACCTCATGCCCATAAGGCTTCTATACAGCTATAATGTATTTTATGACAATCCGTTCCAAGCAAAGATTAAATATCTTTAAGCCTTTTAACATTGTTTTAGTAGAACCTGAAATTCCTCCAAATACCGGTAATATAGCCAGACTCTGCGCCGCTACACATACAAAGCTGCATCTTGTTCACCCTCTTGGATTTGAAATTAATGATAAACATCTAAAAAGGGCTGGTTTGGATTATTGGGATTTGTTAGATATAAAAGAATATAAGAATTGGGAGGATTTTTGTTTAAAGCACTCCGTTAAGCGTCATTGCGAGGAGCATAGCGACGAAGCAATCTCCAAAACGTTAGGAGATTACCGCGCTCGCCTCGCTCCGGCGGAGCGGGTCAGTGCTAACGCACCTCTTGGCAATGACAATGAAGTTAAATTTTGGTTTATTTCCACACGTGGAGAAAAAAACATCTGGGATATAGAATTTTGTTCTAGTGATTATTTGATTTTTGGAAGTGAGACAAAAGGACTAAGTGAAAACATTATAGAAAATCCTAAAAATAAGGATTCAGTAATTTCAATTCCAATGAACGGCAAAACCAGGAGCTTAAACCTTTCTACAGCCGTTGGGATTGTACTGTATGAAGGACTTAGACAGCTGACTGTAGAAAAAAGAATAATTGAGGTCATACCAATATAATGACAATTTATTCAGAAACTCCAATCTATGACACATTAAAAGACTACCTTTCTAAAGATCCTGTCAGGATGCATGTACCATTCCATAACGGCATTCCAAATAATAATATATTTCCAAAAGAACTTTATAATCTGGATATCTCAGAAGTAAGTGGATATGACATAGAAGGTGAAGACAATCCAATATTTCAGTCAGAAAAAATTACAGCAGATTGTTTTGATGTAGAACATTCATTCTACTTAACTGGTGGAGCAAGTATTGGTTTAGCAGCAGGTTTAATCGCATTAAATAAGCATGGTAAAAAAGTTATCCTTGCAAGAAATGTCCATAAATCAGTCATTAACGGAGTCATTTTAAGCGGTTTGGAACCAATCTGGCTTGATGTGGATTTTTTGAGTGAATGGGAGATATTTTCAAAAATTAATTTAGCTAAATTAGAAGAATTAATTTCCGCCTCAAATGATATAGCTGGTTGTGTAATTGTTTCTCCAACTTACGAAGGGGTTATTTCTGATATAAAGGAAGTATCAAACATCTGCCACAAAAAAAATATCCCGCTAATAGTCGACGAAGCACATGGAGGGCATTTGTATTTTTTAGAACTAAATGAACATGACAGTATGTCATTCCCTGGCTTGACCAGGGAATCCAGTTTTAAGAACGATAACGGCAATTGTCTGGATTCCCGCTTTCGCGGGAATGACAAAATGCTTCAAACCTCAGCTCTTAGATTAGGAGCTGACCTAGTAATTCAATCATGGCATAAATCTCTTGGCAGCTTTACTCAAAGCGGCGTTTTGCATTTAGTTAATGAACAATTTTTCACTTACAAAGACATAAAACGATCACTGGACCTTATTAGCTCTACAAGTCCTTCATTTCTACTTTTATTGTCCCTGGAATTAACCAGAAAACATCTTGCTGTACAGGCAGGTTTTAAACCTGCCTCAACCAATATTTTTAATTCATTGTTAACAATTGCAGAGTCTTTAAAAAAAGAGATGCGAGAAATTAAAAATCTTGAAATATTTAATAGCGATGATCCATTTAAAATATATTTAAAATCAAAAAACATTTCCGGGCTCGATTTTGCTTTTGAATTATACAAAAAATATGCGATCGAGATTGAAAGTGCAAATGACACCGGATTATTAATGTTAATCGGACAAGGATTTAATAATGAAATTAAAAATAGAATAATTAAGGCAATAAAAGAAATCATCATCCGTAGTAGAGACGTTGCGCGCAACGTCTCTACGGCAAAATCAAAACCTCAAATCAATAAATTTAAATCAGATCCTCGCAGGGCTTTTATTCAAGGGTTTCAAAATAAAACAAATTGCAAATATCATTCTGAAATAACTGCACCTTGTCCACCGGGATATGCTATTAATGTACCAGGAATGAATTATGAATCCTGCGACTGATATCATAAAAAACAATCATCGAGGTTTGATTAATCAAACCTCTGCCACAAATTATGCAATTGATGCCTTAAAACAAAAACAGTTTTTTAAACTGGTCTGCGGTGCAAGTCTAGCTGATATACAAATGATAGAAAATCTTTGTTTTGTTTTTGCTCTTGCAGGAACACATGTAATTGATTTAGCACCAAAAGCTGATGTAATTTTTGCGGCAAGAAGAGGAATTGAAAAAGCACTCAGTAGGGACAGGTCGCGACCTGTCCCTACTCCGTTGTTAATGGCAAGCATACAGCTTGATAAGGATCCTCACTTTCGTAAAATTGAAGTAGATTATTCTTTATGCGATCTATGCTCTGCCTGTGTAAAAGTCTGTCCAACTGAAGCTTTTAAAATCGAAAATAAAAAATTTATTTATTCTGCTGAAAAATGTTATGGCTGTGGCATCTGCCCGTCATACTGTCATGTGTCTGCTTTAGAAATGATTGATACAAAACCAACACCAATAGAAACTTTAAAAGAAATGCTCTTGTTGAATATTGAAGCTATTGAATTCCACTTTGGTGGGAATTTTCAAAAACTTGAAGAGATCTGGAGTGATGTTGTAAAGATTTGCCAAGGCAAACCACTCCTGCTATCGTTCAGTATTGGAAGCGGACTTTTATCCAATGAACAAATTAAAAACGCAGCAAATTTATGTTACAAACTTGCAGGAAAAGACATTATCTTGCAGTGCGATGGAACCCCAATGAGTGGAGGAATTAACAAAAAGCTTGACAAAAAAGACAAAAACGGCCAAATTGGGTACAACAAGGATAGCCCTAGTTTACAGGTAGCCAAGATTATAGAAGAAGAAAAATTGCCGGTTTATTTACAAATATCAGGTGGGACAAATGAAAGCTCCTATGCCATGGCAACTGAAGCAGGAATAAATATTAATGGCGTAGCAATTGGATCATATGCAAGGAAATTATTGATGCCCTATTTAAACAGTCTGGATAATGAAAACCAATTAAAAGAGGCTGTTAACATAGCAAAGTTTCTGGTTAATTCCGTCGGGGGTAAACAATGAAAGATAAAGAAGCAGCTAATTCGTCAACTGAGTATAAAATAGATGAAGACTTTGTTCCGGCTCAGGATCTACCATTACTTTTAGACATACTCCCTGACAAAATCAGACAGTCTCTTGAGAAATCCAATTTAAGCAGTTTAATTGAAATTGTTATGGATTATGGTCGATTGCCGGAAGCAAGATTTTTTGACGGTAAAAGAATTGATCTTGAGAATGAACCTATAACTTTGGGTGACATTAATTATGCAGTGAATAGAGTTGGTGATTTTACTTCTGATAACAGAGCCGGCATTGAAAGAACGTTACACAGGATAAGCTGTGTTAGAAATCGCCGTGGTGAAGTTGTTGGTTTAACATGCAGAGTTGGAAGAACAATAACCGGCACCATTGATCTTATTCGCGATCTTATAGACTCCAAAAAATCAATTTTACTTTTAGGTTCTCCTGGTGTAGGTAAAACCACAAAACTAAGAGAAATTGCAAGGGTACTTGCAGATGAATTAAACAGAAGAGTAATAGTCATTGACACTTCAAATGAAATTGCCGGAGATGGTGATATCCCACATGCAGGAATTGGCAGATCCCGCAGAATGCAGGTAGCAAGACCAGAACTGCAGCATTCTGTAATGATTGAAGCAGTAGAAAATCATACTCCTGAAACCATTATTATTGATGAAATTGGCACTGAACTGGAAGCTGCTGCTGCCCGTACAATTGCAGAACGAGGGGTACAACTCATTGGAACTGCTCATGGAAATGCTTTAGAAAATCTTTTAAAAAATCCTGTGCTCTCTGATCTGGTTGGTGGAATTCAAACAGTAACACTTGGAGATGAAGAAGCTAAAAGACGTGGGACACAAAAAACGATTTTAGAGAGAGCTGCAGAACCTACTTTTCATATTGCAATTGAAATTCTTGATCATCAAAGACTTGCAATTCACAAAGATGTAGCAAGTGCTGTAGACGAGCTTTTAAGAGGTAGAGCTCTTTTCCCTGAAATCAGGAAGCTAGATAAAGAAACTGGAAAAGTAGAAATTCTAACAAAGAAGGAAACTCTTACATCACATGGAGTTTCATTTTCTTCTACCAATACACCACTGCCGACTGTAAGCATTTACCCTTATGCAGTCAGCAGAGGACAGCTGGAGAGAGTTATACAAACACTTGAACTTCCGGCAAGTATTTCCAGGACAATCGATGAAGCAACTGTAATTTTTGCATTGAAAAATTATGCGAAACAGGGTGCAAAAATTTTAGAACTGGCAAAAAAACATAAGACACCTTTGTATGTAGTAAAAAACAATACTATTGAAGGTATTCAAAAAGCACTTAAAGAACTTTTTCCTGATATAGTCAGTGATTTTACTGTAGAGCTTGATGTTAATCATTCTTTAGATAAAGAAGGTGCTCTGGAAGAAGTTCGTGTTGCTATAGACAAAGTTATGGACGCTGAAAAAGCGATTGATTTAACCCCTAGAAATGCAAAGATACGGAAACTTCAGCATGAATTAATTGAGCAGTATAAACTTGACAGTTTAAGTATTGGTCAGGAACCTGCCAGGAGAGTTAGAATATTTCCTCCACCTAAGCCCGGGGATAAAAGTCTTTAAATCCAATCATACCAACAGTTAAGACTTGTTTTTATAATCTTTTAACTTTTCCCGTCTTCGCAGAATATTAGAAAAATTTAATCTTAGAGATTTTTCATTAACCTTTTACATTGCTATACTAAACTGCATGTTAACACAAGTTGTTGAACCCACTGGACTACGTTCTCACGTATTTAATTTTCTCAGAACAAATAGGCCTTCCTGGGATGCAGCATATCAAAATCTAAAAGGCTCTAAAGCTGTCTGGCTTGGAGGAACTATTGGCTCAACCTTAAAGGCTGACGGTGTAAGCCAACCTATTACCCCAGCAGAATTTACTGATGCTTTAATTAACAGCGTACGTTATAAGCATAGGGCTCAATTAAAATCGAATACATATGCATTTGCTTATCTAACTATGAACGATAGTAGAAGAATTCTTACATGCTTTAGTGAAGATTTGCGAATAGAAGATCTGGATAAGGCAATTGAAGGAATAACTGAAGCTGTAAAATCAGCCGAATTTGGAAAAGAAGTTTATGTGCTGGCTGGATCAGATAAATTAATTGCATTAGTTAAAAAATGTAATGAAAATAAAGAGCTAAGAGAATTGATGTTACAGAGAGGTATAGATTTAATTTTTCTCCATAGTATGAAATGTGTTAATGAACCAGATTCTGACGTTCCAAATATTATTGATAGAGCTGTAAAAGCACCTGAATTACTTAAATATCAAGATGAAGTAAATATCTATGTTCAGTCAAATACAATGGTGGGCGTAAAGGAAGTAGAGATTTCCCAGCTTATTCTTGCTGATGAGCTGGTTATACTGCCCTGGAATGGAATTGAACCTGGATTTGCTTCTAAGTATGATCCTTATTATATTAAGCTTAGAGATCAAAGAGATCAAAAAATACAAAGATTGACCGGTGAATTTGATGAAAAAATAGGTCCTCCAGCTAATTTGAATACAGTAGAAGTGCTTGATGTAACAGACATTGTGCCTGATTATAATGATTTTTTATCTGGGTTAAAGGCAAAAGGTGCAAAAGTGCTTGTAATAAAAACATGCCATTCTGGAAGTGTTTGCGGTGTGGGAGATTCATCTGTACCTGAATTAATAAAAACAGTAAAAAGAGAATTTGGAATTGACTGCTATGGTGCTCCTATAAATGGACAGCCAGCTACTCATAGATATCCTTCAGGCAATGCTGCTATAGATGCAGGATTAAAAATGGTTGATATGTTTCCGGATCTATTGGTAGAGAAATTACGCAGATATATTCCTTATAATTTAGATCCTAATGCCTTAGCTGCTAAAATATATGCCCCTGTATCAGATGAAATTAGTACTATTAATGCACACATAGCCCATCACAAATGTCTTGTATAACGCTTCGGAGCTACTGCACAGACTCCTCAGTTATTTTACTACCTACTCTTACAGAAAATCTTCACTTAATGCATACATAGTCCACCACAAATATTTATTGCTTGGCCGGTAATAGCGCTTGCATAATCACTAGCTAAATACAAAGCTAAATAAGCTACTTCTTTAGGATGAATATATCGTCCAATGGGTACTGCTTCAAGAGAAGTTGTTTTAAGTTCTTCAACTGGAATCTGGTGATACTTTGCATATTTTTCATCATGAAAAACCTCTTCTGCCATTGGGGTTTCAATCCAGCCGGGACAGATAGCATTAACAGTGATTTTATCCCTGGCAACTTCTTGAGCTAATGTCTGTGTAAGTCCAATTAAAGCAAATTTTGATGCATTGTAGGCTCCACAAAATTCATAGCCTGTTTTTCCACAAATTGAAGATATATTTATTACTCTTCCATACTTATTTTTTATCATTTGTTTGATAACCGCTTTTGAACAATACAGTGCACCATTAAGATTTATCTCCAGTAATTCTTTCCACTTATTTATATCTGTGTCTGCAATAGTTTCATTTAAATGAATGCCTGCATTATTAACTAAAATCTCAACATGTCCGATTTCTTTAAAGACCTTTTCAACTTCTGTTGGTTTTGCAACATCTAGAACAAAATATTTTGCTTTCAATCCTTTTTCAAGGAACTTATTTACATTTTTCTTTAACTTACTTTCATTTCTAGCCAGTAAAACAACTTCTGCACCACTCTCGGCAAATATCTCAGCGATTGCTTCGCCAATGCCCTGACTTGCACCGGTAATTACAACTGTTTTACCTTTTAGTTCTATCGTAAACACAGGTAACATTCTAGCGTATTCATGTCATTGCGAGCCGAACAAAGTAAGGCGTGGCAATCTAGTTATCATTTATAGTAATTTGTTAGTAAGATGCCACATCGTCTGCCAAAGATGGGCTCCTTGCAATAACATTACTTTAGAAGATCACTATATAGTTTCATCGCCTTTTAATTTGTTAAAGAGATTTTAAAAAGTATTAATTAATGAAACAATATTTGCTTTTTGTTGTTCTGTACTAATCTTCATTTCAAGTTCAGCTACTCTATCAAGCAAGCCGGCATCTGTTACTCTACTTCTTGGATCTAAACATTTTTCATCTGATGATGCCTCAAGCAATATAATTTTCCTTAATCCTGAATCACTTTCTTCTAACAGACTGGAAAATCTATCAAGAAGTTTAGATTGTGGAGAAACACTAGCTAAAGTATCTCTAATTTGACACCTTACCTGCTGAAGCAATCTTATGGATTCATAGTACATTTCATGAGAATCTCTTCTAAGAGTGTAGCCATCTACTTTCAAAGATGCAATAGCCAATTGTACTCTTAGCTGTGCTTCTCTTTGTATCAATTCCCCAAGTGTTGAATTTTGTCCAGCAAGAGCAGTAACTTCATCATCTTTGATTATCTTTTTAATCTCTCGTTCAGTTTCTGAATACTTAACTCTTGCAACATGCAGCTTGTTATATTCTTTAACCAGAGCAGGATCTTGAGTTGCAACTCTAAGTTCACACAATGAATCAACATATTTTTCTCCCAGACCTCCAGGCTCATAAATTTTTTCTCTTGCTTCCAGTTTCTCAAGTCTTCCACCTGGGACATTATCATTATCTTTTTCAGTAACTGTCCCTGCAAGATAAGACTGTCTTTCTTCAGAACACAATGTATAACCTATTTCATCAGCTTTAGAAGGTGGGATATGAAACTGAAGATTTAGAGCAAATTTCAAGTTTCCTTCAAGAAACTTTAAAAAGTTCCCTGCTGAATCCCTCATAAATTCTTTAGCTGCATCTGATTTTTGTAATTCTTCCGCTAAATTACTTCTTGCTTCCTCTGGTAGACTTTTTAAAATTTCATCAGGAATTGTAATTTTAAACGGCAAAGAAGATGAAATTCTTCCCATTGCTACATCAAACCTCTTCAGCTGTGTCTCAATTAAATTTGATAAAGCTAATTTTGCAGACTCTTCATTTTCAAATAAACACATGAAATCAGGATGTCTTTTAGCTATTGCAAATAATTCACTTTGTCCTTTTGCAGTAAGTCTTTTGTTGTTAGTAACTGCTTCTCCCTCTTGTTCCAGTTCTATCCTTACTCTTCCATTTTCATTTTCACTATCCTGGATAACTTCTTCTAAAAACCGCGTAACCTCTTCACGCATTTTAGTTGATGGTATATATAAGAGATCAGCAATACCTGTTGAAGAAAAAACTCTGGTACTACCTTTAGTAATATCATCTTTTAGTCCTTCACAAACTGCCACAGTTAATTCTTCCTCTGAAAGAAATGATCTAAGCAAAGCACAGAGCCCATGATTTTCTTCATGAGCACTAAATTCATAAGGATTTGTAACCCCTGTGCGTATATGATGAACAGCAACTCCAGTCTTATGACCTTCAAGAATATAGGCTCCTCCTAAAGCCTGTCCAAATAAATCAGTTCCTTTAATTTGTTCTCTCATCTCAGGAGGAATCAGATCATCAGGTAAGCCTTTTAAAATATCCAGTGGCAATTTAGGAATTATTTCTCTGCGCACACTTTCTGGAAGTTCCTTTAGCAAAGGAACCATGGCTGCTGCTTTTAATTTCAAAGCTTGATCTAATGAAATAATCTCAGGCGCTAATTTTTGAAGTTTTGCTGGATCTATTCCTATTTGCTTAGCAAGCTTCTCTACCCATTTATTAGCTGCCGCTTGACATTCTCGAAGGATTTCTTCATCATTTAAACCAAGATATGGAGAGCTTGTAACTCTTGAAACTGATGCTGATGCTTTTAATGTTGCAAGAGATGTTGGATTTGGCTGGACAGGTACATCAACTAAACCAGGTTCAGCCACTTCAGCAATTGGAGTTTCCTGTTTTACCACTGTTGGCGTTGTAACCCGTGGTGTTCCTGTTGTCCCTTCTGTTTTCAACCTCAAATCCCTTTTAAATCAAATGCTTACTGTAAATCCTTCCTAAAGAATATAAAGCAGGGCTAAAGGAAAATTTGATAAAGGATTGGTTAAGAATGGCTATTTAAATGGCTGCTACAATAATATAGCTTTAAATATGGCAAAATCTACTCTACAAAATATCCCGGTTTCAGCAGGTGAAATTATCGATCTTGAGATAGATTCAATGGCATATGATAACTCTGCTGTAGCAAGATATAAAGATTTCATTATTTTTGTAGATCGTGGAGCCCCGGGTGACAGTGTCAAAGCTCAAATCACTACACTGCGTCCCAATTATGCAAGAGCAAAAATTACTGAAATAAAAGGATCAGATCCAAATCACAGGATAGAAGCCGATTGTAAACTTTTTAAAGTCTGCGGCGGTTGTCAGTGGCAGCATTTACCATATGAAAAACAATTAGAACAAAAAGATTTGCTCTTACAAAACTTCTTTGCAAAATTAAACTTAACTGATAGGGTTTTAAAAAGCATCTTAGGTGCTGACAATTCCTGGAATTACAGAAATAAAGTACAGTATCCGGTTAGAACAATGGAAAAGACCGGAAGACTTAAAGCAGGATATTTTGAATGGCACAGCAACGATCTGATAAATATAAAATATTGCCCAATTCAAAACAGTTTATTTGACAACATTGTAGAAACAGTTCGTGAGCTGGCACCAAAATACAGAATGACTGCTTACAACGGTAAAAACAAAACCGGCTGGCTAAGACACATCTGTGTTCGTGTCGGTGAAAACACAAAAGAAGCTTTGCTTACACTGGTTGCTATAAGTGAGAACTTATCCTACTCGCAGGAATTTGCAAATGAAGTAATGAATAAGCATCCTGAACTTGTAGGAGTGTGCATAAATATAAACACAAATACTACAAATGTAATCTACGGACCTAAAACAAAAGTTTTAAAAGGCAGAGGATATTTTTTTGAAGCTATTGGAGATTTGCAATTTAAAATTTCAGCAACAAGTTTTTTTCAGGTTAACACCTCACAAACCATTAAGCTGCTAGAAATATTAAATAACTTTGCATCATTAACAGGTCAAGAAAATATTTTGGACGCTTATTGCGGAGTTGGATTAATGTCCTTGTTTCTGGCAAAAAACGCAAAACAAGTTATTGGTATAGAAGAAATCAAGCAATCAATTGACGATGCTACATTCAGCGCAAAAGAAAACAATATTCAAAATGCCATTTTTATAAATGCCAAGGTAGAAAATAGAATTAAAGATGTTTTAGAGAAATATAAGCCTGAGATAATTATTCTTGATCCTCCAAGAGCCGGCTGTAATAAAACAATATTAGAAAGTGTTTTAAATACTGAGGTTAAAAAAATAATATACACAAGCTGTAATCCAAATACATTAAGCAGAGACTTAGAAATTTTAAATAACCATTACACCGTTAAATCTGTCCAACCGATAGATATGTTTCCACATACATATCATATTGAATGTATTGTTTTACTTGAAAGGAAATATAGACCTAATACCGTTTGTGGAAATTAATATAACACTTCCTGTCATTGCGAGCCGAATGAAATGAGGCGTGGCAATCTTCTAACGTTTTGGAGATTCCCACGTCGCGGAGTTTACCCTGAGCAAAGCATGAGGGCTCCTCGGAATGACGTGATATGTTAGTTTATTTTTCACGTTTGGTATAACTACATACGATTACAGGAATCACACCTTATTCCCACATGTTGGACAAAGCTTTATATTTGATTTTTCGACTTCATTTGACCAGTAATTATCAAAGATTAAAAAATGACAATGGGAACATCGAGATAAATTTTTAATTGACTGTCTGATTTTACCTGGTGACGGAAAAGTATTATTCTCATATTTAGTTAACACTGGCTCGAAAAGAGTTGATTTGTTTTTTTTTGGCTTAAGTGTTTCCATTAAAGATTTAAGTAAGAACATAATTTTCTCCTTATTAAGGGCAGGACTTTAAAAGACTCTGTAATTAATGTTTTGTGCCTGTGTTGATTATTATCAATATATGGGAAAATAGATATTAGATAAACGGAGATAAAATTAATGCCAAATAAAACCGAAGCATATATAGTAGATGCAATACGTACACCGATAGGTCGCGGAAAAGTAGGCTGTGCATTTTCTGAAATGCATCCTGTAGATCTTGGCGGTATTCCTGTAACAGAACTCTTAAAAAGAAATAATTTAAAACCAACAGATATTGAAGATCTTATTTATGGCTGCGCAAGTCCGATTGCAGAACAGGGTTTAAACATAGCAAGGCTCATTGCAATAACTTCACTTGATGTAACTGTTCCGGGAGTACAGTTAAACAGAATGTGCGGATCAGGACAACAGGCAGTACATTTTGGTATTCAGTCCATAATGGCAGGAGCTCATGATCTAATTATTGCAGGTGGCGTAGAGTGTATGGGTAAAGTACCGATTGGCTCTGATGGTTTGCCTCTTCCAGGGAAAACCAATATGACACTGCCAGAAAGTTTTGTTAAAAATTATAAAGCAAATCCAATGGGCATCTCGGGTGAGCTTATGGCAGAAAAATGGAACCTGAGCAGAAGAGACCTTGATGAGTTTGCATATAACAGTCATATAAAAGCAGCAAGAGCAACTTCTGAAGGATATTTTAAAAAAGAAATTGTCCCTGTAAAAACTTTAAAAGAACTTGTAGAAAAGGATGAAGGAATTAGACCTGATGCATCTGTAGAAAAAATGGGGACTTTGCAGCCGGCTTTTAAAGCAGGTGGAGTAATAACTGCAGCAAACGCCAGTCAGGTAAGTGATGGCGCTTCTGCACTTTTGCTTGCAAGTGAAAGTGCACTTAAAAAATATAACCTGAAACCACGTGCAAAGCTTATCGATTTTTCAGTAGTAGGAACAGAAGTTGAACTTCAGCTAACCGGGCCAATTTATGCAATCCCAAAAGTTTTAAAAAGAGCCGGGCTTGAAATTAAAGATATTGATTTATTTGAAATTAATGAAGCCTTTGCTTCTGTAGTAATTGCAGCTCAAAAAGAATTAAAACTTGATCCAAACAAAATAAATGTTAACGGCGGTGCTATAGCTCTGGGACACCCGCTCGGAGCAAGCGGTGCCAGACTCTTAACCACACTTCTATATGAATTGGAAAGAAGAAACTTAAAACGCGGCATATCCAGCCTTTGCATTGGTTTTGGACAGGGAATAGCTGCTATTATTGAACGAATTTAGTTAACTTAAAGAAAATATTAACTTTTTCTATCTAATATTTTATATTTAGTAGAATAGTTAGTAATTATTAAAACCATGGTTGATGCAACACAAAGAGTGATTAGACCACCAGTATTTCAGCTATATGTTTCCTGTAATGGAATAAGCTATGTAGAGCCTATACAAGTAGCACCAAGGTTAGAAGAACCTATGCAACTGGCATCAAGAGTGCAAGAGCCTCTGAAAGCAAAACAACCTGTTCAAACCCCATATCAGAAACATATTGAAGCCCGGAATCAAGCTTTCTTTCCTATCGCTTCTTTAGATGATACCGATATAAAGAGGGTTATAACAGGAGACGATTATCATAGAAGACTAGAAATTGTTACTGCTTATGTAACCTGTCTTAAGGATGGAACTCTGCCAATAAGAGATGCCGTTTTAAATCAGCGAAAAAAGGAGTCTACTTTAGATGCTTTAAATCAATTACTGAAAAGTAAAAACATTACACCTTTAGCATTCTTTCCAAAAAGTAAAGCTGCAATGATGCGTCAGATTTATAAAGCATCCAAAACCTTGGAAGAAGAAATAAATTTAAATAGAATAAGTGCAACCATTGGGAAAGAGCCAGAATTAGTAGCTAAATATATTGTTAACTATGGACGAAGTGATGTTGAATACAGTGCAATATTTCAAATTGACAAAGAATTTGCAGAAGTGTTTTCAATACTTGAAAACGAAGCTCTTAGCTATTTAATAGATCTTGAAGCTACAGAGGGTATTCACAAAGCAATGAACTGGGAGCCTGATTCTAAAGACATTCAAATACTTGCACAAAGAGATTTTGCATTAGGATTGAAAGATGTTCAATCTTATATTGCAGCTCTTAAAAGTACAATCGGGAAAGAAACTGAACCAAGCTTAAATGAAATAAAGTTTGACAAATTTCTAAGGAAATTTAATTTGAGTGATAGCGATTTGGCTGTTGTATATTGCTATTGGAAAGTCCAGAAAGATACTTCTAATGAAAGCCCTGTTAAAGTTTCCCATATTAATCTTTGCCTACCTTTAGAAGGTTTTTCCAGTGAAGATGAATCTACAATAAGAGCTTCAATTGAAAAACTAAATAAAGTTTCTTCAGGTTCTCCATTTAAACTCAGGGCTGGCAATGGTACTCGCACGATTGAGAAAATTATTGTCACTGAAGCAGCTCCTAAAGCACATATTGTTCAAATCAAATGTCCATTCCTTGATGAGTTGAATTTGGTTTATCAAGGAGGTTTGCCCAGTAAAGGACTAGTTCAAACCGCTTACTTTAAGGAAGGGAATTCTACAAAGCAAAGGTTACATGATGATTTCCACAAGTATAATTCTGACAGTAAAATTATGGTAGAAATCACATTATCCACTGGAAGAAAGATTCAGATTGATCTTGAAAGAAGTGAATGCGACATAATACTTGCAGATATTAGTAAAGGTGGCAAAAGTACTTTTATTCCAAATGAGCTTCAAAAATCTCGGGTTTTCTAGACTTAAACCAGTGCCATCTCACTTAACTTAGCCACATTCTCTTTAACAGCTTCTGCGCTCTTATGCAGTGCTTCCAGTTCTTCAGGAGCCAGTTTTAATTCAATGATTTGTTCTATCCCTTTCATCCCGAGCTTTACCGGTACTCCGACAAATACATCTTTTAAGCCATATTCACCATTTACATACGCAGCTACAGGAAATATTCTTTTTCTATCCTGCACTATAGCTTCCACCATAGTGGCAGCAGAACTTGCAGGAGCATAAAAAGCACTGCCTGTTTTTAAATAATTTACAATTTCAATTCCGCCATTTTTAGTTCTTTCATTTATTTCATTTATTTTCTGCGGTGAAAGAAGCTCAGTAATTGGAATACCTGAAACTGTAGAAAATCTTGGCATAGGAACCATTTGATCGCCATGTCCACCTAAAACCATTGCCTGGACATCTTCAGCAGAAACATTTAAAGCTTCAGCTATAAAAAATCTCATTCTGGCTGAATCCAAAACACCAGCCATTCCAAAAACTCTATTTGGAGGAAATTTGCTTTTTACATATGCCAGATGAGTCATAACATCAAGTGGATTTGAAACTACTATGATGATTGTGTTAGGAGAATGTTTTGTGACTTCATTAGTTACTCCACCAACAATTTGTGCATTTGTTTTCAGTAAATCATCTCTGCTCATTCCTGGTTTACGAGCAATTCCTGCAGTAATTACTACAATATCTGAATCTTTTGTTTGTAAATAGTCATTTGTTCCAACTATTTTTCTATCGTGGAGTTCAACCGGTCTGGCTTCCATAAGATCCAGTGCTTTACCCTGTGGAATACCTTCTACAATATCTATTAAGATTACATCGCAAACATTTTTTTCAATTAATCGTTGGGCACATGTAGCACCAACATTTCCCGCACCAACAACAGTTACCTTTGGATTTTTCAGTGTCATTTTTATTATCTCCTTATGTGTTTTGAGATCCTTCGCTAGCGCTCAGGATGACAATTGTTTAGAATATTTTACACAATTGTCATTTTACCAGTGACTACCTTTTTCCTGGCCCCCGTACAGGATGGAATATTGTTTGGAATACCTTTAAGACATGTATAACCAAGCAAAGCAAAGAGTATTGCTTCTTTGTATTTATAAGGTAACCCATACTTATCTGAAGTACTAAATTGTAAATTTGGGAGGAGTTTTTTCAAATGATCAATTAAAACTTTATTTTTCAATCCACCTCCTGAAATTACCAGCTCTTTGACTTTATATTTGGAGAAAATAAAGTCAGCAAAAGCTTTTTCAATTGTTTTTGCAGTGAAATATGTAAGGGTAGCAATTTTATCTTCTGGGTTTTTAACTTGTGAAAAATACTTTTGAATAAAACTTAAATTAAAATATTCTTTCCCGATACTTTTTGGTGGTTTTTGTTTGAAGTAAGGATCTTTTAAGGCTTTTTTAACAGCATCAAAATCAATCTTTCCTTTTTTTGCAATTTCACCATTCAAATCAAAATCTTTTTTGAAATATAAATTACAAATCAAATCAATCAATCCATTTCCAGGTCCTATGTCAAATGCAATTGGGTTTATAGTTCTTCCCATAATAGTTATATTTGAGATTCCACCAATATTTAATCCTGCTTTTAAGACTTTACTATCGCCAAAAACTATTTGATCTAAATAAGGTACAAGAGGGGCCCCTGTTCCACCGGCAGCAATATCAGCTTCTCTAAAGTTTGAAATAGTTTTAATTCCGGTTCTAAAAGCAATAATAGCGCTTTCTCCTATTTGAAGCGTTGAATTGATTTTATATTTTGCAAACGATTCAATCTTCGGATGATGATGAATTGTTTGTCCATGAGATCCGATAAGAAGGATATCTTTTTTCTTCAAATTGTTTTTCTTGATAATTTTCAATGCTGCATCAGCAAAAACATTCCCAATTAAAAAATTCAATTGTGAAATCTCTTGTAGAGATACGCCGCGACGTGTCTCTATAACGTTAATCAATCTTCTAATTTTTTCTCTTATTTGAGGGGGATATTTAAATACAATGCCATCTATAAAAATTGGGTTTAGATTGCCCTGCATAAATTTAACAAGAGCAGCATCTACTCCATCAAATGAAGTCCCTGAAATAAGTCCAATTGTAAGTACATTATTCATCATTCATCTGCTCTGTATTCCACACTGCAACAACTTTAGACTTAATCCATAAGCAAAACTGCTTGCAGGATTTTTTCTTGCAACTTTTTTATCTTCCAACTCCAGGGAATAGTTCGGGTTTTGAATTAGTCCTTCAGCAAATCTTGTATGTGGATTATCCCTGGCAATCTTTTTATCTTTATCTTCAATTCTATATACAGGATTCATAGTCAGTGAAAAGGAAAAATCGCTATTCAAATTTTTTCTTGCTGTTTTCTTGTCTTTTGAGGTTATTTTATAAGACCCTGATTTAGCCAGCTGTGCAACATGGGCATTTAAATTTTTACCGACAGCAATTCTATCTGTATCTTTGATTTTATAGTTTACGTTCTGGGTTAATGATTTTGCAAGCCCTGTATTTGGGTTCTTTGCAACAAAATCTCTATCTTCATTATCAGGAATATAAGTAATATTTCTCCCTATTGCTTTAGCAAATTTTGAATCAGGATTTTCTCTAGCCACTCTTTTGTCTTCCAACTCTACTTTATAATGTTTATTTAAACCAAGTCCAAACGTAAAACTGCTGTCAAGATTTTTCCTCACCAATACCTTATCATCTCTCTCAACACTATATCCCAGATTTAACGATAAACCACTTGCAAAATTACTGTTAACATTATTTCTGGCTATTATTTTATCTTCCTCTTCTACCTGATAAGTGGAAAGCTGAGTTAATATTGATGTAACAATTTCATTCAAATTTTGTCTTGAAAATAGTTTATCTTCTTTGTCAATTCTAAAATATAGATTCCTTACCAAACCATTTGCAAATTTACTCTTCGGATATCTATAGAGAATTTGTTTATCATCTTTATCAACCTTATATTGAGAACGCTGTGTTATTACTTTTGCAAAATCAGTTTCAGGATTATTTCTTGCAAAATATTTATCTAGTTCACTAACTACAAACCCTGGATTTGCAACCAGCCCCAGACTTAGTCTTACATGAGGATTATTTTTAAAATATTCTTTATCTTTCTCAGTAATTTTATAACTTGATTTTTTAGCTATTTCTTCTGCAAGATTAGTGTCTGGATTGTTTTTTGCAAATTGTCTATCCCCTTCATCTACTATATAATTTGGATTCTGAAACAGTCCGAAGGAAAAATTTGAGTCCAAATTTTTCCTCGCTGATTCCTTATCTATTTCTTCAATTTTATAAATTGGATTTTTTGCAAGATTTAAAGCAAAAAGTGTACCGGGATTATTTCTTGATACTTCTCTGTCTTCAGGATCAATAGTACAATACTGGTTTCCTAAAAATTTAACTACTTTCTTTGCCTGCGTATTTATACAACATAAAGAAATCCCTAAAACTATCAGAAATATACAAAATAATAATTTATTCAGCATCACGATAACTTTAAAAAATTAGCCAATAACTTATGTCCATGTTCAGTCAATATAGACTCAGGATGAAATTGTACACCAATTAAATTTTTAAAATCTTTATGTTGAAGCGCCATAACCAGATTATCCTTTGTTTTAGCTGTAACTTTTAAAGGTTTATCTTTTATGCTTTCCAAATCCACTATTAATGAATGATATCTCGTAGCTATAAACGGGTTTGGTATGTCAGAAAAAATCGAATTTCCTTCATGAAAAATTTCAGATGTTTTACCATGCATAAGTGTAGGTGCATTGGTAACCTTTCCACCAAACACTTCGCCCATACACTGATGCCCAAGACACACTCCTAAAATCGGAATCTTTCCAGCAAATTCCTGAATTAAAGCTTTACTGACTCCTGCATCATCCGGTCTTCCTGGACCGGGAGAAATAACTATATGTGACGGATTAATGCTTTTGATTTTATCCAAAGTGATTTCATCATTCCGGTAAACAAGCACATCCTGTTTTAATTCTCCAAGGTACTGAACCAAGTTATAAGTAAAACTATCGTAATTATCGATTACAAGTACGCCCATGAAATATATTTTACATCATATATATCAGAAATTAGGATTACCATTCCACGTCATTCCGAGGAGCACCGCAACGTGGGAATCTCATAACGTTTAGGAGATTGCCGCGTCGGCTCTTTCAGAGCCTCCTCGCAATGACGCAGATCGTTAGCTATATTTCTATTATCCTAACCGGGAAAGCAATTTTATGATTTCCGAAAAGCTTATCAACAGCACTATTAACCAGTTTTATCTCTTCATTTGTCGGTTCAGCATTTTTTATTTTAATTCCAATAAATGAATCTTTTATAAGAAGACTTAAATCTGTTACTTTCTCTATATTTTGAAGAGAAGTCAGCCAGCTTTGTTTTACTTTCGTACAAAGAAATTTCATTTTTTATACCGGAAAAATCCCTACGAGATTTTTCCTTTTCTACCACGGCACAAAGGATATTCCTCATCGGAACATCCTTCGCTTATCTTACAATATATTTAACATTTTATTGACTGTAAATGATTTTTTAATTCTTTTATATTTGTAACAGCCGTACCGTATTTTTTAACTACTATACTTGCCGCAAGATTACCCAGGATACATGCCATCTGTAGGTGCAGGTCGTGACCTACACCTACAACAGAAATTGCAGAGGCTATAACACCTGCCACCGTATCACCTGCACCAGTTACATCAAAGACCTCACTTACATTAAATGCCGGCAGGATAAAAGGATTATCAGATCTCTTTGCATTAAATAAAGCCATGCCTTCTGAGCCTCTTGTAATTAACACATTTTCAGCTCCTGAAATTTTTATAAGCTTTTTCCCGGCTTTTATCAGCGAGCCTCTGTCAGTTATAGAAAATCCAACTGCTGATTCAGTATCAGGCTGGTTTGGTGTAATTAAATATGAACCGATAAATCTCTGGAAATCACTTCCGGTATCTACAATTACCGGTATTTTATTTTTGTTTGCAATATTAATTAGACTTTTGATAAATTTTTTAGAACAAATCCCTAAGTCATAATCTGAGATTAAAACTGCTTTTGCTTTTTTAACATAAGACTCAAAATTGCTTATTAATTCAGATTCAATGTTTAAACTAATATTTTTCCTGCTTAAACGATCCAATCTTAGAAGCTGCTGCTTAAAAATCACAGAGCTTGTAGGATGCTTATGAGCTGTGGATAAAAGTCTTGTTTTAACAGTGGTAGGTCTGCTCTTATCAAAAGAAAGAACAGGATTAATTTTATTTTTCAGACATTCATTCTCAAGTGCTTTAGCATAAAGATCTTCACCAACAACTCCTATCAAGTGGCACTTAGAACCGACAGAACCTATGTTATGAGCGGCATTTGAAGCACCACCCAGAGCATAGTCACTGGAAATATGTTCCAGAATAATTACCGGCGCTTCACGTGATATCCTCTCTGGTGAACCTACAATAAACTCATCCAGGATAATATCACCAATAACCAGAACAGAGCCAGAAGAAAGTTTGCCAATCAAATCAGTCAGTTTACTTTTATTTGCTTGTAACATATTCTTTTTTATTTTCTAAAAATTTTCCTTTTAATTGCTCTGCTGCTGCTTTTGGATCACTAGAGTTCATTATTGCCCTAACTACTGCCACTTTACCAGCACCCGCATCAATAACCTTATCAATATTACCTTCATCAATACCACCAATTGCAAACCATGGAATATTTTTTAAATTATCTTTAGCCCATGATACATATTCCAGCCCTGCAGGCTTGTAATCAGGTTTTGTAGGAGTAGGAAACACAGGACCTACCCCCAGATAATCTGGTAAAGGCAATTCATGAATTGCCTTTACACCCTGTTCAGGGGAATGTGTTGAAAGTCCAATTATAAAACCATCTGGGGTGATTTTTCTGGCTTCACCTACAGATAAATCATCCTGACCTAAATGTACACCATCTGCATCACAGGCTAAAGCTAAATCCACACGATCGTTAACTATAAATAAAACTTCAGTCCCGGATAAAATCTTTTTAATTTCTTTTGCTAAATTTAAAACTTTAGTTTCATTTTCATTCTTCTCTCTAAGTTGGATTATATCTACACCTCCAGAAACTGCTTTTTCAATAATCGAGAGAAATTCATGATCATTGTAGAGATGTTGCGATGCAACGCTTTTACCGGCCACCAAATATAATCTGGCATTATAAAGTCGTAATAATTTTTCATTTTTTAATAATTCTTTTTCGATCGTGTAGATCTCGTAACGATTATTTTCAAATATTTTCACGTCAATATTTATGAGTTGACCATATTCTGATAAAACCCTTAAGGACTCTTCCAATCTTTTACAGTTTGCACGGATAATATCCCTGACAGATTTTCTTTGAGAGCTGCTTTCAACATCTCTACCTACGTCATAAACAGATTCTCTGCTCATTATAAAATTGGGATAGAATGAAAGAATATTATTTAAATCATGTCTAATTTTTTTAAGTGTTAGATTCAACCTCTGATCTCTAATTTCTGCTCTCTGACCGCTGAATCTAGCCCAATCCTCAAGCACTCTTAAAGCTTCAGAAGAGCGGTTAATGTTTGCATCAATTATCCTATGTATGTCATTTCGGAGCATTGTTATATTTTAACTCTATTTAACCTATCAAAATCTCCTTCTTTAATCCGTTGTATAAAAAGAAGAAGAATCTTTATGGGGGGAGCATATGGATGGAAACTTATCCGGGGTATTTCAAACACCTATAAACACTTTACCTAATACGGCCCAAATAACATTTGAACAAAACAGTTCCGAAATTTTAACTCCTAATGATGGTACTGATACATTTGTTTCATCAAATTCAAATAATGAGACAAATGATACTTACATAGATCTTTTGATCAGAACTTTTTCAAATAGTAATGAAACTATTAGCGAAAGACAAAATGCAATGAGGACACTAAATACAAGAGGAGAAAGTTTATCTCCAGTTGTTAGAGCTAGAGCAGCCACAGCATTAATTTCTGTTTTGAATAATAGAAATACCACCAGCGAGCTTCAAGCAACTGCAGCAGGTACACTTTATGGCATAGGCCAAGATTTACCTCAAGCCGTCCGAGAATCGGCTGTTGCAGCATTAGTTCCTCTTCTCAGTAATCATGACTGGCATGTTCAAGCTGCTGCTGCAGAAGCATTAGGCAGTGTAGGGAAAGATTCATTTCAAGCTGTCATAGCACTCATTCCTCTTCGTCTAGGGAGTAATCGACTTATTAGAGGTTCTGCCAGTACTGCCTTAGGCAGAATACTAGAAAATTCGTCGGGTGCAATTAAAAAGGAAGCTTTCTTAGCAGTAATTCCTCTTTTGAGTAACAGTAATAATCATATTAGAGACACCGCAGAAAGCATAACAGATTTACTTTACCCAATACTATATTCCTCATCTCAAACTCTTAGAAATCAAATGGTTAGAAAATTAATCCCTCTCCTCAGTAATAGCAATATAGGTATCATGTTCAACACAATAAAAATTATTTACATGATAAGAGCGCCTGGCAATTTTCCTCCGGCTCTTAGCGGAGAAGTAGTAACAGCACTAACTCCTCTTATTACCAATGATGCCGATTTTGTTAGACGTGAGACAGCAAATCTACTTGGTTTAGTAGGTTCGGATTTACCTGAAGCTGCTAGATTATTGATTGGTGTATTAAGTGATCCTGAAGAACCTGTAAGAGTTGCAGCAAGTAATGCTTTAGTAGCTCTTGGACAAACTGCTGTGCCAGAACTAATCCAACAATTCGGAAATATACCAAGTCTAACTATTGCAAATTTATTCTTGAGGATGGAGCAAAGAGCTACTACTAATGGTTTAGTAAGAGCACTAAACCATGCCAACCCTATGGTACAGGCAAATGTTATTAGGCTTCTGGGCAGAATTATATATGAGGGAACACGCTTAATCGATCCAAGAGTTGGCGAAATAAGCAATCAAAGATTTAATGAAATAATAGGAGAGCTACACAGCGTAGTAATTTCAGCCCGAAGATACGGAACAACTAGAGCAGAGAATAGAGAACCAAGGATTGCTGCTATAGAAACATTAGGTCTTATTGGTCAACGAGCTGTTCCTGTTTTAACTGACATTGCAAACAATAACCTATTACCTCAAGATTTAAGAAGTGCTGCAGCTGATACTTTAAATGAAATTAATACAAAATAAAAATGTGCAAGCTATTTTAATGCACAAAAAAGTGACACGAAATGTCATCCTGAGGAGCAAGAGCGACGAAGGATCTCAAAACGTTAGCAGATTCTTCGCTAACGCTCAGAATGACATTTATCAATGAGCAAAAAAATCTACATATCCCAGCAAATCCAGCTTAGCTAAAGTTGGAAGAAATTTATTACATTCTTCAGCAACTTCCAGACGATTTTCTCTCTTTAAAAGCTCAATTAATTTGTGATAAGCAGGAATTAAATACAAGACATCACCTGCTGCATATTTGATTTGATCTTTCGTTAACTCAGGGGCTCCCCAGTCAGTCAACTGGTTGCTTTTGTCGATATCAGTACTTAAAAGCTCCTTCAACAAATCTTTTAAGCTGTGCTTATCAGTATAAGTTCTCACAAGCTTGCTTGCAGATTTTGTACAAAACACATTCACTAAATCAATCTGCTGCCAGTAATAAAGAAAGGTCAAATCCGTTCTTCCAAAGTGAAATATCTTTTTTACTTTAATATTTTCAAAAAGCTTTTTTAAGTTTGGGGATTTTGCTCCCTGCTCAATTTTCACCAGTGCTGCTTTTTCATCTTTATCACAGAGCTGCACAAGACAAAGCCTGTCTCTGACTGGACTTAAGCCCATCATTTCACAATCCACAGCAAGCAAGTCACATAAAGAATAATGATTTAAAAGTTCATCAGAAAGATCATTCTTTAGAATTTGTATAGTTTCAAGATTTATTTTCATTATCTCTTTGAGAACTGGAAGCGTTTTCTTGCTTTTTTACGTCCGTATTTTTTACGTTCTTTACTTCGTGGATCTCTGGTAAGCAACCCTTCTGGTTTTAATAAAAGTTTGTTTGAAGCATCAATAGTTAGAAGCGCACGTGCCACACCAAGTCTTATAGCATCTGCCTGTCCTGAAAGACCACCACCATGCACTTTTGCAACAACATCATATTTCCCCTCCACTTTAGCGGCTTCAAGAGGCTTTTTAATTAGATTCAAATAGTTTATAACATTACCTAAATGCAGAGATGGTTCTTTCCCATTTACTAAAAATCGCCCTGTACCAGGGGTTAAAAACACTCTTGCAATTGCTGTTTTTCTTCTACCAGTTCCAATAAACTGAGTTTTTTTATCGTGTTTTATAACTGTTCTTACCACAGAGTTTTACCTTTACTTTCCTGTTTTACTTTTTCTACTTTCCCATTTTACGGGTTTTTGAGAACCATGTGAATGAGATTGTCCTTCAAATACTTTTAACTTTGTAAATTGTTTTTCTCCAAGCGTTGTATGTGGAAGCATCCCTCTAACAGCTGTTTCAATAATTTTTATAGGTCTTCTCTTTCTTACCTGTTGAACTGTTTCAGTTCTAAAACCACCTGGTATTCCACTATGTCTTTGATAAACCTTCTGAGACTCTTTTTTCCCTGTTAGTTTAACTTTTTCTGCATTTACTACAATTACAAAATCTCCGGTATCAACATTTGGGGTAAACTCTGGCTTTGTTTTTCCCCTTAATAAAGCTGCTATCTGCGTAGATAATCTTCCAAGGGTCTGGCCCTCAGCATCAACCAGCCACCATTTTCTTTCTATTTCACCTTTTTTTGCAAGAAATGTTTTCATTTTCCTCTAGACAGGTTTTCAATTATATCTTACTTGACATGTCAATATAATTATCTTGATCTTGATCTTGTATATGAAAATTGCTTTGCTCTAGTATTTTTTTGTAACTGGTTAGTCGATATAGTCTCTTCTTTAGAAGAAGGTAAACTATATGCTACCAAATCAAAAGCACCAATTAAACCGCTTTTATCTTCCTGCTTCTTTGGCTTTGCTTTTGAAAGCCTGCTGTCAAATCCCTGTTTTGTAGTACCTGCTTTTCCAATTGAAATATTATTTACTGATATTACACGTCCATATTTCTCTAATTTCTTGAACAGTTCAAGTATATCTGTAAAATTACCTGTAACTCTTACCTCAATTGGATAACGATATAAATCCACAGGTAAGTCCTGCCCCTTAAGCTTATCCAGAACCTGCCTTAGCTTTGTTGTTTTGCTTATCCCTGCATCACCTTCTAATTGCTTTTCAAGAACTATGTTAACCGGCTCCGGATCAGAAGGAGTAAAACTATCCAGGCTAATAGAACTTTCATCACAGATTTTTTTCAAATCTTCAACCAGAAAATCAACTTCATATGTTTTCGCCAAGTAGAGTTTTTGATCATCAATTTTTTGTGACAGCGACTGGTTCTCCCCTTTTATTTTTTCCAATCTTCTTGTCTGACTTTCAATTTCAATTAATTTCTTTTTACTCTGGGATATCTTACTGTTTGAATCAATGTACTGATTCCAGGAAGGAAAAGTAACATAAAAAAATGGCAGTGATGCAAATATAAGAAGCAATGCTCCTATAATATTTTTTTCTCTTTTTGAAAGCTGATTAATTTTAGTTAATAAATCAGAAGCCATAGTGAAATGATAGACGTTTATTTACTAATTTAGTTACTTTTTCGATTTAACTAACCAATGCATTGCTATTCCCGGGACTAAAATAACAAAAATCAAATAAAGCCTTAAATGTAAAAATGAGTCTACTACAAGGTGGCCTAACTCCTCTTTTGGTACAAAAAATTTTGCATAAACAAAATTACTCCATTTATCCCAGAAAGTAGCTGTCATTACAAAAAGTAATATTGCAAATATAAAGCCAACAACAAATGTTTTTAAAAGAAAATCTCTTATTAAAATTAACTTTTGTTTTTCCATAGTTCCTTCGTACAATGCTAGCATAATCCTTTAGAACATTATGGCTACAAAACAAGAATTTAAGTTTGCATCAGCCACCTGTGGTTTTAAAAAGACAAAGAAGCCAGATTTAGCAATTATTTATTCAGATATTCCTTGTACTTATAGTGGTGTTTTTACTACAAATCAAATTCATGCAGCCTGCATAGATACAAACAAAGGACTTTTAAAGAAAAGAAAAAAAATCAAAGCTATTGTTATTAACTCCGGCAATGCAAATGCCTGCACTGGAAAAAAAGGGATTAATGCCGTAAAGGAAACACAAGAGAGCACTGCAAATCTTTTAAAAATCAAGCCTGATGAAGTTTTAATAGCCAGTACAGGTGGCATTGGTATTCATCTTGATATGGCAAAGATGAGAAAAGGACTGGAAAAAGCTGTTGTGAATTTAAATGCTAACAATTTAAAAGCTGCTGCAAAAGCAATTTTGACAACTGACAGATTTGTAAAAATCGTTACAAGAAAGACAAAAGATTTCAACCTGGCTGGTTTTACAAAAGGGGCAGGAATGATTTATCCAAATATGGCAACCATGCTTTGTTTCTTTATGACTGATTTAAATGTTTCCCAGGATCTGCTGCAGCATGCTCTAAACATCTCTATTAATGAGAGTTTTAACAATATTTCTGTCGACGGTGATATGAGTACAAATGATATGGTAATTTTAATTTCAAACAGGCAGAATAAAAAAGAAATTAAAAGCAAAGATGATCCTGCTTACAGAAACTTCCAAAATATTTTAAACCAGTCATGTATAAAACTTGCAAAAGAGATTGTAATTGATGGTGAAGGAGCAAAAAAACTAATCAATGTCCTGGTTGGGGGTGCAAGAACCAAAAACGATGCGAAAGAAATCGCAAGATCGATTTCAAATTCCACACTTTTTAAATGTGCGATATTTGGCTCTGACCCAAACTGGGGGAGGGCTGTCAGTAGAATTGGCTGGGCTGGTGTAAAAATTGATCCAGCAAAAGTTGATCTGTTTTTAAATAATACTCAGGTTTATAAAAAAGGTTCTCCTGTTGAATTTAATAAAGTAAAACTAAACAGGCAAATTAAAAAAAGCAAAGAAGTAAAAGTTACTGTTAATTTAAATCTTGGAGACAAATCAGCTTCTGCATTTGGATGTGATTTAAGCTATGAATATGTGAAATTTAACTCTGCTTATTTCTCTTAAACGCCTCGTCGCTGCGGAGTTTACCCTGAGCAAAGCGTGAGGGCAGACTCCTCGGCTATTAGATATCTCATCTCACACGTGAAGAATGTCGCTCCGGACATTCTTCGCTCAATATTAAAGAATTTATATTTAATCCCTTATATGCGTTAAAATATTCGTCATGGACAGTCAACTCAATTTATTCAGTCTTAAAGAACAGAGAGCAGAGGTCAGAGATCAGAAATCAGAAGAACAAAAAATCTCATCTCCGATCTCTAATCCCCCATCTCCCCAAATAAAATACAACTCACTTGAAGAAGCAAAATCTGCTGCAATGAAGTGTACAAAGTGCATCCTATGCAAAGGCAGAACAAATGTCGTTTTCAGCGACGGCCCAGAAAATTCAAAAATTATGATTATCGGTGAAGGTCCAGGTGAAAATGAAGATTTACAGGGATTACCTTTTGTAGGCCGAGCAGGACAATTTCTGGATAAAATTTTCGCAAGTGTAAATTTAAACAGAAAAGAACATTTATATATCTGTAATATTGTCAAATGCCGTCCGCCAGACAATCGTGCTCCAGAAGAAGCTGAAGCCAAAGCATGTTCAGAATACTTACAGGCTCAGATAAAATACATTGATCCAAAAATTGTTATTCTTGCTGGTGCTGTAGCAGTAAAAGGTATTTTAAAAATGAAAGATGCAAAAATCACAAAAATAAGAGGTCAATGGATCGAGTCAAAAGATCCTTTATTAGCTGGCAGAAAAATCATGCCTATACTTCATCCGTCATATTTACTAAGACATGAATGGAATAAAGCCCCCGATTCCCCTAAAGCAATGATGTGGAAAGATGTCCAGGAAATCAGAAGAGCTTTTGATTCTCTTCTACTCACTTAAAAGCAAGTACTTTATAATCACTCAAAAATTCATTCTTTATCTTCAAAGCCGCTTCCTGGCTCGCATTTTTATCCGTAATTTTTTCTTTTACTTTTTTAAGCAAATCTTTAACTTTCTCCAAACTTGGGGGATTTTGCAGCCAGACTTTTGTGGTCTGAAAATAATTTTCAGGGGTAGCATCATTTTGAAGCAATTCTGGAACTATCTTTTCTCCATAAATAATATTTGGTAGACCAATCATATTTATTCTTTTTAGCAACAAATATAAAAGGTAATTTATATAATTTCCTCTATATCCTAAAATCATAGGAGTTTCATAAAGTGCTGCTTCAAGGGTTACAGTGCCAGAAGTCAACCATAAAATATCGCTGGCACATAATAATTTATGATTATTTCCAGCCGGAAGTATTTTTATATTTCCAGCTCCAAAGTCAACTGTTTGTGCTTTTGCAATTAGAAACTTAATGTTAGGAAAAGTTTTTTCGAGCAGCTTAGAAGCTTCCAGCAAAACTGGCAACATAAAGTGAATTTCAGATTTTCTGCTGCCAGGAAATAATCCGATTAACATTTCTCCATTTTTTATTCCAAACTCATTTCTGATTTTTTCCCTGTCAAATTTTTCCAGCTCATGTAAAATCGGACTACCTGCATAAATAGCATTTACACCACGTTTCCTATGAAACTCTTCTTCAAAAGGCAGCCCACATAAAACAAGATCACAATATTTTGCAAGTATTTTTGTACGACTTTGATTCCAAGCCCAGACCTGAGGGGGCATATAATAAACAATTTTTGTTTCAGGTAAAAGTTCTTTTACTTTCTTTGCAACTCTTAAATTAAATCCCGGGAAATCTACTAAGACTAAAACATCCGGTCTAAAAGTGCTTAGTTGAAATAAGAGTTCTCTTTCAAGATTTAAATACAAAGAAAGTTTGCTAATGACTTCAGTTAATCCCATTGAACCTAAGTATTTTGAGTTAAAAAATATGTCTGCACCTGCACTCTGAAGATAACTACCGCCAATTGCTTTAACTATTAACTGGTCTTTTGGTATTATCTTATAAAGCTCACTTAGAAGACTTGCAGCATGCATATCTCCAGATGCTTCACCAGTAACAATAAATATCTTTCGCATTCGTTTTAATTCTATGACAAAAAATGTAAAAAATGCACAAGACTTACAAATCTCCTTATTTAAAGGAAATGAACCACTTGCATACAGAATCAGACCAAAAGCAATCTCAGAGATAATTGGTCAAAGCCATCTCTTAGGAGAAAATGGAATACTAACTAATTATTTACGAAATCATGCTCCATATTCAGTTATCTTATGGGGTCCACCAGGATGCGGTAAAACATCAATAGCATTTTTAGCCCAGGCCATTTCAAACAAAGAGTTTATTTATCTTTCAGGAGCAAGTACATCAGTATCTGAACTACGTGAAGTAATAAACAGATCAAAAATGCTGCTGGGTAGAGTAATTTTATTTTTAGATGAAATACACAGACTGGCAAAAAATCAGCAGGATGTTTTACTTGAACCACTTGAATCGGGACATTTAACACTCATTGGAACAACTACTGAAAACACCCATATCTCGCTGACCAGAGCATTACATTCAAGAGTAAAAGTATTAGAGCTAAAACCACTTAAAGAGAATGACCTTCACAAATTAATTAATAGAGCACTTACACATCCAAGTGGATTCCCAAAGCAAAAAATTACAGATGGAGCAGTTAAGCTTTTAATTCAGAGTGCATCCGGTGATGCAAGAAGACTGCTTTTTAATTTAGAAGAAGCTGCAAACATTTCAAAAAATCATTTGATTGATGAAGAAATTATTCAAAAGATTTTAAGTAATTCACAGTTGCAAATTGGGGCTGACCTTGAAAATCACTACAATTTCATTAGTGCACTTCAAAAATCAATCAGGGGCTCTGATCCAGATGCTGCTATTTATTGGCTTGCCAGATTACTTTCAGGAGGTGCAGATCCCGTTCTTATAGCAAGAAGGATTTTAGTAACAGCTTCAGAAGATATTGGTTTAGCTGACAGTAATATACTTACTATTGCTATAAATGCTTATTACTGCGCACAATTTCTTGGGATGCCTGAAGCAAGGATTCCGCTGGCTCAAGCTGTAATCTGTTTAGCATGTGCTCCAAAATCAAACACTCTAATAGTTTCAATTGACAAAGCTTTGAAAGATACTCAAGAATTAAGTCCTTACCCTGTACCAGTTCATTTAAGGAATGTTGGTGGAGAAGGTTACAAATATCCCCCCGCCTGCAAAGCAGGCGAGGCTCGCTCATCTGACGAAGTGAGTGGGCGGCATTCATTTAAAGATGCCAGAGTCAAGCAGAATTATTTACCCGATGAGTTAATTGGTAAAAAGTATTTCGAGCCCAATGAGAGAGATAGAATTACACGTCATTGTGAGGAGTAAAACGACGAAGCAATGACGATTTGCGATAAAATAATTAAATGCTTACAAAAAACTTTTTATTGAATCTGGAAGAAAATATTACAAAGACTTTTTGCGTAACCGATATAGAAACTACAGGCCAAAAGCCGGAAGATTCAGAAATTATTGAAATTGCAACTGTTAAGGTCCAAAACGGTCAGATTAAAGAAGAGTTCTGTTCTTACGTAAAACCACTTTTGCCAATTCCTTTATACATTACTCAAATGACAGGAATCAGGAATGAAGATGTAAAGGATGCTCCAAGAGTTGAATCCGTATTAAAAGACTGGCTTACTTTTGTTACTGGTGGGTATTATTTCTGTGCACACAATGTAATGTTTGACTATGATTTTATCTATAAATATATCCGGATATGTAACTTACCGCTTGATAATTTAAACAAACTTAAATTCTTCTGTACCGTAAAAGCTGCCAGAATTCTATACCCGGAGCTTCCAAGCAGAAAATTAAATGATCTAATTAAACACTTTAATATTCCTGTAGAAAAAAGACATAGAGCTCTTGACGATGCAATGGCAACAGCAAAGATTCTTCTTATATTCTTTGAACAAATAAAACAAAAGAAAAGTCAGATTCTTGAGCTTATAGAAAGCACTCAGCAGGATAAGTTAAAGTCATTTGAAGCAGCCGAATATTTAAGCGTAACAAAAGAAACAATATATGAAATGGTTAAAACCGGCACATTAAAAGTAAATGAGACTTATAAAACAAAAAATGGATATGAGGGCTTTCTGTTTTTAAGAAGAGATGTGGAAGAACTTGTTACAAGAATTGATTAACAGTTTTAAGAAGAAGTTAATAACTCAGCGCCTTTACTAACTCCCAGCATATGCGCCCCTGCCTGAAGTAATTGAACAGCCTCTTCTTTTGTTCTTATACCACCTGAAGCTTTGATTCTAATTTTGTCTTCTCCGTACTGGTTTAATTCTTCAAGTGTTCTTCTGATAAGTTGAACAGAGCTTAAGTTTGAAATCTTATTTTCCGCAAAGCCTGTTTTTGTTTTTATAACCAGTTTTGCATTTTCTTCATTTGCAAGTTTAGAAATAACCTGAGTTGCTGTCCTGATTAGTCTTTCAGTAAGTAAATCAACCTCTAAAATAATTTTTAAAACTTTTCCTTCCATTGCTTTTGCAATTGCTTTTAAATCTTTTTTAAAGTTTCGGATATCTCCTTCATGAAGATATTGACAATTTGCAACAACATCAATTTCATCTACCCCAAGCTTTAAAATTTCTTTTACATCTTTTACACGACTTTTGGTAAGACCTCTTCCATGTGGAAAATCACAGACAGAAACTGTTAAAATCTGGCTGTTAACAAGTAAACCTTTAACTAATTCTGCATTACAAGGATGAACCACAACTGCTCTAAACCCCAACTTCAATGATTCAGAAACAATGTTCTTTATATTTTCAGCAGACAATGCTTCAGGACGCAGAATACTCTGTTCAAATGTTTTAGCTAAATTTTGTAAATCAACCATTATTTTAACTCAGCTGTTTCTGAAGCAGAGGCTTCTACCTGAATTTCTTCTTCTGTATGTTTTGTAACAGATGCCACATAATCTTCATCATCCAGTCTTTGCAGTCTAACCCCAGTAGCCATTCTACCTTGACAGCTAATGTCATTTACTTTTGAACGCAGTACCACACCATGAGCCGAAGCAATAATTACTTCATCCGTTTCTTTAACTACATCCAGCGAGGCAAGATGACTTTTTTCTGATTTAAATTTTGTCCCGATTAATCCAACTCCGGATCTGTTCTGCACTCTAAATTCTTCAAGTTCAACTCTCTTGCCAAACCCATCAGTAGTAACCAGCAAAATCTGCTCTTTTGAATCAGCCGGAAACGTATCAAACCCTACGACATAATCACCTTCACGCAGATTTACAGCTCTTACACCTCTTGCAGTTCTTCCTAAAGGTCTTAAATCTTCTTCGTCAAACCTTAATACCATACCATCATAAGTACCAATAATAATATGATCTTTACCATAGCTTATTCTTACCCATCCCAGTTGATCCCCGTCATCAAGGTTCATAGCTACAATGCCGGATTTCCTAACACTTTCAAAATTATCCATTGAAATTTTCTTTACCACTCCCTGTTTGGTAAGCATTGCGAAGTAATTATCTTCTTTAAATTCGCTTGTAGCATAAATAGCAGTAATTTTATCTTCCTGACTTACTGAAATTAAATTAAAGATTGCCTGCCCCTTATGCTGAGCACTTCCTTCCACAACATCATAAACTTTTGAGCTGAACACTGATCCACCCTGTGTAAAGAAAAGAAGAGTATCATGCATATTTGCAATTTTAAAGTGTTCTACTGCATCTTCATCTCTTGTTTTTATTCCACCTTTTCCACGCGTTGCTCTGTTTTGTCTTTCAAACTTTATAAGCGGGATTCTCTTTATATAGCCTTTTTCAGTGAGGAAAACTACCACTCTTTCATTTGGAATTAAATCTTCGTCACTAAGTTCTTCTGCAGCAGCAGATATTCTTGTTCTTCTTGGATCAGCATATTTTCTCTTAATTTCAGTTAACTCTTCTTTAATTATGTCCAGAATTAACTGTCTTTGAGAAAGAATTTTCTTTAATTCTTTTATTCTCTTATTTAATTCTTTATTTTCTTTGTCAATTTTTTCTCTTTCAAGTCCGGTTAATCTGCGAAGCTGCATTTCCAGGATTGCACTTGCCTGAAGATCACTTAAAGTAAATTTCTTTATTAAAGATTGTTTTGCAGTATCTGTATCTTCAGCCCCTCTTATTACTTTTATGATTGCATCAATACTTTCAAGTGCTATTAATAGTCCTTCTAAAATATGAACTCTTGCTTCTGCTTTTCCTAATTCGAATTTGCAGCGTCTTGTAATAATTTCTACACGGTGTTCTACAAACTCCTGAAGTATATTCTTCAGACTCAGAGTTTTTGGAGTTTTGCCTATAAGAGCAAGTGTGTTAATAGAAAATGTTTCTTGAATCTGAGTATGTTTGTATAAATTATTTAAAACTACATCAGGCTTGGCATCTCTTTTTAGTTTTACTACTACACGTAAACCATCTCTGCCTGACTCATCATTTAAATCTGCAATTCCAGTGATTTTGTCATTCTTTACAAGATCAGCAATTTTATTAATTACCATTTCCGGTCCAACAAGATATGGTAACTCAGTAACTACAATAGCATTCACCATTCCACGCCCTGAACTGCTGGGTACTTCCTCTATTGAGACATGTCCTCTTACTACTACCGAGCCCCGACCGGTTTCAAAAGCTTCTTTAATTCCTGTAACTCCCATAATCTGTCCACCTGAAGGGAAGTCAGGCCCCTTAACATGCTGCATTAAACCTTCAGTATTAATTTCCGGATTTTCAATTAATGCAATTGCCCCATCTACAACCTCTCCTAAATTGTGTGGAGGAATATTTGTAGCCATTCCCACTGCAATTCCGCTTGAACCATTTAGCAAAAGTGTTGGAACCTTTGAAGGAAGAATAACCGGCTCTTTTAAGGTACCATCAAAATTATCCACGAAATCAACTGTCTCAGAATCAATATCAGCAAGGATTTCCATAGACACACCGGTAAGCTTAGCTTCTGTATAACGCATGGCTGCCGGTCCATCATCAAGAGATCCAAAATTTCCATGTCCATCAATTAATCTGTAACGGGTGCTGAATGGCTGAGCTAACCTAACCAAAGCTTCATAAACAGCTGTATCACCGTGTGGATGATATTTACCTAAAACTTCCCCAACTATACGAGCACATTTCTTATATGCCTTCTCCGGGGTAAGTCCAAGCTCACTCATTGCAAATAGAATACGTCTGTGAACTGGCTTTAAACCATCTCGAACATTAGGCAAAGCACGACTTACAATAACGCTCATAGCGTAGTCTATAAAACTACGTCTCATTTCATCTTTAATATCTACTTCAATAAGTTTTCCCGGATTTGGTAGCGGGTCTTTTGATTTTGCCATAAAGGACTATTTTAGCGTATTTTTGGGCAAATTTCAGGAAGGATTTATATTCCAAATTTATACCGTAATTACTTTATACAGCTTTATTTCAAACATATATAATTTACACTATGGACTTGCCAAAATACATACACGGTTCTCAGGAAAACTTGCCAAAGACATTAGCTTCAAGAGTTTCATTTTTAAGAAATGCAAGAAGAATTCACATTGCAGAATTATCACTTCAGGCAAAGGTCCCTATTAAACTTCTTGAAGATATAGAAGCAGGTATTGAAACATGGTTACCTACTTCTATCAGGCAGAGAATTTCAATAGTTTTAAAAGTTGATCCGAGAATTTTAGAAGAAGTTGAAGTTAAAAATAGAAGATTTGAAGGTTTATACAAAGAACCTCCGGGTGAATTAATTGAAAGGATCTGTGAAGAAATTTTAGAAGGAATTCATGACATTAAGTGCCCACTCTGTGGAAGTGGAATGAAAGTCTGGATTCAGGATGGTTTTGATCTAAATGGTGGGACAATTAAAACACCCAAAGGTCATTGTAAAAACTGTGTGTTTCAAATTCGGTAGAGCTATAGTAGGACATGACTCTATTCAATTATCATTTTAATCTGTCTTTAAACTAAAATCTGTCATCTATTTAACAAAATTACAGAATCCACATAAGGGTATAAAATTTTATCTGGAGTTTGCTTTGTATATTACAAGAGAGGAGTTAAAAACATGATTCAAAAATATGCATCTCCATTAATAACTTTTGTAATTATAATTTCAATTACAAGCTATGTACTGGCAATGAATTTTTTAATTCCAGCTTCTGATTTATTTGTGAAGTAATAAAATTATAGAATTAATAAGAATAAATTTAGTATTTTATTTTCTTTTATGGATCTCTTTACGTCTTTGTTGAAGTTTATAATACAAATAAGAAAATCCTATAAAAACATTTGCACAAATTAGAAGTATAACCATTATTTCTATTAATTCTTTTCCCACCTATTACCTTTTCTTTCTTCCACTCTCTCTATACTCTTTAATAAGAAAATTATACCAAAATAAAATAGCATGCAATATAACAAAAACCTGAATTGTAAGATTAGACCATCTAAGCTCTGGCAAGCTTAAAACAATTTTACCTAATGGACTCATTAGCGCAAATCCACCTATTTTTAAAACGTCAGCAAGATGTCTATCTTCCTCATTAATCATAAAAATAATTTTATGAAATGACTTGAGCAGAAATCAAGAGCTTAACTTGTAAATTCTTTATGAACTTGTAACCGTAGGTTACATGGAATGATTAAATGTTTCTAAGGTTTAGAACAATTTTATCTGTTTTGCCCACTCTTTAAGTTCAGGCAGCATTTTTTCATTTGTCATGTGAATAGTTACAGGCGTAATAGAAATCTGATTGTTTCTTACTGCAAAAACATCAGTGCCGGGCAATTCATGTTCTTCTATAGCTTCTCCTGCAAGCCAGTAATAAGTTCTCCCACGCGGATCAACTCTTTTTATAAAGTAGTCATTATACGGTCTTACGCCAAGTTCTGTAATTTCAATTCCTGCTATCTCAGAAAGAGGAAGCGGTGGAATATTTATGTTTAGCAGGGTTCGATCAGGAAATTTTATCTGCCCAATTATTTTTATTAAGTTTCCTATAAAAGTTACAGCACCGGAAAAATCCTGCGGTTTATGCTCAGCTAAGCTAATTGCAATACTTGGAATATTATAAATTGCGCCTTCCATTGCAGCACTTACAGTACCGGAATATAAGACATCTGAACCCATATTTGGTCCATGATTTATGCCGGATAAAACAATTTCAGGCTGTTCTTTTAAAATAGCTCCAATTGCAATTTTTATACAGTCACTTGGCGTTCCATCTGTGGAATAAGCTGCTTTTACTCCATTTAAATGAGTCTCTTCTTCAAGCCTTAAAGGTCTGTGCAAAGTTAATGAATGTCCGGTAGCACTTCTTTCGCGATCCGGTGCAACTACATAAACCTCATTATTATTATTCTGAGCAATGCCTTCAGCAAGTGCTCTTATTCCACCAGAATATATTCCATCGTCATTTGAAATTAATATACGCATAGGAAAAATTATATCTTATTCATGTCATTCTGAGTCGAAGACGAAGAATCTCATTACGTTTAAAGATTCTTCGCTTACGCTCAGAATGACACAAGAACATTAAAAGATATAATTGACTAGAGTTATGACAAAAACCAAAGAGACCCAGTATTCACGTGAAACAAAAAAAGTTCTCTGGATAATTTTACTTTTAAATGCTGTGGTTTTGTTCATAAAAATCTTTGCGGGGGTAATCACTTCATCACTAAGTATTTTGGGAGATGCAGCACATACAGCAGCAGACACCTTAAATAATATCGTTGGTTTAATCGTAATGAAATATGCTGCGGAACCACCCGACAAACAGCATCCATACGGGCATGGCAAGTTTGAAACACTTGCAGCATTTGGAATAGTAATCTTTCTGGCAATAGCCTGTGTAGAAATAGTTCAAAGTTCTTTTGGAAGAATACTGCACCCTGTAGAACTTCCTTTATTTAAAAAAGAAATCGTCTGGCTTTTAATATTTACTTTAATTATAAATATAATAGTCTGGATTTATGAAAGAAATAAAGGAAACGTTTTAAAAAGTGATCTTTTAATAGCAGATTCTTCACACACAGCATCTGACATTTTAATAACACTTTCAGTCTTAGGTTCACAGATTTTTATTGCACAAAAGATGTACTGGGTAGATCCAATCATTGCAATAATTATAAGCTTGTTTATTGCAAAAGCAGGTTATGAAATACTTTCACGTACAGTCCCAATTCTTGTCGATGCCGCATGGCTTGATCCAAAAGACATAAAAAAATCTGTTTTATCAGTAAATGATGTTATAGATTGTTATGATATTTATTCCCGTCGGGGGCCATATTCAGCATTTATAGAATGCAAAATTAAAGTAAAACCAAAAGATCTTTACAGTGCCCACAAAACTGCTGATGAAGTGGAAAAAAAACTAAGAGAAGTCTTTGGAAGGTGCAAAGTTACTGTACATGTAGAGCCCTAACTTTTCATGTCATTGGAGGCTATCTCAAAAATCCTGCTATGAGCTTAATTGATTTTTTCAAGATAAGGTCAATTGTCATTCCCATGAAAATGGGAATCCAGATAAGTACGCTATTGTGTAACCGTCTGGATTCCGGGTCAAGCCCGGAATGACATTTTGTTTTTCAATCAATATTTATGTGACAAAATGCAACCTTACCCTATAAGAGTTTTTAGATGAGCTCCAATGACGTGAATACACTATAATAATTATCATGCCAATAATAAAGGATATTAAAAAAGCAAAAAAGAAAATAGATGATATTACATCCAGATTTGATTTGTCCAGGATGAATAAAGAATATGAATCTGTTGAAGCAATAGTAAGTAATGTAAAAAATAATGGCGATATAGCTTTAATTTATTACACAAAGAAATTTGATAATGTGGGTTTAAAAACAATTCATGTTTCACAAAATGAGATTAACAATTCTATAAAATATATTTCAAAACCATTGTTAACTTCCATAAAAAAAGCAATCCAAAGGATAACAACATTCCAAAAAATAAATACTCCACAAACATGGATTAAAACTTTTAATTCCAATGAAAGAATGGGTTATAAATATGTATCCTTGGATTCAGTAGGCATCTATATCCCTGGTGGTAAAGCTCCTTTAATTTCAACAGTTTTAATGACCGTTGTTTTAGCAAAGGTTGCAGGAGTAAAAAGAATTGTAGTTTTTACACCACCCCCAGTAAACAAAAGCATTTTAGCTGCCTGTAAATTGCTTAGAGTAAATGAAGTCTATCAAATAGGCGGGGCACAGGCTATTGCTGCTGCTGCTATCGGGACAAAAAGCATCAAATCAGTAACTAAAATAGTTGGACCTGGAAACGTTTATGTAACACTTGCAAAAAAAATTGTATTTGGAAAAGTTGGAATAGACGGTTTATATGGACCAAGTGAAATTGCAATTATTGCAGATAAAACCGCAAATCCAAGGTTTTTAGCAATTGATCTTTTAAGCCAGCTGGAACATGGCTCAGGACTTGAATCTGCATTTATGGTTACAAATAGTGAACAACTCGCAAAAAAGACACAGAATGAACTGCTAAAGTTAGTTAAAACACTACCAAACAAAGAAACAGTTCTAAAATCATGGAATAAAAACAGTGCAATAGTAATCATTAAAGACCTGAGCAAAGCCTGTGAACTAATTAATTTATTAGCTCCCGAACATCTGGAAGTTATTACAAAGAATCCAGCACAAATCGCTTCACAAATCACAAATGCCGGAGCAATCTTTTTAGGTAAATACTCCTGTGAATCAGTGGGAGACTACATTGCAGGACCAAGTCATTGTTTGCCTACAGGAGGCAGTGCAAAATTTTCAAGTGGGTTGACTGTAATGGATTTTATGAAAAAAATTAGTGTGATTTCTTTTAATAAGAAATCATTTAACAAAGTAGCAAAAGATGTAATTAATCTTGCAGATGCTGAGGGACTTAAAGCACATGGAGATTCTGTAAGAATAAGGTTAGAATGATTAAAATTCTTCACCGCTTTTTCTACGCCTGGTTATTTTTAACTAGACTGCCCGCCCCACCATTGCCTAAAGGAAAGAATGAAGACTGGGGAAGAATTGCTCCGTATTTTACTTTGATTGGTTTTATATTAGGTTTTATTCTTTATTTCTTTGGGAAAGTTTTAATTACATGTAAAATTCCTTTTATGTTTTCTGCACTTTTAGTTTTACTTGCCTGGGTTTTACTTACCGGCGGTTTACATATGGATGGTTTAATGGACACCTTTGATGGAATAGGCTGTCAGGATAAAAATAGAAAAATAGAGGCTATGAAAGACAGCAGGATTGGAGCTTTTGGAGCGATTGGAGGTATATTTGTAATTTTGTTTAAACTTATCACTTTATGTACACTTTTACTAAATAAACTTTTTTTTGTTATTGTAATTTCACTTGCACTATCAAGGCTGCTCACAATTTATTCATTTACTTTTCTAAGTAAGAACAAAGACTCAGGGGTCAGCTCATCACTCCTTTTATCCGGAGTAAAAAAGCCGGCTGATTTATTAATAAATCTTATTTCTTTTATAATTATTTTTTCTTTATTTACCATCCCATTTCACCTGAAGTTCTTTTATGTCTTTTTTGTTTTAATCTGTTTTTTTGTCTGCCTTATTTGGACATACTGGCTTGAAAAGCATTTTAAGGGACATACAGGGGATACGTTTGGTGCATTAATTGAACTTAGCGAAGTAACGATATTGTCGTTAGGTGTGATATTAAAGAATTATTTGTGAATAAACCTTTTCAATTTCTTCAATAATGCTTTGCTGCGAAATATTTTTATATAAATCAGCTGCCACCATTAATCCACCAGCTCCAACACCTTCTTTTATATGTCCTTCTTCATAAGCATAAAGTCCCTTATGTTTTGATTCTTTAAAATTTATATTTGATGAAATAAGAGGAGCATTTACAAGTTCTGCAAGTCTTTTTGTTTTTGCGTTTTTATCATTTGTAATCCAGGAAGTAGTCGCTACAACCGTATCATAAGGATTAAATCCGGTAAGAAGTTTTGAGACATAATAAACGGCAAGCATTTGTGAACCGCCGGCAAGCATAATCGGCAGATTCGCCTTCTGAACACCTTTTATAAAACCACAAATAAATGCCTGCATTGGATCACCAAAATACTCAATGGCTTTCAATGGGTTTTTCTTTATGGAAGAGAACTTCTCTGAATGATTAAGCAGTGCATCTTTTATAGTCTGATTTTTCCATAGATGATTTCCTTCAGGGAAACTGCTGTTAACCAGATCAAAAGCATTAATATCCAATGAACATAAAACACTTAATGCTGTAGTAGTCCCACCAGGAACACATTCACCAATTACAACATAAGGATAATTAGAAAGATTCAAGCCCAGTTTTTCACCTTTCTGGAAAAGAAAACTTGTTTTAACTGGACCAAGTGCTAGTCCTGTCGTTAAGCATGCGGCAGGACCCATATTTAAATCCACATGAATTCTTTCGGGTTTTATAAAAGCTCCTACATCTACAATGCTTACATCCAAGCCCAGGAGTTCAACCATTGCTTTGGATAAAATTACCGGAGACGGGATGCCACCTGGTGAAACAGGAATTTTCCCAGTAAACTCTTCAGGTTTTGAAACAAGAAAATCAGCATCAAGCGCAGGAGTGTGTTTTAGTTGTTCTATATTTTGCCCCGCAGCAGAAATGCCGGGAATTAAAGCAGTTTCAGTACTTCCAATTACAAGAACAAAAAGCGGTTTTTTACCTTTTGTCTTATCTACAAAGTTCTGACATTCTTTTGACTTTGTAATAAATGAATAAGATTTTACATTTTGCATCTGTTGTCTTTTTTCAATATTAAGTGTGTTAATCATAAATCTGCTATCATTTTATACTATGAACGAGAAGGTTATAAAAAAATTTCAGGATAAAGGAATTACAATCTTAGATCCAAGAAATACTTATATAGGAAATGAAGTTAAGCTCTCAAAAGGTAATGTTATCTATCCAAATACCTTCTTAAAGGGGAAGATAAAAATCGGTCCTAAAAATGTTCTGGGTCCTAATTTATATCTGGAAGGTGTTATTACTATTGGCAGTGGAAACAACATTACATTTTCCCATATTACGGATTCAATCATTGGAAATCACAATAAGATTGGTCCTTATGCAAGACTGCGGGACAATGTCATAATAAAAAATAATATTAAAATTGGCAACTTTGTTGAAATAAAAAATTCCGTAATTGGAGACAATACTCAAATTGCTCATTTAAGTTACATTGGAGATGCAAAGATTGGGAAAAGTGTAAACATCGGTGCAGGTACAATTACTGCAAATTATAATTCTGCTACCGGCAAAAAGAATAAAACGATTATTAAAGATAGAGCCTCAACAGGTTCAAATTCTGTTCTTGTAGCTCCGGTTACTCTTAATGAAGATGCAATAGTTGCAGCAGGTTCAGTAGTTACAAAAAATGTCCCTAAAAAAGCACTGGCTATTACAAGACCCAAACAGGAAAATAAATTAAACTGGGTAAAAAAGCAAAATTAAGCTTTTGTAGGATATAAGATTTTTTGTATTGTTTTATTTCTATCAACAGGATTAGTTACATCAAGAGCTCCTCTGTCTCTTGTGATATTAAGTTTCGAAGCAAGATAGTCCAAGAATAGTTCTGATGCTCGAGATCCCGCATATTTAGAACTCATTATTATTTCTAAATCTTTATATGTAAGATTAAAAAAATCTTCTACTGTGGGTGCTTGTTCACGAATAGCAGAAATCAGTCCTGCATCCAATAAATGACTATGTTCATTACAGCGAGAGTATTCTGCATCAACCTGATTCAATAAAATACCGGTATCATTACTTGGACTAAATTTTTTGGCGTATGGGAATGTCTTTGCAGAAGTTCTAAGTGCAGGACCAGAAGCTGCTTTGAAAGCTTGAATTCTAGGATCATGAGTAGTAACAACAAATGGTAATGTTGCAGTTGTAGACATAAATATTTTAACCCATTCCTAATTGCTTACCGGCTGCAATGCTTAACTTGTCAATTTTAATACCATCAGCACCTGGTCTAAAAATAAATGAATCCGGAAGCGATTTAGTAGTTATATCACTGGATTTAGTTGACTTGGCAGGTACTTTTTCATGATTTGAAATTCTGGTAAGAACCGTATAAGCAGGATTAAAAGTCTTTTCATCTTTTGTTATACTTCTGTTCCAGACAGTTTTTGCTTTTGGTGCTGGAGGAGCTGATTTTTGTTGGGCTGAATTGGTTGAGTTTAATTTGTTTTTCAATGTTTCAATAAGCTTTTTTAAATCATCATTTGAACTGGCTTCTTTTGGAGCTTCTTCCTTTGGTTCTTCAGTTCTGTATAGAGCTGTCTTAGCTCCAGCTGCTGCAGTAATACTGGCAGTTGGATCAAAACCACTTGATCTTGCTTGTCTTTGCATTTGTTTTCTTGGGGGCATCTTTTTTACCTCTTTTAGCCTTTATCTCTTAGGTTAAGAATCAATTAAGGCCTCTTACTTATGATTGTAAACATTTTATAAAGGAAGTCAACTGACAAACATTAAGTTTAGGTTAATTCAATTCAATTCCTAGTAAGAACATACCATCGAATGTGTTATTTAATGTTTTTTGTTGTTATTTTAGCGGAAACTGTAAAATGTTAAGGATGTCAAATAAAGAAGCAATTTTAGTTTTAGAAGATGGGACAACGTTTGAAGGCAAAAGCTTTGGATGTGATGGCACTAGTTTTGGTGAAATTGTCTTTAACACAAGCATGACCGGCTATCAGGAAATAATTACTGATCCCAGCTACGCTAATCAAATAATCACTTTTACTTATCCTGAAATTGGAAATTACGGTACAAATAAAAACGACCTAGAATCTAAAAAAAGTTTTGCTAAAGGAATTATTGTAAAAAACGTAAGCCCCATTGCAAGCAACTGGGAATCGGAAATTTCATTAAATGAATTTTTAGAATCTCAAGGCTTAACCGGAATAAGCGGTGTAGACACAAGGGCAATAACAAGAAAAATCAGATCAAGTGGTGCAATGAGAGCCGGAATTTCTACAGAAATTTTAAATCCCGATGAACTAAAAAAGAAAGTTCTCGAATCACCCTCAATGGTTGGAGCTGACTTGGCAAAAGCAGTTACTACAAAAGAAATGTATCGTGGTCCAATGCCAAAGATCCAGCCGGCATGGCCTATTATAGCCATGGATTTTGGAATTAAACAAAATATTTTAAATCGCCTTAGTTATTTTGGCTGTGCACCATTAGTAGTTCCAGCTACAGCTGCATTTGATGAAATTAAATCAATTAACCCGGTAGGATTATTTTTATCAAATGGTCCCGGTGATCCTGAGCCTGTAAAATATGCAGTAGAAACTATTAAAAAAGTAATTGATAAATTAAACATTCCAATTTTTGGAATATGTCTGGGACATCAGCTTCTTGCACAGGCATTTGGTGCAAAAACTTACAAAATGAAATTCGGTCATAGGGGTGCAAATCAACCGGTTAAAAATCTTAAAACCGGAAAAATAGAAATCACTTCCCAAAACCATGGCTTTGCCGTTGAAACTGAAACACTTCCAAAAGAATTAGAAACAACTCATATAAATTTAAACGATAATACAAACGAAGGCTTCAGGCACAAAGAACTTTCTATCTTTTCTGTTCAATATCACCCAGAAGCCTCTCCCGGACCACATGACAGTGATTATTTATTTGAAGAGTTTGTGGGATTGATAAAGAGATCTAACTATAAATAATGGCTTTTTTGCAAGGCTTCTAAGCGAGGATTTTCCAAATGCGAAAATCCGAGCACGTAAAATGAGACATATAATAGCCAAGGAGTCTGCGTAGCAGCGACGAGGCGTTATAAAAAAACGCCCCCGACACTTCGGGGGCTCTTACATGAACTTGCTGGTTGACAGGGGTAATTGGGTGGGATTAACCAACAAGTTCAATAGCCTGTTGAACTAATTTGTCAGCAACTTTGTGTGAATTAATTGCTGCAGCATATTGTCTTTGAGCTTCAATGATGTAATCAATTTCAACTTTAGTCCAGATGTTGGATTTTTCTAAAGCTTCGTTGAGAACAAGTGCACTACACGGAAGTGGAGGTCCACTTTCAGAAGTTTCTTTCCAGTAAGTATCGCGGAAATTTTTTAAACCGTTTAAATTTTGGAAATTACGTGTGGCCACTTTATACAGCGAGACTTCGCTATCACCATATTTTCCCCAGATAGTTCCACTTTTATCAATTCTAATTTTTTCATATTTTCCTAGATATAATCCATTTGTTGGATCAATTCCAAGATTAATTGGTTGTGGTTTTCCAGCTTCCTGACCGGGGCCAACTTGAGGATAATTTCTCCTTGAAGGATTACTTAGTGGATCTGCAAAAACATCAAATTCAAACTTTGGTCCTAGTTTGTTATATTTAGAATTTCCCAACACCTGAACATTTGACTGGAGTGGTGTTCCTAATACCAATAGACCTTCATTTGATGCAAGATATCCATTTTTATCAAAGTGAAAGTCACCAAGCCTTGTGTAAACTACTTCATTATTTTCTGGATTTAAAACTGTAAAGAAACCCTTTCCTCTGAGCATCATTTTAGTTGGCTCACCCACTCTAACAAGCTGTTTTCCCTGTCTCCAGGAATAACCGGTATTTTCCATTACACCACCATATAAGTAATCTTTAAATGCAAATCTTTTTGCGTTATAACCAGGTGTTTCACCATTAACAATATTCTCAGTTAAAAAATCAATCATTTCTAATGTTGACTGAGCTGAATTTGCTGCTATGGTAGTTGCATTTAACATATTCTTTTTGCTCCTGCTTCAATAAGGGTTAATATACCCTTTGTGAGGTATGGGTACATTACATTATGTTGGTTAAGAAAAGATTTTGAAATTAAAATTTTTTTTAGCTGTTATTGCGAGGAGCATTAATGACGAAGCAATCCCGATCTAACTTGCACAAATTGTTCTAGGTTGCCACACCTCACTTTGTTTGGCTCGCAATGACCATAAGGTTACATTATGTCTAAAACTTGTTTATTTGATTCTATTGATTTTTTCTTCTTTTTTTTCGTGCCTGATTCATTTGTGAATTCAAGTTCAGATCTGTAAACATTAAATTCTCTTAAGGATAAATGGTGATGTCTCAGATTGCGATCAAGTTTATCTTTGCTTTGCTTAAGAAGCTCTCCCATCTCATTCGATCCAAGCAAAGAGGCTGTGATACTTTTATCAGAGTGCATCCTAAGAACAATAGCCTGAACATCGTTAATCATGGGAATATCAATTCTTACTGATTTTTTAGTTATATCTTCAGTAATTGTTGGTGCAAATTTTTCCCAGGCAGCAAGCATTTGAGACTTAGTAGCTCTTCTTTGACCCTGATCAGCAACCTGTTGAAACATTGCCTGACCAGCAAAGTTTGCATTTTCCATGAGTTGTTGTCTTGCTCCTTTTGGACAATCTTCATCCTGAGCTTTCTTTCTATTCTTGAATTTCTCTAATAGTTGATATGTACTTCTTACCTCGTTAGATAAACCTTTTTCAGCATTTTTTGTAATTTGTGTAATATCAGATAAAGTATTTGGATTATTTTCTTTTATTTTCTTTTTACTTCCACTTGATGATTCTTCTGCAATTTCATTTGCCTTATCTTTTGCATTTCTGCTTGTTTCTTTTACTTGTGCTTCTAAAACCTGTTCAAAAGCTTCATCGAAAGAAGCTACAGAAGGATTTTTCAGTAGTGAGTTTGCCTGCCTGAACGAGTCTAGTTCATTGAATTGTATATAACCGTTTAACATTTATCCCTCTCTGCTTTCCAAAAGTTCTCTAGTGTGGTTTAGAATTCCGATTTCATCAAGCCTAATTCTTTCTAGTCTGCTCTGTTCCTCGGTATAATCTTTTTCTTTCTTTTGTTTATGTCTTTTTAGTGCTTCAAGTTTCATCTTTGCTTCTTTAACTTCTTCTTTTGCTTTGATTAATTGTCCCTGAGCAGCCTGTACATCTTTTTCAAGTTGTACAATCTTATCGTTTAATTGTTTTATTCTTCTTACATAAAGAGTTGCACGTGATATCCCTTCTCTAATAAGTTCTGCGTGTAAATCATTCCTATTTTCAGTAGTTGTGCTTAATTCATATGAAACTTTTCTTAAATGGTCTTCTGCTTTCTTCATTTCAAGAATAGCTTCATCGAGTTCTTCTTCTCGAATCTTCAATACTTTTTCTAAACGATATTTAAACACCATGTTGGGAAATCTCCATAAGGTCTCTTATGTGGTAGGGCTAACTTACATGATAACGGTTAAGAAAAGGTTTTGGCTTCTCAAAACAGCAAAATTAATTACTTTTGAATAAAAAGCTTATTAAAGGCAGCCATTAAAGAAACATAGTTTGGTGCATAAGCAGCAATAAAGTTCTTTATCTTTGGGGTTAGCTCTAGGTCATTTTCCAGCCCGGCTGAAATGATTATTAAATCAGGATAATTCCCCACAAATGTTTCAACCAGTGATTTTTGTCCCTTCCAGGCAGAAATATCATAAGTGATTACAATCTTTCTTGTGTTTTTCTTAAGTCTCTTATTTATGGATACTATCTCCTGTATTTTTGGATTCATCCCGTATTCATATAATTTGAACTCTTTAGTCTTAAAAGTTTTTAAAATAGCCTCAATATCTTCTTTTTTTAGTCTATGTGTTTTTGGATAAATAATTTCTAAACTTTCATTCTTTATTACTGATTTAAAGAATAAATCTCGTTTAATCCAATGGACAACTTTACTTGCAAGGTTTTGTGAAAGCAATTGATGCTTTGATGTTGAGGCTATCGAGACAGGTTTAAAACCTGCCTTTACAAAATCTGCCTTTACACCTATGAACAATTGTTTCTTCATTGTAATTATTCTTTTATATGATTCTTCAATTCTTTTTTGCAAATGTTTATCTTTTTGAATATTGTCAAAGATCTTTTTATAGACCTTAGAAGTACTCTGTATAAATTGATTCAACAAAATCAAATCAGCCCCAGCTTGAACTGCCTTCAATAAAGCCTGTTCCAATGAAAAGTTTTTTGTTATTCCTTTCATATTAAGTTCATCAGTAATTATTAATCCTTTAAAACCTAATTCTTTTCTAAGAATCCCATCAATTATTTTTTTTGATAGTGATGAGGGTATCTTTTTGTCATTTTCGATTTTTGGAAGCTGTATATGTCCGAGCATAATTACTGGGACTTTGATTTTTATTGCTTTTTTAAATGGTATAAATTCAAAGTTGTTTAATTTGCTTTTGTCTTTGTTTAATATCGGAAGCCTTAAGTGTGAATCAATATTTAAATCTCCATGTCCGGGAAAATGTTTTGCTACTGATATTATTTTATTTTTTAAGTAAAGTTCAATGATTTTTGCTCCATAGTCTGCCACGATTTCCGGCTTATGGCTTATAGCTCTTGTTCCTATTATTGGGTTTGCCGGATTCGAATTAACATCCAGAACAGGGGAAAAGTTCATATTAAAACCAAGTTCTAAAAGTTCATTTATAATTATTTTCTGAACTTCAAGAAGTTCTTTCAGTCCAACCTTTGATAATCCCCACATACTTGGCAGAGAGGTACAAATATTTCTAAGTCTTTCTACAGATCCACCTTCCTGATCAACTGCAATAAAAGGTTTTATTTCAATACAGTTATTTATCTCGTTAATTAGTTTTTTTACTTGTTTCTTATTCTTTATATTACATTCAAAAAAAATTATTCCACCGGGTTGGACCGTTCTTAAAAATTGTTTCACCTCTCTTGTTAAGGTATATCCCTCAAATCCAACAAAGAACAATTGTCCTAGTTTTTTCTGTAAATCAATAATCACATAACCATAATAACAATGTAGGGGCATAGCATGCTATGCCCCTACAGAAACAATTAATAATCGATATCCAAAAACAAAAAAAGAACCGTAGGGTTCTTTATCTCTCTTCTTTAATTTAACGTGAATATATTATTCCACGGAAGGTGGCCTTTATAACATAGGCTAACACTATTAAAAATAAATATTATTTTAATAAAAACTTAATTCCCTGAGATTTTCTCTGCTTCTTTATATATCTTTGATTCTTCAACTAGTTTTTTCATTTCCCTGACAGCTTCTTTAATACCCACTATTACCGCTCTGCTTATAATCGAGTGGCCTATATGTAACTGTTCAACTCCTTTAACAGCTGCTATCAATCCTGTATTTTGATAATTTAGTCCATGTCCTGCATTTGTTTTTAGTCCAAGTACTCTGGCATATTCAACTGCTTCTTTTACTATATTAAACTCTTTTTCATTTGGATTTTCCGCATATGAACCTGTATGAATCTCTACAAAGTCAGCCCCAATCTCTTTTGCTATTTTTATCTGCTCTTTATCTGCATTTATAAAAATGCTTACAGTTAAATTATTTTTATGAAGTTTGGAAGTATAATCACTTAAATATTTCTTCTGACCAATTACATTTAATCCTCCCTCAGTAGTTAATTCCTGTCTTTTTTCAGGTACAAGTGTAATAAGTCCCGGCTTTACCTTTGAAGATATTTCAAGCATCTCATCCGTTGCAGCCATTTCCAGAGTAAAAAGAACATTTTTTATATTCTGACTTAGCAAAAGTACATCCCTGTCATTAATATGTCGTCTGTCTTCACGCAAATGAACAGTTATTCCATCTGCACCACCTTGTATTGCAAGTTGTGCACCAAGTATCGGATCAGGCTCAATAGTTTTCCTGGCTTCACGGACAGTAGCAATATGATCAATATTTATACAGAGTTTTGGCATATAGAAATTATAGCGATAATTTTGGCAGAACGTTGCATGCAACGTATCTACAGAATATAATATTTAAATGACATCTAAAAGTAATCTAAAACAAATCGCAATAATTGGTCTTGGATTGATTGGAGGATCGCTTGCAAAAGCCTTAAAAGAAAAAGGTTACAAAGTTACCGGCATAACAAAAAGCTTAAAGACAATAAAATTAGCATTAAAAGAAAAAGCGATCACTAAAGGTTATACAAAGCTTAGTCCCAAATCATTGGAAAATATTGATTTGATTTTTATTTGCACTCCATTGCATTTAATAACAAACTACCTAAGTAAAATTTCAGGATTAAAGCTAAAACCAGGAATTATTATCTCAGATGTTGGCAGTACAAAAAGTGAGATTTGTGATTATGCAGATAAACATTTTCTTACTAATGAACCATTAACAGGGCGTGATAAATCACGCCCTTACAGTTTTTTTATTGGCGGACATCCCATGGCAGGAACAGAAAAATCCGGATTTTCTGCAGCACAAAAAAACTTATTTAAAAACTGTGCCTGGATCTTAACTCCCACAGCTAAAGATAAAAAATCAATAACAACAATACAAACAATTATAAAAAAAATTGGTGCAAAACCAGTAATCACTACTCCTGAAGAACATGATGAAGCTGTGGCACTTATAAGTCACCTGCCGCTTCTTGCATCAATCGGGCTATGCCAAACAATAAAAGAATCCTACTTTAGAAAATTAGCATCAACTTTTGCTTCAAGCGGTTTCAGGGATATTACAAGAATTGCTGGGGGAAATCCAGAAATGAACTCCGGTTTATTAACTTCAAACAATTCTATACTCCAGAAACTGCTTCCTGTATACATTAAAGAGTTAAAAGATATTCTTAAAATGGCAAAAACAAAATCAAAGAATTTACATAAGAAATTAAATCTTGCAAGCAGGTGGAGAAATACGCTTTATAACTCAAAAGGTGAAAATAATTTCTTAAAATCAAGATAGCTGCCCTCCTTTATCTTTAATAAAAAATCTCACAACAGTCTCCTTTATTACTACTATTAATTACTTCATTTAAACTTTCCGTTGAATCAATTACAGATCTGCTTGGAATAACTATATTTGAAGGGATAACAACATTCTTAATCAGAACATTGTCTTCAATCAGACAGCCTTTTCCAATGTCTGAATTTATTATCATTGTTTTATTGCCAATAAATGTTTCATCAGAAATTAAAGCTGGTCCATAGATTTCAACATCACTTGATATAAAAACTTTATTTCCTATAAATATGTCGTTTGATTTTGCAGAATCTGGTTCATCCGCATAAATCAAAACATGATCTCTTATGTTCGTATTTCTGCCAATTTCAATAATAGAACTGTTTCTTGAAATTATTTTGCTCTTTCCAATATTCGTATTTTCTCCAACAGAAACCTCTCCAATGGTTTCACCATCAGTGAGACACTGAACGTTTGCAGAAAAGCGTGGCTTAGCTTTTCTATTCCAAAAAGCTCTATTAAGGACCATCCAGAGGTTCATGTCCCTTACTCCTAGTTATGTTTTATTACTTGTTGCTATTGTAAAGTATTTAGGACAATTTGTCTAGAGGCATTTCAGGTTTTTTAATTAAAATTAATTCCACTTATCTTAACCTAAACTTTTTAAGCGAAAGGTTCTTAATCAAGCATAAGGCTAATTATAGATTTCTTAAACTTAAATGCTACAGGGTTTGCAACCAAGATTGCACTGCTTTCTAAAATTGTTTCAATAGAAACTAAATTATTTGCTTTTAATGTTTTTCCGGTAGCAACAAGATCAATTATGGCATCGCTTAAACTTAATATTGGAGCTAATTCCACAGAACCATAAAGCTTGATAACTTCAGCAGAAAGTCCTTTTTTATGAATAAAATCATTTGCAAGTTTTGTAAACTTGGTAGCAATTTTTGAATTAGCAGGAAGATCTTCTGATTTCCTATACATTGAATCTTTTTTTACCGCCAGCACAAGCTTACATTTTCCAAAATGCAGATCCTTTAGCTTTATAACATCCGGTGCCTGCTCCATTAAAAGATCAGATCCAACAATTCCAAGATCTGCACTCCCATGTTCAACATAAACACTTACATCACTTGGCCTTACAAGAAGTCCTTTTATCTTATTTTTTTTATCATAGAAAAGCAGGTCCCGTGAACTTTCTGTTTCAAAATTAATTCCCAGTGACGAAAGATACTTGTAACTTCCATCATGTAAAAAGCCTTTTGGAATAGCAATTGTTAATTCATCTCTAGATGTTTTCATAGCTTTAAAGTTGCGCTTTTATTTTTTTTGTGTAGTTTATTTATAGCATCAAAGGTTTTTTTAATGTTCTTACCGGATGAAAAAAGTTTGGGGAGTTTAAACCCTTCAAAAGTTTTCCCCTGCAATTCAAGGGCTAAGAGTAAATCTTCAAGACAAAGTGAAAATCCAATAGCTGGAATATTAAATCCAAAATTGTTGATTAATTGATCATATCTTCCACCAGAACCAAGATTTCTTCCTACATATGGAGTAATTGCTTCAAAATAGATTCCTGTGTAATAATCTAAATCACTGGTTAAGCTCAAATCAATCTGGACATTGTCCCCAAACAAACCATTGATTTTTTCAAAAGAGGAAACAACTTTACTTAGCCTCTTTTTTAATCCGCCGGATTTTTTTATGTGCGCTATTGCTCCCCTGTTTCCTTTAATTTTTATCAATTCATTCCAGAATATTTTTTCTGATTTGGATAGGCTTGATTTATTTATAATTGATTTAAACAAAATGAAATCTTTTTTAGAAAGCGCTTTATATAACTCAATCGCAATATCCCCAAAATACTTAAAAAGCTCATTCCAGAGATCTGTATGATTAATCGAAACAAGATATTTTTTTAGTCCTAATTTATTAAAACTCTCAAGAAGTATTTTTAAGCATTCAAGATCCGATGCCCCTTCTTTTGCACCAATCAGCTCAATTCCTACCTGGTATAGTTCTCTTTCATTTGTAGTTTTTCTAGCATGATATCTGAAAACTTTTCCTACATAATAAAACCTAAACGGTAATTTCTCTCCTTTTAGTCTTTCAGCAGTTACTCTAGCTATTGGCGTGGTGAGATCAGCTCTTAGTGCCAAAAGATCCCCCTGTTGACCAATTAGCTTAAACGCAATGTCTGAGAGCTTTGTGCTCCCATGTGTTAAGGTGTCCCAGTTAATTAATATAGGTGTTTGAATGGGCTGGTATCCCCATAACTCAAAAACTTTAACAAGTGATTTTCTGACAAATTCCTGTTTTATTACTTCGTTAGGAAGCCAATCTCTTGAACCCTTTGGATTGCGCAAAAACTTTTTCATTACTACTTCTCTGATTCTTTGTCTCTTTGTTTTTCTGTTTCCTTAAACAAATCTCCTATTGATAATATAGCATTCTTGGTTCCGGTTATTACTGGAATATCTGCTCCTCTTTGATCAAGCTGTTCCAGAAACTCAAGTTCAGCAATTCTTGGATCAAGCTGAATTGCCTGACCCTTTACTGCAAGGGCTCTTGCATCACCTTCTCCCTCAATAATTTTTCTCTCCTTGTCTCTTTCTGCTGTTTTCTTAATCCAGTTTTGCCTCTGTGATTCCTGCAATGCAATCTGCTTTCTCTCAACAGCTTCTGCAAATGCAGGAGAAAAAACAATACCTCTGATTAAAAATTCATCGAGAATAACTCCACTTTTTAAAAAAGATTTCTTTAGAGATCTTCCGGCATCCTGAGCAAGTCCTATCCGAGCTGTAGTATAAACCGTATCAATAGGATACTTCGTGGCAATGTTTCTAAGAATACTTCTTGTCTGCGGCACAATAAGCTTGTCTACATAATCTCTTCCAAGATCCTGGTGTAATTGCCAGCTTCTATTTTTATCAATATGTGCAATAACACTTACATCAACATCAATCTGCTGACCATCATTTGTCTGGCATTTTATTGGAGAACCTATGTTTCCTATTTCATAACCATCAGTAAAACTATAAGAAATTTTTCTAGCCTCATAAACTGTAACTGTTTCAATGACTGGAATTACAACATTCAATCCTTCACTTAAAACTCTTTTTTCTACACCGCCAAATAAATTAAATACTACACCAACATGCCCTGCAGGAATTATTTTTATCATTCCACCACCAAAAACCAAAAGTGCAACAATTAATGCTGCTACACCAATTGCAATCGAATTTTCTTTGTTGTTTATGATGCTTTTTATATAATTAATCATTGGCAAATATTAATTTCGCTCTCTTTCCATAAATTTGTGCTCGTCTATACCTGACAAAATCAGGATTTGCTCTTAAAGCATTAACCCTTAAACCAATTGCTTTTGCCTCTCCTTCTGCCTGTAAAATTTTTGCATCACGTTTTGCTTTTTCACTTGCAACAACATACTCCATTTTTAAGTATTCCTGAAAAGCCTGCTGCTTGCGATCAATTGCATCCTGAAATTCTTTTGAAAATTTTACATTTCTAATCAAGACTTCTTCTACATCAATAAAATATTTTTTCCTTAGATCATCCTGCAATTCCTGTTGTATTTTATTTTGGATTTCCTGTCTTTTAATACTATAGACATCTTCCACAGGATAAGCAGCCAATACTTCTCTTAAAACTGCCCTTGCTTTTGGAAATAAAACTTTGTAAGCATAATACGGTCCAATAAATTTGTGTAGCTTCCATAAATTTTGCAGGTCTGGTCTTGCCCTGACTGAAAGTTCAATATCTACTTTTTGACCATCAGAAGTTAATGAATGAATTTCAGGACCAATTACTTTTCCCTGCTTTCCCTGTTCTTCCGAAGTAAAATTATAAGTAGCATGTTTTACATCATAGATTGTGGCTGACTGCAATATCGGTGCAATTATATGAATACCCTCACCAAGGACTCTTTTTTCAACACCGCCAAAGATATTAAAAACAACAGCTCTTTCTCCTGCATCAACCTTGACTATAGAACCACCTAAAAACAGTAAAATTACAGTTATAAAAATCAAGTACCCCCAGAACTGTTTCAACCAGTTAAAAACATTATCCAGCCTCTGTTGGCTTCGTGGATTTGGTGAAAAAAAGTCTGGAATTTCAATCTCTGGCATAATTTAATCCTTAAAATACCATATATAACGAATTTAAGATAACCTGTTAAAGAAATTTGTACCGTAGAAGCCTGATTAATCGCACCTATACTTGGTTTTGCGTTACATATATAGGGAATAATAAGGACAAATAGTAAGGAATCCTTCTAGATATCTTTAAAAATACAAGCAAAGAATGTTCTGATAAGGAATATTCTGAGAGTCAAAAAGTGGAATAACCATTTAAGCCTAAATGTTCACAAATAAAAAGCAAGAGGCAACGAAACATAATAAATAACATGGCAAAAGGGAAAAACAAGGAACTCATAAGACAAATCGGGATGAATCCTGATAAACCGGATTCATTTCAGTTTTCAAATGAACCTTTAATGAATAACTTATTTCTTTGGTCTCAGGAAAAAGTAGAGTTTCAGGATCTAATCCAGAATTTCTTTGGAGTAAAAGTACGCACAAAACTTGTTGCAATCCTGCTTGATTTGGATGCTACTAACTGGGTTGGAATTGGCGCATCGTGGCAGCATAATAATCAAAACGGGCAAATAAGAATTGATGCAAAACTTACTGAATTTCTTTTAAATAATGCATTTGGTGAATCAACGGCAAACTACTCATTTAGCACAAAGAAACTTACCCAGCTTGAATTAAATATCTTACAGACATTTTTAGGAACGCTTGAAAGCAGGATGAAAGAAGTCTGGGAAATGGACAATAAACATCCTTACCTGATGGATCTCATATATTTAGTCTGGCTTGTTGAGTCTGATGAAAATGAGCTTGGAAGAATTGCTTTTGGAATGCCTGCTGCATTTAAACCTAAAAAAACTCAAAATGAAGAAAATAAGGATTTATCAGAACAAATTGACATTAGAAAACTTGCTAATACGGGTATAAAAGTACCGGTAGGTTTTAATGTAGGCACTACCAAATTATCATTTAATGAAATTAAGTCTTTTGAATTAGATGACCTGATTATATTTGAAGATAGTGATATTTCAAGATTTTACTGGCACTTAGGAGAAATAGGCCTCGTCTTACCAGAAGAAGATCACCCCGTATTTTTTAAGGACGTTAACAATATAGAAGAGTTGGCAAATGAAATGATTAAAGCAACAAAAAATTATGACGAAGATCCTCTTTCAAGTTTACCTCTGGAATTATCTGCAGAGTTCCAGAAGATTTTAATACCATTAAAACAAGTATTAGAACTTAAGTCAGGAGGAGTTCTCCCTCTGGGTTCTGTTCTGGATTCAGAACTTGTTTTAACTGCACAGGGAAGACCGGTAGCCAAGGGTGAGCTTGTAATTGTCGGAAACCAATTCGGGATGAGAATTACTGATCTTTTAATAGCTACAAAGAAATCATCAAAAGGCTCCGGCAGCAGTATTGAAATAGACGATCTTTTAAGTGAGCCAGAAAAACCAAGAGGAGAACAAGCAGGCAGTTTTGAAGAAGAATTAAAAGATCTTGAGGAAATGTAAAAATGGAAAGTCTGTTTACTCTCCTTGTCAAACTGATTGTAATCTTTACGGGATGTGGCTTTGGAAGCCTGTTGGCATACTGGGTAGTCCGTGAAACAAGTTTAATTCCAAAACTAATCTTTGAGTCTGAAAAAAGATTTGATAAAGGAAGAATTCTAATTACAAAAAAAGAAAAAGTAAGTTCCGAGTCAGGATTATACGAGATTTTCATTCCCGGAAAAAAAAATAAGCAAAATCTAAAAATATTTTCCTCTCACAAAGGAATGAAAATACTAACTTAAAATGTTAAAAATAACTTGCACAATCAATAGAGTGGAGGCTTGTCCGGTAGCGACAAGCCGAAACGTCGAAAATGAACTGCCGAGAAAAAGCGAAATGATTTGTGTAGGCACAAGCCGTAGCAAATCATGGAGCGCTATAGAAAAAAATGAATTGGAATAACATTCTCCCAAATTTAGAACCCTCATTACAAATAGTTGTCTTAATGGTTTTATTGTCAATGCTTCCAATGGTCATAGTTACAATGACCCCATTTTTAAGAATAACAATAATTCTTTCACTACTTAGAACCTCACTTGGTACACAGCAAGTCCCGCCAAATATGGTTGTAATTGGAATGTCAATAATTTTAACCGGTTATGTAATGGGACCTGCCTTAACTGAGATAAATAACAAAGCTTTAATACCATTAAGTAATCAACGAATAACTGTTCCCCAGGCAGCAGTAGAAGCATATAAACCATTAAGAAGATTTATGCTGAAACAAACTGAAATTAAAGACCTTGCATTTTTTTACCGATTAAGCAACTCTCCAAATCCAAAAAGCCCTGAAGAAGTAGGTTTCAGACAGCTAATTGCATCATTTTTACTGAGTGAACTCAGGACATCATTTCAAATTGGTTTTTTGATTTTTATTCCCTTTCTTGTAATAGACCTGATTATTGCTAATATACTGCTGGCACTGGGTATGATAATGCTATCCCCGACAATTGTTTCCCTCCCGTTTAAGCTTTTAATTTTTGTCGCTGTTGATGGGTGGTCGCTAATAATAAAAGGGTTGGTACAGAGTTTTAATTAGAGGTAAGAGGTAAGTGGTAAATGGTAAGAGAGAAAAAGTAAGCGAAGGTTTTTCTAAATGCGAAAAACCTGAGCGTCAAAAAAAACTGGCATATAAAAAGCGGAATAATTTGCGTAGGCTAAAATCTATTAGCCGCAGCAAATTATGGAGCGTTTAAAATGGATTGGATGCCACAAGCAGTAAGAGACGGAATAATAGTGGTTCTTATAATTTCAGGACCGCTTGTTTTAGCTGCTGCTGCTATCGGACTTGTAGTCGGTATTTTACAGGCTGCTACTCAGGTTCAGGAACAAACAATCGGATCAGCTCTAAAAATTATTGGTGTTTTTGGGCTGATTATTCTTTCAGGGTTCTGGATGTTTCAATATTTAAATCAATATACTACAAGGACACTATCAACAGCGTTTACAATAATCCCACACAGAACACAAAAAGTAGTCCCTGCTAATGCAAAAGAAGATAAAGATTTCAAGAATCAATTTGAAGGACATAAGTTAAAAGTCGAACCCCCTGAAAAAATAGAAACAACGTTCCCTGAAGCCGGCTTACCACCAGGCGTTCCATATGTCGGCAAACCTTCTACACCCAAAATACCTCCTTCTGCCAGTAAACTGTTACCACCTGAAAATCCTACAATACCTTCTCAACCTATAATGCCAAATATTCCTATTTCTGATTTTCAGGAACCAATCCCTATTCCACAAACAGAAACACAGGAAAATAAGGAACAATCATGGGAAGAAGAAGGGTTCCCACCACTTAATCTAATTCCTGGTAGTCCGATAAACAAACAAATAATCAACCCAGACTTGCAGCAAAGAGAAGAAGCATTTTCAGAAAATACAAGTGAGGAAAAGGATGTCACATCAAGTTGGCTACAGTGAACAACGTAATTATTTTGAAAGGCTTTGTCCGATTTATTTGGCAAAGCCGATCAAGTGCAAGATGCTGACCAAAGGAAGCCTCAGCTTGTCTGAGGCATAAAAAATGTATGATCTTTTACTAAACCAGGCAAAGATGCTTCAGCAATTTGGTGGAATATGGATTATCATCCTTCTTGTTTTTTCACGGGTATTAGCATTTGCCAGTACTGCACCTTTAATAGGACATAAAAGTATTCCTGCACTTGTAAGAATCTCTTTTTCTATACTACTAACTTTAATACTCATGCCAAATTTAACAGTGCCAGACGTTTATCCAAAAGATTTTCAGTTTGTTTATCTTATTGTAATAAATGTCATGGTGGGACTCTTTATCGGATGGGTAGCACATCTTGTGCTGGAAATAGGAAGAACTGCTGGTGAAATGGTTGATATGCAGATGGGGTTAAATGCTGCAACTCTTTTTGACCCGGGGACACAAACACAGTCAACAATTATAGGAAAATTTTTCGATATGCTGACACTGACTTTATTTATTTCTATTGGCGGAATGGAGAAAGTTATTGAAGGACTTTATAAAAGTTTTAATGCCTTTCCTATAGTAATGTATGAATTCCATATTAGCTTTGACAAGCTTTTAAAAGCTACTACAGATGTCATTGCAATTGGATTTTTAATTGTTTCCCCGATAGTTATTACAATCCTTGCAGTTGATTTAATTTTAGGTTTAATGTCCAGAGCAGCACCACAGATAAATGCATTTCAGATTAGCTTCTCAATAAAGCCAAGCATTGGAATTGTCCTTCTTGTAATGATTTTACCGGCACTGTTTCAGGTACTTGCAAGCTTATTCAGCAATCCAACCAGGTTTTTCTAAAATTTTCACGTCATTGCGAGAAGAAACCGAGAAGCAACTTTGTTGCGACGAAGCAATCTCCAAAACGTTATGAGATTGCCACGTCGGCTCTTTCAGAGCCTCCTCGCAATGACGTGAAATCTACGCTATAATCTTCGTATGAAGCTGACAACTAAAGGACAATACGCCATACAAGCAATGATCGATATTGCAATTCACTGTACAAAATCCAAGGAGCCTATTTCATTGCGCGAAATTGCAAAGAATCAAAACATCCCTCTTCCTTTTCTTGAACAGATTGCAATAAAACTCAGGCGTACAGGTCTAATTAAAAGTACACGTGGACCTACAGGCGGATATATTCTATCAAGAGACAAAAAACAGATATCACTTGCCAGTATTATGGAAGCTGTAGAAGGTCCAGTTAACATTGCTCCAAATGCAGGCAAAGACTATGATGTAACTTATCAACTCTGGCAAAAATTAAACAGAAGTATTCTGACCATTTTGAAATCAATTACGTTGGAAGATCTTTACTATGATTCAATAAGCTTTAAAGCATCAAAAGACAATCAAGTTTATGTACAATAATATGAATAAAATTTACGCTGACAATAGTGCAACTACAAAAGTAAGAGATGAAGTTGTAGAAGCCATGCTTAATGTTTTAAAAGAAGATTTTGGAAATCCTTCAAGTATTCATCAGTTCGGACGAACCGCAAAATCATATTTAGAAGAGTCCAGAGGAAACATTGCTTCTTTAATAAATGCAAAAGAAGAACAGATATTTTTTACAAGTGGCGGCACCGAATCAATTAATACAGTCATTTTTGGTATTTCTAAAATGATGGATGAAGGATCTTTTAAGAATAAGGATCGCCACATAATAACTACAAAAATAGAGCACCCGGCTGTTAAAGAATCTCTTGAACATCTCGAAAAGAAAGGGTGGAAAGTTGCCTGGCTAAACGTAGACAAGGAAGGATTTATTAATTTTGATGAGTTAAAGTCAAAAATATCACCAAGAACAACCTTTGTCTCTATAATTCATGCAAATAATGAAATTGGAACCATTCAGAATTTAAAGAAGATTTCTGAAATCTGCAATGAAAACAATGTCTTATTTCATACTGATGCAGTTCAATCTTTTGGGAAAATCCCTATTGATGTAAATAATTTAAATATTGATTTTATGTCAATGTCAGGTCACAAAATTTATGGACCAAAGGGAACAGGCGCTATATACATAAAATCAAAAGATAGATTATCTCCAATACTGATTGGCGGTGGACAGGAAAATAAAATCAGACCTGGTACTGAAAACATGGCAGGGATAGTTGGATTTGCTACTGCTGCAAAACTATTAAAAAGTGAGCTGCTCCCTAATGCACAGAAACTTCGCAAGTTTCAAATCGAGCTTATGGAGAGATTTTCAGAGCTTCAACATATAATGCTGACAGGTCCTGCTCTAGTTAAAGTGAAAGAAAACACTCCACATGAAAAATTTGTGCACCGAACCCCTGGACATGTAAGCCTTTGCTGTAGAAATCTTGAAGGAGAAAGTCTTGTTTTACAAGCGGATTTAAAAGGAATTGCTATTAGTTCAGGATCAGCATGCTCGAGCAGGCAAAGCATTAATGACACATCTACAATTAGACCTTCACATGTTCTTCTTGCCTGTGGAATCCCAGAGAACTTTGCAAGAGGTTCATTAAGAATAACTTTAGGGAAAGATGATTCTGAAGATGAGATTTATTACATATCTGAAACAATTAAAAACATTACAGAGAATGCAAAGAAAAAAATTGCTGCATTAAAGTAACCTGAACTATTTTGTCATATTTCTAAAGAGGTGCCTGGCTTCTTTCCGTTTTGAAGATTCTATTTCAATTACATCATTTGGTCTGAGTGCAATTTCCTCAAATTTAATACCCCGTTGCAACAGCTCATCAATATTCAATTCCTGTGATCTAAAGATTCCTTTTTCATCATATCTGGAAAATTTTATTTTCTTTAAAGTACCAATAACATTTAGTCCACCTGCTTTACCAAGGGCATCAAATAACGTAGAATCATTTGAGAAGATAAAACCACCGGGAGTCTTTACTTCACCAACAATACTTACAGGAACCTCCTGATATGCAAGTTTTCCAAGAAGCAAAACATTGTTCTGTGCCTGATTTTCTACTCTATCAGTTTTAGGTACATAGACTGTATCACCAGACTGCAGGCTCAGATCCTGTACAGAACTTTCAGGATTAAAAAATGATTTTAGATCTATAACTTTTTTTTCAGAACTTAGCCCTCTTACAAGAACAACAGAAGTTATATCAGCACGAGGCTTTAATCCTCCAGCAAGTTGTATTGCATTTGTAAGAGTTAATCCAGAAGTACTAACTACAGCAGTAGTTATCATTTCACTCTCAGACAGCGTTGTTGTTGATTCAACCTTGTAGACTCCTGGTTTTACAATCTCTCCAGCAATATAAACATTTATTGGTCTGTATCTGCTAATCTGTATGAAAACAAGTGGATTTTTTAATGTCTTCCCAAACAGATTTCTAATATCTACAGCCAGCTCATCCAAGGTGTCCCCTGCTGCCAGAATACTTTGCTGTGTTCCATCCGGCAATGGAACTGAGATATACCCGTCAGATGCAACAGTCACATCATACTTTTCTGACTGTCCAAATAACTCCTGTAATGTTTTATCAGTTATTGTCAATTGATCCCACGGACCAATAATATAGGAAGGAGTAAGGCTGATTTTTGATTTTAATTCTTGAGCATATGTTTGAATTGGTTTATAAAAAATGAACCAAAAAATCAGACATAAAATAATGCTTATCTTTTGCAATCTTATTTTATTTTCTCTCTTCTCTATCATTCTTTATTTCTTCGTATTCCCCATATCTCTACGCTGCTGACTGTTCTCTTTTATACCTTGCTGATTCATGCTCATGCTCATGTCCATATCCGTAATAACCATAAGCGCCTTGAGAAGCAGCAGGAACACCATTTAGAATTACCCCCAATGCTGTTATATTTGCTTTCTTTAAAAGTTCAGTTGAGGCTAGTAATTCTTTTCTTGAAGTTCTGTTATACCTTGACACAAGAGCAACTACATCTGCATATCGGGAAAGAAGTAATGCATCTGAAAAGAATCCTATTGGTGGAGTATCAAGAATAACCAAATCATAAATATGCTGACTGGTTTCAAGTAATTCCCTCATTTTATCTGATTCAAGTAACTGAATCGGGTTGGGGGGAATATCTCCACCAGGCAAATAATCAAATCCAATGATTCCAAGAATGCTTTTCTGAACAACATCATAAAAGTCAATTTCATTTATCAATGTGTTGCTAATACCTACTGAATCCCTTGGTCTTGCCAGATATTTATATAAACTGGGATTTCTAATATCTGCGTCTATCAACAAAACTCTTTTACCGCTTTGAGCATATGCAATTGCTAAATTTACAGCTATAGTCGATTTCCCTTCATCTTTAGTAGAACTTGTAATAAGAAGAAGTTTCTTATTACCTGCTAAAGAAAGAAAAGAAAGATTTGTTCGTATAGTATGAATAGCCTCACTATACTCTGCCCCTGGTTCCTGATAAACAGTTGGCAAATCACTGACATGGGTAAAAGGAAGCTGTCCTAAGAATGGACAACCGAGGTCTTTAGGCAAAGTACCTACGCCCTTTATTACATCATCAAAATATTCGACAAGGTAAATTACCAGTGCAGCTAAACAAAGTCCGAAAATAAAACTGATCAACAACGTTTTTGAAGCATCAGGCCATTTTGGCTTAGTTGCCAATGATGGAGGATCTATAAGTCTTATATTTGTAATATGAGATGCTATAACACCTTTCATTCTTGACTCAATTAATTTAATCTCGATTTCCTGAAGTCTTTTTTCAGCAATTTCATTTTTTCTTAATAACTGCTTATAGATATATTTTTCATTTGGCAGCTTATCAACTTTTTTTTGTAATTCTGCAATAGCATTATCAACTACAATTAATTGTTGTTCAGTTGCTAATTCGACAGTTTTTGCCTGTAACAAACTTTTTGTAAGATCCATCCTGAGAGGATCCTGAGAATACGGAAAAGATTTCGGGTCTACTTCTTTTCCAAGAAGGTCTTTTATCCGCTCAGAGATTAATTTATTATCACCTTCAATTTGTTGTTTTATTTCCTCCAGCTGATAATGTCCAGGCTTAACTTTTGTCTGTAATTTCACCAACTGCGTCTGTCTATCAAAAAGATCTTTTTTCAATGCAGCAAGGAATGGATCCTGGTTAACTGTATTTTCTAAAACCACATCATCAATATTTGACATAAGCTGCCTGGATATCTGCTCAGATGCAGACTTTGTTCTTACATATTCGGTATCGATTGAAAGTCTGAGGCTTTTCAAACTATAAACAGCTTTAATTAATTCCTGGTTAGCATCAAAACCAACAATTTTACTTCTTTGTTCAAATTCTCTAAGCCTTTTACTCGAATCAAGCATTTCTCTTTCTGCTTTATTTCTTTCTTTCTTTAAAAATCTTATTGCACTTGCAGTATTACTTGCTTTAAGTTCAATAGTTTTATCAATATAACTATCAGTTATAGCCTGTACAATATCTTTAGCTTTTTTAGGATCTGGATCTTTATATTTCAATTCAACAATGTCTACATTCTTATCCGCAGATACTGAAAGGTTCTGGCTTAACTTGGTGTAACTCAAGTATTGTCCTTTTTGAGGTCCTTTTTTATATCGAAGATTAAACTGATGAATAACTTTTTCCAGTATAGTAGAAGATTTCAGGATTTCAATCTGTGTTTGAATTGGATTACCTGATTTTGAAATTGATTTGAAAAGATTAGCAGCTCCATTTTCTTCAACCCCTAAATCTTTTGCCTCAATAAGTAATCTTGCCCTGCTTTCATAAATGGGGGTAATATTCAAAGCTATAATCCACGATATCGTTGGCACTAAGAAAATAATTAACAGGCCCAATCTTAAATGGATTCTGATTGCTTCGTAAAAATTCAAACTATGCCCCCTATCAAAATAGATAAAACAAATAGATAAAAAAGTTGTTCTAATTGATAGTTACCACCTGTACTCCAGGGTTAAACTGTTATAGATTAAATAGTTGATAGAAAGTCTGCTATTAAGCCTCTAATAAATTATGCTTATGGTCACATATTAAAAGAACAAATATGTTTATTATCTAATCAAGGTAGAGTTGAATAGATTTTTTTTAACCTTACTTTTTATTTAAAGGCTATCCCTAAACTTTAAATAACAAGGGTTAACAACAGGTATATTTGCTCTATTAATTGGGTATGTAAAAATTACGTGTTAATAAATGGAGGTAATTTATGAATAAGTTAGTTGGATTCTTAAAAGACGAAGAAGGTGCATCAATGGCCGAATACGCACTTCTTCTTGGATTAATTACAGTTGCTATTGCAACAGTAATTACTGCATTTGGAGCAAAGCTCGGTACAGTTGTTACAGGTGCAACAAACGTTTTAAAATAGACGATTCTTGTTAGGCACAATTATTCTTCAAATATGTTTAATCGACATGTATCTGGAATAAGTGTGCCTATTTTTTTTGTTTGTCTTTTAACGATTATTTTATAATTTCTTTAAAAAAGATTCTTTAAAAGTAGAGCAGCCTCTTGCTTCTGCACAATGCTAGGGATAGCAGCAGGTAAATTCATCCTATATGTAAGTATGATTGTAAGATAAGGGGGAATCTCTATGTATACTTTTATATCATTTATATCTGATGAAGAAGGCGCATCAATGGCTGAATACGCACTTCTTCTTGGATTAATTACAGTTGCTATTGCAACAGTAGTTACTGCATTTGGAGCAAAGCTCGGTACAGTTGTTACTAATGCTACAACTGTTTTAAATTAAAAAACATAAAGCATAAGTAAACATAATAAGCTATTTATGGATTATCTCTTTACTTTTTCGGGTAAGTAACAATTACCTTTTAAGGAGGATTAATGAAAAGCTTATTAAATTTCATCCAGGATGAAGAAGGTGTTGACTTAGCAGAATATGCTATTTTATTGGGAATAATAACTGTTGCAATTGCAGCAGTTATTACTGCATTTGGAACTAAGCTTGAAACAAGTATAACCAATGCATCAAATGTTCTAAACTAGTAGATAAATGTATTTTGAAATAATATCTCTTTTATTAGTTGCCTCTATCGGCGCAATATATGATTTGAGATTCAGAAGAATTCCAAATTGGCTTACTTTTGGTAGTCTTGCAATAATATTTTCACTCAATGTTTTTTATTCAGGACTTCATGGCTTTTTACATTCTTTGTTTGGGCTACTAACAGGCCTTGCTCTTTTGTCCATCCCTTATATTGCCGGAGGGATGGGTGCAGGAGATGTAAAACTACTTGGCGCATTAGGAGCTATAGCTGGATATAAAGGGGGTATCATTATCTTTTTTTACACTGCAATCTGTGGGTTAATTTTAGGTATTATCTGGCTCCTTTTTAATCCAGGTCGTCTTAAATTCCTGATAACAACAGGACAAATATTACCTGTTATAGATAAAAAACAAAAGATTCCTTATGGCATTGCTATCTTATTGGGAACAATCTTATATATAATGTTTGGAGCAAACAGTATTTTTAATATAGTCATATGGCAGTAAACCCAACATCTTTTACACCTAAAACAAAGAACAAAATCAGTTCTCTTGTCATAATGATTGTTATTGCTGTTGTTCTGGGTTTAATTGCTGCAATTGGAATTTGGCAGTACTTAAATAAAACTCAACAAAAAGTAAAAGAACTTACTGTTACCAGAGCTGTAGTTGTAGCAAGCAAGCAAATTCCGGCAGGTAAAAAACTTGAAGACAGTGACCTTGCAATAAAACAATTACCTGCTCAGGCAGTTCCAAAAGATTATCCAAGCTCAATAGACTCCCTCAAAGGACGCATTGTAAAAAGTACAATTGATGCTGATGAGGTAATTACACAGGGAAGACTGGTCGGTGAAGGTGCTGCTGGAGGACTTGCAGTAGTAATCCCTTTAGGTTATAGAGCTATAACAATTCGGGTAAATGAAGTAGTCGGTATTGGAGGATTTATCAGCCCTGGCGATCATGTAGATATTATTTCTACATTAAAGAGAAATGAGGATCAAACTTTTTCAAAAACAATTTTGCAAAGTGTACTTGTTGTAGCAGTTGGAGACAAAATATTTGATCCAAACACTTTCTCTGATCCTCAGGCTAAAATCGTTTCTCAGGTAACATTTGCTTTACTTCCAAAAGATGTAGAAAAACTAGCCCTTGCCTCTGAGACAGGCCAATTACATCTTGTTTTAAGGCCACTTAGTGAAAAACAGTCAGCAATAACATCTGGCGCTAATCTAGAAGATGTTTATGGTTATATAGCTTCCAGTAGTAATAACCAGACAGCAAACATACCCATAACCCCTACAGGAACAAATGCAGACAAAAATGCAATTGAAATTATTTTAGGTGATCAAAGAACTTATTATTATTACTAACGCAAAATAACTGCTAGCCCTTAGGGATAAACTAAAACTTTATTTCAATGTTTATTCAATCACAATCTTAACTTATTTTTATTCCTATAATTAGGGTAGATAAATCTAAGGAAGCTTTTTAAATAAACTATGAAGTCTCTACAAAAAATCACGAATAGAACCCAAAAAGGTAGTGCTTTTACTGAACTCGTCGTTATTCTTCCATTCATCATAATGCTTATAGGGGCTATATTTGAAGTTTCAAGAATATATTATTTACAAAACACTTTAGAATATGGTGCCCGGGAAGCTGCAAGAATTGGAGCATCAATTAAAGAAAGTGTTGATGTTAACTTTATGAGCAATAATACGATTTCAAGAGCCAGCATTGAGACTCTAATAAGAAATAGTGTAAGAGTTATGGGCGTAATAGAAGAGCCTGGACAATTTACAATTAAATATTTAAATCCAGCCGGAACCGAAATTCAGAATGCCCCGGATAATCTTCCTTTTGATAGAAAGAATAATCCAGACTCAATTGATTTTATACAAGTTGAAATTACTTATCCGGGAGCTGGAGCTAGTGTAAACACTCCTATCCCTGCAGTTTTTAATCCTGGCAATATCTTTCAAAGCAATAAAACTCTCATGTCAAAAGCAATATTCCAGATAGAAGGACGTTTAGAAAGATGAACAATAACTATAAAAAAAGAGGAAATATTGGGGCTGTTTTAGCAGAAACAGCTTTGACAATACCCATCTTTTTACTATTAATGTTCAGCTTAGTAGAACTGTCAAGAGCTCTTTATATATACAACACTCTTGGAATAGCTGCCCAGCAAGTGGCAGGCAAAATTGCTATAAACGCAAAGAGAACATCTACCTATGATCTTGCAGGTTTTACCACCTATGCAGATCAGGTTCGTTTTCCAGGATCTGTTGTTGATTCAAACCAGTTTACATTTAATGTTACTGATGCTGCAAATAACAGTACAGTAGCAGGCGGACAAGCAAACGGAGCTACAAGCACAAAAGTAGTTGTAAATGTAATATTTCCACCTGCCAGTGATCCTTCTTTAAAAATTCCTTTTGTAGATCCGGGAAATCTAATCGGCGTACCTGTCTTTGGAGTGGATGGTTTAATGCTTTCAGGTTCTGCCACATGCTTTCTTGAACGCTCAAGAAGACCAACACTAAATTAAAGTTAAAGGTTCAAAGTAGAATGAAGAAAACATGAAAAAGCAAATTAAAAAATTACAAAGGAATTTTTCAGGTACAATTTTACCTCTAGCGATTACTTTTATTGCAGCAATAATTCCTCTTGCAGGGCTTTCTGTAGATCTTGGTTACTTTGGTATTTTAAGAAGCTCAATGGAAAAAGCCACAGAAGCAGCTGCTGTAGCCGGGGCACAGGAATATTTCAGAAATAAAGCTGATGCTGGTAAAGCAGTAAATGCCACAGTAAGAGCATTTAAAATGAACATTGCAGAGGATACAATGGTAGGGAATTTTTATAATTCAACCGGTCCTGGTCAACCATCAACTCTAACTTATACAAAAACTTTTACACAGGCTGATGGAATTAATACTTTTTATAGAGAAGCACCTATTACACTAACAGTTATGACCAGCCTGGATAGAGGAAAGATTTCAGTAACTTCCGCTCTCACTCCAAAACCTTTTTTTGCTACATTTCTTGCAGACACAGCGATGATTTCAATAACAAAAGAAGCAGAGTTACCACCACTTGATGTGGCTTTTGTAATTGACCTTTCAGGATCAATGAGATTTGCAACTTTCAGCACATATATAGGATCTGCTTACAGGCAAGTAGTCGGAATGGGTGGCATGGGAACACTTTACACTGATGTGGTTCTTTATCAAGCTCAGGATCAATTATATGGAACAAATTCAACAATTACTGCAAATGGTTATGTGACTACTATTGCATCAATTACAGATATCATAGTTAACACTGCAGGTTTTGATATTCCAAGCAATGCTACTTACACCACGGGAATGACAGTATACACACCCGATCCAGACAGAGGTTTTATAACTAATGCTGATATGGCAAGTGGACTATATCGTAATGCATTAAGTGGACGAAGAATTAGTGAGCTTGCTGGTTTAGCTATAGCTAATGAAGATAAGAGTCTTGCTCAAAGTTATGCAAATAACAGAAATTTAGATCCAAATGTGATTACAACTTATTTCAACATGCTGGCTCCATATATAGAACCAATTTCCAGCGCATCATATGGAGTTAAGACTTTTATTGACACAGTAAGAATTTACGGTACTGCTGCTTTGAAAGTCGGACTTGTTAGTTTTTCAAGTTCATCCTACAAAACAGATACAAGTGCCGTAATAAATACTTCAGAATACGCTGGAAATGCACTTTCAAAAAGAATCAGAACAACATATCCATATTTAGGCTTAGTTAGCCCATCCAGTTTCGATACTATTATTCAAAAAATTACAATTATGTCAACAGGCGGAAATGGTACAGCAGTCACCCCAATTAATACTTTTAGCTTTCCTGATGGAGGTACAAATATAAATGCAGGTTTAGATAATGCAAAGTGGACGCTAGACCAAAGTGACAGACCAGGTTCAGAAAGAATTATAATCTTATTTACTGATGGTGAACCTACACATAGTTTTGCTGAGCTAGGCGCTAAAGTAAAATCACTTACAGACGCTGGAATAAAGGTTTATTCAATCGTACTAACTTTAGCTGTTACACAGAATATTATCGATCAATTCAGCTACCAAGTTCAAACAGTTGGTAAAGCAGAGCCTGTAATATTTATAAATAATCCAGCGCAACTAAAAGAGGGATTTATGCAAATAGCTGATGAACTTGGATTAAAGCTAGTTAATTAACCTTTCTTTCTCTAGCAAGTCTCATAGCTTCTTTTGCCTGCTCATATCTCTGCATTTCTTTTTGCCAGGTTTGTTTTAAAGACTGCTGATATTTGTATAATTCTACCTGTTTGTTCTCTCTGGTTAATTTTTCTTCTCTTAACTTTTTAGCCATCTTAATTTGTTTTTTTTCTATAGAAAGTTTTTTCTTTTCTTGTTTTATAGCGCTCCGTGATTTACTTCGACTTTCGCCTTCGTAAATCACTTCGCTTTTATGTGCTGATTTTCTATAACGTTCCGGGTTTTCGCTTACGGAAAAACCTCCACTTGTTTCTTGCTCTAACGCCTGCTCTCCTAAGTCATCAAAATCATCTTTTTTATTACTGCTAAATTCTTTAAGAACTCTTTCTTTAAATTCAGCCCATCTGGATTTCTTTGCTACATTAGACTTAGCAACTTCTTCATTTTTTGATATTTCTTGTATCTGAACAGGTTGAAGTTCTGGTTTTCCACTTTGTTGAGACGCAATTAATCGCGTCTCTGCTTCTTTTTTAACGATATTATTTCCTAAGGATAGATCCCTAGTTTGGGGAACTCTATCATCATTTGAAGATTTTTTCTCTGCATCTGTTACTGGTTTTGGATTATTATATTTCCCAGCATCCAAAGGTTCTTTCATATCAGGACCTTCTTCATCCATTAAATCAAAATGTGGTTTATGAAGAGGCAGCTGATTAAACTCATCGTATGGAATCTCAGGTTTTGTAAATTGTGCAATTTTATTTGGATCAGTTGGATTGACAATAACCGGTGAAACTACAATCAGTAATTCTGTTTGACCTTTTCTGAAAGATTTACTTCTAAATAAACCCCCTAATACAGGAAGATCTCCTACACCAGGTACTTTGCGGAGGTTTCTAGTATTGTCTTCGCGAAGCAATCCACTAATTGCAAATGCTTGTCCTGAATAAAGTTCTACCTGTGTTTGTGTTCTTCTTGTTCTAAATGCCGGTGGTCTAACAGATGTTGAGCCTGGAGGAACAACTAAGTTTGAAAGATCAGTATCAATATCTCTAATTTCAGGAATTAGTTGCAAGAAAATTTTATCCTTGCTTGTTAAGGTAGGTAGAATGGAAAACTTAATTCCAAAAGGTTCATAAGTTACATCCTGGCTTGCACCACCTGCTGTAAAAACAGATCTGATTATAGGTACTTCGCCACCAGCTAAAAATGAAGCCGGTTCACCATTTGCAATTACAAGGTTTGGCTCAGCTAGAGTTTTAATTTCTCCTCTTTCCTGCAGTGCCTGGATAATTGCACCAACACCGTTATCAGGATTAAAAATTACCCCTGTAACTCCCTGCCCAATTGCTTGACCCAGAAAAGCTCCCCCAGCAACTGAACCATGTCCAAGAGCAAATTCAGGTGCAGTAGTCCCACTACCTGCCATAAAATCCATTAAGTTTGCAATTGATGCTATACCACCAATAGTCTGGCTAATTCCATTCCCACCTACAAAAGAACCAGCCTGCAAGGTACTGCCACCGGCTATTGCATTAAATCCTAAATTTCTCGCTGCTGATCTTGAAATCTCATAAAACCTAATTGCTACTGAAATCTGTGCAGAATCTTTAACAGTGAGAAAGCTGATTACCGAACCTCTTTGAGTAGTTGCTATAACTCCACGGCTTAAGTTTGCATATCTGTTTGAGGTAAACCTCATTGGATCTCTTGCACCAAATGCTGTAGCCGAACCCTGAGACTGTCCACTTTGAGAATCCGAGTTGCTGTAAATATCATATCTTCCAGAAAGTCCATCTACAATCTGTCCACCTGGCTGGCTAATAATTTTTATCCCCTGATCACCCACATAAGCACCAGCTATCTGAAGAGCCCTAGCAATTACTTCCGCATTTGCTACATCTCCCTTTAAAATAATTTTTCCTGAAGTAACCTGTGAACCAGTCGAAGAAGAGGCTTGTCCACCTAAAGCTGTTCCACCTAGAGCTGATTGCCCACCTGCATTTGGATCTGTAGAACCAGATTGACTTTGTGAAGCAGAGGAAGATAAGCTGCTATTTGGTGGAATATATTCAACAACTATGTTTTTATCCAATTCCTGTAATTGTTTTGTTAAAAAATCTATATCAGGCCAAACTTGAACTTCAAATCTGCCTGGCCGTGCTTTCCCCTTTTCCCAGATTAATACAGTAGCTGAACCAAGCTGTTTAGCCCTTGCAAACATCTCTTTTTCATTTAAAATCTGAACATCAACAATAGTTGGATCACTTATTGCAATTCTTGAGACAGGTTTATCACTTAAAATTATCTCTCCCTTACCAAGAATTATTTTTCTGTTCTGTGTTTTATCTTGATAAAAGTCAGCTTCTAAAAAATAGACTTTTGAGTTTACAGGCAAAAGTAAATTCAAAATCAGTAAAATAACCAATAGATATGGTTTGGTTAGAAATTTTGCACAAAAAAATCTCGTCTTATTCTTATTCACGATAATGATAAGAGAATAAGCAAAAGATTAAATTGTTCCTTTTAAAGAACTCTCTTATCTTAAACAAGATAACCGATGTAGAGATGCGATTAATCACGTCTCTACATCCCCATCTTCCCAAAAGTTGCCATTAGCTTGACAAGAGGTGGTCCCATAGTAACTGCCATGATAGTTGGAAATATAAAAAGCGCAAGTGGAATCATCATTTTAATTGTCATCTGAGCAGCTTTCTCTTCTGCTTTCTGTCTTCTTCTCACCCTTAAAAACTCAGACTGATTTTTAAGCACTCCTCCAATACTTGCTCCAACTTTTTCAGACTGTACAATTACCCTTGCAAGATTTTTAAGTTCTTCTGAATTTGCCCTGTTCCCAAAATTACTCCAACACAAAGCTCTTTCCTGTCCTAAATTTAATTCTCTGTTTGTCAAAATTATTTCTTCTGTAAGGTCTTTTCCCTTAGAACCAAGGTTTGAAGCTACCCTCAAAAGTGCCTGATCTATTCCCATGCCAGCTTCAGTACATATTACAAGTAAATCCAGTGCATCGGGCAATATTCTATCAATATTTTGCTGCCGTCCTGCAGCAATCTTATCAAGGATAACATTTGTTCCAATAAAACCAAACGCACCAGACACAAAAGCCAGTCCCAGAGCAGCTTGTACATCTCTGCCAAACACAGAACAAACAAATAAAAATCCCCCGGCAAATGAAATAGCTATGGCAAATTTTATTGCATAAAAGAACTGAATTGCTTTCTTACTCCTGAATCCTGCCCTTATCAATAATTTCCTTATTTCTGACTGCTTGTTATACGGTACTTTTTCCGCCATCCAGTTTCCCACCTGTTCCCCAAGCGGCATTAAAACTCTTTTTGCAAATGTTTCATCTTTATCCTCTTGTTCTTCATATTTTGTGCCATATGCTCCTGTACTTCTTTCAGACAACCAGAATTTTAGTCTTTTATTAATTTCACTTGACTGGGAAGAAATTTGCTTCATTCTATATACAGTAAGCAAGATTAAAAAGATGCAGCCAAAGACACACAAACTAATTAAAATTATCATTAAATAATCCATTTTATTCACCGCCCTCCTTGCTTATGCTTCGCTTGTCGGGCTTTGCAAAGTTTTTACGAACTGCCATTTGTAACACTATACAGATTTTGCCGAATGAATCGTCAAAATCTTTCCTTGTTAACCACTTAAGGGTAAATTTTTTGGTATATAAAAAATAGTTGCAATTCATTAAACTATACCTCTAACTTTGTAATTTTCTGTATAACAAGGTAACCAAATGTCATAGAAACAGCACATCCAATTAAAATCATTTTCCCTGTTGGATCAGTCGCAAAGGAGTTATAAACAGCAGGTGCAAGCATATTTAATACAATATACATAGCAATTGGTAAAATTAAAAGTAAAATTGCAGAACCCTGATTTTCTGCAGTAAGTGCTTTTATCATACCTTTTAATCTGAATCTTTCTCTTACAGTATTTCCAATACTAGAAGTCAACTCACCAAGATTTCCACCAAGCTCCCTGTTTATTATTATTCCTGTGCATAGAATCTGAACATCCATTGTATTTATCCTTTTTGCAAGGTTGTTTAACGCTTCACTTATTGGAAACCCAAGGTTAATCTCAACAATAACTTTTGCAAATTCTTCCCCAATTGGGGCAGGAAACTCTTCTGCTAAATGTTTCAATGCTGCCTGTACATCCAATCCTGCCCGTAGATCACTGCTTATTAAATCAAGTGCCTGAGGAAGCTGTTTTACAAAGTCTGACGTCCTTTTTTCTTTCAGAAAATTAAGGACGAAGTACGGGAGAATTGCCAAACCAAATCCCACAAAAGGAATGTGAAAAAATACATTTACTAAAATAAAACCAGCTAACCCTACAAGCAGCATCAAAAGTAAAAATTCGCCAACTTTTATTTTTAGCCCACTCTGCTCAATAAGAACAATTAATGATTTTGCGTTTTGTTTGAGATATTTTGAGAAAAGATCATTTAACCAGGGAATAGAGCTAATTCTTGAATCTCTTCTTAGTCCTGACTCAGATCCTTCTCCTTGATCTTTATTAGCGCCATCTTCAACAAAAAATTGTGGCTTAGCTTCAGTTGCCTGTTTTACTCTCTGGTCCTGAGATTTTTTATCCTGTGAATTTTGCCAGACCAAATAAGAAGCTATGCAGAACATTAGTACTGCCAAAAAGCCTACTACAGAGAAAAAAAGTGGTGCGAGCATGGTTTTTTATTTTACGTTGGTTAGTCAATAATTTTAGAAATTCATGTTAAACATTTCTGCAGGTAATTTATACCCCATTGCTTCGATTTTCTTTGAAAAAATTGGTCTTACCCCCGATGGTTTAAATATACCCTTTACTTTGCCATTTTCGTCCATCCCTTTTTGTTCAAAAGTAACAACATCCTGAGTAGTGATAACACCATTTTCCATGCCGGTTACCTCTGCTATCTGGGTAACCCTTCTTGAACCATCTGAGAATCTATTTAACTGGCATATTAAGCTAACTGCTGAAGCAATTTGTTCACGAATTGCTTTTTGTGGAAGATCTATTCCAGACATTAAACACATTGTTTCAAGCCTGCTAAATGCATCTCTTGCGGTATTCGCATGTAAGGTTCCCATGCTGCCATCATGTCCCGTATTCATTGCTTGTAAAAGATCAAGTGCTTCACCAGAGCGTATTTCTCCAAGTATTATTCTTTCAGGTCTCATCCGTAGAGCATTTTTTACCAGATCTCTTTGAGTAACTTCACCTTTTCCTTCAAGGTTTGGCGGCCTTGTTTCAAGTCTGACTACATGCTCTCTTTGAAGCTGCAACTCCGCTGCATCTTCAATGGTAACCACACGTTCATTATCCGGAATGTATCTTGAAAGAGCATTTAAAAAAGTAGTTTTTCCTGAACCAGTACCACCAGAAACAATAATATTCATTCTGCAAAGTACACAAAGTTTAAGCATGTCACATATTGGCTGTGTGATTGCACCAAATTTAACCAGATCATCAAGAATGAATTTCTTTTCTGAAAATTTTCTAATTGAAAGTGCTGCTCCATCTATTGAAAGTGGTAGAACTATTGCATTTACACGTGAACCATCCTGTAATCTGGCATCTACCATTGGAGATGATTCATCAACTCTTCTCCCTACACTACTTGTAATGCGGGTAATTACTCTCATTAAATGGCTTTCATCATCAAAAACAATATTTGTTTTTTCAAGCACCCCTTTTCTTTCAGCATAAACTGTTTTGGGTCCATTTACTAAAATATCGTTTACAGCAGGATCTCTTAACAACGGTTCAATTGGACCAAGTCCTAAAATATCATCTATAAGTTCTTCTATAAGCTGCTTTCTGTCGTTAGTTCCTAATGGCACGCCTTCTTCCTGAAGCAGCGTCTCAATTAAATTTATTATTTGTTGTTTTGTAGATTCCTTATTTATATCTTCAGTAATTTTTCCCATATCAAGCTCAGACAGAAGTTTTGAATGTAATGTCTTTTTTAATTCTTTATATGAATTAGTTATTTTTGAATTTACAGGACCCATTGGTTTATGCTGAATTGATTTAGGCTGTTCTTGTGTTTCAGCTTGTTCTGTTTCCTTTTTTGCAAAAACACTTTTTGTGAAATGTTGATTTGGTTGGTTCATAAATTAAGCTGTCTCCATATTAAAACCAGTTGAGTAGTCCTTTTTTCTTGGATTTTGTGCCTTCAGAAGCTAACTCTTTCTCTTTCACAGATGCAGCATCTTGCGTCTGAGGAACATCAGATTGTGTAAACTTACTTGCAAGAATATTAAAAGATGTGGCAAGGGTAGAATTTGGTGCAACTTCTAAAAGTGGTCTACCATAATTTGATGCTTCAACACATAACTCCCAGTCATTTGGAAATGAATGAAAAATAGGATGACTAATTTGTTTTTGAATAAGTTCAGGTTCTAGACTTCCGATATACCAATTTTGTCTGTTTATTACTGGTTTTATTTTGTACTCCGTTACACCAATATCCTTTAAAGTATTTATAAAGAACCTGTTGTCTCTGATCGCTAGAAGATCAAATGTAGTCAACAAAAGGACCTCTGATGCTTTTTGAATAAATAGCATTGTTATTTCATCAAGAAGATGTGTAGAAGTATCTACGATAATGTAATCATAGACTTCCCCTGCAATATCAAGTAACTTTTCCAGACTCTGTGTGTTTATATCGCTAAGATCACTTGTTTTCATTAAGCCGCCAATTACTGATAGATTTTTTCCAATTGTGTTTACTGCATTAGTAAGATATTCTTCATCAAAGTTAGCCCCCTGTCTGCAAATATCTGCAATAGTACATTTTGGAATCACATTAAGTAAAACTGTTACATGGTTTGAAAAACCTGCAGCATCTATTATCAGTGTTTTCTTTCCATAGACATTTGCTAATGAATAACTCAGGTTTACAGCAGCCGTACTAACACCAGTTCCCCCTTTGTAGCTCGTTAAGGCAATTATTTTTGCTGTTCTTCTTGTAACAGCATTTGTCCGGGGAGCAGTATTTAATCGATCCAGACTTGAAATAAGTTCTGATCTCTTAAATGGTTTCACAAGAAAACCTATAGCACCAAGTTTAATACCTTCAATTGCAGTATCAGCATCTTTTGTATCAGATACAATTAAAAAATGTTTCCCAACAAGGCTTGGTGCTATAGCATTTAATATGTTGTGAGGATTTTCATGATTACCTGAAAATTCAAGTATTACTAAATCTGCATCCTTTATAAGATGAGTTTCTCCAATTATTTTGGAATCACTTTGAAGTGATATTTCAACCGGGCCTTCCCAGATATCTGAAAAAGTAGTATTCCAATATTCTTTAGAATTTTCCTGGGTTATTACTGTTACTTTAAGCATGTGTTAGGTATAGCTATCCTTTATATCCCTATTTCTAATGTGCCCTTATAAAATATTCGACAAACTACATCAACAGACCAGATGTGATTAGTTTCACAGTAGAGGTACAGTAACCGTTCTTTACTTATTTAATTTTCTTTATGTTAGATTGAAGTTTATGTAACGTTGCTTAATGTTCTCACGTGAAGGCACTATATAACGTTTTAAAAAATTGGAAATATTAGGGGCTTCCCTACGTCACTAACTTTATGAAGATTCTACTCAGTTTAATTTTATCTTTATCTCTTAGTAATTTTTCTCTGTGTTGTCCTGCAAATGAGAATGAAACATCAAATCCTCAAAAATCTATAATTCATGGTTATATTACAAACAAAATTTATAAACCTATTAAACTGAAAATTTTTACAATTGATAAAGATTCGATTTATCAGATTGAAGAGAATCTGGAAGATAATTCATATGCTCCTTTTGTAAATTTAAAAATTACTGCTGAGATTACATCTGATTATTCGATTGTTTCTGCTAAAAACAGTATATTCATTCCAAAAGCTACAAAGCTTTCAGGTTATATAAGTGAAATTCAGGCTCCGCGAAGCTTTGACAGAAGAGGTTATTTCAAAATTACATTTGAGAATGCTGTTTGCCCCAATGGAGAGAATATACTTTTCAAATCTGCATTGTCTTCAAGATCCGAAGCAAAAATTTATAACCCTCTAAGACATGTTGGCAAAGCTACTTTAGGTTTACTTGGTGGATCACTTGCAGGAACACTACTTTCTCTCCAGTTTGGAGGAGTACCACTAGCTATTGCCTCACATGGCTACTCACTGGCAATTGGAGGTACTGCTGGTGGTTTTCTAGGAACCGTTGGAGGCATTGCTGCAAAAGGTAAAAAATCTTCAATTGAACCTGGTCAGGAACTTGTTATTGTACCGCTTGACGATGCAAGTTTAGATGAGCTTAATCAGGTAACTTGTAAAAATTTAGAAATATCTGAGGCAAACGAAGCTCCCATACCAATGAATGTAAAAGTTGAAATTCTATCAGTAAAAGAAAAGAAAGATTTACTGGGGGAATCTGCTTTAAAAATAAAAATTAAATTTACAAACAAATCAGACAAACTTTACAAGCTGAATAATTTCTTTTTAAAGGATTCACAGGGTAATGAATACACTACTTCTTTTATAGATGTAAACAGTGATATATTTTTAAATTTCCCTCCAAACGAAACCAAAAATGCACAAATTGAATTTCTTGTTACTCATCCAAAAGCAAGCCATTGGCTTCTTCTAAAAGATCAAAGCTTTAACGAAGTTCTTGGAATGTGGAAAATAAAAGGTTAGTTTATATAAAATTCAATACATTATGTATTTGACTTTACAGAAAGTTTCTTATCTAAACATGCAATCCCAGGTAAAACTTTCCCTTCAATAAATTCTATCGATGCACCACCGCCTGTACTTACGTGAGTAAATAAATCAAAAGAAATTTTTAAGTCTTCCAACGCAGTAACAGAATCTCCTCCACCTACAACAGTAGTAGATTTTTTCTTTGTAGCTTCAACAAGAGCTTCTGCAATTGCTTTTGTCCCAACAGCAAACTGACTATCTTCAAACATTCCCATAGGACCATTCCAGAACAGTGTCTTTGACTGACTAATCATTTTTACAAATTTTTCAATAGTTTTCGGACCAATATCCAGACCTACATAACCATCAGGGATTTTATCTATGGGGAAAATCTTGAGATCAGAGGTGAGAGATGAGAGGTGAGAATTTTTTCTGATCTCTGATCTCTGATCTCTGTTCTCTGTTTTTACACAAACCATATCTTCAGGTAAAACCAATGCTACAGCATATTCTTCTTTAAGGGTATCAAGCTCCTTAATAAGAGGAATACAATTTTCTTCATAAAGAGAATCTCCAATTTTACCGCCTTTAGCTTTTACAAATGTAAATGCCATAGCCCCACCAATTAACAATGTATCTACTTTTAGAATTAATTGTTTTATAACTTTAATCTTTGAAGAAATTTTGCTGCCTCCAAGAATCGTAGTAAATGGTCTAACTGGATTAGCAAGAACCTTTGTCAAAGAGTCAACTTCTTTTTGCAGTAACAAGCCTGCAAGACATGGACTTAAAAAAGCACAAACTCCTGCCGTACTTGCATGTGCACGATGGCTTGTACCAAAAGCATCATTGACATAGATTTCAAACGATTTTGCCAGATTCCTTCCAAAGTCAGGATCATTCTTTTCTTCTTCTTTATAAAATCTTATGTTTTCCAGAAGGCAGACTCCCCCTGCTTTCAAATTATTAACTGCGGTCTGAACTTCAGGTCCTATTGAATCATTTAATTTCAGAACTTTTTTACCAAGTAATTGTGAAAGTCTTTCCCCTATTGGATCCATTTTAAGATCACTGTCAAAACCTTTTGGCCTGCCTAAGTGAGAAACAAGAACTACTTTTGCTTTAGCAGCTGTTAAATACTGAATAGTAGGAAGAGAAGCTCTTATTCTAAGGTCATTGGTAATTACAATCTTATTATCTTTTTTTTCAGTAGGTACATTAAAATCAACCCTTACAAGAACTCTTTTGTTTTCCAAATCTTTTTGAGGTATGTCTTTAACGGTTAGTTGATCCATAAGTTCATATTTTACATGAAAATAGCTTTGACAACAAAGTAATGTCATTCCCGCAAAAGCGGGAATCCAGTCTTAATGAGTCATTGCCAATGTAACTGGATTCCCAATGAAGTTGGGAATGACATGAAAAATATACAAAGATTCTAAAGATCAAGTATAATTATATTTAATCTTATGGATGACAATATAAAAGTAGATATTGAAGGCAACTTATACTTCCAAGAACAAAAGCTTACACATGACAAAATCATAGAGTTTTTTAAAAAGCTTGATTTAGAAAAAATTGATGATAAGACGTATCAGTTAAAGTGGCAAAATAATAATCAGACCCAAAGGATAAATATTATTCCTGAAGACACTATTTTTGTAATAAAAGATATTGTAAAAGAAAACAATGAAATCAAGCTCATCATAAATGATGAAACCATGGAAAAACTTGATCCATTAACCATTGAATTCAACGGAAATATTCCATATACCACTATAAAAAGAGGAAGAATCAAAGCAAGATTTAATCGGCATGCAGCATTTAAGCTGGGTGAAGTTATTCTTGGTTCTTAGAACTCCAGCGAGGATAACTTCCTAACCAACGATAGAAGCTAAACTCATGAGCAACCTCACTAAGTGCCCTTTTTAATGCTTGATCTTCTCTATGTGCTTCTAAATCCACATAAAAAATATATTCCCCAAGTGCTTTTCTGGATGGACGAGATTCAATTCTGGAAAGATTTACTTTTTCAGCAGCAAAAGAATTGAGAACTCCTACTAATGTCCCAGGTTTATCATAAGGTACTCCAAAGGCAATTGTCGTTTTATCTTTTCCACTTGGTGGCATAGTTTCAGTCCCTATCAAAACAAATCTGGTAAAGTTTTCTTTTTCATCATTTATTCCAGCTTCAAAAACTGGGACTTTATAAATCTCTGCAGCCATCTTTGGACCTATTGCTGCAAACCCATTATTCGATTCGCTTACTATTTTTACAGCTAAAGAGTTACTGGTAGTCGGTTCTAATTCTGCATCAGGTAAAAATCTCTTTAAATAATTCTGGCATTGACTTAAAGCTTGCGTATGAGCAATTACTTTTTTAACATCATTTAAATTTTTTATTCTTGTAATAAGGCAATGTTCTATTGGAATAACTACTTCATGGTTTATAGTTACTTTTTGAGAAGCTCTAATCAACTGATCCAGTGTTTCACCAACAGAACCTTCAATAGAATTTTCAACAGGTACAATTCCCATCTGAACTTTTCCAGAATTCACCGAATCAATTACCTGACTAATCGTCTGGAACGAAAGTATCTCTTCTTTCTTTTTTACTTTTTCTAAATAAACAGATAATGCCTGATGTGTAAACGAGCCTTCAGGGCCAAGATATCCAATCATTGGGATTACCCACCCAATCTATATCCAAACCCTCTAACTGTTTGTAACATTTTTGGTCTTGCAGCATCTTCTTCGATTTTTTGACGCAGCCAGCAAATATGAACATCCACTGTCTTTGTATCTCCATCATAATCAAGACCCCAGACTCGTTCAATAAGATCATCTCTTGAATAAACTCTTCGTGGATTATTCATAAAGATTTCTAAAAGCGCATACTCTCTTGGTGAAAGTGAAAGTTCTTTATCTGCAAGCCATACACGGTGTGATGCAGTATCCATAATAATGTCACCAAATCTGAGTCTCTTGCCCGGTGACTGCGAAACCTGTTGTGCACGTCTTAAAACAGAACTAATTCTTGCAAGAAGTTCTTCCCATGTAAAAGGCTTAGTTACATAGTCATCTGCACCGGCAGTAAGCCCCTCAACAATATCTTCTTTTGCAGTTCTTCCTGTAAGCATAATTACAGGAGTAAAATCTTGTTCCTCACGAACTTGCTTAAGTATATCTACACCCTGTAAGTCAGGAAGTGTCCAGTCCAAAATTATTAAATCAGGTTGCTCTCTTCTAAAAGCTTCAAGAGCCGTTTTTCCATCATAAGTCGTTATAGTGTCATATCCTTTTTGCTTTAAGTTATAAGCAATTGGATCAATTAGGTTTACTTCATCATCAACTAATAAAATTTTGTTTGGCATTTTTGTCCCCTTTTTTAAAATAACTTTAAGAAAAGTCTTTATAAGATTAACTTACCATAATCTAGATTAAGATAAACCTACCTTAATCCTATTTCTTAACCAACACTTAGTCAATCGGCAAGTAAATAATAAAGCTAGAACCCTTTCCAGGCTCAGATTTAACGTCTATTTTTCCACCATGTAAGTCAATAACATTCTTAACAATTGATAGACCTAACCCCGAGCTTCCTTTTGCTCTTGTGCGGTCAACTCTATAAAATCTTTCAAAGATTTTTGAGATTTCATTAGGGGCTATCCCTATCCCTGTATCATCAATTTTAAAACTACCAGTACTGGGCCCAGGCCTTATAAAAATACTTGATCCTTCTGGACTATATTTAATTGCATTTTCAATCAAATTCTGGATGACATGCTCGATCTGTTCCGGATCTGCAAAGATTTGATATTCGTCAGGAATCTCATTTGTAATTTTTGTTTTATTTTTATCTGCAATAGGTTGAAGTAATTTAATCGATTCATCTGCTTTAGATTTTAAATTTATCTTTTTCTTTGCCTGTGAAAGCTTTCCAGATTTAATTTTACTTATATTCAAAAGAGCATTAACAAGTTTTGTCAGTCTATCTACTTCCCCATTAATCTGCTCTAAAAACTTTTGAGCCATTTCAGGATCATTTTTTGCTCCAAGTAATAAACTTTCAGTAAGTGTTTTTATATTTGTAATTGGCCGTCTTAGCTCATGACTCATTTCTCCTACAGTTTCCTGAAAAGTTTCAGAAGCAAGAAGAAGAATACTACCGTCCCCTGTAATAATCTTTTTTAATTTAACCGGATTGGGTAATCCTATTAAATCTCTTTCACTCATTTCAGCTACATTTAAAATTTCATCTATCTGATTTTCAAGTCGGGCAAAATTTCTTTTTTTTAAATCTTCATTGGTGATTTCCAAAAGGGAAAGAACATATTTATTCCAGGAAATTAATTCTTTTTTAGAATTAAAAAGCAATAAGCCAATTGGAAATTCATCAATATAATTTTTTAAAAATTCAAAGGTTTCTTGTGTCTCAGGCATGGTTTTTAATTTTCAATTCTTTAGAGTAGACGGATTCTTATATAAAAGTGTCATTGAGTATATAAAATCTTATACCATTCCAGAAAATTAATTTAACATTTTCATGTCATTCTGAATCCATTCGCCTTGCTCAGGATAAACTCCGTGAAGAAATCTCTGCTGACCGATAACGTTTTTGTGAGATTCTTCGTCGCTAACGCTCCTCAGAATGACACAAGGATTATTGTTTTATCCTGCACTAACATAAGCCTCAGATTTCTCGGAAATTAGCTGCCTTAATTCAGGATAATCATCTAATTCCTGGTCTTCTTTAATAATTTGAATTGCCTTTTTTCTGGCTAAGTCTAAAATTTCAGCATCAAGAATCAAATCTGCAAGCTTTAAATCAGGCAAACCACTTTGTTTGGTACCTAAGAATTCTCCTGGCCCCCTGATTTTTAAATCTTCCTGAGAAATAATAAATCCATCATTGGTCTTAGTCATAATGCTAAGTCTCGTCATAGCTTCATCAGAATAACTCTGCGGAGCTAAAAGACAATATGCCTGATCCCCACCTCTCCCAACACGTCCTCTTAACTGATGGAGCTGAGATAAACCAAACCGTTCAGCATTTTCGATCATCATTGCGGTTGCATTTTGTACATCAACACCAACTTCAATTACTGTCGTAGTAACAAGAACATTAATTTCATTCTTGATAAATGCCTGCATAACTCTTTCTTTTTCAACTAAAGGCAGCTCTCCATGCATAAGTCCAACTTTTAATTCTTTAAAGACTGTTTTAGATAATTCTTCAAATTCTATAGCTGCCGCCTTGGCAGATAACTTTTCTGATTCATCGATTAAAGGAAAAACAATATATCCCTGTCTGCCCTTTGCAACTTCTCCACAAATTAAATCAAATGCTTTTTGTCTTTGCCAAGGTTGTACTATTGACGTTTTAATAGGAATACGGCCCTTAGGCAGTTCATCAATTTCAGAGAGTTCCAGATCGCCATGAAGAGCTAAAGCAAGAGTTCTTGGAATAGGTGTAGCAGTCATAAATAATCTCTCTACATTTTTTCCTTTTTGTAAAAGGGCATCTCTTTGTTTTACTCCAAACCTGTGTTGTTCATCTATAACTACAAGTCCAAGATTTGCAAACTGAACATCATCCTGAATTAATGCATGAGTGCCAACAACTATTTTTATCTGCCCATTTGATAAGCCCTGATAAATTTCTTTTTTTAATTTATTTGAGGTACTTCCTGTCAAAATGGAGACTTCAATTCCTAACGGGTTCAAATATTCCCGAGATTTCCTTACATGCTGATTAACAAGGATTTCAGTAGGAGCCATAAGAGCAACCTGATAACCATTTTCAAGAGCAAATAAAAGAGCCATTAATGCAACAATTGTTTTTCCGCTCCCTACATCACCTTGTAAAAGCCTATGCATGGGATTTGTAGTCATAAGATCTGATTTAATCTCATTAAAAACTCTTTTTTGGGCACCAGTTAATTCAAAAGGCAGCGACTTAACTAACTTTTTTAAAAGTCCTCCTTCTTTTTCCACAAGACAAAGACCTCTTCTATTTTTATCAATTAACCTTCGCCTGTACGCTAGCTGTAATTGCATAAGAAAGAATTCTTCAAAAACGATTCTATTTCTTGCAAATGCACACAATTCTTGACTCTCGGGAAAGTGAACCTGAGATAAACTTGTTTTTAAATCAAGAAGTTTTTCTTCTTTTATAATTTTTTTGGGCAAAGTCTCCTGAACTAAACTTACATAAGATTTAAATCCATTTGAAATAATTCTTCTGATAAATTCCTGCGTGACTCCTTCAGTTAGAGCATAAACAGGCACAATCCGTGAAGTGTTTAAACTTTCATTTTCAGAACTATCTTTACTTACAACTTCTATAGCTGCATTTGCAAGTGAAAAAGATTTTGAATATTTGTCAAATGAAACCGTACCAGAACAAATAACCTTTGCCCCCACAGGATATTGTTTTTTATATTGAACCTGAATTATTCTGCCAAACTTACCGGCAATAAACTTTGTAATATTAATTTTTCCTGTGCCATCCTGAATCGTTATGGTAAAAACTGTTAAATCCTTTCTTCTTGGAGGATTATATGCTCCTGTAGATTTGATTGTTCCACAGATAGTAACGCTGTCATTAAGTCTCAAGTCCTTTATTGGAAGCTGTTTCTGGTAATCAATATAAGTTCGCGGGTAGTACTGGAATAAATCATTTACAGAAACGACTCCAAGCCTGTTTAATACTTGAGACATTTTAGGGCCTACCCCTTTAACATATTTAACATCAATTTTTCTTAAATTCTTTTCAAACACCTTTGGTGGTGCAGAGACAATACGCTGAGAAATCTCTGCAATTGATTTTTTATTTTTATCTGATATTTCTTTTAAGATTTCCTGCGCTTTATGAATGGTATACATCCTTGTAGTAATGTCTTGAACAGGATAAGCATAAAATAAACCAATTAGGGATTTTAGTAGAGGCGAGGTTCCCTCGCCTCTACGACCATCTAACTCATATGCCAACAGTTTAGTATTCTGGATTATAAAATTTGAAAAAGTTGTTTTTTTGCCCTTTGCATTTACATAATGTTGATCAATTTCATAATTAATTGCACTTTGTAATATTTTTAGTTTTTCCTGAACTGCTGCACTCATTTCATTTCACCAATTAAATAGGTAACTTTTTCTTGTTGCTTATTTTTTGATTCATGTGATGTAAAAGCTGGCAAATAAAGTTTTTTACCTGGTGCAAGCTCATATTCTTTCTTATCAACAATAAACGTCATCTGACCACTAATTACACAGATACACTCGTCATATTCATGATGATGTGGAGAGTAATAAACTCCCGGAGAATCTGACCATTCATAAAAACTAAAACCTTCTTCTTTTAGTTCATTTTGCAGTTCTTCTTTTGTTTTTCCCCTGGTAGGAACTATCTTTAATTCTTTCAATTTCATGTCTATTTCCTTAATAGTATTATAAAGGTATAATTTATAGCTATGGGGATTATAGTTGAAACAAATTGTTTTGGAGATTTCGAACAAGCAGATGATCCAAAGGTTTTAATTATTCCAGTACCTTATGAATATACAACTTCATATGTAAAAGGAACAAAAAACGCACCTCAGGCAATTTTAAATGCAAGCAAACATTTAGATTCATTTGATGAAGAACTCTGGACAGATGTTTCAAAGATTGGAATAAACACTTCAAATTTTGTCGCTTGTGAATTTGTAAGCAATAAATCAAAACAACCATTTATTGAAATTGAGCAGACAGTAAGAGATGCTGTTATAAATGGCTCTATGCCTATTATTATTGGCGGTGAGCATTCTATTACATATGGTTCAATGAAAGCTATTTATGATCTTTTTCCTGATGTTTCAATCCTGCATTTTGGCGCAAGGTGTAATTTAAAATCTACAATGTTAGAAAATAAATTTAGTACCGAATGTGTGTTTAAAAGAATAACTGAAATAATGCCCGAGCTAAAAATTACTCAGGTTGGAATCAGATCCCTTTCAAATGAAGAAGCTAACTGGCTTGAGACAAACGATCCAAACATAGAAATCTACTTTAGTAGGGATAAAAACCGTTGGAACATAGCTGATATTTTAACCAATCTTTCAAAGAATGTTTATCTAAGTTTCAATTTCAATGCTCTTGATTCGGGAATAATGCCATCCACCTCGATTCCAGAACCAGGAGGATTTAGTTTCGAGCAGGCTTGTGACATTATAAGAAATATTTGCGCTTTTAAAGAAATAGTTGGAATGGATTTTGTAGAGCTGGCTCCCACAGCTAACTTGAATGCCCCGGATCTTACAGCAGCAAAATTAATTTATAAAGCTATTGGTTATTCTTTTGCACGAGAGTTAGGAGCATTTGAGGAAGAGGAATCATCTCAACTCGTTCAATCTTAATTAATTATTATTTTTATCATAGGCTGGGGCTTGTAAAGAACTTTCTACTGTTTCATCAGCTGTAGTTTCATTTATTTGTTTTATTAGTTCTACGGTATCTCTATAAAGAGGGTTCATTAGAAGTGCACTCCAACCAGTTGCACCTTTAACATAATCCCTAACTCCACGATTACTATCTACAACCTTAACTAAAGCTGTTTGACCATCAATTTCAGAGGTATCTACACCCTGTTCAAGTAATACTTTATAAAGCTTATATGCAGATGAACCAACTAAAGAAGTTTGTGCAACATTCATAAATTTCTCCTAAAAAACCCTACTAACAAGTTTTGTTAGTAAGTTGTTCAATAATTTCTAGACTTGGTTTTATGTTAACACATTTATTTCTTCAAAAGCAATGGACTTAGAAATCAAATTAATTGACTCAAAACTCATTTTCTTAACCATTGGAACTTTCATTAAACATTTAATCTTAGTTATTTCAGAAATTACATCGGGTGAGGTTTTTATAACTGGATCGCTGGAAACCTCATTATAACCAGAGATTACAAAGCCTAAAATATTTAATCTTTTTTGTTTTGCAAACTCAATGGTTAAGACTGAGTGGTTAAGAGTCCCTAACAATGGGCTAGCCACAATGACTACAGGATAGTTTAAATCTTTAATTAAATCAGCCACTAAATAGAGATGGGAGATGGGAGATGGGAGATGGGAATTCTCTCTGATCTCTGATCTCTGATCTCTGATCTCTGTAATTGGCACTGCAATTCCGCCAATCCCTTCAACAATTACACAATCATATTTTTCTTCAAGTGATTTAATATCAGAAATAATTTTTTCAATGCTAATTTCTTTATTTTCCTGTTTTGCTGAAACTACTGGTGCTGCAGGAAGTGAAAAACTATAAGTATTAAAATTTGGGATTTTATTTCCTGTTAACTCAGCCAAAAGATCAGTATCTTTTGGAGACCCTGTTTGAATAGGTTTTGAAATACAAACTTTTTTACCTTGATTAAAAAAAGAGAGAGCAAGTATTGCTGAAAAAAGACTTTTACCAACACCTGTGTCTGTGCCAGTTATAAAAAGTGTTGAGGCTGAGAACAAAAATTATCTCTTGCCTCTTAAAAACTCAGGAATATCAAGGATATGCGTATCTGAAGCCATTCTTTTTACTTTGTCATCAACAATTGTTCTTGTTGATTTAGCTTCAACCAGTTTTTCTTCTTTTTTATCATTTGCTCCTACCGTACCAAAGAATTCTTTTGTAAATTCTTTTGACTGAGCTTTTTGTTTTTCAGAAGTTTGTTCCAACATTGAAAAGCCAGTAGCTATAACCGTTATCTGGACTTCGCTCTGAAACTTAGGATCAATTACCGCACCAATAATAATATTGGCATCATCCTGTGCAAGTTCATATACAAGACCTGCTGATTCATGAACTTCATGAAGTGTGAGATCTGGACCACCGGTTACATTAAATATAATTCCGGAAGCACCATTAATAGTAGTCTTGAGCAATGGGCTTTCAATTGCTTTTCTGGCAGCTTCTGTAGCTCTTCCTTCACCGGTTGCTCTACCAATTCCCATTAATGCTGAGCCTGCTGAACTCATAATATTTTTCACATCAGCGAAATCTACATTAATTAATCCCGGAATAGTTATTATGTCAGAGATTCCCTGTACCCCCTGAAGTAAAACATCATCTGCCTGTTTAAATGCCTCATGTACTGTAGTCCTTCTTTCAATTACCTGAAGCAGCTTGTTGTTTGGAATTGCAATCAATGCATCAACTTTTTGTTTTAGGGCTTCCATGCCTTGCTCTGCCTGATTAATTCTTCTTCTGCCTTCAAATGTAAATGGCTCTGTGCAAACTCCAACGGTAAGTGCTCCTAAATCTCTCGCTACTTCAGCAACAATAGAAGCAGCTCCTGTCCCTGTTCCACCACCCATACCACAGGTTATAAAAACCATATCTGAACCTTCAAGTGCAACTGCAAGCTCATCCCGACTTTCTTCAGCAGCTTTTAATCCAATAGTAGGATTACCACCAGCTCCAAGTCCTTTTGTTAACTTGGTTCCAATTTGAATTTTATTTGGAGCAGAACATAATTGAAGTGCCTGAGCATCTGTGTTAATTGCCCAAAATTCAACATTGATTAAATTTGCTTCAATCATTCTGTTTACAGCATTGCAGCCCGCACCTCCAACACCAAAAACTTTTATTCTTGCAAGTGAACTATTTAAATTTGAATTTGAATCAAAATTTTGTTCTTTCATGGTTCTATTTTCTTCCTCTTTTTTATTTTTATTGAATTTAGTCCTACCTAGTTTAGATCTATCTTAGATATGCTATGACCACGAGAAAAAAAATGCAAGTATCTCTTTGACATATCTTTTCAGATAAAAGTTTTTTTACTAATTTATAAAAAATGAATTTGGCCTTTAAACTCATATTTAAGGAGTCTTTTCAGACATTTCTCGAAAAAAAATGTGATAAAAAAAGTTCCCGAAAACTTTACGTTTAGTTATTATTTAGGCCAAAATTTGAATTCGGTGCTACTTGTAATTACACACCTTGACAATTTCGTACGGGCAGGTTTCAAACCTGCATCCTACTCTTCTTCCTCTCTTTGAATCTTTAAAAGCTCTTGTTTTTCTTTTTTTCGTGATTTTGCTCTTTTTTCCTGATCAATCTTAGGAAGACTTGAAGCTTTTGAATTCTTTTTACCACTTATTGATTTAGTTTTAGATTCTTGTTTCGTTTCATATATAATTTCTTTTTGTGCTTCTGCCAGTATTTTAAGATAGCTGTTATATCTTGACTCGGAGACTTTTCCTTTCTTAATCATCTCGTCAATTACACAGTCTTCCTCACCATTGTGGAGACAATCATAAAAAGCACATTTTATATCTTTTAAATCTTTAAAAGTGTCTAAAACCTTCTTTAAGTTTAACCCTCCAAAACTAAACTGCGTAAAGCCAGGAGTATCAACCAAAAAACTTTCATTATTAGACTGTCCATATTTTATATCAATTAATTGAACGTTTCTTGTAATGTGCTTACCCTGTTTAATAGAACTTAAATCCCCGATTTGCACAGAAGCATGAGGAACCAATGCTTTAATAATGCTTGATTTTCCAACCCCTGATGGTCCGGCAAGAACTGAGGTTTTATTTTTTAATTTCTCTACAAAATTATCCAGTCCTTCTTTTGTAAGTGCTGAAACATATAAAATTTCAAAGCCGGATTTTTCATAGACTTTATCAATCTTAATTTTCTTCAGATCGATTTTATTTATGCAGACCAAGCATCTTTCATCAGACAACTCATAACGTACAAAAGATAAGTAACGATCAAGATTATATTCGTCAAAATCAGGCTCAATGCTTGAAAAAACAATTATTATTTGATCAACATTTGCAACAGGCGGTTTGCTTATTTTATTTTTTCTCTCTTTTGCATTAACTATAACTCCCTGCGTTGTGCTTGAAGTTTCAATTTCAACATTATCTCCTACAAAAAGATATTTCCCTTCTTTAAGCATTCTGGCTCTAGCAAAACACTCCCAGACTTTATTTTCAATATCAGTTACATAATAAAAATTGGCTAAGATTTTTGTAATTTTTCCGTCTAGATTCATAACTTCCGCCATCTAACATTTGATTCTTTTTGAATCAGTTCCGATTTCTCCTGAATAAACAATTCCATCAGGAAAAAAGAAAAAAAAGGCAAAAAAGGCATTAACAACAAAGCTAAAACCAGATCATAACCAATCATGCTAAAAGATAAATACCATGTAATATCCAGCCAGCTTGTTTTAAAAAATAGCAGATAAACAACTCCAAAAAGGTGGGTGATAAGTATTGGTATCAAAATTGTAAGGGTCTTTTTATCGTTTTTATAAAACCAGCCACTTAACAATGCATTTAAAGGCAATGAAATTAAATACCCGAATGTAGGTTCCCTGTAATAATCAAAACCACCACCACCTGCAAATGCAGGAAATCCTAAAAATCCAATCAAGAGATAAGTAATTAAAGTTAAAAATCCCACTCTTGGTCCAAGTAAAATACCGCATAGCCAGACAATAATAGTCTGTAGGTTATAAGTCTGCATTTGAAAACTAAAGTGCGGACAGAAACTCAGCAAAAAATCAAGCAAACTGTGTTCCAGATCCTTTCTAAGGAAATTTATACTAACAAAAGGTAACTTTACAAGCATAAAATTACTTAAATAGATTAAGAAAAGGAAGACCAGAATGATTAGCCAGCGGTTCTGATATACAACCTTATAATTCATATATTTTCAATTATTACATAATTCATCTAAACTTAAAGCTTAAAAGTTAAAGTTTAAAACCTAAAGTTTTAACTTTTGAGCTTTAAATTTTAAGTTTGAAAGGAACTATCTTAACTAACTTGAAATCTGATAACATGTGAGAAAAGAATAAAATACTATGGATGAAGTTATAAGTTCACCTCTAAGTAAATCTGAAATAAAACCTTTAAGCAGAAAGAATGTTATTCCAATAACATCAATTTCAGATCTGGGTAGTATTGTTGCAGAAATTCAAAATCAGTTAGGTTCTTTAATTGCAAAACTTGACAATGATGTAAGCCCTGAATTTAAAGCACTGATGGAGGGCTATGTAAACAAAGCAAATGAAACAGAAGGACTAAAAGTCAATCTGGAAAACACTTCATCAAAATATGAAGAGTTAAAAGGAGAAATAAATAAGCTTAGAGAAACAAACAGAAGCTTAATCCAGGAGCTTCAAAACACAAGGGAAACATTACGAAATTTAGAAAATGAACTTAACAACTTTCAAGATATTGCAAAAAGAGATGAAAATGATTACAAAGATAAAATCAAAAATCTCACAAAGCAAAATCAGGAATATGACAGTAAGGTAAAAACTTTAGAAGCGAAAATCACTGAATTGAAAGAAAATCAGGAAAGTATTAAGCAGGAGTATGCAGATCAAAACTTTAAGTATCGCCAGAATGAACAGGAACTTCTAATTGAAAGAGAAAATTTCAGGAAACAATTGGAAGAATTTGAGATTCTCTTAAACGAACAAAAAGAGCAAATTGAGTTTAAGACCAAAGAAGCTGAATATAAAGATGCTCTCTTAAATCAGCTTATTAAAAAAACTACTACTGACAGAATAATAGATCAGGAAACTGAAGATAATCTAGAAAAACAAAAAAATAAGAGAAAAATTTGGTTTTTTGGCAAACCCCTCTGATTTTGTTAATAAAAGCTTAATTCCTTTTTAACATTAATTTTTTTCTGTATTGCTATCAAATTTTTCTTCTTAACCTCTTTTTATATATTAGACAGACTTGGATCCTATAAAACCCAGGTTTTGGTTGTTTTGTGTAATAAAAAAACGGAGATGATAATGAAAACTATAAATAAGAACACTATTAAAGAAACCATAGAAGTAGATGCATTTACAGAAGAAGAGTCTTTTGAAGAAGAAAAAGAGCTAGATAAAAGTTATGCAGCTTCACCCGTAACAGATGATCTGGTAAAAATGTACTTAAGAGAAATCGGTAAAATGTCTGTTTTGAATTCTGAGAAAGAGCTGGATCTGGCAAGGCGAAGTCAAAGCGGCAATATAGAAGCAAAACAAGAATTAGTTAGGCATAATTTACGACTGGTAGTTTCTATTGCAAAAAAATATTTAAACCGCGGCATGTCATTTCTTGATCTCATACAGGAAGGTAACCTTGGTTTAATGAAAGCTGTAGATAAATTTGATCCTGAAAGAGGTTTTAAGTTTTCAACCTATGCAACCTGGTGGGTAAGACAAGGAATAACAAGATCCCTGTCAGACAAATCAAGAACAATAAGAATCCCGGTTCACATGGTTGAGCTAATTAGCAAGCTGAAAAAAGCTAAGAAAAAGCTAAGTGAAAAATCGGTTTACGCACCAAGTGATGAAGAACTTGCTTTTGAACTAAAGCTGGATGCAAGCAGAGTGAAAGAAATTATTCAGATTATGGAATTACCTATTTCACTTCATTCACCGGTAAATTCTGAAGAAGAAGGAAATCTGGAAGATTTTATAACTGATGAAGATGCTTCACCGGAATTTGCAGCCAACGGTATTTTGCTTGGAGTTAATATTAATAAAGCCCTTGGCTGTTTAACGCTAAAAGAAGCTGCTGTAATCAGGCTTAGATTTGGCTTAGACTGTGGACAGGAAAGAACACTTGAAGAGGTTGGAAAAATTTTAGGTGTAACAAGAGAAAGAGTTCGACAACTTGAACATCGTGCACTAAAAAAACTTCGCCAGCCAGGTGCCTGCGACAATTTAAAGGATTATTTCGCAGCCTAATATAACGCCTCGGAACTGCGGAGTTTACCCTGAGCGAAGCGTGAGGGCAGATTCCTCGGCTATTATATGCCTCACATTACGCGCTCAGATTTTCGTATTTGGAAAATCCTCACTTAAAATTTTGCAAGAGAGCTATTTCTCTATCGATCCCTTTCGACATAAAAGTTTGTCTACTGACAAATTTGTACTTTAACCAATATATAACTATTTTTAATGGGGTCATGTTAGAGCATGATCCTATTTTTTTTGGCAATTTTTGCCTACACCATTTGAATTATTTAATAGCCAAAAAGCGCTTCCCCTAAGGGTCTTACAGGGGTTTATTAAAGGAATCTAATAAACCAATAGGGGTAGCTATTAGATGAATCCCGTTTAATTTCACAAATAGTAAGTGGAAGCTCTAAAACCCTAGCTATAACCACAGAATTCAGACCAATTCCTGGGCCATAAAAAGTGAACTTAAGCAAAATGATTCAACTATTAAAGAAATTATTTCTAATTCAACTTATTATTGTAACTTCAATGCTTTATACAAATTTACAGAGCATTGCACAGCCACAACAAGCTGCTCCTGCTGATATAAATAACGATCAGGAAGATACAGCTGAACCGGATCAGCAAACACAAGAAGAGACCAAACCTGGAACTGCACTGTTAAGAGTCAAACATGGTCTGGCTTTTAAAATACTAGGAAGAGAACTTACTCAGAGAGAAAGGGATAGTTATGGGGATAACATAACAAAAGATGGACTTAAAACTATCTTAGCAAGAGAACAAAGACTTGTAATTGTAAGAGCTCTTATAACAGTTGGAGAAACAGATATAAAATATGTATTGGATGTTTATCCCGTTTCAAGATTACAAACCTACGACGAACTTGTTCCTTTTTTTTATGAGCTTATAGAAAAATACGGTTCGGCAAGAACTGGAATAAAGTTAGAATATGTTGAAAATATAAAAGATAGTGGGGAAGCCCTTAAGAGAGCAGCTTTTAGAGCTTATGAAGCAGTTTTTGGTATTCCAGAAGACAAACAAGACAAAGAACGAATTCTTTCTTTTTTAGCTCAGAATAATGCCACGACCTATTCAAAGATGGTTCAAGTACTAACACAGACAATTACTCCTGAAATAAAAAAACAAATATTACTTAATGCTCTAGATCAATCCGGAAGACCTGATTTAAAAACAAATGATAAATTTGTCAAGAAAATGCTTGAACAAACTTTTACTCACAAAGAGTTGATGAAACTTTTTATAGAGCTTAAAGAAACAGCACCACCAGCTCAACCTGCTCAAGGAAAAAATTTCCACAATAAATAGCTGATAACCCTATTCACAACTACAGACGCCCCGACGGGGCATCTCTATCTCGGAACCTCTATTATTCTTTAATTAAATTTAAAATCCAAAAGGGCAGGAACATTACCTTCTTTTAATATCACTCCTGTATTCTAATAACATTCACAAGTTACCTAGCCCAAAGACCTCGCCACAAGCGGGGTTTTTAATTGTAGAGGCGCGATTAATCGCGCCTCTACAATTTGACTATATGCTTTGCACTTTCATAACCTTTGTTAAACATATCAATGTGATCTTCCGTTTTAACACTGAACAAATCCATTTGTGAAATTGAGCTTAAGTTTGGTTCTACATAAATAATGTCTTTGCTTTTTATAGTTTTGTTTTGAATATTTTCTAAAAAATTCAACCCTGCCTTTTCAACTTTGTGAAGAAGATTATCAAAGAGAAACCTTGATTTGTTTTTATTTCTGCATTTAAGTTGTACCGAGATTGTCCTCCCGCTGTTCCATAAATCATCGGGACAATATTTTGCAAAAATACCATCTACATGCAGCCCCTTAGAATAAACAACCGGTTTAAATATACCTGGAATGGAGGTCGTAGCCGTAATGATTTTTGAAAGATTAAAGTTTTCTCCATTCCATATTTCTTTTTTCATTTTCAAAAGATTGAATGTGACAATCCAGAGATTTTTTTTAGGTTTACAATATGCACTTATTGTTTTTCCAAAAATACTGTTATCAAATAATCCACCTGGCATAAATGAAAGCTTCGCAAAAAACTTTGGATATCCAAACTGCAGAACAAGTTTTAAAAGTTCTCTTGCGGGCAGATTGTTCGCACCCCAGGAGGCAACCATAGCTCCACCAGAAGTCCCTGAATAGTTTTTAATTTTTATTTCATTGTCCTGTAAATATGCAAGCACTCCTATGTGAGCTGCAAAAAGAATCCCTGAACTGGAAAATGCCAAGTTGTATTTCATATCCTCATAAACGATGTATGGTAAATTATTTGGTTCCTGTATTTATAAAATATCACATGAGTTGACAAAAAGCCTAATATAAAAGTTATTGTCTAGCTAATGTAGCACTTCTAAGCAAACAACTTATAAGGTAAGATTTTATCCCCAAATTATATAATAGACCTCGGTAAAATCTGAATAATGTTACAAGAGATACTCCAAGTGCATTTTGCAAAGCCCGCCCCGTTTCGCCCGCGAAGCGAGGCGAGCAAGCAAAGAATGAGCAAGAAGGACGGTAAATAGAAACAAATGAAAATATGCCACTAGAGAGACCCTTAAAATTTATTGAAGAAAGAAGACAGCAGAAAAAACCCTCACTTTTATTTGGTTCTATAGTGTTTCTCATTGGTCTTTTTATAACAATTATTTCGCTTAATATTTGCAATCCATCCCTTGTACCAAACGAATTAAGGGTTATCAGCTTAAATAAAAAGTTAAACATATTAGTACTTGGCTGTGATGAAATCTTTGAAGAAAATGAAAAAGGCACAAAAGTTATAAAAGGAAGATCTGACACCATAATAATTTTAAGCTGCAATCCTTTTAAGAATACATTGAATATTTTAAATATTCCAAGAGACACAAAAATAAATATACCGGGACATGGATCAGAAAAAATAAATTTTTTAAACTCCATCGGTGGACCAATTTTTACAAAAAAATGCATTGAAAAGCTTTTAAAGATCCACCTTGATAACTTTGTAATGGTAAATGTTCAGGGTTTAAATAAAATCATTGATGAAATTGGCGGAATTGTAGTAGATGTCCCGCAAAAAATGCAGTACCAGGATACAACTGCAATGTTAAATATTAATTTATTTCCCGGGAAACAGCTTCTAAACGGAGAACAGGCAGTTGGTTTTGTCCGTTTCAGATACGATAATTTAGGTGATATTGGAAGAATTCAAAGACAGCAGATCTTCATGAGAGCCATTGTTAAAAAGCTTTTGGACCCTATCACTTTCACAAAACTCCCTGAAGTTATTTCAATTTACAAAAAAACAATTCTTACTGATTTAAAATCAAAAGAAATAATTAAAATTGCAAATTTTATAAGAAATGTACCTTCCTCACACCAGAATGTTGCAATTTTGCCTGGAGAATTCGGCAGGTATAACAGAGTAGGTTACTGGATACCAAATCAAGATGAAATAAATAAAATCGTGAGAAAAATGTTTTATGACAAAAATGCTCCTGCTGGATTTAATCATTTAAATCCAAAAGATATAAGAATCTCTGTTTTAAACGGAAGCAGAAAAGATAATCATTTAGGCACAAAAATTTCAACTGTATTAAGAGAATATGGGTATATAGTTGCGCTTTGTCAAGATTATGAAAATCATGTTTCAAAAACAAAGATTTATGCTCAAAAAGCAAATTCTGAAGTTGCTTTACAGATTAAACATAAGATTGGTAATGTTGGAGAGTTGTTAAGTGGAAATTTAGGACCACCTGATTCAGATATTACTATTTTAGCTGGAGATGATCTAATAAACCAAATTGATAGAATAAGTAGTAAGAAATAAATGCTATACGACAGGATATTTTTAACAAGTTTAATAATCGGCGTTTGGGCTTCAATAAAAATTTTTGAAGAATTATTGCCTGATAAAGCTTTAAACTATCTTCCAAAGCCACTTGCTCTCTATGCGATTTTAATATTTGTTATTTCAATGATAATACATACCTTCTGGCTTGCACTTGCACAGAGAAGAAAAGGATTTTTTAAAACAAAATTTGAAACCACTACAAATCAACTCCCTACAATTAGTTACTATCCGAATATTGACATCTTTATAGCAATTCACAATGAAGAAAAAGTAATTGCAAGCACAATTGAAAATCTCTTAGGGCTAAATTATCCAAATTATTCAATTTATCTCATAAACGATCATTCAATTGATTTAACAAAACAAATCCTGGATAGATATCAATCCAAGTTTCCTGAAAAAATTAAAGTTATTCACAGAATAAATGAGTCCATAAGAGGAAAAGCAGCAGCACTTAATTACACATTTGCACATTCAAACGGGGAACTTATTGCTGTATTTGATGCTGATGCAAGGGTAGAAGCTGATTATTTTTTAAAGATGCTTCCTTATATAGAAGATGATTCCACTGCCGCTGTTCAATCTCAAAAAAGAGTTTCAAATCCCACTGCAAATTATTTAACCAAACTTCAGGAGAATGAATACTGTCTTGATAATTATCTTCAATGCGGCAAAGATGTTATCGAAGGGAATGTTGAACTAAGAGGGAATGGATTTCTTATTAAAAGGGATGTTTTGAAAGTTGTTGGTTTGTTAGATGAAGAAACACTTACTGAGGATCTCGAACTTTCAACCAGATTAATTGTAAACGGCTGGAATATAAGATTTTGCCGTGAAGCAATAGTTTTAGAACAAGCCCCTGTAAAATTCAAGTCACTGTTATTACAAAGAATGAGATGGACAGAAGGCAGCCTTAGAAGATATTTATCTAACCTTACAAAAATATTTGGTCCTTCAAAAGAAACCAGCTTTTCACAGCAGTTTGATGCTTTTGTATTTTTAAGTCAGTTTGCAGTACCAATATGGATTTTCCTGGATATCATTTCAGAAATTGTAAGATACTTAAAAGATCAGGAAACTCATTTAACAAGTTTAATGTTAATTTCACTTGTAATCTGGCTTATAACCTGCATAAGCCTTGCTTTTGGAATCAGGATTTACAGAAAATTCTCCTGGAGAACCAGCTTAAAACGCGCAATCGAAACTAATTTTTATTTCCTTACAGTATGGCCTATTATAGTTTTACTTACTTTTAGAAAAGTTCTCTTTAGCAGAACAAGAGGTAAATGGCATAAAACAGAAAGGCATGACGAACCAAAAGTATCGGTTCTATAAGATAAAACAATGGCAAAATTATTAGATTTTTTATACAGCAGACTTAAATCATACGGTGTTGATCATATGTTTGGCATTGCCGGTGAATCAGTACATGTTCATTTTCACTATCTTGAAAAAAGTCCACTTAAATCAGTACTTATGACACATGAGCCCTGTGTAGGTTATGCAGCAGATGCCTATTCAAGAATCCGTGGCTTGGGTGCTGCACTTGTAAGTTATGGGGTTGGTTCTTTAAACCTTGTTAATGCAGTAGGACAGGCATATGCTGAATGTTCTCCAATGGTAGTTATCAGTGGAGGACCAGGTGTAAATGAAAGAAAGAAATATTCACATCTCCATCACAAAATCAGGACTTATGAAACCCATCAGAGAGTAATGAGTGAAATAACCGCTCTTAGCATAATCATTGATAATCCAATTACCGCTGGAAAAGAAATTGATCGAGCACTGGAAATGGCAATGACTTTTAAAAGACCTGTTTACATAGAGATTCCACGTGATATGGGAGAAGTCGAAATTCAGGAAGAACCTTTTCAGCCTACAAACAAGCCTGAAGACCATGCTGCACTTGAAAAAGCACTGGATGAAATAGTCAGGATGCTCAATGATGCAAAAAACCCGGTTATCATTGCAGATGCTGAGCTGGCAAGAATCGGATTACAAAAAGAATTAATCACATTTGCTGAAAGAGCTAACATTCCTGTAGCTTCCACTATTCTTGGAAAATCAATTTTTCCTGAAGAACATCCGCTTGCAATGGGAGTTTATTTCGGGCAGTTAAGTAATTCAAAAGTAGCAGAGTTTATTCATAATTCAGATTTTCGTTTAATGCTTGGTGTAATTCTAAGCGATATAAATCTTGGAATGTTTACAGCGAAGTTTTCACCTGATGATGCTATAGCTGCAAATATCGACGGTTTAAAAATTAAAAACAATTTTTATCCGCAAATTGGACTGGATCTTTTTATGAAGGGGCTGCTTGGCAGAAAAGATATAAAAGTTCATAATACAAGCTTTCCAAGAATTCATATTCCAAATTATCCTACTGGTGAAGATAAGGACAAAATAACTGTTAAAGCTCTCCTCAGTATTACAAATGATTTTATTGATAGCAGCTGCAGAGTAATCTGTGATGTTGGTGATTGTTTGTTTGGTGGACAGGAATTACAAATGCGCGGCGCTTCTACTTTTCTTTCACCAGCTTATTATCTCAGCATGGGCTTTGCTATTCCCGGAGCTATCGGTGCACAGATAGCAGATCCTGCACGCCGCCCAATAGTAATGGTTGGAGACGGGGCGTTTCAGATGACGGGGCTGGAATTACTTACTATGGCTAAATATAAATTAAACCCGATTATTATTTTGTTTAATAATAAAATCTATGCCACATTAAAATACTGTGAACCTCCAAAAACAATGCAGCCACACAATATTCCGACAATGGATTATGCAAAAATGGCTGAACTCCTGGGTGGTAAAGGTATAACTGTAAAAACAGTCGGTGATTTTAGAACTGGACTTCAAACGGCAAAGGATACTAAAAATACATTTACCCTGCTTGATGTAGTCCTTGATGAAAAAGATATTTCACCTGCATTAAGAACTTTTGGAGAAAGCTTAGGAAGTTTTGTAGAAGCTTCGGCAGCTGGGAAAATAAAAGTATAGCTTAAAACCCTTCTTCTTTAAGTTTTTCCCATGCTCTTTTATTTTCTATTGGAGTAAGTTTGAAGAAAAATCTTGCTACTTCTTCTGTATGGTCTAACTTTTTAGTTGCTGGTACTTTCATATAAGCTATTAATTGATCTAAATTAAACCAGTCATCATCATTTTTATTTTCCTTACTGCCCATTACTTATCTCCTTAATTTTTTTCAGTGCTTCAATATCACCTATATCCCTACTCCTTGACGCAATCTCTTTTAGTTTTATTAGATCATCAATAGAAACCAAAGATACCTCTAATCCAAGCTCCTTAATAACTTTCTTTTTTTTATATGCCTCATCAAAATCAATATAATCCTGAATCATAACATCAAGAATAATAAAATCATCATTTGTATCGTACAGAGAAAATACTTTCATGTTTTTTTCATTTTTCCAAAGTTCTCTTTTCTTTGGATCGGCAAGTTCTGACAGGTCAACAGGAGCTTTTGGTTTTAATCCCATTGAAGCTGCCATCTCTGAGAACTTTTTTACATTCTCAGCATCAAATGAAATCATAATATCTATATCACCGGTATTTCGGTCATAACCATACAAGTTAACTGCTATACCACCAATAGCTAGATATTTAATTTTTCTCTCTTCTAATTCTTTAAATAATTCTCTAAAAAACATATTACTAATTATAACCTTTGATTAAACTTTGCTAATATAGTGTCTATGTCAAAAACAGAAAGCCCTGAATCTCAGGAAAAAGATCTCGATCATGGAGAAAGTTTACTAGCAAAGATTGCTCTTGAAGCAGAGCTTGCAGATTATTCACCGGTAAAAGGATGTATGGTTATAAGACCATACGGCTATGCCATTTGGGAAATGGTTCAGTCAACACTGGACAAAATGATAAAAGAAACCGGTCACGAGAACGCCTACTTCCCTTTATTTATTCCAGAAAGTTTCTTAAAAAAAGAAGCTGAGCATGTAGAAGGTTTTGCACCTGAATGTGCTGTAGTTACTTATGGAGGCGGAAAAGAACTTGAAGAAAGGTTAGTTATCCGCCCGACTTCAGAAACCATAATTAATTACATGTTCAGTAAATGGATTCAGTCATATAGGGATTTACCACTTCTTTTAAACCAGTGGGCAAATGTTGTCCGATGGGAAATGAGAACCAGACTTTTCTTAAGAACTACAGAATTTCTCTGGCAGGAAGGACACACCGCACATATTACAAAAGAAGAAGCTGAAGTCGAAGCTTTAAAAATGCTTGAAGTTTACAAAACTTTAAGTGAAGAGTTCTTAGCTATTCCTGTAATTGATGGAATAAAGACTGACAGTCAGAGATTTGCCGGTGCAGTTACTACTTACTGTATTGAAGGATTAATGAAAGATGGAAAAGCACTACAGATGGGCACATCTCATTATTTGGGACAAAATTTTGCAAAAGCCTTTGATACAAAGTTTCAGGATCAAAGTGGACAGCTTCAATATGTTCACCAGACAAGCTGGGGAGTTTCAACTCGTTTAATTGGTGCAATCATCATGACACACAATGATGAAAGAGGATTGAAACTGCCGCCAAATATTGCACCTATTCAAATCATCATAGTACCAATTTACAAAGAAGCCGCTGAAAAAGAAACTGTTTTAAAGAAATGTAAAGAACTTAAAGAAATATTAAAAGGCTCTTTCAGAGTAAAAATTGATGATCGAGATCAGTACAGTCCGGGTTGGAAATTTAATCATTGGGAATTAAAAGGTGTGCCAATTCGTATTAATTTGGGGCCAAAAGACATAGCAAACAATGTAGTTGAAATTGTAAGAAGAGATACAAATGAAAAACTAAAAAATATACCACAAAACGGTCTACTACAGTATTTGTTAAAGTTGTCAACTGAGATTCAGGAAAATTTGTTCAGACAAGCAAAGGACTTTCAAAACAAAAATACATTTAATGTAAGTAATGAAAAGGAATTTACAGAAAAGATTCAAAATGGAGGTTTTTTAACAGCATTTTGGTGTGGAAATAATTCCTGCGAAGAAAATCTAAAACAAAAAACCAAGGCAACTATACGGTGCATACCATTTAAATTACCAGTTGACCAAAATAAAGAAGAGGGTTATTGTATCTCTTGTAATAAGAATTCAAATCAAAAAGTTTTTTTTGCAAAAGCATATTAAGTAATGAACAATAAATTTAAGACTGATAGAAATGCGAGAACAAAAAAAATTGTTTTCACAAAACCAAAAAGGAAATAAATAAAATGTTAACAGCCACTGAAGCACCTGTTTTAAATCCTCCTCAAAAACAAATAGATGAAATCCACTGGAAAGTTTTAGTTGTAGACGATGAAGCAGCTATACGCAGAATAGTAGCTTTTAGATTACAGCAAAATGGATATCAGGTTTTGACAGCAACAAATGGGGTTGAAGCATTAGAAGTTTTCAATCAAACTCTTCCTGATCTTGTAATAATTGATTTAATGCTTCCGGAAATGTCTGGATTTGAATTAACTGAACAAATTAGAAAAAAATCTTATGTCCCGATTATCATTCTTTCTGCTGCAAATGATGAACCCAGCATAATTAAAGGACTTGAATTTGGGGCAGATGACTTTGTGAAAAAGCCTTTTAGCCCGCTTGAGCTTGAAGTCAGAATTAAAGGACTTTTGAAGCGAATTGGCCGGGTACATTCAATTGAAGAACAAACCCAAAATCAGTCTTCACATGTCGGACAAACTATTTTGATTGAAGATGTGAAAATTGATGTTGCAAAAAGACAGGTTTTTAGAAAAGGGCAAAGGGTTCATTTAACAGAGAAAGAATTTGCCTTACTTGAAACAATGGTTAAGTATGCAGGGGAACCTATGACACATGAACACCTTTTAGAAGAAGCCTGGGGATTCCCGGTTAGAACACAATCCGATGTTTATATAGTCAGAACCCATGTCAGCAGGCTTAGAAGCAAGTTAGAAGACAATCCTGACGAACCAACTTTAATTCAAACCGTCAGAGGTATAGGTTATAAGTTACCAAAGGTTAGTTAATAAATTTAATTTAGTGAAAATTATTTATGCTTCACAAGCTAAAGGTAATAAATTTTTTTCTCCTTGGAATAATTGTTGCTTTCAGTTTTTCCTGTGGAAACCAACGACAAAGTTACAAGTTTTCAAATAAGAAAAAAATAAATATTGCTCTTGTACTTGCCGGACCGGTCAGTGATTCATCGTGGAATGAAGCTGCCTATACTGGGTTAAAAAGATTTCAAAGTGACCACAATATAGGTATTGTAGTCGTGGAACGCGTAAGTTTAGCCGATTCAAAAAAAGTTTTTTCAAAACTTGCAGACAAGAAAATGGATTTGATAATCGGGCATGGTTATGAATATGGCTTCATTTTAGAAAAAATAGCAGGAAAGTATCCAGAAACGTTTTTTTGCTGTATAGATGGAGAGGTTAATCAGGAGCCAAACTTATGTTCATTTAAATTTAAAGATGAACAATATGGTTATTTAATTGGGCTGGTAGCCGGGTTAAACACCTCTACAAATAAGGTTGGAATTGTTGTAGGCGAAAAAGTCCCTTCAGTAGAAAAAACAATACTTGGAATGAGAAGAGGACTTAGATCAGTTAATCCCAAAGCAGATTTAGTTGTCTCGTATATTAATACCTGGAATGATATTACAAAAGGAAGAGAAGCAGGAATTTCACAGATAAACACTGGGGTAGATGTAATAACTCATCTTGCTGATCTGAGTGGAATAGGTGTAATTAAAGCCGCTGAAGAAGCAGATGTTTCAGCAATTGGAGCAATTACTGATCAACATGATCTTGCACCAACTACTGTTATAACCAGTGGAATTCAAGACAGATCTCAATTATTGTATTTGGCATGCGAAAACTACTGGGAGAAAACTTTAGAACCCAAAGTATACAGTTTTGGTCTAAAAGATCAGGTGATAGAACTGACTCCAAGTTACGGCAATATAGACCCTACCATAGAAACTAAAATAAACAGGCTGAGGGATCAGCTTACAGATTCAGAAGCAACACAGGAAGAAATGTTAGAAAATGCCCGGGAGAAAAAGTAAATCAAGTTCATGAAAATATTTTAGATAAAACAAATTTTGTATGCAAATAATTTAATCCTCCCTGCCAGTATAAAATGTAAGGTTCACGTATTGGCGCATCACAGGAAAGCTCTATAGTAGATCCTTCAATAAATGTCCCACCGGCCATAATTACTTCATCTTCATATCCCGGTAATTTACATGGAATAGGCGTAAGGTAATTATTTACAGGGCTATTTGCCTGAACTGCTTTACAAATATTTTCAAGGAAGGCTTTATCGTTTAGTTTTATTGACACAACAATATCTGTTTTTATTTCATCTGGCTTCGGGTTGACTTCATATCCGCTTTTTTGGAATACGTAACTTGTAAGTGAAATCCCTTTTAATACCTGATTTATAATATGTGGTGCAAAAAATAATCCCTGTAAAATCAATCTGCTCATATCAAACATACAGCCGCCTTTTTCTCCAATACCAGGTGCTGTAAGTCTCTCAGCTGCCATATGAACATATTTTTTCTTTCCTGCAATATAACCACCTGCAGGAACTATGCCACCCCCAAGATTTTTAATTAGTGAACCACAGGTAATATCGGCTCCTACATCTGTAGGTTCTCTATCTTCAGTAAACTCACCAAAACAGTTATCAACAAAGCAAATAATGTCTTTATTAAAATTTTTTACAAGTAAAATAATTTTTTCAATTTCTGCAATGGTTAAAGATCTGCGCCAGTGATAACCTTTTGATCTCTGGATAAAAACCATTTTGGTTTTTTGTGAAAGATATCCTGAAATAGCGTCGATGTTAGCAAAGGCAGGTTTCAAACCCGCCTCTACTAAGGGGATTTCTTTATAAATTATTCCAAATTCATTCAATGATTTTATTATTGGATGCAATGTATCATAAGGCTCTCCTGCAATTGAAATAAGCTCATCTCCAGGTCTTAGGCAGCCAAAGAAACAACATGAAATCGCATGTGTACCAGAAACAAAATGTGGTCTTACAACAGCAGCTTCTGTATTGAATATTTGTGCGAAAATTTGATCTATTTTTGCCCGACCAAGATCATCATGCCCATAACCTGTAACCCAGCCAAAATGCTGTTCTCCAACCTGATTTTTAATAAATGCCTTTAAAACCTTATTAAAATTTATTTGTTCAATTTCATCAAGATATTTAAAATGTGAGGTGAGGTATGCTTCACTTTCCTCTATCAGGGTGCACCACTGGTGCACCCCTACATTTCCTTCACGATTTTGCTCCTTAATTATCAATTATTAATTCTCCATTCATTGACCAGGAATTTGTTTTGGTGATTTTTATGTTAACGATTTGACCGATCAAATCGGTCATTGCATGCAATGACCCTACAGGATCAAAATTCACAATGATGTTGCCTCTGGTACGTCCCATTAATTTGCTTGTATCTCTTTGGCTTGCCCCTTCCACCAGAACTTCTACTGTAGAATTCAATAATTTTTTATTTTTTCTTTCCAGGACTTCATTTACAACTGAATTTAAATATCTTAAACGTTCATTTTTCTCTTCTTCAGAAATCTGATTTTCCCAAAGCGCACTGGGTGTATCAGGTCTGGGAGAATATGCTGCGGTATTACATGCATCAAATTCAATTTCCTGAACAGTCTTCACAGTATTTAAAAACTGCTCCTGTGTTTCACCTGGAAAGCCCACTATAAAATCACTTGTAATTGCAGCATTCGGCTTTTTTATTCTAATTTTTTCAACCATCTTTTTATATTTTTCTACTGAATAAACCCTTGCCATGCGCTTCAAAACAATATCGTCTCCAGATTGCATAGGAATATGAAAATACTCACAAGCTTTCGGCAATTCTGAAACAGTTTCAATAAGCTCATCAGTAACATGAAATGGATGCCCTGTAAGAAATCTTATTCTTTCAATTCCATCTACATCATGAACATATCTAAGAAGCTTTGCCAGAGAATACTGTGGATCAAGTGGAATATAACCAAAAGTAGCTTTTTCTTTGGAGTAATTTGGATCGAGATCATAGCCGTAAGCAGTAACATTTTGTCCAAGCAAAGTTATCTCCTTAAAACCTTCCTGTGCAAGTCTTTGTATTTCTTTTAAAATAACTTCAGGTGTTCTGCTTCTTTCTCTTCCTCTGACAGACGGCACAATACAATATGTACAATTGAAATTGCATCCAAGAATTACATTTACCCATGCAGTTACTTTTGTCTGGCGGATTACAGGAAGCTCCGGAAGGTCAAAGGGAAGCTCTTCTTCAATCTCACAGACTTTTGTCCCCGTTTCTGCTTTTTGTATAAGCTCAGGCAACTTATGAATATTATTAGTTCCAAAAACTATGTCCACATAAGGGAAATTAGTCTGCAGCCATTTTTTTTTATCCTGCGCTACACAACCACCCACACCTATAAGAAGATTAGGATTTTGTTTCTTCCTGTTCCCGGCAATTCCAAGCTGGCTGTAAAATCGATGGTTAGCTGTTTCACGAATAGTGCATGTATTAAAAAGTACAAGATTTGCATTTTCAATATTTTCTGTAAGCTTATAATTAATCTCATCAAGCAGCCCAAGCATATGCTCTGAATCTGCTTTATTCATCTGACATCCAAAGGTTTCTATGTAGACGTGTTTCATGATTCATTAGCAATTATAACTTAAGTCAATGCGTCTCTTAATTAGGTATTTATCCAGTCTTCTTAGTAAAATCTTTTTATATAAATATTCTATTTAAGGAAGTTTATGAGAGCAACTTTTATCCCTACACAATCCAGACAATATGGAAGTAATTTATCAACTATTATTAGAGGAATCTCACCTCAACAAACAAGCAATCTATCATTAGAAGCGTTTGAAACAGTATTTCATGGATTATCAAAATCAGAGCAAACAAGCTTGTTTGCTGAACCCCTCTGGAAGAATGTTGTACAGCCAAACTTACCACCACTTTCTACCAAGCAAACAAATTCTAAACTAGCACAGACTTCACTAGCTATTATTCCCGACTATAAAGCAGGAGTTGATGTAATAATACTGCTCAATTCTAAAGGAGAAGAACTAGAGATCGAAGCAATTGATCTTCAGAAAGGTGGGCTTGCTGCAAATACTGCTGAAGCTCTGATCAAGTTAGGATATGACTCAAGGTTTATTTCTCTACATGGAAGAGGAGATGTTGCTGATTTTCATGAATTCTTGATAAGAGACTCTGGAATACATCCTATTGAATTAACTGATACTGGCAGAGATGCTTATATTCATCCATGTACAATAGAAAGCTCTGACAGAAAACAAGAGTTCTGGTTTGTTCAAGATCGAGAAATTTTCCCTCAATCTGCTATCGGAAGAATAACAGAAATACTAAAAGCAGAATTACAACGTAGTTCAAATGAAACTCTTGTTTTATCAGCAATTCCTCCCGCAGGCTCAAATGCTGACTATTTTGCACAAATGTCATTAATTGCTCACGCAAATGGTAAGCCTGTTATTTTCAATCCCAAACAGTACGATCATATCGAAGAGGTTGCTACTAAATTATTTAAAAGTGGAAGAGTAGATATCCTAAAACCAAATGTTATTGAATTTACCCAGTTCTTACAACATGCAAAGATTTTATATGGAGATGAAAGAGCTAAAGCTGAAGAATTAAAAAAAGAGGTAAAAGAAGCTCAGTTTGGACAAACCATTGCAATGGCTAAGAGGTTAATGCATCAATATAATCCTTGCCTAAAAGCTATCTTTATTACATTTGGTGAGAATGGACTGCTTGCAGTAACGCTAAGAAATGCAGTATTTATCCCTGCTCCAAAAATAAAACTTGAGTGTTCCTCTGGTGCTGGAGACAGTGGGATAGCAGCGATAATAGCTCAAGCAAAAGAAAGTGGAATTGATTTAAGAGGGACTCTCCATTCATCTTCTTTAGAAGAACTTGGCTTAGCCTTTGTAATTGAAGCCTCTGCTACTGCAGAACTTCCAGGAAATTCTATCGCTGACAAAGAAAGATTTAATGCTTTAAGATGTGCTAGTAGTATTCAAACCAAAGTTCTACAATAAGTAACCAGATTTCAATCAGCTACACATACATTAAAAAGAATTAATAGTTCTATGTAACCGTAGGTATCATCTTTATAACAAATGTACATATTCAGGACTTGATTTTAAAAATTGGATTTTTTATATTTAAAAACATGATTAATGAAGAAGAATATCTTGTTGAAGTTTATAAAATTGCTGGCTTTGCTTTAATGAGTCCTATAGGAAAATTCATTTTAGATATCCCTGATCTAAATGTTGATAGTCTAAATCATCAATTTTTTATTTATCTATTTCTTTCCATTTTGTTATTTTTAATAGGATTTATAATGCTTTTAAATGGTTATGCTATAGTTTATGAAAGGAATAGAAAAGGCAAAAAATGGATCTAAAAATAATAATAACTTTTATATCTTTTGGTATTGTACTTCTCGGGCTTTTGTTTTTTGTTTGTGGAGTAGAATTTATAAAACATAAAGACGATAAAAAGTTTAAATCACATTAAAACTGCTTTCTCCTAAACAAATTACTACTTGGCAAAGTGATTCTATCTAAAAACAAAATGCCATCTAAATGATCCGTCTCATGCTGTATAGCATGTGCTTCAAAATCAGTAGTTTCTAATTCTTTAGTTTCACCTTTTAAGTTTTGAAATTTAACCTTGATTTTCATTGCTCTTTTTACATTTGCAGTAAAATCCGGGATACTCAAACATCCCTCTCTCACGATTTTAAAATTTGAAGCTTCTAGAATTTTTGGATTAATTAAAACCAACAATCCATTATTAGGATGTGGCTTTCTTGCTTGTAAAATATTAATTGCAATTATTCTTTGAAGATTTCCAACCTGTGGTGCAGCAAGACCCACACAGTATTTATGACTGTTTAAAGTCTCAATAAAATCTTTCAAGAATATTTCCAAAGAAGAATCAAAATTTATTACTTCCTCTGAAACTTGCTTTAGGATTGGATCTGGATATTCTAAAACATTTAATATTGACATAAATCTTCCGTAGAGACGTAGCATGCTATGTCCCTACGTTCATCTATATTTTTAAAGGCTTGCTACTTCCTCTAATTCATACTTGATCTCTACCTTGAGATTTGCAGCTAGCTTGTTTAAATCATCTCCTAATTTTCTGGTATCAACATCATTGGGTACTTCTGCTTCAAGATACATAATATAAATAGGTTTTAATTCATTCCCAAAACGTCTGGTACTTAAATCAGTTATATTAATGCTGTTTTTTGCAAGCAAATTTGTCACCTGATAAACGATTCCTGGTTTATCTGCACCATATAAATGAATTACGCATAATTGTCCTGGAACAGGATTTTTCCTGTAAATATCTTCATGACTGAGTTGATGCGTATAAACTGTCAATCCTCTCTTTTTTGTAACATCCTGAAAAGCACTCTGGATTTTTTCTACCGTATAATTTGGTGCAGCTGAAATCAAAAGCAGCATTGCAAACTGATTACCTATAATTGTATGAGATGAGTCATTAATATTCGCACCAAGCTCAAATAAGGCCTTACCAATATCTGCAACTATCCCAATACTATCTGTTCCTAGGACAAAAATTGCAAAATAATTCTTTGGTTCATTCATATGGAAAAAGTTATTAAATTAAGTTTACTTGTAGAACAAAGGAAAATCAATATTAACCCTTGTTTTTTTGTATATTGTAAGATTTTGAGTTAAATTTTCAAGCTTTTGCTCTTAACTAAATCAATTTACTTGACATAAGCTTTCTTCTTTTAACCTTAGGAACAACTCTTCAGCTTCACCTTTGCTGTTTATTTGCCCAATTTTAGCTCTTACTTGCGCAGCATTTTTAAGCCTCTTTGTGTAATTTATAAGGTGTCTTCTGGATTCACGTATACCAACAACTTCACCTTTTATTTTAATTAATTCTTCAAGATGAATTCTGGCAAGTTGAACTTTTTCATCTACAGAAGGTTCAGGAGAAAAAAAACCTGTTCTTAGATATTCATTTATCTGCTTTGATAACCAAGGCTCCCCCATTGTAGCCCTTGCAATTGCAACTCCATCACAACCAGTAGTTTCTAAAAGCCTCTGAGCATCAAATGGAGTTCTTACATCTCCATTTCCAAAGACAGGAACTGAAACAATTTTTTTTACCTCACTAATTGCATTCCAGTCAGCACTTCCTGTATAACCCTGCTCACGGGTTCTACCATGAACTGTAAAAGCACAAACACCAACTTCTTCTAAACGCTTTGCCAGATCAGGCGCATTTTTTTGGCACTCATCCCAGCCAAGACGCATCTTTACCGTAATCGGAATTTTAACAGCGTTAATTACTGCTTTAGCTATTTCTACTGCTAAATCCGGTTCCTTCATTAAGGCTGCTCCATCTTTTCCTTTTGTGATTTTTGGAGCAGGACAACCCATATTTATATCAATAAAATCCGCTCCCTGAGCTTCTGCTAAAAGAGCAGCTTTTGCCATAACATCTACTTCATGTCCAAAAAGTTGTATACCTACAGGATGCTCATCTTCACTTAATTTCATGATTTTTTGATCCGGATTATACATAAGAGCTTTTGAGCTGACCATTTCTGTAGCAATTAAAGTTTCCTTATCAAAAAGTCTGATCATCTTTCTAAATGCAAGATCAGTTACACCTGCCATTGGAGGAATATACACATAGGAGTTGATTTCTAATTTACCGATCTTGATTTTTTTCATTTTTTTTATAGCTCAAGACAAGCTTGAGCTTCCCTGTGTCAATCATTCTCGCCAGATCGAATTTACCGGGTAAACCGGATAAATTCTACAAATATAAATCGTTATATTTTTCATTTTTTTAGTGTGAAATTAACTGGACCATCTGCTATTGATTCAATTTCCATCATTGCACCAAATTCACCACAGGCAATTTTTATACTTTGTTTCTTGCACTCTTCTATAAACAAATTATACAAGGCTTCTGCAATATCTGGTTTTGCTGATTTTGTAAACGATGGTCTTCTCCCTGATTCATTTAAATCTGCCGGTAAAGTAAAATTTGAAATAGCCATTAATTCTCCATTTATATCAATTAAAGAAAGATTCATTTTATCTTCTTTATCTGCAAATATTCTAAGGTTAGTTATTTTATTAATTGACCCCTGGATTGTTTCTAAATCATCGCCTTCTTCAAAGCCAATATACAAAAGGAGTCCATAAGCTATTTCACCAATAACTTGGTTCTGTACAGTTACTCTTGCATTTTTAACTCTTTGAATAATTGCAATCATTTGATTAAAATAGTACCCTAAAAGTCATTAAAATATTAAATAATTATTTAGAATTTTATAGAGTCTTGCATTTCTTACCAGTATTTTGTTACCATCAAATTATAATAATTAAATGTGATTATTTAAGAAGGAGTATATTATATGAGCATAGGGTGGAGAATTGTAACTTGTGGAATTTGGGGTGGGCCAGCACAACAGGTAAAAGAAGCAACAGCATTGCCAGAGATTCCTTTAGTAGAAGCAGAACCTTTAGATAAAGGACCAAATGCAGCTGCAGAAGATATTGCCGGTAGAGCACTTGCAGCAGGAGTTGTTGCACCCCCCCCGCCTCTTTCTGGCACAGCTCCAAAATATCTATCTAACGATGAAGCTTATAGATTAGATAAAGCAGAAAAGAGAGAACCAAAAGATTTAGCTACTATACGTGATTTAATGGGAATTGCTTTAGAGAAAAAGAAGACTTTTGAAAAAGCAGATGAAAATGGCTTATCAACAAGATTGTTCAAAGATATAGCGCCTTATTACACCCATGGTTGTAGCTTTACAGAAACTCTTACAGTAGAACAATGTATAAGAACTGCATCTGTGTCGCAGCTTGATCATATACTACTAGCAGCATGTAAGTTAAGAATTGTAGAACTTGCGGATAGAAATTGTAGGAGAGACGGTTATGGTACAGCCGAAAGAGTTATTTCTTATAGAGATCCAACCTCGGGAGATTATGTTCCATTGAGCACGTTAACTCCAGAAAAAGCTTTTTTTGATTTAAAACTCTATGAAGCCAATCTTGCAAACGAAATTGAAATAGCAAGACAACAATTAGAAGGTTCCTTAGAAGTGAAGTAAAATATGGATAGAATATCTATCCATAAATGAAAATATTGTCTAAAAAAGCTTTCAATTTAATTTTAAATAATGAGCCAATTATAGTTCCTACCGATACAGTGTATGGTCTGGTTTGCAGATATGATTCAAAAGAAGCTGTTAAAAAAATCTACAAATTGAAAAAAAGAGCACGAAAAAAGCCTTTAATTCTGCTTGGGTATAGCTGGCAAGCGCTAAAGAAATTTGTCTGCATAGAGACGTTGCATGCAACGTCTGTACCACATGCAACGCCTCTACGACAATTAATTAAACAATGGCCTGGTCCTTTAACAATAATTCTTCCTGTTTCAAAAGCAGTACCAAAATTCTTAAATAAAGACTTTAAAACAATTGGTGTCAGGGTACCAAACAACAAATTTCTATTAAAGCTGCTAAAACAATCTCCGGAACAGGTTTTAGCAAGTACCAGTGCAAATATTTCCGGGAAAAGTGATCGCATACCGCAAAAAGAATTGATTAAAAAAGTAAAATTGTTTATAAAGGCTAAAAAGAGTGAGATGTCTTTGAAGCCATCAAAAATAATTCAAATTACAAACAAAAGCATTAAAGTGTTGAGGTAAATAATAAACCCGTTATTTTTTTCTTATTATCTCGTGGGACAATATAACCATTTTGATTAAGCCCTGGAGTAAAGATTAATTCTTTATAAAAGATAATTTTCTAGTAGTTAAATTTGTTATTCTAATGCAAAAGAGATTTAAGAATATAAATGACTAGTATTCGACCATTATCTGAGTTTCCACTTCTTGCTGTAAAAAGATATTTCCCGCAAGGGCAAATCGAGGAAGTAAAAAGCCGCTTTGGAGTTGTTCCTCACGAGGAAGCTTCTCAAAGTGGTATACCAATTGAAACTGATAGTACTAAAGGAGTTTGGGTTGTTAATTTGAGTGATAGGGACTGTAGAGAAAAAAGAAATTTTGCAGTGAAGGTTTATCAAGGATTAACTCCTAGAACTCAACAATCTGTAATATATGAGCTTGATGCAAGAATTATTGCTAACTTGGTACAGCTTGTAGCAAAAGAGTTTGACAGCTTACATCCTCATGCAGATGATATTTTTATTCCCACTGCTATTGGTTATGAATATTCCAGTGGGTCAAATAATGGTGTTGTCCTAGTAACTGATTTTGTAGATGGTGCTCTTCATCTTGATACAGAGCTTGCTAAAAGTTTGCCTCCAGAAGTAAGGGCTCTTGGATTTCAAATTCCTTTATTTACAGGGGTTCGACAATTTTCTACTTCTTCGTTCTTATGTAGATGGAAAACTGAGCAAAGCACAGGACGTAAATATTTAGAGGTTGCTCCTATTGATTTAGAGTCACTAAGTCAGTTTCGTGAGCTTGATCATAATACAAAAGTTTTATTTCATTTACTTAGAAGCGCTTCCCAAGGCAGTGATATTCACAGATTTACTGGCACTCTTCAAGATTCTGGCAATGCATGGCTTAAAGTAATGAGAAGTGGATCAAATAGAGATCATCTGGCTTTCTTAATTGGAGCAACAAGGGGTGGAGTTATAATTCCTGAGACTATGTCTCCAGGAGAAATTGCTCAGAACACATTAGATGTTGTCGAGTATTATCGTAGTTTGGATTTCGTTTTACAAGATGTCGATAGAAGTACAGAAACTTTGCCTACTTTACACGTTAGAGAAAGGGTTTCTTCAGCTATTGATCTGGAATACTCTTTAGAGAAAGCTGGAGGAGATGAAGGACTTTTGTGTGAGTTAATGGAATTAGGTTTAACAGAATTTGAGGCTTCTATAACTAGACTAAGAAGTGCTATAAAAACAAATGATTTTAGAAGCATACAGCGCGAAGCACATACTCTTAAAGGAATGCTTATTGTTTTTACTGATCCAGCGACAAGTAATGAAATCTCAGCTATACAAGCTCATAGATTAGCACTGAGAGTTGAGAGAATGGGGCAAGATAATCAAGAAAAAGATCAAGAAGGTAGTCTCAGAGAAGCTTGTGAAATGCTTAATGTTAAACTTATTGAAATAGCTAAAACATTTAAAATATTTCTAGGAAAGCCTTTAGTTGAAGAGACGTCTACTAAGTTACAATAATAAGGCTTGACAGAATATATTTAATAGTCGTATGATCATTATATTGAAGTAAGATTTTTTAAGTACTTGGTTAAAATATATGATAGTAAGAGCAAATCAACCAGTAAATGTAGTTCCGGTAGTTAAAGTACCGACTAATGAAGAAGATCCTGCAGCTTTTTTACGCACAGCACTTCAGACAGTGGTATCTAGAAATGGTCAAGCTGCAATAGATTTAGGCACCACAAGAAGAATACCTGCCAAACAAGTAGCAAATATAGCTAGAGCACATCTGTTACTAAAAGGTGTAAATGTACAGTTTGTTGGTGATGACAGCTCTATTTAACTAAAATATTATCTCTAACCTATTATCTAATCCATCCACCGCCAAGCAAGACTGTATCAGTCTCATCATAAAATACACATGCCTGCCCAGGTGTAATTGCTGATTGAGGTTCACTGAAAGTAACTTTTACCTGGTTATTATCCAGGATAGAAATCTTTGCTGGTGAGGTTTTGGAGTTATAGCGAATTTTTGCCCGTACAGAGGCAATTAATCGCGTCTCAAACGGCACAACCCAATTAACATCTTTTGCAATTAATTCAAATCCTTCAAGCTCTTCTTTTGTACCAGCATAAACAATATTATTTTCTATATTCAGATCAACTACATATAATGGTTCAGCATAGGCAATGCCCATCCCTTTTCTCTGCCCAATTGTGTAATTATGCGTACCCTGATGAATACCTAAAACTTTGCCGGTTTTATTTTCAATAATATAACCTTCTTTTGATTCCAGATATTTCCCAAGAAATCCCTGAGTACCCTCTTTGTCAGAAACAAAACAAATATCCTGACTTTCTTCTTTATCTGCAACATGCAGGGGTTTGCCATGGCAAACCCCTGCAGCAATTTCTCTTACTTCTCCCTTTGTCAAATCCCCAAGAGGAAATACAGTCCTGGAAAGTGCTTCCTGAGTTAATCCCCAGAGCATAAATGTTTGATCCTTTTTCAAATCCTTAGGACGAACAATCTTATAAATATTATTTTCTTTTACAAGTTTCGCATAATGTCCTGTAGCAATATGAGTACAACCTAACTCATTAAATCCATACTGCATAAGTGAACCCCATTTTATAGTGTTATTGCAGGTAATACATGGAATAGGGGTAGAGCCCATCTGGTATGAATTAATAAACGGATCTACAATTTCCTGTTTAAAAAATACTCTTAAATCTTTTGAAACATGATTAACACCAATTTGCTCACAGACTTTAAGAGCATCAACCATTCCATTATCACAACAGCGTCCCGCACCTTTAATTAACCAGCCCGTTAAACCAACTGTTTCATATCCTTTTTTTGAAATAATATAGGCACTAACACTACTGTCTACTCCACCGCTCATGCAAACAGCAATTTTGCTGGTAATTGGTGGCCAGTAATTTTCAAGTATCTTTGATTTTTCAAGAGCTAATGTAGACATTGGTTTATGTTTATATTGTACCGTAGGGCAAAAATTACGCCAATTTTGCCTTCTGTCTGATGATAAACAATGCGATTATAAGCAAGACAATATTGGGAAACCAGGCAGCAAAAAGCGGTGTAAGCTTATTCGCTTCAGCTAAAGAGTTGCATACAGATTGACTCATGTAAAATTGAAAAATTATAAATGAAAGGATTACATAGTTCCAGCCGGAGTGTGATCTTCTTGGAAGTATTCCTAAAGGCGCACCAATTAAAGCAATTAAAAGACATGCGATTGGTTTTGCAAACTTGCTGTGAAAAGTTACACGTGCTTCATTGTAGTCATCAGTATGAATAGTTGAATCTTTTTGCAGAGCAATAAATCTCTGTAATCTTACAAAATTCATTTCACCAGGTTTGCTGATTTCTCTGATTAGTTTTGCCGGAGTAGAACCACTTGGAATAAAAAATTCATCAAAGCTTGAAACCCTGCTTAAAGAATTATCATTTGAAATGAAATGATTTGTTCCTTTGTATAATCCCCATCCACCTTTTTTGGGCAACCACCTTGCTTGATTTGCTGTGTGAATCTGAGTTAAGCCTACTCTTGTAAAATCCAAAATCACAATATTTTTTAAAAGCTCTTTATCGGCATTGTAATAAGCAGCATAAAAAATCCTTCTTAGTTGTTTGGATGAACTCTTTTCAAGATAAGTAAAGTTTTTTTGACTGTTTGGAAATGGGGTCTTGTATACAGAATATATCTCTAATTTTCGTGCAAGCGGCGAAGAAATAGGAACAATTAACTCACAAAGACCAAATGAAACTAATGAAGTAAATAAACCAAATATAAACACAGGTCTTAGAATTTTTATTAAGCTGATACCACTGGTTCTCATTGCAATTATCTCAGAGTCATTGTTCAATCTGCTGAAAACAAGAAATGAAGACCAAAGTACTCCGATAGGAATGGTGATAACTATAATTTCAGGCATATGCAATCCTAAAATAGTCATAGCACTTGCAAATGGAGTATCAGAAGTAGTTATTAACTTAAACACATGCCTCAGTTGATCTGCACTAAGCCAAATGCCGGTTATTATTGCTGAACCGGAAATAAATGGAAGCCAGAATTCATTGATAATGTACTTATCCAGAATATTTAATCTAAAAAAAGAATTTGCTTTGATAAAGCCAATCATAAAGTGAAGTCTTCTCCCAGATAGTATTGTAATGCGATTGGATCTTTTGCAATATCGTTTGCTAAACCTGCCAGAAGTATTTTCCCGTCCTGAATAATATAAGCCCTGTCAGTTATCGCCAGCGTAGCTCTTGGATTATGATCTGTGAGCAGGACTCCGATATTTCTTAGCTTCGTTAACTTTGAAATTATTTTTTGAATTTCCTGAATTGCAATTGGATCTATTCCGGTAAAAGGCTCATCAAGTAAAATAAATTTCGGATCGCATGCCAGCACTCTTGCAATTTCAACTCTGCGTCTTTCACCACCGCTTAAACTAATTGCAATGTGATCTTTCAGGTCCAAAAGATCAAATTCTTTCAGAAGCTCATGTAATTTTTCTTCTTCCTCTTTTTTATTCCTTATTTCTTTTTTTTCAAGAACATCCCATATCAAACGCAAATTGTCCGCCACTGTTAAACGTCTGAAAACAGATGGCTCCTGAGTAAGATAACCAATCCCTGCTTTTGATCTCTCATGTACTGGAAAATTTGTAATGTTTTTTCCGAATAAGCTAATCTCACCACTTTCAGGTTTTATCAAGCCTACAACCATATCAAATGAAGTTGTTTTACCGGCTCCATTTGGACCTAAAAGACCAACTATTTCACCAGGCTGCACTTCAATAGAAATATTATTTACAACTGTCTTTCCGCCAAATGATTTAGTAAGGTTTTTTGCTTTAAGCGTCATGTGTATTTTAATTATTAACTGTATTAATTTAACATGAAAAATGTATGAAATAATTTAAGGCATTATGTCATTCTGAACGAAGTAAAGAATCTCTGTGACCGACAGCAATTCTGTAAGATTCTTCGGCTTTGCCTCAGAATGACATGGATTTGCTATCATATTGCCATGTCTAAGATACAAACAATTCAAAAACCAGGACAAAAGGAACATCCAAATATGTCATCAAATGATTTTTCTAATAATTTGCTAAAGGGTAAAAAAGGTATTATCGTTGGCGTAGCCAACAAATGGAGTATTGCCTGGGCAGTTGCAAAAGCCTGCATTAGAGAAGGCGCAGAAATCGGTTTTACTTATCAGGGGGAAAGGGTTTTAAGAAACTTAGAAAAGCTTTTTAAAGAAGAAAATCTAGATCCGTTTTCAGTAAATTTGGATGTAACAAAAGATGAAGAATTAGCACAAGCCCATGAAACCATTAAAAAACAATATGGTCAGATTGATTTCTTTTTACATGCAGTAGCATTTGCAAAGCGTGAAGAGCTGGGCGGAGAGTTTGTAAACACTTCGCGGGACGGTTACCATCTGGCACAGGATGTAAGCAGTTATTCCTTAATAGCATTATCTAAAATGTTTAAACCATTAATGGAAGAAAAAGGTGGAAGTGTTGTTGCCCTGAGTTATTTAGGAAGTGAAAGAGTAGTAAAAAATTATAATGTAATGGGTGTAGCAAAAGCTGCTCTTGAAAGTACTTCTAGATATCTGGCATATGATTTAGGTTCAAAAAATATAAGAGTAAATGTAGTTTCACCAGGACCTATTAAAACCCTTTCTGCAAGTGGAATAGATGATTTTTCAAAGATGCTGGAACATTTCAGAAATGTAGCCCCGCTAAAGAAAAATGTTTCAGCAGAAGAAGTAGCTGACACATGTGTATTTTTATTTAGTGATTTATCTAGAGCAATTACCGGTGAGTTGATTTATGTAGACTGCGGTTATAATACGCTGGCTATGTAGATTTCAACCCTTTACTACAGCACCATAATAAAGCTTAGCTACAGTATTAATTACTTTTTCTCTATCCCAGGATTTCTGATTAAAGAACCATTCATTTGCTATAGTTTCAATCATCCCGGCAATTGCTACTGATGTAATTTCAGGATCTACATTTCTTGTATTCCCAAGTTCAAGTCCTTTTATAATATGTTCTTTAATTCTATCCACCAGACGTGCTCTGACTTTGTCATGCTGATTTTTAAAATCCGGATCTGTTGCTGAAAGTTCATGACATATTTTCAAAACATCTGCATATGCTTTAAAGCTATCAAAAAATCCACCGATTGTAATTTTGATTGGTGCCAGAGCCCCAAGCCCAAGACGAGGCTTTTCAATACCTTCCGGCTGTCCAAGCTGATAAAGTTGGTCATCCACATCAGCCAAAATAGTATGCAGTGCCTGTCTCTTATCTGCAAAATAAAGATAAAACGTACCATAGCCAACTCCTGCTTTTGTAGAGATCTCTTCAGCAGTAGCTTTTGCAAATCCACGTTCAGCAAAAATTGCTCTTGCAGCTTCTAAAATTTTCTGTCTGGTTCTTTGGGCCTTTGCAGACTTTGGCAATGGAGGTAAATTTGTTTCCTGCATAATGACAATCTTAACCGTTTTTGCTTACAAATATAGGTATTTATAAAAAATTGTTTGGAATAATTAAAATTAATTTCGTAGAGGTTTGCCATGGCAAGCCTCTACAGGGTTTATAATCATTATCTTATGAACACATTATCCAGATTATTGTCATATGGAAAAAAATACTGGCTTTTATTCTCCGTTGCATTTTTCTCTATGATTCTTGGGGGATTTATTTCCCTGCTGCCTTCATGGCTTGTAAAGATCTCCGTTGATGGATTAAATATGCCAAATCAGCAGGGAAGAATTTTCCTTCTGCCAAAACAACTTAAAACTCTTGTTGGTTCACCAAGCATGAGCATTCATACCACTGAATTACTTGGTTTAATTCCCATATTAATTGTTACAGCTTATTTTATTGACGGCATATTAAGATTTTTATATCAATTTTGCGTACGTTACGTAGGCATTGCAACTGTACGAGATATTAGAAACAAATTACACGAGCATCTTCAAAAATTATCTCTATCTCAAGTTACAAAAGAAATGAGCGGAACTTATGTTTCAAGGGCTACAAATGATCTTGTTGCTGTTCAATCCTGGGTAGCAGAAACAATTACAACTATTTTTAATGACTCAAGCAAAGCTATTTTTCTCTTTGCATGGCTGCTTTCAGTAAACTGGTATTTAACACTTATTGCAGCAGTAGTTATACCTCTCTTTGTTATTCCAGTTGCAAATTTGGCTAAAAGATTAAGAAAGTTGAGTAGAAAAGGACAGGAAAATATCGGTGATATTTCTGCTTATGTTCAGGAAAGTTTACAGAACCTAAAATTATCTCAGGCCTATAACCTTGAGTCAGTCAGAGACAAACAATTTCAACAAATAAACTCAAGACTTTTTTCAACCCTAAGAAAGACAGTAACAATTGAAGCTATGATTTCTCCGATTACGGCACTTGTCGGTGCATGCGGAGTAGCTTTTGTTTTCTGGTGCGGGATGAAAAGCGTAATTCTTCATCAAATTACACTTGGAGATTTCTCTTCTTACTTTTTAACAACAGTTCTTTTATACGAACCAATTAAAAGAATAAGCCGCGTATGGTCTACATTACAACAGGCTCTTGGTGCAAGTGAAAGAGTTTTTGAAGTGTTAGATCAAGAACCTTCATTACAATCATCCGTAGAGTCCTTGCATGCAAGGACTCTACGGGGACAGATTGTATTTAAAAATATAAATTTTAAATATTCCGATGGTCAGGAAGTTCTAAAAAATATAGATTTGGAAATTAATCCAGGGGAAAAAGTTGCATTAATTGGACCATCAGGAGTTGGTAAAACAACTCTGGTAAGTCTTATTCCTCGCTTTTACGATCCACAAGCCGGTAGTATTGAAATTGATGGCTTTGATATTAAAACAATAGATCTTCATTCTTTAAGATCTCAAATAGCTCTGGTAACACAGGAACAGGTTCTTTTTAACTGTTCAGTAAAAGAAAATATTGTGTTTGGAAAACCGACTGCTACTGAACAAGAGATTCTTGAAGCAGCAAGAAAGGCTCATGTAATGGAATTTGTAGAAAAGTTTTACGAGGGTTTTGAAACAATTGTCGGTGAAAACGGAACAAAACTTTCAGGGGGACAGAGACAAAGAATTGCTCTTGCAAGGGCATTCCTAAAAGATGCACCAATACTGATTCTGGATGAACCAACAAGCCATCTTGATCATGAATCAGAAGGATATATTCAAGAAGCAATTAACGAACTTGTAAAAAACAGAACAGTAATTATCATTGCCCATAAACAGTCAACCATAAATAATTCCGATAAAGTTATTGCTTTGGAAAATGGCGAGATTTCCTGTAGTGGGAGGTCGCGACCTCCCACTACAGTTTAATTGTTTTCCAACGGTTTATGCTTTCTAAAGTCTCCAAACATATAAACTAAACCACCAATAAAACTTGTAATCAGTAGAACTATTAACCAGCATATGCTGAACGCTAAACCCTGCTCACTGTTTATGTTCACCTTGCTTAAAAAGTAAATATAGGTACCTTCTCTTATTCCAAGTCCATTTAAACTGGGAATCATAAAACCTGCAATTGTGGTTAAAGGATAAAAAACCAAATAATAACTGAGGGGGATATTTATTCCTAATGCCATTGCAATGAAAAAATGACATAAAAGCACAAATATCTGAAGGAAGAGTGAAAGTATAAACACCCTTACCATAAGCTTCAAATCATGCCAGTAAACAACAATTGGCTCAATAACTTTTTTATAAATCCAATTTGCATTCCCAAAAAATAGTTTATTTATTTGCGGCAAAAAGGGAATTAAGAAAATTGTTACAAGCGATCCAATATGAGTAAATAAAATCAACTCCTTGTGAATCTGCCAGACAGTCTTACTTATAATTCCCATGCTTTGCAGGATAAATGCCAAAGAAGCTGCCCAGAATAACACTATCACCCCTGTATAACGCTCATAAATAATACAAGCAGCTGCTTTAGCCATTGAAATATGAGAACCCTTTCTTAAGTAATAACCTCTCAAAGCATCACCGCCAAAAGTAGTAGGTAAAAAATTATTAAAAAATGCACCAACAAAATTTAACTGTAATAATTGAAAATATCCTTTATTGAAACCAAGCACATGAGATGAAAAATAGAATCTAACAGCAGCAATTAAAATAGTTATCATATAGCTGAAATAAGCCAGAGCAAAATAAATCGGATTTGCTTTCATTAAATACTTAAATGCTGTATGTAAGTCAACTTTCCCAAACTTTATTAAACATACAAGTGCAATGAGGCTAATTAAAATTCTTAATATATTTTTAAGTCTTTGTTTTTTCTTGGTTTTGTGGTCAGTTAAATCTTCAGTTGCTGTGTTCATTTGTAAATTATAAAGTTAAATATGTTTTTCAACAGCTGAGGAAAGTGTTGATTTTGGTACTGCACCCACAACTTGTTCCACCGGTTGTCCATTTTTAAAAACCATTAGGCTTGGAATACCACTAATTCTATATGACTGAGCTGTTTTTGGGTTTTCATCAGTATTAAGCTTTAATACTTTTAACCTTCCTTTATATGCATTAGCGATTTCATCAACTACTGGAGCTACAGCTCTGCATGGTCCACACCAGGGGGCCCAAAAATCCACTAAAACTGGAATTGCAGATTTAAGGACCTCTGCTTCAAAAGTTGCGTCTGTTACATCACCTACATTTGACATCTATCTAATAAAACCTCTTCTTAATATGAATTATCTAAACTTTGCTCCACCTGTTAAACTTCTAACAATGTATTTTTTATTATACCAACCAATGTTCAATAAAGTTACTATAGATTCACAAACTGTAGGATTTATCCCGCTTGAGGCAGGCAAATCCGATCCTGCAACAAAGAATAGAAGAAGGAAAGTTCAGCTTATCTGAACTTATAAAAAATGTACCAATTCTTGAGGGGAATAATTACAGAAAAAATAACAGAACCTACAGGTTCTGAGAAAGTTATCCTTGATGTCAGTGGAATTGGCTATGAGATACACACAAGCTTATCTGCACTTGAACTTATAGGTAAAAAGGGCGAAACCACAACAGTCTATACAACTTTAATTCACAAAGAAGATCAAATGACATTGTATGGTTTTCCATCCCTTATCGAAAAGGAATTGTTTAATTTATTATTCAGTGTTTCAGGAATAGGTCCAAAAACTGCTTTGGCTTTACTAAACAATCTAACTGTAAGTGAAATTGCTTATTCAATTTTAAACGATGATATTACTCACCTGAAAAAATCGCAGGGAATTGGTGAAAGAACCGCAGGCAGAATTATTCTGGAGCTAAAAGAAAAAATTAAAAACTGGAAACATTTACCGATAGCATATTCAGGAAACAAAGATGAGAGATCAGAGATCAGAAAAAACATCCCATCTCTCACCTCTGATCTCTTATCTCTAAATGATGCTCGTTCAGTTTTACAATCATTAGGCTATTCAAATCAGGAAATAAATCAAGCAATTTCACAAATCCAACCAAATGGAAACCACAAAGACAGCGAGTCGCTGGTACATTCAGCGTTAAAGTGGTTATCTTTAAGTCAAAGATGATTAATCATCATCTGACTTACTTATTACTGGACCTTTAATCTCTTCTAATGGCATTCGTTGTACAAACTGTACAACCTCAAGTGCCTTTTCTTTAGTTAGCTGTAAAAAATTAGCAATGGCTACTATAAGAGGATCATTTTGATTTTGAATTTGTTCAGCTAATCTATTACGGTCAATTCCTGCTGCATTCAGAATCCTTGCCAATAGAAAAGCAAGCTGTCTAAGATCTTGATTAAAACTAACTGTTTGGCGAAGTAACAATTCTCTTTTATCAACAGCAAGCCTTGAACCTTGTGAGAAAATTGTAGTATTTATTTCACGTCCAAGGGTAGGTAAACTACCAGCTAATCCATTTACTACTTCACGAATGGCTTGTACTTCCCGATAAGTTCCTAAATTAGTTCTTTGTACTAATTGTAAAAGGACTGGATCCATAAATAATCTCCTTTTTAAATTACTGATTTTATATCCTATTTAAAATTACCATTATTAACAAAAAAAATTATAAAAAAAAGATTAAATTGGTTTATTGTTTTTATTTATTCATCACAAACAATTTTCATAATTTCTTCTATAAACTGTCATCTCTTTGAAACCCTGGGTTACATTTCTGTTCATACATTTAATTAAATCAGAGACATTTCCTGATTATTAAATAATTTTTTTCTTGTTACAGTTTTTAGTGTGGCAACAGAAAAACAAAAATATATTTCTGTCTCATTAAGAACTAGCGGTTTTGCATTATTTGCTCCACTTGGTTCTTTGGTTTTTCAATGAGTCGTTTTCAAAAAAGACCTATTTTTAGGTAACTTTAATGCTGCTATGATAATATTTCTCTTGTGGGATTTATCATTATGGTAATTGGTTACTTTATCTTACAGGAGAAATAAAATGCATATTCAGCCTTCAGGAGAATTAGCTTTCTGCATCCTTATTTTTGGTGTAATAGCAATGACTACTATATTTCTCTATGACCAATACAGAGAAAATAAAAAGAACAAACACCATAAAGGTTAAGAAGATTAGAGAAGGTTAATTCAAATTTTAGGATTAATTAACATTTCTTCTTGAAATTAAAGGACTTCATTTGGTTTAATTAAAGTATGTCAGACTTAGGAATACAAGCTACAACACCATTCATAGATCCAAGAAGATTTCGCGCATGGTATCCTATCGATGAATCTTTGACTGTAGAAGATTTAATTCAAGCAAAAAAAAGAAGCTTTGGGCTGGATGGTATTCGAGATGGCGTTCCAATTGACTTTACTACCTGTTATGCAAGTGCTCCACCGGAAGTACGTAGTGCTTATGATGTTTTTACAGCCAATAAAGAAGAACGGGGAGAAGAAGCAACAAGACCTTCATGGAATCCTCCCAATGGACCATTAACTTTAGAAGATTTAATTCAAGCAAAAAGAAGAAGTCTTGAGCCAGATGGCGCTCCAATTGACTTTACTACCCTTTATGCAAGTGCTCCACTGGAAGTACGCAGTGCTTATGATGTTTTTATAGCTAATGAAATAAGAAAAGCTGATGAACAAAGACGAGCAGAACAAGCTGCAAGACGTGCATGGCATCGAAATCCTATTACTCCTCAAGAAACTAGACCTATTGAACCTGGTGAAATTACAACAACAGTAACAATAACCGAAGAAGGCTTTTATGCGAATCCTTTTGCAGCAAATATGAGAGAGCTTTTTGAAGCCAGAATGAGACTCCTTGAAGAATTAGAGCCTTCTAGAAATGGCAATGAAATGATAAGAATCTCTACTAACAGAGATTTAATGAATTTCATGGATCCTTTAAGCAGTCCGAGAAATAGACGGGGTGCTGTAGGTGAACAAACCCCTATAGCTAGAGCACTAGAAGTAGCTACAAGGCTTCTCTCAGGCAGAACAATTACAATAATCAATGATGGAGCTGACAGAAATCAAAACAACATTCTTGATAAGAATGAACTTGACCGTTTCTTTATTAAACCCATACTTAACAATAAAACGATCAACAATATCCCTCTATCTGATGACGCATTTGATTTTCATAACACCCTCTAGTAACTCATTTAAGAAGATCTAATATTTCTTTTATAGCCCCACTAACAATCTTCTTCTGAATCTTTCTCTGTGTAATATATTCCCCTTCTATAGGATGTATCAAAAATCCACATTCTACTAAAATCCCATGGTAGAAATCAGGTCTTGTTACAGCAAAATCTCTTTTAAATATTCCATATTTTTTTAATTTTGTTTCTTTTGTAATAGAATCCAAAAGCTTCTTTGCAAATGGCTTTACAAAACCATGCGTAAAATAAACACCTACACCTCTGTGTCTTAGAGGATCTTCATTGTCAGGAAGTGCATTATGATGAATTGAAATTAAAATATCCGCTTTCTTCTTTTTAGCAAAATCAACACGATCTTTTAATGAGACAAATTTATCTTTGGTTCGTGTTAAATAAATTTTTATTTTATGTTTTTTAATTCTCAATTGTCCATTCTCAATTGTCAATTTTCTATAAAGCAATTTTGCAATTTGAAGATTAAAAACCTTTTCAGGAATACCTTTTGAAGAATGGGTTCCATATTCTTTGCCACCATGACCGGGGTCGATTACGATGACTATGTCATTCTGGAGGTATCTATCAACCTGTGGCAAACAAGACTGATGATTATTGCTGTTGAGACGTTGCATGCAACGTCTCTTCTTTCGCAATGACATGGAAATGACAGTTCTTGTTAAAATCCTTTTCTTTCCATTTAAGATTTGTATCAAACTGACAACATTTTTTTTCTTAGGGAGTTTAATAACTTGTGCAAAGTTACCGTTTGGGAATATTTGTATGGGCAAACCTATGTGTTTGCCCCATTTTATATCAGGGCAGACACGCTGATCTACCTCGACAGAAACAAATAATTTTGCCCTAGGATTAGACGATCCATAAACAAATGTCTTATTAAAATTTGAAACCCAGTTATTTGGCGGATAAACCCAAATCAAATTTTTGTTTTTCTTTGTCATTACGCTATCCCATAGTATGTCATTCCCGCGAAAGCGGGAATCCAGTATGACAAAGCTAGAATATACTTTCTGGATTCCCTGGTCAAGGCCAGGGAATGACATGAATAATCTATGAGATAATTTACTTATGATAAAAGATCTAGCAAAAGTTATTCTCACAGCAAAAGCTGCGGTAGATATCATTAAAGAAAAGCTTGAGTCGAAAGCCTGCGACTTGGTAATTCAGGTAAACAGCTTTCGAGATAAAGTACAAAATAAAACTCTTGATGAACCAATTCAGTCTAAATTAAAAGAGAAAGCAAAAGAAGAACTTTCTCACTTAATCAGTGAAGTTACCCACAGAGCCCAAATGAATGAGTTACAAATAAGAGGATTTATTAAAGATAAACTTACAGAACTAACAAATAATTCATTACTTGATTCAATGGAGCTAAACGACATTAGAGCTGAAATTGCGGGGCTGAGAGCCGAGATTGCTGATTTAAAGTCACAGGTTAATCCAGCAAAGCGATAAAACCTTGGTTAAAACGATTGAAAAATTTGATGTCCTAGATTCCCCAACGGGACGTTTCTACGATACAAATTTGATTCAGGAAAGATTTAAACTTCCTGAAAGAAAAGAAGATCACAAGAAGAATTCCTTTTCCTTTCTATATGATTCTTCATTATTAATTTATTTTTGCTTAAGAGATAAAAGATTTAGACAAATTTTAAATGTTGTCTTTAAACTTACAAGGCAAATTAAAAATCATAATTACAACGCTCCATTGTACGTAAAAAATGCTTTTATCGAACTGGGTCCAACCTTTATAAAAATCGGACAATTCTTATCAAGCAGAGCTGACTTAATCCCTAAAAAGTATATTGAAGCACTTTCTGAACTCCAGGATTCCCTGCCACCATTACCTTTTGAGGGCATAAAGGAAACCATTGAAACTGAGCTTAGAAAATCTGTTAATAAGATTTTTAAATCGATTGATCCCGAACCGATAGCATCTGCAAGCATTGGGCAAGTACATAAAGCAGAACTCTTAAACGGTTTGTCAGTAATTGTTAAAGTCCAAAGACCAGACTTAAACACAATTTTTTACAAAGATCTTGCAATTCTGAGATGCCTTGCAGTTTACTTTGAACAACATACAGAGTTTGGTAAAGGCAGAGAATGGATACAAATTATAGATGAAATTGGCAAAACTCTTTTTGAAGAAATTGATTTTATTCAGGAAGGTAAAAATGCAGACCACCTGAGAAAGAATTTAAAATATGATGAGAGAGTATATATACCAAAGATTTTCTGGCAATATACGACTAGAAAGCTCATTGTTATTGAGTTTATGTCAGGTGTAAAAATTACTGATATTGAATCATTAAAACAAAAAGACCTGAATCCAAGAGAGCTTGCAATTACTTTAGTTAATATTTATTTTAAACAGTTTTTTGAAGATGGTTTTTATCATGCTGACCCACATCCTGGAAATATTGTAGTAAAAGACGATGGAACAATTGTTTTTTATGACTTTGGAATGGTTGGAAGAATAAATGAAAATATCAGAAATGAATTGGCAAATGTTTTGCTAAGTGTAGTAAGAAATGACACGGATACACTTTTAAGTTCATTAAAAAACTTAAAGTTAATAAAGCCAGATACAGATATTGAACCAATTAAAAAAATAATTGAGCAGGCAGTTTATGACTATTATGATGGCGGTAAATTAACAAACTTAAATCTGGACGGATTAGAAGAAGACATAAACAATATAATTAAAGAAAAACCTTTTATCCTGCCAAGTAAGTTTACTTATACTCTTAGAATGACAGGTACCCTTGAAGGAGTTTGCAGGACTTTGGACCCGGAATTTAGTCTGATTAACGTAGCAAAGCCATATCTTCAAAATTGGCTTAAAAATAATCTAGTTCAGTCAGAGTCAAAGTGGAATTATTTAAAAGCAATTTTTCCAAAACAAAATAAATTAATTAAAAAGTTAAATGTCTATATGGAAGTAGTAAAAGAACTTCCAAAATATATTGCCAACATCGAAAAAGCAAGTACAAAAAATCCTCAACCAACTATTTCTGAAGAAAAGCCAGACTTAAAATTGAAAGAATTTGATTATCTAAAGAAAGAAATGAAAGAAACTAATTCAAAGCTAAAGGTTGCATACATTGTTATATTTTTACTGTGCTTTACTTTATTTGGGAGCAATTTAATTCAAAATCAGAATTACATAATTAACATTTTTGGATTTGTATTATTAAGTTCTTCTCTAATTGGCTCAATTGGGATGGTTTGGTGGTATATCATCAATAAGAAAATGATAGAATAGTTTCTTATGGAAAATCAAACAAACCAAATAAGTTTTAACAACAACAGGGCTACAGTAGATCTAAATCACATAATTTTAGTTGGTCGTGCAGGCAAAGATCCTGAGATGAGATATTTCGAATCAGGAAAGGTAGTGACTAACTTTACACTTGCAGTAAATCGCCCGATGAAAGATGGGCTGACTGACTGGTTTGATATTGAAATCTGGGGCAAGCCAGCTGAAATAGCTGGTGAATATGTAAAAAAAGGTTCGTTAATTGGAGTTGAAGGTAAAGTTAGATGGGATTCATGGAATAGCAAAGAAACTGGCGAATTAAATATAAAACCAATAGTAATAGCCGACAACATAAGACTTCTTGGAAGCAAAAAAGACAATAATCCAGATGTTGTGGCACAGCAAGCTACTGTTTAAACATCATCATGAAATACTGTGTTCTTGGTGCCGGCTTAATGGGAAAAGCAATAGCTTATGATCTATTGCAGCAAAATGATACAACCAAAGTTTTATTAACCGACAATAACTCTGAAGAGTTAAAAAAAGCACAAGAATTTTTAAACTGCGGAGACAAGGTAACCTCGTCTTTACTACAAACAAAGACTTTTGATGCAAAAAACGAATCTGATATAGAAGAAATTTTTCAAAATGTTGATGCCGCAGTTGCCGCAATTCATTACAAATTCAATCCAAGTTTTACAAAAATAGCTATTAAAACAAAAACTCACTTATGCGATCTTGGTGGAAACAGTTCAATTGTAGATGAACAATTGAAAATGTTACCGGAAGCTGAAGCTGCAGGTATATCAATTATTCCTGACTGCGGACTTGCCCCGGGAATGGTAGCAGTACTTGTTAAATGGGGTCTGGAAAAATTTATTTGGGCAGATACCGTAAAAATTCGAGTTGGCGGCTTACCGCAGAATCCAACTGGAGTTCTTAAATATGGAAGACTATTTTCTATAGAAGGTTTAATTAATGAATATATAGAACCTGTACGTGTTTTACGAAATGGAAAGATAGAAACAATTGAACCATTAACGGAAATTGAAGAAATTGAATTTCCTGGATTTGACACATTAGAAGCATTCACCACCTCTGGTGGAACATCAACACTTATAGAAACCTATAAAAACAGATTAAAGAATTTAGATTATAAGACTATTCGCTATCAGGGGCACTGCAAAATAATTAGAGAAATGTATGACTCCGGAATGTTTTTTGGTGAGAAACGAAGAGCTACAGTTAAATATCTCGAAGAAACAATACCGCTTGAAAAAGAAGATGTAACGCTTGTAAAAATAATTTTTGATGGTAGTAAAGATGGAGCTCAGTCTCAACAGGAGCTTATAATTATTGACAAGGCAAAACCACCATTTACAGCAATGATGAGAACCACAGCATTCCCTGCAGCTATAATTTCACAGATGCAGGCAAGAGGACAAATTACAATTCTTGGTGTACAACCACAAGAAAAATGCATACCAGCAAAGCTTTTTATCTCTGAGTTATCTAAAAGAGGAATTGAAATTAGTTTTTAATCATTGTTCTAATGGTCAGATGTATATCAGATCTAAGGTGAAATTGTATACGTTTTATACAGTCCTGGAAAGCCTGGTCTAGATTTAAGCTCTGGGTAAACTTTTGAAAGTTCTGTAAACAGATCAGAAAAAGCAATTGTATTATCCAGTGCTTTATAATAAACCTTTAAAGCTTCTTTTCTTTTCTTCTCGTTTCCAACTCCTTTTAATTTAATAAAGATTTGTCTAAGATCAGCGGAGACTTTCCTTAAAGCTGAATATTTTTCACAAAAGGCCTTAAATAATAAATTTTTGTTTCCTTTATATTTTTCTAGAATCTTTAAAGCATCTTCATGAACTTTAATAATCTCTTTTTTTGAAGCAAGTTTAATTTCATCACCTTCAAAATTTTTCAAATCCCCCTTCAACTCAGTAATCTTTTTTGTAATAAAACTAATTAATTCTTCTTCTCCTTTTCGATTGCTTCCTTCTACTTTTAGATCTACATCTTCTTCAACAAGAGGCGCTTCAATAAGAAACCTTTGAGGCCGAGAAACTAATACACTCTGAGCTAATATTCCACTAATAATATCTAAAATAAACATATAAGCTCTTCCACCTTTTTTACAATAAAAATATTCCCTAATCATACAAAGAGTTCAAAATGTATTATTTGATAAAATAAATTTATTTATTTAGAAATCGATATTGATTATTAACATTCAGTTAAAAAATGTACCTCATTAATAGCCTTATAAAGCCTTTCAATCTTATAGTTTTTTAGGATTTCTTTTTCAAACAAAGATAATCTACCGCAAGTCCTATAATTAGTGGATTAATAAAGGAGTTTTCTATATCAATTTCAAATCCGCAATTTATCAAAAATTTATCAAATTGGCATCTGTCTTTGGTATTAAATTCATAATTGAACTTAGGATCGTTTGATCTGTATAATCTATAAAAAACACCTTCTTCAATTCCTTCGTCTTCCAAATGTTTTGTTTCAAAACTCTCTTTACAAAGCTTATCAACAAAACTATCTACCTCTTTCTGAGATGCCTTTTCTATAAATGATTCAATCCCAGGGACTATTACAACATCCATTTTTTCACAAACCCACTTAAAATACGATAATAATTTCTTCGAATAAATATGAACTTTAGGAATATGTTCTTCAAAAACAGTGTTACTAAGATAGATTCTAGAATTCTCTTCTTTTGAAATGACCTTATTAGAATTACTCAGCAAGAACTTAATTTCTCGTGAATTTAAATGCCCCAGCCCAGAAAAAACGATTATATTATTGTCACTAGGTAACTCTTTATACAAATCCTCATTTAAACCATTACCCAAAATAAAACTATACTTTAAAGAATCCACCTGTCCAAATCGATTCTTCACTCTTAACTTTGCTTTTTCTATTACATCAAAACTCAAATCTACTCCTGTATATCTATCAATAGTTAACTGCGGGTATTGTTTAATGTCATCAATTAAATATCCATAGTGACAACCCATATCCAATATCTTTAGCTCTCTTTTTTTAAGATTGTTTTTTGTAATTAACTTTGCAACTATCTTTGTTTGTGAATTCTCTATTGTAGTTAAAAATTTTTCAAACACTGTACTGTCCTGATAAATTAAAGCAATTCTTATGTGTTTGTTGATTTTTTCTTTAAAGCCTGGCTCCTTAAAAAAACAAAAGACTCCCTTTAAAGTATTGATTAAACTATTACTATTTTTACTACCTGACAGTTTAGAGCCTTCAAGACAACAGGCTCTTAGAAATTCGGATTGTTTTTTTAATCCTATCTTGTTTAAAAAATCTGCTATTTTCTCAATCAGCATCTTACTTGTTTAACCACCTATCCTGCTCTAAAAACTCACCCCATAACTTCTTAATAACATTTTTTGAACTTGTTTTATTTTTATCCAGAATTAAAACAGTTTCTACATTATATGGTTTTTCTGACATACGTGGAGTACTTACACGATAACGCTTATAAGGTTTTGACACCATAGACAATTTCCCATGATCTGCAAAAATTTCAAGGACATCTTTTAAGCTCATATGCCCATCAGTACTATAACTAAGCAGAATATAATCAGAATTAATAGTTTTAATTAATTTCTCCAGCCCGTCTACAGCCTCATTTTTATAGTTATAAGCAGATCTTCTTTCAGTTCTCCAGTCAGTTCTTATAGCACTTTTATTTTTTTTCTTCCCGTTTACTAAAATACATTTATTAATTGCAGGTTTATCCCAAAGAGCTATCGTATTTAAAATATGATAGTTGCTCCCGTAAGGATGCTGGTTATAAGGCGGATCCAAATATGCAATGCTTATTTGTTCTTTTCCATTTAAAGTCTCAGCAAGCAGCTGGGAGTCCATCTGATAAACTTTGTTCTTTTCTTTATTGTTAAATAAAACCGGTGGGATTAGTTTAATATCACTTAAAATCCGATAAAGAGCAGTGCCTGTTTTTCCTCCCCAGCCATTATGAAATCCTTTAAATACACCGCTTGTATTGCTTATGTAACTTACACTGTACATAAGGGATGCAAGTAAAACTGCTTTTTCTTTTAAATTTATCTTCTCTTCCTTTTCCCATTCAAATATTTTTTCCCGCATCGCATCTGTTTTCATTCCGTTTTTGTGAGTAAAAAACATTCTTTCTTTTTTAATATCAGGTTTCTTATCATCCCAGGGGCAGTAATACTCACTTATGTAACCATGACTCCCTTCTAAATTATTTAAATACTCATAAACTTTTTCTAATCCGTCAAGTCCTTTGAACAGGGGATATTTGTTTTGTTCTATATAAGCATGGTTATAAAAAAAAGAATAAGGCTCCCAATCATTTGCAATAACTTTAAATCCGTTCTTCTTTGCAAGTCTTGAAACTACACCGCTCCCACTAAAGAAATCAACGAATAGACCTTCTGTAATTCCAGTTTTTAAAATAGCTTCCCACACAAGTGGTAACAATTTCCTCTTGTTGCCAATATAAGGAAATAATTGATTAAATAAATATTCCTGCGTACGAACTGCAGCGTGATCACGGGCTTTATACTTTAAGAACTGATGTATCATTGCTCAGTTCTAATTGTCAATTATCAATTGTTAATTGTCAATTTTTCTGCAATACTCTCTTTGGTCCATGAATGGGATCTTCAATTACTATTGTGTGATCACGCTTATGTCCTACGCTGACAATTGCAATTGGTGTTTCCAAGAGTTCTTGAATCCTATCCAGATATTTTTGTGCATTTGCCGGCAGATCATTTCTTGATCTGCATTTATTTATAGATGTTTTCCAACCTGGGAGAGTTTCATAAATTGGTTTAACCCTCTTAAATATTCCTGCAGCAAGCGGGAGATCATAATATTTTTCACCTGTAAGGCTGTCTTCATAAGCCACACAAATATTTATCTCATTCAGAGTATCAAGGACATCCAGCTTAGTAAGTGCCAGACAATCAAGACCGTTGACACGAACTGCATATCTTAAAAGCACTATATCAAGCCAGCCCACGCGACGTGGTCTTCCCGTAGTCGTACCAAACTCTGCCCATGCAGTTCCGGCAGATCTAAGTTCATCTGCTTCTCTTCCAAAAACCTCTGTAGGAAACGGTCCTTCTCCAACTCTTGTAGTAAAAGATTTACTTACACCAATAACTCTGTCAATCACAGTAGGTCCAATCCCTGCTCCAATACAAGCTCCACCGGCTACAGGATTTGAACTGGTTACATAAGGATACGTTCCGTGATCTAAATCAAGCAATGTTCCCTGTGCTCCTTCAAATAAAATATTTTTTTTGTTTTTTATAGCACTGAAAATCAAGGCAGAAGTATCAGTAACAAACGATTTTAATTTTTCACCATAAAGTTTATATTCTTCAAAAACATTTTTGGGATTAAGGGGAGGAAGAGAATATAATCTCTCCATAATTACATTTTTTCTGGGTACAAGCCAGCTGACTTTTTCTTCTAATTCTTTTGAGTCAATTAAATCAGAAATTCTTATACCAAAACGATCTGCTTTATCTGCATAAGTAGGGCCTATACCTCTTCCGGTAGTTCCAATTTTCTTTGTGCCGCGACCACGATCTTCAGCCTGATCGATTGCCAAATGGTATGGCATTGTAACGTGAGCCTGTGTACTGACTTTCAAGCCACCTACATTAATTCCTCTTTTTTTTAATTCTTCAATTTCCTCTATTATAATTTTCGGATCTATGACTGTTCCAGGTCCTACAACTGATACTTTATTTGGATATAAAATCCCTGAAGGAATTAAATGAAACTTATATGTTTCTCCATCTACTACTACTGTATGACCTGCATTACTACCACCCTGATAACGAACTATATAATCTGCGTTTTTGGAGAGAAGATCTGTGATTTTGGCCTTACCTTCATCTCCCCACTGAGCACCTACTACAATTACATTTGCCATTTTTTTCTCGGAAAAATCCCTTCGAGATTTTTCCTTTTCCTTTCCGTCGCTCAGGATATTGCTCACTGCAACATCCTTCGCTTATCGTACAACTCCAAACTTAAAAGATGATAACAGAAAAAAGAGGGAAGAGATCAATTAATCTTCCTTTTTCTCTTTGGATTTCGGAGCATGAAATGAAAAAACGAACTTAAAAGTATAATGCCAAATATAATCACACCAAAGTATATATATAAAAAAGTAGTTGTATTAATTCCTTCATTCATAATTCATGTCCAATATATCACGGCCGATAGCAATAGATCTACACCCAGCTATTGCAAGTATTATGCACAGTGAGACAACCAATAAATGCCAATGGGCCAAATTTTTCCAGTATTTCTGCTGTAGTAATTAAATCCAATATTAGTTTCCCAAATGGAGTTAATAATGCAAACCCGGCTATGTTATAAGTATAAGCTCTATATTTTTGTTTCTGCCTACCGCCCTCCTTGCTCATTCTTCGCTTGTCGGGCTTTGCAATGTGCTCCTGATCTGTCTTTTATAACATTTTCCAGATTTTACCGAATGAATCGTCAAAATCTTACTAGATAAATGGTTTACTTGGAAATATTACCTTAGCTAAGCAGTAACATATTTTTGTTCTTCTGCAATCATCAAAAAGAATTCTATCAAACCAGGTCCAAAGACCATGATACCTACAGTTACATGGAAAATTAAATGTCATTCCGGGCTTGACCCGGAATCCAGACAGTTACACAATAGCGTACCTATCTGGATTCCCGCTTTCGCGGGAATGACACAAAAAAGAATACCTACTTGTTTTACAAACAAAGTCCATAGTAGGACTTTTGAGATGAGTTTGAATGACGTGAACAGTTACAAATTCGTTAACCATCCTTTAACCAATCCTCGATTTTTAACCGTTCCTTTATAAATTTTTTCCTTAATCCTTCTTTGTAGATATAGAAGCTATAAATAGCTTCTTTTAAAAATAGGAATATTTTAGAGGAATAAAATGTCTGTTGGTTTAGCACCTTTATTTGGAATGGCCGCAAAGGCCCTACTAACATCTAGCACTGGAGGAACACTAGCTAAAGCAGCTCTTGAATTTTTACCTACTGTTGTTGCCGGTACAGGTGAAACTAATGCCGTAAAAACACTTGCTGATTTATTTGGTTTAGTGAGTGGCTCATCAGGAATAGCAAGCGTTAACGGAGTTCTAACTCCCAAACAATTTCAAGACCTCTTTCAAGCAGTAGCTTCATTAAAGGGAAAAATACATGACGATCAGTGGAATTCTTTGGATGCTATTGTAAATGGCATATTTAAGAATGAAATCGATTTAACTGATCCTCAAACAATGCGTGAATTAAAAGAATTACAAAAACATTTAGCTAGTATACATACAGACTTATCAGCTGCCCCTTCTTCTTCAAGCACTAAATCTCCATCGACAGATCTCTTAGATGCAATAGCAAAACGCGCAGGAGCGAAATTTAAACTTTCTGAAAATATGTCAACTAGAGATATAGGAAGTCTTCTTACCTATTTAATTGGTAAGCCTGCTGGTTTCGATATAGCAAATCTTCTTAACTTAAAAGAATTGCACCATGAACTTCAATTTCAAGGAGGAAGTGATTTTAAGATTTTAGGAGATTCAATTGAAAAGTTAGAAAAAGGAGGAACTCTTAGTGATCAGGAACACGCTGATCTTACACATTTGGTAGACCATGTGAAAGGCAATCATGATCCAATTCCTCAAGCAGATTTTGCTAAACAGCAATCAATGAATAGCTTAGTAGATAGTGCCTCAGACCAGATAATAGCAATGCTGGAAAGAGAATTTAATAATGGCGGCAGCCTTCCAGCCATGGCAATGAAAGCGATGGGACTAGACTTAGGTAGTGATGCATCAGACTATTTACGAACTAAGATTTTTACTCCTGATTTTAAAGGTGCTTTATTCTCACTTATTCAGAAACAGCCAGCTGATGTTTCTAAATTAGACAGCACACAAAAAACAGTTCTTTCAGTTGCAGATTGGGGAATGTCACTTCTTAGAAAGCTACCTAAAGGTGCTATAAGCCTTCTCCCTATGCTTAATACTGTAGGAAGAATGTTTTTTACTAAATATCTTGCAAAAATTCCAGGGTTTGGATGGTTGTATGGACCTCTAAGTTTGGCAATAGACTTTCTTGGAGTTAATGCAAAAGAAATGTCAAAGCTGTTAACCGATATTGATGATCTTGCAGCTGCAAGCGGACCAGGACCTGTTGTCCCTTAAGTAAAGGAGTAAAATATGAAAATAAAATTTATACTTTTTGAATTTTTATCCAAGTTTCAATATTTGTTTAGTTTTATTTAATAACGCAAAATAACTGCTACGCAGATTATTTTGCTATTTTTATGCGATACTTTCCGTCACTCAGGTTTGCGCTTATAGCAAACCTTCGTTTTTATAAAAGTTTAATATAGTTATTAGCATTTAGTCATAAAAAAATATAAGTTTTCAATTTAGACTTGCAAAGATTAAATAAATTTTATTATTCCATGTAACCTACAGTATCAAGTTTATAAAGATATTGAAAATTTATTCTTGATTTTAGAATAATCATTTCATATACTCTGAACATGAATTTCAATGGATATCAATATCAAGCAGAGATTTTTAAAATTATAGGACTTTCATTAATGACACCTGCTGGAAGATTAGGATTAACATTACTTGAAAAAGGCTTTATATATAACCCATTTAATTTCTACATAAATGCACTTGGAGCTATGGTATTATTTTGCTGTGGAGCAATTCTTATCCAGATAGGATTTGAAATTGCTCAGAGAGGTAATGAGGAATGAATTCACATATACTTGGTTTTCTTTGGTTTTTATTTTTACTTTCATTTTTTTTAAGCGGTATTGCATATTTGAATTGGTATATGACTAAAAGGCTAAAAGAAAAACACAATAAAAAGGCTAGTTAATTTTTATTATTCTCCTGGCACTACAACATTTTTAATCCTTATTGACGGTCCACCAACACCTACAGAAAGCCCACTCTGACCTGATTTCCCGCATCCACCAGATTCATCCCAGTACATATCATTCCCTATTCCATCAATGTCTTTTAATGTCTGAAAAACATTTCCAGTAAGATTTACATCTTTTATAGGTTCTGCAAGTTCTCCATGTCTAATCATTTTTGCTTCACCACTTGCAAAGGTAAACATCTCACCATTTGTCTGCCCACCAAGCCAGTTACCAGCCCAGATTCCAAACTTAATATCAGAGATCAACTCTTCAGGTGAATTATCCTGCGGTTCTATCCATGTATTTGTCATTCGAACAATCGGCGGGAATCTATAATCTAGACAACGGGCATTGCCAGTAGGTTTTTCATTTAATTTTCCTGCTGTTTCACGGCTATGTAACCTGCCTACAAGAATTCCCTCCTTTATTAAAGAGGTATTCTGAGCAGATATTCCTTCATCATCAAATAAAAAAGAACCTCTGTGATTAGGAATCTTTCCGCCATCCAAAATATTCAAAAACTTCTCTCCAAATTTTTTCCCAAACTTCATAAACTCCTGCATAGCCGGATTATCAAATATAAAGTCCCCCTCTGATAAATGTCCAAAAGCTTCATGAACAAAGAGTCCTGTTAATATCGGATCAATTACAACTGTATAAGTACCTGCTTTCGGTGGTTTTAATTCTAATTGATCAACTGCTCTTTTAGACATCAGCTTTATCCGCTCATCTAAGTTTTCTATTTCTTCAAATCCTTTCCGTGAACCTAAAGATTCCTGGGCTACCTGGACAATTCCATCTTTCTGACTGGTTGCTGAAAATCTTGCTTCCATATCAATCCAACCATGCTCAAGGCAAGTCCCTTCAGAATTTAAAAAAGTTACTGCCTGAATCTTTTCAACATATCTGGTTGTTGAAGCTGTAATTTTGTCAGAGTAAAGATTAATCAAATCATTATAGTATTTAAACAGTTCAACTTTATTTGTAAGTGAAACGTTCCTTGGATCTTTTCCGGATAACTTAATCTGGTAGCTCCCACTTACAGGGTTTACCTTAGCTAAAATCGTTTTTTCATTTTCTTCAGAACCAAGAAGTAATGATTGATGTATAGTTTCTTCAACATATTTCTCCAGATTTTCAACATCATTAAACGAACAAAAACCCCATCTGCCCTTATAACAACTCCTTACATAGCCTCCATATGCTTCTGACTGATTTAAACTATCTAAAGATTTACCAAAAAAACGGATTTGTTTTGTTTTATTTTCCTCAAGTCTTATCTCAAGGTAATCAGCTTTTTTCTTGTATTTGTTTACTAACTCTACAAGCTTGTCTTTCATTTGTTCCCCGACAACCACTCCCTGTTAAATATCTTTAAGTAAAGTCATAAACAGCAATCAAAAATAGTATATCGCAGTAATAACGTTTCATGTCATTGCGAGGAGGCTCGAAGAGCTGACCCGCTCCGCCGGAGCGAGGCGAGCGTGGCAATCTTCTAACGTTTGTGAGATTGCTTCGTCAGTTCTTGCAGAACTTCCTCGCAATGACGTAAAAAGTTATACTTTTCATTACCTCATAATGTAATCAGTTGATTAATAAAAAGTCATAGTGGGAATGGAATATTTAACATGGAAAGAGAATCAAAAGAAAAAAAATCAGAGAACGATATAAAATCTATTCTTTTAAATAAAATTCTTGAATTACAGTCCAGTTCTTCGGATACAAAAGAACAAATCAGTACTCTGGTTAATTTTATTCAGTCACTTTTTGAAATTGAAAGTATTGCAATATATGCAAACTTTGCAAATGAACAGATCAATTTAGTAAACTCAAAATCCAGTACAAAACAATTTGCTTTTTTAGGACATGTTCTTGAAAACATTGCAAATCAGATTACTGTAAAAGATTCAAGATTTTACAACAGTCTGATTCCTATTTCTGAACTGGCTATAAAAAATCTTACGGATACAGATTTAAATACATTTGTTTATCCAATTATATCTCCATATGCAAAACAAATTTTCGGAATAATCTTAATCAGTAATCCAAAGAGAATTAATTCACCGGAAGAAAGAAACTCTCTTTTATTTATTTTAAATTACATAATAAAAATTATTGAAGAAGCCGATCTTACAAAACAGGTTGAAGCAAAGGATGAAAGATTATTACTCCTGTCAAGACTTTCCAATTCTCTCAGAGGGATCTTAAAGCCTGAGAAAGCAATTGACATTGTTTTAAAGGGTATTCATAATTTTTTAAAACTTGATGATATTTATTTTGCAAAATGGACTCCGAAAGAAAAAAGACTGGAAATTATTCAAGAAATTGTGATCGAGGAAAAGCATTCATTGAAAGGGTTTACTCATAAAGTAAGCAGTAATAATCCAATAGTAAAACTCCTGTATAAGAATCAGTACATGACACTTAAAAATAAAAACATAAAGCGAATAAGCAGAGTGTTTTTGTATAATGCAAAACCGTCTTTATTTTTTATATTGCCTGTTATCATCCGCAATGAACTTCTTGGAGCAATTATATGCACAAGAATCAGCACCTCTACCGAGGCAACAACTGAAGACTTAAGGATTACGCAGGATATTGCTGGACACCTTGCCGTTATACTAAACCAGGCAAATCTTTATGAAGAAAGCCTTTCAACAGCTCAGAGAGAGTTTTTATTAAACTCAATCGTTACAATGATCCGTGACACATTAGAAGTAGAAGGAGTTCTTGAAAAAACAGCCAGGGAAATTGGACAGGTCTTTGGTGTAAATGCCTGTGGTGCATTTATAAGAAAAGATGATGATTCTGGTTTTACAGCTAAATCAATCTGGGCAACAAAAGATGAATTTTCATATAAGCTGGCACAGTTAAAGCTTAACTACGACATTTCAAAAGGACAAAAAAACCTAATCCCTGACCCAATTACACAGAGCATTACCATATCAAATTATCTACCTGAAAGCTCAGAAGAGTTAGATAAAATCGGATGTAAATCTTATCTCGCATGTTCATTAAATAAAGGCAATAAAACAATTGGCATTTTAGTTTTGGCACAGTTTGATCAGCGTAGAAGCTGGACAAATTCAGAGACACAGTTGATTGAAGCAATTACTGATCAGGTAGAAATGGCACTGTCACAGGCTGAGTTATATCAGCATGTTCAGCAGACAGAAAGACAAATAAATCTTTTACACCAGGTAAGCTCTGCAATTAGAGACAGCTTAAATATCTCCACAGTTATGGCACGGGCGGCACAGGACTTAGGCGAAATACTGGGAGCCAGCAGGTGTTTTATAAGAAGACTAAAAAGTGTTAAGCCGCTTTTAGTTCTTGCTACAGAGCAAGAATACATAAGTAACAAAGAACAAAATTTAAATAAGGCTGCTGATTTAATTCTGGAATTTGAGCAAGCATGGCTGGAATCATTAAAAGATCTTCCTGAAGTTGAACGTGCAAATTCAATTCTTCATATACCTGACATACAGGAAAAATACAAAAATGCTGAAGATCCTCTAAAAACAATTCTTGAAATAATACAGTTAAAAAGTTTTCTTGCTGTACCGCTGGTAGCACGCGGTCAGGTAATTGGTTCTCTATGCATACATCAGTGTGACAGAAACAGAAGATTTACGGATAGAGAAATTGAGTTTGCAAAGAGAGTTGCATCTGAAGCTTCAGTAGCAGTATTAAATGCTGATCTTTTTGCAAGAGTAGAACATCAGGCTCAGAGAGACAGCCTTACAAACATTTATAACCATGCATACTTTCAAACTGCACTTCACCACGAGGTTGAGCGTGCAAAAAGAACTGAATCTGATTTATCTGTAATTATGATTGATCTTGATCATCTAAAGCCAATTAACGACAAGTTCGGTCATAGTGCAGGAGATGAAGCAATAACTCTTGTCAGTGGAAAACTCCAACAATGTCTCAGACAAATGGATATCGTGTCACGTTATGGCGGAGATGAATTTGCAATACTCCTTCCTGAGACAAATATAGAATCTGCAGAATTAATTGCAAAGAGAATTTTAGATACCTTAAATAGAACTATACATCCTCAATGGGGCCCGCTTAGCGCAAGTATCGGTGTAAGCGGAACGCCTCATGAAGCAAGAAATAAAGAACAAATATTAAAAGCCGCTGACGATACAATGTACCTATCAAAAAAAGAAGGAAGAAATCGGGTTACATCGTCAAGAAGGCTTGACGAATTAGGACCTGTAGAGAAGAAACCAATAAGTAGAGGATAGATGCTATATGTCATTGCGAGAAGCAATTTTTAGTTGCGACGAAGCAATCTCACAAACGTTAGGAGATTGCCGCGCTCGCCTCGCTCCGGCAGAGCGGGTCGGCATTTTGTACCTCCTCGCAATGACGTGAATTAGCTATAATCTATCTAATGTTTAATCTCTCCGATACAATTTGTGCAATCTGTACTCCAAAAGGGACTGGAGCTATTTCTGCTATTCGAATATCAGGAAGTGATAGCTGGAATATCGCAAAACAAATCTTTTCTACATCTAATCCTCAATTCTCGATTCTCGATTCTCAATTTGTTTTCAACCACATGCATGCCATGCACGGCTATATTAAGGATAACGATAAGATAATCGATGAAGTCATAATCCTTCCTTTTAAATCTCCAAAGAGTTTTACAACAGAAGATGGAATTGAAATTTACTGTCATGGGGGACTGCAGGTAACTTCACAAATCCTGAGCTTGTGTTTAAAGAACGGTGCGAGACAGGCTAAGCAGGGAGAGTTTACTTTTAGAGCTTTTGTTAATGGACGAATAGATCTTACAGAAGCTGAAGCTATAAATGAAATAATCAGTGCTGACAATGAAAAAGCTGTTTCTACAGCATCTGAAATCTTATCAGGATCGCTGAAAAAGAAGATTCTACAATTCAGAGAAAAACTTTTTGACCTGATTACACGAATTGAAAGTTCAATAGAATTTCCAATGGATGTTGCTGACACCAGTAAAAAAGAAATGGCTTTAAGTTTAAATGAGATAAAATTTGAAATAAATAAATTAATTGACAGTTCTAAAGAAGGGCAAATAATTCGGGATGGAATTAAGGTATCAATAATCGGACCGCCAAATGCCGGTAAATCAAGCCTTTTAAACCAGCTGTTAGAAAGTGAAAGAGCAATTGTCTCAGAAGAACCCGGCACTACCAGAGATACCATAGAAGAAAAAATGATTATTGATGGGTGGCCTGTGGTCTTAGTTGATACTGCAGGAATTAGAGAGAAAAGGGATATAAGTGATTCCGAAAAACATGGCATTGAAAGAAGTAAATCAACCATTCAAAAATCAGATGTTGTTCTAGCAGTATTCGACATAACTAATGATAAAACTGAAGAGTTTTCTCTTCTTTTAAGAGACAAATCCAAAATAATGGTTGGAAATAAAATCGATTTAGTTAATGAAAAATCCATAAACAAAAACGGATTTGATGTTTTAATTTCGGCAAAAAACGGCACAAATATCGACTTACTAAAAAGAAGCCTGATTGACAGAATAAAATCGTTTACAAATTCAAATAGTTCTGAAAACTTTACCTGCCATATAAACCAAAGACAAAAAGAATTACTGATTCAGTGTAACTATGCAATTGAAAACTCACTGAGTCTTACAGATAAAGCTATATCAGAAGATTTAATTTCAGATGAATTAAAAAATGCTGTTTCAAAACTCGATGAAATCTCAGGAAGAGTTGTCAGCGATGCTGTAATTCAAAATATCTTTGCAAAGTTCTGCATTGGGAAGTAACACTAATCGTTCATAAATCCCTGTTTACAGTCATTCAGAATTGATTTTGCGATTTCCTTTGAGTCAAATTTCAATTTCCCACTTTTGTAAGCAGCTTTAAGCATTGCCAGCTCTTTTTGGGTTGAAAAACCATATTCAGGTTCTTTCTTCTTTAGAGCTGATTCAGGTTTTGATTTTTTATTCATCAGTTTCATATTTATAAAAATACAAAGTAAAAGAACGTCCGTTATATATATAGCTATCCCGCAACCTTTTATAGTTCCCAGGATTAATGTAGGAAGTCTTTACCATACTTAAAATTATTAAATTTATTCCTTAAGGTTTTATTATTATAAACCGGCAAATTAATACAAATTTAAGAGTTTTGCATAACAAATGATGAAAAAGATTAAAGAAAATATTATTAAATGCGTATTTGGAACAAAAAAGGTGTTTTAATTTGTCTTTGTAACTTTAATGAATTAAACTAATATGTTCGCGATTTAATATTTTATTTACCTGTTGTAATCAGTTCAAAAGATATGTTGAGTGTAGAATGGCTAGGTTTAGGAGAGCAATAGATGGTAGAAACAACAACAACAAACATTAACAAATTTAGACAGAAAAGACTGAAATTAAAAGGCCTGGCTGGCAAGCAAAAAGACATTACTCCAATAAATAGTTATTTTTATCCACGGAATGAGCTCTATACAAGAGAAGAATTTGAACTCCTGGATACTATATATTCAGATGAACCCTCAATAGAAGAAAAAAAAGAAATTAATCCGGAAATTACAAATTCAGAAAACTTTTGGCCTCAAAATAAAGAAGCCTACCTTAGCGTTGCAAATAATAAGAACAGTTTTCTTGCAAATTTGAGTTGGTTTTTAGGTGGTGTAGCTTTAACATCAGTCATCTGGCTTATTTATTTTCAGGTTAATGTCCATGAAATAAGAACAAAAAGCGATACACAAATTATTTTCCAAAAGTCAGCAAACATAATGACAGACAAAACCGTTGACAAAGAATTAAGTAAGCAATTAAAAGATAAAAAAGTTGTCGAAGCAAAAATAAATGCTTCAAGCGTACCAAAGGAAAATGTAATCTCAAGGTACTTTACTAACTTATTTTCCAAAAACCCCTCAAAAACTCAAATCCTAAGTGAACTGCCTAAAATTGAATCAGTTAAATTTTACACAGTTGCAAGTGGTGATTCTCTATGGATTATTGCAAACAAGTATTATTCAAATCCTTCTCCTGATAATATAAACAAAATCATGAAAGCCAATAACATGAAAAGAATTGGCACATTATCTGTTGGGCAAAAACTGGTAGTTCCACAGTAGGCACATGCCATGGCATGTACTAATATAAGTTTAATTTTAGTTGCTCATGGAAGCAAAGATCCTAAGTGGTGTAAGCCATTTGAAACCCTCGTTGTAGGGTCGTACCATGGTACGACCCTACATTTGGCATATATGGATATAAACGAACCTTCTCTGTTTTCTGTAACTGAACAGTTAGCAAAGAATGGAACCAAAAACATAAAAATACTCCCCCTGTTTATGTCAGGCGGTGGACACGTAGATAAAGATATTCCAAAACAGGTAAAAGAATTAAAGGTGAAATTTCCTGATATTAATTTTGAAGTTTTACCTCCAATCGGTGAACATCCAAAAATAGTTTCATCAATTAACGAGATAATAAAAGATTATGCTATATAAAAAAATATTATTTTTATTAATTTGTTTATGTTTAACCTCTGTAGAGGCATGCCATGGTATGCCTCTACAACATCAAAAAACCGTAACCATTGATGGTATTGAATTTAAACAAGTTCAAGCAAGTTCTGGAAAATTTGGCGGGACATTAAACCTCTCTGTTTTTGGTTCAGGACCAAAAACTTTTAATCTGTGGACTTCCACTGATAATACAAGCAGTACTTTAGCAAGACTTATGTTTGATGGTTTATTTGAAGATGATCCGGATACTGGAGAAGTGGTTCCGCATTTAGCAAAAAGCTATGCAATAAAAGATGAAGGAAAAACAATTATCGTAAAGCTCAGAAAAGGAATCAAATGGTCAGATAGTGTCCCAATAACAAGCGATGATGTAGTATTCACCTGGAATGAAATTGTTTTTAGTGGATTGGAAGCCAGCGGATTCCAATCTTTATGCTTGATTGATGGGAAATATCCAACAGTAAAAAAAATTGATGATACTACCATAGAATTTATGACCCATGTAGTATTTGCACCTTTTCTTAGACAGATTGGATACCCGATTGCACCAAAACATATTTTTGAACCCTTGCTTAAAAACATTCCTAAAAAAGATGCAAAAAAAGTTTTCTTAGGTTTCTGGAGTACAAATACAAAACCAAATAATTTTGTAACAAGCGGACCTTATAAATTATTCCGCTATGTACAGGGAGAAAGAATTGAATTTGCAAGAAATCCAAATTATTTTATAATAAATACAAAAAATGAAAAACTTCCTTATCTGGACAACATTATTTATACAATTGTTCAGGATTCTACTTTGGAATTATTTAAATTCTTAGCAGGTGAAATCGATGTGGTTTCAACAAGAGGTGAAGACGTCAGCCTTGTAAAAAAACTTGAGAAAAAGAAAAATTTTCATACTGTAAATTTAGGACCAAGCTCTGGTACGGAGTTTCTAGTGTTCAATTTGCATGGAGACGCGATAAATCGCGTCTCCACGGAATGGTTTAACAACATTTATTTCAGGCAGGCTGTTTCCCATGCAATAGATCGAATTGGAATCGTAGACAATGTTTTAGGTGGTGTAGGCAAACCTCTATTTACATCAGAGTCACTGCCTTCAATTTATCTGAATAAAAAAATTGCAGACGGTTATCCTCAGGATTTTAAACTCTCAAAAGAATTATTAAAAAAAGGTGGATTCAAATGGAATAAAATTGGTGAATTGTCTGATAATAAAAATAGAAAGGTTGAATTCACTCTCCTTACAAATGCTGAAAATACTACACGACAGGCAATCGGTGTAATTATCCAGGATGATTTAAAAAGACTTGGTATAAAAGTAAATTTAAGACCAATTGATTTTAATACCTTAATCGGAAGATCAGACTCAGGAGACTGGGAGGGAATAATAATTGGATTTACCGGAGGATTTTTTGAACCAAATGAAGGAGCAAATGTCTGGAAATTAAATGGAAGACTACATATGTTTGATCAAGCACCACACAAACCAAGAGACTGGGAGGTTGAAATAGATAAGATTTTTAACAATGCAACAAAAGTTATCAGCTTCAATAACAGGAAAAAACTTTATGACAGGTACCAGGAAATAGCACATGAACAGCTCCCTTTTATTTACCTGGTTTCACCACTTAGAATATTTGCAGTTCAAAATAATATCGGAAATATAAGACCTACTGTTTATGGTGGAGTTTTATATAATCTTGAAAGTATTTACAAGAAATGATGTAACACACATGTGTACAGCATTACAATGCAGTGTCAACACGTAATTGTAGAGGCACAGTTAACCGCGTCTCTACAAATTACAAAATTAATTGTTTCTAAAAAATTTCTAAAAAATTATAATTAATAAGTGATAATTATGTACTGGTCATTTTAAGAATCTTAATCTATCTTGATTGGTAATTGAGCTAGACTAGGAAAGCTAATTAAAATCGGCCAGAAAATAAATAAGAGTGGTTTACAAAACCTCAAGTGAAGGTTTTTCTATAAACGAAAAATTGGAACGTCATAAAGTAAGGCCGCAAAAAGCGAAGTAGTTTCTGGAAGAAATTACGGAGCGTTTATAAAAACAAAAGGAGTGTGATTACCTTGGCTACTGCAACAAAAAGAACCTTAAAACCGTTAACTGATAAAGTTATCGTTCAAAAATTAGATCCTGAAGAAAAAACATCAGGAGGAATAATTATTCCTGATTCTGCAAAAGAAAAGCCGCAGGAAGGAAAAGTAATCGCTGTGGGTCCTGGTCTGGTTGATGATAAAGGACAAAGAAAACCAATTGATGTTAAAGAAGGTGACTGTGTACTTTTTGCAAAGTACAGTGGCACTGAAGTTAAGTTAGACGGAGAAGAATATTTAATTCTTTCCGAAAGAGATATTCTGGCAATAGTTAAATAATAAAACCAAATAAAAAGGAGACAATAAAGTTATGGCCAAGCAAATAGTATATGACGAAGAAGCACGCAGAGCACTTGAAAGAGGTGTAGATGCAGTTGCTGATACAGTTAAGGTTACTATCGGTCCAGCAGGACGAAATGTAGTTCTAGAAAAGAAATTTGGTCCACCACAAATCGTAAATGATGGTGTAACCATAGCAAAAGAAATTGAATTAAAATGCCCTCTTGAAAATGCCGGTGCACAATTAGTTAGAGAAGTTGCCAGCAAAACAAATGACGTAGCTGGTGATGGAACTACCACTGCATGTATGCTTGCTCAATCCATTATCAAAGAAGGGTTGAAAAACGTTGCTGCTGGAGCAAATCCAATTCAGTTAAAAAAAGGAATTGATCTGGCTACAAAAGTATCTGTAGAAGAAATCAAAAAGATTGCTCAGCCTGTCAAAGACAATCAGTCAATTTCTCAGATAGCAACAATAGCTGCAGGCAATGACACTGAAGTAGGCAAAATGATTGCACAGGCAATGGACAAAGTTGGCAAAGACGGTGTTATAACCGTAGAAGAATCAAAGAAACTAGTTGACACTGAGTTAGAAGTAGTTGAAGGTATGCAGTTTGATAAAGGCTACATTTCTCCTTACTTTGTAACTGATCAGGAAAGAATGGAATCAGTACTTGAAGAACCATATATTCTTTGTGTAGACAAGAAAATCAATCTTCTTGCTGATATGATTCCGCTTCTTGAAAAAGTAGCAAGAGCCGGAAAACCTCTTGTAGTAGTTTCTGAAGATGTTGAAGGAGAAGCACTTGCAACACTTGTAGTAAATAACTTACGACAAGTTTTAAAATGCTGTGCTGTAAAGGCTCCTGGCTTTGGCGACAGAAGAAAGGCAATGTTAGAAGACATAGCCATTCTTACAGGTGGACAACTGATTTCTGAAGAAGTCGGCATGAAGCTTGAAAACGTAACTGTTGAAATGCTTGGCAAAGCAAGAAAAGTTATTGTCGGTAAAGAGAAAACTATAATTGTTGCCGGTGATACTACAAAAGCTGAAGTTAAAAAACGCATTGCTCAGATTGAAGCTGAAATCAGTAAGTCTGACAGCGACTATGACAAAGAAAAACTTCAAGAAAGAAAAGCAAAACTTTCCGGTGGTGTTGCAGTACTAAAAGTTGGTGCAGCAACTGAAACTGAACTGAAAGATAGAAAACTCAGACTTGAGGATGCCCTAAATGCAACCAAAGCTGCAGTAGAAGAAGGCACAGTACCTGGCGGTGGTTTGACTCCACTTCTTGTCAGCAAAGTGTTGTTTAAAGAAGCTGAAAAGCATCATGGTGACATAAGAACAGGTATGGAACTTGTTGCCAGAGCCTTTTCATCACCACTTAAACAAATTGCTGAGAATGCAGGTCTGTCCGGTGAAGTAGTTGTAGAGAAGGTTTTAAGCTACAACGATCAGGTAACTGGATTTAATGCTGAGACAGGTAAATTTGAAGACCTTCGTAAAGCAGGAGTTATTGACCCTGCAAAGGTAACCAGATCAGCCATTCAAAATGCTGCTTCAATAGGTTCCATGTTCCTCACCACAGAAGCGCTTGTAGTAGAACTTCCAGAAAAGAAAGAAGTTGCTATGCCGTCAATGCCAGGTGGCATGGGTGACTATTAAGAAGTAGTTAACTGTTAAAAGTATGAAAGAGCAGGTTTAAAAACCTGCTCTTTTTATTATTTAGAATTCACAAGTAAAGGATTTGTCCCATTTAAAGGAAGCTCAAGACAAGCTTGGGCTATATAAAAAATAACCTTAAAAAAATTTAATCAGGGCTTTAACTAAGGGTTAACTCCTAACCTATAAATTGTCTCCACTACAAACATTAGTAAAGGAGCTTACAGTGTCTACTTCATCCAATCAAATACAAAAATCATATACAAATGATCTTACAAACAGTTTACCCAGACTTGAAAAGAAAGCTTCAGATGCAATCAAATCATTTGCCGAGCTTGTAAGAGAATTAAATGAAGTGAGCCAGCTTAGTAATGGGACTCCGGTAAAAGAGCAAATTAAACATTTAACAGCAAACATGAACAATACACAGGTATTCTTTACAAAAATGCTTACTGACCAACTGGGAGCTATGCATAACATAGTTAACAATGAAGATCCAAAGAAAGAAGTAGTTTAAAGAGTTAAAAATTAAAAAATTCACAGTAGGGACTTGCAGCTGCAAGCCCCTACTGTTATATTTATTAAGTCATGAAGGTACTCTATCCAGGCAGTTTTGATCCTATAACGAATGGACATGTTGATGTAATTCAAAGAGTAGCAAGGCTATTTGATGAAGTAATTGTTGCTGTATTAAACAACCAATCAAAAGAAGAATTTATTCCGCTTGAAGATAGGTTAAAGCTTGTAAGAGAAGCTATAGATGATGTAAAGAATGTCTCAGTAGAAAGTTTTAGCGGCCTGACCGTACAGTACGCACAAACAAGAGGAGCAGATGTAATTGTACGTGGGTTAAGGGCTCCTTCAGACTTTGAATATGAATTAGAAATGTCACAGATTAACTACTTTCTTTCAAATGGACTTGAAACCTTATTTATTATGACGAACCCTAAATACTCATTTATCAGGTCGAGCAGGGTTAAAGAACTAGTCAGTCTTGGGGGAGAAATAAAAGAATTAGTCCCTAATGTAGTTTTTAAGTATCTATACCAAAAAATGCCTTTAAGAAAATAACTATAGAAGTGTATAATTATTTCTCAGATATTGTAAAAATATGAAGTTAGTAAAGTAAATAAGTGAAAAATATTCTTTACCAGAATATTTTGAGCATCGAAAGGTTTTAAAAAGGAATGAGCATATATAAATTGATTGATCGCCTAGGGTTAGTTGTTGAAGAGTCGCCATCAGTCCCATGGAGCTCTTATAAGTTAGTAAATATTGAAAAGTTTTACGATCAGCTTGAACTTGTTATGTCCAAATTACCACAAGAAATTAAAGAAGCGACTTCAATCCTAAATCAAAAAGAAGAAATAGTAGGTCAAGCACAGTCCAAAGCAGAAAAGCTTTTAAAAGAAGCTCAAAAACAATCTGACGAATTACTTGAAAACACACAATACAAAGTAGACAAGATGGTAAAAGATTCTGAAATTCTAAAGAAGATTGAACAGGAAGCAGAAAAAATTAAAAGATCAATCCTGCAGGAAGCTGAAGAAATTAGAATGAAAGCATTAAAAGAATCCGAAGAGATGAGAAACAAAGCTTATGAAGAGTCTGAAAGCACCAAAATTGGTGCTGACAATTACGCTGAAAGTATCTTGACTAGCCTGGATCAAGACTTAACAAATGCTCTTTCAATAATCCGCAATGGACAAAAGCATCTGTCTACAAAATCAACTCCTAGTAAATTTAATTCAAACTCACAGTCAAATGGAAGAGATAAAGAGAGTAGTGCTGTAATTTAGTTAACCCACTAGAGGTACACAATTAATCACATCTCACTGTGTAGCCAATATTCCCCAGTGAAATTTCTGTCTTATAGTCCAGTAGAAATCACTTTCATCCCCAAGTAATCTAATTAGTTTTGCAGTATGCGCTGCCCTGCTTATCCTGATTTTGTCTCCCTTTTTAATAGAGAAGTTTTCCTGTCCGTCAAGCTGTAATATTGTACCTTCATGCGGGCGGTTAAATGTAATGGTTATAATTCTGCTGTCTGTAACGATATGTGGCCTGCTGGTTAAACTGTGAGCACAAATTGGCACTATTTCAATACCTTTTATTTCAGGATCCATAACTGCACCACCTGCAGAAAGTGCATAAGCAGTAGATCCTGTAGGTGTAGAAATTATTAAACCATCAGCTATATAATCAGCAACAGGTTTTTCATCCACATTTAATGTCATGTGAATCATCTTATGACTCATACCTCTGCTGATTACAATGTCATTTAAAGCAAATAAAGGGCCCTGCTCATTATGCAGGCGATCAGAACTTAAAATATATCCACACAACATTGCACGATCTTCAATTCTATATTCTTCCTTTAAAACCTTTTCAACAAGTTCCAAAACATTTCCAGTTCTACCTTCACTTAAAAAACCAAGATGCCCGGTATTTATTCCAAACATTGGAATCCCCTTTGGAGCAAGAATTCTACTGGTTCCTAAAAGAGTTCCATCTCCTCCAAGAACAATTGCAAAGTTCAGAGGCTCTGATAAAAATTCCCAGTCATTTTTTTCGCTTCCTGTACGTCCCCGCCAGGTGCTAACCCCCTTCCCATGTAAAAATTTTTCAAGTTTTTCAACTATCTCAAGGTTTTCCTTACGGCTTGCATTATAAATTATTCCGATTTTTTTTAACCGTTCCATAATTTCCTCCGGAAATCACTCCGCTTTTTACAATCTCACTTTACGACATTCCAGTTTTTCATATTTAGAAAAACCTTCACTTGCTGCCCCTGCTGAACTTTATGTGAGCCTCCTCTATTACATGATGGATAATTTCTTCAGTAACTAAATCTGCATCCTCCTTATTAAAAGTAAGATCAAACCAAAATTCCATGTTACCAGCAGAACCCGTAATTGGTGAATAAGTAATCCCTCTTACAAACAAGCCAAGATTTAAAACATTTTCTGCATAGCCTAATAACAGTGCTTCATGAATTGACTTATCTTTAATAATCCCTTTTTTACCCACCTCACTTTTTAGTGCTTCAAACTGCGGTTTAAACAAAGTCAGAATATGTGTTTCATTGCTTTCTTCGACAAGATCGATAACTGGTTTAAAAACTTTTGATAATGAAATAAAAGATAAGTCAACTGTACAAATAGTAGCTTTTGGTTCATTTTGTTTATAAACTTTTTCAGGCATCAAATATCTAATATTTGTTCTTTCAAATAAAGCAACTTTTGGATCTTTCCTCAAACCCCAGTCAAACTGCCCATAGCCTACATCTACTGCATAAACTTTTTTTGCTCCACGCTTTAAAAGACAGTCAGTAAATCCACCTATCGAAGTACCAATATCCAAGCATATTTTGTCAACTACATTTATTTCAAAATAACCAAGGGCACCTTCAAGTTTAATTCCTCCACGACCTACATAAGGATTTGTAGTAAAGAGAACGGTAACCTCACTGCTTAAATCTACAAATGTTCCTGGCTTAGTTACTTTCTCTTTATCCACTAAAATTGCACCCTGCATAATTGCTGATCTGGCTTGTTCACGGGATGGAAAAAGCTGTTTTTCTAAAAGCAAGGTATCAAGGCGCATTTTTTGTTTTTTCGGAGGCATAGGAAAATTATACAGTAGAAATGTAGCATGCTACGCTTCTACATCTTTGGAATAACCTTAATTACTTTGTACTGTGTATCCCTTTGTGCAGCATCTCTCCCGGTAGCATGAATAGCATGTATTATTTCTTCCATTGAAGTGGGGCATGATGTTCCTGCTGCTGAAACTACATTTTCTTCAAGCATTGTTCCGCCCATATCATTTGCACCAAAAGCAAGTGCAATTTGTCCAATTTTTATTCCCTGAGTGACCCATGAAGACTGAAAATTAACAATGTTATCTAAATAAATTCTGGAAATGGCAAGCGTACGTAAATAATCAATAGACGTAGAGGAGCGATTAATCGCGCCTTTACGATCACCTGACGATAATTCTTTACCCAAAGCATTGTTTTCTTTTTGAAATGTCCACGAAATAAATGCAGTAAATCCACCTGTTTTATCCTGAAGCTGTCTTATTCTGTCCATATGCTCAATTCTCTCTTCAGGCGTTTCTGCATGTCCGAACATCATGGTAGCCGTCGTTTTCAAACCTAGTCCATGGGCTGCTTCCATAACTTCAAGCCATCTGTCAGATTTTATTTTTAATGGAGAAATAACATCTCTTACCCTGTCAACTAAAATTTCAGCACCACCGCCGGGAATAGAATTCAAACCGGCATTTATTAATTTCTGTAAAACAGTTTCTGTATCAAGCCTTGAGACATTACAGATATGATCAATTTCAGAAGGAGAAAGTGCATGCAAAGTTATATTTGGAAAATCTATTTTTAGTCTTTTGAAAAGATCTTCATAGTATTCAATTCCAAGTTCAGGATTATGACCTCCCTGTAAAAGAAGCTGCGTTCCTCCCAGACTAATAAGTTCTTTTGTCTTTTCATGGATAATTTCATATGAGTTTGTATAAGTTCTTTTATCGCCAGGCCAAAATGCAAATGCACAAAAGCGACATGCCGCAGTACAAACATTCGTATAATTTATATTTCTGTCAATTATAAAAGTAACCGGTTTTGAATCTGGACAATGCTTTTGTCTGACTTTATTTGCAAGGGCTCCAAGCTCTAAAAGATCAGCATTTAAGTAAAGATCTATCGCTTCTTCTTTTGAAAGTCTTTTGTTTGAGAGCTTATCCAGGTTTGGCTTAGTCAATAATTGCATGAGAATTATTATAACCTCCTAAACACCAAACACGTATTATGCCCGCCAAAGCCAAATGAATTTGAAATTACTACATTTAAATCTTTTACCTTACGGGATTTATGAGGAATAAAATCTAAATCACACTGTGGATCGGGATTATCAAGATTAATTGTAGGCGGTAAAATATTTGTTTGAAGTGCCATCGTACAGGCAATTGCTTCTACAGCTCCTGTAGCACCGAGCAGATGTCCGTGCATTGATTTTGTAGAGCTTACTGGTAAAAGTCCTTTTTTAACTCTATCTCCAAAAACTCTTTTTATGGCTACTACTTCAACAATATCTCCAACAATAGTACTTGTCGCATGAGCATTAATATAACCAACTTCTTCCTGTTTAACATCTGCATCTGCAAGAGCAAGCTTAATCGCTCTTGCAGCACCATCACCATCAGGAGAAGGTGAAACAATATCAGAAGCATCTGAGGTAGCACCAAAACCAGCCAGCTCACAGTAAATATTTGCTCCACGTGCTTTAGCATGTTCCAACTCTTCAAGAATTAAAATCCCTGCTCCTTCACCCATTACAAATCCATCTCTATCCTTGTCAAAAGGTCTTGATGCTTTTTCAGGTTCATCATTAAAGTGAGTGGATAACGTTCTTGCAGCACCAAATGCAGCAATGCTTACATCTGTAAGAGGTGCTTCACAACCTCCTGCAAACATTACATCAGCACCACCAGACTGAATAATACGAAATGCATCGCCTATACAGCTCGTACCTGTGGCACATGCCGTAACAGTACAGCTTAGCGGCCCTTTTGCATTGTGATAAATCGATATATAACCGGCCGGCATATTTGCAATCATTGAAGGTATTGTAAATGGACTAACCCTGCCGGGTCCTTTTTCTTTTATTATATTGTGCTGCTCTATTATAGTAAGTATCCCACCTGCTGCACTTCCAACAACTACACCAACTCTTTCAGGTGTTGGATAGTTACTAATATCAAGTTTTGAATCTTTAATTGAAACAATTGATGCACTTAAAGCCAGTTGAATAAATCTATCTGTTCTCCTTATTACTTTTGGTTCAAGAAAATCTTCAGGCTTAAAATCATTACATACAGCTCCAACACGACAGAGATCCTTTGAGGTTTTTACATCAGGGAAAAAATCCATTTTTGATATCCCTGATTTCCCATTTATAAGATTTTTCCAAAGCTGTTCTTTACTCTCTCCTAAAGAGCAAATTAATCCCATCCCTGTTATAACAACCCTTTTTTTCATTTTTTATACAGCGCAAAACAAGTTTGTGTTTCCTTAGGTCATCTCTTACAATTGATCGGATTTACTATATGAACCAGATAAATCCTTTTAATTAAGAACGTTAGAATAATGACATATCCCAATATACCAAAATAGGGTCAATTCATGAATTGACCCTATTAGAATTTTCGAACAGATTTTTTAATTATGAGTGTGAAACAATATAATCAACAGCTTGTCCAACTGTAGTAATCTTTTCAGCTTCTTCATCAGGAATTTCAACCCCAAATTCTTCTTCAAATGCCATTACCAGCTCAACTGTATCCAGCGAGTCTGCACCTAAGTCTGCTGTAAAGCTTGCTGACTCTGTTACTTCACCTGAATCTACACTTAACTGTGAACAAACTACCTTTTTTACTCTATCTAGCGCTTCTTGCCTGTCCATAACTTTAGTCATATCTCCCCCGTTAATACATAGTCCTTCTAGCTTTGGTTCAGAATATCATAGAATAAGTTACAAGAAAACGCATTTACATAATTGATTTTTTATTGCGCCCAAGCAAAAAAATGGGAGCCTGCTGACAAAGATTTGATAGAAGATGCTCTCTATATTACTTATTGAGAAGAAATCAACAAAAATCTATCAGCAAACACTAGATCTTCCCCCTTTTTTAAGGAAACTGGATTTTTATTTTCAATATCTACTAATGAATTTAATTTTAGAATCTTAAAAAGATAACTTAAAGCTCTTTTTTCATCCTCATAGTGTGTAGTAATAAAGAGATAGCCATTTTTATTCAATAGGTTATTAAAATTAGAAAATATTTTCATAAAGACATCTGTATTAAATGTAATCTCAGGATGCCTGACAATAATCAAATCAAACAAACTATCCTTTATCCAATCTTTATAATTCTCTAAATTTGATGCATCTCCTGCTTTTAAGAAAATATGATCTCTTCCATTATTTTTTAAAAGTCTATTTGTTGCATCGTTTAAAAGTTCTTCATCAATTTCAATTCCATAAAGCTTGATTTGTTTTTCATTGGGAGAGAAATAATCAAGTAAGCACTCTGCTTCAATAAATTTTCCACAGGCAATACTTATGATCTTGATTGGCTTATTTGCTCTTGTTTTGTCTAACAAATTCTTAGGCAAATAATCTTTTAATAATACAGAAAAACTTTTCTGAATATTTATTCCTAATGTTTTGTTTTCCGATTCCATTTGCACTAGAAAGGCGCTCCACTGGAACGCCCCTATAGACTCCCTTCAACATATTTGTTAAAAATTACATAAACATTCCGCCGTCTACCACAATCACTTGTCCAGTAACGTACGATCCTCCGGTGCAGAAAAAATATGCACATTCTGCAACATCATCCGGCGATCCAAATCGTCCAAGTGGAATAAATTTCATATATTGTTCTTTCATCTCTGGTTTTAATTTTTGAGTCATTGCAGTATCAATGAACCCCGGCGCAATTGCATTGCAGGTAACGTTTCTGGAAGCATATTCTTTTGCAATTGTTTTGGTCAGAGCAATTACTCCTGCTTTTGATGCAGCATAATTTGCCTGACCCATATTTCCATGAATCCCTATAACACTTGCGATATTCACAATACGTCCATAATTTACCTTTGACATATTTTTAATAACTGACTGGGTTACTTTAAAAACACTATTTAAATTTGTTTCTATAACTGCATTCCAGTCTTCCAGTTTCATTCTCATAAACAAAGTATCTTTGGTAATACCTGCATTGTTTACAAGAATATCTATACGTCCAAATTTATTCATTACATCTTCAGTCATTTTTTCAATGCTATTAACATCAGTAACATTACATACAAACCCTGATGCTTTTAAACCTGAGTCTGTGATTTCTTTAACTCCACTATCTGCAAACTCCTGCGAAATATCTGTTATAACTGCAGTTGCACCTGTACCTGCTAATTTTTTTGCAATAGAAAGACCAATTCCACGGCCTGAACCTGTAACAATTGCAACTTGATCTTTCAATAAATCGTGATGGGACATTTTTGCCTCCGTTAATGTTTGTGTAGACATAGTAACCTCCAATTCAGAGAACCAGAGAACTAGAGTATCAGAGGCAACTACTCAGCTGCTGTAATTATTTATCAATATAAAGTTAGCAAGGAAAGATTTTGTCGATTTCCTCGATAAAATCTGTATAATGCTATGAATGGCAGATTGGAAGCACTATGCAAAACCCAACAAGCGAAGAATAAGCGAGGAGGGCGGTGAGTAATTACTATCAGAGAATAAGAGCGGATTTCAATTAATAATCTAATAATTTTTACTTACGTTATAATAATGACTGATTTATCTAAATCTCTGATCTCTGATTCTCTGCCCACTGATTTGCGGGTGTAGTTTAATGGTAAAACGAAAGCCTTCCAAGCTTTAGTCGAGGGTTCGATTCCCTCTACCCGCTTTTTTACTTTAAAATCGTTATAATACTAAGAAATCTAACATGAAAATAAATATAAAAAATATTTTATTGAGTCTAATTCTTATTTTTAGTTCTTTTGTTTTCAATATTGAAAACAGTAATGCTATATGTTTTTTATTTGATGGAACTTATATAGGTACGTCCATAATAACTGGTTCTGATGGTAAAAAAGTTAGCAAGCCTCTTTTTATAGTAGTTGCAAACCAACATATAGCAGGTTTTTTTGCCCCGGAAGATCAAAAAACACATGGACCAACTGGATCCAGTTTTAATTTAGGTGATTTAACAGCATCTACCGCTTATACTTTATCTCTAACAACAGACAATAATATTTTAATAAAAAGTGCAGACGGCACGGTAAATGGAAAAGCAAAACTAATTACTGTTGAAGGTGGTTCACCTTCATTTAGTGGTTTTTACAATGCTGATATTGCAGGTGATTTTTTACCTGGTGATTTTTTAAATATTGGATCAGATGGAGGAGCTATATTAAAATTTGCTACATCTGACGGTAAAGTTGTCCACGCATTTGGAAAAATAAATAATTCTGGTGAATTTATCCAAGTATTCCCTGAAAAAGGAAAGGGACCTCACGTAACTATTAACTTAGATGGTAACTCTGCTGACTTAGAGGCAACTTTAAACGGTGATTCTTCTATAACTACTTTGAACAAGTTCATAACCGCTTCTTGTAGTAGTACTTCTTCTTCAAGCTCTTCAACCAGTGGAGCACCTTCAAGTAAACCTGCTCTAGTTACTAGTTTTCAAGATGTACTTAACAGCATATCGTCAATTTCAACCACAAAGACATTTGTTAGTGCTGAATCGCAAGTTAAAAATCTTCAAGGTGCAGTCAGATTAGTAAAGTATGTGCTTCTTAATTTATCAGCTTCAGACTGTAATAATAAGCTTGCAAAACAGGTTGAAAAACTTTCTGAGGCAATTAATGCTTTAAGAAGTGCTCAATGTGGTTCTTCTTGCATTGTTGCTTTATTAGCTTTAGATGATGATAACCTTATAATCCAATCTAAGAGTACTATCGATGAATCAGGTAATGGAATCATTGACATCTGTGAACAATATTCACAATTCAGTGGAGAAGAACCTATCTCCATTGCACCTGATCTCAAAAATATTCTTAATGCTATAGACAATGTTTCTAGAACGATACGTAAAGAAGCTAGAGAAGTTTTTGGAAAACAAAATATTACAGAAATGTTATTTGATAAACTTTCAAAGTCACTTAAAGTAATAAGATCTTCGCTAAGATTACCTGATAGCCTTTGTAGTTTACGCTTAAAAGGAGTAAGCAATATGCGTGATGCTGCAATTAATATCAACAATAGCTTGTGCGTCAATCAAACTGAAACTCAACTGGAATCATGTAAGGAAAAAGAAAAAATAGATAATTTCCTTGAAGATGCAGATTTAGTTGATGGCCTTATTAAACTCGATAATAATAAAAATGGAATTGCTGATGTTTGTGAGTAGAATTAATCAACCATAGCTAATTTTGGTATATAAATACTTTCTTGACCCCCTTTAATTCTAGTTCTAACGTCTTTGACCAGACAGCTTTTTTATATAGTGTTCTACTTTTACCAACTAAGCTTTACGACAATCAGATTTTCATATACAGAAAATCTTTGCTGTAAATAAACTTTTTATCTAAATTATTTAATTATTTTACACACAAATCAGGTACACTATCAGCGTTTGCATCTAGTCCTTGAATCTTTGCTAAACTGTCGCGTACTCTTTGAAGATCTGAGATTGCAGCCTGTGCTTGTTCTGTAGTAAGGCAGGGTTTTGCCATATTAGTTTCTCCAGAATTATCGCCACCCATCATTCCCATATGTCCGCCATTGTCATGTCCCCCACTATGTCCATGTTCCTTCGCTTCACATTCTGAGAAGTTTGACAAGAATGGATTACACATTCCTCTGTAAGCTAATCTTTGTGTAGCAGGACAAATATTATTTGTGATTTCTTGAATAGATTTATCTGTCTTGAGTATAGACTGATCAACTATTGAAGCACATTTGGTTGGTTTAGCACCTTCACCATCTATTGCTATATCCATAAGCCTTGCTTCTAATCTTTTAATTTGTTGTAAAAGTTTTAATGAAAATCCTGCCTCAGCTAATTTTGTTTTGGCGTCAGCTAAAGCTGTTTCAACTTCTTGAAGAGTTTGAAGAGATTCTGGATCAGCATCCGATGGCGATCCGCTTGAATTATTAGATCCCCCCATACCATGAGCAGTTACACCATTAGTAGTGAAAGAAACCAAAAATACAAAAATTAAAACCAGACTTATTATTTTTTTCATTTTATAATACCTCAAAATATTTTTTAACCCGGTTAAAGTTTAACAACTAAAGGAGTTAATCGAATTTTGTAATACAGAAAAATTTATCTAAAAGTCATTGTAAAATACTTTATTTAAAATAACTTTTAAATAAAAAAGTATAGAAATCATCCGTCCATAGCTAATTTCGGTATATAAATCTGTCCTTGAAACTGTGCTATTTTAGTTCTTACTTCTTCTCCAGTTTTCCAAGTTTTGTTTTTATAAGTTCTTTAGCTCGCATTGCTTCAGTAATTAGTTTTTTAGCTTTAGTAATAGCAGTAGTAAACTCACCGTTAGTTATTGATGGATCAGTATTTTTAAACGGTTCCAGTATCATAATAGCTTCATTGTCATTGTTTATGACTTCATTTAATGTATCCTGAATGGTACTCATTCCTATCATGATATTGTTATCTGCAAATTTAGTTTGCAAAGACATTAATTCATTGACTGAACCATTTAAGTTTTCAATTGTTGCTTTAACTGAAAATGGAGATACTGCACCTGCAGGATTGAGAAGTTTTTTTAAATCAATTGAGCCTTTAGCAAAACGTTCATCACCGATAGCAGCACCAATACTTTGTACAGGAGTCAAAGATGTGCCTCCTGAGCTTGAACCCCCTGAAGAAGAGGTTGAGCCAGAAGATGAACTAGTACTGGAAGTAGATGAAGTCGTAGACATTCCATCATCACAGTTAAAGCTTGTCGTTATCATAAATGTACCACTCATAGGGAATCCCGGACCTGGGACTAATGAAAGTCCTAATATATCTCCCATAGAAGGATCAAAAGCAGTCATAGTATTAGGATCAGCCAGTGGAAAAGCATTTAAGAAGTCAAGCGAAACATTTCCATTCATATCAAAAACTAAAATATCTCTGCTTCCAGTTTCAGCACTATTTGCTGCAGGACCGATTTCTAGTGTAGAGCCAAAAAGTGAATCTGGTCCATCAAATGTAAATTCAGGATTCGGGCATTGTTGATTAAATAAAGTAATAACTCCCTGACTGTTGCTAAAAGGGAAAAATCCAGGACCAGTAACGGTTTGATCATTTGGGAAAAATGGATTGTTATCAGTTACTATAAAAGTGGCTGCATTGTTTTTGCTAAATACACCTATTAATATAAATAGAAATATAAAACATAGTGCTATTACTTTAATTGATTTAAAACTTTTCATTATTTTCTCCTTATAAATACAAAAAAAACCAACATCTATTCTAATATAAATAAGCACCTATAAGAGTATGATAGTTATTTATGAATATAAACCTGCCCTTGAAACTGTGCTATTTTGGTTCTTACTACTTTTACTAGGCAGCTTTTTACTCTCGCACACAAGTGCAATCCGGATGATAAAATGTTTGGCAGGAATGTTCTATTCCATTGCATAGATCTGAACCATCACACTCATCACCAGCATCACAGGAATTATTTCCACATATAGTTTGTATTGATTTTGCTGCTGGTGAGATTCTACACAAGTACAGTTCCAGAAACTTTCAATTGTTCCACCAGTTTCCACAAATGTTGGTAGCAAGCTTTTGCATCTCCGGGGTTTGCCAAAAGAATAAACTAATCTAAAAATATAAGAATTCAAACTATGCAATCACCTTTATTATTTAACTGTCCAGTGGTAAACATATTTTCTTACAATAATCTTACAGCGGCCTTACTTAATATATAAACAAAGTTCTTAATTTAGATCTAGAATATTTCTAATTGGAAGATCTAGGTCTTATCTAAAATTATAAAATAATTTTAGCAGTAGTTGTTTGTATCGTTGTAGCATTTAAAGACATTAATCTTATGGTAACAAAAGTATCTGGACCTCACCCAAGCCTTTATCCTCATGTCGAGAAGTTATCTCCCTCTTCTCGCCTGGTTAAAGAAGGAACCCCACATCCAGAGCTTTTGAGCAGAAGAGGTTTTCTTGGCATTGGCGTAACAACAGCAGCACTTGCATGCCTAAGTCGAATTCCTGGTTTAGGAACTTCAGAAGCAATGGCAGCTGATATAGCAGAGGCACCACCGGAAACATATATGAGATCTCTAGATCCAAAAGGTAGAGATCCAGGTTACTCATTAATAGCAATTCATTTGCAAGGTGGTGCAAGCCAAAGAGAGACATGGGATCCATTGCCAGATGATGCAGACGCTAGTCTTAGAGGCCCTTTTAGGAGAATTAGAACTAGTGCAAAAGGTGTTTTTATCTCGGAGAATTTACCGCTTACTGCAGGAATTATGGACAAAGCTGTAGTTATAAGAAATCTTAGACATAATAATTCAGGACATCCTAGTGCTTCTGCACTTATGATGACAGGGAATCATGAAATCTCACGAAGTGGGAATGGTGATAGTTTCTACTGGGATGCAAAAAAATCATCACCCCTTCTAGAAATCACCAAACAATTACAAAGAACTGGAGCACCTAATTCCAGACATTATGTTCTTCAGTATTATGAACCAATGGTAGATGGTAATATTACTCCGTTTATAGCTCCACTTGCCGGCTCAATGCACCAGCAGACATCTAATGTTACTTACTCGCAGCATGTACCTGAGGTAGGCTTCCTAAATCCATTTGGTGGACAGGTTGATGAGAGGAGGATGTCTGAAATTATTAGCTTGATAAGAGCTTTTGAAGAAGGCTCAACATTGCCGGATACTCCAAGAGTTACACAATTTGTAAATGTAAGAGAAGATGCAATATCACAAATGACAGGAGAACTGAGACATGCATTTGATTTATTTAGAGAGCCGGATAGAGTCAGGGATATGTATGGAAGAAATCCATTTGGTGAACAATTTTTAATAAGTAGAAGGCTGATTGAGAGGGGTGTCAGAGTTGCTTATGATAGTACAGGACATTTTGATCATCATTACAATATAGAAACACATTCAAAGAGATTATTTCCACAACTTGATAGAGCACTTTTTGCATTGATAAGTGATATTGAGGCTAGAGGACTACCTGTAGTTGTAGCTGTCTTTTCAGAATTTGGCAGGACTCCAAGGATAAATGGCAGTCAAGGAAGAGATCACTGGCCAAATTCTAATTCAGCTTTTATTTATAAGTCTCAAGGCAGGGGCGGTGAAGTAATTGGTGAAACCAGACCAAACGGTGATATCGTCGGGACCCCTTTAGATGCATCTTATTTTGGTGAATACTTAGCAAATCAGATTGGGTGGGCTACCTGTACAATGAGAGGCTCTGTACAAACAAGTGTCCGACACAGAGAGGTCCCTAAAAATTGGAGTGAATTAAATTTATAGTCTGTCCAGTGCATTTCTAAGAACCATATCAAGAAACCTTCCCATTCCTTGTCTTATATATTCTCTTAATTCTTGTTTCTCTCCATCTTCAAGATGTCCCGTTCTTCTTAGCTTGGCATCCAACGCTTGAGCTCTTAAATTGTCTGGGAAGTGTGCTCTCGCTATTTCTTCAGGCGTAGGTTTTAACCGTTTTTGGACTTGTTCTCTTATGCCTATAGATTCACCTACAGCGATGACTTTTTTCACATAATCTCCAAAAAATAAATTTATTAATTAAAACTATTTGACCATGAATAACTCAGCTAGTCAAATATAATTAAAAAGTTACATTTTTAACCTTGTAAGGTTTACATTACAAATAGCTTAATTTTTCAACTTCAGATCAGCAATCAATATCCCGGATTCTGTAATTGTTCTTGTAGCAATTTCCGGTGTAGCTAAAAACCTCATTCCATGTTCTGCAATCTCTCTATAGCTATCATCATTAACAAATTTAAATAACTCACTTGCAAATTTAACCAATACAACATTTTCATCTACCTGAATATCCGGTTTTCGTACTGCACAGACTTCGCATGAAGGCTTAGCTGTAGCAAAGCCGGCTATTGGAGCCTCAAAGTTTCTTTCTATAAATCTTGCAGCTTGTTCAGCATAAATCAGCCACTTACGATCTTTTGTAATGGAATAAAGACTTAAAAATGCCTGCCCCATGTTTACTGTGTCACTTAAATATGGACCAGCTGCATCTTTTTCATCATGTCTGAAACCGCGCTCCGGCAAGCTTTTGTTTGATAGAATCCACTGGATTGATTTAATAATAGTTTCAGGAGAAGTCCAATCACGAAATATCCAGCTTAGTGTTTGAGAGAAACCAGCATTTATACTTCTGTGTTTAATAATCCATTCACTTGCTTTAGCAGCATCATCTAAATATTTCTTTTCATTTGCTGCAGTGGATAGAGTTACTAAACCATTTATGAGTAGACCGTTCTGGCTTGAATAAATATGCTTATCTACTCTTGGAACACCAAGTTTTCGTCTTGAATTATCATCCAGATTAAAATATTCACTGCTGTGTTCCCCTGGTTTTAAATCTGCATCCTGACTTACATAAAAAACACCGTCAGGACTTGAAAGAAACTCTTTTGTATATTGATAAATATCCTGGGCAGCTTTTAAATATTTTGGATCTTTAAATATTTCATAAGCCAGAGAATAAATTTTCATATATTCACCTTGAAGTGATGCAAGTCTTTCAAAGTGAGGATAATTCCAGCCGCTCATTGTTGAATACTGATAAACACCACCCCAGACCGGGTCTATCAGCATAATTGCAGCATCAAGTGTTTTCTTTGCCATTTCTTTTTCTTGATTATTTTTAACTATTATTAGTGAGTATTCCACGCTGTCTCTATCCAGATATTTCTGTCTCGTTTTTAACCCGCCAAGTACCGGATCAAAACTTGTTTTGTGATTTTTAATTAGTTCTTTTTTCAGCTCTTCAGATAAAAAGGGATTATTTGAGTATTTTATATTTGATATATCCAGTGGTGATTCTTCCGGGGTTGGATCATCAATAATCTTCTGCAATTCAATTTTCAACTCATCCGATGAAATATATCCCGCACGTTTTATAATTTCTTCTCCTTTTGAATTAAAAACAATTGTGGCAGGCCAACCATATTCTCTGTAACGATTTGATAGATCAGGACGTGAGTCCTGATCTACACGAACAGGGATAAAATGAGATTTAATTAATTCAACAATAGTCGGATCTTTATATGTTTCTTCGTGCATCACATGACACCAGTGACACCATACAGCTTCAAGATCCAGAATTACAAATTTATTTTCTTTCTTTGCTTTTTCAAAAACAGAATTAGCCCAGGGTTCCCATGAAATATCATTATTTACACTTAGTGCATTTGTATAACTTGATATTACAATTATTAGGATTATAAGACTGAATACAATTTTTTTCATTTGTTTAGGAAATTAGATTTTGATTTTAGCAGAATACCAATTATACCCGGATTTTTATTATACAATTAAGTTTGCGGAGATATAAAAATGAAAAAAATCTATTTAATTATTTTAGTTTTGGGATTAGTTGTTATGAACGGTGCTTTATTTGAAGCTAAGTCAGAAGCTCCCGAAGATATATTGCAAAAAGCCACCAGTAAAATTTTAGAACAAAAACAGGCAAAAGATAAAAAAACTGAAGTTATTGAAAGTGGGGAAATAATATTCAGGGTTAAAAGAACAAACCTATGGCTTAAAGAGAAACCTCGTGATAAGAAACCTGATGAATTTGCAGAAGCTGTTCTTCTGGGAAAACTGTATAGTCCTCTAAAAGAGATTCAAATGGTTGAAAAAAAAGAAGACGTTGACAGAAGTACTGTAGAAAATGCAATCGCATCAGTTTTTTCGGCAAACAGGTCAGGAGATCTTGATTGGATTAGTGACAATTTTACAGATACTGATAAGCAAAAGATAAAAACACTTTTTAAAAATAAAAAGGTTTTGGAAGAGAGTAAGTCAGATGCCGAGAAGATAATCTCAATCTATATTATTGGGCAGGCAGATTATAAGGGTGCAGTTCTGGTTTTTGTTCAAGAGAATTACGTTGATGGAAGAAAATTAAAAGAATCTCTTGCATGTAAAGAAACAGAGAAAGGCTGGAAAGTTACAAATGAATTTTCTAAGGATAAAACATTTGACATTGTATTTGCAGCTTTATCGTCAGGTGAGTTTTCACTAAAAGGAAAAGAGTTACTAAAAAAAGAAGTACCAGTAGTTAAAGATTCAAAGTCTTAAGAGTTAGTACTAAAGAAAGCAACTTCAAATAAGTGATATGAAAAAGACATTAAGTGCCGGCGGTATTGTATTAAACAAAGATAATTTAGTCCTTGTGGTAAGTCAAAATGGGAATTCCTGGTCTTTACCAAAAGGACATATTGATGAAGGTGAAAATGAATTACAGGCAGCCATTAGAGAGATTTATGAAGAGTCAGGAATTAATGAACTTGAGCTGATTAAAGAGCTTGGTTCTTATGAACGCTATAGAATTGGTTTGGATGGCAGCGATGATAAATCAGAATTAAAAACAATGTTTATGTTTTTGTTTAGAACGAATCAGGAAGCTTTAAAACCAATTGATCCTGCAAATCCCGAAGCAGTGTGGGTTAAAAAAGAAAAGGTACCTGAGTTACTAACACATAAGAAAGATAAAGAGTTTTTTTTGAGTGTTGTACATCAAATTAAATAAGTGGCTCCTGCTTTGTCATACAATGGAGTCCACCGCCCTCTTGAATTAAAAGTGAACAATCAATCTCTGTCACTTTTCTGTCTGGAAAAACTTTTTTAAATATTTCAAGTGCTGTTTTATCAGATGGACAGTTAAATGTCGGAATAATTACTCCGCCATTTACAAAAATAAAGTTTGCATAAGAGTTCGGAAGTCTTTCATTTTTAATTTCCATACGATCCGGCATAGGCAGTTCTATAACTTCCAGCTTATATCCTTTTTTTGAATGAGTCCATTTTTTTAAATATTCAATGCTTTCATTCAGATGTTCGTAATTTCCATCTTTTTTGTCATTAGATTTACAAATTAAAATTTTTCTTGGACTTATAAATCTAGCTACATCATCTATGTGTCCATCTGTATGATCCCCTTCCAGTCCTTGTTTTAACCAGATTATTTCTTCAATATTAAAAGCAGATTTTAAAATGTTTTCAATATTAGTTTTACTTAAAGTCGAGTTTCTGTTTTTATTTAAAAGACATTGTTCAGTTGTTAGAATTAAGCCATCTCCGGAGAACTCCAGAGAACCACCTTCCATGATTATTGGGTACGATTCGATTTCATACTCTAGAGAAAAAGCGATCTCTTTAGGAATATTATTGTCTAAATCCCAGGGAGGGAATTTCCCTCCCCATGCATTAAATTCAAAATCAATTAGTAGAGGCAGGGTAACCCTGCCTCTACAAGTTTCCATAAAAAATGGACCATAATCTCTAATCCAGATGTCATTGTTTGGAAGAATTATTTTTTTTAGTCGTTGAGGCAATTCATGAATTGCCTTTACAAACTGTTTATCAGATGATACCTCTTCCAACAACGCTTCATTTGCAAAAATAAGATTTACATCCTGGAATTGCAAGATTTTATTAATTAATTCAATGTAAAATCCTCGTATTCTCTGTAGTCTTTCTTTCCCCCATTCCTTTTCATTATGAGGCCATGAAAGCCAGGTAGCACACTGGTTTTCCCACTCTGCCGGATATCTACGAAGGAATTGAGAATTAAGAGTTGAGAATTGAGGATTTTGGTTTTTTTGTTTAGTTTTCATCTGAGTATTTTAACAAACTTTGATAACTATCTATTCTTCTATCTCTCAAAAAAGGCCATGTTTGCCTGCATTCCTTTGTCTTTGAAAAATCAACTTCTACATCTGAAATAATTTCATTTGTTTTATCCTGTTTAACTAAAGAACCATATGGATTTGCCAAAAAGGAATGTCCCCAGAAATTTAAATGTCCTTCTTGTCCCATCCGGTTTACAGCCATAACATAAATACCATTTGCAATTGCATGAGAGCGCATTATTGTAGTCCATGCCTCAACCTGTTCATTATTCAGGGCTTGTCGTGGCAAGCCATCACATGACTCATTATCATCCCAGCCAATTGCAGTAGGGTAAATTAAAATATCAGCTCCCTTAAGAGCTGTAATCCTTGCTGCTTCAGGAAACCACTGATCCCAGCAGATTAAAACACCAATATTTCCAATAGATGTTTTTGTAACTATGAATCCTAAATCTCCTGGTGTAAAATAATACTTTTCATAAAAACCCGGATCATCCGGAATATGCATCTTTCTATAATGCCCGATTATTTCTCCGTTGTTTTCAATAATTAAACAACTGTTGTGATAAATGCCTTCTGTACGTTTCTCAAATATTGGGAGAGTTAAAACTACTTTTAGATTCTTTGCAAGGAGTTGAAAATGTTTTATTGCATCTGATTTTATTTCAATTGCATTATCAAAGTGCTTTTTATCTTCTGTAATCGGGAAATAATCCCATAAAAAAAGTTCTGGCAGAACAATTAATTTTATGTTATTTTTTGCAGCAGTTGTTATTTTCTCAGAGTAATATTTTAAATTTTTATTAAAATTGCCCTGTGATTTTCCCTGAATCCAAGCTGCTTTGAATGATGACATCTTTTCCTCTGAAGATATTTTAAATCATAATGCCTACTTTACGCTATAATTCTAATATGACCGTTGAAATTAAAGGACAATATGAAGGTGATCTGAGAGTAAAACTTACTCACGGTCCATCCCAATCAATTATTGAAACTGATGCCCCAGCCGATAATCAGGGTAAAGGAGTACGTTTCTCTCCTACAGATTTACTTGTGGCAGCTCTTGGCTCCTGCATGATGACAATTATGGGTATAGTAGCCAAGCGAGATAACATAAAACTTGAAGGTGCCAGTTTCCGAGCTGAAAAACATATGATTGAAAATCCAAGAAGAATCGGGAAGATAGTTTTAGAAATCTGTATGCCAGCAGGACTTACAGATGAACAAAAGAAAAAGCTTGAAAAAGTTGCACATACTTGTCCTGTTCATCAATCATTACACCCAGATATAGTACAAAGTATTAAATTTATTTATCCATAATCTCATGCTACAGAAAGCAATTTTAGTTGACGTTATCTCTTCAGAAATCTCTAAGGAAGAGGGTTTACAGCGTCTTGATGAGCTTGAAAGCTTAGTTAAAACTTATGGCGGTATCGCTGTAGTTAAAGTTATTCAGAAAAAAAGCATGCCTGATTATAAAACATATATTGGCTCTGGCAAGCTCAAAGAGATTTTAGAGGAAAACAAGAAAATAAAAGCAACTCTTTTAATAGTGAATAATCTTTTAAAGCCAATGCAGAATTATAACCTGAATGAAATCTGCAAAAAAGAAGATGTAGAAGTATGGGATAGGGTTGATTTGATTTTAAAGATATTTGACAAACATGCAAAAAGTGTAGAAGCAAAAATGCAAATTGAACTTGCTGCTATAAGACACATGGGTCCAAGAATCTATGGAATGGGTCTGGAACTGACTCGTCAGGGTGGTGGTATCGGGACACGTGGTATTGGCGAGACAAATCTCCAGATTATGAAACGTCACTTGAGAAGACGTGAACAAAAAATAAAAGAAAAATTAGAACACTATGACCTGGTACAGGCTAATCATAGAAATCAAAGAAGAAGTAAGGATTTAAAAACAGTTTCACTGGTAGGCTATACAAATGCCGGGAAAAGTACTTTATTAAATACGATTACAAAAAAGGGAGTTTATGTGGCAGATAAGCTTTTTGCTACTTTGGAAACCACTGTAGGAAAACTTTATTTACCATCTTCCGGGAAAATTGCTTTACTATCAGATACTATTGGATTTATTCAGGACTTACCACCTGATTTAATTGATGCATTTAAATCTACTCTTAGTGAAATCATTGATGCTGATTTGCTTTTGCATGTAATTGATATTAGCGATTCTTTGTATGAATTAAAAATAAAAGTAGTTGAAGATATTTTAAAAGATTTAGAAGTTTCAAATAAACCTAAAATTTATATTTTTAACAAGGTTGACTTAGCTCCCGAAATTGATCCTAAAAAGGTTGCAAACCACTTTAATGATTTTTCTCCTGTTTTTGTCTCTGCTGAGACAAAGAATGGGATTGACGGTTTGATTCAGAAAGTAGAGAAAGTAATTACTTCATTGCATGAGACTGAAAGCCTTAAACAAGGTGTTCAAGGTTATTAGTTGATTAAGAAATTTAAAGATTGTTCAATAATTATTGAATTAAATTTAGCTTCTATCAAATTTAAGATAGCGAGTCTCTTTATATATATATTGGAATCCCTTATTCTGGGATTTAATAATTTATGCCGCCGGAACCACAACCTGTAAAAGCTCCATCTACGCCTGTTTCAGGACAATTATCTTCAGGGAGAAGAACCCCTGAAAGTACCGATTCTACTGTTCCTAGCACCGATGACTTTTTATCCAGTACAGAAGCTTTTCTTAGACAGGTACAAAGTACAACTCAACAGGTTATAGAAGTAGTATCTGATCCTAGAACTCTGCCACTTGCACGAGTTAGTGTAGAGAACCCTGAACTTGCAGTCTTAATTGTAAGACTAGGGACTTCCTCAGAGCGTGTTAATATACAAAATTTAAATAGAGACGAATTAGATTTAATTGTCAATAATATAGGCTTGTTACAGGAAAGTGGATTGTTAGATGCGATTAGAAATGATATTAACGACCCCAGGCTTGAAGCATTTTTAAGACTTAGAGCCAGGGATTCAACGCTTGCAGATTCACTTGCACATTTATTTGTAAGAGCAATTACTACTGAAAATTTTGGTGTAAACGATATTACTACAGATGAAATATTATTAATTTCTAATAATATTGAACTTATAAGAGAAACTGGATTTTTAGATGCAATTAGAAGTGATCTTCCTGCTGGAGCAAGACAAGCGATAGAATTTTCCGAGGATCATCCAGCTTTATTTCAAACCTGTTTAGTCCTTGGGAATACTTGTCCATTTCTGGTTGATTTTGGGAAAAGTGTAATAGATAATCCTGTTAGAGGTTATGTAGCAGCAGGAACAACTGCTATTGGAGCTATTGGTTTTGGAATACTATGTTTCTGTAAACTTAGTTTTGTTCCTGCTCTTCTAGCTTTATTTCCTGCAGTAATAATTGGTGCTCTTATTGGGTTTGGTATAGGCTTATTACTATCTAAACTATTTTAAAATACACATCATACTTGTACTTCTGCCAATTACATTTTCAAGGACAGCTATCGGAGCACAAAATAAACTTAGCGGGGTTAAATACCATGACATTCCGTTTTGTAATCTCGTTTTTGTAGCAGTGGTATTTTGGAAGATGTTTTGAATAGAGATTGAGATTTGTCCTGGATCTGTCATGGGCTCAACTTCTATTTTTGAAAATCCAAGCTTATCCCCCAGCATCTTTATATTTCTATTGTTGAACAGGAATGTATGTCTTGGTGCATGAAAACCTGCCCAGTAATTCTTAAAGATTGAAAACTCCAAAGCGTTTGAATTTGGGGTAATTAAAAGAACTTTTCCATCTTTTGACAAATTGTTTTTGCAATTAATTAAGACTTTCACAGGATCTATAAAATGTTCAATTACGTTATTCATTATTATCAAATCAAATTTTTCATTAAACGGAATTGATTCTTCCACATTTGAAATTTGTAATTTAATTTCTTTATTCTTTAAACTTGAAAAAACTCTGTCTGTAAAATCTGTTCCATATAAGTGCCTATAGCCATTTTCTTCCAATGATAAAAGCAGTTGTCCATTGCCAAAACCGATTTCAAGAATTTTCGCTTCTTTATTATTTATGTACTTTGTGACTTTTGAGGTCAGTGATTTAAACTGAACTTTCTTTAGCGTGGAAAAAAGATTTTCTTTCTGCGGTAAATAATTTCTATATTCATCAGGATAAAAAGTTGGCAAAAGATCTGATTCCGGCAATGGATGCTGTGAAATCAATCTACATCTTTTGCAAATGAGATAATCAACAGGTTTATATGTTTCATATTCAAGGTCTTTGATATTTTTAAACATCAATTCTTGATTATTTGAACTGCAAATTATGCATTTCAATCGTTGTAGCCTATTTCAATACTTGAAGCAAATGGACGCTCTATTCCATCATGGGTGTTAATTGTGGAAAAACTTTTAACTGGAGCTTTAAATTCATATTTTGAATAATTTAGTTTTCCTGGCTTTGGTAACTTTTTATTTATATAATCAATTCCGGAAAAATCTTTAAACCCAAGCTTATGAACCTTCCAACGGCGTAATCTCATAGGAGCATCTTCTTCCCATGTTGCATGAAACCAATAAGTAAAAGCTTTTTTAAAAAAGAATTCAAAGATTTTAAAGATTGGATGTACATCAATTTTATAAGTTACTGTCATGCGAGAACGTTCATTTGACAAATCATCAAATTTAACTTCCATCTCAAGGAGAAAACCAATTAAATCCTGATGAGTTGTTTTCATTACATTGCCTTCCATCCTCTGAAGAGCAAGCCCACCAGTCCACAATGGCAAAAAAGGAGTTTTCTTACTCCTATAAACTAACGCCCAGTCCTCTTTTTCAGCAATTACACGAGCATGATCATAGAGCTTGTAATGTGTTCCAATTAAGTGTTCATGGTCATAGTAATTCCACATTACTATTTCTTTGGGGCAGTCCATTTCTCTGCTACAAGTAAGTGATAAAGTGTATAATTTTTTCATAAGAGTTATCCTAATAAATTAATATAAATTTTCTCATCAATTACTTTTACATCATAGTTTCTTAAAGACAATCCGCAATGAGTCAGGTTTGAACCATCTTTGCATGAATACTGCCAGTTATGCCACAGACAAGTAAAAACACCTTTTTTTGCTTTGTGATAACCTACAGGTCCCCCAAAGTGACGGCAGATGTTACTGATAGCTTTAATTTCACCTTCAAATTCATACAGCAGAATATCATGATCATCAATCCATTTTGTCAGCTGACCACTAGATTCTTTTAGTTCAGCTACTGTGACTAAGAACTGATATATAGCTTCAGTACCTTCTTCTTTTTTAACTTTAATGGTATTTTCTATAGACATGGGATAATTATACATAAAGTAAATTAGATAATTATCATCCTGGAGATTTAACTATTTGCGCATTTACATATAAAGGATTTATCCGATTTACCCAACAAATCTGCTTAAGGGAAAAAATTACCAGACAGAAGCTACTGCTTGTCTCAGCATGGTAACAGAAAGTCTATACGTTATGCAAAAAGAACATTTTTCACCTAAAATAGTCTTGTATACCAGAACAGTTTCGTTTTACAGTTTAATGGGTTTATTTCATCTTAAGCAGACAAATCCGATTCTGTAAAAAGTATCGATCAAAAAAAGCTTTAGATTGTCTGAAGCTAAAAAACAAATAACCGGAGAAGTGATTTATATGGAAATGGGAAATGAAACAAAAAAGTTACTCATCATAACTTTAGTTGCAGTGTTAGTCTTAAATCTTTTAGCTAATGGGTCAAAGAAAGGCCCTACTTTGGCTGATGCAGCCAAAGTCCCACCACCACCACCACCACAGGCTCAGCCAAGTGAGGAAGAAAAATTTAAACAACAACTTGCAGATAAAGTCAACGTGGATCTGGGTGACACCCCTGTATTTGGAAATAAAAATGCAAAGATAATGATTGTTGTGTTTAGTGACTTCCAGTGCCCATTTTCAAAACGGGGTGCAGATACTCTTCATGGACTTAAACAAAAATATGGCGACAATTTAATGTATGTTTATAAAAACTTACCACTTCCATTTCATCCAGAAGCAATGCCTGCCGCAAAAGCTGCTGTAGCTGCAGGAAAACAGGGAAAGTTTTATGAATTCCATGACAAACTTTTTGAAAAACAGGGAGAGATCGGCGAAGCGCTGTATGTTCAGATTGCAAAAGAGCTTGGCTTAAATATGCAAAAGTTTAATGCAGATAGAAATAGTCCTGAAGTTGAAGCCCAGGTTAAAGCAGATGCTACTCAGGCAAACTCACTTGGGTTTAATGGGACACCAGGATTTTCAGTCAATGGCGTAAAGGTTTTAGGTGCTTATCCGCAGGAACACTTTGAAAAAGTTATTACTGCTCTGGGAGCTGGTTAAACTAAGCTGCCATATTGTGCCAGACATCAGCAGCACGGTTTAAAGTGTTTCTAAGACCGCTTACAGTACATTTTGCAAATACTATATTTCCTTCCTGCTCATCAAATGATATTTTCCTTTCAAGATTATCGTATGCAGTAGTCATGTCATGGTGGCTTGATTTAAAGTCTATAGATTCAAACATTGTTTTCAGATCAAACAGTTTGAAGATATAAGTAGCTAAAAATTCAGAACCAATAAACGGAAGCTTTACTTTTCTTTTTAGTTTTAATTCCGGGTTAATTTTGTAATTAACTTTATCTCTAATTAATTTTTCAATGTCAGCTAAATCACCTGATGAAAGATCATGTTTACCTTGTTTGGCATCTCTTACCACATAATCCAAACAGTATCTAACTATTACATCCTCTTTATCTTTAGTAAATGTCTCTTTAAAATATTCCTGTGCCTGCTCAAAACTGTACTTAGCTTGAATTTGATTATAGGTTAAATAGCCATGTTCATTTTCATTTTCATAGTTATAGGTTAGACTACCGTCAGAATCTTTCACATACCAATCAGGGACAAGGTAATTTATACAGTTCTTTGCAACATCAGAAATAGAAGTTACAACACCTGAGTTACAAATTTTCTTTTTGTAAGCTTCCATTTCTTCTACCGTTGCTTTTTTGCCTGTTACTAATTTTTTGCCAAAATAAGCACATTCAATAAATGTCTGAGGTAATCTTCCCAGTGTTACATATAATCCGTTAAACACAACCATAAGAATTTTTCCGTATCTTCCGATTACTTTATCCAGGAATGCAGGTAGTCCACCACGTGCTTGAATCTCTTCATTTTGATATGGCTCATCTAATAGTGGTGCAAACAGTGCAAACATAGAAAGCGGACTTAATGTATGAAATAAAATTTCTGCATAGTGCCTGATAGAACTTAATGGGTGGTTAGTATCAGATACTCTTGGCTCAAGCCAATTAGCAAAATTATCAATCCCTTTTCCTGCAAACTGTGGCAATGCCGGCTTTAAATTTTCTCTTTCTTTGCAGACTCTTACCACTGAATCAACCCCTTTTGCAAATAATTCAGGTAAGCCAACACCCAAACTGACCAGCCTACTAATACCAAGACAAGGTCTTTCAAAAAATTCACCAGCTGACATATCACCAAACATAAAATTCATTGAATCTGCCCATTGTCGTAACCCTTGAAGTGTAGGATTGGCAATACTTCCTATAACTGCCATTCTCTTACAGCCTTGGTAAAGCCTGTTATATTCTTCAGCTCTTTTATTATGGACTTCAGCAGATTCACTCCCCCTTACGTTACGAGCTTGAATCTGTTCTTTTTTCCTTAAACTCCAGGCAAGAAGAGCTTGAAAATTTCCTGCCCCCCAGGCATAACCACTAAAAAGCAGATTCGGTATATTAGCTACAGTTGCAATCTTATGAAAGATTGATTTCCCAAATTTTTCAGGGTTTATAAATGGTTCAAATATAAAAGGGGTAAAACCTAAGCTGCATGTGCGATATAAGCCTTCTCTCCAATCATCAAATATATGATTTTCTTCTTTGCCTTTACCATTGCTTCCGTTTTTTCCTTCTTTTAGTGAATAGTAATTTTTAACTTCATTTCCAATTATGGAAGCTGGTGTAAGAACTGCTGCAATAGAACCAAAACCATCACCAATAACTTCTAGACATTTAGCTGGAAAAGTTTTTCCATACTTTAATGCTCCAAGAAGAATTCCAATTCCTGAAACCCCGGCAATACTTCCGCCAACAACAGTAAATTTCTTTCTTGTTTCTTTAAATGTTTCTTCAGCAGAAAGATTTGTCTTTCCACCATTTCCATTCTGGCCAGGATATGGCGGTGGGTATGCTTTTGAAGTTGAATCTTTTACGTCTATAGACATTAATCCGACCTTTTTACTCAGATATATACAAATTACTTGACTATAATAAGAACTATTAGATCAATTGTCCAGGGATCTATCCCTACAATTCAGACTGAAATAGTCAGCTTTAGATTATATCAAGCAAATAAATTGCCTTAAAAATCCCATATAACATCCAGATTTCAAGCTATAGGTAAACCAAGAGATAATTTAATAAATTTTTTATTATTTGTACTGGAAAATCCCTTCGAGATTTTTCCTTTTTTTCACAGCACTTATCTATTTCAAATAGGTTAATTAAATTATTTTGTAGAATTATTTTTCTTTTTTTGCAACTTTGCTAATTCCTGATATAGCCTTTTTTCTTCATCAGTGGTTATTGTTGGAATATTTATTTTTACTTTTACAAAATGATCTCCACGTCCTTCTCTTTTTTGATGTGGCAATCCTTTTCCTCTCAGCCTTAAAACTTTGTCGTTTTGTGTACCCGGAGGCACAATCATTTTTACGGGAGTATCTATGGTAGGAATCTCTATTTCACTTCCTAAAACTGCTTCTGCCGGTGTAATTGAAATTTCTGAATTAATATCATCACCCTCAACTTTAAAGAATGGATGCGATTTTAATTTGACTATCATATATAAATCACCCGCTGCTCCTCCATTTCTTCCGGGAAGTCCTTCGCCAGCCATCCTAATTTTTGAGTTTTCTCTGACATTTGGAGGAATTTTCACTTCAAGTCTTTTTGATTCGCGCTCCGGGACATTGATATCTATTTTTCTTGTAGTACCTCTGTAAGTCTCTTCCAGAGATAAATGCAAATCAATAGACTGATCTTCACCGCGTCGTTTTGTCTGTGGGCGTGCATGCGTCTGTGTAAAAGTTTCCTGAAAGGGAGATGATCTGCCCTTTAATGCTTCTCCAAAGAGGATCTCAAAAAAATCACTAAACGGTGAATCCTGAGTTTGGGTAAATCCTTTTGAAAAGTCAAAATTAAAATCAAATCCAGGCGGCGGTGTAAAATCACTGCCACCTCTAAAATTGTTTCCTAAAGTATCATATTTTCTTCTTTTGTCAGAGTCACCCAGGACCTCATAAGCTTCATTTATTTCTTTAAATTTTTCTTCAGCATCTTTATTATTCTTATTTGCATCGGGATGATATTTCCGTGCTAATTTCCTGAATGCTATTTTTATTTCCTTTTCAGTTGCACTGCGGGAAACTCCTAAAATCTCGTAGTAATCTTTATATTTAACCATTTTTTATAACGCTTCGGCGCTGCTACGCAGACGCCTCGCTATTTTACTCCTTCATGTGACAGCACTCAAGATGTCGCTTTGGACATCTTTCGCTTAAAATTAAGCTATTACCATTTTTCCTTTTCCTTCTTGGCGCTCAGGATATTTCTTAGTCAGAACATCCTTCGCTTATAATATCATTATGCAGGAAACAATATTAAAACCAAACCTTCAAAATAATACTGTATATTACAGCTTAAGTTCATATCTAAAAAACCGCTTTGGCACCAGGGTTCAAAGAATTACACTTGAAGCAAATTTAGACTGCCCGAATCGTGATGGTAAAAAAGCATTTGGAGGATGTACATTTTGTACTGCCGATGGTAGTAGTGCAGGAGCATTTGATATAAACGATCCTATCTCCAAACAGCTTGAAGATGGTATAAAACTTTTTTCAAAAAGATTTGGAGCAAATAAGTTTATCTCTTATCTCCAATCATTTACAAATACATATGCTCCGATTGATAAATTAAAAGAAATCTACGATGATGCAATATCACATCCTGATGTGGTAGTTTTAGCTATCGGCACAAGACCGGATTGTCTGTCTGATGAGATTCTGGATCTAATTGAAACCTATAAAGAAAAGGTTGAAATATGGCTGGATATTGGACTACAGACAGTTCATGACAAAACTTTGGATTTTATAAACAGAGCACATACGCAGGATGATTTTTTTGATGCTCTTCAGCGGGCAAAAAAAAGAAATTTGATTGTTTGTGCACACACTATCTTTGGGTTACCCGGTGAAACAAAAGAAATGTTTCATGAGACGATGCAAAAGCTTGCTGATTCTCCGGTTGATGCAGTTAAAATTCACCAACTTTTAGTTCTTGAAAAAACAAAGATTGAAAAACAATATTCTGAAGGACTTTTTAAAGCTCTTGAACTTGAAGAATATATAAATCTGGTTTGTGATTTTCTTGAAATGCTTTCACCAAAAGTAGTTATTCATAGGCTTTTTGCAGAAGCAAAACCAGGTGAACTTATTGCCCCAAAATGGGCTGAGCAGGATAGTGGAAAAAGAAATAAGCAACAGATTTTAAGGATGATCGAAGCTGAACTGATTAAAAGAGGCACCAGGCAAGGTTCAAAATTTCTAGCCTGAGAGTAGTAATATGAGGTTATTTGCTTAAATAAATTAAGAAAATTAAGCAAATTTAATGTTTATCTGAAGGTAAAGGCTTTCTTTATTAACCTTTAATGTTTAATATCAAAATAGAGCAGTTTTGTTCTTTGTATAGCTATTAAGGAGAAAAAAGAAAGAAAGTGTCAACAACGTTACCAGGCGTAACTGCTAATCCACAATCTTTAGGTCAAAGGGCCGGCGCCAATGTCGGTAGTATTGCAGTCGGCCTGGTATGTGCTTTATTGGGATTTGGAGGAGCTTATAAAGGGATTGGATCTACAACTCAAATATTTCCATATATTAATCTTAGATGGGCACTTGCCGGGGTTGGAATATTTGGTACCATTCTTGCTGGAGCTGCCTTTATGCCGCCATCGGAAGGCGGTAGTACAACTGTAGCAGCACCCACAGCAGTTCCAATTCCACCCACAGCAGTTCCAATTCCACCCACAGCAGTTCCGCCCACACTAGCTCCGACTCCAGCAATTCCACCCCCAGCAGCTACAAGAGGTTGGTCAAGCTGGTTACCATGGAATTGGGGTTCCGGTGATTCATCACTTGATCAAGTCCTTATCAGTGGTAAAACTGGAACTGAATTAGTAAAAGATCTAGCTGAGTTTATAAAGGATCCTGATTCTGAGCCTGATATAAAAAGAAGGGCAGCATGTGCCATAGTAAAAAATGCTTATGGAGCAGATGGCAGTGCGGAAGCCGCACATGAAGCAAATAAGGCTTTTAGAATTGCACTTCTTATGGGTTGTGAGCGAGATATTCTGGAAGGAATATTAGAGGGATTTCAGGATTTATCAGAGATCAAATCTGGTACTAAAGATTCTCTTAGAGCGCTCATAAGAATTTTAGAAGAGGCCGGTGCAGCTCCTACTGATCTTTCTGGTTTAAGATCAATACGTGAGGATCGTAGTGTGCCTTCCCCCGCAAGAAGACCTAGTGTAGTTGAGGAAGAAGATGACGCTCTTGGAGAAGGAGGTTCAAGTAGTGACTTAGACTTAGGTATAGATCCTTTAGAGCCTGCATCAGTCTCAGGTTCAGAATTTGACTTCCCTCCTCTGGAAGAAGATGCAGCAAGCCCTGTAGAAGCTAAGTTGCCAACAAGAAGTCCTTTTGAACTAGATGAAGCAGTGCTCAGTGGAACAATTAGGGATGTGGTTGAAGGAAGCGGTCCTGAAATAAAATCAGGTCAAACAGTAGTAGTTCACTGGAAAAACTTAGAAACTGGTATCGACGGGAATTCTACTATTACAATAGATGGTAACCAAGATGAAAATTTACCATTTCTTGGAGACGCTGTAAAAGGGATGAATGTCGGTGGAAAAAGAACATTTAAAACTGATGGAGTTGGAGCTGGAGATAGAGAATTTGAAGTGGAAGTAAAACCTGCTGCTGAAGAAGAAAGCATTCTTGATGACCTTGACGACTTTGACTCGCCACCTTTAGATGAATCATCAAGTTCTGAATTTGAATTAAGTCTGGATGAAGATGTACGCAGCGATACAATTAAGGATACATTCATTCCAAAAAGAGGTCCTGAAGCAGAATCAGGGGAAACAGTAGTAGTTCACTGGAGAAACATAACAACAGGTAAAGAAGGAGATTCTACCGTTACAATAGGTGGTAGAAAAGATCCTGATTTACCGTTCCTTGGAAAAGTTGTAGAAGGAATGAAGGTTGGTGGAAAAAGAACATTTACAACTGATGGAAGAATCGGAAGTGGAGATAGAGAATTTGAAGTAGTACTAAAAGAAATTAAAAAAGAAGATTCAGATTCGTTATTCCCATAAACCTACACCACAGCCATCTGGATTTGATTAATTAATTTTTCAAAATTTGGGAATGATGTGCTTATCCATTCCGCTCCAGGAATTTGAATCGGTTCATTTGCTTTAAGTGCAGCAATTGCAATAGACATAGCTATTCTGTGATCAAAATGCCTTGGCCACTCTATAGAATGATCTATCTTAAATGGTTCACCGCCTAAGCCAATGATTTCCAAACCATCTTCAAGCTCGGTTACTTCTATGCCTAATTTTCTTAGAACCTGTACCATTGTTTTTATTCTGTCTGATTCTTTAAAACGCAGTTCCCTTGCATCTTTGATAATAGACTTTCCTTTTGCCTGTGCCATTACTATACATAAAATCGGAATCTCATCTATTAAAAGCGGTATATTACTTCCTTTTACTTCTGCGGCAGTCAGATCACCTGAGCTTATAAACAAATCAGCAATCGGTTCTCCTGAAGCCTCTTTTTTATTTGTACTTTCTATTTTTACACCCATTTTTTTTAAGACCGTTATTATTCCAGCTCTTGTAGGATTTACTGATACTTTCTGCAGAACCATTTCAGAGCCTGGAATTATGGCACAAGCAGCTATAAAAAATGCTGCAGATGAAATGTCACCGGGGATACATAAACTCTGAGCTTCAAGGCTTTGTTCAGAGCCAATTATGATTTCGTTTTTGTCTGATTTTATTTTTGCACCGAATGCGGATAACATACGTTCTGTATGATCTCTTGATTTTTCTTTTTCAATTATTTTCGTTTCACCTTTTGCCTGAATACCGGCAAGCATAATTGCAGACTTAACCTGTGCACTACTAATAGGCATTTCATAACTGATCCCATGTAATATCCCCGGAGTAATTACAACAGGTACTTTTGTATTATGTTCTCTACCAAAAAGTTTTGCTCCCATTAATGTTAAAGGTTCAATTACTCTTTCCATTGGTCTGGTAATTAAAGAATCATCTCCTGTAAGTACGGACAAAAAACTCTGTCCGCTTAAAAGTCCACAAAGCAGTCTAATAGTGGTTCCTGAGTTACCGCAGTTTAAAATGTTTTTTGGTTCTATAAGTGAATGTAATCCTTTCCCATAAACAGTTACAGTTTCAAAATTGTTGTAGCTGCTTATTTCAACACCAAGCTGCTGCATTATTTTCAGTGTGTTTAAACAATCCTCACTGGCTAAAAGATTTTTAATTTCAGTTCTACCATTTGCAATTGAACCGATAATTATTGCTCTGTGAGAAATGGATTTGTCAGGAGGTACTGAAAGGGTTATTTTGATTATATTTTTTAGAGGGCTGACGTTTAGTTGTTTCATTATCTATCTGGCTGTTATTGGTTGTTTTGAATCCGGGCTTGTGTTTATCTCTACAAGAGAATCATTTCCCTGTATAGTTGCAAAAAGCTTATTTGAAAGTAGATCATAGAGCAAATAATAAGGTCTTATCACTTTGTTTGATATGAAGGAGACTTCTTTATTCTGAGTTATTTTAATTATTGAATCACTGCTGTAATTTGCCACATAGAGATTATCATCTTTATCAATTGCTAAACCAACAGGTCCTTTAATCCCGTTTTTTTCAAAGAACACTTCTCTTTTTCCGTCGCTTGTAATTCTTTCTATTCTGTCATTTGCAAAATTTCCAATGTAGAGATTATTTTTACTATCTTTTGCAATTCCAGTAGGACCATTGAAATTAGCAGTAATTGTTTTAATGGGTGTTGTAAGGTCTTCTTTTGATGGCTTTGCAAGATTATTTACAAGAAGTTGTGCCTGGTCATTAAGTACAGGAGCTACAGCGGCTTCCGGGGTTTGAGGTTGACTAGGTTGTTCAGCAGTCGCAGGGTTGGGATTCTCGGGTTGGGTTTCAAGCCCGCCACCCACTGCTTTTGTAAGGGTATCTGTTAAAAGCTGAGCTTGAGATTCTTTTGGAATGACAGCTGTGCCACCACTTGCTGAACCCTGATTATTTATAGCAGCAAGATATTGGGTTGACAGATCCATCTTTTGTTTTGCTTCATTATATTTTGGAAAGTTTTGTGGAATTATTGAGAAATATTTTTTTGCGCCCTGGTAGTTTCTTTCTTCGAAGTAACATGAAGCCAGCTCAAATGCTGTTTCATAGTCTTCATTATTAATGTTATAAGCTTTTTGGAAGGCATCAATTGCAAGCGAAAAGTTTTTTTGTTTCTTGAATATTGCACCTAAATTATAGTAAGCATCAACAAATTCAGGATCGAGATCTATTGCTCTTCTGAAAAAACTAATTGCTGATTTTGCATCTCCCTGTTCATAGCTTTTTAGTCCCAGGTTATAAAGACTTGCACTTGCCGGCTTTGGGTTAAATTCACTTTTTGCATTAGTATCTTGAGGGACTAAACTTTTTTCTTGATTTATTGGTTTAACATTTTCATTTACATTATCAACTGATATAGCAGGCAATATATTTGTTAGAAAAAATAAGATTGTTATTAAAAAATTTAAAACCAATGAGTTATTCATAATTATGTATGCATTTTAGCATTTATGAGATTTTGTTTAAATTGTTATGTTATGTCAGAGGTACACAGTTAATTATGCCTCTACTAAGGAACATTAATTAATGATTAAAAATTTGGACTTAATGAAAATGTTAAAGCAGCTTTAGATTAAACTAATAAAAGTAGTTCGGGGTTTATTATAAATAAAAACGAGGTTAAGATGGCAATAAAGCAAAAAGAATTAAATGTTTTAGCTCCTTCTTTGTTTAATCCTCAGGTCTACTGTATTAAATTAAATTCTCCAAGCGGAACATTTTCCGAGATTGCACAAATAATAAATAACTGCGGTGGGCACATAGGCGATATTAAAGTAATTGAAAGTAACCAGAGTTTTGTTAGTAGAGAAGTTTATTTTACAGCCACTACTATTCAGGCAAGAGAAATTATTTCAAAGTTACATGATTTACCCGGTACTCATATTATTGATGTTCAAAATGAAGTCTATAACACCCACATTGGCGGAAAAATTGCTGTTAAATTGAAAAAAGAAATAAATAATTACAAGGATCTTTCAGTGGTTTATACACCTGGTGTTGCAGAAGTCTGCAGAACAATCCATCAGGATCCAAAGCTTGCATATAATCTCACTATTAAAGGAAATTCTGTAGCTGTAATTACTGATGGATCTGCAGTTCTTGGACTTGGAAATATTGGACCGTATGCAGGTATGCCTGTTATGGAAGGCAAAGCAATGCTATTTAAAATGCTTGCAGATATTGATGCATACCCAATTTGCTTAAGTACGCAGTCACCGGATGAAATTGTACAGGCTGTAAAAGCAATTGCTCCGGGTTTTGGCGGGATTAATCTGGAAGATATTGCTGCTCCAAAATGTTTTGAGATAGAAAGAAAATTACAGAATGAACTGGATATTCCGGTTTTTCATGATGATCAGCATGGAACAGCAGTAGTTGTTCTGTCTGCTCTTTTAAATGCTTCAAAAGTTGTAAATAAAAAATTTGAAGACCTTGAAGTAGTAATAACCGGCGCAGGTGCTGCTGGTGTTTCATGTGCAAAAATGCTTCTTTATGCAGGAATTAGAAATATAATTGTTACGGATAGAAACGGTGCCATTTATATGGGCAGAAAAGAAATGAATATTGCAAAAGAAGAACTTGCGCAGCTTACAAATCCAAATAAACAAAAAGGAATTATTTCAGATGTTATAAAAGGTGCAGATGTATTTGTGGGTGTATCCGGTCCAAATTTAATTACAGCAGATGATGTAAAATCGATGGCAAAAGATCCCATAGTCTTTGCACTTTCAAATCCCGATCCTGAAATCAAGCCCGAGCTTGCAAAACCATATGTAAAGGTCATGGCAACCGGTCGTTCCGACTATCCAAATCAAATAAACAACGTTCTTTGTTTCCCCGGTTTCTTTAGAGGACTTCTTGACAGTCATGCCACTACAGTTACTGAAAAAATGAAATATGCAGCAGCAAAAGCTATTGCATCAATGGTTCATGACTATGAATTAAATGAAAACTATATTATTCCAAGCATATTTAATAAAAAAGTTGCATCAGCAGTAGCAAGTGCTGTAACAGATGCCGCATGTGAAGATAGAGTTATAAAAGATATTCCTGAAATTGATTTGAAGTTGATTTAGATAAAAAGCTTTGAATAGTAATTCTACAAAGTAATGTCATTGCTTCGTCGCTTTTGCTCCTCGCAAGAGCATATCTCAAAAATCCTACTATGAGCTTAACTGATTTTTTCAACATAAGGTCAATTGTCATTCCCATGAAAATGGGAATCCAGATAAGTACGCCATTGTGTAACAGCCTGGATTCCGGGTCAAGCCCGGAATGACATTTTGTTTTTCAATCAATATTTATGTGACAAAATGCAAACTTCCCCTATAAGAGTTTTGAGATGGACTCCAATGACGTGTTACAAATAATACTCAGATATTTAAAGCAAGACAGTTTATACTAACTAATAAAGGGAATAATAAAAGCATGGCAGACCTTGATCCAGAATTAAATTTTTATGCTCCCGGACAACTTTATTTGCCTGATTATTTAGGCGGTATTGCTGATTCGTCCAATAGTGAAAACCAGGATGCCATTGTAAAAAAGCTAATGAAAAAAAGCGGTGGCATGCTTGGCACCGGACAAAACGGGATTATTCAAGAGGCAACATCCGGAGGAGTTTTAAGATTAAATTGGTTACAAAAAGCCAGTGAAAATAAATTAGATTCCGAAGAAGAAAAAAGAATAAGTGCATATATAGAGCTTGTTAATTATTCACTAAGATTAAAAGAAAATATTGTTAAAAGTTGGCTTGAAGGATATGGTTCTTCATCTGATGATATTGCAAAAGATTTAAAAAAAGAATATGAATATAATTTAGCCCGATGGACAGCAAGTAATAATCTTGTTCTTTCAAAGCTCCAGAATCCAAACTCTAACGTTAAAGAATGGATGAATAATCTAAACCTTAAGTTTGAAAATTTAAAAGAAGCTCTTGTTAATCCTTTTGAAATCGATGAGGAGATTTATGTCAAACCAGAACTTCTTGAGCGAATGAGAGATCTTGGACTCTGCAGGTTGAAGGTTCCAAAAGAATTTGGTGGGCTTGGTTTTAATCAAAGACAATATGACAGAGTGATTCGTTCTCTTATTCATACTTATTCCGGAACACTTTCAGGAATGGTAAGTGCACATAGCACACTTGGTTCAAAGCCTTTTGAATATTACGGCGACCTTGAACAAAAGAAATATTACATGTCTAAAGTTTCAAGAGGTGAAGGACTTGTTTCGTTTGCACTTACAGAAAGAGGTTCTGGAACAGATGCCATTAGCAACGCAGCTACTATTGCTAAACCTTCACCGGATGGTAAAAAATATATTGTAAATGGCTCCAAAGTTTATATAACAAATTTACACAGAGCCAGCGTAATGCTTATATTTGCAAAGATTGATGATGGTAAAGAATTAAGCCCTACAGTATTTCTTAAGGAGTTACCATTTAGATTAACTGATTCTATGGAAGAACTTGATAGAAAAAGAAAGGCACTTAAAAAAGAAGGATTATATATTTCAAAGCCATTAAAGCTTAGTGGTATTAGAGGCAGTAATCAGGCTTATATGGAATTTCATAATCTTGAGATCCCTGCTGTAAATGATCATGGTGTAAGTAATATTTTAGGTGGCGTAGGTGAAGGAACAAAGGTTATATTTAACAGCCTTAATGCAGGGCGTGCAGGCTTTGGATCCTTTTGTGCAGAGGCTTCCAAGACAGCATTTCATATGGCTGTGCTTGAGTCTATTCAAAGAAAAAGATTTGATGAGTTTGGCGGCAGGTTAGCTGATATGCCTCAGGTTAAAAAATATATTTCAGAAATGGCAATTAAAACAGAGGCGCTTGATGCTGTAGTAGAACTTACAACAAAATTAATTGACACTTATCCTCATATGAATATTATTGCTGAATGTGGTGCAGTGAAAGCTATTTCTACAGAAGAAGCCTGGACAATTTCTACTATTGCAGCAAGAATTTTTGGTGGGCAGAGTCTGATGAAAGGTTATCCAATCGAGCTTATCATGCGTGATATGTGGGTTCCATTAATTGTAGAAGGTGTTAATGAAGCTCTTAAACAACATATGGTAGGAGTTGGAGCAAAGCTGGCTTTAAAAGCTTCTACAAATCCTGTTGCTCTTGTAAAACTTATGCTCTCAAGACTAATCTATGAAAGTGGTGGTTTAAGTTTTGGTGATATGTGGTGGATACAAAGAAAAACAAAAAGCTATTCTGCAATGGTACTGGCATTAGGAGCATTGAACGGACCAAAAACAATGATTAGACAAAAAGAATTACTTTCATTTGCAGATAAAGCAATTGAGATTTACCAGGCTGCTGCAGTACTTTTAAAACTTAAAGATAAAAATATTTCAGAACACAGAAGACTTGCTTTAAGACAATTCATTGATAATATGAAATATAAAGACAGCCTGATTAAATTTGGAAAAAAAGAATTTTATCCTGAACACATTGCTAATGCTTATATTAAGGAAGCTGAGGCAGAATTAAGCATACAAAGAGACATTGAAAATAAATGGTTTAAAGATGGCAATGGTAATCCATCCAAGATGTTTAAACAATTTACTCAGATTGCCGCTCCAGTGAGTTAAAGATAATTGTAAAGTTGTGTGACATTTGGTCGAGATTTACATTTTAAGCAATTGTATGGCAAAAGTAGAATAACCATCAATCTGTTATTTAAGAATCAATAAGATACTGCTTTTAAGGTCCCTCTAAAACCTAAGCAAGGAGAGAAGATTTTGTCAGTTACTCAAATAGATCAAAATTTTAGACCCTATCTCCCAGGACAACTTTATCTGCCTACTTACCTAGGGGGAGCTACCTTAAAAGGCCCACAAGATCAAGGTGATCTTGTAAAAAAATTAATGGCAAAAAGTGGTGGCATGCTTGGTCATGGAGACAATGGGCCTATTTCAGACGCTATTTCAGGTGGAGTACTAAGACTTAATACTCTTGCTGCTGCCTACGATAATAATTTAAGCCCTAAGAGACAAGCAGAAATAAATGCCTATAATGCCCTTGTTACGGGTGGAATGAGGCAAAGCAGTACAGTCATTCCAAGCTGGCTGAAAGGTCTGGGATCGACTCCAGATGATATTCCCCCAAACTTAGCAAGAGAATATGAATATAACTTAGCAGGATGGGCGGCAGCTGAATCAGCTGCAACAACAAGGCTTCAAAATCCAGACAGCGAGGTTAAAGCATGGATGGATGAATTAAATATCGACTTTAGTAATCTGGAAAAAGCGCTGGTAAATCCTTTTCAGATTGATGAAGAAATGTATGTTAGACCTGAGTTATACCAAAGGTTGGTGGATCTTGGATTGAATCGATTAAAGATCCCAAAACAATTTGGAGGAATGGGATTTAATCAGCGTGAATATGATGCTATTTTAAGAACACTTATTCACACTTACTCTGGAACCATTGCAGGAATAGTCAGCGCACATAGTACATTAGGATCAAAACCATTTGAATACTATGGTGATTTTGATCAAAAAAGATATTATTTACCCAAGATAGCAAAAGGTGAAGGGCTTGTTTCATTTGCACTTACAGAAAGAGGTTCAGGTACTGATGCTATAAATAATTCCGGAGTAATTGCAAAAAAAGTTGGTGACAAATATATCTTAAATAGCCCCACATCGGCTAACTCCAAAATTTTTATAACTAATACCCACAAATCATCTGTCATGCTTATATTTGCAAAGATAGATGATGAAGGACCAGAATTAAAACCTACAGTATTTATAAAAGAATTACCATTTAGGCTTACAGATACGGAAGAAGAGACTGAAAGAAAACGTCAGGAATTAAAGAAAGAAGGACTTTATATTTCCAAGCCTCTTGAACTTAGTGGTATACGAGGAAGTAATCAAGCATACATTGAGTTTCATGATGTTGAAATTTCAGCTGTAAATGAGCGAGGTATAAAAAATACTCTTGGTGATATAGGTGAAGGAACAAAAGTTATATTTAACAGCTTAAATGCAGGCCGTGCAGGCTTTGGTGCATTCTGTGCTGAGGCTGCAAAAGAAGCATTTAATATGGCTGTTTTAGAAGCTATTCAAAGACAAAGATTTGATGAACATGGTGGAAGACTTGCTGATTTACCTCAGGTAAAAAGCTATATTTCTGAAATGGCAGTAAGAACTGAAGCTCTTGATGCTTCGGTAGAACTTACATCAAAGCTAATTGATACATATCCAAAGATGAATATTATTGCTGAATGTGCGGCTATAAAAGCACTTGCTACGGAAGAAGCAGAAGATGTTACAAAGATAGCAGCAAGAATGTTTGGCGGACAAAGCTTAATGAAAGGGTGTCCTATTGAACTTATGAAACGGGATATGTGGGTTCCAATTATTGTTGAAGGTGTAAATGAAGCTCTAAAGCAACACATGGTGGGGGTAGGTGTAAAACCTTTATTAAAAGGAGGAGCTAATCCATGGACACACCTTAAGCGTGAATCAACTATGTTTAAGTATGAAAGTGGTGGGCTAAGTTATCCTTCTATGATTTGGCTTCAAAATAAAACAAAATCACTTTCTATGAGAATTAAAACCATGGGACTTACTGACATGGTAACAGGTAAAAAAACAATGTTAAAGCAAAAAGAGTTAATTGCTTTTGCTGATGAAGTAATAGATTTGTATCAAACTTCTGCTGTTATGTTAAAACTAAGAGATTTAAGGCAAAAAGAAAAAGAACTAAAAGCAGAAGATAAAAATCCTTATGCCCATAAAATAATGGCTCTGCAGCAATTTGTTGATAATATGGTTTATGAAAAAAGACCAATGTTTTTAAAAGGGCTTCTTCCAGGGAAAGAACTTTATCCGGATAAAATAGCAAATGCTTATATTAAAGCTGCAGAGGATAAATTAAGAGAACAAAGAACAAGCGAAGAATCTATGTTTAATGGTGGCAATTGTCCATCAGAGTTATATAGAAGTCTTGCAAGGGCCGGGAATGAAGATTTAAAGGAAAGCTTACTAGTAGCTTAAAATTATTATTATGTCAAATACAATAAGCACCTTTGATGAAAAATTAAGCAGCCTCTCTTTTCTAGGCGGAGTTAAACGATTTTCACAGTTTCAAGGACAAAATAAAGCAGTAGTTCTGGGAGCCCGTGGAACCATGGGTGAAGGTATCGTTAACGCTACTACTAAAGCAGGTTCTGGTACATTGCGGCAAGATATAAATTTGGGAGATTTGGAAACATCCAGACATAATGTAGTCGTAACTCAGGCAAAAGCAGTTAAAGTACACAAGCTTTCATCAGCACAACAAAGACATATTAATAGAGCAGGATTGATTGGTGCACCAATTGTTTTTAATCAAAGAGAACCATTTGCACAAATTGCTGAAGCCCATAAAAGAGAAAGAGCTGAAGCAGAAAGAGTTGTAGGAGAATTTTTAGAAGGCGCTATTACTGACAGCAGAATAAGGAAAGGATATGGTGAAGCTACCTTGCTTATAGAAGCAGGTCCAGAGCTTTTACCTTTTAAACAAAATGCATTTGAATTTTTTGATCTTGCACTTAAGAAAGGTTCAATACTTGCATCAAATACATCTTCTTTAAGATTAAGTGAAATTGCAGAAAAAGTAGATAATCCGGAAAATGTAGTTGGTTTTCACTTTTTCTATCCTGCTGATAGAAATCCTCTCGTAGAAATTATAGCTACTGAAAAAACAAGCCTGGAAGTTATAGAAGCTATGAGACAGCTTGCATATGCCATGAACAAGCAGCCAATAGTTGTATGGAAAGATACGCCTGGCGCTGTTGCAAATAGAATACTTGTCGGTGTTTTAAATGAAGCTGCAAAAATTGCAGATGAAGGACTGGAGAGTCCAGATTTTATTGATAGGGTTTTTCTTGAGACTTTTTACGAAAAGCAGATTGGGGTAAAAACTAAAAAAGCACAAACTCAATTTCATGAAGCTCCAAAACTAGAACTTTTTAATGATGAGGCTGGAACATATGAAAAGATAGAAGATTTAGATGCCCAAATTGAAACCGCAAGTAAAATGGGAAGAAAAGGAGAAAAGCTGTTAGGAGAACTTTTTGATAAGAAAAAAGGACTGCTTATTACTGTAGCCGGAAGGTTAAACCAAAAGAGATTGTACGCTTCTATTGTTGAAAACCATGCCAGATTAGGTTCATTCTTTCAGCCGGCAAAAAGAGTGCTGGAAGTTAAAGACAAAGCAACAACACAACTTGGAATAGTAAATGCATACTTAAAGAAAGTAGAAGTTAATAAAGATAATTTGATTTATCCATTTGTAATTGAACCATATGAATTGGGTGAAACAGTTGTTGTTGAACAGGATAGACATGAGCTTAGAAGAGAAGCAATCAGTAATAGACTTAAAGCTGCATATATGGCTATAGCAGCAGAAATTGCTAATGAAGAGCTTGCAAGTGTACATGACATAGAAATAGCGTGTAAGCAGGGATTTAAATGGAATGAAGGACCATTTGAGCTTATGCAAAGGATAGGTGTTGCTGAAGCAGCCAATCTTATTAGAACTAATTTAAAAGAAGAACCTGTTGGAGATAAATCAGGAATAGCTTTACCGGGTGGTTTAATGGCAGAAGAAAATACCTCTGGTGTTAGAAGCTATATCCAGGATGGAATTGGTTTTGTAGAACTTGGAAGACTGCATATTCAGCATCTTCAGCAAATGCAAAATTCAATTAGCCCTGAAATGCTTAGAGGAATAGAACAGGCATTACAGGAATTAAAAGGAAGAGGCGCAAAAGCAGTTGTATTTAAAGATCAAGGAGGAGGAATATTTAGTTCCGGAGCTGATTTAAATTATGCAGAGAGTGTTAAAGATGATCCTGATAAATTAAGAGAATTTGTTTTAATGGGAAAAAGAGTTATGCAGATGATTCGTAACTATGAACTTCCAACATTAGCCTTAATCGATGGTTCTGCAGTCGGCGGAGGCGCAGAATTAGCTACAGCCTGTGATTATAGAGTTATGGTGGATGAAGAAAGCTATATAGCATTTCCTGAAGTAGGTATTGGATTAATTCCTGAATGGATGGGGACAGAATATTTCCCGGAAGTTGTTGGAAAACAATTAGCAAAAGCAATGATTTGCAATACAAGAAATCCTTTAAAAGCACCTAAGCTTACTGCAAGTGATGCCAAAGAAGTAGGGTTTGCACATGCTGTTGTACCTAGAGACCAACTTTATCTATTTTTAGCTGAAGTAATTAACGGTAATGTATCTGAAATAGATTTATCAAAAAAACCTGTAAGAAAACAAAATTTTGATAAAAATGATTATTCAAAAAAAATACGTGAAAAATTTGGAATAGAAAAGGGATTTAGACATGTAGGATGGCTTCCTACTACAAAGAAATCTATAGCAAAAGAAGCAGAAAGATTTATTGATAATTCACACGATCCGGAATTTGCTGTAAGAGAAAGAACCCCTGAATATTTTGAAAGATTGCGTTTGTCTTTTATAAAAGCCGATAAACAAATTCAACGATTTGTAAGTATGGCTCAATCAGACTTCTGGGCACCTCTTTTAGAAAGATTTGGAATATTATAAGGAGCAATTAGAAAAATGTCAGGTACACAAATTAGACAAGTTTATATTGCAGGAGCTCTTAGAACTCCTCAGGCTACAAAGTCTAAGCCTGCAAAACATTGGTATATGCCATGGACAGGAAAGCCTGGGAAATTATCCGGTGTTCATCCAGTCGATCTTGGCGTAACAGTGGTAGATGCTCTTGCTTTGAGAGCAGGTTTAAAAGATAGGACAGCTATAAAAAAATTAACCTTTGGTTGTGCTGCTCAAACCGGCGAGCAGGGCGGGGATATCGGTGGCGATATTGCAAAGATAGCTCTTTCTCCAAAGGTTTCAGGAAATACTGTTAATTTTTTATGTGGATCATCAATGCAGGCTATGTGGGATCTGGAAGCTCATATTGCTAAAGGTGATTTTGATCTTGCAGTTGCTGGTGGTGTTGAATCAATGTCACCGGAGCGCGTTGGAATGGGATCTGATTTTTTACCCCCTCCAATCAGCTTAAGAAATATGCTAAAAGTTTTAACCCAAGGAGCTAAAGCGGCAAAGCGTACAAGACATCCAAAACATCCACTTGTGCCCATGGGAGTATCTGCCGGTTTAATTGCTGACCAGTATAAATTGACTTCTAGAGAATTAAATCAATTTACAATAGATAGTCATGAAAAAGCTCATAGAGCAAGAGAAGAAGGAAGATTTGCCCGTGAAATAGTGGCTGTGGAAACAGGCAAGGGAAGAGTATTTGACCAGGATGATGGTATACGACTATCTAATCATGGAACACTTGAAAGACTACCTCAAAAATGGGGCATTGTAACCCCGGCTCATGCAAGTTTAGAATCGGATGGTGCAGCGGCCCTTTTGCTTGCAAGCGAAGATGCACTTAATACATATGGTTTAGAGCCTAGGGCAGAAATTATAGCAATTGAAGATTCTGCTGATGTAGCAGGTGGAGAAGAGTTGCAGCTTACAGCTACAATTGATGCAGTGGAAAAAGTATTAAGGAAAGCAAATCTAACTATAAATGATATTGATCTCTTTGAAATAAATGAAGCATTTGCTCCTGTAGTTTTAGCAACTGCTGAAGGAGCAAAAATTCCTCTTAGCAAAACAAACGTAAATGGTGGTGCTTTAGCTCTTGGACATCCTCTGGGAGCAAGTGGTGCAAGATTGGTTGTTACTCTTCTTCATGAACTTGAAAGGCAGGATTTAAATATAGGTCTTGCTGTTCTTTGTATTGGTCGCGGACGAGCAATTGCTGCAATTATTAAAAGAGTAGATTAATTAGACAGTAACTTTTTTCTGTTTTTTATTTTACGTTAAGTATCATCATGATATATTTATAAAGTTTATATAATAACGTAATTTATTGTTATATAAGAGAAGGTTTGCTTAGTGCAAACCTGAACGTCGGAGAGTTTTGTATAGAAATAGTGAAATAATCTGCGTAGCAGTTATTTCACGTTATATAAAAAATGATCAAAACCAAGAACAATTACTTCTTTCTTTTAATAGCACTTGCATTTGCTTATTTAACTTTTGGTGCTATTACAAATGTAGCCGGGGCAATCGTTCCAAAGATTAAAGAGACCTATCATGTAAGTGGCTCTGCATCTAGCTTTCTAGCATCAGTTTTTTTTATTGCCTATGGACTTACTTCTGTCCCATTTGGGGTTTTGATAAACAAATCCGGGACAAAGTTTACTTTAATTTTCGGTTCTTTAATTACGACAATTGGCGTATTAATGTTTGCAAGTGTACCGGGATATTATTCAAATATGATTGCAATGTTTATCTGCGGTGTTGGCATTACTGCTATTCAGGTTTCTGCAAACCCGCTTGTTAAAGAAGTAAGCAACCCGGAGAAATATTCACGAAATCTTACTTTGTTTATGGTGCTATTTGGAGTTGGATCGTATATTGCTCCTCATGTAGTTACTTTTGTTAAATTGAGAGGATTGGAATGGAATTATACTTACTGGATTTTTACAATCGTTTCGATAGTAATGTTGTTTTGTCTGGCATTTCCAAAATATCCTGAAGAAAAAGCTTCCAGCACTAAAGAGCAGAAGTCACAGAAAAGCTTTGTAATTCTTCTAAAAGATCCGATTATGATTATGTATGCGCTTGCAATTTTTCTTTATGTAGGGGTAGAAGTAGGTGTTGCAAATAATATTAGTTTATTCCTGGAAGACATCCATAAAGTTACAAATGTTTTAGGAACAAATGCAGAGGCTATAAAAAATTCAACCATTGCCAATTACTGGCTGGGATTACTTCTTGGTAGATTATTGGGAAGCTTTGTTTTAGATAGAACACCGACAAAGAGAGCAATTAAAATTTATATTTCCGGTGCTGCTGCTTCACTTGCCTGTGCAATATTTGCAAAAAATTTAACGATTGTTTTGTGGGCATTTCCAATGATTGGTTTTTTTATTTCAATCATGTTTCCATCTATTTATGGTTTAGCAATTGAGTCATATAAAAAAGAATATTCCGGAATAGTTTCAGGAATACTTTGTACTGCAATTATTGGAGGAGCAGTAGTTGGACCATTGATTGCTAAAGTAGCTGAAATCACAGGTTCAATTCAAAAACCAAATTGGTATATTGGCATGTTAATTGCATTTGCTTGTTATGCTTATATTTTTAGTGTTGGCGTCTGGGCTAAAGGGAAACATGAAGCATGAGGAGATATTTGTCATTCTGAGGAGCAAAGCGACGAAGAATCTCACAAAATTGATATCGAATCACGTCATTGCGAGGAGCTGCCCTCACGCTTTGCTCAGGGTAAACTCCTCAGCAACATGGCAATCTGTTAACGTTATGAGATTACTTCTTTATGTTCTTGTTTCTCTATTTCTTTTTGCATGCCCTGCACAAGCAAGACTTGGAAATAGTGTAAAAGAAAATCAAAGACAATACGGCAGTGAATTATCATCAAAACAATTTTCTGAAAGCAATAGAAATTTCTCTGGTAAGAAAACATATAATTTCCCTTTATATGGCTGGCAGGTAGAGGCTATTTACAGAGATGGCAAATCATTTTCTGAAGCAGCAAGACCAAGAGGAGATAAAGTTAAAAAAGAGATGACTTCAGAAAAAGAAGCGAATGTTATTGCAGATATACTTTATCCAAGGAAAGAACGTGGAAGGTACAGAAAACAAATTAAAAATGCTCATTTTGTAAGTCATTTTTTTGAACCTGGTGTTATAAGTTATGAAATGCAGTTAGATAAAAGGAAAAAACATCATGTAGGTGTAATAGGTATTAGGACTGTTTTATACAGTGACGGGCAAACATTTAAGTCTATTAAGGTAAATGCCTATCAGTAGAAGCGCGATTAATCGCGCTTCTATTTGTCATCTTCCAAATAATCTCTTAGCTTCCCGCTTCTGATAGGATGTCTTAATTTTCTTAATGCTTTAAATTCTATCTGCCTGGCCCGTTCGCGTGGTATTTGAAAAAGCCTGCTTACTTCGTCTAAAGATCTTTGCTGACCATCTTCAAGTCCAAATCGTAAATTAATTAAATGTCTTTCTCTTTCATTTAATTCTTCAAGTGCTTTATTTAGATCAGTCTTTAAAAATTCGTTTAATACATGTTCTTCAGGCTTTAAGACTGTTTCATCTTCTATAAAATCAGAGAGTTTTACATCTTCTTCTTTTCCAACAGGCATTTCCAGTGAAATTGGCTCTTTAATTGCTTTTAGTATTTCATCAAGCCTGTCTTTTGTAACTTTCATTGCAACAGCAAGCTCATCATCAGTAGGTTTTCTGTTTAATTGATTTGTGAGATCATTGCTGATTCTACGAAGTCTGTAAAGATTTTCTACCATATGAACAGGGACTCTAATAGTGTGAGCTTTATCTGCAATTGCTCTTGTAATAGATTGTTTTATCCACCAGGTTGCATAGGTTGAAAACTTAAAACCTCTTTCACCATCAAATTTTTCAGCAGCTTTCATAAGTCCAATATTTCCTTCCTGAATTAAATCAAGGAAATTAAGCCCTCTGCCTAAATATCTTTTGGCAATTGAAACTACAAGTCTTAGATTTGCCTGTATCAATTTTCTTTTTGCTGCGTTGGCACCACTTCCACCAGCAGTAATTAATTTTGAAATTTCTAATTCTTCAAGCGGCCGTAACAAAGACACTTTTCCAATTTCTTTTAAATATAATTTAACCGAATCATCAATGGGTACGTTCACTTCAATAGATAAACCATCATCGAACAATTTTTCATCAATGATTTTTATTTCATTACTGGTTTTTAAATTGCTTTCTTTCAAGGTTTTAACAAAGATAAGAACATCCCCTTAATTAGTTATTTCGGCCTTATTCTCAAAAAATCCAACAATAGAGCTATCCCTAAATCTCATATTTACCTGCTTACTTTGTACCCTGTATTGCAGTCTGGCAACCAAATAGAGATAGCCTGTCAGCCAAACAGATGATTTCGCTTCACTTCATTGCCAGGACAGCTTAATCAGATATACTAAAAACTATCAACTTATGAATAAACCTATTTTTGAAATTGAAGATAGATATAAACTCTACTTAGGAGATTGTCTGGATGTACTAAAAAACTATGATGAAAATACCTTCGATTGTATTTTTGCAGATCCCCCTTATCTTCTTTCAAATAATGGGTTTACCTGTCATTCAGGTAAAAGAGCATCTGTAAATAAAGGGAAGTGGGATATAAGCAAAGGTGTTGAAAAAGATTTCGAGTTCCATAAAAAGTGGCTTACTGAATGCAAAAGAGTTTTAAAACCAACAGGAACTATATGGATTAGTGGTACCTATCATTCTATTTATTTATGCGGTTATGTTTTGCAATTATTGAAATTTCAGCTGCTGAATGACATATGCTGGTTTAAACCAAATGCTCCACCAAATATAAGCTGCAGGTATTTTACATCCAGCCATGAAACCCTTCTATGGGCAAAAAAGGATAAGAAATCCAAGCACTATTTTAATTATAAATTAATGAAAAATGGTATCTGGTCAGAAGATAAATTAAAAAGACCAAAGATGCAAATGCGCTCTGTCTGGGCACTAACTTCACCAAAAAAAAATGAAAAAGAATTTGGTAAACATCCTGCTCAAAAACCAGTTGATCTCTTAAATAGAATTATCCTTGCAAGTACAAAAGAAGGAGATTTAATACTTGATCCATTTTGCGGTAGTTGTACTACTGGAATCGCTGCCTATAGGCTTAACAGAAGATTTATAGGAATTGATATAGAGAAGAAATATGTTGAGCTCTCCAAAAAAAGGTTTAAAGAAGTAAAAAACAGTACAGATTGTTCAGTAAGTGTTTCTTCTGTAGTAAAATATACTAACTATGCGTAAAGCAATTTTTTCAAATAGAAAATATATTTTAAGTTCAGGACGTGAAATTGATTTAAGTGCTGAACACATTAGTAGTAAAGTTGTAATTTCAGGAATGTTTAACTATCTTGATCCAGTTCAGGAAGTAGGGCATTCAGCATTAATTAGGCTGGAAAACAATCAAACAGTTTCTTTTGAATCACTTGGTGCAAAAAATATAATTGATGAAAATGTAAAAGAAATTTTAAAACCAATCGAAGGTTTAAACGGATCTGATAACTTATTAAAAATATTTGAACTGAACGAGTTAATAAGCGTAATGCAACAGTTTTTACAGAAGATTGATAAAGAATTGGCTACTAAGAAGTGACATAGCATCAGTTAATTTTACACAGCGACAATATCAGACCTCATAACAGGACCATCAACACAGGTTCTAAGATATTTGTCGTTTGTTTTGATTACACAGGACATGCATACTCCATAGCCACAGGCCATATATTCTTCAAAAGATACCTGTGCTATGACTCCAAATTCATTACAAACTTTTATAACACTCTTTAACATTGGGGTTGGACCGCATACAAAAACTTCCTGATCTTTGTTTTTAATTAATTCAGTTGTTAACAGTTCAGTAACAAGGCCTTTTCTTCCAGAGCTGCCATCGTCAGTTATAGATTCTACTTCTCCATATTTTTTCAATTCTTCTGTGCAGACAAGATCATTTTTACTTCTTGCCCCAAATAAAGTCTTTATTTTGTACCCATTTTCAGATGCTATTCTTGCTACAAGTGGAAAAGTAGCTATTCCTATTCCGCCGGCCACGATTAAAATTGATTTGTTTTTATTCTGTGGATATGTAAAACCCCTGCCAAGCGGTCCATGTATTAAAACTTCATTTCCGATTTTTAGTCTACTAAGAAAGCTGGTTCCGCCACCGATTACCCGATAAAGGAACCCGGCACTATCCCCTTTTGTTTCATATACGCTGAAAGGTCTTAAGAGATATTGTCCGGACTCCATCATTACAAACTGACCGGGATTTATGTTTTTCGTAAGTTCTGGAATATGAAACCAACTTACATAATAATCTTTCCCGAGTTCTACATTATCAATTAGTTTTGCTTTGGTTAAACTTTGTTTAAGAGTCATATGAATATTATAATTCCTTGTCAAAGTTAATTCTTTAATTTCTTTATATGTATTAGTAATAGGTGGGATTATGGGTGTTAACAATATAGAAGTTTCCAACAATTCTTTTGATAGAGCGTCTGATTTGTCTCAGAGACAAAATGATACTCAAATATCACCTTCTTCTGAGAATACAGATAGATTTGATAGCTTTACTCCTAGAAGAAATCAAGATGAATCTAATTTTACTCTTTCAAGAGTTTCACTTTTTAGCTTATCTGGCGCTGTAGATTTTTTAAAAGGTTTGAGGGATGAAAAAGATTCGGCTATAAGAAATGCAAGTGTACGGAAATTAATTAATAAACTTGCTAATGAAATTAAAGAGTTATATTTATCCGGGCGTATTTTTTCTCTTTCAAAAAGAGAATTAGCACGTCTTATAAAGGAATTAAAAGAAATTTGTACAGAGATAGATGCAATGATAAGAGAAGGACTTGTAGAGCTTGATTTTTGTACAACTCTGAATTATTCACTAATAAAAGGTTTTATTGAGTGCTTCGATAAAAAAGAAGAAAAAATCCAATTCATACATCCTACAGCCAGCTCACTTTCAGGATGTATGATGCTGTTAAATAAATTTGTAAGTGACTTACAATCGGGAGATTTGGAAAAAGAAGAAAAAGTCCAAATAATTGCTGTAATAGTAGATCTGGTAAAACAGGCTATTGAGTTCTTAAAATTCGAATCAAAAGATACGCAAAAAATGATAGGACAGCAGCTCCTGAAAATAGTACAGATATGCAAAAGTGCTCAAACAGAAGGAGGTGCAAATTTACAAGAATTAGAATCCTTAGAGATATTACTTAAGAATATTTCTAAGCATGGTATCACCAATGATAGTCTTCTTATTACTGTTAACCCAGAATTGTCTGAAAGCAGTGAACTCATTAAAAATCTCAGTAACCTAAAACTTGATAATTCCCCAGCCAACCAGTGCAGATGAAAACATAAATACTGTTGCTGCTATCCATGTAACTTTGTCTAAACCAGCTTCAGCTTGAGAAGCTCCTGTAAATAGATTTGCAGAGCTGCCAATTCCACCAAGTCCTTCTCCTTTAGCTGCGTGGAGAAGTATAAGAGTAATTAATGCTATTCCGCTGAATACTTGGATTCCTACGATAAAATATGCCATAACGTAAGTATTCTAACATAATTATCTTGAAAATGATTTTTAAATAGAATGTGTCATTCCCGCTTTCGCGGGAATCCAGTATCAGTAGCCGTCTTGCCTGGATTCCCTGGTCGAGCCAGGGAATGACATGTCTTATTAATTCTAATCCATAGTGGTCTGTATCTTTAAAGTTGCCCCATTATTTACTTCACTTTTAATTTCAAATTTTGAATTTGTTTCTGAAAGCCTTTTTTTTATATTCAATATTCCATAACCCAGGTTTCTGGGATCGTTTGTGTCAAATCCTTTTCCGTTGTCGGAAATTGTAATTAAAAAACAATAATCATTGGGTTTCTTCAGCTTGAATTCCACAAGATCAGCATTAGAATGTTTTTCTATGTTACAAAACCATTCTCTTATTACTTTAAAAAATTCAGTAGCTTTTTTATGAGGAATGTTTATTTCCTCATCAGGCAGTTCAAGAATAACTTTACCCTTAAATGTTTTTTTAAATCCGTTAATAAACTGATAAATAGTGTTTACAAAACCAAGGAGGTTTATATCAGGAACTATATATTCATTAATAAGTTGTCTTAAACTGCTGTGAACTTCATCTACAAGCCTTCCACATTCTTCCAGATCTTTATTTTTAATTGCAAGCTTTAAACTTGGAATTATGCTGCAGGGGAGATCATGTAAGTCGCTTGCAAAGCGGCAAAGCATCTCTTCCTGTTCTTTTATCGCACTTTCCTGAAGTTCAGTTATATTCCTTTGAAGATTTTCTTTTTTCTTTTTGTCTGAATGGCTTTGAATTGCAATTGCCAACTGGTTAATTACAGATTGTATAACTTTTTCTATTTCATTGCTCCATATTATGTTTCTTGTACAGAACTGAAGATTAAGTATAATTTTAATATTGTCTGAACTTCCTGTTGTAACTAATAGAGATTTGCTTTTAAGTTTGAGAAATAGTGCCTTAAGCTTGTTTCTTAAAATGTAGTTTGGCAGTCCAAGATATTCTGAGACATCTTCTATCTGGAATGAATTCCTTGAGTTTGTATTGAATATTTTTAATAGAGGCAGGTCAGGCAAATCTAATTCAAAATCAATCGGATTAAATTTGGAAACATATGGACTTTCCCAGTACTGTGTTAACAAAGCTTTAGAATTATCGCTATTTAGCTGGAATAATAAAACTCTTTCTGCAATGCCGGCACTTCCTAAAAGGCTGACTGCATTTCCCAATAATTTATCTATCTGCTGTTCAGTTCTTATATACTTGCTGATTTTTAAAGATATATCGGCAAGCTCATTACTGGTCAATGAGATGATATTTGAATCTTCTTTAAGAGTTGGCTGCAGAAACAATCCATTAATTAAGGATTGAATCTGGCCTTTCGTAATTGTATCTTCCAAGCGAACCTCTTCTTGTTTTTAATCTAATTTTAAAATCTTGGTAGTAATTCTAATACATTTAAACTCTCTATGTCATTCCCACGACCTTCTTTAAAGGTCTCGCAATGACGTGTTTCTGGGTAGGATTTTATCTTAGTCTGACTTCATGAATATTAAATATTTTTTATATTAAATGACCTGAAATCCCTATTTTGTAGATAATATCTAAGTATTTTAATTAAAGGCTTTTAACTTTAGATAAGGGAAAGTATTACCTCTTTCAAAATTTAATAATTGTTTTTCTGAAGTCATTATAAAATGGTGAAAATAAAACACCTCCCTTCAAATCAACTATCTCTGGAGCAAGCTCACAGAGTTTTTCGCCAGTTTGAGCTATACAAAGTAGATCAGGTGTACTTTACAGAGGAGAGAAAAACATGAATTCTGTTACACAAAGCCAGGGTTATTTGTATACCTTTTCTAAAAGCAGTTTTGGACAAGGAGAAATTAAATTCAATGATCCTGCCCAAAACAATACCAAAAGAGGGATCATACTTACTTTAATTGCTGATGATCATCCTTATTTAATTCAAGGAGTAGAATCAGACTTAAACAAAGATCCAAAAATAAAAATTGTTGGTGCAGCAATGTCATATGATGAATTACTTGAAAAAGCAGCGGTTGTCCAGCCTAATGTAGTTCTTATGGATCTTAGGATGCCCGGTTATGAAAAATATGAATTAAGAAATTACATAAGTAAATTAAAAAAAATAGCAAACTGCAAAGTAATAGTATTCTCAAGTGAAACTGGCTGGGCAAGAATACATAGATGTCTGGATGTAGGTGCGCAAGCCTATATTGAAAAGGCGATTTCTATTGGCAGGTTACCTGAATTTATTCACAGAGTTTATGATGATCAGGAAATATTAATTTTTACTGCTGAAAAACTTCCACAAATTCAATTTTCTCCCCGCCAAAGAGAAATCCTGCATTATATAGCTGATGGAAAAGAAAATGATCAGATAGCAGCTCTGTTAAATATTGAAATTAAAACAGTTCAGTCATATGTAAACGAAGTTAAAGTAAAGTTTGCAGAAGCATTTAGTATGCATCCGATCAGACCAAGGGTTTTATTGTTATTGGCTTCAAAATTGGGCTTTGGAAAAACAGTTCTTTAAACCTTAAATCTTTATAAAGAACTGTCAAGAGATAATATTTTCTCTGTGGACTCTTTAAGCTAAAAAAAGATGATTCATTTCTCAGTTTTATGATTTACAAAACAATTTGCTGTTGGCAATAGAAATTTATTCGATTTTAATTTTTTCTTTTGAATTTAACTTGTAACCTCATACATCTTTTGCCTGCTTATTTTTTCTTAGATTGCAAAAGATAATGGAATCTGTTTTGCAGGGGGGAGAGATGGAACATTCATCGGTAGAACATTCGTTAAACGGAGTACAGTTAAGCTCACCATTAGAATTTAAACTTGACTATGACAATTACTTAAATGAAAGAAAGCTTGCTACAGGGCAAAGGATTTTATTTAATTATAATGAAGTTAAAATAGGACTTACACAAAAACAAATCAATGTCTTGAAACTTGTAGCAAAAGGGTTTTCTAATATCAAAATAGCTCATTGTTTATATGTAAAAGAGTCCGCAGTTAAACTTTTAATTTACAGATTAATGAAATCCCTGGAAGAAGACTTAAATGAAAGTATAGATAGATTTTATCTAGTGGTTATTGCACAACAACTTGGATTGGATGAGTATTAATTGTAATTGCTAAGGAGTAATTTCATCTTTCCACGTCATTGCGTGGCAATCTCCTAACGTTTGTGAGATTGCTTCGTCGTCCGTCAAAGTCGGACTCCTCGCAAGAGCTCACCTCAAAAGTCCTACTATGAGCTTAACTGATTTTTTCAACATAAGGTCAATTGTCATTCCCATGAAAATGGGAATCCAGATAAGTACGCTATTGTGTAACCGTCTGGATTCCGGGTCAAGCCCGGAATGACATTTTATTTTTCAATCAATATTTATGTGACAAAAATGCAAATTTACCCTATAAGAGTTTTCAGATGAGCTCCAATGACGTGAGTAGTTATATTAAACTCTAAACTACTTGTTGTTTTGTCCCTGCGGCTTTATGAAAAGTTTTTTCCCACCATTTGACAAAAACTTTAACTATTTCAGGATCAAATTGTGTGCCACTATTGCGTATAATTTCTTCTATAGCATTTTCATGACTCAGTGCTTTTCTGTATACTCGATTTGTAGTCATTGCATCATAGGCATCTGCAATTGAAGTAATTCTTGCAATAATTGGAATTTCATCTCCTTTAATTCCATAAGGATAACCATATCCGTCCATTCGTTCATGGTGGAACAATACAGCATCGATGCAGCCATGTAGACAGTTTAATTTTTCTACCATATGTGCCCCGATTATCGGATGAAGCTGCATTTCTTTATATTCAGAATCAGTTAGAGGGCCAGGTTTCATAAGCACACCATCTCTAATTCCAATCTTTCCAATATCGTGCAATAGAGAGCCTGCTTCCAGATGCATCTGTTCAGTTGTGCTTATGTTACATCTTTTACCAAGTATTGTTGCCATTTGAAACACCCTCTCTGAGTGTCCCCCTGTATATGGATCTCTTGTTTCGACAGCTACAGCCAGCGCTCTTGCCGTCTGAAAAAATGTTTCTATCAATAGTTCCTGTATCTGACTATTTGCTTCTTCGTAATATATTGGGCTTGAAAATGCTTTAGAAAAGGTTTTAGCAATCTTTTTTAAAGAATCTTTGTGATCTGATTTTAATTTTGGCAGGTTAGTAACCTCTTTTGCAAACAATGAGATTTCATCGCTTGTTAAATATAATTTCTCAAATATTGATCCCTCATCAGGATCAGCTGACTCTTCTTTTTTTTCAAGAGAAGTTGAATTGTTGTGTAAGGTAAAAGCTAAATCCTTTAAAGATGGATCCAGCTCATAACTTTTTTTTGATTTGTGCTGATTAATTTCTTCTTTCACGCGAATCCCCTTTATATGTCTATGACATCCTATTATTATTAAACCCGTTTAAACAGCGCTTTTTATCACCTCATCCCTCTAATATTCTGATTAAATTTTATATCCATCTTATTTGTCTAGATTGCCAGACCTACACTATCCCTATATTAAGAAAATCATGGTTAGGTTAAGATTTAATATAAAACTATTATTATTTCATACGGATAATATAGAACAAAGGTCTGGTTATCCCTAAATTAAACGATTTAATGGTTCTATTTACTATAAAATTTCCTGTTAATTTTTATTTCTGAATTGTAAGAGTTTTCAGACATTTAACTGATGATGATAATGACAAAGTGCTATGGCCAGTGCATCTGAAGAATCATCAGGCTTTATCTTAGAACATATGTCCAGTGCACTTTGTATTAATTTTTCAATAAATCTTTTATCTGCTTTGCCATATCCTGAAATAGTCTGCTTTACCTGCAAAGGGGTGTATTCATGAATATCAATTCCAGCTTCTGCTGCAGCCAGAAGAATAACTCCTTTTGCTTCTGAAACTGCTGTAAAAGTTTTAGCATTTTTAAAGAAATAAAGAGTTTCAATTGCCATATATCTCGGATTATGTTTTTTAAATATTTGTTTTAAATCTTGATGTAAGTGTAAAAGTTTTTCTTCCTGCCTGCGATAGTTTTTTAGGTCTATATATCCGTAATCAAGGGCTTTTGGCTTTCGCATTTTATCTTCATAGCTTATTACTCCATAGCCAATTACTGTACTTCCCGGATCAATACCCAGTATAATGTTATCTTTTTTAATACTATGCAAATTATTTTGTTTTTTGTCTAATTTATTATTATGCATGTTAAATTGTTATTCACCGCCCTCCTCGCTCATTCTTCGCTTGCTCGCCTCGCTTCGCGGGCGAAGCGGATCGGGCTTTGCAAAGTACTCACGGACTACTTTTATAACATTATACAGATTTTGCCAAATGAATCGGCAAAATCTTTTCTTGTTAATTTATTATTGATAAATTATTACGATGGTTGAATATTAATCATGTTAACTTATACTTATGTTTAATCGTCCTTCTACAAAAGCATTTTTAATTTTTCTCAGTGGGTTTATTTTATCGCTTAGTGGACCAGGGTATGATCTCTGGTTTCTTGCCTGGATTGGACTTGTCCCGCTTTTTATAATTATAAACACTTCAAAGACAATAAAAGGTGTGGTTATATATTCTTTTCTCTTTGGATTTGCGTATAATCTGTCCTATTTGCACTGGTTGTTTTCAATGCATCCTTTAAATTGGATAGGTTTTAGTGATTCTCAAAGTTATCTGATTTCTTTTCTTGCTGTTATTGTAGTCAGTCTTTATAATTCATTTTTCTTTATTTTATTTGCCACCAGCGTCTTTCTTATAAAGAAATTTTCTCTCACTCCTTACAGAAGTGGGATATTTTACATTTTGATAAATACTTTCCTCTGGCTCCTTGTATTTAATAAGCTTTTAGCATGTAAGTGTCTGCTTGGGGTTCCATGGACATTAATTGAGTACAGCCAGTATAAGAATCTTTATTTAATTCAAATTGCAGAATATTTTGGAAGTGTTTCAATAAGCTTTTTAATTGTATTTTTCAATATAGCCTTTGCAGACTTTTTTATCTGGTTATTTAATATTGAAAAGATCGGGAATCGATATATACCAAGAGATCCGGGAAAACTTACTTCTATTGTTGTCTGTTTTTCTTTTATATCCAGCTTGATTTTTTTGAGTATTGCCTTTAGTCTATATCTGTTCTGGAAAAATCAGGAATCATTTTCTGAAAGCTCTAAGACAGTTTGCGTCTTACAGGGAAATCTTCCTATAAAAATTACGCGTGGAGAAAAACTCGATATAAATTTGGCAAAAAAAACTTACAGGGGATTAATTGAAAATAATGAAGTGGCTTTATTTATTGCACCAGAAGGTGCTTTGCCGACTAACTTTACCCATGATCCTATTACCCAGGCGTGGTTCAAAAACCTGGCATTAAAGAAGCAGTCAGATCTGATTTTTGGAAGCTATTGTAAAAATCAGGAAAAGTTTACAAATTGTGCAGTTTACTCAAATTCAACCGGAAAAAACTTTTCATATTATGAAAAAGAAAGACTTGTACCATTTGGAGAATTTGTACCTTTATCATTTCTTCTGCCTGAAGCTTTAAAAAAGCTGGCATCATTTTCTATAGGAGAAGGTTTTGGTGAAGGGGAAGAAAATATCCCGTTCGATGCTTCATTTGGAAAGGTTGGTACAACAATCTGCTTTGAATTGATTTTCCCTTCAATAGTTAGAAAACATGTGATAGAGGGTGCAGAATTATTAACTAATCTTTCTGATTTAAGCTGGTTTTCTAATGTTCGTGTAAAGCAGCAATTTCTTGCGTTTGCAGTATTCAGAGCAATTGAAAACAGAAAACCGGTCATTATAGCTGCTAATAATGGAATTTCTGCTTTTATTGAACCAAATGGTGGAATTAAAAGCCGATCATTACCGGATAATGAAGGAGTATTAATTGACTGGGTGAATCCAAATAATAAGATAACTTTTTATACGAAGTATGGATGGTAATAGAGGAAGAGACGGAAAAAGTAGGATAGGGTATAAATTAATAAGAATGAGCGAGGAGGGCGGTAGGTAAAAACAAGAATGATTAAACGGTTAATAATAATTTCAACTTTAATTTCAGGCTTACTTTTGCAATCGCTGATTTCTGCAGAAGCACAGGAAGGTTTTGTAAAATTTATTAGAAAACCAAATGTAAAAGTTTTTCTTGAAGTTGCAGCAACTGAACAGGAAAAAGAAAAAGGTTTAATGAATAGGCCAAATCTTGCTGAAAATCGAGGAATGGTTTTTGTTTTTAGACCAGCAAAACAGGTAACTTTCTGGATGAAAGAGACTTTAATCTCTCTTGATATGATTTTTATAAATAAAGGAAAGATTGTCAAAATTGCAAAAAATACAGTACCAAATCAGACTACTACTCTTTACCCTTCAGATGCTTTAGTAAGTGAAGTTGTTGAAGTAAATGGTGGATTTAGTGATAAATATATGATTAAAGTTGGTGACAGGGTGATTTTCAAAGATATTCCACAAATTGATTATTCTGTAAGTACAATGGCTAAATAAGAGTGAAAGTTCTGTAATGCAAAAACTGGTAACTTCTGAACAAATACGTACGCTTGAATCAGAGTGGATCAAAAAAATAAGTCCGCAATGGTCTTTAACCCTTATGGAGAAAGCGGGTTCTTCCTTAGCAGATGTAGCAAAAGAATATAAAGAACCTTATTTAATTGTTTGTGGAAAAGGAAATAATGGTGGAGATGGGATAGTTGCCGCAAGATATTTGCATGCAAGCGGGGAAAAAGTCTCTTTGATTTTAACATCTGATGAATCTGTACTATCTGATGATGCAAAAGCAAATTTAGAACTTATAAAAAATAAAGTTCAATGTTTTACAATCCAAGAAGAAAAAGATAACAATTTGTCAAAAATGCTGTCTGAATCAAATACAGTCATTGACTGTCTTCTAGGAACTGGAACAAATGGTAAACTTTCTCCATTATTTGAGTGGATTATTAAATCAATAAACACCTCACACAAAGTTGTTATAGCATGTGATATTCCTACAGGTATAAACCCGGATAGTGGAAATGTATGTGACGTTACAGTCAAAGCAAAAGTGACGGTAACATTTGGCTATCAAAAAATTGGGTTACTTGTTTATCCCGGTAAAAGATACAGTGGAAAAATCAGGACAATTGATATAGGGCTTCCTGATATTGAAACAAATCTATTTTTATTAGACGATGATTTTTTAAAAGAAAATCTTCCAAATAGAGATGATGAAAGCAATAAAGGCAGTTTTGGCAGGACCCTCTTAGTATGTGGCAGCAAAAAATATCCTGGTGCTGCATTGTTAGCCAGCAAGGCAGCTTCTTCCATAGGATCCGGTCTAACTATGTTAGCCAGCTCGTTAGAAGTGTTTATCAGGATTGCAGCAGTAACACCTGAAGTAATTAATGTAGAGTTTGATTTAAAAACGATTTTAGAAGAAAGTTTAAAATCAAGTGTACTTGTTATTGGACCGGGATTAACAACTGAACCCGAGATCAAAGAAACTGTTGAAGCTTTAATTTTACAAGCATCAATTCCAATTGTTCTGGATGCAGATGGAATCAATGTTTTAGCAGGACAAAAAGAAATTATAAAAAAAGTAAAGAATGAAATTGTTTTAACTCCTCACCCAAAAGAGTTTGCGAAACTTTTAGGAATTAATATTGATGAGGTCTTAAATAATAAAATTGAACTTGTAAGATCCAGTGCAAAAGAACTAAGCTGTACAATTGTTTTAAAAGGGCCAGCTACAATTATTGGAACTAAAGAAGGAAATATTTATGTATCGCCTTTTAGTAATTCAGCACTTGCAAAGGGTGGAACAGGGGATGTTTTAGCAGGTTTTATTGGTGGACTTATTGCTCAAGGATTAAAACCATCTTTAGCTGCCTGTGTTGGAGTGTATATTCATGGTAAAACAGCTGAAATGGTTACTAGAGATAAAACCGTATTTTCTCTGCTGCCACAGGATTTGATTAGTTATCTTCCACAGGCAATTAAGGAATATATCTGATTTGCTATGTCATTGGAGCTCATCTCAAAACTCTGTCTATGGGATTAGCTATTTTTCTGACAAAATAGAAAGAGTGAAAGTAACTTGTCATTCCCGCGAAAGCGGGAATCCAGTATCGGTACCAGTCTTGTCTGGATTCCCTGGTCGAGCCAGGGAATGACATTGTTGACTTTATGCTGAAAAATGTTGCATTTCCATAGTGGTAGTTTTGAGATAGCCTCTTGCGAGGAGCGGAAGCCGCGAGCGAAGCGTGGCGGTCAGCGACGAAGCAATCCCGATCGTTTTCATGTAAATAGTTTGGGATTGCCACACCTCACTTTGCTCGGCTCGCAATGACGTTAATTGTTTGCTAAAATAAACTAGATGACAACTAGAGAATTTAAAGAAGAAAAAATAAGCTCACAAACAATACACGAAGGAAGAATACTGACTTATACAGTAGATAAAATTCGTTTACCAGGTGGCAAAGAATCAGTTCGTGAAGTTATCCTTCATAACGGTGGAGTAACCATTGTTGCTTTACCTGAGCCAAATAAAATTGTTATGGTTAAACAATTCAGATATGCAATTGGAAAAGTGTTTTGGGAATTACCTGCAGGAACATTGAATAAGAATGAAAATCCGATCCTTGCAGCAAAAAGAGAATTAAAAGAAGAAACCGGATATATTGCAAAGACATTAGAGCCAATGGGAATTGTCTATCCTTTGCCTGGTTATAGTTCAGAGGTTTTATATTTCTTTAAAGCTACTGATTTAATTGATGATGAACCAGAACCGGATCCTGATGAAAATATTGCAATGAAAGTATTTGATTTAAAGCATGCCTGGCAAATGATTAAAGATGGTGAAATCAGAGATGCTAAAACCATTGCTGGGATTAGTCTTGTGATGTTTTAACAATTTAGATAACTTTAGCCTCTTCCCGTAAGGCTTTTACAAGTCCCGCTACCTTTTCAGGAACCTCTCCTTCAAAGATTTTTACTTCTTTACGTGATGGAGGAAGTTCCATTTCTACAATGCCTGTTCTTTCTCCAATTTGATTAATAATATCTTTTGAAGGGATAATTTCTTTAATTTCTTTTTTCTTTGCTTTCATAATACCTGTTATAGAGGCATATCGCGGGTGATCTTCCCCGCGATCACAGGTAATTAAAGCAGGTAACTGAACTTCAATTATTTCATGAGAACCATCTGCTTCCCTGTCACAGAGAACTGTTTTTTTTACTGAGTCAACTTCATTAAACTTCATTACAAAACTTACATGTGTTAAGCCAAGCTCTTCTGCTATAAAGATTGGGATTTGAGTAGACTCCAGATCTATAACCTTTTTACCGGATAAGACAAGATCAAATGGCATATTTTTTAATTCGCTGGAAATTAATTTTGAAATTATAAACGGATCAGCATTTTCAAGAGCATCATTTTTAATAAAAACTGCTCTGTCTGCTCCCATTGCAAGCCCCTGTCGTATGGCATCTTCAGTTCGTGATGGTCCACATGCAAATAAAATCACTTCTCCAGCATTTGTTTTTTCTTTTATTTTTAATGCTTTTTCAATTGCAAATTCATCATAAGGATTTATAATCCAGGTAATTCCGGCAGTATCAATTTTTTTGCCTTCTGAATCTAGTTTGATTTTAGTTTCAGTGTCTGGAGTTTGTCTTATGATTACTATAATGTTCATTTATTTAACGGTGTCTGGAAGATAATTTTTTAATGACTAGTGGGATTAAGGAAAATATAATCAAATTAAAAATTATGACTCCAAACGTAATAATAATCCCTGTTTGTATACTTGTCATTCCTTTATTATATAATGAGAACAATTATGTCAAATGTTTTAGTTTTAGCAGAGATACATGAAGATAAAGATTTAACCAAACCTTCAATTCAGGTTTTAAAAACTGCACGCTATTTAGCAGATCAAACCAAAGGGAATTTAATTGCTGCATTAATTGGCAGTGGTTTAAATACTGAAAAAGCAAAAGAACAATTTGGTCAATGTGGTGTAGATAAAGCTGTTTTAATAGATGATGCTTTACTGGAAAATTATAATCCTGATATTTACACAAAACTGTTTATAAAAATAATAAAAGATCAAAATCCTGATTTCATCTTTGGAATTAATTCGTTGATTGGAATGGATCTTTTCTCTGCTGCTTCATTTCATACAAATGGTGGACTTGCAATGGACTGTACAGAAGTCCATTTAGATGGTTCAACACTAAATGTCTCCAGAACAATGTACTCTAATAAAATAATTGTAAAAGTTAAATTTAATGATCATTTTAAACCAAAGCTGGCAACATTTAGACCAAATACACTGATACCAAAAGAGATCTTACCAAAAACAACTGAAATAATAAGTGAAAAAGTAACCATTGATCAAAGTTCAGTCAAGCAGAAAATTAAAGAGGTTGTGAAATCACAGTCAAAAGAGGTTTCACTTACAGAAGCAGGCATAATTATTTCTGGTGGCCGTGCAATGGGAAATTGGGATAATTACAAAATATTGTTTGAAACTGCTGAAGTCTTAGGTGGTGCTGCAGTTGGGGCTTCACGTGCCGCAGTAGATTCTGGCTATGCACCGCACAGTATGCAGGTTGGACAGACGGGGAAAACAGTTTCACCAAAGCTTTATATAGCCTGCGGCATTTCAGGTGCTATTCAGCACTTTGCAGGAATGGGAAGTTCAAAGGTTATAGTAGCTATAAATAAAGATCCAAATGCTCCTATATTTAAAAAATGTGATTATGGAATAGTGGACGATCTTTTTAAGGTTGTCCCTGTACTAAAACAAGAACTTAAGAAATTATTAGGAAAAGAAAACGGTTTACCGGTGTAGGCTTTGTGAAAGCTCAAACATCAAACAATATAAATAGCTTACTTAACTCTAAAAAACCTGTCCTTATGAGTATTCTTAATGTCACACCTGATTCTTTTTCAGATGGTGGCAAATGTTTTCAGATTGAAGATGCTGTTAAACATGTTGATAAGTTAACTAATGGTGGTGCAGATATTATTGATATTGGCGGTGAGTCTACAAGACCTGGAGCAGAGCTCCTTTCAGAAGAAGAAGAATTAAAAAGAGTTATTCCTGTAATTTATGAATTAAAAAAAAGATATCCGGATATTTTTATTTCAATTGATACCTATAAAGCAAACGTTGCACAGCTCGCCTTAAATGCAGGGGCAAAAATGATAAATGATGTTTCAGGATTAACAATGGACCCTGATATGGTAAATGTTGCAGTAAAGAGCAATTGCCCAATTGTGATTATGCATAATAAAGGAATACCGGCTACAAAACCAGAGATTAGAGATCAGAGATCATGGATCAGAATGGAAAAAAAATTCCCATCTCCCATCTCTCACCTCTCATCTCTTATTATTCAAGAAGTCTATGCTTGGCTGCAAAAGCAAACTCAATACGCTATTGATAACGGTATTAAAAAAGAAAACATAATCATTGATCCTGGAATTGGTTTTGGGAAAACACCAGAAGAAGATTTATTATTACTTGAGAATTTAAAAGAACTTAAATTGCTTGGATTTCCGATTTTAGCAGGTCCATCAAGAAAATCATTTATTAAAACACTGTTTCCTGAAGAAGATATTGAAAAAAAATCAAAAGAGATGATTAAATTAGTAATTAAAAATGGGGTTGATATTGTGAGAATACATAATCTATAAGAGGCTAAGACCCGGCTTTAGCGGTTTCTTTCGGAGGCTCTTCCTTAGGAACTATTTCTATTTTAGGTGGGATATCATTTTTCTTTTCGTATTTGTTTTTAATTTCCATAGTGCCACATTTTTCAAAGATAATTACAAGACCATCATCTTTTTTGTTTTTATCACCTGTCATGGCTACTGTTATTGAAGCATCATCTTTAAATATTGCTGCTCCTTCTGGTACTTGATCTTTTGGTTTTGCAACTGCTCTAATTTTGTCACCTTCTTTAAATCTCCCTGCAAGTATTTCTTCAGCAAGTGCATCTTCTATTAATTTTTGTAATGTTCTTCTCAACGGACGAGCACCATAAGCCTGGCTGTATCCATCTTTCACGAGCTTGTCTTTTACTTCCGGTGAGAGTTCTAAATCCATGTTCTTTTCATTAACACGTTTGCTTAGCTCTTTTGCCATCAAATCCAATATCTTATGTAATTCATCTTTTGTAAGGTGTTTAAAGATAATAATGTCATCAAGCCTATTTAAAAACTCTGGTCTAAATGTCTTTTTCATTTCATCTGTAACTGTTGATTTAATTCGTTTATATATAGCTTCTGGATCCTGGGATATTTCTGTTGAAAAACCAAGTGGCTGCAGAGACTCTATATTTCTTGCACCGACATTGCTGGTCATTACAATAATTGTATTTTTAAAGTCTACAACACGACCTTTAGAATCAGTCAAACGACCATCATCCAGCATTTGCAATAAGATATTAAATACATCTGGATGTGCTTTTTCAATTTCATCAAATAAAACCACACTATATGGTCTTCTGCGCACTGCTTCAGTAAGTTGACCACCTTCACCATATCCTACATAACCCGGTGGTGAACCAATGAGTTTACTGACAGTATGTTTTTCCATGTACTCTGACATATCAACCCTGATAATATTTTCTTCAGTACCGAAAAAGAAAGATGCAAGTGCTTTTGCAAGCTCAGTTTTACCAACACCAGTTGGACCTGAGAACATAAATGTACCAATTGGTTTTTGAGGATTTTTAAGCCCTACACGTGCACGTTTAATAGACCGTGCAACAGCGGTTACTGCTACATCCTGACCAATTACACGTTCATGTAAAATCTGTTCAAGTTTTTGTAGTTTTTCTGTTTCCCCCTGTGTAAGATCACCAACTGGAATTCCAGTCCACGAACTTACTATGTGAGCAATTTCCTCATCAGTAACCACAGGCCTATTTTTATCCTGGGTCTCTTTCCATTTTGCTTGAATCTCCTTAATCTGATCTTTTAATTCTGCTTCTTTATCTCTAAGCTGACTTGCTTTTTCAAATTCTTGAGAACGAATTGACTGCTCTTTTTGTCTGCTTATTGCACGAAGTTCTTTTTCCAGTTCTTTTCCTTCCGGAGGGAGAGAGCTTGCACGAAGCCTGACACGTGAGCTTGATTCATCAACCAGATCAATTGCTTTATCAGGCAAGTATCTGTCACTAATATATCTATCAGACAATGTAGCTGCTGCGATTAGTGCCGCATCTGAAATTAAAAGCTTGTGATGTTCTTCATATTTTGGTCTTAAGCCTCGTAATATTTCAATAGACTCCTCTACTGACGGTGCATCTACCATTACCGGCTGGAATCTGCGCTCAAGTGCAGCATCTCTTTCAATATGTTTTCTGTATTCATCCAGTGTTGTTGCACCAATGCACTGTAGTTCACCGCGTGATAAAGCAGGTTTCAAAATGTTTGCAGCATCAATAGCTCCTTCAGCTGCACCAGCACCAATTAATGTGTGCAACTCATCTATAACAATAATTACATTACCTGCACCACGAATTTCATCCATTATTTTTTTTAATCTCTCTTCAAATTCACCGCGGTATTTTGTACCTGCTACTAATAGCCCAATGTCAAGCTGAACAATTCTTTTTTCCTGTAAAATATCCGGTATATCTCCAACTGCAATTTTTTGAGCAAGTCCTTCTGCAATTGCAGTTTTTCCTACCCCTGGCTCACCGATTAAAACAGGATTGTTTTTTGTTCTTCTTCCTAATATTTGAATTACTCTTTCAATCTCTTTCTCACGACCAACTACAGGATCAAGTCTTCCTTCAGTTGCAGACTGAGTCAGATTAATTCCAAATTCATCAAGTGTAGGAGTTTTAGATCTTCCAGTGCCTGTACCACCTGCCTGTACACCAGTAGCTCCTGTTTCACCAAGGAGTCTGATAATGTGTTGTCTGACTTTTGTGAGATCAACACCAAGGTTTTCCAGTACCCTTGCAGCAACCCCTTCTCCTTCCCTTATTAATCCTAATAATAAATGTTCTGTTCCTATATAATTATGTCCAAGTTGTCTGGCTTCTTCCCATGAAAGTTCAAGCACTCTTTTTGCCCTTGGAGTAAATGGGATTTCAACTGCTACAAAACCACTGCCACGTCCGATAATTTTTTCTACTTCAATTCTTGCATCCTTTAAATTTACTCCCATTGACTTTAAAGTTTTGGCAGCAATCCCTGTGCCCTCACCAATTAAGCCAAGTAAAATTTGTTCTGTACCAACAAAATTATGTCCAAGTCTTCTTGCTTCTTCCTGGGCCAACATGATTACTTTTATTGCTTTTTCTGTAAATCTCTCAAACATTAATTTTGATTTCCCTTTTACTTAATAGTAACAATGAAGAGCTTTTGTGCCTATCTTTAGGCTTTATAGACCCTAAAAATGTATATTTTAATCGTTCGTAAAGACACTCACGTAAGGACGCGATTAATCGCGTCCTTACTGATAATTTGAGCTTATTTAAGATAATGCAGCGTTACAAAGATGCCAATTTTTCATGTATCTGTTTTCTAAAAATATTAACTAGTGATGCTCCCTGGATTTCAATTAAAATATCTTCTTTGTTTTTAAATCCACCGAGACTTGCTAATTTACCCTTTATATTTACTTTGCCAACTAAAGTAAGACCTTTGCTGCTTATAAATCCTTTTAAGGGACCGTTAAAAGTAATTTTTCCGGGGATTGGTATTCCAACAGGATCTCCTATTCCACAGACAGTGACATCAATATTTCCTTTGTTAATGAGCCCCTCTATATTGGTATTGAAATCTACATTGCACTGACAGGCTCTCCCAAGACCGGTAGCTATTCCTTTTATCTTATTTTTTTCCAGAGTAAGATCCATGACTCCGCTTCCTATTAATTTGTCTGATACTTTAAAGGTGTAATTTAGTTTTTCACCGGTAATATCAATAAGGGTGTTTGTTTTTACTGGATTAATTTCATTTGCATAATTTTTGTTTGTGCTGCAAAAAGGCAAGGCAGAAATTAATATAAATAGAAACACTGAGTAACACAGGATTTTAGCAATCTTCATCAAATTCTTATTCATAATTTTTGTATTTATATGTTTAATCCTATCAAATTAAAAGAATGTAAGTTTTAAGGTTTAATATTTATTTCTTGACGTACAACCTATAAAGGTAGTTTCTCAAATTTAAAACTAATTATCATCTTTAATCAATTACTTAATTAAGAATTAATATAAGAAGAGCAAACAAATGATAGATCAGATTGTTTTTATTTAAAATAAACTATTTAGTGTAGATTTATAATAAAAACTGTTATCTTAGTAATGATAATTTAAATGTACGTTTACAATTTGAGTAAATGCATTCAAGAAAAAAAAATTACACAGTAAAAAAGAGGAGAGAACAAAATTATGGCAGAGACTTGTGAAGACTCATTGAAAGAAATGTATAAATCTTTTAAGCCAGAAGTTGCCGGGAATTTAAATGCTACTTATATATTTGATATTTCAGGTACTGGTGGTGGGAAGTGGACTTTGGAAATAAATAGTGGAAAGTGTGAACTAAAAACTGGAGTAGTTAGTAGTCCATCAGTTACAATTTCAATTTCAGATCAGGATTGGCTTGCTATTCAAAAAGGGAAATTAAACAGTCAGATGGCATTTATGATGGGTAAGCTAAGAGTAGCTGGTGATATGGGTCTTGCAATGAAACTGCAGTCAATGTTTCCAGGACAAGCTTAGTTTAAACTCAAAAGTTCAAAAGTTAAAGTTTTAACTTTTGAACTTTAACTTTCTATATTCTTTATAATTTTTTTATAATTCAATCTCTTAACCTTAAAGTAAATTATTCCTATCTCAATTGGCAAAATAAAAAGAAATATTTTTTTGGCCTTGATTAAGAGAATACCCGTATTGCTAAGATTAAATTGCCAGGTTAATAATCACTTAACTATAAGATTCTACAAATTATAGTTGATGTGTTTATTATGAGGTTTTCATTTTAGGAAATCATATACTAAAAAATTCTTTCGCAGTGTCAATTATAGGATTTGTCCGATTCATTTGGCAAATCCGATCCTGCAAAAGGGCTTGGCAGAAGGAAGTTCCAGTTTGTCTGGAGCTGAATAAAAAATGACTTCATCTTCATTTGGTGTAAGCCTTCTTAGGACAGGTGTGACTGCCATGGTTGATTCTATGGGAAGTACATTCCCTAAGGCTGCTGTTGCTGCACTGGAAGATAAAACTCAAAATAAGGTAGATCTTGCAAAAGTATGTTTATTAACTGAAGGTCCTGAAGTTTTCTGGAAAACAATTGTAGGTTCATTATTTGTAAAAACAATGAGAACTTTAACCCCGGGAATTCCAGAACAAATTGCAAATTTTCCTGGAGAAATGTTTGGTGCATTTATGCATTGGTGGTCATCCTCACATCATGGTAAAAACAGTGAAGCACAAAGAGCAGCTGATGGAAGTAGTCAACCTAAGCCTATAGAAATGTTTTTTGATAACTGTATAAAAAAACCAGTCGATTTTGGTTTGAAAGTTGTTGGCTTAGAGGAAAAGAAGGTAAACCTTGTTAGATTTGGAGCTATTAATGCAGCTTTATTTGCTGGCGGTGCTTATATTTTAAAAGGCGCAGAAGAAGAAAATATTCCAGGGATGAATTTAGATTATGAAGATCCCTGGCATATAAGTTTCTTAAAAACAACCGGCTATACTTTATTTGAACAGGTTGCACATATAACATCTCAAACAATGAGATATTGCATAGATTATAAAAAAGAATTTAATGGTGAAAATAAAGCTGAGTTTAATAAAAATGTACTGGCAAAAGCTCTTGCAAATGTTGTAAATGAAAGGGTATTTCCAGGAAATATACCATCTGCCATCAGCGGATGCCTTTCAACTCTTTTCCTTGGCAGATATATTCCAAAGTCAATTGCAGGTGCTATTGGTGAAGCACCAATGAAAGGGCTTGAAAGATTTTTAACACTGCATAAAAGAAGATCTACAAAAGATATCTTTGATGAAAATACTCCGAATCACAGGGCTCCAAATTACAGAGGGCATGATAAACCGTGGCTTCAGAATATTTTAAGTACTGCTGATTCTATGCTTGATCCATGTAGAAATTTTATTGTAGAAAAGGTTATTGCTAGAGCATTTAAACCGGAAAATGTAAAACTAGAGGACTATGTGAAAGAGTTAAAGGGTTCATATGACTTAAGATTGGATCTCTTAGAAGATAAAACTAAAAATGGAAATGGTAATTCTAATAGCTCAGTTCCTATAACTGCTTAACCTACCACTTCAAACTAGCAAAGTCTTCTACATCTACTGATGACATGTTTCTGTAAATAGCCAGAATAATTGCCAGTGCAATGGCTGCTTCTGCTGCTGCAATGGCCATGACAAAAAGAGCAAAGATTTGTCCTTTAATCTCAAGCGGATCGATATAAGTAGAAAATCCTACAAGATTTATGTTTGCTGCATTTAATAAAAGTTCAATTGACATTAGGATCCTTATCACATTTCTTGAAGCAATTAATCCATAAATGCCAATACTAAATAATGCAATTGAAAGCAAAACATATCTTTCCAAGGTAGAAGTTAAATTTACTGAAAGATAAAGAAAGTACCCCAGCAAAGAACCGATTACAAATACTTTTAAAATAGACTTGTTCATTAAGTCCCTTCTTTTTTGTCGCGTTTTGCGATTACAATTGCACCAATTAATGCTGCAAGCAATAAAACTGAAATTAATTCAAATGGCAGAGCATAATAGCCAAGCAGCTTTAAACCTATTACCTCGGTATTTCTTGGACAACTTATTATTTCACTTGAAAACCATTTATTTCCAGTAAGTGCATATGAAAAAGTAACAAAGATTCCAATAGAAACTACTGCATTTAAGATATTTCTTGTAAGCTCATTTTTGATTTTTGAAAGATCCTGTTTCTGGCTTGTTAACATAAGTGCAAAAACAATTACCAGCATAATTCCCACCGCGTAAATCAAGATCTGTGATGCACCGACAAATGGTGCTCTAAGAGCAAAGTAAGTACCTGCAATTGCACCAAAGCAGATTACAAGTGAAAAACCAGCTCTTACAATGTTAGCTTCCATAATTACACCAAGTGCACCAATTATCGCTAACAGACTAAGTCCAAAAAATGCCGGATCACCAAGAATTGCTTTTAAAACTTCAATCATAACGATTCTTTTTTCTCCAGAACTCCAGCTGCTACAGGTTTTGCTGCTGCTGGTACTTTTGCTGGCTTTGGTTTTGGCTTTGGCATTTCTTTGAAATCAAAATAAAATCTGGACTGTTCCTGCGTAAGTGTCAGCCTGTCAATATCATAAATTAAATCTTCCCTTGTATACTCACTCATCTCAAAGTCAACAGTATTGATAATGCAGTTTGTAGGACAGACTTCTACACATAAACCACAAAACATACAAAGCCCATGGTCCAGATAAAAATCTTTTATAACACCTTTCTTTTCTGGATCGCCAATAACAGTTATACATGTATCAGGACAAATTCTTTCACATTGTTTACATGCAATGCACAGATGTTCTGCTGTATCAGGATTAACTGTTAGTGCAAGTCTGTGTCGCGATGCTGGATATAGCTCAGGAATTACATCCGGATATGATGAAGTAATTGGGCTTCTGCCTACATGCTTTAATACGGTAAGCATACCAACTGCAATATTATAAACACCTGAAATCGTTTTTTTTAAAATATTTATCATGGTTTTAAACTTACCAGCACTGCTACTACAAAAATATTTATTAATGACAGAGGGATTAGAAATTTCCAACTAAACGTCATGAGTTGATCATAGCGTAATCTTGGCAAAGTAGCTCTGACCCAAACAGAAACAAAGATTAAAACATATGCTTTCAGCATTAATACGGTTGATGGTAAAAGCCAGCTTAAATCTCCAAAGCGTGTATTTGCAAGTGATTCAATTATTTTATTTTCATCTCCGATTGAAACAGGCAGATGCCCTCCTCCAAGAAATAAAATTGAAGCAAGACAGCAAATTATAAATAATGCCGTGTATTCAGCCAGGAAGAAAAGTGCAAATTTCATTCCAGTAAACTCTGTATTGTATCCTGAAACAAGCTCGCTTTCAGCTTCCGGGAGATCAAACGGAATTCTGTTTACCTCTGCACAGGCAGATACAAGATACATAAAAAACAAAATAAAACAGACCATTAAAAGTACAAGTGCATATAAACCTATAAGAGAATTCTTTCCAAGTGGAAATAAATTTAGCAGTAAATGTAAATTACCAAATGCAAATAAGTTCCATTTTAAAATTCCCCCAACCTGATTGTTTGCAATTTCATTTAAATTAATTGAGCCCGTTAAAACAATCATACTTATTATTGTTAGAACCATTGGGATTTCATAGCTTATTGCCTGCGCTGCACTGCGCAAACCGCCAATTAAAGAATATTTATTGTTACTAGCCCAGCCCCCAAGAACAAGTCCTAAAACAGGAATTGATGAAACAGCAAGAATAAAAAGTAACCCTATAGACAGGTCACATGAAATAAACGGACCACTGTTGTTGGTTGCAACAGCTAAAATTGGAATAAATGCAATAACACTTGGTGCAAAAAATATTACTGGTGCCAGGGTAAAAAGCAATTTGTCAGCACCTTTCGGAGTGATATCTTCTTTAAATAAAAGCTTTACGGCATCAGCGGCAGTTTGTAAAAAGCCATTTGGTCCAACACGGTTTGGTCCGGATCTTACTGTAAGTAATGCTAATATTTTTCTTTCATTTAAAACAAGAAAAGTAGCATTTGCCGGTATAAGAACCATAACTGCAATTAAAGGAGCAAGGTAATAAACTATATCTGCAATTGCAAATAGTTTTAAATTGTATAAAATATCCGGAATAAACTTAGCAAATAAAATTGTTGTAACTACTGTTGCTCCATAAATAATTAAAAACCAGAAAGAAGCTAAAACAAAAAATTGAGTTACACCTAAAAGAGGTGATGGTTTATAAACTTTATGAGGTCTAAATTTGTCTAATAAGTTTAAGAATGAAACTGCCATGTAGAAAATGTTATCTTATCTGTTTAATTTAGTGTTTAATCGTGTATAATATTTACTAGTTACAGTTTCTCCCCATTTGCAAGATGACTAATCTAACAAAATTCATAAAGAAAGGTTTTGTCCAATTAAATTGGCAAAACCTGGATGGCGATAGATTGAATCTATCGGAGGTATTTTGCAAAGCCGACGAAGCAAATTAAGAATATAAATCCAATATGTCATCAAATCCTAACTTTGGAACTAGAAAAAGTTTTCCGCAGAGACCTAATTTCAGGGTTTCAGTAATTATTGTTAATGAAAAAAAAGAAATACTGCTTGTTCAGCATAAAAAAGCAAATAGATATTACTGGGTTTTACCAGGTGGGCGAATTGAATATGGTGAAGACTTTGCAACCTGTGGTGTCAGAGAATTAAAAGAAGAAACAAATCTGGATATTAAATTTGGAAAAGTTGTATTTTTATCAGAAGCAATTGCACCGGACAGAAGCAGGCATATAATAAATATTTATGCAACCGGTGAAGTTCTTGGTGGTGAATTAAAAGTAGGTGATGAACCCATGTTAGCTGACGCAGCTTACAAACCTATTCTTGAGTTAGAAAAAATCACTCTTTATCCTCCTGTTGCAGATAAAATCATAAAAGCATATAACGAAGGGTTTAGCAAATTAGAATATTTAGGAAATTTGTGGGTGTAAATAATTTCTGCCTAAATTTTCTTTATTTCTTTTTCTATTGAAGCAGATTTAAAACCTGCTTTTACTTCTTCTTTTCTTTAGGCGATATTACCGGCATTTCAGCCAAAGGCACCTTATAAGTTTTTGTCCCAACCAAAACAGGAGCATAATCTCCAAAATCAGTTTTTACTGTAATTTTCCATTCACTGTTTTCTGGAACCGGGAAAGGAAAATCAATTGGGTAGGTAACCTCTGATTCTCGAAGAATCACTACTTCACCGGCATTAAGTTCTTTTATCTTATCTTCTTCCTCTGGAGCAGGTTCAACAGACATTGCATTTGTGTTTTTTAAATTTACCTGATCATTACTCTTTTCAACTTCTGCTTTTGTTTCTTTTATCTCAATCTTTGAAAGTGGCTCCAGTTTTATTTGTATTTGTCCTCTTGCATGAACATTCCCCTGACTTTCATAAGTAGGCAGGATTGTAACTTTGTTTAACCCTTTGGAAATCGACTTTGATTTTACTTTCAAATTTTTTAGAATGACAGAATGTTTTTCTTCCCCAATTTGTACATAGGCAATGACTCCAATAAATGTATCCTGCTTTATGTGAACTATTTTTTCCCCTTTTGGCGGCTTTTCAATATTTTTTTCCCCAACAAAAATTCCTGCTGTATAATCTCCATCTGCAGAAACATCATTTGGGACAGAAATAGTAAACCTTATATTTTTTGTTTCTCCCGGCGGCACTACAAACTGCATTGGTGTAACTTTTATCCAGGATGTTGCTGAATGTTTATTTTCGACCCCCTCAGTAAATGCTTTTCGAAGGAAGTCATTATTTTTGTTTATAATCCAGTCATCAGTCTGAATCTCAAACCTTTTTTGATAGAGCTGACTTTCATTTAAAACTGCAAAAGTTAAAGTGTACTCTTTCCCTTTTTGTGCTTTTACTTCAAACCTGACCGGTGAAACAGTCCAGGCCAATGCCTGATCACAAAATATAGAAATAATAATCAGGCTGGCTAATAAAGAAAACAACTTTAAGTTTAAATTATTCATAGTTTTAAGTTTAAATTTAATATCCCTCATTGTTAGTTTATGGATTAATAAGAATATAAGATACCTGACCATTATATGCTCCGGGGTTAAAGATAAAATCCCGGAACAAACAAAGTTTTTTGGTAACTTTGTAGTAGCTTGGATTGAACGAAGAGCAACTATTGCTTGATTTTTTAACTCCCGATATTATAAAAGTTCCGGATTGGATTGAAGATAACTCTGTCTGTGAAGAAAAGGGAGAGACTAAGATCGCACCATTTGAATCTGCCTGCCCAAATGCCTGAACTGATATATTAAGTGTTATATCATTTGCCATAACGTTATCCTGAGAGTTCCCTTCTGCATTTGAAGAACTTGGTCCAACTCTCGTGGCTACAAGTCTCCAGCCATTTTTATCACTGCGAATTCTCATTGCACCTGACCAGCAATCAGTAAAAGGATTTATATCAGGCTGAAAACTAAAACTTGCATTTATAATTGGGTTTGGAGTATTTAAATCATCTGTAATTGATAAACAGGCCAATGAATTTATTGGAAATACTAGGATTAAAAAAATAAATATAAACAGAAAAAGAATTCTTGGAAAGGTCATATGTTAATTATAAGTCTTTGAATGATGGCTGAATATAAATGTCATTCCCTGGCTCGACCAGGGAATCCAGACAAGACTGCTACCGATACTGGATTCCCGCTTTCGCGGGAATGACAAGCTACTTTCACTCTTTCTATTTTGTCAGAAAAATAGCTAATCTCCATAGACAGAGTTTTGAGATATCCTCCAATGACATAATCTACGGACTAACTAAACTATAGCTGACAGTTGTATTCCATTCTCCGATTTCGTAGAAGAAATCCGGTGAAACGCTGTAGTTTGATGTAAGCTGAAACCAGTTGTTTCTATTTTCAGGATCTTTATCAAGGGAGGTTTTACTTACTCCGATTAAAACATCTGTAGGGCTGTTTGTTGATATGTAGCTTAAATCAGCAGCTTTATTAAATGGAGATAATAATTTTCCTGCATTTGGATTTGCTTTTGACCCAGCCTGAGTTGTAAAATTTAGTGCAATATCTCTGGGATCTATGTTAACCAGTGGGTCAGCTAAATTACTTCTCTGAGCAGTCAGCTTCCATGAATTCAGATTTGTTCTTATTCTGACTGAAGATGAACCTGAAACAGTTGAATTGCTTAAATCAGGGACTAATTTTAAATTCACATTCAGGGTTGGATTAGCACTGGAGTTATTATCATTTTCAGCATCAGTAATAATTAGTTTGCCGGCAACAGTGATATTAATGGGTACGGTAGCCTGATTTGAGCTTGCAGTTAAATCACCTGAAATAAAAAAAACACAACAAGAGACTATAAGTACTAAGAAAAAACTTGTTGTGTTTTTTTGAGTGGTCATGAAATGGAAGATGATTGTTTTGGCTAGGAATCTACACTTAAAGTATAGTCTTTTAAGTCTAGTTCATAGATACTACCATCGTCAATTTTTGCAGTATTCAAATAATATTTAGTTAAGAAGGGTAGCTGATTTAAAAAGTCTAAGGAAAACCCTTGGGGATAAAACACATTATGTTCTTGCGAGGAGCATTAGCGACGAAGCAATCTCACAAATGTGAATAAGTTAGGGAGATTGCTTCGGGCTCGCAATGACGCATGTAGTTATTTCTTCTCTAAGGGCTAACCAGATTATAGGTTATGGTTGTTCTCCAGGTCCCTGGCTGGAAGAAGAAGTCAGGAAGAATGCTGTATTGAGTATTAATCTGGAAGTAATTGTTTGTATTTGTATTATCTCTTGCTGTTGATGTTTTAGCTGTACCGCTGACTACATCTACCGGTGCAGCTGTTGATATGTTGCTTAAGTCTGTTGTTGCGGTAAATGGAGCTACAAGTGTTCCAGCCATTGCATTTGCATTTGTCCCGGCTTGAGTAGTAACTAATAATGCTATGTCCATTGCCACAATGTTTGTTGGGCCTGTATCAACTTCAGAAGTCCTTTGTGCAGTGAGTCTCCAGTTAGATCTATTTGTTCTTATCCTGAAGTTTGCATTTCCTGTAGCAGGTGCAGCTCCAAGATCCGGCGTTATAGAGAGATTTACGTTTATGGTTGGATTTTTACCTGCGCTTGAATCATTTGAGGCATCAGAAATTGTAAGTGTTCCGTTAACATTTATATTTATTGGTACTGTTGCTGATTGGGAAAACGTTTTTATTGGTACTGTAAATAAAATCAACAGCACAATTAATGTGAAGATAAAAGATTTGTTTAATCTCATTGATGTTTTCTAAGGCTAGTTCCATATATTTATTTTCCACAAGTTTCTGAAATTTATCTGGTAATTTAGTACTGAAATAATGTACTGGTATAAATATTTCAATAGATCTAAATGTCATTCTGAGCCGAAGGCGAAGAATCTCATAAACCGCTATCGATTAATCAGAGATTCTTCACTTCGTTCAGAATGACAAAACAACTTCTATGGAGAAACCAGGTTGTAAGTTACTGTAGAACTAAACGTTCCCGGTGCATAGAAAAAGTCAGGTTGGATGCTGTATGTAGTGCTTACCTGAAACCAGTTGTTGGCATTAGCATTGTCTTTTGCAGATGATGTTTTGGCAGTTCCGTTAACAACATCTACAGCAGCTACAGTGGTAATACTTGACAAGTTGGTTTGCCCGGTAAATGGAGATACTAATGTACCAGCATTTGCATTTGCATTTGAACCGGCTGATTTTGCAATGTCAACCAGCAAATCCGCATCGGTAATACCCGTACCACCAGCATCAGAAGCTGTCCTCTGAGCTGTAAGCCTCCAAGTTGAACGATTTGACCTTACCCTAAAGTTGGCATTTCCACTTTGTATTGTCTGTCCAAGATCAGGCGTTACAGTCAAATTAACATTCTTTGTAGGATTTACTCCAGCCATTGCATCATTGTCAGCATCAGAAATAACGAGTGAACCGTTAACTGTAACAGCCAATGGTACAGAAGCTGCTGCTTTTACCTCTGGCAATTCTACTGAATTTGCACAAAGTAAAAGTAATACTAGTAATAAACCTCGCGTTTGTTTTAACATATTGTTTTCCTTTCAGAAACCCAAAAGTTATTTAAAACAAAGATTTCGATTTAGAAATAAATTGAATGTAAACTTTTTCCTAGCCATAAGAAAAAATCATCTTCTAAATCATTGACCGTTATTTTCAATAATCCTTTTTGGTTACCAAGAAGTACTATCGGTATTAAATATCTAGACAGTAAAAATTAGAATCTTACTCCTAGTACTAAAATACTTTTATTTCTTCTGATTTGGTTTTGTATTTAATTGGAAGTTGTACATTTTCTACCTTTTCTTTACCGCGAACCTCAATTTCCAGATCTTTTGGAGCAATCTCCAATTCTTTTGGAAGGAAATCAGAGTCAACCTTTAATTTATATTTCCCTGGTTTAACATCTCCCAGGACAAATGAACCATCCACATTTGTTAGAGTCTCAAAATCAGTCCCTTCCAGGTAAACCCTGATATCCTGAAGCTCCGGTTCTTCTTCCAGCTTCATTGTAGGCTCATTAGCCAGCTGAAGTTTTCCACTCAGTGTTCCAAAGTAAGCAAGAATAAAATCAAAATTAGTTTCTTTTCCGGCCTCTACTTTTATATCTACAGCTTCAGGAGTAATTGATGTTAGATAAGAAGGCAAGTCAGAGAATTCAATCCTAACTCTATGAATATCCGGAGTAAGACTTGGGAATTCAAATGTTCCGTCTTTGTTTGTGGTAATGGTATAGTTTCCGAGGTGAATTCTTATATTTTCAGCACCTCTTTCTCTGGTTGTTCCAGGCAGGATAATTTTATTTTGCTCAGTTGATTTTCTCGGATTTTCCTCAAGTACCAGAACTCTCCCTTTTATTCTGCCAATAGTCTGTGCTTCTCTAATTTCAGACAGTGCACCTGGACTTTTTCCGCGCAGGTTATATTGGTAGATGCCTGAAAGAGATGTCAAAAATTTTGTTTTATCATACCGCATACTAAGCTGGGTTTTTTTGTTTACTTGATAATTCAAATTCAAACTATAAAGTGAACTGGGGCTTTCCTGTTCCGGCAAAAGAGCACCCGTCTGCAATAAAAAGTTTAATTTATTATCTAAAAGAGGTCCAACATTTACTCCAAATCTTACCTGCTTATATAATTTACTTCCTTGCAGATATGTCTGCAATCCAACAAATCTATTAATTGATTTGTTTATATTTAAATCATATGTCAGGAATTTTGTTACCGTCTGCCCTCCCACCGCAGTCAGTTTTAAAGGTTTATCATCGGCAAAAGTAAAATAATTTACACTGGAAGAAAAGTTTACAGTTCTCCAGTTTTTCATTAAGCTTGTTCTAAAAAATGAATTGGTTCTTCTTTCGATTAAAGTTTCGAAATCAACTGTAGAAATGTTTGTCATGTTTATTGGGAATAGTATGTTGTCAATAGCTCTTGTGGAAGACACCTGTGAATCATTCTTTGAATAACTTGATAATATGGTTGGACCATTTTTGAATGGTGTTGCTGAAGCAAAAACATTTGTAACACTATAGTTGTTTGGTTTCTGGGAATTTAAGTTATATTTTCCTACTGAATGACTGACTCCGATATTTGATCTTGGAGGAGCGACATTTAATCCAAAGGTTGCTTCGTTTCTATCGTGATAAAAAGGATTTCCTGATAATGAAAAGAACCCGGGCGAGTAATAGGCACCTTTTGAAAAAAAGCTTATCCAGTCTTTTGGTTTTAGTCTTACTAAAATATCTCCACCAGGACCCTGACTTGCTTTTCCTGTAACCTTGTCACTTGTAATTCCAAATGCCAGGTTAGAGTCTCCTTCAAAAAATTTTCCTGTTTTTGTAGCACTTAATGCAAATAAGCCACCACTTTGTTTTGATCTGACAAGTTGATTTATTATAGAATCGTTGTAAATAGCTTCCCCAATTGAAAACTGCCATGGCTTATTTGGTGAAGTTGACCATTCTGCAACTTCTGCAAGTCTTCCATATTTTACAAATGAAAGATTTCTACCTAAAATTTTTCCATTTGTTGGTAAAAACCCGGTTCCAAATACAAATTTGCTGTCTTTTAATAATGGACCTCCAGTCTGAATCTGTAGACCACGCATAACAACCCCACCTATAAGAGGTGACTTTACTAAACTTAAGGGTTTATCACCAACATGTACTTGAAATGGAGAAGCATTTTTATAATATGAAAAATTACCGGTATCAAAATTAATTAATGGGGTATTAGTCCCTGACTTTACCAGAAAATCAGAAGTTATTGCATAGTTGTCATTGTGAAAGCCACTGTTTATCTCTGTTTTTTTTGTATAAAATGATTGGCTCTGCAGCCAATCAAATGAATTTGTAATTGTTAAGTAATCTACTAATAAATCTTTTACATTTTTTCTGGGAAGCGGTTGTACTGTGCCAACAGCATTACTACTTTCTCCAACAGTGTTAACTAAAATTAATTTCCCTTCTTCGTTGTCTTTTGACGTTAAACCAAGAAGCATAACAAGTGCACTTGTTGGAACCATTTGTGAATCAGCTCCTGGAATTATTCTGTTATATCCAAACAATGTCTTAAATGGTCTGTTATTTATGGTTACTATTCCATTTCTAATGTTTAACTGAACAGTTGATTTCCCCCTGGATCTTTGAATTGTAATTGTCCCGCTTACAAGATCTGTGATTACTTTATCCTGTAATTTCATAGCAATTTCTTCAAGAGGGAAAAGCCATACCTCATTATCAAAAATTGGTTTTCTGTTAAATATTATTTTTTGATTATTGAGTATAACTTCCGGTGGTTCAAGTAGAGGCGTTGCTTTGTTATTGTCATTCTGCTCATCTGGATTTTGACCTGTCCCCTGATTCTGTAAATTATTTTTTACCGGGGTTGATATAAGCTGGGAAGCGGCCGGTAAAACATAAACAAACCAAATGCTTGTCAATAAAGACAAAACAAATGAAATATATTTTCTTTGTAAAGAAGATTTCATAGGAAAATAATTAGAAACAGTTACCTGATCTTTAATTACATTCCACAGATTTCTTATTAAAAAAGATTTTTAAAACAAAAAGGGATATTAGTACTAAACTCTTTTATTTAGGAATAACACCTGAACTTAAAAGCAAGGAGCAAATCCTGGGTGGATATTAATTGTTTCCTAGCCATAGAAAAACAATCATCTTCATTTCAGACCTCCAATCTTATGATGATTTGCTCCTGTCTTAATACTTCGGAGATCTAAAATGATAGTAAATAGGAATTTATTTCTATGGTGAGACTAAATTATATGTAATTGTTGTACTATACGTACCCGGTGTGTAGAAAAAGTCTGGTGCTACTCCATAGGTTGTGTTTACCTGAAAATAATTATTTGTGTTTGCACCATCTTTTGCAGTTGATGTTTTTGCAGTTCCACTTACTACATCTACACTGGTTGCAGTTGGAATACTATTCAAGGTAGTCGAGGCTGTAAATGGTGCCACCAGTGCTCCTGCATTTGCATTTCCTGTTGAGCCAGCGGATTTTGCAACCGTTAAGGATACGTCTGTATCTGCAAGTCCAGTGCCACCGGCATTAGAGACAGTCCTTTGAGCTGTAAGTCTCCATGCATTTCTATTTGTACGGACTCTGAAGTTTGCTTGACCAGTAACAGTAGCTGCACCAAGATCAGGAGTAACTGATAAATTGACATTTATAGTTGGATTTGCACCCGCCATTGAATCATTTGAAGCATCTGTTATAACCAAAGCTCCATTTACAGTAACGTTGACAGGAACAGTGGCTGCTGCTTGAGCAGCAATGTCTTTAGATGAATACAGAACAAGTAAAGATATAACAGCAATTAAAAAAATTGAATTTCTTATCATAAAAAAACCTCCACACTTATTTTTAATTATTAGCCTTCTGTCTAAACTATATATTCGGTCTTTTTAAAAAATCTTAAACCCTTTAAATTGCTCAAGAGATATAAATCCGAGATCATTATCCTATAATAGAAAGATGATCTTCTAAAAGCCTCACTTCAAATCAACTATCTCTGGAACAAAGCTCACAGAGTTTTTTTCTCGGGTGCAATAAAAAAAGCAAGCCTTTCAGCTTGCTTTTTTTTCTTTAGTTCTTATTTACTAGTAGAAGCAGGTTTGAAACCTACCCCTAATTATTACCATTTGAATGGATCATAATCAGTAAACTTACCTGCCCAGCTAAAGTTTTCTGCTGACCATGGTTTGTCCCAGCCGTATTTGATGCCATCATATGCACCCATTAATACGCCTGATACTCCACCAGCTGCTGCACCAAGTACACCACCAGTTGCAAATCCAATTATTTTATGTGGGGTACCATCTTTATTTCCAAGTGCTTCAGCAGTTGCATCTGTGCCCCAAAGCCAGCCTTTTACAAAGCCTCTCATTGCACCGACAACTGGTCCTATCCCAACTCCTAAAACAACCCCTGTAGTTTGTTTAAGGACATGTTCGCCATCAGCTTTAGCTTGTATTGTGGTCATTGGAAACAAGAAGCTAACAACTAGTAAAAATAAAAACAAATTCTTCTTCATATTTTACTCCTTATAAAGTCTTACCGAAAAGAACTTTTTTACAAAGAAGTAGTATATCATCATAAAAAACAATGCAAGCATGTTTATAAAGTTATTTATTTCTAGAGCGAAAATGGTTAAAAACTCAACTAATCCAAGGTAAATTCTCCCTAACAAATGGGAACTTTCTAAAACGCGAAATAACTGCTACGCAGATTATTTCGCTGTTTCTATGCAGCTCATAACCAGGGACAGGTTTGCTATAAATGCAAACCTGTCCCTGGATAATAACTTATTGCGTTATGGGGGGGTGAAAAGAATTCGAAGATGTCATTCTGAGCATCAGCGAAGAATCTCACAAAACTGCTATCACCTAATGAGATTCTTCATTTCATTCAGAATGACAAGAGGCTTTATCCTCGAATCTTTTACAGACCCATTTAATGTTAAAATATCACGACGAAGGTAAACTTGATGGTCACAAAAATCGTTTTAGCATCTCTAAGAGGCTTTTGTGCCGGGGTAATAAGAGCAATTGATATTGTAAATCTTGCCTTGGAAAAGCTCGGTTCGCCAATTTATGTAAGGCATGAAATAGTCCATAATGAACATATAAAAAAAGATTTTGAATCCCGTGGAGTGATTTTCGTAGATGAGTTAAATGAAGTACCTGATGGAAACTGTGTAATACTTTCTGCTCATGGATCAGAAATAAGAGTTTTTAAAGAAGCAAACCAAAGAAATCTGGCAGTAGTTGATGCTACCTGTCCACTTGTAATTAAGGTTCATCTTGAAATGGTGGGTGCCTGGAAAAAAGGTTACAAGGTTATTTATATTGGACATAAAGATCATCAGGAAGTTATCGGTGCTATGAGTAATCTGCCGAATAATTCTTGTTTTCTGGTCGGATCTGTTGAAGACGTAGATAAGCTTTCGCCTGATCTTGGAAAGGTTTTTATCGCTACACAAACTACATTGTCAGTAGATGATACAAAAGAAATTATTGAATCCTTAAAGGGGAAATATAAAGAAGTTTTACTTCCTGGAGCCCAGGATATCTGCTATGCTACACAAAATCGTCAGGATGCAGTTAAGGAACTGGCAAAAGTTACAGACTATATTTTAATTATCGGATCAAAAAATTCTTCAAATTCATGCCGCCTTGTGGAAGTAGCTAAACTTGCCGGTACGCCTGCAGAGCTTGTGCCTGATCCATATACTTATAAAGTACCAAAAGAACTTTATGGAAAAATTGTAGGAGTAAGTTCCGGAGCTTCTGCTCCTGAAACACTTGTAGAAGCTTTGATTAATAAACTTAGTGCACCCGTTGAGATATTGAAGTTGAAAGAAGAGAATGTAAATTTTAAGCTTCCTGATATGAGTGAATTGAAGAGACCTATTTTAGTATGAAGGATTTGTTCGGCCTAAGGTGAACAAATCCAATCCTGTGTAAGTAGTTAACCGACGGAAGTTTCAGCTTGTCTAAACCTATATAAAAACTCGCGCCCTGTAGGACTTGAACCCACGACATTTGGTTTTGGAGACCAACGTTCTACCAACTGAACTAAGGGCGCATTTCGCATTTGATTATACTTTACTAATTTGATATTTACATTGCTCTTCTTATTTTTATTTCCTAATTTCTGGTATATAGATTAGAATATACTAAGGCTAAGCTAGACAAATAACATTTGAGGATCAAAGTGTAGGTTTGTCTAACCAACAAACCGGAACGTCGAATCAATAAGGCCGAGAAAAGCAAAGTGTTTTGTTAAAAACACGAGCACTATATAAAAGTATGTCACCAACACAAATAGAGTTAGGAAATTATAATAATCCTCCTTCTAAGATTGAAAACAATGAAGAGCCCAAGGCTGTAAGCATTGTCCAGTTCTTAAAAGAGGTTAGAACTGAATTTCTCAAAATAAGCTGGCCTTCCAGAGAACAGGTGATGAGAGAGTTTATTTCAGTAGTGTTATTGGTTTTTGTACTTACGGGTATAATCTTTTTATTGGATAAAGTATTTGAATTCGTTGTTAATTTCTTTAATGGTGGACTTTTCTAGGATAAATTAAACAATGCCAAAAACAAAACAAGCACAAAAAGTACAAACAAGAAGTTGGTATGTGGTCCAGACTGCTTCAGGACATGAAAACAAAGTCAAGGAGCATATTGAAAAGCGCATTAAAACTTTAAATGCAGACGATAAGATTTTTAACGTTATTGTCCCTGAAAAAGAAGTTACTAAAATCCATGATGGTAAAAGAGTAGAAAAGAAAGAAAGAGAATTTCCGGGATATGTGTTAATAGAAATGATAATGGATGATGTTGCCTGGAGGATTGTAAAAGACACTCCGGGAGTAACAAGGTTCATAGGTGCAAATAAGCAGCCACTTCCTGTCCCACCTTCAGAAGTACGAAGAATACTTAGAAAAAGCCAGGTATTTACCAAGACAAAAGAAGGTAAAAAAGTTATTGATGTTGTTGTTGGTGAATCAGTAAAAATTCAGTCTGGTCCTTTTGAAGACTTTATTGGTGAAATCACTGAAATCAATGAAGAAAGAGAAACTGTTAAAGCTCTTGTAAGTATCTTTGGAAGATCCACTCCTGTTGAATTACAATTCGATCAGATTGCAAAATTATGATAATCTTTTCATGCAGATAAATCTTTATTTTATAGCAAAACTATTTTTACTTTTCTACAGTTGGATTTTAATAGCATTTTGCGTTTTGCTTGTTTTAAACAGCAGGAAAGTTTATTCTTCTTTAAAAGAGTTTGAAAAGCTATTTGTACATAAAAAAAAAGAGGTCATTCATAATATTTTACCTCTGACTTTTTATTTGGCTAAAAAAAACGAGTCTTTTAAGACGATTTTAAATTGGGATAAAAGTAATTTTAAAGATTTTTTTTTATCTGTCTTTCCGTTATTTTTTCAGGGCTTATTCTTTTACCAATGGATTAAAACAGGCTTTAATTTAGCAAGAAAAACGTTAAGATAACCCGCATTCCAAGGGTCTTTAGCGTTATAGAACGTATTTTCGATGGTATAATAACTTCGTAAATCAAAAAGCCATCTAGGCTGGAGTTCTTAAAACTTCCAGCTTTTTTAGTTTTAAAGAGGATGATTCTAATTATCAATATAGCAGTCACTAAGCGTTATAGAACAATGAAGCAAAAGAAAAATAGAAAAAATAGACCATTAATAAATCCTGCTGAATTTAGCAAGTGCATAAGTTTAGTTCAACCTATGATTGAAAAAATTGTAATGGGTTTAGGGTTTCATTTACTTGAAATCTCTTTTACAAGTGAGAACCAGACAAATTACTTAAGATTAACAGTTATGCATGATGAGCACCCCATTTCTACTAATGACTGTGAAATTATCAGCAGGAATGTAGGGAAAGAATTAGATTCTTCAAATTTAATACCATTTCAATATGTACTTGAAATTCAAAGTAAAGGTATTGATGAAGACACTGTACAGAATTTAGAACATGAATTTGTTTTGGAAAAAATCGGTTTAACGGTAAGATCTTAGGAGGAAAATGACCTATGTATAAAATAGGAAGCCAGTTGCTTGAAGCAGCAGAACAACTTGAAAGTGAAAGAAACATCCCAAAGCAGGTTTTTATAAATGCTATTTGTGATGCGATTCTTGCTGCATATAAAAGGAAAGTACCTGATCACAACGTTGATGGGGTTCATACCCAGTTTGATGAAGTTACAGGAGAAATAGGAATATTTGCTCCTAAAACAATCGTTGAGCTAGTTACAAATGAATACCGTGAAATTGCAATTGCCGAAGCAAAAGAGCTTTTACCGGATGTAGAGTTGGGTGAAATTCTTGAACTTGATGTTACCCCTGATGATTTTGCAGAGTATGGAAGAATTGCAGCACAGGCAGCAAAACAAATTATGACTCAGCGTTTGAGAGAAGCTGAGAAGGATTTAATTAAACAGGAATTTGTCGGTCGTCAGGGAACGATGATGACTGGTCAGATTAAAAGAATTGAAATTCTGAATAATGGTAAACCAAATGTTGTAGTAGACCTTGGACGTTTTGAAGGACATATTCCACCAAGAGAACAATTGCCGGGTGAAACCTATAAAGTAGGCTCAAGAATTAGAGTCTATGTGAAGGAGCTTAGAGAATCCGGAAGAATACCTACAGTTATTGTTTCTCATACAAATGAAGAACTTGTCCGGGAAATGTTTGAACTGGAAGTACCGGAAATTGATGATGGTACTGTTGAAATAAAAGCTATTGCCCGAGAAGCAGGATACAGAACTAAGATTGCAGTTCATTCAAACGATGCTGATATTGATCCTGTTGGTGCCTGTATTGGAAGCAGAGGTGCAAGAATTCAAAATGTAGTCAGCGAATTAAAGAATGAAAAAATTGATGTGATTCGCTGGTCACCGGATCCAATCGACTTTATTTCCAATGCTTTAAGTCCGGCACGTATTACAACTGTTGCTTTATATGACGATCCTGCAGGCAGGAGAACTGAGGTTATAGTTCCTGATGATCAGCTTAGTCTTGCAATAGGAAGAAATGGACAGAATGTCAGACTTGCAGCAAAGCTGACAGAGTGGAAAATTGATATAAGAAGCGAAAGTCAGATTAAAGGTCAGCCTTTTGGTGTTGGTGCTACTACTACAGTAGTTCTTGAACAAAAAGACAAAGAAAAAACCGAAAAGCAGACCGAAACTCCTTCTGAAGAAATAAAATCTGAAGAAGCAAAGTCTGAAGAAATAAAAGATGAACCACAAAAAGAAACAGCAGAGAAGGAGGGATAAAAATTAATAAAAAACTTCCAATAAGACAATGCATTTCATGTCGGAATCAGTTATCACGAGATGGATTTCTTCGTTTAACTAAAGTCCCAAGTCCGATTTCTGCTTCTTGTGAAGTAGTTTTAAATCCAAGCAGACTTCAGTTTGGTCGATCAGTTTATCTGTGTAAATCAGCAAGTTGTATAAACCTGGCAATAAAAGAAAAAAAGATTCCAAAAATGCTTAGGGTTTCATTAAGTGGTTTAGAAACAATTATTCCTAAACTGGAAGAATTTTCTACAGGAAAGGCGGTGATAGCAAAATGACCATCACGAAAGCCCGTATTTATGATATTACTCGGATTGTTACATCAGATGAGCCGGATCAAAAGATCCGCAAACAGAAACAGACTGATTTAACCAAACAAATCATTTCTATATGCGAGGATCTTGGCTATCACATAAAAAGTGCATCCAGTTCTATAGATGATACTTTAATTGAAAAAATTGTAACTGCTTTGCAGAGAAGAGGTATTAATATAAGTGTTGAAAATATAGCTCGTGAACTTAAAGAACATCCACAGGAAAAAAAAACTAAGACTAAAGCCTCCAAAGAGCTCGAAGCAGTTCAGGAGCCAGTTCTACCCGTTAAAAAACAATTAAAAATCATAAGAAGAATTAAGCCGGCTGCGATTACAGATGAAAAGCCACCAGAATCAGCCCCTGGTGAATTGCAGGAAAATAAACCATCTCAAGCTACCGACTCCAGTCTGGTTAAAATTGTTAAACCAGAACCTATAATCAGCCAGTCTGTAGTTCCACGTATATTACCAAAGAAAGATGAACCAAAACCAGCTTCACCGACTATAAAAAAACACACTGAACAAAGAAGACAGGAATCCCTTACAAGCTTACCAATTCAGCCATTCCGCGTTGCAAAACCAACAATGGTCCCATCGATGATGGGCAGGACCAAAAGACCTTCAAGCAGAACATCTCAACAAAAAGGAAAGAGAGAAAAAGAACCTGAAGTAGTTACTACCATAGCTAAACCGGCTACAGTAGTTATATCTCAGGCACTAACAGTAAAAGAACTTGCAGTCCGATTGCTTTTACCGGAAACTGAAGTAGTGAAAAACTTATTTGCAAAAGGAGTAATAAAAACATTAAATCAGACCGTTGAATTTGAAGTAGCTGTAGAGTGTGCAAAATCTCTTGGCTACGAAGTTCTTACAGAAGTAGAAGAAAAAGAAGGAAAAAATTTACAGGCAGATATTTCACTTGAAGCTGAGGCAGATTTAATGCCAAGACCTCCTGTTGTAACTATTATGGGTCACGTTGATCATGGCAAGACATCTTTGCTTGATGCTATTAGGGAAACAAAGTTTAAAATCACAGAGCAGGAATCAGGTGGCATTACTCAGCACATTGGAGCATATCAGGTTGAAATTTTAGATTATGATGGAAGAAAAAGGGAAATAACATTCTTGGATACTCCTGGTCACGAAGCATTTACTGCAATGAGAGCACGTGGTGCTCAGGTTACAGATATTGCTATTCTTGTTGTAGCTGCTGATGATGGTGTTATGCCGCAGACACTTGAAGCTATTAATCATGCAAAAGCTGCCGGTGTACCTATTGTAATTGCATTAAATAAGATTGATAAGCCTGAAGCTCAGCCAGATAAAGTTCTTGGACAATTAACTGAGCATGATCTTTTAGTTGAAGATTATGGAGGTAAAACCGTTTGCTCAAAAATCAGCGCAAAGAAAAGATTAAATCTGGATGATCTTTTAACAAAAATTACTCTTGTAGCTGATGCAGAGCTTACAAGTAAACTTCGAGCAAATCCAAATACAATTGCAGCAGGAGCAGTTATTGAAGCACAGCTTTCAAAAGAAAGAGGACCTATTGCCCATCTTTTAGTACAAAATGGGACTTTAAAAAAAGGAGACTGCCTGGTTGCAGGGAAAGTGGCAGGACGTGTAAGAGCAATGTTTGATGATCATGGCAAGGAAGTAGATGAAGCTCCACCATCAATGCCTGTAGAAATTATTGGGTTACCGGATGTTCCAAATGCAGGAGATACTTTTCAAGTTTATAAGACTTATCAGGAAGCAAAAGAAGTTGCCAGCCAGAGATTATTAAAAGAGCAGGAAAAGCACAGAACTTTTGGTCTGATGGATTTTGCTTCAAAGGTTAGAGAAGGTCAGGTTCATGAGCTAAAAATTATTCTAAAAGCAGATGTACATGGTTCTGCAGAAGCAGTGGCTAAAGAAATAGTAAATCTTTCTACAAAAGATGTTCTTGTAAGACCAGTACATGTAGGCAGTGGCAATATTTCTGAAAACGATATTAATCTTGCAGCAAGCACAAATGCAATTGTTATTGGATTTCATGTAAGTGCAGATGCAAATGCTCAAAAAGCTGCTGTAGATCAGGGTGTTGATATAAGGCTTTATGAAATCATTTATAAAATAACCGAGGATCTGGAAAAAGCTGTTTTAGGTTTACTTGAACCAGAAAGAGAAGAAGTTAAGCTTGGTGTTGCTGAAGTACGTAAAATATTTACTTATGGAAAAGGAAGTAAAATAGCCGGTTGTTATGTGATAGAAGGAAAAATACAGAGAAACCAGATTGCAAAAGTTAAACGTGGTGGAAAAATTGTTTTTGAAGGAAAGGTTGATGGTTTAAAACGATTTAAGGACGATGCTCGTGAAGTTCAGACCGGGTTTGAATGCGGTATTTCATTTGATCAGTTTCAAGCTCTTGAAGAAGGAGATCAAATTGAGTGTTCCACTATTATTGAAAAGGAGAGAACGAGTTTGGATTAGATGATTATGTCATTCTGAGGAATGTAATGACGAAGAATCTCAGCCAAATGTTATCAGTCAACAGAGATTCTTCACGGAGTTTATCCTGAGCAAAGTGAATGGATTCAGAATGACATAGAATATTGAAGAGGATTTAAAAATGAAATCATATAATCGTTCTGACAGAATCAGTCAACAAATCAAAAGAGAGCTTTCCGAAATAATTCAAAGAAATGAAATTAAGGATGACAGAATTGGTGGATTAGTATCTATAACTGATGTTGAAGTGTCCGGTGATTTGCGTAATGTAAAGGTTTATTTTAGTGTTTATGGAGAAGAGGCTCAGAGAGTTGGTACTCTTGCTGCGCTTGAGAGTGCTGCCGGTTTCTTAAGGGGAGAAATTTGTCGAAGATTAGGAATAAGATTTGCTCCGGAACTTACTTTTGCCCTGGATGATTCATTAGAGCGTGGAAACAGGATTACTGAATTGCTTGAAAAGATTAAGCGGGATGAATTGTAATATTTCTTGTCATTCCCGCGGAAGCGAGAATCCAGTATGTGTTACGTTTAATTCATAATCTGGATTCCCAATCAAGTTGGGAATGACAAGTACTATAATAAATTTTATGCTAGATTTCTTTGGATTCCTAAACATAAACAAACCTGCTGACTGTACTTCCCATGACGTTGTTGCGATGCTGCGCAAATCTCTTGGCATTAAAAAAATAGGACACAGCGGTACACTTGATCCATTTGCAACCGGGGTTTTATTAATTGGTATTGGTAATGCTACAAGGTTATTTGAGTATTTACCTTCAGATAAAGTTTATTTAGCTGAAGTTACCTTTGGAATTGGGACTGATACAGATGATATTACTGGCAAAGTTATAAAAAAATCGGAATATATCCCATCAATTAATGAAATAACGGAAAAATTAAAACACTTTATCGGGAAAATAAAACAAAAGCCACCGGCATTTTCAGCAATAAATATTAATGGTACAAGGGCATATAAATTAGCTCGTGAAAACCAACTTTCAACTGATGATCTTAAAAAACGTGAAGTTGAGATTTATTCAATTACTGTAGGTGCTAGTCAAGACCGATACCTACAGTTGAAAATCCATTGTTCAAGCGGTACATATATAAGATCAATTGCACGAGATCTTGGAAATATTCTTAATACCTGTGCAATGTTATCAAAACTTGAAAGAATAAAAATTGGAAATAAACTTTTAATTGAGACTAGTATAAGTCCTGAATTAATAAATAGCAGCAATATCTCTAAGCATTTAATTTTGCCTCAAGAAATATTAGGACTTGAAAAATTATCCATAGATTCTGAGCAAATAATTGAGATAGTTCATGGTCGGGAGATAAAGATTTCATCCTCTTTTATGACAAGCATAAACAAAAACTTACAAATATTGGATAACAATGATAGATTAATCGGTATTGGTTTGTTAACAGAGAACTGCATGCTTAAACCAAAAAAAATACTCTATGCATAGACCTGAACTTACAAGAAAAAAAACACTCTGGATGGTTATAACTCCTCAGATAGCACTATTATTGATCTCAACATTATGGATTTTCTTTTTTCCAAAGGACAATGTTTCCAAATATTTTAACTTTAGTTTTCTAATTCTATTAGAAGGTTTATTAACAGGTCTTGGATTCGCTTTGGCTGGTTATGGATTTTATTATTTTGCAAAGAAAACTAAAAAATTTTATGAAGCAGTTGAGCTGTTTGAGCAGGTTCTTTCCCCGACATTTAAAAATTTAAAATTAATAGATCTTGTATTATTATCATTTATATCAGGATTTAATGAAGAAGTGTTTTTTAGAGGACTTATTTTTCCAAAAGTTGGAATCATTTTATCCAGTCTTGCGTTTGGTGCTTTACATTTTCCCGGGAAAAGATACTGGATTTATGCAGTATGGGCAACTGGCTCTGCAGCAGTGTTTGCATATCTTTTCTTTCTATCAAATTCTCTGTGGCTGCCTATTACAGCACACTTTGTAAATAATTTAATTGGAATGATTCTGCTGACAAGACTGGCAAATAAGAAACCAATTTAAATTTACTCTTCCTGCTCTTTATTTATAATGCTTCGGAACTGCTACACAGATTCCTTAGCTATTAGAGTCTTATCTTACGCACTCGGATTTTCGGTTATGAAAATCCTCGCTTAGAATCCTTACTATAACTTACTCTTCCTGCTCTTCCACTAACTCAAACAATTCACTTGCAATTTCTTCCAGCCCATCCACTATGTCATCATCATTCTGTGCTTCCATAGAATCTATCGCATCGCTAATTGCCATAAGTGCACGACCAATTGCATTTTTTAATTCACCTGATTCAAGAGACCAGTCAGATGCTATATCCACAATATTTGTTTTGCTTATCCCCATTTAATCCTCCACTATAAAAATAATTTTTTTAATCTCTCTACAAAATAATCTACTTGTTCCATACTATTCATCTCAGTAACCGATATAAGTACCTGGTTTGTTTTATATCCATCAATTCCATTTAAGTCAAGCCCCGGCAGTATATTTTCTTTTGATAAAGCATCTATTAACTTTGATGTATTTATGGGTATTTCAAGCACAAATTCATTAAAGAACGGCGTATTAAATGCAAGTTTGCAGTTTTTAATATTTTTAGTAAGCTTTTCAGCTAAATAATGAGCTCGATTTAATGAGATTTCAGCTACCCTCTTTAAACCATGCGGTCCCATATATGCCAGATAAACCAATACAGCCAAAGCATTAAGGGATTGATTCGTACAAATATTACTTGTAGCATGTTCACGTCTTATGTGTTGTTCTCGGGTTTGTAAAGTCAGGGTAAATGCTCTTTTTCCCTCAACATCCTTTGTAAGCCCAACAATTCTTCCAGGTAATTGCCTGACCAGATCTTTTAAACAACTTATAAAACCTACATGAGGTCCTCCATAATTAGAAAAATTTCCTAACGCTTGTCCATCTCCTACAGCTATATCTATACCTAAATCTCTTGGGGATTTTAATATTGCCAGACTTATAAGCTCGATATTAGATACAAGTAAAGCACCTTTGTTGTGAACAATCTCAGCAATTTTGGAAACTGGTTCAATACAACCTGCAAAGTTAGGATATGAAATTACAAGACATGCGGTTTCTTCATCTACCTGTGATTTTAATTTTTCCAAATCAACAACTCCATTATTAAAATCAACAAACTTCAATTCAAGATTTAAGCCCCACGAGTATGTTCTGCAAACTTGGAGGGCTTCAGGATTAATGTTTTTTGCTACAAGAATTTTCTTCCTTTTTGTTATTCTACAGGACATTAGTGCAGCTTCGATAACAGCAGTTGAACCATCATATACAGAAGCATTTGCTGCATCCATTCCGGTAAGATTACAAATTAAACTTTGAAATTCATATATAGCCTGTAAAGTCCCCTGACTAACTTCAGGCTGATAAGGTGTATAAGCTGTATAAAACTCACCTTTTGAAAGTATTTCTCCGACAACACTTGGAATGTACCGGTGGTATACACCTCCACCACAGAATGAGATCTGTTCTGTTAGAGATACATTTTTATTGGAAAGTTTACGAAACTCTTCAGTAATTTCAATTTCTGATTTCCCGTTTGGTAGATTAAGTTCAAAATCCCTCAATTCTTTAGGGATGCTTTTTAGCAAATCATCCATTGAATTAATGCCAAGAAAATCAAGCATTTGTCTGCGATCTTCATTTGTATGTGGCAGATATGGTATGGGCCTCATAAAAGTTTCAAATTTTGATTTGCTGATTTCAGGTTTTGATTTTTTTGCTAATGTTTCCATAGATTTTATCTTCTATGAAGAAATACTATAACCGATAAATTACGAATAGTCTATTATTTTGTCTTAGCATTTTAACTGGAGGGCTTTGCTGGTATCCCCAGAGTGGTTATATAAACAACTGCTTCATCTTCAGGAATTCCTAAAATTTCATTTACATTATCATCAAAAAATCCACCTATTCCGCTTACCCCAAGGCTTAAATTAATTGCTGCAAGGTTAATCCTCTGACCAAGATGTCCTGCATCCATGTGTATATAACGATAGGCTCTTTCTCCATATTTAAATATTGACTTTGGTAAATCACACGTATGAAAAATTACAGCACTTGCTTTATATCCAAGTTCCTGACCTAAACATAAGTAGTAAACTTCCTCTCTAAAATTTTTAAATCTGACCTGTCTTAAATATCTGCCTTTTTTTGAATAATAATAACAGCCTTCTTCAAGCCCATCTACATCATTTACTGCTATAAAAGTTTCAATTAATGAAAGGTCAAAATACATTGGATCTGGATCTAGTCCATCAGCATAAAACGATTCCGGATGATATGTAAAATCTAAAATTGCATTTAGCTCCTCTTTTGTAAGAGGCTCACCTGAAAAAGCTCTGGTAGATCTGCGCTTTAAAATTGTTGGTAAGAGTGTTTCATGCCATCTATGTTCATGTATTTTTTCTTCAAGCGGTACTTTTGAAGAGAACTTAAATTTTTCTTCAATATCTACAAGCGCTATATTCGGTACTTTTACAAAGTTTTCTATCTTTGATCTGTTGTGAAGTTGTAAAAGCCTTCCTCCCTCAGGAGTTTTGATATCGTGATTATCAAGCTTTGAAGGCAATGCCGCTGGGTGCAGGGAATTGTCGCGACAATTCCCTCCGATATTTTTATCGATTAATGCAATAACTGCAAGCGCTTGTTCTTCGTCTTCTTCAAGACATAAAATCTCATTTACCAGTTTGTCATTAAACCCACCAATTAAAACTGCTTTAAAATTACTTGGGAAACTAAGCAAATCAATATTCCCTAAAATATGTCCTGTATCCAGACAAATCCTTCTATAAGCTCTGTCTTGATATCTCCAGGAACTCCTGAAGAATACTCCTGTCAAAATTAATTGTAAAGACGAGGTTACCTCGTCTTTACCAGCAAGTACCGGGTGATCAAACGTAGCTTCAATTAATTTTTTCTTTAAATCACCTTTTTGGATTAATGCAAGTCCCTGCTTCAAGACCTGATAGTTATAAAGACCGTCTTCAAGCCCTTTATAGCCATTGGCTAAAACATAAATCTCCGTGGGATAAAGTCCGCCTGCAGATGGGTTTGCACGCATATAAAATGGTGTTTCATTATACGGTATCATTGCCGTGATTCCGTTTGAAAAATATAAAATCTTGGATAATTCAGCTAAGGATTTTTCCAGATCACTAAATTCGGTTGGATTTTTTATCCCAACATCTGAAAAAGGATTTCTTTCAATTGGCAAGAGATGAGAGACATCAATTATTTTTTTATTTCTATATTCTTTAAATGGAGTCGGCTGTTTGTCAAAGTCCAGCCTGTGCTGATTTGATGCAATACCTTCAGGAGTGTATTTGGTTTGATCGTGGTAGTATTCAGCGTAGGATTCGTAAGTAGACATTATCTCCCTGCCGCAAATATTAACAGATATAAAAGAGCCATTCTGATTGATACCCCGTTTGAAACCTGTTTGTTAATTAAAGAATAGTTCTCATCATCTGCAAGCTCTGAAGTAATTTCTACTCCTCTATTCATTGGTCCAGGATGTAAAAGCTTGACGTTCTTGCTGGCTAATTTTATCTTTTCATGATCAAGTCCAAACAATCTGTGATATTCATCAAGTGATGGAATTAAACCTTTAGTCTGTCTTTCTATCTGCAGCCTGAGCACCATTACTATGTCTGCATCCTTAATAGCATCTTTTAAATTCCAGTGGACTTTTACACCATAATCTGCAAAACTTTTTGGCAGAAGGGTTGATGGACCACACACATGAATATCCATTCCCATTTTTTGTAAAAGCCATATATTTGATCTGGCTACTCTACTGTGTAAAATATCCCCGACAATTACGATTTTTCTTCCGCTTAAATTATCTAAAACTTCTTTTATTGTGTATAAATCTAAAAGAGCCTGTGTAGGATGTTCGTTTGTTCCGTCACCGGCGTTTATCAGTGAGATGTTGTCAGGCATTAATTTTGCAAGCTGAAATGGAATTCCTGAGTGCTGATGTCTGATAATTACTGCATCTGCACCCATTTGTATAAGTGTCTGAGCAGTATCCTGAAGAGTTTCGCCTTTTTTTACTGATGAAGTAGAAACAGAAAAATTTGTCACATCTCCAGATAAATATTTTCCTGCAAGTTCAAAGCTGGATCTTGTTCTTGTACTGTTTTCATAAAACAAATTAATTATTACTTTGCCCCGAAGCGTAGGTACTTTTTTAACAGATCTTGCAAGAATTTCAGAAAAAGACTTTGCACTCGTAACAATAAGATCAATTTCTTCTTTTAGTAAATCTCTGGTGGATAGAAGACTTTTTCTACTCCACTTAAAATCTCTCTTTTTTAAAATCTCAATATCAATATCTTCTGGTTTTGTTATATTTGTTTTATTTATTATCTCTTCTATTTCTTTTTTTATCACAGTTTAATATCCAGATTGATTGATCATTTAAAAACATTATACAACGGTCTGTAGTAGAGACGAGGTTACCTCGTCTCTACTACAATTATCATTTCTTCTCAAACAATCTTATCCATGTATTTCTAACACACCATGAGGCAATTGCAGGATTTAATCTCTCAAGTATTCCTTCCAGTTTGAATGATTTTTCTGCAAATTCTCTAAATCCAAATAATTCTGCCCCTGCTGATAACCATGAAAGTCCTGGTAAAACTGTATGAAAAACTTTTGCTCCGTATTTTTGAGTGTTATAAAGAATATCATCAGCTTTTTTTACACTGCCCTGTAAATCCGGATTTGGTTCATCTAGTAAAACCCCTTTAACACCTTTGTCTTCAGTTTGTTTAAGTAATCCAAACCTTGTTGCCCACGTACCATAACCTGCATATGAGAAAACATTTATAATCTTCTGAGTGTTTTCACCAAACTCTGCTCCAAATAATCTGCATGTATCCAGACCTCTTGTAATAATACTTGGAATAAATAAATAAGAGTCAATTTTTTCTACTTTTGCTTTTGCGTTTTTATCACTTTTTTCAAAGTCTTTCAAATGATCAGGATGGATAAATTTTCTTCTTAGAACTTCTGTAAAATTCATAGAAGCAAATACCTGGTTTTGATTAAGCATCCCCATCTGATAGACATTGGCAGATTTATCAAAAAGATCATCATCACCTTTAAACCATGAATACAGCATTCCAAGTGCACCGCCTCCATATACAGCGCTGACAGCGGTTCCCATCCCTACTCTGAAATGTTCATTTGCATTATAAAGAGTCCTATAACCTTCTGGAATTTTTTCTAACCCGCCATGTTCAGGCAATGAATGTCTGTCATCAGCCCATGGTCTGTAACATGAGTAAACAATTGCCCAGCAAACACCATAAAAAGCCCTTGCTAATTTCCCGGCACTTTCATTTACAAGTCCAATTGCCTGAATGATAGGAGTCAGTCCCCAAACAGCTTTTGTAACTTTAAGCGGTGCTCCATTTACCTCTTTAAAAAATTTCTGAAGGGGTTTATGAAGAACTTCTCCTTCTTTGAAATTATCTCTTTGTGATACAAGGCCATTTGAAGTCCCGGGAGGAGCTCCTCTTATCCCTGAACCAATAGCTGTAGATGGTGACATAATTTTAAATGCTTATTAAATCTCCAAAAATATATTGATTTCTGAAATTGTTTCCGCTTGTCTAATTAGTACTTATTATCTTTGTAGGAGGGCATTTTAAATAAGTAAATTTATGAAAAAATAATATTTAACCTTCTCTTTTGTTAACATTTCTTCAAAGTTTGCACATTGTGATAAGTAAATCTATAATTAAGACCTTGGGTTAAGGAATTTGAAATGAAAACAATTTTTTTAGGTACACCAGAGTTTGCAGTTGCTCCGTTAGAAACTTTATTAAAAACCCCATGGGTTCAGGTGCTTGCTATCTGTACTCAAACTGACAAAGAAGCTGGTCGTGGGAAAAAAGTACAGGAGCCACCAATAAAAAAATTAGCGCTTCAAAAGAGCTTACCAATTTTGCAGTGCAGGAGAATTTCAAAAGAATCAGAAGTTATACAAAAAATAAAAGAACTAAAGCCGGATGTTTTAATAACTTGTGCATTTGGACAAATATTATCCGAAGAAATCTTAAATATTACTCCGGATGGAGCTATTAATGTTCATGCATCTCTTTTACCAAAATACAGGGGGGCAGCTCCAATCAACTGGGCAATTTTAAATGGTGAAAAAGAAACAGGCATATCAATTATGAAAACAGAACTTGGTTTAGATTCAGGCCCTGTAATTCTTCAGGAAAAATATAATATAGATGAAAATGAAACTTCAATCGATCTGTCAAAAAATTTAAGTCTACTTGGAGCAGGTGCTCTTATTAAAGCACTTGAACTTGTAAGAGATAAAAAAGCAAAATTTATTCCACAGGACAACTCAAAAGCAACAAAAGCACCAATGTTAAAAAAAGAACTTGGATTGATAGACTGGAATCAAAATTCAGAAAAAATTCACAATCAAATTCGCGGACTGCAGCCATGGCCTTCAGCGTTTACACATTTCAATGGGAAGGTAATAAAGATTTGGGATAGTAGAGTCGTTGCATGCAACGACTCTACTGTGGCGAATTCACAAAATATTCCTCCCGGAACGATTGTAGAAATTTCTAATTCTCTAAAGGTAAAAACAAGTGACGATTTCATAAACATATACAAATTACAATCAGAAAACAAAGAAATCATTAATGCTAAAGATTGGGTGAATGGGGCCAGAATAAAAATTGGGGACAGGTTTGAATGACATGTTATTGCGTATAATATAACTATGGAGGTTCACAAAAATGCTGACATTATTATGGATAACTGGAATAGCTTTAATAATTCTTCCTCAACTATGGGTTAGAAGTATCTTAAATAAATATTCAAATGAACCTTCCTCAATTGGAAGAACCGGTGCAGAAATTGCAAAGGAAATATTAAACAGACACGGACTTAATGCAGTTACCGTTGAAGCGACAAGTCAAGGTGACCATTATGATCCACAGAGTAAGTCAGTAAGATTATCTGAAAATTTTTATAATGGAACATCACTTGCTGCAGTAACTGTTGCTGCACATGAATGTGGTCATGCTATTCAGGATGCTGAAAATTATGGGTTTATGAGATTGAGAACTGCAGTTGCTCCAGTTATTCAAATTTGTCAGTTTGGTCCAATGTTGCTTATGTTTAGCATAATGCTTACTGCATTTTTAGCAAGTCCAATCTGGAAATTAACAGCAATGATTGGGTTGTTTATGTACATTGGTATTTTCTTTTTTCAGGTAATAACGTTACCTGTTGAGCTTGATGCAAGCTTTGCCCGCGCTGTACCAGTGCTGGAGGGCTCTGGTTATATTTCTTCAGATGAGAAAGAAAATGCAAAGAAAATTTTACAGGCATGTGCTTTTACCTATATTGCAGCTGCGCTGTTTAGCTTGATTGAAATTATTCGCTGGGCAATGATTTTATTTGGAAGCAGGAATAGAGACTAATAAAATTGATAGTTGAGAATTATAAAAATTCTTTAATTGTCAATTAGTTTTTCATCTAGCTCTAAAATAATATCTTTATCGCTATCCTGTCCTGGTCTTAGACTTGCATGATTTACTTTCTTTTCTTTTTTCTTCTTATGTTTTTTTCTCTCTTTAAAAGAAGATTCTTTGTCCTGGTCTTCATCATCAGTTATTTCATCATTTTGTTCATCAGAGCTTAAAGCATTATCTTCCACATTTATATCAGGAGCATCCGGATCATTTGCAAACACAGGATTAAGTACCATGCAAAGCATAATTAGCAAAATGATATGAAATAAAAAATTCATTTTTAAGACTTGTTTTATTCAGGTTCAGATTCAGGACATTGGTCACAATTATCAACTAATTCGCAGCCACCATCAGTACACAATTTGCACTCGTCTATCCCAAGATTTGTGGTTAGTACTACACAGTTTCCACGGGTAGTGCATACACCGGGGGCACCACTATCTTCATGGATTTTACAGTATTCTTCCGGTGAAGTTGCATATGAGCTTAGACTGCAAATAGAAAAAACTAAAACTGTTACCAAAAATGCTTTAATTACATTTAGCATATTGAAATCTCCTTACAAGGTGACCAACTACTATATAGACAAAACCATTAAAAAACTAACCAGAGTTAAGTTAATCTCAGGTTAAATTATCCAGATTTAATGTCTTTTTATGAGATTTATCACACCAGTTAATTAGAAATTTAGAGTTTTTATCCGTAATTATTCACCACCATCCTTCCTCCTAAGTTGCTTGGCGGGCTTTGCAGAGTATCCCTTAATTTATTATTGTAGGTTAAGTTACACTAGCTGAGTAGTTACTTTTATCCTCCAAATAGTGGAGAGGTTATTTTACTCCCACTCAATGGTAGCCGGTGGTTTAGATGTGATGTCATAGACTACTCTATTAATTCCAGGAACTTCATTCACTAAACGCGTGCTAATTTTTTCTAAAACTTCATAAGGCAGCTTTGCCCAGTCCGCTGTCATGCCGTCTTCACTGGTTACTGCCCTAAGTACAATTGGGTTTGAATAAGTTCTTTTATCTCCCATTACGCCAACGCTTTGAATGGGTAACAGTACTCCAAACACCTGCCAGATAGAATTGTATAAGCCGGATTTATTTATTTCATCTCTAATTATTGAGTCGGCTTCTCTAAGCCTATGAAGCTTTTCTTCATCAACTTCTCCAATGATTCTTATGGCAAGACCGGGCCCGGGAAAAGGATGTCGCTCAATGATTCTTTTTGGAACAGCAAGCTGCCTGGCTACTTTTCTGACTTCATCCTTAAAAAGTTTCCTAAACGGTTCAATTAATTTAAACTGAAGATCTTTTGGAAGTCCGCCGACATTGTGATGGGATTTTATTTTTACGGCTACACGTTCTCCGGTCTTTGGATCAACGTTTGAATCTGCTGATTCAATTACATCAGGATATAAGGTCCCTTGTGCTAAATAATCAAATGGGCCGACCTTTTTAGACTCTTCTTCAAAAACCCTTATAAACTCTCTACCGATAATTTTTCTTTTCTCTTCAGGATCAATTATACCTTTTAGAGCAGAAACAAATCTTTCTTTAGCATTTACATAATGAAGCTTAATGGAAAATTCATTTTGAAAAGTAGTAGTTAGTCTTTCAGGTTCTCCTTTTCTCATAAACCCCTGATCTATAAACATGCAGGTTAACTTTTCAGGAATAGCTTTGTGTAATAGAAATGCAAGTGTAGAGCTGTCAACTCCACCGGATAGTGCCAGTAAAACCCTCTTATCACCGACCTTTGCACAAATCTGACTTATTGCATCCTCGATAAATTTATCCATTGTCCATGATGGTCTAGCCAAACAAATATTTATTACAAAGTTTCTCAGGACCTCAAGCCCGTTCATTGTATGGATAACTTCAGGATGAAATTGAACACCATAAAGTTTTTTATCGTGGTTTGATATGGCAGCACAGGGGGTATTTTTTGTTTTTGCACTTATAGTAAATCCATCTGGCAGATTAGTAACACTGTCTCCATGGCTCATCCAGCTTACAAACTTACTTTCAAGATCCAGAAATAATTTATCTTTCGGATCTACTTCCAGCACCGCTTTTCCATACTCATGTTTGTCAGCTTTAATAACATTTCCACCCAGAGTTTTTGACATAAGCTGCATGCCATAACATACTCCAAGAATGGGAATACCAAGTTCAAATATTTTCGGGTCACAGCCTGGTGCACCCTTATCGTAAACACTGTTTGGACCACCGGATAAGATAATTCCTTTTGGTGAGAGCTTTTTAATTTGTTCAGGTGTCGTTCTGTAAGAAACAAGTTCAGAATAAACATTCAATTCTCTTATTCTTCTTGCAATTAGTTCTGAATATTGTGATCCAAAATCTAAAACAATTACAGAATCAAAAAACTCAATGTTTCTATCGGTATAGTGATCTGTATTTGACATTTGATTTACATTTGTAGACATAATGATTTAAATAGCCTTCATGCAATTTTACTACTTTATAGTGCTTCAGACAAGCTGAAGCTTCCATCAATTGCTTCCTTTCGCTTGATCAGATTTGCTCAATAAATGAGACAAATCCGATAATTGCAAGTACGATTACTTTAACTTGTCTTTTAGTTCAAAATAGCAACTGCTCTAGTCCAGCCTGCTGAAGCACCTTTTATCTTTACAGGAAAGCAGCTAACAATAAATCTGTTTGAAGGAAGTGCTTCAAGATTATGTAATTTTTCCAGGTGACAATATCCAATATCTTTCCCGACTTTATGTCCTTCCCAGATTAGAGAAGCATTTTTTGTTTTTTCAAATTTTTCTTTAGTATGTCCAAAAGGGGCATCCCAACTCCAGGCATCAGTGCCAGTAAGTCTTACTCCCTGTTCTAAAAGAAATAAGGTTGCTTCTCTCCCCATTCCACAGCCACTTGAAACATAGTCATTATGTCCATAACGTTTCCCGGCTCTTGTATTAACCAGAATAATTTCAAGCGGTTTAAGCTTATGTTCAATTCTTTCTAATTCTTTTTCTACATCTCTTTTTTGAACTACGTATCCATCAGGAAAATGTCTAAAGTCAAGTTTTACTCCTGGCTGAAAGCACCATTCAAGCGGGACTTCATCAATAGTGATAGAGCGCTCTCCTTTATTCATAGTAGAGTGAAAGTGATATGGGGCATCTAAATGAGTGCCATTGTGTGTAATTAGTGAAACATATTCAATTGCCCATGCTTCACCATCAGGTAAATCTTCTTTCTTTAATCCGGGGAAAAAATCTAAGACCTGATTAACACTTTGATTATGATTAATATAAGTAATTTGCGGTCTATAGCCTTCCGGATCAGAGACCACATCATTTTCCAACGGCATTGAAATATCAATAAATTGTTTTGGCATGATACAGATCTAATTTTACAATGTATATTTGTAAACTCCAGTGAAATTAAAATAAAAGAAAAAAGCTATCTAGTAAAAGACACGAGCAGTAAAATTGCCTTATGCATCTTAATCTATTTTCTCATAAGCTAAATTAAAGGTATGCTAAACATGCGTCAGGCGAAAGACCCTCATATCTGGTTGAAATATGGATCAACGCATCTATAAGGTCATTAAAATTATATTTTCTACTTCCTTCATTAGCTTGTTCCTGTAATGATATTAACGTTCCTGCAATTTCATCAGAAGCATCAGCTGTTAAACCAAATGCTTCAACAAAATTAGCAACTTTACCCAAACCAACTTTCCCATTTCCAGATTCATTTACTACTGCTCTAGCTGCAATTATTGTTTCTACTTCTTCTACATTAAACCTATTTAATAATTTTAAAACTTTAGCTTCAATACCATCTATAGAAGCCAAATCATATTCTCTTATTAAAGCTCTTGCATCAGCTAACTTAGCATTTCTGCTACCACCACTACTTTCACCTGGTGTTCCCAATGGTCCTCTTGCTTTCATTATTATTCTCCTTAAATAACTTACTTTTATTAAACCGTCAAAATATTCTAACACGCATAAAAAAATACATTAAATTTATTTGGTATTTCTTGTAAAAACTTTCAAAACATTAAAGAAAATGCTCTAGTCAAGGACATTTCAAAATGATTTTCATCCTAGTTGAAATTTGGTATAACAAATTATTGTTCTAGCAACTGTAGGGTTTTCCAAATTAAAAAATCTTATGTAACCCAGGGTTACATCTGTTATGAAAGTGTAACCGTAGGTGACATCTTAACTATGATATTGATCAGTTGTGATTCAATCTCTGCATGACAAATTTAATTCTGGCAGAAAAAGTAGAAAGTAAAATTTATCTTATTAGAGGAAAGAAAATTATGCTGGATAGTACTCTAGCTGAACTTTATAAAGTTAAACCTATAGCTTTAAGGCAACAAGTTAAAAGAAACAAAGAGCGCTTTCCTGACGATTTTATGTTTCAGCTTACAAGTGAAGAAGTAGAAAGCATGGTATCACATTTTGTGATACCTTCAAAACAAAGTCTAGGAGGGCATTTACCTTATGCTTTTACAGAACAAGGTGTGGCAATGCTTTCTAGTGTACTTAACAGTAAAAGAGCAGTAATGGTAAATATTCAAATTATGCGTACATTTACTAAGTTCAGAGAAATGATTGAAACCAATAAAGACTTAAGAAAAAAAATTGAAGAAATTGAGAGAAAGTATGACAAACAATTCCAAGTTGTATTTGAAGCTCTAAAACATTTAACAGAGCCTGAAGTAAAACCGAAAAGAAAAATTGGATTTTATGTAGCTGATAAAGAAATAAATGACCTAAAAAATTTTAGAGGAATTAAGTTTTATGATAACTAGTCACTAATTTTGTCTAACAAAATCTCAAGTGGAGATTTTTCTGTATACGAAAAATCGGAACGTAGTTAAATGAGCCCGAAAAAAGTGAAGCATTTCATTATGAAATGCGGAGCACTATATAAAAACTCGGAGAGGGAGGGATTCGAACCCTCGGTAGAGCTTTTGACCCTACAACATCTTAGCAGGATGCCGCTTTCGACCACTCAGCCACCTCTCCTTATAACGCTCAGTCGCATCTTCGTTTTTTTAATTTTCACTTGAGGAACTACGATGACTCCTTCGCTTTTAGCTTTCTCACTTTTCGCTGGATCGGATTTGCTGGATAAACCAGACAAATCCTATAATCGTGAGGAAGAATATCTACTTTTTATTTTATAACGCTTCGGAGCTGCTATGCAGACTCCTCGCTATTTAGCTGCCTCACTTTTTGATTGATCGGTTTTGCCAAATAAATTGGACAAAACCTTTACTTGCAATAAAGTTAGAATTCTTATTTTCAGTATACACTCGTCATTTAGCATTAAAGTAAGAACAAACAAAATAATGATTTTCAGAATACCTCATTATTCTACCAAGTAGCTCCTGTAAAGATATAAAAGTTTAAAGCCTGTAAATGCTAATATTTAACATTATTCATAAGGTTCTTAAAAGGCAGCTTCTATGAAAAAAATAAATGTTATTAAGATTAGACTTTTGATTTTGATCTCGATTTTAGTTTTATGTTTTAACTTTTTAAGTTTTAATAAAATGTCTGGTCAAACTGACTCTCCATTTTGCAATAATTGTAACTCTGGCAACAGTAAACCTATCTGCAGTAATTCACGACCAGTGAAATGTCCTGCAGATAAAGGTACCCCAAAGTGCGTATCTCTAAGTGGAGAATGTACATCAGTATGTGTAACTGGTACCTCTTCAGATCCTGATGCTGATTTCTGCAGCTCTACATCTTCCAGTTCCAGCACTTCCTCAGGAGTTATTACTCCAGCAAGTTCTTCAGGATCATCAAACTTAAACCCAAATTTTGTAGGCATCTGGAAAGGGACTGATTTAAGAACTAATGTTAATCCAAACAGCTTAATCAATTGCCCGGAAATTCAAAACTGCTCCAACCAGAATTCTAGTTGCAAGGAAGGTCAAGTATTTTTACCAAAAATTTGTACAAAGTGCGCTCACTGTGTAAAAGCATCTAAAACAATCACTTTAAATCTTTGTATAAGTGATGGACAATTAAAAGGTACAGTAGATCATCCCGGTATTTTAGACAGTGGAACAATAATTTCCCAAACAATATTTACTGATAGTGTAGTGTTTTTAAATTTGCAGGATAAAAACGGGGGGCCGGCTACGCTAATACTTCAACTCACGGGAAATAAAAAATTAAGTGGAACCTTTTCATATGGTATTAGTTTTGATGGAAGAAAGTCCAACTCTCCATTTAATTGTTTCTAGTAATGATAGATAATATAAGTCATCCTCCTAAAATAAAATCTTATTTTAATTAGACAATGTGTGTTCTTACTTATTATGTTACTGATTGAGCAGGCAATAAATTCCAGAGAATTAAGCTCTGGGGGTTTTATTTGCGTGTAAAATGAAGTAGATGAAAAAAATAAGCTTAGTTACATTTATTCTTTTTATACTGCTTACAAGCATTACTTTTTTATCTTTAGAAAAAAGTAATGGGCAGATAAGTTCAAGCTCATCAAGCAGCCCAGCTGAATGTATACCTTGTATTCAAGAAATTCCTAATTGCTCCAGCAATGAAGTTGCTGTTCCACAAACATGCAATGAATGTGCTCATTGTATACCCTCTGACTGCCCGCAAATACAAACTGATTGTGCTGGTGAACCTGCCGGATGTAAATCAAAATTTGGAACTTATGATCCGAGAATCTGCAAGTGTGTCTGCCTATCATCAAGTTCTTCTGGAGACATCGAAACCAAATGTAAATGTCAAAAAGGTTTTAGGTTTGATACAAATACCTGCGTTAAAGGTGGAGATGATATTGCCTGTACTTTAGAATTTGCACCTGTCTGTGGCTGTGATGGTATAACTTACAGCAACAAATGCTTTGCAAGTGCCATTGGTATTAAAAAAGTCACTGAAGGGGAATGCAATTCTTCAAGTTCTGGAGATTTAAGTTGTTCTACTGATGATGATTGTCCTTCAGGCATTTGTTCAAGCAGCGGTACATTTAAAAATTATTCTTGTTCAAACGGAAAATGTAATCAGATATTTTACTTTGCTGATCCATGTCAATTTTCACAATCAAGCTCTGGAAGTTCAATTACTTTAAATAAAGATTTCTCCGGGATATGGAGAGGCAAATCATTAGACTGTAATGGTGCTGGTATAAGTCCTAATGATGAAGGACCTGACTGCATTCTCTGTCCACAAATTGCAATTCTTTGTACTAAAGGTTTTACATTTATTCCTCAAACATGTCACAAATGTGGTCATTGTGAAAAATGTGATGGCTTAAAAGCAATTACATTAAAGCTCTGCGTTAAAAATAACAATTTAGAAGGAATGGTTAATATTGTGGGGGATATTGAAAATGGAATTATAGACTCACAAAATATAATTTCAAATAACGAGGTTTCTATAACCATTAAAAATGAAAATGCTTTAACTAAAGAATTAAATTTAAAGTTAACTGATAAAAAACATTTGCTTATTTCAACTGACAATGATCAAACTTTTTCAGCAAAGAAGCTAAGCCCATTAAAGAACTGCCCGAGAGATGTTTGTAAAAATAAATGCGGCTCATTCTGCTGTAAAGAAAATGAAACCTGCGAAGTAAAAGAGTGTTTAAATAGCACTACCTGCAGTCCTGACTTCCTGGGCTGCAGGACTGTTTCATCAAGCTCAGGTGAAATTAAAGATTGCAGCCCAAAAGGAAATTGCCGTGGAGAAAACGGACAGGAACTTTCATGCCCAGAAGGAACAGAATGCAGTGGTTTACCTGCTTATGGCTGCTATCCTCTGGGATGCCCTGTTCCTATCTGCTGTTCACCAGATACAAGGATTAAAACTAATGGTGAACAAAAAAGAATTGCCGATATAAGAGAAGGAGAGCTTGTGCTTACTGATAATGGGAAAATCGTAAAAGTAAAAAAAGTAAGCAAAACCCCTGTTAAAAATCACAAAGTTTTGAAAGTTACATTTAATGACGGAACAATACTTGAAATAAGCCCAGGGCATCCTACAGCAGATGGAAAAATATTTAAAGATTTAAAAATGGGAGATCTTCTGGGTGAACGCCTTGTAGTTGAAGCCAAGCTTATACCTTATATTTACAGTCACACTTATGACATCCTGCCTGACTCACCAAGCGGCAATTACTATGCAAACGGGATATTGATAGGAAGTACTTTAAAATAACCATAAGTAGCAACCCTTATTAATCGCGTCGCTACAACAAACAATTTCGATCAATCTGTTATCATAATTCAGGTAAGATTTCTTACGCATTGCAACTGAAAGGATTTGTCCGGTTTATCCGGCAAATTCGATCAAACTTAAAGCAATCGAGAGGAAAGCTCCAGCTTGTCTGGAGCTAATAAAAAATGGCAAAACAAGTATTAATTATTGGTTGGGACTGTGCACCACCAGACTGGGTTTTCGACAAATGGATCGATGATTTACCTACTTTAAAATCTCTTCTAAAAAAAGGTTTATATGGAAATTTAAGAAGTACTATTCCACCAATTACAGTCCCCGCATGGCAATGCATGTTAACAAGCAAAGATCCAGGACAACTTGGGGTTTACGGTTTTAGAAACAGAAAAGATTATAGCTATGACGGTCAGTACTTTTCAAACGGTGCCGATATTTTAGAACCTGCTGTTTGGGATATCTTAGGAAAAAATAATAAAAAATCGATTCTTGTCGGTGTTCCACAGACTTACCCACCAAGGCCAATAAACGGACACATGGTTACCTGTTTTCTAACCCCAAGCATAAAATCTCAATACACTTATCCAAATGAATTGAGAGATGAAATAGAAAAAAATATTGGTGAGTATATTCCTGATGTAAAACACTTCAGAACTGAAGACAGGGATTCTATTTTAAAACAAATTTATGAAGCTACAAAAATAAGATTTAAAACATTCAGGCATCTTTTAAAAAACAAAGAATGGGATTTTGCAATGATTGTTGAAATGGGAACTGATCGTATTCATCACAGTTTCTGGAAGTTTTTAGATCCAACTCATCCAAAATATGAAAAAGGAAATAAATATGAAAATGTTATTCCTGAATATTATAACTATCTGGACAATGAACTGGCTGAAACTCTTAAATTAGTTGATTTAAATGAAACTGCAGTAATGGTAGTTTCTGATCATGGTGCAAAAGCAATGCTTGGTGGGATCTGCATAAATGAATGGTTAATAAAAGAAGGTTTATTAACACTAAAAGAATATCCAAAGACATTTACTCCGATTGAAAAATTACAAATCGACTGGGAGAAAACAAAAGTCTGGGGTTCGGGTGGCTATTATGCGCGTATTTTTCTAAATATTCAAGGAAGAGAACCAAATGGACAGATTCCTGCCAGTGAATATAAAAAGTTTAGAGCTGAATTAAAAGAAAAAATTGAAAATATAAAAGATGAGCAGGGCAGAAAATTAGCCACTGTTGCTTATATTCCAGAAGAGACCTATAAAGATGTAAAAAGGATTCCCCCTGATTTAATTGTAATTTTTGATGAGTTAAGGTGGAGATCAGTTGGCAGTGTAGGGACACGCCATGGCATGCCCTTACATTCAATTTATACTTATGAAAACGATACCGGTCCAGATGATGCCAATCATGCTCAGGAAGGAATGTACATGCTATATAATCCAGCTCATAACTTCAACGGAAAAAGAAATGACAAACAGCATTTGATGGATATAGCACCAACAGTTTTGAATTTGTTGGGTATTAATATACCTAGTGATATGCAGGGAAAATCAATCGTAGAGGCGTTGAATGCAACGCCTCTACGGGGATAACATTATGAAAACTATCTGGTTTTGCGGAAACAAAGAAGAAACCTTAACTACAATTGCTGAATTTGTAGGTGAAGAATTAATTAACCGGGATAATTATGTAGAGCTTATCGTTGAAAGTGAAATTCGTGAGCTTTTGGGACGCGGTCTAAAAGATACACCGGAAGACAAAGTTACATTTACAGATAGATTAGGTTTCTTAGGAAATTTACTACATCGAAATGGAGTTTTTGTCCTAATAATCTCACCTAATGCTTCAGTCGAAGACAGAAAAACGGTTAAGAAAAACTATTCAAATTATTTACAAATAAACATAGGCGATGTTAAAGATCTACTTTGTGATTTAGATTTAAGCCTGAAAGATAATCCAAAAGAAAATGCAAAGGAAATAATTGAGTATTTGGTTTTTGAAAAAATCATCCCTGAACAAGCCCAAGAAGTGTATTCTAAGGAAGAGGAAGAAGAAATCAGAAGAAGATTAGAAGATCTAGGATATGTGTAACATGGGTTTATTTTCAAATAATTTATCAAGCATTTCACTGACATATCTTTCTTCTGATTTTATTTTATTTAAGATCGTATAACGATCTGGTCTCATCTGCGGTGCATAAGCAAGCACTTTTATCAGCTGTTCTTTTGTAATGCCCAGTGATGATAATGTAATCGGCAGACCTAAATATCTTAAAACTATTTTTAGCTCCTCAAATGTATTTTTTGAAATGTAACCTAACTCTGATCTTATAAAGGTCGTAATGTACATTCCAAAAGCAACCTGAATTCCATGTGATTTTAAGCCACCAAAGAGTTCATCTATAGAATGGCTGATTAAATGCTCAGCCCCGCTTGCAGGGCGACTTGTTCCGGCTACTTCCATAGCTATTCCTGACAAAGCAATAGATTCAATTATCATCTTCAAATTTTCTTTCAATAATTGCTCTTTTGGTTTATTTTGCAGAATATAATTTTTTATCTGAGTAAAAACACTTAGTGCTGCATTCTCTGAAATTAAAATCGCATAGTCATCTATATACTCATCCTCTTCTCTATTAGCTAACTTCCAGTCTTCTATCGCTGAGAGATTTGACAAAAGATCTCCAATACCGCTTATTAAAGATTCTTCGCCAGACTTTTCAACAATATGAAGTGGCACAAGCAAAGCAACCGGCATAGTAGCACCAAGACTTATATACTTATTTTGTTTTTCTTTTAAAACTGAAATAGGAGAACAAATACCATCGTTTGATATAACCGTAGGGATACTAATGCAAGGTATATTGTTTATATGAGCTAAATATTTTGCAGTATCAATAACCTTTCCACCACCGATTCCAACAACCAGATCAAAATCATTAAGCTGAAGCTGATTAACATAGGCAACAGAAGGAGTTATAACCTGAAATGTTTTTAGTAGGGATGTAGCAACGTTTGCATCCAAATATTTATATAGTGCGATTTCTAACTCATTTGTAATTAAATAATTTGGTGTCTTAGTAGTGATAAGAGCAATCTTTGAGAAACCCTGTTCTTTAATAAAGTCAATAAGTTCTTCTGCAACTTCTTTATTTGAGTTTAACAGGCGTAATTTATCTGGAATATTGACTGAGTTCATTTGCAGACAAGCCTCCGCTTGCAATTTTCTTGGCAACTTCATAATCTTCAGCTGTATCCACTTCTGTCCATAGCAAATCTAAAGTTGAAAACGGGAAAACTGATATTTTATCCAAGACCTGAGAAATTGCATCTTCATAGTATAGATCAAGCTTTTTATTTTTAACGTTTTCTTCCAAAGATTCAATAAATTTAACCCTTTCAAACCCTCTTAAATAGGTAATTCCAATATACTCTCCAAACGATTTCTTAATTTCCAACCCTTTATTGATTTCTTTAATCTCAAGAGTAGAATTAACCTTAACTTTCATACTTTCAGCCGTAAGTATTTTTTTATCATCCACAACAAGGAATGATTTTTGTTTATTATTTTTTTTTATTTCTTTAATAAGGTTTTTTAAAATACTGGGATGAAAAATAATATCTGAGTTTAATAAAAGTGTTTCATCATCCCAGATATTTCTAGCCAGATATGCAGAATAAATATTATTGTATTCTTTGTAATATTCATTAAAAATATAGGTAAGTGAGATTTTATTTTTCCATTTTTTACTAATGTGATTTTTTAGTACTTCAGCTCCAAAGCCTGTAACGATAATAATTTCAGATATGCCATTATCCACAAGTGATTGAATAGATAAATCTAAGAGTGTGTTTTCACCAGAATCAATTGGCAAGAGACATTTAGGTATATTCCTGGTAAGTTCACCTAGTCTTTTCCCTATTCCTGCAGCTAATATAAGTGCTTTCATAGGAATTATGCTAACACAATCAAATGTTTAAGAAATTATAAAAATCAACAAATCGTATATTAACCATAATTGGGTATAATTTCATGGGGGCGTTTAGATTCGACAAACCTGAAGTATTCTGAATTGCAAGCAGTGGAAGCTTAGTCACCACTTAAATCATCAAAGCAAAAAACAAATAACAAATCAAATGTTATTTCTATGTCCGAATGGAAGAAATCTAAAGCAAATTACCGCAAGGTAGTTGCTATAGGTGACCATCGTGCTCAAAAACAAGCAGCCTAGTTAATCTAGGATGACATACGGAGTGTAAGCTTGGCTACCCGCCCAAACTCTGAAAAACATGGTGGCTGCAGTCATTAAGTTTCTTGGTTTAGTAACTGACTAAAGATCAAAACCAAAACACCGGCGGGTGCTTGACCCACTGATCAGCGGTTCTGATCAAATTTCACGCTAAGCTTGTAGATATTTGGAATAAATCATTTTTGGACAGGGGGGGCAGTTCCTCCTCGCCTCCAGGAATTTTCAATAAGGCATATTTATTTTAGATTTGCATTCAAAAGCCCTTTGCAATTGGGCTTTGGGTTCTCAATTGAGCTATAAACAATTTTCCAATTTGTTGATAAGAAAAATCCAATGGCTTAGTTGTATCAGTTCAAAGATTGACAACAACTTGATTTCAAATTTTGTTTACAAGGAGCACAATAATAATAATTACTGCTCTTTCATTAGTGAAGTAAAAGAGTAATTAAACGTGGTATACTATCAACATAGAAACAAATAGACATAAGTGTTAGCTATCATCAATAAAGTTTTGACTTAAAAATTAGTAACGCAGATACAAAGATTTCTAGATAACAAATTTATCAGCAAAGCAAATGAATGAATTTTATTTGCAAAGGCTTATTGTTATCAAATTCTCAGGAGGAATTATGATGATATTGAAATGGTTTAAGAAAATCTTTTTTAATAGTAGCAAGAGAGATGAATATATAGAAAGGCAAATAAAAGAATTGAAGCTTAGGGCTGCCGAGCTAGCTGTTTTTAAAGAAACCGAAGCCATAAGACTTAAAGCAAGATTAGCAAAAGCTTAAATGTTTATGAAGTAAGACTAAAAACAATTTGAGGGCTTAAGATTTCTTTCTAACAAACCTAATACTAGCTGTATGATTAATATATTGGGCGGAAGGTGAAATTGAAGCTATCTTTTCTGAATATCCTAAATCGTTTTGAATATAAGTTTATCCTCTCTGATGAGAAGGCTGAAGAAGCAATACGTTCTGAGATCTTTAGTGTTGAAAGATTAAAACAACATGCTGAAAGCCTGGCACTGGTTCAAACTATTACAAGTAATCCAAAAAAAGGATACAACCTTGCTAATAGGCTAAAGAATAACAAGAAGATTTTACTTGATTGTTATCGCGGAATTGGAAAAGCAATAAGCGAAAAGCAAGCAATTACACCTGCTGCTGAATGGCTTATTGATAATTTTCATATTATTGAGGGCCAAATAAGAGACATAAGTGAACATCTCCCAATAGAGTTTTACAGAGAACTGCCAAAACTTTCTGACGGAGCTCTTAAAGATTATCCACGTGTATATGGTTTATCATGGGCTTTTGTAGCTCATACAGACAGTCGTTTTGATCCTGAACTTTTAACTCAGTTTGTGCGAACATACCAAAATGTTCAACCTTTAACTATTGGGGAGCTTTGGGCAATAGCAATCACTCTTCGAGTTGTATTGATTGAAAATCTAAGGCGTCTTAGTGTCCGCATATTAAGTTCTATGCAGGCACGTAAGAGCGCAGACAGATTAGCAGATGAATTATTAGGACTAAGTAGCAGTATGACACAAGCTATTGCGATTTTTTTACAAGATCTTGAAGTGAAACGATTAAAGAAACCTTTTTTAGTACAGCTTATACAGCGCTTACGATATAAAGATCCAATCGTAACTCCTACCCTGCAATGGATAAATGAAAAACTTGATCAGATGAATTTAACTGCAGATGAAATAGTTTCACTTGAACATAACAATCAGTCAGCAGCTAATGTAACTATCCGAAATATTATTACCAGCATGAGGCTAATTTCTGCTTTTGACTGGAGGACGTTTTTTGAGTCAGTTAGTCCAGTGGATGAAACTCTTAGAACAAATCCTGTTTTTGCTGCAATGGATTTCACCTCCCAGGATCGTTATCGCCATGCGATAGAAGAACTCGACAGAGGTTCAAAATATAGTGAGCTTGATATTGCTAAGCTCGTGATTGCAAAGACAGAAAAACATAAAGGAGAAGAAAAGAAAGCAGATCCGGGTTATTATCTAATTTCCTCAGGTAGAAAAATTTTAGAAAAAGAAATTGATTATTTCTCATCACTGAGAAATAAGATTCTGAACTTTTATATTTCAAATGCAAATCTTGGTTATATAAGCACAATTTTAGTTCTTACTTTTGCTTTATTACTTATTCCTCTTTTTATAAGTTTTGAGGGTGGAGTTCCTTTATGGGAACTTCTTATTCTTTCAGTAATCGGATTTTTTCCTGCTTCTGATATTATTGTTTCACTTTTAAACAGGTTTATCGGGAGTGTTGTTGGACCACGTTATCTGCCGCGTCTTAAACTAAGTAATGGTGTAACTGCTTCTATGCAAACATTTGTTGTTATACCTGTTCTTCTTATTAATGAAGAAACAATTAAAGAACATCTTGAACAACTTGAGGTTCACTATCTTTCAAACCCCGATGGAATGGTATATTTTGCTCTGCTCTCAGACTGGAAAGATTCAGAGACAGAAAGCTGCCCTGAGGATAAAGAACTCCTTGATATAGCTGCTAGAGGAATTGAGCAGTTAAATTTCATGCATGGTCCGTTGGCAAACGCACAGAAACGGTTTTTTCTTTTTCATAGAAACCGTATGTGGAACAAAGGAGAAAATAAATTTATGGGTTGGGAACGTAAAAGAGGAAAACTACATGAGTTTAACTGTCTTTTACGAAATGCTGCTGATACAACCTTTATCAAGGTAAATAACGAGCCGCTTATAGTTCCAAAGGATATTAAGTATGTAATCACTCTTGATGCAGATACAAGAATGTCCATGGGTACCGTAAATCAGCTGGTAGGTACAATAGCACATCCATTAAACAAACCTTTTCTTGACCCAAATTTACTGCGTGTTGTAGAAGGTTATGGAATATTGCAACCAAGAATTATGTCTTCTCTTCCTTCACGAACAAATAGCTCAATTTTTCAAAGACTTTTCTCGGGTCCATGTGGAATTGATCCTTATACATTTGCAGTTTCTGACGTTTATCAGGATTTATTTGGAGAAGGTACTTATGCAGGAAAGGGGATTTATGATGTAGATATTTTTGAGGCAGCACTTAAAGGACGGGTACCTGAAAATACACTTCTTAGTCATGATCTTTTTGAAGGAATTTTTGCAAGATGTGGTTTTATAAGTGATATTGAATTTTTTGATGATTTCCCCTCACATATAGAAGTATCTTCCTTACGAATGGACAGGTGGGCAAGAGGTGACTGGCAGCTTTTACCTTGGATTATTAGCCCTGAAGGTAAGTCTATTCCCAAGATTAGTCGCTGGAAAATGCTTGATAATTTAAGACGTACACTCTCTACTCCTGCTATGTTATTTACTTTAATTGCAGGCTGGTTTTTGCCACATGCACCTCATATTCTTTGGACTTGTTTTGTTATAACAGCTCTTGCATTTCCTTCGTTTATCCCCTTTATTTTTGGACTTATACCTAGCAAACTAAGTAAAAGAAAAACTAGCTCT
>JAHFBF010000007.1 GCA_023250195.1 Candidatus Melainabacteria bacterium | reverse complement strand
TAAAAAAATTGCTTATGAGTCGGGTAAAACAATTTACACAATTAAAAAAGACCAGCTGCGTGATTATTTGATTCAACAATTACGAAACCCGTCTGTCAAGATGGTTCTGGCGTAAGTCCTACATTAACTGAAAACGCATCATCATCAGTCAAGGTATCAGTAGTGATTGAATTAGCATCAACACTATCTTGAGAATAAGCTCTCATCGTCTCAGTTAAGATAAATAGGACTATCAGAATTAACAATAAACATAAAATCTGTTTTCTTCGAGAAATCAATTTCATTATTACTCCCTACAATCAAATGCCCAAAGTAAACATACCCTGTATGTAAGTAGCTTAAACTCTAACAAGATGTGCAATTGGGTTATATGTCTTCAGTGGACTCTATAAATTAAATGCTTGATGCAATGTTGGTATCTTAATACTATTCCCTCTAGCTTTCAATTTACCAGCAATATTAGCCATAGCTTCAGGAGCACCATGAACCAAGAAAGTAGATTCTGGCTTGCCAATATTTTTATGCCAATCTAATAACTCGTCTTGTCCGGCATGAGAAGAAAGCCCATTTATTGTATAAACTTTTGCTATTGTATGAAGGCTGTCATGAGGGTTTGCAAGTGCAATCCAGTAGCTAGTATCTGCAAAAACTTTTTTCATCTTTTATTTTTCTTTGGTGTGCCGTAAATGTAGTGATCATGCTCAAGTGTTCCATCTGTTGGAAGCTTCTTAAATTCTTCTTTAGGAACATCTTTCATGATTTCATCAAAAGCTTCCCATGCAGGTTTTGATTGATAACCAGCAGGCTCTCCTTATCAAAAAAAATAACAATCCCTTCTCTTGACTCGCCTGTATCAATCGACTCAAGAGGAATTATGTTTCCATTTTCAATTTTCACTTTGTATTGCTTCTTTTTCATATCAGCTTACTTTTTATACCCCAACTTGTAAATATGCCTGGGCAAGTGACGGGATTCGAACCCGCATATACTGGGACCACAACCCGGCGGGGCCTTAGTCCACTTGGCGACAAGATTTGAAGTTATTTATCATATTCAACTTAATATTAAGGGATAAATTATGGATTATAACTTATAATTAGTTCCTAGTTCACTGTGAACTAGGAACTATGAACAATTGGGTATAAACATTCCATGAAGAATAAGAACACATCAGCAAGAATAATTGAATACATAACATCCAAAGGACAGGTAGAAGGAAAAGAGCTTTTTGAGCATTTTGAACTTTCAGATAGGGCTATAAGAAAACAATTAAAAAAACTTTTTGAAGCTGGTATTTTACTTAAAGCAGGCAAGCCGCCAAAAGTTTTTTACTATGTTAAAGAAAAAATAAATGAACAGGAAAATAATCTGATAATAGAAAAGGAGAATGAAAAAATCATAAATGAAAGATTTTTGATCATTACTCCAAGCGGTGAAGAAAAAGAAGGAATTGAAGGGTTTAAATACTGGTGTAAGAAATTTAATCTGCCTGCAGAAAAAACTGTCAAAGAATATCTTCAAACCTTAAAGAAATATGACTCTTATAAAAAAGATAGCCTAATAGATGGGGCAATAAAATTTAAGGACACTTTTGAAAACGTATATTTAGATCAAATTTACTATTTGGATTTTTATAGCATTGAAAGGTTTGGAAAAACCAAGCTAGGACAACTTTTACTATATGCAAAACAAAGTCAAAATAAGTCTTATATAAAAGAATTAATTGGTTATATAAAACCTCAAATGGAGCACGTCATTAAAAAGTTCAAGACAGATGGAATTGGATTTGTACCCCCTACAGTAAAAAGAGAGATCCAAATCATGAGAGAACTTGAAAAGGCCGTAAAGTCCAACCACCGATTGATTTCTATTACAAAAATAAAAACTACTATTACTGTTCCGCAAAAAACACTCAGCAGGCTGCCCGACAGAATTGAAAATGCCAGAAGCACAATAGTGGTCAATGAAAATGGAAAATTTAAAAATATTCTTTTAATTGATGATGCTGTAGGATCGGGAGCCACTTTAAATGAAATTGCTAAAAAGATAAGAGAAAGAAAAATCTGTAAAGGAAAAATAATTGGGCTTGCAATTGTTGGAAGCTTTAAAGGATTTGATGTGATAAGTGAGGTCTAAGATTTAGTAGTACCATAAGCGTTCCAAATTCTGATTCTCTGATTTGGGGCAAGTGACGGGATTCGAACCCGCGTATACCGGGACCACAACCCGGGGCCTTAGGCCACTTGGCGACACCTGCCATATCCTAGAGGATCAGAAAATCAGATATCAGAGAATCAGAAAGAACAAGAAACAAACTTAATTATAGCTTACTTAATTTATTACTTCTAAAAGTTCTTTTGTCTCGAATTTATGATTAGTAACAGCTCCATCTTTGGCACTTCCTACAAGCTTTGCATATTTAGCTAAAACACCGCTTGTGTAATTTGGTTTTGGCGGCTGCCATTTGTTTTTTCTTTGTTTTAATTCTGATTCTGATAACTCGACTGAAATAATTCCTTTTTCAGCATCAATTTCTATAATATCTCTGTCTTTGATTAATGCAATTGGTCCGCCGACATAAGCTTCTGGTGCTACATGTCCAGCCATAAGTCCTCGTGTTCCACCGCTGAATCTTCCATCAGTGACCAATGCACATTCAGTACCAAGACCTTGACCATACAGTGCTGCGGTAATAGAAAGCATTTCACGCATACCGGGTCCGCCTTTAGGACCTTCATATCTAATTACCACAACATCACCAGGCTTAATTTTTTTCTCTATAATTGCTTCAAAGGATTTTTGCTCACTGTCGAATACTCTTGCAGGACCACGATGAAGTAATTTTTTTAAACCTGCTACTTTAACTACTGCACCGTCAGGAGCCAGATTCCCTTTTAAAATTTTCAAACCGCCTGTAGAGCTGAGTGGTTTGTCAATGGGATAAATTACATCCTGGTTTTTAGGAAACTTTATATCTTTCAAATTTTCAGCTTGAGTTTTACCTGTAACTGTTAAACAGTCACCGTTTAACAAGCCTGCATCAAGAAGACACTTTAGAATAATAGATACTCCGCCAACCTTATGTACATCGTAGGCGGTGTATTTGCCACCCGGTTTTAAATCTGCGAAATAAGGAGTTTTATGAAATATTTTTTCAATTTCTTCAATTGTAAATTTAATTCCTGCCTCATGTGCCATTGCAGGTAAATGTAAAACGGCATTAGTAGAGCCGCCGGTTGCAGCAACGACTCCTGCTGCATTTTCAAATGCTTTTTTTGTCATTATGTCTTTTGGCTTAATTCCATTTTTTAACAAATTCATTACTGCTTCACCACAGGCTTTGTGAACTTTTGCACGTGCAGGATCAATGGCGGGATATGAACTGCTGTGTGGAAGTGCTATTCCAATGGCTTCTGAAACACATGCCATTGTATTTGCTGTAAATTGACCGCCACAGGAGCCGGCTCCAGGACAAGCATTACATTCGATTTCGTAAAGTTCTTTATCAGAGATCTTCCCTACATTGTGTTCTCCTACAGCTTCATAAGCATCCACTATAGTTAAATCTCTTCCATTATATTTTCCTGGCATAATTGTTCCGCCATAAAGAAAAACTGCAGGTAAATTTAGACGCAGCATAGCCATCATTATTCCAGGCAAACTCTTATCACATCCGGCTATCCCAACCCAGGCATCGTAACAATGAGCACGCATCATAAGTTCTACAGAATCAGCAATGATTTCACGACTAATTAAAGATGCTTTCATTCCTTCATGTCCCATTGCAATTCCATCGCTGACAGAAATAGTTACAAACTCACGTGGTGTTCCTCCATTTGAGATAATAGATTTTTTAATTGCTTCTGCCTGATCATGAAGAGTTAAGTTACAAGGTGTTGCTTCATTCCAGGTGCTGGCTACACCGATAAATGGTTGATTTATTTCTTTGTCACCGAGTCCCATTGCTCTAAGCATTGCTCTGTGAGGAGCCCTTTCAGGTCCGCTTGTTACAGTTTTACTTTGGTGTTTTAGATCCATGGTTTTAATTTTCGTTTATAAGCTATAATTTAACACATAATTTAATTAAGCAATCGTATAACATATTTTGAATAATTAGAAGCAGCCAAGATAGCAAAATTTGCAAAGCCCGACAAGTGAAGTATGAGTGAGGAGGGCGGTAGATAAAATGAATAACACAGAACCTAACATAGAAAAAATATATGAAGAGAATCTCAAATTCTGGGATGATGCCTGGAATAGAGTTTCAAAACCGCATAAAGAATTACCTAAGCTTCCATATATTCACGAGCTTACCAGAAAGTTAAAAAAATTCAGGGTAAAAAAAGTTTTGGATCTTGGTTGTGGTTCAGGATGGCTTTCCATTTTTATGTCTAAATATGGTTTTGAGATTACTGGAGTTGATACTTCAAAGCCGGCTATTGAGTTAGGCACAATGTGGGCAAAAGAAGATACTGCAAATGTTACTTTTCTTGCCGGTGATTTGTTGAATCTTCCATTTGGCGATGGAGCATTTGATGCTGTGGTTTGTAATTCTGTTTTAGAACATTTTAGACTGGATCAGGCAAAAGTAATTTTTGATAAGATTCACAAGATACTTATAGGTGGTGGATTTCTCTTTGGTTGTTTTGATCAGGTGGGAACAGGAACTAAAGGAGAATATTTTGAACTTGAAGATCATACTCATGTTTACACTGATCAGATGCGAAAAGGAATGATGCTTAGAAACTATTCTGATCAGGAATTAAAAGAATTACTTTCCAAGTTCGACATTTTATCGTTTGATAAAAATAATTACGGAAGCAGATTAGTCTGGGCAAAAAAGAAATAGAAGCTCTGACTAGCTAACGTTTGGTTAAATGAGCGGCTTCGACGACTTTATAAATCCCTTATTTTAATCAAAATGCTTCTCAGAGCGGGGTTTAGGCTATTGCTATCTATCAAGTTTTGTAAAATTCTCTCTTTTTATCAGTTGGGGACATTTGTACTAGCTGACAGGGCGGTATGGGATCTTGTATTGAACAGTTAAGGCTAATTTATCTACAACTATTTAACAGAGAAGCAATCAATAACAATAATGTGAATCTGGACCGGTTGGAGCAAAATCAGACACGTCCAGAAAACGATCAGTTTATAAGTGATTCTCCAAGAAGAGAAGGTCCTAGGAATAACTCAAATTTTTCGACAAGTATTCCTTATCAAGTTTTTAAAATTGGCATAATTATTGGCATCAGTATAGTAGTTGGAGCATTCTTGTCTCCATTGTGTGCAATGGTTGTGTCAGGAATTATTTCAGCTGTTTTTTCTGCTTGTGAGCAATACATTCAAAAAGGTGAAATAGATTTTAAAAGAATCGCCTTTGAATTTGCTATAGGATTTGCGGCTGCTGGTTTTGGAAAAGTTATTGGAACAATAGCAACAAGATTTATTCCTGCTTCTTCAGCTTGTTTAAATGCTGCAAAGGAAGCCACTAAAAACATTCTCAGTAAAACCGCCTCCCTTATAGATACCAGTGCACAGGGGGCATTTTCATCTGCAGGATTTTCTGCATACGATGATATAGCAGAAAAAGGGAATGTCAACATAGGGAAATTATTTATTTCATTTGTTATAGGAGGAATTACCGGGTTCATTTCTGGTGCGGCGTTAAACAAAGCAATTTCTAAACTAAGCGGTTCAAGTATTCAAAACAATGCAAAAACTGTAAATAACACAAAAACTCAAAACAGTCCAAAACCAGATAGTGTTAAATTACCTCCAAACTTTACTCATAAGGATATAGCTGTATATTTGCGTGGGAAATATGGTGAAGTTCCTAAATGTCCCAGAAAATTATTTAAATGGTACAGGAAAGTCTTTAAAAAAGAGTTGCAGAATTTGGAAAATCAATTTAAAGTCGATAAAGCATCGCTTGCTACTCTGAATAAATTTAAAGAGTCGGTAGAGAGCAATATTACAAAAGCTGTTGATAGGAAAGCGAATAATCTCTTAAGCAGAGTCTCTTCAGGCAAAGTAACTCAGGCAGATTTAATAAGAGGAAGTGAATTTAGAAAAGAAGTTGCTGCTTGTTTGTTTGCGTTAAGAAGATTTAATTGTATTCAACAACACAAAGAAGCAGATTACTTTAAATTATATTTAATAATTTACAGCAGACCAAAATTTGGAAGAGTTGGTACTGTTTTACAATCTAATAAAAGCCTTCCAAAGGTAATTGTCAAAGATCCTACTGTTTCTCCAGGTTTTTGTGAATCTACAAAATCAGCAGTTTACTCTTTTCCTAAGACAGTAATAAAACTTTTTAAAAGAGTTGGTACTAAGTTCTATATATCAAAACAAGATAGCCAACTGCCTTCCCATAGCTCCGGGGCACGTTGTTTTAGCAGTAGAACGGTTCGCTTAAGCGAAAGTAAGCTAATAGCAACTCATAATACTAATGCAACATTTAAAAAATTTAGTTTAAGGGCATTTTATAAGTTAGCAGTATTGCATGAAGGGGGACATGCTCTGGATAGGGCTCTATACTATTTTAGATTTATACGAAAACTTGATAGGGCAAAAGACTTAAAAGAATATTTAACAATTCTAGGAAAGACTAAGCCTCCAGGGGGATATAGCAAGCAAATTTCAGCGCCGGTTGTTTCTAACTTACGTACTTTCAGAAAATTGCATGCTAAAGATGTAAAAGAAATGAATCCTTTACAAAAAAAACAATTAAGTCAATTTATTACTGGAGCAAATCTTTCTGGTGCAAAAGGTGTGATTGACATTACAGCTTCAGGATTAGGTCGCAGAGAAGCTATGGCAGAAATTGTTGCTCTTATTCTAGGTAAGCAAGCAAGAATAAAGAGGAATGACTTTCCCAGATTAATACCATTTGTTGAAAAAATATTTGCAAGACACCTGCAATGGAAACTAAAGCAAGCTGTTTAAAAAACAGGAGCACACCATTTCTTATACTTTGAATTTTTTCCTTTAACCACGTCAAAATAAATTTCCTGAAGCTGTTTACTGAGTTGCCCAACTTTTCCAGTGCCGATTGGTCTGTGATCAATCATGGTTACCGGACTTACCTGTGCCCCGGTTCCACAGAAAAATACTTCGTCACAGATATATAGCTCGGTTCTGTCAACCTGCCTGATTTCTGTTTCAAGGTTTAATTCCTTCTTTGCAAGTTCAATTATTGTATCTCTGGTAATTCCTTCCAGAATATTGTCTGCTACCTGAGTAGTAATAAGCTTTCCATTTCGTATTATGAAAAGATTCATTGCACTGCCTTCGGAGACATGACCATCACGTGACAAAACTATTGAGTCATCAAAACCATTAAGCAAGGCATCTGTCTTTGCAAAAGCAGTGTTTACATAACTCCCCTGAATTTTTCCGCGGGCGGGAATTGCATTGTCTTCCACCCGTGTCCAACTACTAACACATACATGAAGCCCTTTTGAAATGTCTACATATTCTCCCATTGGCATAGTACAGATTGAAAGACCGGTTGGATTGGACCCATTTTTATTAATAAGAGAAGGTCCTACAATAATTCCAGACTTATAAAGATTAGGTCTTATGTACATATCACAGGTCGGGTTATTTTTTTTCATTAATTCTAGTGTTAATTGGCAGAGCTCATCTATGGATTTATTTAATTCAAGCCTTAATAGCTTTGCATTGTTACTTAGTCTTTCATAGTGTTCTTTCATGCGAAAGATGTACATTTGCTTTTCATTTTCATTCCAGTAACTACGAATACCTTCAAAGATCCCTGTGCCATATTGAAATGCATGGGTCATGATATTTATAGTTGCTTCACGGAGAGGGACAAACCGTTCATTGAAATAAGCAATTGAATCCAGATCTATTCCTTCTTTAAAAGCCATTTTTTTCTCCAGTGTTTGTTCTGACATAATCAAATATTATAACAGGAACAATGCCACTAGGTACGTAGCACGCTACGTACCTACTTTAACGGTATCGTTATAATTTCATTCCCATCCAAGGGATCAATTATTGTTATTGAATAATCTTCAATTTCTTCTTCAGTTGCAAATGCTAATGAAGTACTTAATTCTTCGAATGGTTTAATTGATTGAAGAGCTTTTATCCCTGTTAAAAATAAATCAGCATGCAACAAATTTGAATCTTTGTTTTTCGTTAGGACTACATCTGTTAAATTAATTGTTTTTTGTGAATCATTTTTAATCCTGATTTCAAGAATGAAGTAATCTCCAAAAGTTTTATTATTATTTTTTCTTATCTTAAGGATTGAAAGTTCTATTTCATCTTTACCTGGCTGCGGGAAAAATCTAAAACCTTTAAATTCTTCTCTCTGATTTCTGATTTCTGATCTCTGATCTCCTTTCTTTGGGAGTTCTCCTAAAATAAACAAATCGCTTTTTAGTATTAGAGGAGTCCTGCTTCCTGTAATAGTAGTTGGTATTTTACCTTTTCTAATTGCAGAACCTATTATTCCTGCCCCTGCTCCTATACCTGCCCCGGCTAATAAGCTAATTCCATGACTTGAAATGGCAAGCGGTATTCCTCCGTATTGAACCCCGGCTATAAATCCATGGAAAGTTCCATACGCAATCAATGCTGCATCATAACTTAAAATTTCTGCAGTTTTTGCACTTGCTTTTTGAATGTCAGTACTGGCTGTGGCTGATATTGGAATAAAAATATTTTCTGGTGTAATAATTTCATTAAAACTTACTTCAAAAGATCCGTTTTGTCCAAATCCTTTTGGTTCTTTTATATTTGTAATTATTCCTTCAATTCTGCTTCCTTTTGGGATGTAGGAATTCTCTCCAATGGCAGTATCTTCATTTGTAAAAAAGGCAACCTTATCACCAATCTGACTGAAGTAAAAATTGATCGGTGTATTTAAATTCACATTTATAACTTCACCTTTTTGGATTACGGTAGTAATCCCACCTTTTAAAACCGGCGAAGAGTTTTGTGAAAAAACTTTATTCCAAGAAAAATCTAAAGTAAATATAAAAATCAGAGTAAATATACAGAAAAATTGTTTATAGGGATTCATTGTTATATTTGTTTAGCATAGATTTAGGGGTTTTTCAAAAACCAGGCAAAAAAGCCAATTAATAAAAATATGTAATGCTATTTATTCCCCTAAGTAAGAGATTAAATTAGCAAAGTTAGATTTTTAGAACTTTATAGGACCAGATACTCATACATTTTGTAAAAAATACATAATATAAGGTGTTCAAGACTTGCTCAACTTGATTTAATAAACAACTTAGGGCTAGATTATTTAGAATAAGGAGCAAAAAAAGAATGTCAAAAAAATCAAAATTACTTGCACTTGCGTTGGTTATTTCAGTTTTAATGCCAACAATTGCTTTTGCAGATGAAGCAAGCTCAGGTTGCAAAAAAGTGAATCCAATTATTGGATGGACAGTTGGTTTACCATTCAAATTAGTTGGTGCTGCACTTAGCACTGTAACAGGAGTTCTTGTTGGTACAACATCTGGTTTAGTTCGTGGCGCTTCAAAAGGGGCAGAGGCTGTTGCAGATGCACTTGGTGATAAAAAAGGAACTACTGAAACTCTCGTTGGTTGGGTAGTTGGAGCACCTCCTGGCGCAGCAGTACATGGCGCAGTAGGCGGACTTCTCTGGGGTGGAAAAGGTTTTGTAACTGGTTGGGAAAAACCATTCAAGTGTGAATCCTTACATTCTGCTTTACAGGGTATTCCTGATGCAATAGAGTGGACTGCAAACGGTGCTGCAAAAGCTTTCTCAAGCTAAAAGCACTTTTTTCAAGTGAACGATATAATAAAAAGCCAGTGCTTATTTTAGGTGCTGGCTTTTTATTTTGAAAAGGAATTGACCGAAGGAAGCTCCTCACCGAAGGCGAGGCTCGCTAAAGGTGGCAGCTTGCCTGGAGCTATATAAAAAGATGCAGAATAAATATATTTTTCTCCTTCCATTTATAGTAACTGTCTTTCTTGGCAGCTATATCTTCCTGCCTTCAATAAATAGATTTCTTGGATTTCCTCCAATTGACAATCTGACTGAATATGAACCAATTAGCTCAATTGAGCTTTTTGACTATAGAGATAATTTTGTTGGCTTTTTACAGGGAGAAGAAGACAGGCAGGTTGTTCCTTTAAGTGAAATCTCTCCATTTTTGAAAAGAGCAGTACTTGCAATAGAGGATAAAAATTTTTATGAACATATTGGTGTAGATCCTGTTGCAATTATAAGAGCATTTTTTGTAAATCTTCAGGCTGGAAGAGTAGTTGAAGGTGGCAGCACTCTTACACAGCAACTTGTAAAAAATCTTTTAATTCCAGAAAAGGAAAGAGGGAGAACTTTTGGACGTAAGTTTAAAGAACTTTTACTTGCGTTGGAAATGGAGAGAAAATTAAATAAGGATAAAATACTGGGACTATATTTAAATCAGGTGTTTTGGGGAAATCGTGCATACGGTGCCCAGAGAGCTGCTCAAAGATATTTTAATAAAAAAGTTACTCAATTAACTTTAGGAGAAGCTGCATACCTGGCAGGACTACTTAAAGCTCCAAGTGCACTTTCCATGAACAAGAAAGCAGGTGGAGAAAGAAAAAAACTTGTTCTTCAGAAAATGCTTGAATTTGGTTATATAACCCAGAAACAATATAAAATAGCAATAAATGAGAAACTAATTTTTTCCTCTTCTCCAGGACAATTTGAATTGTACCCATATTATTTTTCCTATGTCTTTGAAGAGTTGAAAACTAGATTTAATGTTGAACAATTAAAAGAAAAGGGATATAAAGTTTTTACGAGTTTGGATCCTGAAGCACAGGAAAAAGCAGAAAAGATTTTAAATGATGAAATAAAAACTGCTCCAAGCGGGGTAACGCAGTATGCACTTGTTGCAATTGATGTAAAGACTTCACAGATTAGAGCACTTGTAGGCGGTGTTGGTGATTTCTGGAAAAATCAGTGGAACAGAGCTACAAATCCTCACACAATTGGTTCGGCATTTAAACCATTTGTTTACCTGACTGCGTTTGAACAGGGAGTAATTGATCTTGAAACAACAATTAAAGATTCAAAGTTTGAAATTGTAGACGGAACTGGAATGACATGGACTCCAAAAAACTTTGATGGACAATTCTGGGGTACTCTTACTGTGAGAGATGCATTAACATTTTCCAGGAATCTACCTGCAGTAAAAGTAGCTTATAAAGTTGGAATTGAAAAAATTATAGAAACTGCCAAGGCATGTGGTATTGAAACTGTGCTTGAACCTCATCTCTCACTTGCATTAGGAAGTGCTGCAATTACACCTCTTGAGGCTGCTAGTAGCTATGCTACGTTTGCAAGAGGTGGCATTTACATAAAGCCAATATTAATTAGAAAAATTGAAGATCCAAAGAAAAGGATAATTGAAAAAAATATACCTGTTCCGCAGAGGGTTGTATCTGCTTATGCTGCAGCTACTCTGGTTAGTGTGCTGGAGGATGTAGTGAAAAGAGGAACGGGAACACTAGCAAAACTTAAGGACAGGCCTGTGGCAGGTAAAACCGGTACATCAGACAAATCAAGGGATGTATGGTTTATTGGGTTTACTCCAGATCTTTCTGTAGCAATATGGGGTGGCAACGATCACAATACAGCCATAAACAGTAAATGGGTAACCGGTGGTGCAATTGTTGCAAAGGTATGGAAAAGATTTTGTGAAGCATATTATGAAGACAAAGAGGTTATTCCCGGGAAATTCTCTAATGAAGTAAATATGAAAATAGTTCTTATAGATCCTCTTACAGGACTTTTAGCCACGCAATATACTTCAAACCCTGTAAAAAAATTATTTGTGCCTGGTACTGAACCTGAGGAATATGCTCCTGTGCCTCCCGGGGCTGCAAGATTCAGACCATTGGTAAGATTTTTATATGGACCATTTCTAAATAAAAATAAATTTTTAGAAAAAGAGTTTAAGCTGGATGACGACAAAGAGCATAAAAAAGAAATTACCGATCAGAATAAAATTGAAACAAATGATGATTTGGGAGAACGTGGTGAAAAAAACAACAGAGAAGGATTTGCAAATGATGGAGAAGTTATTGAATTAAACCCGGATTCACAAAAACAGGGAGATTTGATTGATGAACCACCGACTCCTGCTGAAGAAAGAGACAGAATGCAGGGAATAGAACAGAAGAGACCTGAAAGCAGGGCAGAGATCAGGAGAAGGAAAGACTCAAGATTTTTAAGAATAGAGTCAGAGGAAGATTCACAAGACGATTCACAAGATGAAAATTCTGATGATGAAAACGAAAATGGACTTTAAACTTTCATGATGAAAAGAAAGGAAAACAATAATCCTATGGCTCATGATTTACAAGTCACGAACCACGAGTTAGTGTTTGGAAAAAATCCTGTCCTTGAAGTAATTGAAAACTCTTCTCTTCAGGTTAACAAAATATGGCTGAGCGAAACTCTTAAAGACAATGATATAAAACAAAGAGTTATTTCTTATGCTAAAGAAAAGAGAATCCCTTTTTATATGGTTCCGGAAGAAAAAATATTTTCTTTAACAAAAACCAAAAATCATCAGGGAATGGTTTTAAGTATATCTCCTATTAAGTATAAATCTGTAAGTGAAGTCATTCATGAATCAGTAAGTTCATCAAAAATTATTCTCGTAGCACATGAAATTGAAGATGCGCATAATATTGGCGCAATGATCAGAACATTTATAGCGGGTAAAGGGAATGGGGTGATTTTAACTGGAAGAAAAAATATCGGCATTAACGCAACTACTATAAAAACCAGTGCTGGAGCCCTGTTTCATGCCAACTTTGCAAGGGTTACAAATTGTATAAATGTAATCAATGAGTTGAAAAAAAATAATTTTTGGATAGTTGGAACAGCCAATTCAGAAACTTCTAAATCTGTCTATGAAATTGATTTTCCGGAGCAAGTTGCGATTATAGTAGGCAACGAACATGAAGGACTTGGAGAACTTATAAAAAAGAACTGTGATTTTCTGGCAAAGATTCCTATTAGTGATAAAGTTGATTCATTAAATGTATCGGTAGCGTTTGGCGTTATATTGTTTGAAATCTTAAGACAAAGAATATCCTAATTCCTTCATTATAGGTTCAATTTGCGGATAAACATTTTCTATTAAATGAGAATTTTTTCTCCATTTTTCTCTTTGTGGTTTGGTGACGTAATTTACCCTTGGTGGATCATCTGAGATTTCTTTTAGATTATGTACAAATGGGATTTCAATAAAATCACAGATTTTTCTTATCGTTGTGGATGTGTTTTCTGTAAGCTCTTCATATGAAATAGAAAGTTTTCTCTTGTCTTCAATTTCTTTCAGTCCCTCAATAGCTTTTTTGTTTGAACTAATCCACTGAAATGCACAAACTTCTTCTAAAGACTTATTGGCATAGTTTTCCCAGGCAGGAGGCATAACAAAATTCCAACCCTTTCCGTTGTATCCTTTTATATTTAAGGATAAAGAAGGGTTCTTCATCCTTAGGTATTTTCCATTTGCCAGCCAGCCTTCAATTAAAGAATTAATGTTGGATCTGCCGTCACGTTTTAAAAAAATAAATTTACAATCATCAAATAATTTGTTTATAAATGAAATTCTGAAACAGTTTTTAGGCGTTTTTTCAATAAGTCTGTATTCCTGTGCGATTAATTTTTTGTATAAAAGATTTGCCTGTGTAATAGGAACGGATAAAGTTTTTAGGGAATTATTTTTTTGAAGATATTCTCTAATAAAATACCCAATATAGTAATTATTGAAAGAATACTTATGAAATTCTTGTAATAAAAATTCTTTAGATTCTTCATTTAAATCTTCACGGGTTAATACTTCGTTGTTAAATTCTTTTCCTGTGAATTTATAAAAATCTTCCCATATATCATTACTTTCTCTGTATAAAGACCAGAGATGTTTGCTTGCACTTAATATGGTGAATAAAAGACTTGTCCCCGAACGGGGACAGCCTATTATGATTACTGGTTTTTTTATCTGTAGATTATTCAAATTTCCTCTAATTTTAGACTTTTCCTCAAATATAGGCAATTTAGGCGACTAGATTAAAAAAATTTAACATATTGCTCTGTTTTTTGGTAATAATTCTCTATCAAAATAATGGGTTTACTCCCTTTTTATAGATGTATATATTCAGACGTTCTTAAGATAAAAGGATTTGTCCGGCTCACCCGGTAAATCAGATTGGGTAAAAGAAACATCCAAAGGCAGGTTTTTCTATAAACGAAAAACCGAAATGTTGAAAGGAATTAGCCGCTAAGAGCGGAGCATTTTCTTGAAAATGCGGAGCGATATATAAAAGATGGAAAACGAATTCCCAGTACAAAGTGAAGAAGTAACAATAAATTCATTTGAGCTTTTGACAAATTTTGTAGCTCAATGTAAAAAAACTGTTAGAAACAATGATTATTATCCTACTGCTCTTTGTTCAGCTGATATTTTAACGGCTGTTTATTACTACAGATTGTATCCCGAAGTTGATTATTTTATTGCAAATGTTTTTAACTTTAAACATAATTATTTTCAATTGCAATGGGTAAGATCGGTCTGGTCCAGATTTAATAAAATGACAGAGGCTGAACTGAGTGAGCTTGTTATAAACCAAATAGCGTTAGTTGCTAAATTAGAAGAACAATAATTGCTGCCTATATAATGTAACATTTCTCAGTAAACTTCTTATAAGGTAAGATTTTATTCAATTCATTCGGTAAAATCTGAATAGTGTTATAGAAAGCTATTTAGATGCACTATGCAAAGCCTGACAAGCGAAGAATGAGTGAGGAAGGCGGTAAAAAAGACCCTCTTTCCAGAAAATTAACTTTCGGAATTTTTTACTTATTATCAAGTTCAGGAGTTACTGTTGCTTTAAATGTAGTTCTTATAGGTTTTGTTGCCAGAGCGCTTGGAGTTGAAAATTTTGGACTTTATTCAACAATCATTTCCTTCGTGGGACTATTTCAATTTTTAAGTGATTTTGGTTTAAACAGAACGTTATTAAAATTTGGTTCTACAAGTATTTCTAATACACAGTTTAGTTTTGGAAATGCCTTATTCCTGAAAACTATCCTTATTATTCCTACTTTTGCTCTGGTTACTTTTGTTGGATATCTGGCAGGATATAGAAATAGTGAAATTGTAATCTTTGAATTATTTACATTGACCATGGTGCTTGAAAGCTATGGAAGTATCTTTAGCAGCATAAGAAGAATTCTAGGAGATTTTAAACTTGTTTCTTTCTTTAGAATACTTAAAACGACAATTAATCTTGTAATAGTTATAATTGCTCTTTCAATCAATAACTCGGTTTTATATCTTGCACTTGCAAGTGTACTTTTGAATATAATTATTTTTATTGTTTCTTTAATAAATTCAGTTTTACTTCTAAAACCAAAATTAAAATTAGAACTTGTAAAGGATTTTTTTAAAGATTCAACAATATTTAGCTTGAGTGATTTTTTTGTAGGGATTTATGCAAAAATCAGCACGGTATTGCTTTCAATTTTTTCTAATTTACATGCTGTCGGTATTTTTAGCGCGGCAATAAAATTTACAAATGTTGCAAATCTATTTCCTAACCAGGTCAGGTTTGCTCTTTTGCCTACAATTTACAGAATACTGGAAGACGATAAGATAAAAGAATCAGAAAATCAAAAAAGAGTCTTTAAAATTATCTTTAAATATATGGTGATTTTTGCTACACCATTTGTAATTTCCATATTTTTGTTTTCCGGTTCTATTATCCACTTAATATTTGGCAGGAAATATGATTTGTCCATTCCTCTTGTACAGTTATTTAGCTTGTTTATTTACTTTAGATTTATTCAAACACCATTTAACTTATTTTATATTGCAATGCATAAGCATAAAAGTATGGTTTATTTTCAAGCTGTAAGCAGTATTGTAAATCTTATTTTAAATCTAGTTCTAATACCAAAACACTCTGTTCTTGGAGCAAGTATTGCTACAGTAGTTAGCGAAGGGTTGCTCTTAATAATAATTATTGGTTTAGGTACAAAATATTTAGTATGGAATTTGAAAGATGTTTTCTTTATGAGTTTTAAACCAATAATTGCTGGTTTGACAGCTCTGTGGTTGACTTACAGCCTTTTGACAAACAAAACAAATCTATTTCTTCAAATATCTTTTCTTTTGTTAAGCTATTTCTTGTTTCTATTTATTATGAGGGTATTCAGTAAAGATGATAAAGATTTAGTCATTAAAATTTTTAGGGGGACGTCATCGTGAGGAAGTCCGAAAGACTGACGAAGCAATAGCAATGTTATTATAATCACCTATGCTGACTGATGCAGAAACCGAAAAACCATTACGACTGCCAGAGTGGCTTAGGAAAAATGTTTTGTTAAATGACAAATCAAGAAGAGTTCATTCACTTATTCAGGAATTTGACTTAAATACAGTTTGCCAGAGTGCCAGATGCCCAAATAAAGATGAATGTTTTTCAAGTGGCACAGCTACATTCATGATTAATGGAAATGTCTGTACCAGGGGGTGTACTTTTTGTAGTGTACCAAAGGGGAAACCGCCTGATCTTCCGGATGAAAATGAACCGGTGAACATTTCATATGCTGCGAAGACCTTAGGATTAAACCATGTAGTAATTACTTCGGTAAACAGAGATGAGCTTTTAGATCAGGGCTCTAAACAATTTGCAAAAACAATTAATATATTAAGAAAAGAAATTCCAAATGTAACAATAGAAGTTCTGACGCCAGATTTTCGCGGTGATGAAAACTGTATTAAAATTGTAGTTGATGCTTGTCCGGATATTTATAATCATAATTTAGAAACAGTTCCAAGGTTATACAGAGATGTTAGACCTGGCGCTATTTATGAGAGATCACTGGAACTCATCAAATTTGTTAAAGAATCAAATCCACAAATTATTACAAAGTCAGGACTTATGCTTGGTCTTGGAGAAGAAATAAAAGAAGTCATTCATGTTATGCAGGATTTATTTTGTTACAAATGTGATTATCTTACCCTTGGTCAGTATATGCAGCCAACTCGGGAAAGTCTGCCTGTCTATAGGTATCTTTTACCGCAAGAATTTGAAGACCTTAAAGAAATCGGATTAAAAATAGGATTTAAAAAAGTCTTTAGCGGACCACTTGTCAGGAGTTCTTATCATGCTGGAGCATTGCATAGAGCATGAAGCATGAAGCATGAAGCATGAAGCATGAAGCATGAAAAGGTGATGCGTCATTGCGAGAAGTGAAACGACGAAGTAATCTCAACAACGTGAAAGAGTTAGGGAGGTTGCTTTGAGCTAAAGCCCTCGCAATGACGTGATTTTGCTAAAATTATACAGATGAAACTTTCAAAGATTTTTTTACTTATAACGATTCTAACAATTTCTTTTTCCGGATTAGGAATAACATTAAGTAAACAAGCTGTAAGTCTTGAATCAGAAAAAGATGAAACAGTTGATAGTGATGAACCGCATACAAAAGAAACTTATTGTTTAGCGAAAGTCATAAAGATTATTTCAGATATTAAAGAAGAATTACCCGGCGGTAATAAACAAAGAACCCAGCAATTGCTTTTGAAAATAGTTTCAGGTGAAGATGCAGGTAAAAAAAGGTCAGCAGCAAATGTAATCCCGGATAATCCGGCATTTGCAATTGTAGGGCAGGTTGGCAAAAAATATCTTGTAACTAAAGTAGAAAATATAGATACCGGCAATGAAGATTATTTTATAGTTGATTATAATCGTGAGTATTTAATCTGGATTTTAAGTGCGTTATTTCTGATTACTTTAGTTGCAGTAGGCGGGTTTAAAGGAATAAGAGCAATTATTTCTTTATTTGTTACCATTCTTCTTATTTCTTTTGTATTGATTCCTTCTATTGAAAAAGGAGTTAATCCACTTTTTTCTGCAGTTATTGTTTCAATCCTTGCAACTGCACTTACCATGGTGTTTGTGGCTGGCACGAACATAAAATCTTTAGCCAGTACGCTTGGGACAGGGATAGGAGTAAGTGTGAGTGGTTTTATTGCAACAATTATAATTACAATAGCCCCTCTTTCGGGGTTGGCAAGTACAGAAGCAATGATTTTGTGGGGAAACCAGCTTTATCAGATTAATTTCAAAGGTTTGCTTGCAGCAGGAATGATTGTTTCATGCCTGGGTGCTGTAATGGATGTAGCAATTTCAGTTGCAAGTTCAATACAGGAAATTAAAATTGCAAATCCAAACTATTCTATTGGCGATCTTTTTAAGTCTGGAATGAATGTTGGGAAAGACATTATGGGAACCATGACAAATACTCTTGTTTTAGCTTATACAGGGATGGCCTTACCGATGCTTCTTTTAATCAGCCATGAAAAAAATCCAGCAAAGTTTTTAAATTTGGAACTTGTTGTGTCAGAAATTACAGCAGCAATTGCAGGAAGTATTGGATTGATTATTGCAATTCCGGCAACAGCGTTAATTATGAGTTGGCTTATTAATAAAAATAAAACATAAAGGAGCCTTTGTAAAGGCAGGTTTAAAACCTGCCTCAACAGTATGGATATACTTGACTACAAAGAACCCATAACAAAAATTTATTTTGTCCGTCACGGTGAGACAAAAGCAAATAAGGATAAGCTTTTATTTGGGCAATTAAATTGGGATTTGAATAATGAAGGGGTTACACAAGCCCGGAGAGCAGCCCACAAGCTCTCTAAAGTGAAAACAGATTATATAATTTCAAGTCCTTTAAAACGTGCTATTCACACTGCAAAAATTATTGCTTTAGGCAGGAAACCTGTCTCCAAGATCATTATTGATAAAAATCTTATGGAAAAATCTGAAGGTTTATGGGAAGGGAAAAATTACTGGGAGGTTAGGAAGGATGATCCTAAGGGATATAAACAGTGGCTAAAAGATCCTTACAGGAATAAGCCCCCAAGAGGTGAATCAGTCGTTGATTTAGATAAAAGAGTAAATAAATTTTATAAAATAGTCCTAAAGAAATATGCAGGTAAAAACATTATTGTTGTTTGTCACTCAGGACCGATAAGGCTTTTTATTTTACAGTTATTAAAAGCAGATGTTGATAAGTTCTGGCACTTAAAAGTAGAAAATGGCTCAATTACAGAAATTCACTTAAGTAAAAAACATGCAATGGTCTGGGCGGTAAATAGAACCTGAAAATTAATTTCTATCTTAGATAATTTAACGGGTTCTCCGGTCTTCCGTTTTTTCTAACCTCAAAGTGTAAATGAGGTCCTGTGGAGTATCCGGTTTGGCCTTCATAGCCAACGGTTTGTCCTTTTATAATTGTCTGTCCTCTTGAAGCAGATGTTCTGCTTAAGTGAGCATAAAGAGTAGAGTAATTCATCCCATGGTCTACGATTACAACTTTTCCATAGCCGCCATACCAACCGTTAAAAATCACTCTTCCTGTATCGCTTGCCATAATTGCTGTTCCGTATGGCGCTGCCAGGTCAACTCCACTGTGAAAGCTTACGACTTTAAAGATAGGATGTCTGCGTAATCCAAATGGTGATGTTAGACGCCCATGGATAGGATATGAAAAAGCTCCTGAACCTGGAACTGAAGGACCATTAAACCCACCTTTTCCAACAAGTCTGTTTATCTCTGAAATCAACTGCTGTGAATCTCTTTCGATTTGTCTTTCAGCAGATTCATAAGAAGCTCTTTCTGTTCTTAGCTTTTGTACCAGATGTGACTGATTAGTATGTTCTCTGGCTATTTCTATTTTTTGTTTTTCTATAACACTAACAATACTTGCAATCCTGATTTTTTCTTGAGCAAGACGCTCTTTGAAATTCTTTATTTCTTTTGATTGGGTAGATAGCCTTTCAAGCAGATTTTTATCCTGTGCAATAAGAAGTTTTTGGTAGTACAGTACATCCAGGAATTCAGTCAGACTAGGGGTTTTTAATAAAATCTCCAATACTTTTAATCTTTGCCCCTCATAAATCTGTTTAATTCTGTTTTCAGCATCTGCTCTTAAGGTAATGTAGTCCTTTTTTAGCTTTGTTAGTTTTTCTTCTGTAAGCTGTAAACTGTTTTGAGTGCTTGAAAGCTCATTTTTATTTTTTCTTAATTGTTCCTGTGTTTTATAAAGTTTATGTTGAATTACAATTAATTTTCCTGTAGCAACTTTTTCTTTTTCCTTGGTTTCTTGAATCTTCCTTTTTAAAAACTCGCTTTTTTGTTCTATTTCTCTTAAAGCCCTTGATTTTGCTTTGCTGAATGAGGAGTATGCGCATAAAGATGAAGAATTAATCATGGTAAGTATGATTAAAAGCAAGCTATAAACAATCCTTTTTTTATTCATAAATATTAAAAATCAAATAGTTCTAGTACGGTTTTTTAATCGTGAAAACATAAAACATTGGTACTACTGAAACCACCAAAAAAGCAATAAGCATGATTAGTACAAAGAACTTAGAATATTTTCGAAAGAACTCCATCATTTATATAACGCTCCGCATTTTCAAGAAAATGCTCCGCTTTTATCTGCTATATTATAACTCCTTTTGTGTTTAATATTTCTCTGATCTAATTTTTTTTGCTTGTTCTCTTAATTTGTATAACTCATCTCTTAATTTTGCAGCTCTTTCAAAATCCAATAATAATGCAGCATTTTTCATCTGCTGTTCAATTTTTTTCAAAACTTTTGGAAGTTCTTTTAAGTCAAGTTTTTCATGTGCAAGTTCTTCTGCTATAACCTCTTCAATATTTTTATTTGAGCGAAGCGCTTCTAGAAGCGGATTTGCATGTCCTTTAATAATTGTTTTTGGGGTAATATTATGCAATTTATTGTACTCAATCTGTACCTCTCTTCTACGATTAGTTTCGCTAATTGCTCTTTGCATTGAATTTGTAATTTTATCAGCATATAAAATAACTTTTCCTGCGGCATTTCTTGCAGCACGTCCTATCATTTGAATTAAAGATCTTTCGGCTCTTAAAAAACCTTCTTTGTCTGCATCCATTATGCAAACCAGACTTACTTCAGGCAAATCAATACCTTCGCGTAAAAGATTTACTCCAACCAGCACATCAAATTCTCCAAGCCTTAAATCTCTTAAAATTTCAATCCTATCAAGTGCAACTATTTCACTGTGTAACCATCTGACTTTTAAATTTGATCCGGTTAAATATGCTGTTAAATCTTCCGCCATTCTTTTTGTAAGTGTGGAAATTAAAATCCTTTCTTTTTTTTCAACTCTTAATCTGATTTCATGAATTAAATCATCAATTTGTCCTTTTGTTGGTCGTATCTCAACTCCAGGATCTATAAGTCCGGTAGGCCGTACTATCTGTTCTACAATCTTCTCACTTATTTTTAATTCGTAATCGCCAGGAGTTGCGCTTACAAAAATTGCCTGGTTGATTCTACTCCAGAATTCATCAGGTTTTAAAGGCCTATTGTCTTTTGCACAGGGAAGACGAAACCCATAATCTATAAGAGTATTTTTTCTGGATAAATCTCCATGATACATGCCCCCCACTTGTGGAACGGTTACGTGTGATTCATCTATAATACATACCCAGCCGTCTTCTCCAAATTTTCTATTGAAATAATCTATTAAAACATTTGGCGGTTCACCGGACTTTCTTCCTTCCAGGATTCTTGAATAGTTTTCAACACCATTGCAGTAACCTACTTCACGTAACATTTCAAGGTCAAATTTTGTCCGTTGCCAGAGTCTTTGGGCTTCTATATTTTTGTCCTGTGATTTTAATTCGTCACATCTTTCTTTCAGCTCTTTGTCAATTTGTTTACATGCTTCTTCAATACTTTCTTCATCCGCTATGTAATGCTTGGCTGGATAAATTGATATTTCTTTCATTGTAGAGGTTACTTCGCCTGTCATTGGATTAATTTTAGTAAGGCTTTCAATCTGATCTCCAAAGAAGCTTATTTTTAGAATCTCTTCTTCGTAGACAGGAAAAATTTCTACAATTTCACCGCGAACACGAAATCTTCCTCTTGTAAGCTCTATGTCATTTCTTTCGTAGTGAATACCTACAAAGTTATGTATCAATTCATCCCGTTCAATATTTTGTCCCTGTTTAAGCATGATTGCAGACTTATAATATAATTCTGGTACTCCTAAACCATATATGCAGCTTACAGAAGCAACTACTACAACATCGTCCCTTTCAAAGAGTGATCTTGTAGTAGAGTGTCTTAATCTGTCTATTTCTTCATTTACACTTGCAACTTTTTCGATGTATGTATCAGTCTGTGGGAGATAAGACTCAGGTTGGTAATAGTCATAGTAACTAATAAAATATTCAACAGCATTATCAGGCATAAAATCCCGAAACTCATTACATAACTGTGCTGCAAGTGTTTTATTGTGGGCGATTATAAGAGCTGGTTTTTTAACCTCAGCAATTACATTAGCAATTGTAAAGGTTTTTCCTGAGCCGGTTACACCAAGAAGCGTTTGATAGCGCAACTTTTTTTTAATTCCTTCTTTTAATTCTTTTATTGCCTGTGGTTGATCTCCTGCAGGCTGAAAGGGAGATTTGATTTGGAATTGTGAGGAATTAGTTGGCATATGGTATGTAACAATGAAATTATAACTTGTCACGTCATTGCGAGGGCTTTAGCCCGAAGCAATCTTACTAACTAATTCACGTTTTGAGATTGCTTCGTCGTCCGCCAAAGGCGGACTCCTCGCAATGACGCACTACGTTTTTCTTTATATCTCCGATATTATAATGTTACATATGCCAACTTTGACAAAGGAAAATACTGAAACAAAACATAGAGAGGATCTTAAGAAGGTTTGCCATATGGCTTATAAGAATGGCCTGGTTTCTGGATTTGATGGGAACTTTAGTTTAAAGTTAGATAATGGAAACATTTTAATTACTCCAAAAGGTAGTCATAAAGGGTTAATAGACGAAGAAGATTTTGTAGTTGTAGATTTAGATGGAAATATTCTTCCAGTTGGTAAGGACATGCCGTGGCATGTTCCATCGTCAGATTTATTAATTCATTTAGCTGCTTACAAAAAAAGACCTGATATAAATTCTTTTGTTCATGCTCACCCGCCAAAAGTAATCTCGCTTACTGTTTGTGGAATTGATTTTAATGAACCGGTTCTTCCTGATTCAATTGTTCAGCTTGGTGAGGTGGCTTTTATTCCATTCCCTGGACCAGATAGAGATGAAGAATTAAAACTAACAGTCTCTGCTCTTGAGAAACATGATGTCATTATTCTTGATAGGCATGGTGCAGTAGCTGTTGGAAAAGATATTTATGATGCTTTCTACAAAGCAGAACTACTTGAGCATACTGCAGAAATTTTATTTAATGCACATACAATTGGCAATATAAAAACATTAGAGCCAAAATTAATTGAAGAGTTAATTAAATATAGACATAGAACTTTTGGAAGAGATGTTGAAGCGAGGGAAGGTTCTCAACTTTTCCAAAACTTAAAACAAGCTTTTAAGATCAAGAATTTATTTAAAAAGCTTTTTGAGAATAGTTCTCCTGTCTTTCAAAGGATCCTTAATCTTGTTAAAGAATTGCTCCAAACAGCTATTCAAAATACAAAATATTCTGAGCAATTATCGCTTGAAGAGAAAGAGCAGCTTTCTAGAGAATTAACAGCATCAATCTTAAGTATGTTATTAGGTAGATTTACGAAAAAATCGTAGAAGTACGATTAATTGTGTCTCTAAAAGGTATAACAATTTGGTTACGTCATAATATACAAATTTGATAAAATCAGACTGTATTTTTATGATTACAAATCAAGTAAAAGAAAATGTTTCAGAAAAAGAATTTAAAGCTTTTGAAAATAAAAATTTACTGCTGCCTGCAATAAAAGACTTGTATCTTTTTACGGTAAATCATAAAACAGCACCTGTTGCAGTAAGGGAAAAATTTGCAATTCCTGAGTACAGACTTATTGAAGCAAATCAAAATCTGAAGAATTATAAGACACTAAGGTCTTTTATTATTCTCAGTACATGCAACAGAACAGAAATTTACTTTACATCCAACGATTTTGAAAAATCACTGAATGAAATATCAAACTTCTTTAAACAGTTTTTAGGGCTTGAAATAAAAGTAGCAAAGGAATACAGTGCTCTTTTGAAAGAAAATGAAGTTGCAGAGCATGCCTTTAAACTTGCAAGCGGACTTGATAGCCTTGTTTTAGGTGAAACTCAGATTTTGTCTCAGGTTAAGTTTGCTTATTCCACAGCACAAAAGGAAAAAACTTTAGATAAAACACTTGAGCTTTTATTTCAAAGCATAATAAAAACAGCTAAAGTGGTTCATCAACAAACAAATTTATCTAAAAACTCTCAGTCCATAAGTTCTGCAGCAATTGATCTGGCTAATAATATTTCAGGTCCTATTAAAACAAAATCAATTATGGTCTTAGGGGCAGGAAAAATGGCACAACTTGCTTTGGATCACATTCTAAAGATTGGGGGTTCAAAAGAAACGGTTGTATTGAACAAATCACCACATAGAGTTATTGAATTCTCGGAAAAATATAAAATAGACAGGTCGTTTCCTTTTGAAGATATTTACAATGTTTTAAATGATGTAGATATCTTGATTTGTGCAGCAGGTGCACCACATTTTATTATTTTTGCAGAACAATTTAAACAATCCAGAAAAGATCAATCTAAAGAATTATTTGTTTTTGATGTTTCAATGCCAAGAAATGTTGATTCTGAATTTGGGAAACTGCCAAATATAAAGCTCTATGATATAGATAGTCTCCAGACTGCTTATAGTAAGACAATTCATGCAAATAATGAGGATTTGATTCAAGCAGAACAAATTATTTTGAATGGGACAAAAACTCTTTATGAACAAATTGCAAATCAGGACCTGGATTTATTAATTAAAGACTTAAAGGAAAAAGTTGAAAGTGTTAAAAAAGATAAGCTTACAAAACTAACCAGTGGCAAAGCCACTTTTACAAGAGAAGAAGTTGATTATATCGTAAATAATCTTACAAATACTATGCTTCATCTGCCCATTAAAACTTTGAAGGAGTCTCATTTGCCTGGTTCTCAAGAAGACAAAATTCAGCTTATAAGAGATTTATTTGGGTTATAAACTTACAATTGGCACTCGCTCCAGTAAGCTTGCTATCTGGCAAGCAAATTATATAAGAGACGAGCTCTTAAAACTAAGCAAACACACTGGTTTGCTACTACCGGAAATTGTTTTAAAAGAAATAAAAACAAAAGGTGATCATATTACAGATGTAGCCCTTTCAAAGATTGGTGATAAGGGACTTTTTACCAGGGAAATTGAAGATGCTTTGTTAGCAAAAGAAATTGACTTAGCAGTGCATAGTTTAAAGGATTTACCGACGAAATTACCTGATGGATTAAAGCTTGGTGCAGTTTTAAAGAGAGAAAAACCCCATGATGTGTTGATTGTCGGTAGAAGCGTTGCATGCAACGCTTCTACGTTTGTTACATTGCCAGCAAAATCAAAAATCGGTACCTCAAGCTTGCGAAGAATTGCACAGCTGAAAGCTTTAAGAAATGATTTGGAATATTTAGATTTAAGAGGAAATCTTGATACAAGAATTAGAAAACTTGAAGAAGGAAGCTATGATGCAATAATTCTTGCATATGCTGGTGTCAAAAGACTTGGACTTGAGGATAAAATTACAGAACACTTTAACCCGAAAGATATTTTGCCGGCAGTTGGTCAAGGAGCTTTAGCAATTGAAATTAGACAGGATGATAAAAATATTGAAAATATAGTTTCAAAGTTAAATCATAATGAAACTTATTTAGCTTCAATGGCAGAGAGGGCTTTTTTAGAAATTTTACAGGGGGGCTGTCAGGTACCAATTGGGGCTTATTCTGAAATTAAAGATGGACAAATTATTTTATATGGATTGGTTGCAAGTCTAGATGGAAAAAAAAATATAAAAGATAAAAATACTGGTAATTTAAAAATAAATGAATGTAAACTGGTTGGAGAAAATCTTGCAAAAACGTTATTACAAATGGGGGCTAAAGAGATTCTTCAGGAAATCTTTATAGAGATGCCTAATCGCGGGGTCTCTATGGGCGTGTGATATCGTTTTCTTATGAAGAATAAGGTTGAATCTACAATTTATATTACCGGAGCAGGTCCGGGAGATCCGGATCTTTTAACTGTAAAGGCCAAAGAAATAATTGAAAAAGCAGATGTTATTGTATATGACAGCCTGGTTTCAAAAGAAATTTTAGAATATGCAGTATCGATCAATAAAAACACTGAAGGACCTTACCGCAGTAACCCCTTGCTTATTTATGTTGGAAAAGCCGGCGGTGAGCATGAAAAATCAATCAGTCAGGAGCAGATAAATAAACTTCTGCTTGAATTCTCTAAAGAGTACAAAATAATTTGTCGCTTAAAAGGTGGAGATCCAAATATATTTGGGCGTGGTGGAGAGGAAGCTGTTTTCTTAAAAGAGCATAATATAAACTTTGAAATTATTCCGGGAGTTTCAAGCGTTACTGCTGTTCCTGCTTATGCAGGAATACCCCTTACACACAGGGATTGTACAAGTTCATTTACTGTTCTTACTGCACATGAAGATCCTGACAGTCCGGATTGTTCTATAAACTGGAATGATTTTGATGCAACAAAAAGTACACTTGTGCTTTTAATGGGAGTAAAAAATCTTCCAAAAATTGCCAGTAAACTTATTTCATTGGGGAGATCAAAAGATACTCCAGTAGCAATTATTTACTGGGGGACAACAAGTAAACAAATTACAATTACATCAAAGCTTGGGGAAGTAGTTGAGGATATTGAAAAAAACAAAATAAAAGCTCCTTCAGTAATTATTATAGGAGAAGTTGTAAACTTTAGAGAAGTATTAAACTGGTTTGAATCAAAAGCATTGTTTGGGAAAAGAGTTTTAATTACAAGAGAAAAAGAGCAGTCTTTCTCATTTGCTTCAAAACTTATCAAACTAGGCGCTAAGCCGATAAACTGTCCTATAGTCAGCTATGAGTTGAATGACAAAGAAGTATACAATAAAAATATAATTAATAATTTATCATCCTTTGACTGGATGTTTTTTACCAGTCAAAATGCAGTAAAGTTTTTCTTTGAAATCTTAGAAAAAAATTGTTATGATTCAAGAGCATTATTTAAATCTCAAATCGCAGCAGTAGGATATAAAACAAAACTTGAACTGGAAAAATATAATATAAAAGCTGATTTTATACCAAAAAGATTTTCCTTTGAAGATTTAATAAATGAATTAAGCGAAAGAACAAGTCTACAAGATAAAAAGATTTTATATCCAACCCAAGTAGGAGAGACGTTGCATGCAACGTCTCAACAGATAACAACCTGGGGAATCTACAAGGCCAATTTCATAGAACAATTAGATCAAGAAATTATAAATCAAGTTAAAGAGGGTCTAGATGTGATTACATTGTTTAGTCCAAATACCTGTAAGCATTTTTATAAATTGATTGAAAAACATAGTCTTGTAGAGGCTTGCCGCAGTAAACCTTTGTTTGCCGTAATTGGTGATGAAACCTCAAAAATAGCACGAGATTTGTTTGGAAGAGTAGATATAATTGCAGAACCATTTACGGAAGAAGGATTGATTAATTCAATGGAGAAATGTTTTGCTGCTGTAGAGACTCATGGCAAGTCTCTACAGGGCATATAATCATGACGAATATGGATTTAAAGTTGCGCTCCCGCAGGCTTCGTAAAAACGAAGTGATCAGAAGTCTTGTGCAGGAAACAGTTTTATCCCCGGCACAGTTCATTGCACCAGTATTTGTTCATGAAGGGAATGAGCCGGAAATTAAAATTAATTCCATGCCTGGCATTTATCAGTTTTCGCTTGATAGAGTACTTAAGCATATTGAGGAGCTTTGTAAAAATGAAATCAAGTCTATAATTTTATTTGGAATACCAAATTTGAAAGATAAAGAGGCTACCTCTGCATTTAATGAAAGAGGAATTATTCAAAGAGCAAATAAGAAAATCAAAGAAGCCTTTCCTGATGTACTTTTAGTAAATGATACATGCCTTTGTGAATATATGGAGCATGGACATTGTGGTATTGTGCTTGGTGATGAAGTTTTAAATGATCCTACCTTAGATGTAATTAAGAAAACTGCTGTATCCCAGGCTGTAAGTGGTGCAGATATTATTGCACCGTCAGGCATGATGGATGGGATGGTTGCTGTTATTCGTAATGCTCTTGATCAAAATGGTTTTCAGGATGTAGCAATTATGAGTTATGCAGTTAAATATGCAAGCGCATTTTATGGTCCATTTCGTGAAGCGGCAGAATCAACTCCGCAGTTTGGAGACAGAAAATCATATCAGATGAACCCGGCAAATAAGCGTGAAGCTATTTGTGAAGCATTAACTGATGAAAAAGAAGGTGCTGACATTATTATGGTAAAACCTGCAATGCCTTATCTGGATATTATTTCCGCGGTTAAAGAAAAAGTTAATTTGCCAATAGCTGCATATAATGTATCTGGTGAATATTCTATGATAAAAGCTGCAGCACAAAATGGCTGGATAGATGGAAATAAAGCGATCCTGGAAATGCTTATAGGAATTAAAAGAGCTGGAGCAGATATTATAATTAGTTATTTTGCTAAGGATATTCTTAAAATTTTAAATAATCTGAAATAAGTTCTTGAACATTAACTAAGTTTTATCTTTTTATGTAACCGTGGGTTACAAGTTTATAAAGTTATCTATTGATTTTATACATGTGTTTTTATAATCTAAACTTATGGTTACTGAGTCTCAAAAACATAGGGCAAGTCTATTTCAAATACTAGGACTTATACTTATGACACCATTCGGTAGATTAATCTTAAGATTTTTCAATTTTGAACCACTACCAGTTAATTTTCATTTATTTATTGCGGTTATATTTTCCTTAATTCTTTTATACTTAGGTATAATAGTTGTTGTAAGAAGTATTGAAATTTTAGAAGAAGGAATGAAATGAATGATGAGTTGATTTATATAGGCTGTATGGTTTTCTTGACAGCAATAGCTATTTGTGTCGGAATATTTTTCTTAAATAAGTTTGGCTATAAAAAACTAAATCAAAAAAAATCAGAAAAATAAAAACTATGGATCCACAAATACTTTTAACAATCTTTTTGTTTCTTTCTATGGGATCAATCATACTTTTTGGAGTCTTCAAAACGAAAAGCTATAGAGCTAAAGAAGGCAAAGGGAAATAGGATAACTTCATGTGTCCGAATTGTGTATTAAATCAAGCAGGGCTGGGAGCGGCATATTATGGAGCTTTTGCTATCTGTATAATTTTTGCAGTAGTTGCTTTAGCCCTATATGTTTGGGGAAAGAAATCTGGAGAGTTTACAGGTGATCATGAAGAAGCAAAGTACACGGTTTTTGATGAAAAGAGATAAATATTTCTCACTTCTTCTCTTCTTTCTTTTTACTTGTACCTCGGCTTTTTCGCAGAGCAATCCTTTTTTAAATAAGGAATCAATAAAACGAAATCCATACTCATCAGCTTTTAGATCTGTTTTAATAGTTTTTGATGCTTCAGGCAGCATGGAAGATAAAATTAGTGGTGAAACAAAGGTTCATATTGCAAAAAGAGTTCTTGAAAATGTAATCACAAAAGCAGAGCAGAATATAAATATTGGACTTAGAGTTTATGGTGCAAGTAATCCTACTGGAAATCAGTACATAGATTGTAGTGATTCCAGACTGGTTGTTTTGCCCGGGATAAATAACAGAAGAGCAATAATCTCTGAAATTTATAAAATACTACCAAGAGGATTTACACCGATTACATATTCTCTTTCACAGGCTGTACAGGACTTAATTCCATACAAAGGAGAAAAATCAATTATTTTAATTAGTGATGGCTTAGAAACTTGCGGAGGTGATCCATGTCAGCTTTCTCAGACATTGCTTAGCTCAAGGATAGATTTAAAAATTGATGTAGTTGGTTTTGGTGTAAAGGATGACTGGGCTGCTCAGGAGCAATTGATGTGCATTGCTTTGAATACTAAAGGTAAATACTATTCTGCAGAAAACGACATAGAACTTACAAGAGGGCTTTCTGAAAGTATAAACAAATCAGTTTCGGGGAAAATTATTACGATGTTTAGTAAACCTGTGGAAGTTCAAAGCGAAGAAACAGAGGGTTCTGAAAATTTGCCTGTGCTTGAACCGGAGAAATTGAATCTTATAAAGAAAAGGAAAAATACAAAACAATAAATTTTTCTATGTTTCTTGAGTTCTATTTGGTTTCATAACTATAAAATTGGACTCTTGATTTATATCAGGGTGTATGATTCTTCTTTCTACATAGATTGTTGCCCTGGTTTTCCTAAGTATCCCTTTATAAGCTTGATCGTAAATATCTCCTTGAGAAATCCTTTCTTTGATTCTTTCAATATCTTCTTCTGAAGCATCAAGATCACACTCTACTAAAACCGGATATCCTCTTTCTAAAAAATAAAGTGCTAAAGGAATAAATAATTCATCAAAATGGATTTCATTTTGTCCATTGAAGTTAAAAATAATTTCCTGGGTATCAGGCTTTTTCTCTACAAACATTCCAAGCTCTTCAGGTTTTCCATGAAGTCTTCTTCTACGAATTTGTACGATTGAATTTTCCTTTAACAGTTCATCTAATTGATCCATATACAAACAAATTGATTTATCTGTAATTAAAGAAGGAGCTTTTGAATATTTATTACCATTGCTTTGAGGAACATAGTCTGCAAATTTAGGAAGCCTGTTGAAATCAATTATTTTTGCTCTCCCTTCTGTCTCCTTCTTTTCATAAATAACAAAACCATAATTTGTTCTGCCAGAAAAGAACCATCGATTTGAATTTTTAAGTAATCGTTGTTCTTTTTTAGCCTCGATTTTTTGATCGTCCTGCTTTTCAATTAAATTTATAATTTCTTTGCTTAACAATTCATCCATAACATAGTTTGTCTTTGAATTAACTTCCCCACAGTTTATTTCTACAGCTCTACCAAGAGAAATAAATGCTGAAATTTGTGAAATCAACTCTTCTCTTATCTCAGTATTTACTTTGTTCTTTAGGTAAACAGCTTCTGGCTTATGTAATTTAATGGTAACCTTTGTTTTTTCTTCAACTATAGAAAAAGGAACTTGGTTGTTTTGTTCTTGTCTAGGGGCGCTAAATAAAAAACTAAGTGGAAATAGTCTCATAAAACTAACCTGAATTTTGGTTCTTTAACTTAGACAACCCTCTACTATTGATAGTAAAAGCTGAAAAGGTTAAATAACATCTTTAATTGATTTAGATATTTTACCAAATGGCTTGGTTTTATTAGGTTAAGACTTAGCGTTTTATATTATGATATTTCAACTTTATATGAAATAACAGGATTACCATCAACAGGATCATTAAACTGTTTCACAGATATAGATTCTCCAGTTCTATTTTGAATAGTTTCAAGTGTTGCACGAGAAGTTAAATCTGCTACATCCTTCTGTGCTTGTCTAGCGTCTCCAGTATATCTAAGTCCACCTAAACAAGTTTCATGTGGATCGCCACAGTGTATATTTATTCTTTTTTCGTTTTCATCAGTTATAAATGCTATTAAACGTCCTATAGCTTCTCGTGCAGCAATACTAGGAGGGAGTCCTTCCTCTTCTGTAAAAGCTTTTAAATTTATTTCAACTCGTGGAGTAATTGGATCCTTAATAAGTGTAATTGCTTTTGTAGGTTCTTGATTTGTACCTGGGAAAGTTGTTTTTAAATGGGGGCCAACATTATCAAAGTTCATATTTTTATCTCCTAATTTGACCGTAACATATAGAAATGAAATAGTGCAAGATTATTAAAAAAAATTAATCTAATATTTAAAGAGTTTATTATTTTTTTAGAATTAGTTTTATTAGGTTAAGACTTAGCGTTTTATATTATGATATTTCAATTTTATAGTCTTCAATTACTGGATTAGCTAAAAGCCGCTCACACATTTGGTCAACTTCAGATTTTGCTTTTTCAGATGATTCAGCTTTTACTTTAAAAACAATTTCTTTCCCAATTCTTAAGTCTTTTATATTTTTATAACCCATTGATATTAATGCTTTTTCAACTGCCTGTCCCTGTGGATCTAAGATGTCTTGTTTTGGAAGAACCTGGACTCGGACAGAGAAGTGTTGAGTTTCCACATTACGTTTTTGAGATTGCTTCGTCGTTTCACTCCTCGCAATGACACCAGCGCAACCTTCTTTTATACGTTTTAACATCTCCTGATATGCACCTTCTACATTCCCAAGATCCTGTCTAAATCTATCTTTGTCAAGTTTTTCATTTGTTGTTGCATCCCAGAATCTGAAATTATCAGGTGACAGCTCATCGGCTAAAAGTACATCACCATTTTTATCAAAACCGTATTCAAGTTTAAAATCAACTACTTTGATTCCAATTTTTAAAAAGAAATCTTTAAAGATATCGTTTGCTTTTAGAGTTAATTCGGTAATATAATCCAAAGTTTTATCATCAGTAATTTCCAGTGCATTTTTAATATATGCTCTTGTTAAAAGTGGATCACCAAGCTCATCTTTTTTATAACTAAATTCAACTATCGGTGTTTTTAAAATCTTTCCTTCTTTAATTCCTAACCTTTTGCAAAGGCTTCCTGCAGCAATATTCCTAACAATAACTTCAAGAGGAATAATATTTACCTTTTTAATTAAAAGTTCGTTTTCTGTAACTTGCTTTATAAAATGTGTTTTAATTCCATTTTGTTCTACAAGATTAAATAAAAGTGCTGATATTGTGGCATTGACTTTGCCTTTACCATGTATTTCGCCTTTTTTCTGGGCATTAAATGCTGTAGCGCTGTCTCTAAAATAGGCCCGAAAGACATTGGGGTCTTCTGTTTCAAAAATGTCTTTAGCTTTGCCACTGTATATTGGTTTTGTACTCATAGTTTGCATATCTATATTTTAACCTGATGATGCTCTGGAAATGCTATTATTTCTAACAATTAAATTGGTTAAATAAGGAAGGAGATCAAATATGTGGAAAATAGTGCCATGGCCATTTTCGTTAATTGGTGGGGGCGCTTCAAGAACAACTCAAGAAAAAGGTTTAAGTATATCTAATTCAGGAGAAATTACTGCTGCTATAGATGAAATAACTAAGTCAGTTCCAGAAGAAGCCAGTTCCACAGCTAGAGCTGCATTAGAAACTATGTTGCCTAATTTAGTTGGAAGAACAATGCAGCCCAGTAATCGCAAGTTACCCGTAACGTATAAAGTGAGTGAATGGCAAACTGAAACACAAAGAGGAAGAAAGGGCGTTCAGGTTCCAGGAATTTTAACGCTAAGAGTTACAGGAGATTCAAAAGACTGTAGACCTGCAATAGGTACAGATGATTATTATTTTATTTGGGATAAGGAAAGAGCTGCTCTAAAAATAGCTCGGGTAGTACCTTATGGAGAAGGTTATACTGCTTCAAAACACTTTGATGAGTTATGGAAGGCGGTTGCAAGGGATTCTTCTTTAAGACAAAACGAACATGGTGGTGATATAGCAAGAAGATTAGGAATAGAGGCAAATGGAGGCAACATATCCATGATCATCTTTGAAAAAGAATAAATACTGTTTATCTATCTACGTCAGGAAGAATGACATCAAGACTGCTGAATATTGCTACAGTATCTGCTACAGGATGTCCTTTTACCAATTCAGCTAAAATCGAAACATTGTTAAAAGACGGCGAACGCCATTTTATTCTGTATGGTACTGAACTGCCGTCTGCTATTAAGTGAACGCCTAACTGTCCGCGTGGAGATTCAACTGCTGTATAAGCTTCACCAGGACCGCATTTAAAGGAAGGGGCTACATTTTTACCTTTTGCTAATACCATGAGATCTTCTGGTTTATAAGCAGGATTGTCACCGCTTGTTAAAGCAGCTTTATTTTTTTCTAAATCTTCTGTATCTCCACCGGGAAGTTTATCTATTGCCTGAAGAACTAATTTTGCTGATTCTCTTAATTCCTGAATTCTACATTTGTATCTGGAATGAGTATCCCCGGCAGTTAATACAGGGACATTAAATTCAAGCTTGTCGTAAACAGAATATGGACTGTGCTTTCTGAGATCAAGATCAAAGCCGGATGCTCTGAGATTTGGACCGGTAACACCGTAGCTGATAGCTAATTTTGGATCCAGGTATCCTATGTTTTGTGTTCTTACAAGAAATATCGGATTATTTGTAGCGATAGCTTCATACTCATCAACATATTTAAAAAACTCTTCATTAATCCATTTCTTTACTTTCCTTGTCCAGCCTTTTGGCAGATCTTTAAATACTCCACCAATTCTAAAATAATTAAACATCATTCTTTGTCCGGAAACTTCTTCTAAAAATGAAAGGATAGATTCACGATCTCTAAATGTATAAAATGGAAAACCCATCATTGCTCCAAGATCAAGAAGAAAAATCCCAAGTCCAAGAAGATGGGAAATAATTCTGTTTAACTCTGAACAAATTACTCTTATGTATTCTGCACGAAGAGGAACCTTAATCCCTGCAATTTTTTCTGCTGCCAGAATGTAAGCATGACTGTCAGACATCCCGGCTAAATAATCCACACGATCTACAAGTGCCTGATACTGAACATAGGTCCGGTTTTGTCCAAGCCATTCCATTCCTCTATGCAAATAACCAATAACAGGCTCACAATCTTTAACAATTTCTCCATCTAACTTTAAAATCAGTCTTAAAACTCCATGGGTAGATGGATGTTGAGGGCCCATGTTTATAACCATTTCATCGGTTTTAAAACTTTTTTCTAATTGGTTTGTGTCTTTAACTATTGACAATGCTTTTTCCTTTCTATATTTAGCTAGGTTTACCTAAAGTTTTCTCAGCCATTGCAGTTTCAGTAAGTGGATGAGGGCCATTTAGGGAATCAGTGGGTGGTATGTAATCTTTTCTAAGCGGGTATCCTTCCCAGTTGTCAGGGTTTAAAATCCTTTTTAAATTTGGATGGTTAGTATAAACTATGCCCATCATGTCATATGCCTCGCGTTCGTACCAGTTTGCTGTGTTCCAGAGGTGACTTACACTTGGGATTTTTAGATTATCTTTTGGTACTGTAACCTTTATTCGGAGTGATTTTTTGCTTTTTATGGATTGTAATGTGTAAATTGACTGGAAGCCTTTTTTTGTATCTGTAGATGTCATTAAAACAAGAAAATCAAAATCAGTTTCACTTGATTCTTTTAATAATTTACAGGCATTAACTAAGTTATTTGTTTCAAGCTCCAGCATCTCTATACTGTCAGCATCATTTCCTAAAGGGATTGAATTAATTCCTTTGTCCTTTAAAAACTTTCCAAATTCCCCTGCTGAAGGAGGAGCTGGCGGCGGCAGTGTTTGAATAGTTTGTTCGGTTGACATTGTTATACTTTTTGTTCTTCTTTAAATGGAAATGGCAGACCGGTTAACTCATCTACATATGTTACAGGATGATGATCTTTTGCATAAAGTCTTCGCGAAGCCAAAGATTCATTTCTTATTTTTCTCTGCAAAATCATCAGTCCGTGTAATAAACCTTCTGGTCTTGGTGGACAGCCCGGCACATAAACATCTACAGGGATTATTCTGTCTACTCCCTGTACCACTGAATAAGAATCATGAAACATTCCGCCTGTAATAGTACATGCTCCCATTGCAATTACATATTTTGGTTCTGGCATTTGCTCATAGAGTCTGATAAGTGCGGGTGCCATTTTTCTGGTTATAGTACCTGCAGTAATTATTAAATCTGCCTGTCTGGGAGTAGCTCTAAAAACTTCAGATCCAAATCTTGAAATATCAAACTTACTCATTCCTGTAGACATCATTTCAATTGCGCAGCATGATGTTCCAAAGGTAAGCGGCCAGACTGAATTTGATCTTGCCCAATTATAAATAAGATCCAAAAACCCAGAAAGTCCTGCAACAATAACATTTCCTTTTAAATCTTCAGGAACTGGTTTACTTGGTAATTTTATAAGTGGTTCTGTCATTTTTTCTTTACAAGTAAATTATACTCACAATTTTAGAATCAGTGAGATTTACATGTTTTAATCAAATTCCAACACACCTTTTTGCCATGCATAATATAGTCCAAGTACAAGGATAAAAACAAAAATAAAAGCTTCAATGATAAGGAAAATTTTATTACATGAAATATCAAAAATCACAGCCCATGGTACAAGAAAAACAAACTCTACATCAAACACAATGAACATAAGTGCAAATAAGTAATATTTAATATCAAACTGGATCTTTGTGTCGTGAAAAACTTTCATTCCACATTCATATGATTCTGTTTTTACTTTTGTAGGATTAGATATTCCAAAAATTCTTTGTATGGTTGCTGAAAGTGTAAGTAAAGTAGCACCAAGGACAAAACCAACTATTGTAAAAATTGCAATTTGTGTGAATTGAGAAGACATGGCTTTATTTATAGCATAAGTCAGCAGTCCTGAAAAGAATTATAATAGCGAACAAAATGTAAATTCAAGCAGTTGGCTTATTTAGCCTTTGCTCTTTTCTCCCAATAAGCTTCATTTATAATAACGCCATCACTTAAATCATTAAAATACTTTTCGTCAATCATTCCACCACTCCATTTTTTATATTCAGCTTTAATGAAATTTATTTTTGCCATAAGGACCTTATCTCTCTTTGCTTTTCTCATAAGGACACTGTAACTTTGATCACCATCCTTGCGAAAAAGACATTCTGCAATAGTAGCTTGATCTTCGTCTGGGTTAACTCTGCCATAATGCCTTGCAAATCCTTTAGGGAGATCTTTATCAGATGCTCTCCACCCTATTTTATTCTGCCATGTAAATCCTTTGTTTCCATCTTTATTATAATCAGGTGATAATTTTACCCATTCAGAATTGTTCTTTGATAAGCCGTCATTAGCATCATCTAAACGATGATAAAATTCATGATCAAACACACTTGATGTTGTAATGACTATTCCACTTACTTCAGATAGATATAAACCTCTTGGAGAGCTCTCTAATCCATTAGTCCTTATATTATCAACAAGGTAAACAGTGAGATTTTGTTTTTTTATAAATCCAGGAGGATATTTTTGAATCTCTCTGTCAAGCAGTTTTAGTTCTTTTTCAACACTTCTTATTGGCATACGGGTGTAAGTGAATTGAGAACTTCTACAATCATTAATTTCAATTTTTATCCCATATTTTTTTTCAATCTTTTCTTTGTCTTTATTTAGTCCAGCAATTTCAAGCCCATGGTTTCTAACATCACGCAAAATTATTCCAATAAAAGGATCTCTTTTTACTGTGACCCCAAAATCAGCTAGATATTGTTCTTCAAATTTTAAATAATCTTCCTTCGTCTTGGTTTTATCTTTTATAAACTTAAAGATGTCCAGATTTATTGGTTTATCTTTTCTATGGTTATAAATAAGAGTAAGGAATTCTTTTCCAAGTGAAATAACCTCTTTTTTTCCATCAGTCCTTACTTTATCTAATAATTTTGAATTGGAATCATATACTTCTATGGAATTTATTTCCCCGTCTTTATAATGAGTAATTGCCTTTCCTTTGACTGAACTAATTTCTCCATAAACCTCAGTTTTTTCCAGTAAGATCCCATTCTTATATAACTCATATCCTCCATTCTCAGAATATATTTTTTTCTCTTTGGTCTTAGAATTATAATCTTCTTCAGAAACTTTTTTGCCATTTTTATCATAAAATAAATTGGCTATAGTACTTCCTGATTTATACTCATAAATCAATAAGTCTTTCTTTTTATCATATAACCATATTCCATTTGGAGTAACTCCAGGAATTGTTGGAAATCTTGAGTGAAGTTTTTCACAATCACTAGGAATAATTTTATATCTGATCTCAATGGAGTATCTTAGCTTTAGTTTTAACTCTTCATGGGGGGCTAGTTCCTTTAGCTTTTCAGATGATTGTTCGTCAAGCTCTAATTCATAAGAGATAAATTGGTCATGAGTATTTTGAGCTATTAATGCCTGAGTTAAATTTTCTTCATTTCTAATTAACTTTAACAATTTGCCAATATTAAAGTTAACTACAGATTCTATGCCTGGAATTGATAATGAAATATTAGAGTTTGAAATGTTTAATGACATTTTGATTTTATAGTTAACAGTTAATAAAAAATTACTGAATAATTGTCTTTAATAGTTCTCAGTTAATACAAAGTTGCTGAATGGTTATATTTGATATTTCTCAATTTAACTGAATCTTAATAGATCCTCTGATATCTTCTAATCTCCACCAAAAATCTTTCCCGCATCACTAAGTAGCCCTTTGCTGCCATTACCATTAGACATTGCATTTTGGAATCTGGACCATGGCATTGACTGTAGGATAATTTTCCCGGGACCTGTTAGAGTAGATAAAAATAAACCTTCCCCACCAAAAATTGCTGTTTTAATACTTTTAATTCGTTTGACGTCATATTGTATGCTGTCTTCAAAAGCTACTATACAGCCGGTATCAACTTGAATGGTTTCATTTATGTCCAAAGTTTTTTCAATAGCCATTCCGCCGCAATTTATAAAAACTTTTCCATTTCCTGAAAACTTTTCAAGAATAAAACCTTCCCCGCCAAAAAAACCAACTTTAAATTTTCTGATAAAACTGATATTTATAGAAATATTTCCATAAGCAAATAAAAAACTTTTTTTCTGTGCCTGCCAGATCTTATCATTTGTTACTTCAAGCTCAATTATTTTACCGGGATATGGCGGTGCAAATGCAACTTTTGAACCTATGGATTTTGATTTGAAAACAGGAAGCATAAATGATTCCCCAAGAAACATTCTTTTTAAACCGCCAACCCATCCACCAGGCATTCTGAGATCCATATCTACATTACCTTCTATAAAAAACATACTGCCTGCATCTGCCTGAACAAACTCGTTTGTATCAAGTTCCACAATAGCTACCTGCATGTCATTTCCAATAATTTCGTGTTTCATTTGTTCATGTATTCCTTTACAAATTCATCATTTACAAAAAGCTTTGCATTAATAAAGTTATCATCTTGAACGGAATTCCTGGATGTAACTTCTATAGGCTGATTTAGTTCTTCATTTGTTAACGGAGCTTCATAATTATCCAGTTCTCTTCTTTCTTCATTTAGAAATATTACTTTGTATTTTTTTATTTCAATGTCGGAAACAGGAATAATTTTAAAGGTAAAAGATGGATATAAATAATCACCAATATATTTTAATTTCAGACTACTGTCGGTAATTTTGTATTTTGCGTTTAAGTTCATGATTTTTTTAAGCAAAGTAGCTTTTACCGGATTGTCATCTCCAGCAAGTAATAATTTGATCTTTTCAAAATATTCATTTCTTTTAATTCTGTCATTTGTACTTAAGGCAGCTTTTTTCAGGGCATTGGCATAAGAAATCTTATAGTCATCATTCTCAGGTTCAAGCTGAATGGCATCTTCAAATAATTTTTGTGCCTGCCCGATTTTTCCGAGTTCAATACATAATTTTGCCTGTTCGTAATTTACTTCGGCGCATTTCCCAAGAACTCCAGCTTTATTTAAGATTTCAAGAGCATCTTTATACTTTTTTTGTCCTTTTAAATCATCAGCCATTTGAAAATATTTTGGTAAAAGTAATGCTTTTAAACTTTCTTTTAGTTCAGGTTTATTTATTGCATTAGCAAGGTTAAATCCTTTTTCCCAGACCTCAAGAGATCTTTCCGGCAGTATCTGCCCTACTCTAAGTAAGTTTTTTACAGTTTGTTGTGATGGTTTGGGATTCTCTTGACATGTCAGGTATTGTGTAGCAAGAAATTTTGCAGATCGTTCGTCCCCAATCTCATGATTTGCATCTGCAAGATCCACTAAAAAATTCCTAAAATCTTTGTCGCACTTTAAAGTGTCTATTGTTTTTTTTGAATTTGAAAATATTGTTTTATTTGCAAGTTCTGTTTCACCTGCCAGATGATAGGCTTTAGCCAGAGCAAATGTAATTTTGTGATTGTTCGGGTATTTTTTGTATCCGTCCTCAAGCAACTTGACTGCTTTGGCTACTTTCCCACTGGTTAAATGGGTGTTAGCCTGAAAAAGGTACTTAAAAGGGGTGTCTATAAATGATAAAACAAGTCCAATAGTTAGAAGTAATAAACCAAATAATAATGCAAATTTCTTCATAACGCTTTAATTAACAGAGAAAATATATCATAGATATTGTACACTCATTTAAAGGGTAGAAGTAAGCAAGAAAGACAGAAGACAGAAATTAAAGAATGAAATAAAACACTATAGTATTTAAAGGATTTGTCCCATTTATTGGGCAAATCCGATCCAGTGAAAGGGATTGATCGAGGGACACTCCAGCTTGTCTGGAGCTATATAAAAAATGTCAAGCGAAGGCAAAATCTTTGTAATTAGTGGCCCATCCGGTGTTGGAAAGAGTACTGTAGCTGGAGAAATACTTAAAAAAGTTGACAATGTATATCTGTCTGTTTCTGCGACTACAAGGCCGATGAGAGATGGCGAGAAAGAAGGTATAAATTATTTTTTTAAAACAAAAGAAGAATTTCAGGAAATGATTAATTCAAATCAATTTCTTGAATGGGCAGAATTTGTGGGGAATTTTTATGGCTCACCCAAATTTGCTATAAATAATTATCTGTCATGCGGTAAAGATGTAATTCTTGAAATAGAAGTTCAGGGAGCAAAACAGATTAAACAAAAATGTCCGGACGCAGTGCTTATCTTTTTAACACCGCCTTCATTTGAAGTTTTGGAAGAAAGACTAATTAAAAGGAAAACCGAATCAATTGATAAAGTTAAAATCAGGCTTAACAAAGCTAAGGAAGAGATGAATGAGACAAAGCTTTTCCACCATCTTGTAGTAAATGATGAGTTAACAAATGCTGTAGATAATGTCATTAGTATAATTCGTACTGAGCGTTGTAGAATAAATAATGTAAAACAGTAGAGATATGTATAAGCGAAGAAAATTGCGATGAGCAATTTTTTGAGCGCCGGTAAGGAGAGAAAACATTTAAGCCTAAATGTTTTCAAATAAAAAAAAGGGATAATCAAAAATGTCAATAAATAAATTGTTAAGTGATTTACTGGAAGAATCAGGAAACAGATATGATTCGGTTTTAAAAGTAGCTCAGTTAGCAAAACAAATTAAAGAAGAAACAAAAGAACTTGAAGGAACTACTAATCCTGTCATTCAGGCTCTTCAGGAAATTGCTGCTCAAAAAGATGGAACACTCCTTGTAAACAGTAGATAGAATTTCCAAGCAACTTTATGACAAGTCAATCAAAAAATATAGTCCTGGGTATAAGTGCTGGCATAGCAGCTTACAAGATGTATGATCTTGTAAAAGAATTAAAGAGGCTGGGACATTCTGTTACTGTAGTTTTAACAAAAGATGCCAGGCATTTTATTAACGAGCTCCCGCTAAAAGTTCTATCTTCAAACAATGTTTACTGTGAAATGTTTTCTCCTGAAATTCAAAGTAAACCAGTACACATAGAACTGGCTGACAGTGCTGACTTGGTTTTACTGGCACCGGCGACTGCTGATATTATTGCAAAGATGGCATGTGGAATCTCTGATGAGTTAATAACAAGTATTTTGCTTGCAACCCGTGCACCGGTTTATATTGCACCGGCTATGAATACCAATATGTGGGAGCATTTCACCACTCAAAAAAATATTGAGACTCTTGTTACTAAGTTAGGGCATAAGATAATTCCGCCTGAAGATGGAGATTTAGTCTGTGGCTATTCAGGAATTGGACATATTGCTCCAAACGAAAAAATAATTAAAACTATTCTATATGGAGACTCTGAAACTAAACCCTTTCTCGGGAAAAAAATTATTGTTACTGCCGGCGGTACACGCGAAGTAATTGATCCGGTAAGGTTTATTGGAAACAGGAGTTCCGGAAAAATGGGACTTGCATTAGCTGATGTGGTAAACAGTATGGGAGCAGAAGTAGTACTTGTTTCCACTGTATCTGTAGATCGTAATTATCAGGTAATAGAGGTAGAGTCTGCACAGGAAATGCAGGAAGTGATTGAATCTGAGTTTGATAAAGCAGATGCATTAATTATGGCTGCTGCAGTAAGTGATTTCAGACCTATTACAACATCAAAACAAAAAATTAAAAAGAAAAACGAAGATATTACAATTGAATTAACAAGAAATCCTGATATCCTGGAAATTCTTGGTCGTACAAAACGTGAGAAGCAGGTAATAGTTGGCTTTTCTGCTGAATCTGAAAATATTGAAAAAAATGCAATAGAAAAACTTCAAAAGAAAAAAATAGATATGATAATTGCAAATGATATAACAATTCCTGACATTGGTTTTGGAGCAGATGAAAACGCAGTTATTATATTAACCAGGGATGGAAGTAAAGAAGTTCTTCAAAGACAATCAAAAATTCAAATAGCAAGGCATATTTGTAATAAGTTGGTTGATATTTTTGAAACTCCTACAAAGAAAGAATCACGAGGCACTAAGCATGAAGCATGAAAGGCATATATTTTCTATTCTTTGTCTCCTTTGTTTCTTCACATCTTCTCTTTCAGCTCTCAGTTATGACTCTAAGTTCTTAATTGCTAAAGTAAAAAAAAATACAGAAGATAAAAAAGAAGAAACAGCCAAAGAAAAAAAAGAGCCTATAAATGAAGCTGATTTTCAGCCTATTTTAATTGGAGTGCTTCTTGAAAAGCCTCAGGATTATATTAAGAAGAAGATAAAATTCAGAGGAAAATTTAGTTCTTTCACTACGCTGGCGCTGGACTATAAACCAGCTATGAGAGCTTCCAAGGAGTACATCTCAATTTGTATTTTTAGATCTGACAGTAAAATACCGCTTTCGGAATTAAAACTTGCTTATCCTGTAAAAGAGGCAAAAGAAAATCAAATCATTCGAGAGTTGGAAGAAGGTGATCTGTTGGAGATTTATGGTGAAGTATTTAGTGCAGCTCTGGATGAACCATGGGTAGATATTTTAGAAATTAAAATGATTGAAAGTGCTCCTAAAAAAACAGAAGATAAAGAAATTAAAGGAGCTGAAAAATCACAGGATAGTAATCCCTCCAGTAAAACAGAAACAAAAAATAAAAAAAATAAAAAAGAGTTAAAGTAAAAATGATTATTGAAAATCAGGATCAATTCTTTAATGAAATCATCACTAAAATTAAAGATATTGCAGGTATTGATATTGTTTATTTTATAAAAAACAACCAGGTGCTGAAAGAGCACAGAAATACTTCAAGTGAGAGCTACCTGACACAAGTGCAAAATATGGTTAAATCAGAATCTCTGCTAGAGTTAATAGGTTCAAATTTGTTTTCTAATGAATTTCATACTTATTCACTTTTGAATGAATCAGGACTCATGATTATTTCAAAATTTGGCAGTAAAGAAAGTTTATACATGATAATTGTTGCTGGAGAGAATGAACCGGTTGACCTGCTTAATTTATTAAAAATATGTAAAGAGACACAAATATCCTTTCATGACTATACAATAATAAATGCGTAGTTTATTCAAGATTTATAATATAATCATACGTTATGAGAAATAAGGAAAATACAACCATGAAAACATTAACTAAATTACCAATTTTATTTTTAAGTCTACTTGTTCTATATAATTCTTGTGTTTTTGCTCAAACTGGTTATCAGGATCCTCAGGAATTAGATGAATCATATGATCAACCTGTTCAGGGAAATCGTGGAGCAGGAGTTGGTACCCCAAACCGACCATTAAGAGGGAAGGTTGTAATTGCACCTGCAGGATCTAGATTTGATGCTTCATTGGTAAGTACTTTAAGTTCCGGGATAAATCGAGTTGGAGATATTGTTACTGCAAGTGTCTCGAGTCCACTTGTAGTTGGTTCTGATGTTGTTATACCATCAGGTAGTCAGATTATTGGACAGGTAGTAAATTCAATTCCTGCTGCAAGGTTCATGGCTGGTTCAGGGGGTGTTTTAGAAATTAGATTTACTTCTATACAAACACCGGATGGACAAAGATATCCTTTAAGTGCTTCAGTAGACACAACACAATTTAAACTTCAGGCTGAAACTGGTGGATCAAGACTTGCTAAAGGAGTTGGAAAAGCTGCTGTTGGTGCAGGGCTTGGAGCAGCTTTAGGAACTGCTATAGGAGCTATTGCTGGTGGAATGCCAGGTCGTGGTGCATGGTCTGGTGCAGCGATTGGTGGTGGAGCCGGTGCTCTTGGGGCTATTGTATCTAAAGGTAAAGAGCTAATTATACAAAGTGGAACTCAAGTTCCGGTTTTGCTTGATCAATCTTTGCAGGTAGTAGTACCACAAAGAAATTAATTGAAACCTAACAGTTCTGCGATCTCTTTTAAATCAGGCTTTACTTCTATTCTTTCCTGCTCAGAATATTTTATTGCACTGTCAGGATCTTTTAAACCGTTTCCAGTTAAAACACATACTACTGTAGACTCAGGGGAAATTTTATTTGCTTTTGCAGATTTAATAAGTCCTGCTACTGATGCTGCGCTTGCCGGTTCACATGCTATTCCTTCGCTTTGGTGTAAAAGTTTGTATGCCTGAATTATTTCTTCATCGGTAACCATATCTATAAAGCCACCGGATTCCTGTGCTGCATTTACTGCCTGTTCCCAGCTTGCCGGATTTCCAATTCTAATTGCAGTTGCAATAGTTTCAGGCTTCTCAATAATTTTATTATGGACTATTGGGGCAGCACCACTTGCTTCAAAGCCAATCATCTTTGGTCTATTGTCATTTCTTAAGTATTCACAAAATCCTTTCCAGTATGCAGTTATGTTTCCTGCATTTCCTACAGGGATAGATAAAATATCAGGTGCTCTTCCGAGCTGTTCACAGACTTCAAAGGCTCCTGTTTTTTGTCCTTCAATTCTGTATGGGTTTACTGAATTAACTAATGTAATTGGATACTGTTTTACAATGTCTCTTACAAGTTTTAGTGCTTCATCAAAATTTCCTGCTACCTGTACTACCTTTGCTCCATAAATCATTGCCTGTGAAAGTTTTCCAAGTGCTACATATCCTTTTGGTACTAAAACAAAACAATCCATTTTATATCCATTTGCTCTGGCGCATGCAGCATAAGCAGCAGCACTTGCACTGGTATTTCCTGTGCTTGCACAAATAATTGCTTTAGATTTTTCTTCAATTGCTTTACTCACGGCTACAGTCATTCCACGATCTTTGAAACTTCCTGTAGGATTTGCACCTTCTACTTTTATATAAACAGCCAGACCAGGAATATTACAGAGTTTGGTTATATGTGGTGCAAAAATTAAAGGGGTATTTCCTTCATTTAAAGTAATGATAGGTGTTTTATTGTTTACAGGTAAATATGTGCTGTAGCAATCAATGATTCCTTTCCATGGACGGGTAAAGATAGTAGATTTACTTAGCATGAGAGATATTGTAGCAGATGTTAAAATTAAGCTATGAAATTTGCTGTCATCACATTCCCAGGCTCAAATTGTGACAAAGACTGTGTTTATGTCTTGAAGAATATTCTGAAACAAGATGTCGTGGAGATGTTTCATGACGAAGCTTCCTTACCAAAGGAAACAGATTGTGTGATTCTTCCAGGGGGATTTAGCTATGGTGATTACTTAAGATCGGGTGCTATAGCAAGGTTTTCAAAGATTGTAAATCCAATAATTGATTTTGCAAATAAAGGTGGTCTTGTAATAGGCATATGCAATGGATTTCAAATTTTATGTGAAATGGATTTACTTGAAGGGGCTTTAACTACAAATAAGTCCAGAAGTTTTATTTGTGATGAAATCTATCTTAAAGTCGTAAATAATAAAACCAGTTTCACAAGTCTATATAAAGAAGGTGAAATTATAAAACTTCCAATTGCTCATGGAGATGGATGTTATATTTCAAAAAATATAAATAAAGATCAAATTGTTTTTCAGTACTGTGATAAAAATGGAAAGATAACTGAAGAATCGAATCCAAATGGTTCTATAGAAAATATTGCAGGTATTATAAATAAAAAAGGAAATGTGCTTGGACTTATGCCGCATCCCGAAAGAGTTTGTGAAAGTATTCTTGGTGGTGAAGATGGTAAAAGGTTATTTGAGAGTATTATAATGCAATGTTCTGTAGGTACGTAGCATGCTACGTACCTACAGGGAAATTATTGATTGCTTATAGATTTTGCTTTTGCCATTTCAGCAGCCTTTTCAATGTTTAATAATCCATAGCCGTATTGTTTATCTTTGCTGGGATCTCCTAAGTCATCAGCTGAACTGATTAAAATATTTCTTATTTCATCATTTGTTAAATTTGGTGCAATAGACCATATTAATGCTGCAGCCCCTGATACCTGTGGTGCTGCGAATGATGTTCCTGTAACTTTGGTATAGGTAGAATTTAGTGAAGTGGTATAAATTGATGCACCTGGGGCAACTAAGCTTACATGTTCACCTGTTGTGCTGTAAAACTCCAGCTGCTTTGTTTCATCAACAGCACCCACTCCAATTACCCCGTTAAATGCTGCAGGATATCTTAGTTCTTCAATGCCTGAATTTCCTGTGGTTGAAATAATTAAAATCCCTCTGTCGTGAGCTTCTTTAATAGCATCTTTTAAGGTCTGAGAAAATTGATTTGTACTTAAGCTGATATGTACAATCTTTACGCCTTTTTGATATGCCTGTTCCAGTGCACTGACTAAACTTGATACTCTTGCTTGACCAAAATCATCTGTAATTTTTAAAGATACAATTTTTGTATTCCAGGATACGCCGGCAATCCCCTGATTATTATTTGTGTTTGCTGCAATAATCCCGCTAACTTCTGTTCCATGTCCAATAGTATCGTTTAGATCTATGTCATCTGCCCCAGAACCGCTTGATATTTTGCCATTTAGATCCGGGTGATTTGCATCTACACCAGTATCGAGGACTCCAACTGATAATGAATTGCCGGTTGTAATTCCCCATGCTTTTGGTGCATTTACTATTTTTAAATAGTATTGAGCAGTAAAATCTTTGTCATTTGGTGTGACTTCTTTTGGCTCACTTATATTTGCTGGTAAATTGGGTTGTTCTGTTTCTGAGTGCCTGGTTATAGTCGTATAAATTCTTTCCTGGTCTAACGCCAGCTTATAGTCAGGTTCAATTAATTCAAAGGCTCCGCTTTGTTGTAATGCTTCAATTTTTTGTTTTTTAGTTTCAGCCGTATCATTTTCATTTAAAGGGATTAAATAAATACTATCATTTATTCTTTGATAGTTGTGACCGGCATATTTATACATTAATCTGCCTGCTCTTTTGGATTTTATAAATATTTCTTTTGGTTTTACGATCAAAGAATCATAGTCATTTGAGAGATCAGAGCTGAGGGCTGAGAGCTGAGAACAAAAGAGAGAAAATATAAGACAGAAAACAGAAGACAAAAAACAAAAAACAGATTTTTTTCTGTTCCCTATTCTCTGATCTCTGGTCTCTGGTCTCTGGTCTCTGATTTTGTTCATATTTGATTCGGTAACTCAGCCACCCACTTGGGCCTGTAGTTTTGCGTCCCACAATTTCTTGTGGTTTGCCTTTGTCGTCAAATTACTTTTTGTTAAAGAAAAGTAAAAAGCTCATAGAAAGTAATCGGTAATAAGTAGAATTAAATGATTTTTAAATATGGAAATAGCCCTAACTTAAAAGATGAGGTAAACTGTTAAATGATAGAAATTAATTACTTGGAGGATATATGCTAGAACTAGAAAAAGACCCGGAAGCTAAATTAAAAGAAATGGGGTTGTCCCTGCCTGAGGTTCCAAAGCCAGTTGCAAGTTATATCCCGACATTAATTGTTTCAAACTTTTTGTATACATCAGGTACATTGCCAATGGAAAACGGAAAAGTAGTTTACACTGGGAAAATGGGTGAAAAGAATAATGTAATTGAAACTGGATATGAAGCGAGCAAATTAGCCACATTAAATTCTCTAAGTGCAGTAAAAAATGCTTTAGGGAGTCTATCTAAAGTAAAAAGAGTAGTAAAGGTTACAGGATTTGTTAATAGTAGTGCTGGTTTTACCGATCAGTCAAAAGTAATAAATGGAGCATCTGATTTACTGGTAAGTGTCTTTGGTGAAAATGGAAAACATGTGAGATCTGCTTTAGGTATTGCTGAGCTGCCTTTAAATGCACTTGTGGAAATAGAATTTATTTATCAAATAGGATAAATATGAACATTACTAAAAGCAAATTAGGAATGATGTTAGCTTTGATTCTGACTCTTGGAATTTTTGCTTATGGTTATACTCAATATTTAAAAAAAGCGACTGTCTCTGCAGTTTTGCAGTATCAGATTGATTTAAATAATCCTCCGGAACAGGTTTATGCCATTTCCCTTTTAGAGCAGATGTTACCAGATGGCAAGAAACTCCAAAAAGGTACAAGGTTTATAGGGAAGCTGAATAAAGAAGATTCCGGGTATGTGATTTATTTTAATACTACTCAAAATTCTGAAGGCAAGATTCAACAGGTTATTGCAAAATCAAACTTAAGTTCAAATATAAGTGGCCAAATTGGCGGGATCTCTGGAAAAATTGGAAAAACTTTATACAAACAAACAAAAACAAATGTACTAGGCGCAATTTTTCATAATTCACAGGATTCAATAGAGTTACCTGGTTCTGTACTACCGCAGGGTTCTCCTATCAAAATTCAGATTGATTAATCTGCTGTAAGATAAGCTATTTGGGGTATCGTTAAGCTGAAAAAAATGACAAGTATTTTATTTGAACAAAAACCTAAAAGCAAAGGAACAGAACCACTAATTGTTGCTTTTTATTCTATTGTTCCTGGTGTTGGTCAGCTTTATAATGGTAAAACCGCAAAAGGAATTGTATTTCTACTTGCAACATTTATCAGCCTTTCAATGCTTTATGGTTCGCTTAATCCTCCTGCAACACTTGATTTTGCACTTGTAATACTGGCTATATGTCAATTTCTTTTAGGATTTATTTTTAAGTTTAACTTCCATCCTTCGCCTGCTGCAGAATTCCTAATGAATTCAATTAAATTTGGAGGATCATTTTCATATTTGTTAGTTCTAACAATCATCAGTTTTGTAATATACAGCATGGTTGATGCTTATCTTGATGCTGAAAAAGTCAATCAGCAGTTTGATTACAAAATAATTAGTACGGACTCCACGAATTTTCGCTTCTCAGAATCTACAGCAAGTTCATATATTCTTCATTCAATTATTTTTATACTTTTGTTTTTAACCAGTTTATTTTTTGTTATTCCTACAAAAAATAAGGAGCAAATAACAGAAATCGAATTTATACTTCCTCAGGTTGAATCTCCAAAACCACCGCCACCTGAAACGACAAGACGCTCATCAGTGCAGTCAATTAATCAAGGAAAACATATTCCGAATAAACCAGTAACGCCTGTTACTCCTTCAAGACCGGCAAGTCCACCACTTGCTGTTCCAAAAGTAGTACAGATGATGGTTGCTACTCCGCCAAAACCGATTGCATCTCCGGAGCCAAAGCAGGCCCCAAGACCGGTTCCTAAAATAGTTGAACGTCCGGCATTGACTCAAGCACAGCCTGCACCGATTCAAAATACACAAACTTCTTCTACTAATCAGGATTCACCAGGACGTGCTGGACCAGCACCCGAATCACCTTCTGCTGCAGAATCCAGTAGTCCTGGCAGTTTAAATGCAGTTACTCCAAGAGTTCCCGGGGTGACCGGTACTGGTGGTTTAGGGGCAGTAGGAAATCCACCACCAAATGCAAAACCATTTGCACCACCGAGTATTGCTGCAAAAAAAGATATTGATTTTGGTCCATATATGAATGAATTACAACGCAGGATTAAACATGCATGGAGGCCTCCAAGAGGCAATGAATCAAAAAGAGTTATAGTTACATTTAAAATTAATAAGGGCGGAGAGCTTTCAAATCTTTTAATTAAAAAAGGTAGTGGTTTTGAACCATCTGATAAAGCGGCCCTTCTTGCTATTCAAAATGCAGCACCATTTGCACGCTTGCCTGAAGGAGCCCCAAATTCTGTAGATATTGAATTTACATTTGACTATAATGTATTTGGAGCAAGTGGATCTTATAGACGATACTAGATAATCAAAGATAAGAAGAGAAAAATGAGCAGCTTAATGTGTTAAAGTTTTGAAGGAAGGATTAATAATCGATATGGATACAGCTACAGTACACGGAAATAAGTTTATTGAATATTTTTTTGCATTTATGGTTCAAGATTGGTTCGCTTTTTGGCCAATTACAATCTGCTCTATCCTTACAATTGCTGTAGTTATAGAACGGTCCTTATATTATATTAGAAATAAAAGAGATGTTACTACCTTTATCCAAAGGCTTCAGAGAGAGCTTGAAAAAGGGAACCTGGATGGTGCTCAGTCACTTGCAAATCAGCTTGGCGGTGTAGTCGGAGAAATTGCAGAAGAAGGGATACGATTAATTACAGTAGAAAAAGAAGATTTCTCCAGAGCTTTTGATATTACAGTAAATATAGTCAGCAGAAAACTGGAAAAATATCTTTCAATTCTTGGAACCATTGGTGCTACTGCGCCTTTCCTTGGCTTATTTGGTACTGTCGTTGGAGTTATAGTTACCCTGCAGGTTTTAGGTGAAGCTGGCGGACAGACACAGGAAGTTGTTATTGGTATTGCAAAAGCATTAATTGCTACAGGCTATGGTTTAATTGTAGCTATTTTAGCGGTAATAATGAATAACTATTATACGAATACAGTTAGAAGGTTTGAAGAAGATTTTCAGCTTTTAAAACTATTATTTTTAAGCTTTTCAAACAGAATGCCAACTGGGGCTTCGCAAACAGGATATAGAAGGTAAGGAGGATAATTGATAATGGAGAATTGAGAATTGTGGAAAAAAATCCTTAATTTTCAATTTTCAATTGTAAATTGTCAATTTTTATAATATGGCATTTGGTAGCAGTGGATCTGGTGGAAGGCAAATATTTACGGAGATAAATATTACTCCTCTGACAGATGTTTTTCTTGTACTCCTTATTATTATGATTTTAATTGCACCACTTATAAATCAAAGTTCTCTAAAAGTAGAACCTCCTGTAGCACAGCATGGCAAAGCAGAACAACAAAACAAAACAATTACTGTTGAAGTCAGCAAAGATGGAATTATTGCAGTTAATAGTATGAAAGTCTCAGATGACAAAACTCAGATTGAAAGAATTCAAGGACTTGTAAGTGATGCTATGAGAAAAGAATTTGAAAAAATGGGTTCAAAAGATATCCCGGTAGCAGTAAGAGCAGATGAAGAATCCAGACAAAAATATGTAGTTGCTGTGCTTGATGCTGCTGCAGGTTTAGGTGTTAAAAAACTTAGAATTGTTACTTTGCAGAATGCCGGCAGATAAAAAACTAGAAAAATTGGTAATTAAAGTTGGTACTGCTACATTAAGTTCTTTAGATAGTGTTAATGCAATAAACATTGAAATTATTGAAAAACTTACAAATGTAATTTCAAAATTAAAAAAATCAGGACATAAGGTTGTCTTGGTTACTTCAGGGGCTGTAGCGCTTGGAGTAAAGAAGTTGTCTCTTTCAAGGAAGCCAAAAACGATTTTAGGAAAGCAGGTTGCTGCTGCAGTTGGACAGGCATTGCTAATGCAGACTTATGAAAAATATTTTTCAAAACATGGTATTCCTGTTGCACAGATTCTTTTAACTAGAGATGGATTTGCTCAAAGAGAAATTTATATTAATGCCAGAGAGACAATTTTAGAAATGTTTAACATGAACATTCTTCCAATAATAAATGAAAATGATGCGGTAGCAAGTGAAGAAATAAGGTTTGGTGATAATGACATGTTAAGTGCTCTTGTCAGTGATTTAATTTCTGCAGATCACTTGATTATACTTACTGATGAAGAAGGTCTTTATGACAGTAATCCGAAAAAGAATAAAGATGCAAAGCTTATATCACTTGTAGAAAAAATTACTCCACAAATCGAAAAGATGGCTTCAGGTGAAGGCAGTGAGTTTAGTCTTGGTGGAATGACTACAAAGATTCAGGCGGCAAAACTTGCTACATCTGTAGGAATTATCACTCATATAATTTATGGTAAAAACCCTGAAGCAATTTTAGATCTTTTGGAAAATAAAAGAATAGGTACGACTTTTCTTCCAGGTTCAAATAAAGTAGAAAAAAGAAAAAGCTGGATAGCTCATACATTAATTGCTGCAGGGAAAATTTATGTAGACTCAGGCGCCCAAAAAGCAATTTTAACTAATGGCAAAAGTCTTTTGCCTGCCGGGGTTAAGAAAGTCTCAGGAAATTTTGAAAGGGGTTCAGGAGTTGAAATTTGTTTATTGGATTCAAATTCTCCCTTTGCGAAAGGGATTACAAATTATGGAAAAGCAGAGCTTGAAAAGATAATTGGCTTAAAAAGTGCTGATATAGAAAAAGCATTGGGTTATACTTATGGAGAAACAGTAATTCATAGAGATGATCTTGCAATATTAAAATGAAACCAATTTCTACAAAAGAACTTGACTTGTATAAAAAGAAAGATATCAACAATGAAAATATAGAAACTCTAATGCCTCTATCTATACATCTTGATGAATTAAGAAATAAAATTATAATTTCACTTTTTACTGTTTGCATTACAACTCTTATTGGGTTTTTGTGTAGCAAAGAAATCGTTAAATTACTAACTAACATTGCTCCGCTTGAGACAACATTTCTACAAATCAGACCAGGAGAATTCTTTTTTACAAGTTTGCGAGTAGCTTTATTTGCAGGAATTATAAGTGCTTCACCGATTATCATTTGGCAGCTTGCAAGTTTTATACTTCCTGGATTAACTAAAAAAGAAAAAAATATTGCTGTTCCAATAGTGGCAGGGGCACCATTTTTGTTTTTTACTGGAGCTGTTTTTGCTTATTTTTTTGTAGTTCCATCAATGTTAAATTTTTTATTTGGATTTGGGAAAGATATAATTTCTACAAGTATAAGCATTGAAAGCTTTGTTTCATTTGCTTTAATGATTATGGCAATATGTGGTTCTACCTTTCTCTTGCCAATTATAATTTTAGCTTTGGCAAATGTTGGCATTGTGAATTCTGAAATGCTTGTAAAAAGATGGAAATATGCAGTGTTATCAGGTGTAATTCTTGGTGCTGTTCTTACCCCTACTCCAGATCCTTTTAATATGAGCATTGTAAGTGGGATATTGATTTTATTGTATTTTATTAGCTGTGGAATCTTAAAGATTATAAAGAAATAGAACCAATTAATTTCTTTGTAGCTATTTCGATATCTTCTTCTCTCATTAAACTTTCTCCCACCAGGAATGCATAAACATTATGTTCTATTAATGATTTAATATCTTCATTCGTAAATATTCCTGATTCACTGACGATAATTTTATTTTGTAAATCCTTTTTATATTTCCCCGCCAAATTTATTGTTACTTGTAAATCTGTTTCAAAGGTTTTAAGGTTTCGATTGTTTATCCCCAGTAGGGTCAGGTCGCGACCTGACCCTACAATGTCTAACGCAATCTCCATCTCTCTTTCGTTATGGATCTCGATTAGCGTATCAATTCCAATCTCACATGATAATTCAAATAATTCTTTTAATTGATTCTTGTCTAATGCCCCGACAATTAATAAAATACAATCAGTCTGATTATGAATTGATTCGTAGATCTGATAAGAATCTACTATAAAATCTTTTCTGAGCACGGGCAAATCACAGACATTTTTAATTTCTGAAATATATTTAAGATTTCCTTGGAAATATTTTTCATCAGTAAGTACTGATAAACATGTTGCACCACCTGATTTATATGACTTTGCTATTTCCAGATGATTAAAATCAGCTCTAATTATGCCTTTTGAAGGAGAGGCTTTTTTAATTTCTGTGATTAAAGCGATTTGTTTTTTATCGATCTTGTCTTTTAATGCTTGTGCAAATTGTATGGTAGAGACGCGGTTAACCGCGTCTCTACTGATCAAATTTTTTAATTTATCAAGAGGTAAATTCTCTTTAGATTTTTCTATTTCAGTTTTTTTGTAAGCAATGATTTCTTCTAAAATGTTCATAAACTTCAGTGTACCGGTATTTTTATGCCTATCTTTAGAAAGATTTAATCTTTTAAAGTTGTCTTTAAAAGATTAGTTTAGTATTCTTTAATTATATAAGTTGAGGAATATTTTATGTTAATAGATCCATTAAGATTTAATAGACAAATCATACTTTCTCAAAAGGTTACTCCTGACGAAGTGCCCCTACTTAGAGAACAGTGGATGAAGACAATTGGACTTACACAAAGCTCTACACGTGAACAAGTAACCAGAGCAGTCAATGAGCAGATTTCTGAACAGGGTAATCCACCTATTAGTTTAGAATTTAGAGACAAGTTAGTGGATTACACTATTGCAGTATTAAAAGGGACTATTACCCCAATAAAGGAAGACTCTTTCCGGGAAGATGAACAAAGAGAATATGGAAGAGCAGAAATGCAGGCTTGGCTTGAAAGCCAGTAAAAACAGTAATTTATGCTACTGTCTTTTCTCTCATACTCTCAATTAATATTTTAGCTATCTCAGGTCTTGTGAATTCTACAGGTGGTATTTCGCCATTTTTAAGCATTTCCCTTACTTTGGTACCGCTCAGTATCATGTGATTAGAAGCATCATGTGGGCAGGTTTTATAAGATGCCATTTCATCGCAGGCTTTACAGTAAAAGCTGTGTTCAAAAAATAAAAGCGTAATTCCAAGCTCATTTGGGTTAAATTCACTGAATATTTTTTGTGCATCATAGGTTCCGTAATAATTTCCTACTCCTGCATGATCACGCCCTATTATAAAATGACTGCAGCCGTAGTTCTTCCTGATAATGGCATGTAAAATTGCTTCTCTTGGTCCTGCATAACGCATACTTGCCGGCATTATACACAGCAATGTTCTATTCTTTGGAAAATATTTTTCTAGAATTTCCTTATAACATTTCATTCTTATATTTGCTGGAATATCATCACCTTTCGTTTCACCCATAGTTGGGTGAAGCATTAAACCATCGACGGTTTCAAGTGCAACCCTTAGCAAATATTCATGAGCTCTGTGTACAGGATTTCTTGTCTGAAATGCAACAACCTGTTTCCAGCCTTTTTCAGAAAATATTTCTCTTGTCTTTGCACAGCCCAGATTATATTCAGGAAACTCATCATAGGTGCTTTTTAAAACTTTTATATCTCCAGCCAGATAGTATTCCCCGGCTTCAAACAAATATTTAACAGCAGGGTGATTTAAGTCCGATGTCCTGAAAACCAGCTCAGCTTCTTTTTTTAGATCAGGCTCATAAATCTCTTTCAAATTTAAAGTCGCAACAATTTTACCAGATTCGTCTTTTAGTGCAATTTTATTTTGACTTTTAACTTTTTCATATATTTCTTTATTTACCTGAAGTGTAATTGGAATAGGCCAGATTAAGCTGTTTGATAATCGCATATTTTCAACAATTGATTCATAATCTTTTTTGCCTACAAATCCGTCAAGTGGGCTAAAAGCTCCTATGGCAAACATTTCTAAGTCACAAAGGACTCTTTTTGTAACAGTGATGCTGGTTAGCTTTTTTGCTTCTTCTGATAATTTATTTACATTATTTGCAAAGCAGTTAATTAATGTACCGCCATGAGGAGTAATTGTTTCATTTGGTTTCATAAGCAGTTAATTTTAGCATTTTTAGTTATAGAATGGATTCAAGCGAGGATTTCTGTACTTAGGGAATTCGAGTATCGTAAAATAATGCAGAAAAATAGCTGAGGAGTCATAGTAGTTCCCTATAAAATATAAATACTGAAGATACAACGAAGCGTTTAAAAAATTATGTCAAAACAAGAAGACCTAGCAAAAGTTTCATTAATAACAATATTAGGTTTATCTATATTAGTTTTTAGTTTGTTCTGGTTAAAAGGTTATAAATTTTATAACATCAAAAAAATAAAAGTTCATTTTGAAGATGTAAGCGGTCTTGAAGAAGGTTCAATTGTCAGATGGAGTGGGCTTAGAGTTGGGGTAGTTGAAAATATTAAGCCTGTTCTCAAAGTTGGAAAAGATTTGAAGAATCAGCCACAAAATAAAAATGAATTTTTAGAACTAAGTACTAAAGAAGCCCAGCAGGCAAAAGAAACAGAAAGTAGAATTGCAGAATTAAAAGCTCCAAATGAAATAAAAGTACTTACTGAAAAACTTGAAAATTTTCAGGATGTTTCTAGGATACATTTGCAGCAAGGGCTGGCATATGAGCAGCAGAAATTAAAAGAGAGCAAAACCCATGTAGAGCTTACTTTAGTAATAACAAAGAAAAATATACCGCTTGGACCATTGTCAAAGATTAGCATTGTACCTACAGGTTTTATTGGTGAACAGTATGTAGAGATAAGTCCCGTGATAAACCAAGTCTCATCTGATAAAAATTTCAAGCAGGTTTTTATAACACAGGAACCATTACGCTTTGAACGCTTTATGAGAGCTAATATTGAATCTTCGGAAGCGTTTAAAGAAGCAATAACGAAAATAAATAAACTCTTGAAGGATGAAGATGTTGAATTGCTTGTCTCTACGATTCAGGATGTAAGAACAGTGATTCATGGCGTAAATAAACTTGTAGATAATGCCGGTTTACTGTTAAGCACAACAAGTGAAAAACTTGATCAGCTGGCGACAAGCTCAAACACCTTGTCTAAGAGTGTTACGGAAGTGGGAGAAAATATAAATAAAATAATTGGTGATGAGCAGATAAGGCAGGATGTTAAATCGACCACATCTTCTTTAAGAGTAATTACTACTCAGGCTGCTAAACTTCTGGATGAACAGGGCTTAGCAAAAGATATTCTGGAAATAGGACAGACAGCAAAAGATACGTCTCATGAATTATCCGACTTTATTAAAGATTTAAGACAAACGCAGGAGAATCTGGAATTACCAAAAACAATTTCAAATTTAAATTCACTTTCAGAAAAGCTTGATAAATTAACTGGTGAATTGAATGGTATTGTGGCTGATAAAGAATTTAAGGAAAATATAAAAGTTACCGCTCAAAAAGCCAGAGAGACAAGTGAAAATCTGCAGAAGATATCCAAGAAGTATAGTAAGAGATTTTTGTTTTTTAGACTTTTGTTTTGATCGTCTTTTGTTTGACTTCATTATAAACTTTTTTAATATTTGGTACAGGGATATTCTTCTCTTTAGCTTTTCTAATTACTACGCCTGCCAGCTCTTCTATTTCCAGTGGTTTGCCTCTTTCAAAATCCTGAAGCATAGAGGTTTTAAAACCAATAAAATTCTGAGCTCCATCCATAGTTCTTTTATTAACTCCTTTTGATCTTTCTAAATTAAATTCAACAGTGTCTTTTCTTATATTAATTCCATGTGCAATAGCGACATCTCTTACCTCTATCATAATGTTTCTTACAAGTTCAAATAATTCCTTGTTTTCTAAAATCTTATCTACAGTTTCTCCTGTTACAACACTTACCGGGTTAAATGATGCATTCCAAACGAGCTTATTCCAGAGTTCAGCCATGATATCTGCCGGAATAGTACATAAAATTCCTGCTGATTCAAGGATATTTTTTAGCTCTGAGACCCTTTTTGATTGCTTTCGATCTAACTCTCCAATTACAACTGCATTATATCCAAACTGGTCAATTACTCCAGGTTCCATTTGCATTGAAGCTACATATACATTTGCTCCGATAACTTTATCAATCCCAACAATTCCCCCAATAATTTCTTCATTATCTACACCATTTTGAAATGATAAAACACTTGTACTCGGACCTACATTATTTTTAATTTGTTCTGCGGCAACTTTTGTATCTTTTGATTTTACACAGATAAAAATGTAATCAAATCTCTCCTGTTGAGGTAATTCATGAATTGCATTTACATTGATAGGTATTATTTCTTTTTTACCGTCTGTAATTAAAGTTAATCCATTTTCTCTTAATACCGCATAAGTTTTTCCACGTGCCACGAAAGTAACATCATATCCGGCTTTAACCAGTGCACCACCATAATACCCACCGACAGCACCAGTGCCATAGATTAATAACTTTTTATCTTTAATACTTTTCATGGAATATTGACTTTAAAAATTATGCATAAACACTGGTCAGCTTTAATAAACTATTATAAACACTTTCAGTGTTTGGTACAGAAATATTTTTCTCTTTTGCTTTTCTGACTACTACTCCGACAAGTTCTTCCAACTCAATTGGTTTGCCTGCTTCAAAGTCCTGAAGCATAGAGGTCTTAAAGCTTCTGTATTCATTTAGATTTTTTAAGTGAAAATCTACAATTTCATCCTCAATATTGATCCCATTTAAAAATGCTACATGTTTTACTTCAAGCATGGTGCTTCTCAATAATTCATATAGTTTTTTATCATCCAATACTTCACCTACAGTTTTTCTACTTAAAACACTTATAGGGTTTATAGAAGCATTTCTTATGAGCTTATTCCATAGCTCAGCCCATATATCGAATGAAACGTTACAATCAATACCAGAAGTTTTTAAAATATTTTGAAGTTCCAGGATCCTGTCTGTTTTTGTTCTATTTAATTCCCCGACTTCTAAATAAACTATTCCTGTGGTTTCTACTATAGCTGGTTCTATCATCTTAGAAGCAACATATAAAGATGCACCAATAACTTTATCTATTCCAATCACACTGCCTATAATTTCTTCATTGTCAATTCCGTTTTGAAAAGAAACTACAGAAGTATTTTTTGAAATGTTATCTTTTATTTTTTCTGTAGCAGACTTTGTATCCTTTGATTTTACACACATAAAAATATATTCAAATGTCCCTAAGTCTTGTGTATCAGAGACAACATTTATTGGAAAATTAGATAAGACATTTTTTTCCTTTATAGTCAATCCATTTTGTTTTAGTGTTTCAAGGGTTTTCCCACGGGCAACAAAAGTTACATTAAAATCATTTTGTATAAGCTTTCCACCAAAATAACATCCTATGGCACCAGCTCCAACAATTAAAATTCTTTTTTGTTTTAAACTGTCCATTATGAAGATGATTGTACAACACCGTAGAAACATGCTGTGGAATGCTTTTAGCGAAGGGATTAAAATCTATTAAATTAAATAGAGATTTTATAATGTTTTAATTTTTTAACCTTAAAAGACCCTTTAAAGCAGACTGTTTTCGTAGGGATTAGTCACTTATCTGAAGCAAATAATTTTTTAGAAGATTATTGTATTCATATGGAAATCCTTTTTCAAGTTCACCTAAATAATCCAAAAAGAATTTATCTTTTATATCTTTAATTTCAATTTCTTTAAAAACAGTTTTATTCCAGAACCCCGGGGCTTCCCATGTGGAGGCATAAAGCTTTTTAATTCCCAGTTTTTTTAACAGTTCAGGAGTTTTGTTAACAATGTGCTTACCTGCTCCACTTCTCTGCAAGATTTTTTTCACACCTAAAAATTTTAAAATTGCAATTTCATTTTTAAACTCAATTGCAAATGAACAAATAATCTTTTCTGGATCAGGCTCTCGTACAACATAGAATTTTTCATAACTTTCTTTCCCAGTAAAGAAAACAGTTCTATCTGTTTCTTTCATGAGTTGCAGGATCTCCTGCCAATCTTCTGCCTTGGCTTTTTCGATTTTAATTTTGGATAGGATTGATTCCATGGAAAATTAATTATAAATCGTATCAAGGCAGAAGTAAATTAAGTTGCTAAGACTGGAATGTCTTTTGTAGAGTTTCTTTTTTATATTCTGGCACTGCTTTTCTAAGTGCAGCGAGATTTTCTATAGCTCTATCTTCTTCCGCTTTTTGAATAAACTGTTTTATTGCTTCTTTACCCTTGACTTCAGCTTTATAACGATGGTTTCTTCTGAAAAATTCAACAAGTACTGACCATGAAGGTTCTTTAATCTGAATTAATTTAACTTCACAGTCTTTAGCAGACCCTATAAGTGTTTGTCCTAATTTATCTGATGAACTTTCATGGATACCTACATAAAGAGTACTATTGTAATAAAGCAATGGTACAGCAATAGGCTCACCGCGATTGGTTGGCCACCATTTAGGTATACAGGAAAGTAATTCTTTATCAATCAGTTGAGTTGCAACACTGCCATCCTCAGGATTAACTATAGATGTAATATTTGTAGTTGGTAATGTTTTTGCTCTAAGTGAAGCATAATCAAATTTATTCAGAGATCTTTTTCTTGATCTTTCATGCAGCTGATAAAGGATTCGTAACTGAACTGGCATTTCACCTGAATAGATTAATTTAAATAATTCTGTCAAAGGTCTTCTGCCAGATGTTTTATTCTGAGCAATTTCTACAAGGGTTCTGATTATTGTCTCTTCTTCTTCTTCTCTCCCCTCAGCAATTCTTTTTGTTTGCTCAGTAACAATACCCAAATCCACATCAGGTAATTCATCATCTTCATCTGGTGGACGGATTGGGTCTGCTTCTTCAGCCTGTTCTGTAACTTCTTCATCTGTAACTTCTTCAACAACATCTTCTTCAAGCTCTTTAGAGCCTTCAACAATTTCTAGACTTCCTAAAACTCTTTGAAAGTGAGAAGTGTTAGAATCATTTTCTCGGAGATATCTCATTTCATGAATTGCCATAAGTTCAAAGACATGTTCAATAACTTTATTTAATGTGCCTAAGGCATTAAATCTTTCTCCATATCTGATATCAGTTTGACAAGCTGCTAGCAGTACTTCTCTTGGAGTATTGCTGGGTTTTTTAACACTGCATATTCTGGTTATGAGATCCTTTAGTCTTGCTTTTAATTCACCGTCTATATTTGTTTCATCAATGATGTTATCCCTTATTGCAGTTAATAGGTGAACCAGTCTTCGGTCTGAAAGTATAAGATCATTTTTTCTGTCCCCTGTAGGATAAACAGCTGATAAAATTTTTTCAAGAGCAGTAAAATTATCTTTTACCTGAGTTTCTTTATCCTTCTTTTGACAAGGCAAAACAGCTGCAGCAAAAGCGTTATATAGAGCTTCTGTCTTTTCAAGAACAATACTTTGTGGCCTATGTGCAAGAAGCGGCTCAAGACAAGTATCTTCAACACCTGTATAATCAGGTCTTCTCAGGCTTTTTTCTGAATTGTTAATTTTAATATCAGCTCCTTTAAGATGAGGAGGAAAATCTTTTAAAAGGTCTATCAGCAGTGAATTACGTATAGGATTCTTGTCAATAACATCAGCAACTAAAATATCAGTAGTACCAAAACAATTGGTTCTTTTGTTTTTCTTTCCAAGTGTTAATTCAAATGCTCTTTCAGTGGATTTACATACCTCAGCAAATCCACCAGCTAGATTAAAAACAAGAAAATGTTCCTGCCAGCTTATCCCATGAGCAATATAATAATTTTTCAAACTAATAAAATCTTTTCTAGGCAAGCGTAAGGGATATTCAATATTAGGATAAAATTTCACCCCATGGTTTTCAAAACCTTCTATACCAGCTTCTTTTAACTTCTCAAAAACAGTATGAAGGCTTTTTGCAAATTTTAATTTGAAAAGTTTTTCTCCAGCTTCACTGTCCCACATTCCTGAAGATCTTATGTCGCCTGGATTAACCTGATCTGTTTCTGTTCTCCATCCAAATAAGTGAGGATAAACTCTCTTAAGTGCTGCTTCTGCAGTCATTACTCCAGAGCGTCTTAGACAACCTGCACATTCTTCATCAAATTGTTCATGCCAGTTTGTAACTTGTTTTATTTTTTCTGCAGTTGCTTTTCCATGTTCATCAGTCAGCTTTAGTTTTCTTTCAACTATATATCTAGTCAACTCATCAATGATTTCCAGTCTGCTTCCTTCATCCCATTTATCTGGATATTTAAATTTTGCTCTTGGTAAACCATTTTTACCTCCAATCATTCCTGGTATTGCAAGGTTTATTGCACCGATTACCCCCGGAATATAAATACAAGGACCAATAGCTCCTCTTAATCCATATTTTTCTTCATGAAAAATCTTTCCCCAGTCCTTTTCTGCAAACTTTTCAACGTCAATTGTTCCGTCTTCCTTTACAATACCTTCTTGAGCAGAGATTACATGCTTACAGGCCCTTTCAGCATTTCTTTTAATTGCAAGAAGTTCACTATCATCACCACGCCATTTGTTTGTGGCAGATACAAGCCACTCTCTAACAGGTGGATTTTCTCCATCAAGATATCCTGGTAACATTAACTTTAAAAGCTCAACATTTGATATAAGCTTACCTACTTGTGGTAAGTCACCTTCATTAAATGCATTGGTCCAGTTCTTAAATCTTTCAAATTTTTCAGCAGTATCAAGTCCTAATTTATTTACAAACAAATAGGTGCCAAGCACTCTTACTTTTTCAACTAGATGCTCATCATCATGATTTAAAAGTCCATGTGGAAGCATGCTAAGCCCTGCTTCTTTCTCTTTTCTCAAGCATAAATATGCAACAAGAGTTTTAAATGCAGGATCATCTTTCAGATCTACTTTATCTAAGGCTATCAGTTCATTGGCTTTTTGCTCATATACTCCATTGAATACTTCCATTGTTGTGGAAGTATGTTTTCCATAAAGCCTGCCAAATGGATGCTCTTCGCATTTTCTTTTAGCTGCTGACATTTCTCCTCTAAGAGCAGTTTTTGCTTCAGTTGATTTGTAGCGGACTTTTATTCTTTTTTGTTCTTGCCCTTCATCACCAGCGTCTTTAACCTTATATTTAAATGAGCCTTTAAGCTCTTCTGTATAAGCATCTCTTACAGTTGCATATTCGGCTCGTAATCCGTAGGCTGCTTTCCATTCTTCAAGAATTGCATCTGAAACTCTTCTTGCTTGTTTTATATAATCATTATTCAGTCCATTTATTTTTATCTCGCTTCTTGGGATCTGCTTAGGATCAGGTATAGTTTTTGGGTCATAAGGAATAAGGATTTTTGAATCTTTGCCTTTACCTCTTATGCAGACTTCTGATTGTCCTGGTGTTGGATGAGTATATGGAGTGAATTTTATTTGTTGAGAACCTATTGTTTTATTTTTGCTTCCTGCTGCTTCTTTTGTATCTGCACCAGGCTCAATTTTTGTTCTTGCTAATGGAGAGATTGATGCTCTGCTAAGTAAAATCGCCAAAGCAGAAGTATTAACAGTGGGAGAAGAACCATTTCTATGGTCTGTTGCAGAACCATTTATAGCAAGTGAATCTGAAGGGGTAACAGGACCTGTTTTAGGAATGCCTACTGAACGAACCGTTAAATTTATACTCATATTTTAAAATTTTTCTTAAACTAAAAAGAAGTCTTTAACATTTTACAGGGGGAGCAAGCTAAATAGGTTAAATCAGTGAACTATGCAATTTCTCCTTTAAAATCTGCTTAGAAACTATTCAATAAACATTGCATCGCCATAACTGAAAAATCTGTATTTTTCTATTTGATTAAATAATAAATTTACCGTTTCTTAATTTCTTCCTGCTCTCAGTTTGCTGATCTCGTGATTTGTCATTGCTTGTCCGAGAAAATCAAGAATATGTTCTAGAGCATCAAGGGGGCTTGCATTGTGAAAAATTTCTCTTGTTGTATTATCCTCTTTTTTTGAGTTGGTTACTGCTTCTTCAAGAATTGCTTTTAATCTTCTTGGATCTTCAAGAGTTTCATTAATAACATTTCTTAAATTGTCTTTTAAAGGGGTATCAGATCTGAAGTTGATGTCATCCAGGTTTTGTGAAATTACAGTTAAAACATTAATAAAATCTTGATCAGAGAATTTTTTTGAAGGTTTTAGTAAAGCCTCTATTCTTCCGAATTGCCTTAATTCAAAATTTGAAGACAGAAAAATGCTTTGCATTTTGTCCAGAGAATCTTTTAAGGGATTTCTAGATGTGTCTCCAAACAATTTTTCAAGATTTGTTCCATCAACTGAAAATCGATTTCTTGAGCTATATCTTCCTTTAATACAAATACCATAGTCTAAAAAAGGTCTTTCTGCTTTTTCTGTCCATTTCTTTGAAATCGGGATATCAAATTTTTCAGAGCACCCTTCCTGTAAGATTGTTTCCTTTTCCGTTTCATTAATTATTCCCAAAGAAATTTTTAATTGATCTCCTTCTTGTGTCAGTAAGTCTTTAATAGTTTCTTTTACTTTTTCGCTGCTTCTGCACTTAGCTAGCTCTAGCTCTGTACCAGCTGGAACATTAAACAATATTTTCAATAACCCGGAAATGCTGCCTGCCTTATAACGAAATCCTCCAGATAGTCCATGTTTTGCCAAAAATTCAATAACGTTATTCTTATTATTTTGTCTGATTTCTGTTTCATACCAAGTCTCGAATTCTGCCTTATTAAAGGTATAAATTAATTCATTGTTATGTATAGAAAAAGTTCCTAGTCCGGATTCTCTTAAGGCACAGGCTACAGATTTTCTAAACAATACTTTTCCACCTTCCCCTTCCCACATATCATCAATTTTGATTTGGTAAGGCTTGAGTTGATTTTTTCCCCAACCAAATGATCTGGGCAATCTGCGTTTTAGTGCTTCAGGAGCTGCTGTTTTTGAACCGTCTAAACAACCATTTGCTATTAAATTATAGGCTTCATACCATTTAAACTTACTGGCTTCCTTTGGGTTTAATTCTCCTGTTCCATATCCATGATGATCAACTTTTTCGAAGAGTTCAGGATTTGATTTTCTTAAGTTGGCAATTAAATAGTCTGTAACATCATCTATTAACATTCTGCCTGTTTCCTTGTCTACTTCCTGCCACATTCCAACTGAAGTAATCTCCCACGGAAGTAAAGGTTCTCCATTTATGCCTATAGGTTTTGGCAAGTTCAATCCTTCTGCTCCAAGCTCTACAATTTTTTTCCCATTATTAGCAGATTCACAATATTCATGCATACTCCTTAAATCATGTTTAAGCAATGCTTGTGCCCAAGAAATGCTTTTAATCTTTTCAACATCAAAAGATAGATTTCCTTCTTCTGTTTTTACAACTTTTATCCCAAACCTTAAAAACCATGCACATGCTCTTTTAGCTAATTCTCTGGAATCAGTTTCTTGCCATTTGTTTGAGTAAACTTGCCATTCTCTGATGGGCGGATCTTCTCCTTTATACAAACTCCCAAATGCTGAATCCAGTTTTAAAAGTTCTGGAACTGAAGAGCCTCTGAATAACCTATCCAATCTGGCTTTAAGCATTCCTTCTTTTATGCCCCTGCAAGTTTCAATTTCACGTGCAGTACTAAGTCTTGCTATATCAAGCATGTAATGTCTTACAAGAACACCTTTCCGAACTTCTGTATTATTGTCAAATAGCCCATCCGGAAGATTAGACAAAAACCCGTCTTCTGATGTAGCTTTGTAGGCTGCTAAAGCAATAATTTCATCATCCAGTACCTGCTCAATATCATTTTTCTTTGCTACAAATTCTAAGACTTTTATAAATTTGTCAATTGTAGTTCGGCTCCCAATCTTAAAAAGAGGCAAATCACCACTTCTTACCAATAGCAGATCTTTTGCTTCTAAAGCTTGTTTTGATCTTTTAGCAGCTATAGCTTTAAGATCTTTCCCGAGCATTCCATAATATTTCACAGATATGGCGTTAAGTCGCTCTAACTCTTCTTTCATTCTAGTTATAAGGAGTTCAGCAATGTTTACTTTAATTCTTCTAACATCAGTCTCTTCACTATTTTCTAATTTAATTTCTTCACGAAGTTCATTTGGAGTAAGTTCTCTAGTTAGTAAATCACCTGGAGTTATACTGGAAAGACTTCTTGGTCTTTCATCTAGAGCAATGCTATCTCTGCTGGATAGCGGAGTAGCACTTCTATCTCTTGATATAAGTTTTCCTTGAATAAGTTCAAGCTGCGCTTTTTGAAGACTCAGTTCCATTTGTATGTTTATTGAAAAGGACTTTTGTCCTAAATATACAAATAAGAAATTAAGAAGCTATTAACTTAAGATTTTATTTGATTCTAATTAATGTTCTTTATTGATAAACATTGCATCTCCATAACTAAAAAATCTGTATTTTTCTTTAATGGCATCTTCGTAAATCCTTTTAACACTTTCCCAGCCAATAAAAGCGCTTATTAATACCAGCAGTGATGTTTTAGGCAAATGAAAATTTGTAATTAATGAATCAACAATTTGAAATTTAAAACCTGGTTTAATATAAAGATTGTTTGATCCTTGCAGAGACATACGGCCGCATGTCTCTGCCAATGCCACATATTCAATTGTTCTAACCGTTGTCGTGCCGCAGGCAACTATTCTTTTTTTATTTTTTTTAGCTTTGAGGATTTTATTCCAGACTTCTTCTTCTATATGGAATCTTTCGGGGATTAATTTGTGTTCTCTAATATCATCGGTTCTTATTGGGAGAAAGGTACCGGGTCCTACATGCAGTGTAATGTATAAGATTTCAGTTCCCTGATTTTTTATTTTGTTTAAAAGTTCTTCTGTAAAATGTAATGCAGCAGTTGGAGCAGCGACAGCACCTGACTCTTTTGCAAAGACTGTTTGATAACGATCAATGTCTATGTTCTCTGATTTTCTTTTAATGTAAGGAGGAAGAGGCATTGTACCAATTTGATTTAAGATTAATTCAAGATCGTTGTGAGAATTAAATTTAATTGTGTCAGGATCTATGACGTTAATTGGTGCTAGAGACTTTGCATGCAACATCTCTAGACCTTTTAAATGCTTTCTTGGACTTGCCAAAACTTTCCAGGTTAGATTGTCTGGACTTATGGAATTTACAAGTAATATCTCGACTTCTTTATCTTCTTTTGTCTTTGCGTAAAATCTAGCAGGCAATACCTTTGTATTGTTTAGAACAAGTACATCATTTTCACCAAGCATATCTGAAAGCTCATAAAATTTGTGGTGTGATATTTTATTCCTATCCCTTTTGTAACAAAGTAACCGAGACTCATCACGTTTCTCACAGGGATATTGTGCAATTAGCTCTTTTGGAAGAGAATAGTTATATGTTTCAAGATCAAATAAATTGTAACTGCTTAACATTAGTAATTTGACCAGAATAACAAAAATTCACTAGGAAAGGTTTTGTCCTATTCATTAGGCAAAACCTGGATAACGACAGATTAAGCATACCAAAAACACTATGGAAAGCAACACAATTTTATTAGAAAATTGTGTTGCTGAATAAAATAAACATGAATATGAAAACACAAATAGAACTTTCAGTAGTCATCTGTACAAAAAACAGAGCAAAACAACTGGCAACTTTAATTCAGTGTCTTGGTTCTCAAAAAAATATTGAGAAATTAAACTGGGAAATTGTCATTGTTGATAATAACTCAAATGACAACACAAAAGAAGTTGCATATGCATTTTGTGAAGGCAGCAATTTAAAAATAAATTATATTTTTGAACCAAAACCCGGGCTTTCATGTGCACGTAATGCAGGTATATTGGCTTCAAAAGGTTCACTTTTATTATTTGCAGATGATGATATTTTAATTCCAAATGAGTTTTTAAGTAATGCTTTATTTGGGGTACAGGAATATCCTGAATTTCAAATGTTTGGTTTTAGAGTTTTGCCGGATTGGCAGGGAATTACAAAGCCACCGTTCTGGTTAGCCTTGAAAAAACCTTTTAATCTAATTCAGAGTTTTTTGCCTATTCACGATCTTGGGAAAGAAGTGCTGCAGTATCCTAACAGAAAAGCTCAAAATCCAATTGGTGCTTGCTTTTTGGTGAAGAAAGAAGTATTTGAAAAAGTTGGTCCGTTTAGAGAAGATTTGGGAGCCGGTCAGAGTGGGCTTTGTGAAGATACTGAGTTTTTCTGGTATGCACTGATAAATAAATTTAAAATTCTTTATTGGCCTTATGCTGCACTTTATCATCCTGTAGCTCCTGAAAGGCTTTCAGTGAACTACTTACACAGGTGGTATTTTAATTTAGGGAAATCACTTTATCTTGTGAAAGACACCGGAAGAATCTTTAATATCAGAAATAAGCATATGCTTGGAATCGAAGGTCTTATTGCAAATAAACTGCCTCCAATTTTTGAAATGCTTTTATTAAAAACAAAAATATTTAAAGTATCAATCTTTTTATGGCTGAAATTGTTTTTATTGGTTTTAATTTTGCCGCTTACAGTTTTTTTGTTGTTAATTAAAAGACCTTTTTATTTGACAGCGCTTACGATAAAAACAATGGGTGAGATCAAACAGGCATTTAATCTACATTAAAATAATTAAGCAATCTTAAGTGGAATTTTTAATTTTTTCTTTAGGTTTTATATTGACTTTTGTTAAGTTTTTGCTCTATACTCAAATTAAATAGTTGTTGAGAAAGAGGTAATTAGAAATGTTTTTATTAATTGTAGTTCTACCAATCCAGGCTGGGAAGATTAATTGGCCTGCTGTAAGAGGTTTTGTAGCTTCTGCCCAAGATAGAGGTGTTCAACCAACTGCATCTTTTGGACAGCAGGAAGTAAATGGGGTAAGAATGGGATGTTACTTTGAGCCAGATGTAGATAAGCTGTTGCGAGAAAGAGGCGGGGCTACTGTTAATGTCTGTCAAGAAAGCAATAGAAATGATTCTCTTATTCTTTATGCAGATCCACTTAAGAGTGGCTGGGGTCTTTCTTATTATCAGAGTGTTAGCTTAAGGCTGGATCCTGTTACAGAACAAGCCAATGTTCGTGTTAGTAGCCGCAGACTAGATAATGATGGAAGTGATAATCGTATTAATTACTATGGAACAGTTGGTGCTGATGGTACGGTAGATCCTCAAATATCTGAATATAACGTTAGCTGGCAAGGTTTTGTTGACAAGGAAACAAAGAAAAGACTTGCTGTAGAGCGGGGACTCGTACTTCCGCCGGATTCCAGACCAGCAACAGGTCCTGAGATTCATGATATACGACCCACATTACTAGGACGTGCAGAAGTATTTGCTCGAGTACTAAGAGATCAAAATTTGCTTGCAAGCTAAAAGATTTTCTTCTTATTTTAAGAATCGATTAATAGTAAAAAAATATTTACAGAATTGTCAACTTATCTTACTTGAATCCTTTGTATAGTCAGGATTCAAATTTTAAATGTCAGAACCACTAGCTATATTACCTAATAGAAGTAATGAAAGTTCAGTTACTGCAAGAACTGGTTTATTACATTGTCATGGACCTCACAGAGACTTGGGTCTTGTACATCCTTTATCAGATGAAGATGAATTTTTTACAGAAAGAAATCCTTTTGGCCGTCTACAGTACTGTGTATTCTTACCTCCTCCTCCGCCACAAAGAGCAGTCCCACCAATACAAACAATTGTTGGTGATATCGGGGTTGAACAGCTTGTAACTCATCTGCAGGGTGGAAGAGAAATTCTTGCTCCTACAGTAACAAGAGAAAATTTAAGCACTGCTATTTCTGAACTAAATTCAATAATCAGTAGTTATAATCCTAATGGACTTAACTGGGGAAATGATGATGAAAGCATAATTAGGGGAGCAGGATTTATAGATGCTTATGCTCAAAACGTAAGAAGAGCAATTTTACAGTTCCGCCCTGATGATCCAATATTTGGAGATAATTATAGATTTTTAAATATTGCTCAAAGATATAGAGATCTTGTACTTCATTTACCGAGAATGACTGAATTCAGAAATCTCATCACACAAAATCAAAGACCTCTTTCTGATACTTTAATTGAAGCAGTAGAAAACCATTACATAATTGGTATTGGTGAAGTCCATTCAATGTCTGAGCTTGGAAATATAGTCGGGGAGACAATGCCCAGATTAGCCCAAAGGGCAAGAGAAAGAGGTGAAGAAGTTTTACTGGCTGTAGAGATTCATCCAAGACACCAGGAAGCTATAAATGGACTTGATTACTCACAGCCTACAAATGTTCTTGTAAGAAGAATTGCAGAAATTACCGGACTTGCACCGAGCTGGGCTGGAAATACTGCAAATGTAATAATTGGTGCAAAAAGATCGGGTATTCAAGTAATATGTGTCGATCAATTGCATGGTGCAACTGGAGATCAACCTCCCACCGCACAACAAAAAAATGAAAGAGACAGAGCAATGTATGAAGCTATAGTACCCTACATTCACATACCGGAATGGACCGGCAGCAATTTGACTGATGAAAGAATGCCAGGACTAAGAATCAGTGGTTTAGGTCTTAGAGGATTGGAAGCCGAAAGATTACATAACCCAAGACCCGGTAGAAGAGTGATTTTCTACGGTGGTGGTTACCATACTTCACAGACTTCAACAACAACAGATGGTAATGAAGGAGTACCACTTTTTACATTACTTTCAAGAAGATATGGTTCGTCAGTAGCTTCATTCAAAACACTAAACACTCTTTATGGCTTTGATGGAAATTATTTAGGGAGACCGTCAGTAGAAACTACTATGAACGCCTTTCCAGAAGGAGTACGTGTAGTTCCTAATACAGGAATAATAAGAACTTCACCCGGGTACAATTATGTGATAATTGATAACTCACATTTTGATGTTGCAGCACATCTTTTTCGCAATTAGGATTTAGTGACAAATTTAAAAGTATTAGTCTATATGGATACTTCAATGATTAGTTAATACTTCTGTATAAATTCTTTAACTAAAGAGCCAATAGCTATTATAGTAAGTGTTTTCAATACTTCCTAAGCCTTCTGCAATAATTCCTTGACCAAGTAGAATCTGACTGATAACATAATTGTCCGCCATTTAATTTCTCTGTTTAAAAGTTATTCAGGGGCTAATTAAAATGAAGAAAAACAAATAAGTTTAAACTTTATTTTTCTTCTATGGTTTTGTATGGCCTAAAGTGAAGGTTTTTCTGAAAACGAAAAACCCGAACGTCGAAAGATAAGGCCGCAAAAAGCGGAATAATTTGTGTAGGCGTAAGCTGAAGCAAATTATGGAGCGCTTTAAAAGTGAACTCTGAAAACTGCATACATTAAGTTATCAATATTTAGTGCAATAAATTTTACGCTTTCACGTTAAAAGGCTTTGACAATTTATTTGGCAAAGCCGATCAATCGATAAAAATTGACAGCGGGAAGCGCAAACTTGTTTTGCGCTATATATAAAAAAATTATCAGAGAATCATAAATATCTCCGAAGATATTTATAGATATTATTGATAGAACCAAAAACGAAGATAGATAAATTAGAGAAAAAATACATAAGCAAATACAGTATGGGGACATCCCCAAAATGTAATTGCAAATGTAAAGCATAAGGAAAAACGAAAGTTGATCCTTTTGTAGTCTAGAGGAAAATGATTTACGAAAGTAAATAAAATAACAAGCTACAAAGGGCATACGGTGGATACCTTGGCACCAGCAGTCGACGAAGGACGTAGTAAGCTACGAAAAGTCGCGGTGAGCTGCTAACGAGCTACGACCCGCGAGTTTCCGAATGGGGAAACC
>JAHFBF010000003.1 GCA_023250195.1 Candidatus Melainabacteria bacterium | reverse complement strand
CTAATGTAACTGTTTCTCCATATTGAACTCCCGGTGAAAGGGTTACGGTTACTACTGCTCCTGAGATACTTATCATTGATACTGCGGCACTGGTTCCCATGAGTGCATAAACACTTGTTGCTGGGGCTGTTGTATTTAATGATTCATTGTATGTAAGAGTTAATGTAGTTCCATTTACTGCTGCGGTACTTAGTGTAGGAGCAGTAGTGTCTGCTGTGTTGTTTGTTACTGCTTGAGAACTTAATGCACCGGCATCGTTTCCACTTGTATCCTGAATTGGATTTGTACCGGGTACTGTATAATCCAATGTTACGGTTTCTCCGGGTTGTACTCCTGGTGATAATGTTACTGTTACTACTGCTCCTGAAATACTTACCATTGAAACTGCTGCACTGGTTCCCATTAAACTAAAGACGGAAGTATCAGGGGTAGATCCACTATCTAAAGCTTCATTATATGTAAGGGTTAATGTCGTTCCGTTTACTGCAGCCATCGATAATGTCGGTGCTGTTGTATCTGCTGTGTTGTTTGTTACTGCTTGAGAAGTTAATGCTGCTGCAGAGTTTGCTGAGAGATCCTGTACTGGATTAGTTCCGGGAACCGTATAATCTAATGTAACTGTTTCTCCGTACTGCACTCCCGGTGAAAGGGTTACTGTTACTACTGCTCCACTTATTGAAATCATTGATACTGCGGCACTAGTTCCCATTAGTGAATAAACACTTGTTGCAGGGGCTGTTGTATTTAAACTTTCATTGTATGTAAGAGTTAATGTAGTTCCATTTACTGCTGCGGTACTTAGTGTAGGAGCAGTAGTGTCTGCTGTGTTGTTTGTTACTGCTTGAGAACTTAATGCACCGGCATCGTTTCCACTTGTATCCTGAATTGGATTTGTACCGGGTACTGTATAATCCAATGTTACGGTTTCTCCGGGTTGTACTCCTGGTGATAATGTTACTGTTACTACTGCTCCTGAAATACTTACCATTGAAACTGCTGCACTGGTTCCCATTAAACTAAAGACGGAAGTATCAGGGGTAGATCCACTATCTAAAGCTTCATTATATGTAAGGGTTAATGTCGTTCCATTTACTGCAGCAGTTGATAAAGTTGGTGCTGTTGTATCTGCTGTATTATTTGTTACTGCTTGACCCAATAAAAAACTGGCAGAATTACTTGAAAGATCCTGTATTGGATTGCTTCCTGGTACTGTGTAATCAAGTGTTACTGTTTCTCCATACTGAACTCCCGGGGATAACGTTACCGTTACTACTGCTCCTGAGATACTTATCATTGAAACTGCTGCTGATGTTCCCATGAGTGCATAAACACTTGTTGCAGGGGCTGTTGTATTTAAACTTTCATTATATGTCAATGTCAATGTCGTTCCATTAACTGCAGCCGTTGATAATGTCGGTGCTGTTGTATCTGCTGTATTGTTTGTTACTGCTTGAGAAGTTAATGCACCGGCATCGTTTCCACTTGTATCCTGAATTGGATTTGTACCGGGTACTGTGTAATTTAATGATACTGTTTCTCCATACTGCACTCCAGGAGAAAGTGTTAGAGTTACTGCTGTACCACTTATTGAAACTATTGAGACTGCTGCTGAGGTCCCCATTAGTGAGAAGTCAGTAGTCGCTGGTGTTGAAGCATTATCCAAGTTTTCATCGTAAGTTAATGTTAATGTCGTACCATTTACCACTGCAGTAGATAACGCTGGAGCACCAGTATCTGCAGTGTTATTTGTTACTGCCTGAGATGATAAAGCTCCTGCATCATTTCCAGCTGTATCTTGAGTTGGATTAGTTCCAGGTACTGTGTAATCAAGTGTTACTGTTTCGCCGTACTGAACTCCCGGTGACAATGTTACCGTTACTGCTGCTCCCGAAATACTTACCATTGAAACTGCTGCTGAAGTTCCCGCAAGTGAGAATGCCGTAGTCGCTGGTGTAGATCCTGTGTCTAAGTTTTCATTATATGTAAGGGTTAATGTCGTTCCGTTTACTGCTGCAGTAGATAATGTTGGCGCTGTTGTATCCGGTGTATTATTGGTAACAGCTTGAATTAAAAGTGAAGCAGCATCATTTCCACTTGTATCCTGAATTGGATTTGTACCAGGTACTGTGTAATCAAGTGTTACTGTTTCTCCATACTGCACTCCCGGTGATAATATTACTGTTACTACTGCTCCTGAAATACTTACCATTGAAACTGCTGCACTGGTTCCCATTAGAGAATAAACACTTGTTGCAGGCGTAGATCCTGTATCTAAGTTTTCATTGTATGTAAGCGTTAATGTCGTTCCATTTACTACTGCAGTACTTAAAGTTGGCGCAGTTGTATCTGCAGTGTTGTTTGTTACTGCCTGAGATGTTAATGCTCCTGCATCGTTTCCACTTGTATCCTGAGTTGGATTTGTACCCGGTACTGTGTAATCCAATGTTACTGTTTCTCCGGATTGTACCCCAGGGAAAAGTGTTACTGTTACTACTGCTCCATTTATTGAAACTATTGATACTGCTGCTGAGGTGCCCATTAGTGAGAATGCAGTAGTTGCAGGTGTTGAACCACTATCAAGAGATTCATTATATGTAAGGGTTAATGTCGTTCCGTTTACTGCAGCAGTTGATAATGTCGGTGCTGTTGTATCAGGTGTATTGTTTGTTACTGCCTGCGATGATAATGCTCCTGCATCATTTCCAGTTGTATCTTGAATTGGGTTACTTCCAGGTACTGTGTAATCTAATGTAACTGTTTCTCCATCCTGAACTCCCGGTGATAATGTTACTGTTACTACTGCTCCGGAAATACTTATCATTGATACTGCAGCACTGGTTCCCATTAGAGAATAAACAGAGTTTGCTGGAGCTGTTGTATTTAAAGATTCATTGTAAGTTAATGTTAATGTCGTTCCGTTTACTGCAGCAGTTGATAATGTCGGTGCTGTTGTATCCGGTGTATTGTTTGTTACTGCCTGCGATAAAAGTGAAGCAGCATCATTTCCATTTATATCTTGAGTTGGGTTACTTCCAGGAACTGTGTAATCGAGTGTTACTGTTTCTCCATATTGAACTTCTGGTGATAGGGTTACTGTTACTACTGCTCCACTTATTGAAACCATTGATACTGCTGCTGAAGTTCCCATAAGAGAGAAGTCCGTAGTCGCTGGTGTAGATCCTGTATCTAAGTTTTCATCGTAAGTTAATGTTAATGTAGTTCCATTTACTGCTGCAGTTGATAATGTCGGCGCTGTTGTATCAAAAGTAAAGCCCGTATTATTACCACTATTAGTACCAGATATTGCAGCAATTGTACCTGGAGTTCCACCTACTGTTTGCCATTGTACATCAACGTCTTTAAGGGTAAATATTCCAGTTCCAGACCAGGTTCTTGCTGCTGCTGCAGTTGAACGAATTAATATTGAGTCTGGTGAATTAAAACCGGCACCATCACCATCAAAAGTTACAGATCCGCTATTAGCAAGATTACCACCAAGAGTTATATCACCAGTACCTTGATTTGTTAGAATACCGCTTGCACCAATTGTAACTGCACCTGCTGTAAGGTTATAAGAAGCCCCCTGACTTAAAGTCCCGCTAGTTACATTGAGAGCTTGTGCAGCATTAAGTGCAAGATTAGAAGCCAGAGTTACAGTTCCGCTTGATTTATTAATTGTCCAGGCACCAGGTGTATTATATGTTCCTGCACTACTAGTAATTGTTTGTGCATTAGTACCCTCAAAAGTTATATGAGCCCTAATAGTCGAATTTGAATCGGCAGATGAATAGTTTCCCGAAACCTTAAATGTAGGATTAATTGTTGCAGTTGCAGAACCAAACGTTAGTACTGCTGCTGAAGCTGTTGATGGAAGATTCAAAGCACCCGTTACTGTTATCACAGGCAATGCAGTACCAGTTCCTGCAATGGTTAATCCACCAGTAGATGGGTTTTCATTTTTTGCAGTAAGATCATGAGCAACAGTACAATTTCCAGACACAGTTACTACTCGGGCAGTAGCACTACTAACTGTTCTGGTAAATATAACATCATAAAAAGTTGTTCCACCGGTAGTAATCGTATAAGCAGAGTTAGATTGAAATTTAACAGTTCCGTTGTTGTGAGTAAAGGTCCCACCACTTCTAGTAAATGCACCAACAACAGTTAATGTGTTGCTTGTGCTGGTAAATGTACCGGCTGTCTGAACAAAAGTTCCGTTTACTGTAAATGCAGAATCACCTCCTACAAATGTCCCATCACCTTGCTCCCAGTTTGTTATGGTAATTGTACGTGTACTGTTTTGAGTAACTGTACCTGTGTAACCTGCATCAAAATCAATTCCTGCTACTGCTACATTTTGATTTATGGTACAAGATTTAGTAGATGTAGTATTAAAACCAACCACATCTGTACCTGCAGGCAGAGTATCACTTGACCAGTTTGCAGCAGTAGACCAATTATTATCCGCGCCTCCGCCATCCCATGTTTTAGTTACAGTTAAATATCTAATATTTTTCTTTGGAGGACTTGAACTTTTGTCATTATTTTTGTTGTTATTTTTGTAGTTGTTTTTATAATTAATTTTAATTTTATCGACACTTAAAGGTCTATTTGTATCTTTGAAATAAGATATTGGACAAGAATTATTTCCTTCTGTAGTTAAAGACAGTTCTTTTTGAATAGTAGGATTTTTTCTATTTGATTCTGGCAAGCAATTGTTATCACCATCACAAGCTTCAGCATTATTATCTTCAACATTTTCATCACCAGGCAGATTACATGACTCATATATTTTTTTTAAATTGCCGACAAATTCAATAACATCAAACTTTTTGTTTTGTAATGCTGCCTCACCAATTTTCACCCCATGATTAAAGAAATATAATTTGTCATTTAATAAGCGATATACTATCGAAATGTAATAATCATCATGTTCAATGGATTTTGCATTAGGGTTATCAATGTTATTTCCATCCCAGACAATTATTTTTTCACTATCTCCAAGAACAATACCAATCTGTTTATTTACAACAAACAAGCTGTTTGGTTTATTAGACGAAAGAGATTTTCCTGGCTCTAAATAAATTTCAACTGTTAACCCCTTATTTATTTCTGCTGATTGTCTTAGCTTTAAAAGAGCTGAGCTGTTTATACCATTTGATTCTTCGATGGGTTCTCCAGCCAAAGGCTCTTGAACAGGCTCTGCATCAGGCTGCTCAGTCACATCCACGTTTGTAAGAGCAGGTTGAGTATTATTAATAATATTTATTGCTCCTGATTTTGCATCAGGTGACTGAGTATCTGTTTGAGAAGGTGGTGTTTCTGATTCCTGAGCAAATGATGGTAGTAGCTGTGAAGGTAAAGCAATTTGAACTGCAAGATATAGAGCTATAAAACGTCTGGGAGATATTTCACATAACCAGATTAAAAATGATTCCAAAAACTTACTGAGTTTTGTAATAAAAATTTGGTTAAAAATTTGTAGTTTATTTATACCGGTCAAGACATCCCGGGAAGTCTGTACCAACTGGCCAAAATTTTTGGCCATAAAATCACCTGGATTTACTAATAGTAATTTCATCTCTTATCTTCTTAACTTATAAAAATACAAACCGGTTTTTCTTCTTTGATATATATGGGTTCCCTAAGTAAGTAATTTGACTGTTTAGTTAATTTCTAACTGGAGTTACCTCTATGACACTTAGGGCTAATCTACAAATTTCAGGACTAATGTACCAGCCATTAAAAAATCTGCATTTTAATTAGAGAAATTTGATTTTTTTGTGTTAGCTCTGAAAGGAAAACCTACAATTAGTTACAATGTTACCCCCGAAAAAAAACCATGAAATTAGGGTTAGCAACATTGAAAAATATGAGGCATCTGAAATAGCAAATTCGCTACAGCTTGATGTTATAACTTTTTAGTGAATTAGCAATCTCAATACAATAAACATTTTAGTTATTACTCCAGGTGTAGAAACTAATGCCAGAAACCTTTTGCAAGGACTATTTTTTAACTTCTATTTGCTTTCTTTTGTTAAGAAATGGTTAATTATATAGCTAATTTTTTGTGCTTTGAAATAAATAAAGTATGTATTTTTCGTTATTACGTATAAAATTAATTGGATTTTTTCCTTTGTCTAATTATAAGTAGTAAAACTACTTGTTTTTTACATTTCTATATGGCAAATTCTTTAAATAATAATCCTGTAGACTCATCCTATATCCCAAGAGGATATGTTGGAAAAAAAGATCCTAATGAGCAGGATATCAAAGATTATTTAACTTCTTCTGGAAACAGTGAAATTAATGCAGGAACTTACTGGTCTCTTATAGCCTGCGGCGGAAGTGCTGTTGCAGCAATTTTATTATGTTTCTTTGGAAGACGCTCTGAAAGCAGTTCAATAAATAAATTAAGCTTCATTGGATTTATCGGTGCAATTGCATCCGGCGGCACAGCTGCATATTTCTACGTTAATCGCCTGCAGCCTGATACGAGTAATAATACCGGTGCTGTAAAAAACAAACAAGCCAATCAAGCCAACAAAGTTAGAATAGAATCTTTGATAGAGACTTTAAAAGATAAAGCAAATCCTGACACTAATAAGCGTATAGAAGCTGCTCGTGAGCTGGGAGCAAGTGGTGATATAAATGCTTTCTCCCCGCTTGGTGACGCGCTTGCAGATACAACAGAAGATACCGGTGTTAGAGTACAGGCAGCAGTTTCTTTAGGAGAGTTAGGAGCCTTTGACAAACTGGATCAATTAATTATCTGCTTGAATGATCACGATCCACAGGTACAATGTGCTGCAGCTCAAGCCCTGGGAGTTCTTATATCAAAAGATCCTCAAAGAGCTGATAAAGCAATGAAACCTCTAGGTCAATTTTTTAAAAAAGCAGGACAATCAAAAGAAGGAAAATGCGCTGCTGTTACTGCTCTGTCTCACTTTCCCGCTAACAAAGTAGGAAAATTTTTTATCGATAATATAAACGAAGGCGATCCTGATGTAAGAGGTTTGATAGTTACTACACTGTGTGATTTCTTGAATCAGACGCAGTCTCCACAAATTATAGGAGCAATGAGAAACAGACTAAAAACTGAAAATGATCCATCTATAGCTCAATGTTTAATAGCGGGATTAAGCAATGTGACAGATCTAAATGAACAAAACCAGATAATCATATCTTTAATAACTGTATTAAAAACAAATACAAATGATGATGTAAAAATCGCAGCGATTACTGCACTAAGAAAGTTATGTTCTAATCGTACCCAAGCTGCAACAATCTTACCGGAAATTGACAAGATTGCTCAAACTGCAGCAGGAAATTTAAAAACAAAAGCAGAAACTGCTGCAAGAGATATACGACTTTCTTTAGGACTACCGGCACTACCAGTTCCAGTTGCACCACTCCCACCTCCAACTTCACCAGCACTATCAGGAGCAGTTGCTGCTGCTTTGCAAATACTCTTAAGTCCCTCATCTAATGCGATTGATAAAAATACAGCAGCTCGTACTGTATTAGGATCAGCTGATTGTGATAAAGCAGTACAGCAATTAATTGGTTCTTTAAATGATTCAAAGGAAAGTGTAAGAACTGCTGCTGCAGGAGCACTCTTCTGCTTAGTTAGAAATGATACATCACCAAACAAAGCAAAAACTCAACAAGTAACAGTTCCATTGATTCAATTTCTTAACAGACCAGGACAACGAAAATTCCTTCTTGACAATATAAACGAACCTTCCTCAGACATAAGATTTGTAATCATAAGTAAATTATGTGAGCTTTTAAATGGCGGTACTGATAAAGAAATTTTAACTGCATTACACAATAAACTTCAAACTGAAAGTGATCCTTCAATAATAAGGCAAATAGTTCTTGCACTTGGAAGCGTTACCGATACAACTGAACAAAAGAAATTAATCCCAACATTAATTAGTACATTTAAGAGATGCAATAACCCTGATGTATGCAAAGCAATAATTCAAGTTCTTGGAAAATTTAAAGCTGCAGATGCTATAGAACTGCTTTCCAATGAAGGACTAAAACATGCAGATCAAGGTGTAAGACTTTTAGCACTAAATACCTTGAAGGATTTATGCATAGGTAATCCAACCCATCCTAATGTACAAGCTGCATTACAAGCAATAACTGTCATTGCTGGAGTTGCAGGAGTCCTTCAAACCGCTGCTCAAGGTGCTGTGGCAGAAATACAAAAAGCTCTTGGGATTGCTCCAACCCCTGCAGTTATCCAACAACCTCCTGCCATTGATCCTGTTGAAGAATCTCTTAAAGTGCTTGGAGATAGAAATGAAGCTATTGATAAGAGAAAGACAGCATTAGGAAGATTATTTGATCTAAGATATAAAAATGATTGTCCTGATGGTAGAATATTTCCTCTTTTACTTCAATGCTTGCGGGGAACCCATGGAGCAGAACTTGCTCAACATATGGCTGACCAGCTTAGAAGCATGCATATAAAAATTGAGACTGATGAACATGAAAATGAATTTCGTCAATTTTTAAGTGCACTTAACTACAGTAGTGTTAATAATAGACAACAAATCGTCAGCAATGTAGAACAGGTATTGAGAAAATATGAAGCCTATAAGAAGGGCGGTGAACGTGTTCAAAAGCTTACAGGGAAAGGAAGAATATCTTTTACCGATAGAAAAAATGCCGCAAAAGAACTTATTAGACTAAGATATGAAACAGGAGAATTAGATGACAACACAGTAAGCGGTGTATTGTTGGAGTGCTTAAATGGTGATCATGGACCTGATTCATTAAAAGCTGTCGTAGAAGCATTTGGAGAAACCGAAGATAGATATGGATCAAACGGTACAAGGCTTGCAACAAAAACCCAAGGCAGAAATTACAGAGAATATCCTGTATCCATAGAAATCGCAAATGAACTCAGCAATATTCTTGAAAAATTAAATACCTTGCCTATTCCAAATAAGGAAAGCGCTGTTAAAAGCTTAACTTGTTTTGTAAAAAGATATGCTGAAGAAAGAATAGCGGGGCATGGCAGTGGAAAACTTGAAATAGGTACAATTCAAAATGACTTTGTAGGAACGCTGGAAAAAGATCTTACTAACAGTAATGCTACTAAATTTTGTCCGCTTCTTGCTGCTTTCATTGCACAAATTATAATTAAAAAACTTAAAGAAATTGCTTCTGGAGCAGATATAGAAAAAATAAAAGGTAACACTTATGCTTCTACTACTCAGGGTCCTTTCTGCATGAGTGCCCGTAAAAAAGCAGCAAATGTACTTACCCAAGCCGGCAATCTTGCTCTTGATACTACAGTACCACCAGAGATTTTACCTGTTATTAGCAATCCTGCTTGTCAAGTCTTAGGATCTGAATTTCAAGGTGCTTTTGTAGCTGATGCTCTTGGTGACAGGGATATATTAGGCGGTCTTTTTCTGCAGCTTGGTTTATTACGTCAACAATATCCAGACAATAATTTAGTATTAAGCGGTCGTTGGGAAAGATTACCTGAACTTCTTCAAGCTCTCAGGAACAATGAACTTGGAAATTCAAGGCAGCTTGATAATTTAATTGCAGGATTTAGACCAAGAAGATCTATTACTTCTGGAGATATTCCTAATGGAGGAATGCTTAAAGATTTTCACAGTACCTGTAATTATTACGGCGATATTTTGGGCGCGTTGAATAAAGCTGAGTCAGGAGATTCAACTAGTCTTGAGACTTTAGTTGCCAGATATATTGAATCTAAAGAAAGATTTCTCAGAGGAGGAGGAGATAAGCTTGCTGTCCAACAAACTGTCAAAGATTTTCTTTCTTCCTGTGAAGTTGATTTAGCATCTTCAGAAAAAGGAGATGCTTTAATTGATGCACTTCAACAAGCTGATTCCACTAGACCACAGCTGCAGTTGCTTGATAATTTGATAAGTGAGTTTTTAAAATCAAGACCCGGAAGCCCAAGAGTTGAAGAAGTACGAAATGAACTGCTATCAACCTATAAAGGATTAAGAGATAAAAGAGATAGAGAAAAAGTAAAACAGGAATTAAGTACTGCATATGCGAAAGTTCAAAAGAAACTGGATCCTAAGCAGGTAAAAGACGAGGTTTTAAGAGCATACAGGCAATTAAAAGAGAAATTAGATCCCGATAAAATTAAAGAAGAATTAGTTAATGCTTATAGAGCATTAAGCGGAACCGTAACTCAAGCACATAATCAACTAAGAGTTGCTCTGATAAATCTTGGAGCAGCACATCCAAGAGATAATAATTTTATTTCTGCTTTGGTTACATGTGCATCCAACGAAAATGACAATCCGACTGTTAGATTAACAGCTATAGAAGCTTTAGGGAAATGCATAGCAGGAACAACAGATTTTAATACTTTAGTTACTGCCGGAAGTAGCTCGATATTAAATGTTGTTGGCAATGATAAAGGTGATAAGAAAGTTAGAACAGCTGCAATTAAACTGCTTGGAAATGTTTCTAATACCTGTGGAGTAACTCCTGGACATCAAAAATTACAGGAAGATATTGTACAACAATTAATTGGTTGTCTTGATGCAAAAAATCCTCCTGAAGTTCAAGCAGCTGCCAGGGAAGCTCTCTTGAATTTAAACAAAACAACCGTACAACAACTTAGAAATAGAGATCATAGACACCTTATACTAGTTCTCCATGCTACAAATAAAGCTGAATTTCCTGCTATTAGAGTAACTGCTCTTGAAACATTAGCAAACAGCGTAGGTACTGCAGGTTTAGATATTAACACTATAATTAATGCAGGTACTGGACAAACAGCTTCTTCAGTTCTAGACATTCTCAGTGACACTAGCACTGATCCAGGAGTTGGTGTAGCAACTGTTAAATTGCTTGGTAAAGCCTGCAATGCCTGCGGAGTAAAAGATCAAACATTGCAGGATCAAATAGTACAAAAATTGATTACTTGCCTTGATCCAACACATCATGCAGCAGTTCAAGCAGCAGCTGTAGAAGTTTTAAAAACTTTAGTTGAAGCCCCACTAACAAGATTAGAAAGAGACCAAAAGCTTGAAGTACAAACTTGTACAGGAAGGAATTTGGGTGTTACCGCAGCTGCACCATCCCCAGTTGCAAGTAAAGTTATACCAACACCTACTGCTAAAAGCTTACCAACAACTGTTACTGCAGAGATTGGTCGTAAGATAGATCGTTCTCCGGAATCTCCGCACGAATATATAACCAGAATAGTTGAAGCAGGGAAGAAAAATAAATTAGATCAAATTCATATTTATATAGCGATCCTTAATGCTCATGAAAACGGATGTCGAGGCATAGATCCTGAATTTAGTAAAGAGGTTTGCGCCGCTTTATGTAATCGCCTTAGAAATGAAAAAATTCGACGAGGAGATTACGGAAATCCAGTTAATGATGCAGATTTAAGAACGTTAAATGCTATGACTCAGGCAGAACTTATAAAAAGCTTTAAAGATAAAGATACCAGCATAGCAACATCACAAGCTCCACGTATTCTTACTTCAGAAATTAATAACAGAAAAATAACAGACCGTGCAGAAGATCCAGAAGAATATATAGTAAGGCTTCTTCAGGCAGGAAAAAGAGCAGGACTAAACCCTGTTGATATTTATTTAGGGATTAATAATGCACATCAAAATGGACATCCTGATTTTAGCAATGCTTTTAGTGCACAAGTTTGCAGACTTACCCACGCTGCAATTATTGAGGCAGAGATTAACACTTTGAACAAAGGAGAACCAGTAGGAACTTATATAGGTAGAGTGCTTAGACATTCAAAATCAGATGATGAGTCATTTAATTTACACTTAAAGCTTTATGAAGAACATTCAGGTGGTCACCCAGACTTTACTCCTACATTCAGCAAAGAAGTTGCAAAATGCGCCTATACTGAAATTACCAAGAAAATTGGCACCATACTTCCTGGAGAAACTTCCTCAGTTTATGTAAGAAGAATTGCTGGAATGGCAGTTACTCAGGAAGGAGCCGTTGACTTATATTTAAAACTTTATAAATTACATAAAGATGCAAATCCACAGACCCAATTCAATAAAGAAGTTTGTTCAATAGCCTATGGTGCTCTTGTTAATTTTGCTTCAGGTTCAATTGTAGACAGAGCCGTATATGCATGGCCATGGACAATACAAAATGAATATGACGACAGTGATCAGGAAAAAGTACATGCAGCAAGAGCTTTAGCAGCAAGAGAATTAGCATCTTTACCTCCTCCTACAATGATGAATCCTAGAGCAATAGAGTGGTTTAGTAAATCTCTAACTAATTCTTCAGATAGTCCGGAAATTCGCTTAAATATGATTAGTCTTATGTCAAGAATGCCTGCAAGTCTAATTGATTTTGATGGTTTGATTTTTTGTATAAGTTCGCGAAGTGATAAAAGGTTAGTTTATGAAGATGATAAAAAACTTTCACCTGCCGAGGTCAGCTCCCCGGGAATTCAAGACAAACTACTGCATCAAGCTATAAGAGTTGATGATATTGAAGGAGAAACTAAAAAGAAAGTTTCAGATCTTCAAGGCAATATACAAGAAACTGTTTGTAACCAAGATTTGCGTTTAAGAGCTATTGAATTATTAATTAGACAAATTGAATCCGAGAGACTTGACGGAGATAAAAGTGTTAAGATGGCTGATTTACTTAAGGAAAGAGAAATAACCCAACCTGAAAAAACAGTAAGTCAAAAGATGATAGATACAGGACCTAAAGCCGGTGAAATGGTTGATATAACACGTTATCGTCCAAAACCTAAGTTTGAATCTTTATTATGCTCTGTTGCAGATCAAAATGAAACTGAAGTTATGAGACTCAAAACGCTGGATCTTCTTGGCGCCATTGGTAAAAAATCACTAGAAAGATTTAGCGCAAATAATATTTTAACTGATGAAGGGGAAACAGCATCTAAAATAATAGATGTTTTAAATGCTTTAACTAAAGATCCAAATGCAAATGTTGCTCAAAAAGCAACAATATTATTGAATCAATTAGCTCCAGTTGCTCAAGCTGTTTAGGAAAGAGCGAGGGTTATCTTTGTGTCTGCAAAAATTTAAATCCACTTTTTCTTTTTAAAATACCAAAGCATTGAAAATGCAATTAACAGCATAAGAAGCATAATTATCGGATAGCCCCATTTCCAGTCAAGTTCAGGCATATACTTAAAGTTCATTCCATAAATTCCTACAATAAAAGTCGGCGGCATAAATATGGTGGCAAATATAGTCAGAACTTTCATTACAGTATTTGTCCTGTTTGTAATATTGGTCAGATAAATCTCAAGCATTCCTGCAATCATATCTCTATAAGACTCAATTGTATCCATTACCTGGATAGTATGGTCATAGACATCACGCAGAAAGATTTTTGTAGAATCTTTTATTAAAGGAGAATCTTCTTTCTGCAGATTATTTACTACTTCTCTCAGGGGCCAGACTGATTTTCTAAGAAAAATCATTTCTTTCTTCAAGTTATGAATTTCTTTTAAAGTTGTCGACTTAACTTCATTAATCAACTCTTCTTCAAGAAGCTCAATTTTGTTGCCCAGCTTTTCAAGAATTACAAAATAATTATCCACCACAGCATCCAGTAATCTATAAGCTAGATAATCAGCTCCTGACTTTCTAATACGCCCTTTATTACCTCTAATTCTGTCCCTGATTGAATCAAAAATATCTCCTTCAATTCCTTCCTGGAAGGAAATTAAAAAATTTGAACCGAGTATAAGGCTTACCTGTTCAGGAATTATTTCATGACTGCTATTGTCATAAGACAGCATCTTAAAAACAATATAAATATTATCTATAAAATCTTCGGATTTTGGTCTTTGCTCTGTATTTAAAATATCTTCCTGAGCAAGCGGATGTATTCCAAAAAAATTGCCTAGCTTTTCCAAGATATCAATTTGATGCAGTCCTTCTACATTTATCCATGTAACAGTTGGTTTATTTTTAAACGGATAGCATTCATCTACATTTTTAATTTCTTTTTCTTCAAAGTTAATTTCATCATAATCAAAAAGCGTAATTTGTACCTCTTTGCACTTTTTTTCTCCAATATGAACAAGTGTCCCGGGAGGTAGTCCTGCTTTTTTTAATTTATGTTTTATTAATTTTTCCAAAACGTATATTCCTTATAAGATTTCAATATTTCTATATGCAAATATTCTCTCATTTCTATATATAACCGCAGGGTAAAGTGTTATGTAGTCAGGGATTATTGTAAGTTCAAGTTCATAATACTGGCTTCTGAAATTGAATGAATTTGCTCGATTTCACCAATACCACCAACTTGATCAGATTCTTGAAGAGCATCTACCTGGCTTTCAGACTGGGTTTCAAGATCAATCTCTACATCTTTTAAATTACCGCTTACTGAAATAATTTTTCCCCTGTTTGCTGTAAATGCTGCAGCACCCAACAGAGCTAATAAGGAAGGATTAATTGCCAATAATCTGACATCAAAATAAGTCATCGGTTTTGATGCTTGAATCGTTAGCGCTCTTATTGGAACTTTTGTTTGAAGTGTTTTTGCTTCAAGGACTTGAGATGATTGTTGCTTTTGAATCTCAAGGGATTCCGCACCTACTGCTTTTACTCCTGACAGCAGTGCTCCTGTTGCTGGTCGTGCCCTTTCTGCTGCAATCGTACTCTTGTCCAATGGACGAGGAACTTGAGGTGAATTGTTTTTTGTTTTAGGTGATGAAATCGTTTCCGGCTTCTTTGTAAGCCTTTCTAAAATAGATTCAATTGATAATGTCGGATTTTTTATAATCTCTGACAGAATAGAAGGATTGTCTTTTATTGCTGATAAAATATCCGGACTGCTGGTTAAAGAAGCTAAAAGTCCAGGACTTTTTATTATTGCACTTAACAATCCCGAATTAGAAGAAATTAATTCTGCTAAAAATGGGTTGCTCAAGATAGCTGCACGTAAATTGGGGTTTGCTTCTACTCTTGCCAAAATTGTCGGATTGGATATTAAGGAAGATAATGTGAATGAAGATTTGGCTGTTTTAGCTTCTGTATTTGTAAATGGCTTTTTAGAATCCAGGTCAGGCAGTTTATTTGCTTTGGTTGTATAAGGTTTTAAATTGTTTTGTAACTTTGCAAAATTACTCAACTGAAGATTTTCATTACGAGGAACTGCAAAGTATGCAAGTGTTAGACTTATTATATTTCCATCAACCATTTTTATTCTCTCAAAGTATGAGGTTTCCTTATAAACAACTCTATAATCTCATATATAAGATATTAACTCTTCACCCAAAAGAAGTAATTTGTCAAACACTGCATACATAATAAATCATGCTTTTAATTATTCATTTAGATAATTTTTGTTTTCTACAATGAAGGAAAATTAAGTTGATAATAAATAATTAAATAATCATTAAGAATTTAATGGGCAATTTGCAATCAGGGCTAACCATAATTCACTTTAAAAAAGTCTCTAAATATTAAAATTTCCCAAAAGCGTAGTAAGGAAAAGCCTGCTTCTCAGGGTAATTAGAACTATAAGGAGAATAATCAACATGGCTTTTACAAATGAAGAAACATTAAATATTTTAAAAACACTTTTAGAAAGAGAGAATAGTTATCTTTCAGTAATAGATTTAGAAGGCAAGTACTTATATAAAAATCCACCACTGGCTAAACTTTTGAGCAGTGATGAATCAAGCGATAACACAAGTATTTTCAACACTTTACATTCAGAAGATAAAGAAAGAATAAAAGATCTTGTCAAAGAAATAATTGTCTCTGAAAAAGCTCAATCTGCGGAATATCGACTGCTGGATAGTAATGGCAATATTCATCATGTTAGAGCATGGTGGGGAGTTCTTACAAAGAAAGAAGGACATGTAGAAAAAATTATAACAATGGCAAATGAAACAACCTGGGTAAAAAATTTAGAACAGGAAATTGAAAAGCTTAAGATTATTGTAGAACAGTCTACCGATCACATAGTAGTAACAAATAAAGAAGGTATTATCGAATATGTTAATCCGGCATTTGAAAAAGTTACTGGATATACAAAAGAAGAATCTGTCGGAAAGACAATAAGAAATTTAATTTCCGGAAAGAATAATCAAAAGTTTTATGATGAAGTCTGGGGGAAAATTGCCGGCGGGCAGACATTCCATGGTGAAGTAATTAACAAAACTAAAAGCGGAGAATATTTTAGTTGTGATAAAACAATAGTTCCTATAAAAGATGGTGATGGAAATGTCACCCATTTTGTATCTACTTCAAAGACTCTGGAAACACAAATTTAAAGTAATAGAAATAACGTAATACGTCATTGCCCGGAATCATCTTTGGCGGACGACAAAACAATCTCATAAACATACAAATGTGTGCTTCTTTGCAATGCTCCCTGCTTTGCTTAAAAACTCCACTTTTAGATATAATACTTAGTAATTTAATTAAAAGGATTTGTTCCACCTCAGGCAGACAAATCCGATCCAGTGAAACAAACTGACCGAAGGAAGCTTCAGCTTGTCTGAAGCACAACAAAAACCAAGGAGGTTTTATGACTCATGCTTTAGAAACAAAGAGTTCTAATGGTAAATTTAAGAATGAAAAACAAATGAAAGATTTTAATTTATTAAAACAAAGGATTGAAAAAGATTTTTTTCAACACCCTGTAATTGTAAATAATCCATATACCAAATGGTTTAAACAGGGAATTGCAAACCCCGAACAGGTTAAAGATTTAATTTTACAATTTTCGGTTTTTTCAAATCACTTTATAGTAGTTCAATGTAAAAGAATGGTCTATGCATCAACCATTGAAGGGGAAGAAGCTGCCAGAGCAATTCTTCTGAATGAATGTGGCGTAGGAATGAATGTAAAAACAGGAAGCGTTGAAGGACAAAAATTCACCACACCAAATGCTCATTTAAACTGGCTTAGAAAAATGGCAGATACACTGAACATTCCTTCGAATGTAATTGGAAGATGGGAAACAGGTACAGAATCTACACATAAATTCCTGAATGGTCTGGATAAAACTTATGGAAGCTTAGATGGAGTCATAGGAGCTGGGGCAAGTTTTGCTATTGAAACATGGGCTGCATTTGGGATTGGAGAAACACCAGAAAAAGAATCAAATAATTTCTGGGATGAATTAGTTGTAGGGCTGGAAACATATAATGCAAAACACAGAGTACCAAAAAACTTACCGTCAGTACCCACAGGATTTTTCAAATATCATTTTGAAACTGAAGCAGGACATGGTGTAAGTGTGTGGAAAGAGCTTGAAGAAACATTTGCTCAACCCGGTTTTGACGAAGAAAAATATATTAAGTCAGGAAAGATTGCTTTAGATTCTATTTATACTTTTTGGTTAGGGTTAGATGAGACAAGGAAGAAGCTTTAATCTCCCTTAGTAGGTACGTAGCATGCTACGTACCTACTAAATTTTTTCGCTTCGCAAACTCAACCATCATCTTCTCAACATTAACAACGTCATCCTCAGTAATTTCCCAAAGATTTTTTGAAGCTAACCTTGATTGAATTTGTTTAAATAATTCCTGATCTAAAAATGATCTTACATTTCCACTTTGGTTCTCCATTTCTTTCTCCTGGTAAAGTCCAAGAAATGTTTTATCCTTAAACCAAGACTGCCTATTATGCTCTTCAAGTTTTTTCAAGAGTTCAGGAGTTGGATTTCTCTGAACAAATTCAAAGAACACACCGCTTGGTAATGTCCCTGGTAAATACCACTCGCCGCTAAAAACCTGAATAACATCTTCATCTTCATCCTGCATAATAGGAGTAATAAAGTTTACTCCACGTTCAAGTGCATATTTATGAAATGCCAGAAGATCATTTGTTCTTAAAGCCACATGCTGCCAATGGACCGTTGATGAATGTTTTTTCAGTAACTCCCTTGAATGTGAAGGGACACTTTCTGGCTCAGATGGCTGAACAATTGCAAATATTGTATTCTGGAATTTCGCATCTCCAATAGCTCCCTGTCCCACGCGAACTGCAAATGTCATGGACTTTTCGCCAGTTCCTTTTACCCATTCTTTTCTTTTTTCATAAATCACATCATCTTTTTCAACCCCAAACAAAACTCTGAAAATTACATAGCATACATTATACATTTTTGGATCTACATGCATAGTCATATGATCTAATTGAAAATTTAAGAATGAATGTTTTTTAGATGGCATTGTTTTTCTCCTTTACTTTTTTATCACAGGGCAGACCTATGTGTCTGCCCTTTCATTAATGCTTACCACTTACTGCTTGTCCAGCCTTGTACCAGCTTAAGGCATATTCTTTATCCCTATACTCATAACCAACCTCAGTTACAAGCAAATCTTCAAAAAAAGTATCCAGCATTACTGCAAGCATATTGCTGACTTTTGCTCTCTCTTTCATAGATCTCAAGGCAGCATCTCCATGAGGACTATGAGGGATGGAGCCTGGATGAAGAGTTATAGAACCTTCTCCTATTACTCCTTCACGTGCAGTGTAATTTGAACTGGCAAAGAATAGCACTTCATCTGAATCTACGTTTGAATGAGCATATGGAGCAGGAATATCTTTTTGATGCCAGCCTTCCATCTGAGACTTAAATGAACAAATTGAAAATCCATAAGAGTTTCCATCACCAGACTGAAATGTTTGCCTCATTGGAGGAGCAGTGTGAATTTCTCTGGACACTCCATGATGATTATCTATATGAAAACCAAACGGATAAAAAGTCCCTTCCCACCCGGCTATATCAAATGGATGATGGCTTAAGGTAATAGCAGTAACATTACCACCATTGTGTTTAACATAGAGAGTATACTCTCCTTTTTTATCAATTGGTTCCTGAAATTCTGGAATATCAATTTCAGTTTCAACTACAGGAGCCATTAATGTAGCCTGTCCAAGCTTGTTCATATAATGAGGTGGGAATGTAATCGGGAATTGGGATTCAATAATCAGAAAGAAAGCTTCAGGAGATGTTAAATCTACTTTATAAATGGTACCTTTTGGAATAATTAAATAAAGTCCTTTTCTTATATTCACTTCACCATATTCAGTTTTTAAAATGCCGCTGCCATCCTGGACATAAAGAATTTCATGTCTTTCACCATTCTTAAAAAATTCATTTTCATTCATGCTTAACTTTGGTTTTGAAACAGAGACTGCTGTCTTAGCCCCGACTAATAATGGTTTTCTACTCCTGACAAAATCTTTTTCAAATGGAATATTCTGCGTCAAAATATGATAAGGCTGAAGGGCTTTATCAGAGACCACTTTAGAAGAAAGTGAGAAATCTGCTGCCTCTGGAAGTTTACTTTGTTCTGTAGGGTAGGATCTTACATGAATCTTTCTGGTGTAAGAACCATTAAATCCATAAGAACCATGTATTTCTTCCAGAGCTAAAACGTTTGGAATGGAATAATGCTCTGTATGCGGTGTAGCTGGAATATTTCCTTTTTTTAGGGTAACTGCCATATGATTTTTATTCTACAGAAATCTTATCCTTTTTATAATTTAATTCATTGTATATTTTAGGACTGCCAACAGTATTTTTCAATACTCCTAAAGAGTGAACTTCAAGCTCTAAAACATCTCCAGGTTTAATCCATCTATCCAAATCTAAGCCACAGCCTCTATAAAAAGTACCTGAACCCAATATATCACCAGGGTATATATTTTCTTCCTGAGAAATATATGACACCATAAGAGGAAATCCCCAGTACTGATCTTTAAAATGCCCTTCCGACCAGACCTCTCCATTTACTTTTACCTTTATAGAAAAATCTTTCTTTGGATCAACCTCATCTTTTGTAACCAGATAAGGTCCAAAAACATTTGCAAAGTCTTTTCCTTTTGCCGGACCCATTCTTACAGCCATTTCTTTTTTTTGAATATCTCTTGCCGACATATCATTAAAGATCATATATCCAAAAATACAATCATTTGCTTCCTGTTCTGTTAAATTTTTTCCTTTCTTTCCGATTACACATGCGATTTCAGATTCAAAATCCAACTTCTTAGTGTAATAAGGCCACGGAATTTCGTCACCCGGTCCATAGATTTCCCTATGATTTCCTTTATAGTAAGCCGGTATTTCATACCATTCTTTAGGAAGGTTTTCATTCCTACGCTTTGCTCCATTTGTTGCATGTTCTTCAAATGCAAAAAAATCCTTCAAAGAGGGTGGATTTAAAATTGGTGCTTTAATTTGGATTTTATCAATAGGATATAAAGCTGATGGTTGTGGGCTTTGAATAACCTCTTTGGCTAATTTAAGATTTTTTTCACTCCCTTCAATAAATAAAAGCATGTCACGTGGAATCTTATTTTGTGAAGCTAAGTTTAAATCTAAAACCTGGTTATTAACCATTGCACCAAGATAATTACCTTCTAAATTTTCTTTTTTAAATGTAAGAAGCTTCATTTCTTACTATTTTATCAAAAAACTCTTTGTCATTCTGAGCCTAAAGCGAAGAATCTCTGTTGACGATAGCAATATTGTGAGATTCTTCAGTCGTTTCACTCCCTCAGAATGACATATCTTTTACCCACACTCTACCGGATATCCTGCTTCAATCCATGCCTTTATACCACCATCTATAACATACAAATTCTTATACCCCAGAGATAAAAGATATTCAGCAGCTTTAAGTGCACGTTTACCAACACCACAAAGAAAATAATTTGGCGAATTTTTATCAATGAGGTCAACTTTTTGATCAAAAACTGAAAGCGAGATTAAAGCCGAGTTCGGTATTCTTACTGCTTCATATTCAGAGAATTCTCTGACATCAATAAGATGACAGCCTGTTTTGCTGTCTAAAATTGTTTTTAATTCTTCTACAGAAACATGTTCTATCATTTTTATAAAGCGCAAAACAAGTTTGCGCTTTCCTCGGCCGATTCTTTTCATTTGATCGGCTTTGCCGAATAAATCGGACAAAGCCTCTAATCCATGAAAGCATAAGAATTTGTTTCATTGAATATGATAGCGTATACGCTATAATTATCTATCCAAACCGTTTTTACGCCTATGACTGACTTAACAAAAGCTACTCAAAAACACATAGTCCTAGTAGGAAACCCGAACGTAGGCAAGTCTGTGTTTTTTCATTATTTAAGCAGTGTTTACGTAGATGTAAGTAACTATCCCGGTACTACTGTAGAAATCACCTCTGCTTCACTAAATAAAAATGTTTCCATAAAAGACACTCCCGGCATATACGGTGTCAGCAGCTTCAATGATGAAGAAAGAGTTGCGCGTGATGTCATTTTATACTCGGATGAAATATTAAATGTAGTATCTGCCATCAGCCTTGAAAGAGATTTATTTCTTACGAAACAATTAATCGACATGGGAAAACCACTAATTGTAGCCATTAATCAAATGGACGAAGCAAAAGGGATTGGTTTAGAAATAGACTTAAAAAGACTAAGTGAAATACTTGGCGTACCTATATATCCCACCGTTGCAATAAGTGGTGAAGGCATGAAAGAAATTAAAGATTGTTTATTAAACACAAAGGCAAAAAAAGGAATCGTTGATCCCGTTTTACAAAGAGAACTTACAGAATTATTACCACTGGTAGCAAACCAGGCAGAAGCACTTTTACTCTTAGAAGGAGATTTAGTAATTGCAGAGCGACATAAGACAGAACCAAGAAATAAAAGAAATGAAATCTACAGTCAGAGAAGAAAAGAGGTAAATGAAATTATTTCAGATACAACAAGCACAAAGAACAGAAAGGAAAGGGTTTTAACAAAGGTTTCCAACGTTTTGATTGAGCCTTTCTGGGGCTCAATAATTGCACTGCTTATCGGATTTTTATTTTTATATCAATTTCTTGGGATCTGGGTTGGGGGGGATTTAATAAACTTTACAGAAAAAAGAATAATGAATGCTTATTATGAACCTGCAGTAAAAGAAGCTACCGGACAATTTCTTCCTGTTGAAGTTTTAGTAAAAACTGGAAATAAAAAAGAGGTTTACAGCTTTCCAAAAGGATTTTTAGCTGATAAAGGAAAGTACAATAAAATAAAACAAGTCATAAATAAAGAATATTTCTTTGGACCAAGCGACTATATTGAAAAAGAAATCAAGGGAACAACTATTCCAAACACTTTTTTAAGTACAGTAGGAACAGTACTCTCAGGCAAATACGGTATTCTAACACTTACCGTTACTTATCTCTTAGGCTTACTCTTGCCTCTTGTTATTGCTTTTTATACAGCACTTGCCATCTTAGAAGACAGCGGTTACTTGCCACGCCTTGCTGTTCTGGTAGACGGCTTGTTAACGAGAATTGGAATGAATGGTCGTGCAATTATCCCACTGATACTGGGGCTTGGCTGTGTGACAATGGCTGCAGTTACGACAAGACTTCTCTCCACAAAAAGAGAAAAAATAATCGCAATGACTATTTTAGGTTTTGCTATACCGTGTTCTGCTCAGCTCGGTGTTATTCAGTCATTGCTTGCTAAATCAGGCGGAATAAAATCCTGGTTAATCTGGCTATCAGTTATCAGTCTTGTTTTGATTGTAACTGGATTTGTTATGAATAAATTTCTTCCCGGCAAAGCAACACCTCTTCTTATAGATCTCCCCCCATTAAGACTTCCAAGAATTTCAAACGTTTTTCACAAAGCAAAAACAAAAGTAATGTTTTTTATGGCTGAAGCCATCCCAGCATTTTTTGTAGCTGCATTTATAGTTTCTATTATGCAGGTAACAGGCTTATTAAATAAAGTAATCGATATCTTTAAACCAATATCAAAAAATCTACTACATCTTCCTGAAGAAGTTTCAATATCATTTATTTTAGGAATGGTAAGAAGAGATTTTGGAGCATTTGGGTTAACTGAACTTCATATGACAGCAGCACAGGTTACAGTTGCCAGCGTAGTTTTAACCCTATTCGTTCCATGTATTGCTACAGTTGCTGTAATGGCAAAGGAACAGAACTGGAAAGTTGCAGTTGGAATTTGGGTTTCATCAATGGTTTTAGCAGTAAGCATAGGCACCATCCTTGCTAGAATATTAGGTGCATAGCACTGTAAAGGCAGGTTTTAAACCTGCCTCTCCAAAAAAATGACAGAATGTAAAACAATCAACTGCCCAACCTGTGGTAATAAGCTGGATGAGACTTTTGTAGAACAAAAGTGTCCTCGCTGCCAGACATTAATTGAATCAAAATTTATCTGCGGAAGCTGCCATAATTGTGGAGAAACCTTATCTGATGGGCATCACACAAAACAAAAAAGCAGTTTTTTAAATAAGCTAATGTCGCTTTTTAAATAAATTAAAACTTTTTCACGTCATTGCGAGAAGCAACTTTAGTTGCGACGAAGCAATCTCACAAACGTTAGGAGATTGACCCGCTCGCCTCGCTCCGGCGAGCGGGTCAGCTCTTTTAGAGCCTCCTCGCAATAACGTAATTAGCTAGCTCTACTCCACCCAAACAACTTTAGAATTAAATTTATCCCCGTCCAGCTCAATTAATCTATAACCAGCATTAAGTTTTTCAATAGTAAACATTTCTGTCTTTGGCAAAACCTGGTAACAACTTGCAGGAGCACTCCCATAGAAAGTGCCATCAACATTTTTTTCAAATACCTGATGTATATGACCAAATAAAACTGCTTTTACCTGTGGATTTAATTTAATTAGATTAATAAACTTTTCAGCATCTTTTAAGATATATCTATCAAGCCATGCACTATTAAGCAAAAGAGGATGATGATGCATAAAAATAACTGTCGGTTTATTTTTATTTTGTTCTAAGTTGTTTTTAAGATTTTTTAACTGTTCAATTGATAATTCACCAAGAACTTCCGGATAAACCGATGTATCTATAACACTCACAAACCAATCATTAATATTAAAAGAATAATCAACCTGATCTTTTTTCCAGTTTAAATCAAAAACTTTATTTATAATATCCACATCATCATGATTTCCAGGAAAAAAATAATATTTAATCCCACACTTATTAAGTAGATTTGCCAGATGCTGATAAGATTCAAAAGTACAATCCTGTGAAAGATCTCCACTTACTACAATTAAATCTGGTTTTACTTCTAAAGAAATTACCTGGTTTAAAACATTCTTCAGGTTTTGGTATGAATTTGAACCATTAATTTTCCTGTTCTTATCCCCAAACAGATGAGTATCTGATATTTGAACTATGTAATGTTTCTGCACAAATTCTTTAAGATTATTATTTTTTGTTAAACGGTGAAATAACAGCTGCCAGAATACCTCTTGAAAGATCTCTTACATCAACAACCACACCTTTAACCAGCCTTTCAAGTATAAATCCTTTTCTTCTTTCAGAATAAGCAAGTCTTTTTTCATGCTCCTCAAGCTCGGCAGTATGCTGAGCAACTTGTCCTTCCAGTGCAGCAGTCTTGGTTTCAAGAGTAGTAGTCTTACCTTCAACAGCAGTTACTTTTGTTTCAAGTTGATCAACTCTTCCTTGAATTGCTTTAATATCAGTTGAAAATTCATCAAGCAATTTTGCAAGCTTAGATAAATCATCACGATCTAAAGCTATTTCATCACTAAAATATGTGGCTAAGTCATAAACTGCTGCTGCCAACTCAAATCTTGTAGAAGATTTCTTTCCTCTAAAAGTACCATCAGGATAACCTTCCAGTACATCATATTTTTCTACCAACTCCTGTATAGCTTTATATGCCCACTCGTCTCCTTCAATATCTGATAATTCATTAACAGCAACCACAGAAGCATCTTTTTGTCTGGCTGTTTGAGCATGTGCAAGCTGAGATGCAAAAAAAATAAAACTTAAGACCAAGAAACCAGAAATAAAATTTTTAAATATCATTTGCACCTCTCCTGATTTAAGTCGCCATGTTATCTGTCTTAAATTATAGAAGTATAATAGCTAAACAACACTCATATTTAAAAATATGTAACTGTGCTAACATTTTGGTCGTAGAGAAATCATTAGGTCATTACCAATTAATTTATAGTCAAGAATCCTAAATTCATAGGAATTTTCAATGTCCTGTAAAGTTTTTATTTGCAAGCTGGAAAAAGCGGAACTATCTCCAAAGACTTTCGGTGCAATAAACAAAATATATTCATCTACTAATCCACTTAAAATAAGTTCACCAGCGAGTGAAGAACCAGCCTCAACCAGAACACTTAATATATTTCTTTTTCCAAGCTCTTCAAATAATTCTTTAAGGTTAATCCTATCTTTTGTTATTTCCTTAAGTTGTATAAATTGCAACTCACTATTTAATTTTAAATAATTGTTTAATTTATCTTTCGAATGCTCTACTTTTGTCACCAAATAAACAACTGAATTGTTTTTATAAACCTTTGAATCAGGTTTTGTAATTAAATTTAAATCAATGATTACCTTTGCAGGATTCCTGGAATTATCAATACCCCTTACAGTAAGTTCAGGATTATCAACTTCAACTGTATTTGAACCTACCAAAATCGCATCATAAGCATTACGCAGACCATGAACCTCTTTCCGCGCAAGCTCACCTGTAATCCATTTACTCTGCTTGTTACTGAGTGCTATTTTTCCATCCAATGTCTGAGCCTGTTTCAATGTAATCCATGGCAGTTTTGATTTAATCCACTTAAAGAAAAATTTATTCAATTCAATCCCTTCAGATTTCAATACACCCGAAAAAACTTTAATACCATGCTTCAGAAGGATTTCTTCTCCCTTTTTATTCACCAATGAATTAGCATCATGACAGCTGAAAATTACCTCGCGAATTTTACTTTGAATTATCAAATCAGTACAAGGCGGGGTTATACCTTGATGACAACAAGGTTCAAGGCTGACAATCAATGTTCCATTTTTTGCTTTTTCTCCAGCTTCTCTAATTGCAATTACTTCAGCATGCTCAGTCCCTGCTGCTTTGTGATACCCCTTCCCTGCAGGTAAACCATTTTTATCTAATACAATAGCTCCTACAATTGGATTTGGCGAAGTCCTGCCCAATGATTTTTTTGCAAGTTCAAAACACTCACGCATGTAATATTCTGCCTGAGTAGAATAAATATCATCTTCACTGTTAAATTGTTCTTGATTTGTTTGCATTTTTTATTTTTTATAATGCCTCAGATAAAGTTATATTTGATTTTACTTTCTTTGGATCACCTTCTGCTGCCGGCATAAAACTACTAACCCTGACCGTTCTCCTGCTTACTACAATCGGGAAATTAACTCCAGGTCTTTCAGCCAGAACACTAACATAATAAAGACCACTTTTTCCCTGATAGTTTAATTCTACTTCACCTGAAAATTCCCCCTTACCATTAACTTTGATTCCTCCCTTTAATGGTATTTCTTTAGGTGGACCATTTTGAATTGAAGATATTAGAACTGGTGCAAAAATCGCACTTGCCCCTCCTGTAAATGGTGCTGCACCAATAGCCCCTATCACACCAATCCCTTTGATTATCTTTACAAAATTATTTTTTGCAGTATTGCTATAAGCAATATAATCCTGAGGAGGAAAATAGGGTTTAAGACTTTCATTAGTAAAATACCCGGGACTATTATTTTCATCTTCAACATTTAATCTAACTGAATCATAATATGCAACTGATATTGCTTTAAATTTATAAGGTAGTTTAACTTTACCAACAACTCTTAACTTTTCACCAAAACTCACCAAGGGTTTTATGGGTTCAAATTCTCCTTCTTTCGTTACAAATTCAATAACCGAAACAAATTTTTTTTTATCATTCGACAGAGCAAAACCAAAGCCACAGTGATTTATATACGAACTATAAAGAATCTGAGAATCATCAGGATTTGCTTCTATAGCTTGTACTAATTGTTTAGCCAAAAGTTCTGTAAGTTTAACTTTCTTTTCATTTGTTTTCTTTTCAAATCCTTTTACAACTTCTATGATCGCACCTGTTCCACCAGCCAGTGTATACCTTTCATCAGGATACTGATTTTTTAAATTGCTATAAGAAAGATAATCTTTAGCAAGTATTTCTTTTGCCTGTTCAAAAGCAACATTTAAGACTGTTTCATCTTTTACAAGTGGAAGCAAACCTTTAAAACTCCTCTCTTCATTTATAAATTGATAAAGAATGTCCTGAAACTGTTCACTGCTTACCTCTACTGTCTGTAAATTTTCATAATTATTGTTATTTTGAAATTCTTGTTCTGTATCAGCCAAATTCTCAGAGTCGCCAAGTACGTTGGCTTTTAGACGCTCAGTTCTTACATCAAGAGGATCACGAGAATAGGTTTTGCCAAAAATATTTTTTTCAATAGCACTTATTCTGTCAGAAATTTTTAAATCCGAAGATGGCTTACCAAACAAAATATTTTCAATTTTTCCAATAACAGGATAATTGTCCTGAGTAGTCGCTTCCACAGAAAGAAGTAGGGGCAGACCTTGTGTCTGCCCAAATAAACAAAAAAACAAAATTATAATATAAAGATTTATTTGTCTAATTATTTTACATATTTTCATCTTTTTTAATTGCCTATTCCAACGGATACATCGCATCTATTATTTTCTTATATTTTTCCTCAACAAATTTTCTCTTTACTTTTAATGTAGGCGTAATCTCACCAGACTCAATACTAAAATCATATGGGAATATAGTAAATTTTCTAATTTGTTCATAATCAGCAAATTCTACAGTTCTAACTTTAATTTCCTCATCTATCAATTTAAGAAGACCGGGATTTTTCACCAGGCTCTCCATTCCATCATTAAAAGTCAATTTATGTTCTTTTGCATAATTTAACACTGAAGGCTCATCCAGTGTTACTAATGCTGACAAATACTTTTTCTTATCTCCAATTATCACTATATTACTAATATAGGGAGAATTTCTAATGGAATTTTCAATGTTTTGAGGAGCAATATTTTTACCGGCCGAATTCACGATTATATCTTTCTTTCTCCCTGTAATTTTCAAGAATCCATCACTGTCAATAGCTCCTATATCACCAGTTAAGAACCACTCATCTGTAAAAGCATCTTTTGTATCTTTTTCATTCCTATAATAACCAGCAAATACCGTCGGTCCTTTAACTAATATCTCTCCATCATCAGCAATTTTAATTTGTATATTTGGAAGCGGCTTTCCTACTGTAGCAATTTTGATTTGCTTTAAGGTGTTTACTGATATTGCAGCAGTTGTCTCAGTTAAACCATAGCCCTCAAGTACTGGTATTCCAATAATACAGAAGAACTCTGCTATTTCTTTTGCAAGCGGAGCCCCTCCGGAAATAAAACATTTTAATTTGGGAGCAAGCTTTTTACGAATTGAAGAAAAAACAAGCTTATCAGCAACAAAGTATTGAATAGAATAAATCAAAAAGTCAACTGTAAAGGTTTTTTCGTTTCCCTTTAGATCTAACAGCTTTTTCCCACATGAAACTGCCCAGTTGAACAATCTTTTTTTTAAAGGGGGTAATGACTCAAACTGATGATTCATCTTTGTAACTATTTTTTCAAGTATTCTTGGAACAACAAGCATTATTGTTGCCCCGGAATCTTTAAGAGCTGGTCCTATCTGATCAATACTTGAACAGTAACAAATTTTTGTAGCTGTAGATATAGCATAATGAAGCCCACCTACTCTTTCAAAAACATGTGAAAGCGGCAAAAACGAAAGGAACTTATCATTAGGTTTCAAAGGCACTAATTCCAAAAGAGAAGACACAACACTTAAAATATTTTTATGTGTAAGCATTACACCCTTTGGCGGGCCTGTGGTCCCGGAGGTATAAATTATTGAAGCAATATCATCTTCCCCTATATCAGCTAGATGCCTTTCAAACAAATCCGGATCATTTGCAAAATTTAATTTGCCTTTATCTTTTAGATTTTTGAAACTGATTATTCTAGACTCATACTGAGGCAAGTCCCCCAGATCTTCAATTACAACTGCATATCGAACTGATGGCAAATTATCCCACTGCGATCTAATCTTTTGAAGCTGCCCTTTATCTTCTAAAATCACCACCCCACACATTGAATTATTTAAAATATAATTTACACTCTGCTCAGGAAGAGTAGGATATATGGGTACTACAACAGCACCTATTGAAAGAATTGCTAAATCAAAAATTGACCATTCATATCTTGTCCCCGATAAAATAGCGACGTTATCACCTTTTTTAACCCCAAGCTCTATTAATCCATATGCAACTTCCTGCACAATAGTACTTAAACGTGTCCAGGAAATACTTCTATATGGCTCATTACGCCTTAATCTGTATTCAACAGCTGTTTTGCTGTTATTTTTAGTTGCTTGTTCTATAAAAAGATTTGGTAAACTTTTTGCTATCATAATAATGCTTACATTATATGCTACTAAAATAATATCTAGAGCAATTCATGAGAAAAGCATTTGTCCGATTCACTCAACAAATACAATCCAACGAAAGGAATCGATCCAGGAAAGCAAATTAGAGACATGTCGCGGTATGTCTCTAATTTGGGACTATATAAAAAAATGAACGTAATACTAGACAGTAATGAAGTAACAAAGACCCTAAGAAGGTTAGCGCATGAAGTTATTGAAAACTATGTGGACTTAAATAACCTTGTAATAGTCGGTATTGTTACCAGGGGAGAATTCCTGGCAAAAAGACTTCACGATATTATTTCTCAAATTGAAAAAGTAGATATACCTTTTGGTTATCTGGATGTAACTCTTTACAGAGATGACTTAGATCATAGAAAATCATTAAAGCAAAGCAAATCCAGTGTTGTTCCAAACCTAGATAACAAAAATGTACTTGTTGTAGATGATGTTTTATATGAGGGCAGAACTGTAAGGGCAGCTCTGGATGCCCTAAAAGATTTTGGCAGACCAAACAGCGTTAAATTACTTGTTCTTGTCGATCGAGGACATAGAAGATTACCTATTAGTGCTGACTTTATTGGAAAAAATATTTCTACTACACCAAAACAATTAATCAAGGTTTGCCTTTCAGAAATTGACAATAAAGATTCAATTGAAATTCAGTAATTGAGGAATAAGCAATGAGTATAGAACAAAAAGAACAAACTGCTTCCTCAATCCTGATTCAAGTAAAAAATCTGACAAAATTTTTCCCTATCCAGAGAGGCTTCTGGTCAAGAACAGTGGGACATGTTCAGGCACTTAAAGATATAAATCTAGAAATTAGAAAAGGACAAATAATTGGAATTGTCGGAGAATCCGGCTCCGGCAAATCCACCTTAGGCAAGTTAATCCTAAAGCTTTTAGAACCTACATCTGGAGCAGTTATTTATAAAGGAAAAAATATATTTTCATTTTCAAATAAAGAAATCCGTTCAATTCGCCAAAAATTACAAATTGTTTTTCAAAACCCCTACTCAAGCTTAAGTCCCAGGATGAAAATAAAAGACATCGTAGGTGAGCCAATTATTGTACATAAAATTATTCAAGGTAAAGAAGAAACAAACAAAAGAGTTAATGAACTATTAAATCTTGTAGGGCTTGAGGAACAACTTGGAAATAAATATCCTCATGAATTATCCGGTGGTCAAAGGCAAAGAGTTGCAATAGCAAGAGCACTATCATTAAATACTGAGTTTCTTATACTTGACGAGCCCGTAAGTGCCTTAGATGTCTCTGTACAAGCACAAATATTAAACCTGCTTATTGAGCTTCAACAAAAATTAGATTTGACTTATTTATTTATTTCACACAATTTATCAGTGGTTAGTTACATTTCCACTCAAATTGCTGTAATGTATCTTGGACATATTGTTGAATTTGGTAGGAAAGAGGACATAATAAAATCTCCAAAGCATCCATATACAGTTGCATTACTTAGTGCCATTCCAGAGGTCAGAGGTCAGAGGTCAGAAATCAGAGAAAAGAAAAGGATTATCTTATCTGGAGAGATCCCTGACCCTTCAAATCCACCAAGCGGCTGTGTTTTCAGAACAAGATGTCCAATCGCAAAAGAAAAATGCACTAATGAAGTCCCCAAATTAGAGATGCATAACAACCAACTTGTTTCATGTCATTTTGCGGAAGAGTTAAAGAGTTAATTATTTACCTTCAATTTCCGGGACAGGTTCCTGTGTAGAGTGTTCCAACTGACTAAGATATTCAAGTCTTTTTCTTTCTGCTTCAGAGAAATTAGATGATTCAACCATAAACATTTTAATAAAATTTAAAGGAATAATATTTTTTGCATAATTTCTGGCATGGGGTAAGTCGTCACATCCATAACTTTCCAATTCCACATAATCCTGACCAACCCTAATAACTTTTCCAATAATGCCGCTGCCATCATGAAAATAAACTTTTATCCACTGTTTATTTTCTGCTGCTCTTTCTAATCGACTTTTCACATTCATGAGTTTTACCTTAATATATTTATTAATTCTAAATCAATGCTCTTTAAATTGCAATCCTTAAGAATTCCTAAATAATTGACTATTTTGTTCTATAGCTTTCAAAATTAACTGTTTTGTATTTTTTAAAGACTCTTCCAGGGGTAAACCTTGAGGATTTATTTCAATCACATGTTCTACAGAATGTTCTTTCCAATTAATATTCCTATCATAATCACCACATAAAACAATTACTTTTTTACCATGTTTTTTGGCTAATTTAGCTAATTCAATTACTCCTTTTCCCATTAAACTCTGATTATCAAGATTACCTTCTCCAGTAATCACTAAATCTGATTTTTTTATTTTTTCTTCCAAAGAAATCAGATTTGCCACATATAAAAATCCCGGGAACAAGCTTGCATTTAAAAATGCCTTAAGAGAAAAAGCTACTCCACCAGCAGCTCCTACCATTGGTTCTAATTCAAAATCACTTCCAGTATATTGTTTTGTAACTTTTACAAAGTGTTTCATTCCTTGTTCCAAGATTACTTTTTCCCCTTCTTTTGCCCCTTTTTGAGTTGCAAATTTTTGTACAGCTCCTTTGTCTCCTGTAAGTGGAATCTTAACATCACAAAGCAAAGATATTTCACAATTTTTTATTCTTTTATCAATGTGGCTTAAGCTGATTTTTTCTATTGAATGTAGAAACCCACCGCCTGGTTTAACTTTATGTTTTTTCTTATCTTCAAATCTAACTCCAAGTGCTTCAAGAACACCCATTCCCCCATCAACAGTTGCACTGCCCCCTACAGTAATTATTATTTTTTTACAGCCTTTATCCAAAGCAGAAAGAATTAATTCACCAGTACCATAAGTATTAGCCCAAAAAGGATTTAATTCATCTTGTTTCAATAAAGCAATGCCAGAAGCCTTTGCCAGTTCTACAATTGCAGTATTTTCATCCCATAATAGCCATGAAGACTCTATTCCTCTCATTAACGGATCGTGAACCTGAGCTTTAACAAATTTAGAACCCGGATAACTAAAATTTAAAATATCAATTGTCCCATCACCACCATCAGCTATTGGTAAGAGTTCAAATGAAAGCTCTCCACTTATGGATTGAAGGGCTGATTTAATAGTTTCAGCTGTTTCAATTGCAGTAAGTGAATGTTTAAATGCATTTGGGGCTATGAGGATTTTTTTGGACATGAACTAAATATAACACTCAAACAGAAAGGTCTTCGTAAAGAACAAGTAGTGGCTTACTATAGTAAGCCACTACATCACATAAATGATAATATTATATTTGTCATGAAAGCAAAACAAAAAGGCTATTTCGGCAAATATGGCGGAACATTTGTTCCTGAAACGATTATGCCTGCTTTAGAAGAGTTGGAAAAAGCTTTTACAAGCTACAGTAAAGATAAAAAGTTTAAAGAGGAATTTAATTATCTTCTACAAACTTATGCAGGAAGACCTACGCCATTATATTTTGCAAAGAGACTTACAGAACACTATGGCAAAGCAAAAATCTTTTTAAAACGTGAGGATTTGTGCCATACCGGTGCACACAAAATAAATAATTGTATTGGTCAAGCACTCTTGGCTAAAAGGCTTGGCAAAAAAAGAATTATTGCAGAAACCGGGGCAGGTCAACACGGCTTAGCTACAGCTACAGTTTGTGCATTATTTGGATTTGACTGTGAAATTTATATGGGAAAGGTCGACATTAAAAGACAAGAACTTAATGTCTTTAAAATGGAGCTGTTAGGAGCAAAGGTTATACCTATTGAAAGCGGCTCTCAGACACTGAAAGACGCTACCAGTGAAGCCATAAGAGACTGGATTACAAATATAAAAAATACACACTATATTATTGGTTCAACTGTTGGTCCACACCCATATCCACAAATTGTCAGTTATTTCCAGTCTGTAATAGGATACGAATTGAAAAAGCAATTTAAAAAAGCTCCTGATTACATAGTGGCTTGTGTAGGCGGCGGCTCGAATTCTATGGGAATCTTTTATCCGTTCATCAATCGTGTAGGGGTTTATCGCAATAAACCCAAATTAATCGGCATTGAAGCCGGTGGTACATCATTAAAAAATGGTCATCATGCTGCTACATTAACACTTGGAAAGCCAGGCATACTGCATGGTTCCTACAGTTATCTCCTCCAGGACAAAAATGGAATAATTAAAGAAGCACACAGCATTTCTGCCGGGTTAGATTATCCTGGAGTTGGTCCACAGCATTCATATTTAAAAGATAAAAACATCGTTCAGTATAAAACTGTTTCTGATAAAGAAGCACTAACAGCTTTTTACCAACTTTCAAAATTAGAAGGAATTATTCCGGCACTGGAATCAGCCCATGCAATCGCTTATTTAAAATATTTAATGCCTAAAACTAAAAAAAATGAAACGGTAGTGGTTAACTTATCAGGTCGTGGAGATAAGGATATTAATACTGTGAAAAGAAAAATTATTACAAAATAATATCCCTAACTTATTTTTGGTGCTACAAACCTTCGGTAGGGGCGCTGTTCTACAACCTTACCTGCCTGGTCAAGGACAAATAAAGTTGATTCTCTAGTTAGCCGATCAGTTTTTATATATGAACCATTGGCATCACCAACAACAGGTTCTAATATAGTTACCCCCGTTTCGGCATCTTTAATATAAGGAACTGTATGCGGTGTATGCGGTGGCTGATATTGTTGTGATGGAAAATAACCTGATAAACTTAGTAAAATTTGGCCTATTAAACTCATATATTTCTCCTTAAAATTACCAAAATATGTTCTATAATATCAAACCCTTATAGGTACCAGATCGTAAATAATTAAAAAATTCTAAATCCTCATCTTAATGGTTAAGGTTTTATAGACAACAGGGTTTACAAATTAATAGAATCAACCTGTACACATAAAATAACATTGGCTTTTTAACTTTTAAAAAAGCTGTATGTTGTTTTGTTTGTGCTTTTTACAATGCTCAGTGAGTGCTAACGCACATCACTTCGCTATTTTGTGGCAGATCTTGCAAATATTTGTCGCCTATGGACAAACATTTGCTTGCAGGATACTTTGCAATTGCCATAGGAAATATTTGAGAGAGATATTATAGAAAGTAAATAATGCTGCCAATTAACACCGACACAAATCGCCTATATAGACTTGGTGAAATATCACCTCAGGATGACTATGCAAATCCAAAGTCATCGGGAAAGAAAAATGTATTTGCAGGATATTTGAATGATGCCCCAGAAAGAAGCGAGAATGATAAGAAAAAATGGGCAGCTGATACTGACAATCTGGCAAAGTATAGTATTCGTTCTCATATTTTAGAAGCAATCCTAAAGATACCTTCTTACTTTCTTATGCAGTCTGATTTTGATGATACCTGGATTGGAAAAGCCGTTTTTACTACTGAAAGAATTACAGGTGCCTGTGGGGACATGTTTAGAAACCAGATTTACGGTCACAGAGACAAAAAAGGAAACTGGGATGACAACGTAGGTGCTGAAGAATTCACTATAGCTGAAGAAGACAAGAATTCACCTGTGCCATCACTTGGTACATTAAATAATGAAGTCCAAACGAAAGGAAAATTTGTAGTGGCTGCACTTGGTTTAGTAAATCCAGAAATAGCAAATGATTTGGAGTGGGCTGGGGTCCGCTTGCTGGATGGGATGTGGTGGAGAAATATGGGAAATAATCTTGCTTATGGACCCAATTTTTCAAACAAGCTTTATAAAACAATCTTCAGCAGGTTCTCCGGCGATAAAACAAATGGAGATCAAATTTCGTGGGACTATGTTAAAGGCAAATTCCAGGAACATCTAACTGAAACAAAAAAATGGTGGGGAGAATTTAAAACGACAAGCAAATCAAATACTGAAAAAAGAAAAGAGTGTTTAATAAACTTATCTCAGCATCTTGATAGAACTATAGCCTGCTTTACTCCTGTAATAAACTGGCTAAACGTCTTTGGTGATATAGCCCGTCCAATAGCCCGTAGACTTGGAATTGGAGGACTTCCAAGAAGCACAATCCGTATACTTAGTGTAATAGACCGACCGATAACCTGGTTAAATAACTTTTTCAGATTTTATATTCCTGAAAAATTAACACATAGTGATAAAGACAGAAATAAACTGTTTCCTTTCATTACACTCCCGGATTTATGGTTAACTTCTACAGTTGCAGATATATTTGACTTTGGTTTTATCCTTGGTGAAAATAGACTCAAAGAATCAAGTGGCAGTATTAAGCATTTGGTAGAAATTGGGAGAAGATTAAAAGACAGTGCTCAAGATATTTATTTCTCTGCACGAAGAAGAAGAGGATTAGAAGAAATGAATAACGTAGGTGCTAGTCACGACTAGCACCTACGTGGTCAGCACCTACATTAATTTAAGCTTGGCTCAACAGCAAATCCTTCAGAAGTTAGTTGTCCATAATCAGGAATATTTGATTCTAAAGCTCTGGAATATAAATAACCAGTACCTGCCGGAATTAAACGTCCAATAATAACATTTTCTTTTAATCCTCTAAGCCAGTCTTTCTTCCCCTGAATTGCAGCTTCAGAAAGGATTCTAGTAGTTTCCTGGAAGCTTGCAGCAGAAATAAAGCTTTCAGTATTTAAACTTGCTTTTGTAATACCCAGTAGCATTGGTTTATAAGCAGGTGGTCTTGCATCCTTGGAAATTAATTTTCTTGCTTTGTCTGTTTCTTTTTTTATATCTTTAAATTCAACAAGCTCCCCCGGAAGAAGAATCGTATCACCAGCATCTTCAATCCTTACCTTACGAGTCATTTGTCTAATAATTGTTTCAACGTGCTTATCAGCAATTTCAACACCTTGACTTCTATACACTTTTTGAACTTCATCCAGAAGATATTGCTGAACAGCTTCAACACCAAGCAGATTTAAAATATCATGTGGATTTGCAGGACCATCAGTTAAGGGCTCTCCAACCTTTACAGTCTGTCCATTTTCAACAATTACATTTAATCCTGACAGAATAGCTACTTCATGTTCCATTTCTCCAGAAACCAAAATTAATCTTCTTGCATCATCTTCCTCAATAATTTTTACCTTTGCATTGAACTCAGATAAAATTGCAGCATCTTTGGGTTTTCTTCCTTCCAATAATTCTTCAACACGTGGTAAACCCTGAACAATATCTGCAGTTTTTACCCTCTCGTAAATTAATGCAGCTAACTGATCACCTCTTTGTACCAAATGCCCCTGATCACACTGCAATTGAGCACCGGTATTAACAAGGTAAGGCCTTCCTTTTCTAATTATTACTGATTTTTGTTCTATTGATACAACTTGACCAGAACATGCTGACTCAGTATCCCCGACTATTCTATCCCCCATCTTAACAAAATCACTAACTTTTACAGATGGTTTTGCAGTAGTTTCCTGTTTAATTAAATCATTGCTTGTAATTAACAGCAGTCTTTTTTCCTGTTGTGTACTTAAACTTACCTCACCAGTGGATCTGGCTAAAACCTGAGTCTTTGCTAAAGCAACTCCTGGAGCAATATGATCATGATCATGTATCAGAAGCTGTGTAACGTTTGTATCCTGTTCTCTCCTTAAAACAATATTTTCCTGAACTATGATTTGTAATTCCTGTTTTACATCAGCTTGCCCAACTTCAACTTTTCCTTTTAAAGCAGACAGATCACCACCCATAGTAAGAACTAAGCTCGTTTTTGAAAGCGGCCCACCGTTAAAGTTTCTTACTCTTTCGCCGTCACGATAAAGCATCTGCGTAACAGCCAATAATGCAATATTTGAATCAGTAGAATATCCCTGGATAAACACCTTCTTAGGTTCAATTGCAAATGTCTGAACAGGTCTTAAAAGGAGCTTCACTGTCCCCTTTTCTTCATTTTCCATAATAGATACAACTTTTGTATCATTAGCTTTTATACCAGGATAAATTTCTGCACCTTCTTTAACTATTTCTCCATCTTCACACTGTAGCTGTGTTGGTTCCGGAATATCAAACAATTCGCCAGGTCTTACAATGACTTCATGGATAATGTCATTGTCAATTTTAATTTCAATAATTCCATCCAGATGGGTGAAAACATCTTTTACAATTTCCTGCCCGGCTTTTACACAATCTTCATTTTCAACAAGCTTTAAACTTACATCTTTACTTAAGTAATGAACTTCTTCTGGAATAAAAATAATTTTACCGGGCTGAGTAATAATCCTGGACTCATCTACTTCTAAACCATCATATCTAATTTCACCCGCAGTTGTTACAGCTAGAACTCCATCATCTACAAGTTCAGCTATAACACTCTTATTTTCAATAGTTTCACCAGGGACAACCTTAATAGTGTAAGTCTCTTCAGGATTTGTTTTAGTGGCTTTCACTTTCCATGAATTGCCTTGTTTTGTAGCTTCTAATTTTGCATTTTCCGCTCCAACCCTTGCAATGACAATACTAACTTCACGCCCCTGTATAAGTCTTCTGATTTTTTCTTTTCCAACTTTAACTTCTTCAATTACGAGATCATTGTTAAAACGTACTTCACCACCGCGTTCCGAAATAATTAATGTTTCTGCAAGCACATCACTTATTTTTACATGCTGGGCATCCTGTGGAATCAACTTACTACCAACAGGAAGATTATAAACATCACCTTCCATAACCCAGATAATTCCGTTTTTGTTTGCGGTTTTAGAAATATTCCCCTGGCGATCTCTTTTTTCATCGACAGAAAAACCTTCAAATAAAATTTGCCCTGAATGATCTGAAATGATATCTTTTGTTGCTCTTTCAATAAGTCCCTTTTGCTGAACCTCTGTATACTCAGCAATAACTGCATCTTTTTCCACCTTAGCTCCGCTTTTGAATCTGATTTGTGAAGCTATAGGCAGGAAAAAGTCATCTTTCCCGATTTTAATTTTTCCTTCTTTTGTGGTTTGCAAAACAGTATCCCCGTATCTTGTTCTGATCTCTTTCACGGGAATATCAAATTTTAAAACATCCGTTACCGGAGACTTAATCTGAGTTCTCTTTGCACCACCTGCAACCACCCCACCAGTATGGAATGTTCTCATTGTAAGCTGTGTACCAGGTTCACCAATAGACTGAGCGGCAATTATACCTATTGCTTCACCAATATCTACCAGCGTATTTGTAGTTAGACTCCATCCATAACATGTTTGGCAAATACCATACGGCAAATCACATACAAGCGGAGATCTCACTTTAGCTGAAGCGACTCCATGCTCTTCTATTAATTTTGATTTTTTCCTGTCAATCAGTTCATTACTTTTAACAATAACTTCTTTGGTTTTTAGGCTTAGAATATCTTCTACAGCAACACGTCCAATTACCCTATCAACAATTCCTACAGTCAATTTTTCACCTTCAAACAATGCATGAACAACAACACCTCTTTTGCTCCCACAGTCATGACTGCGAACAGTTACATCCTGAGCAACATCAACAAGTCTTCTTGTTAAATACCCTGAATCTGCTGTCTTTAATGCAGTGTCAACCAGACCTTTTCTTGCACCATAACTTGAAATAATATATTCAGTAACGTTCAAACCTTCTTTAAAATTTGCTTTAATCGGCAAGTCAATGATTTGTCCTTGAGAATCAGCCATTAATCCTCTCATCCCAACAAGCTGACGTACCTGACTAAGATTACCTCTTGCACCTGAAAATGCCATCATATAAACAGGATTAAGTCTATCAAATCTTTCAACAACTTTTTCGGTTAGTTTTTCAGTGGTTTCTGACCAGGTATCAATAACTTTATTATATCTTTCTACTTCAGTAATATCTCCTCTTTCAAACTTTTTTTGTGCATCTTCAATCTGCTTCTCTGCAGAACTGATTAAATCTTTCTTAGCTTCTGGAACTGTTAAGTCTTCAATACTTATAGTTACACCTGCTTTAGTTGCATAATGAAATCCTAAAGCTTTCAGAGAATCTGCAACATCACTTGCTATAGCTGAACCATATTTTTCATAAATTTCAAGAACAAGTCTTGAGAGTTTCTTTTTATCAATAGTAAAATTCTGAAATTCTAATGTTTCTTTGCTTTTAACTGTCTGAACCATTGTTACTTATCTCCCTTTTAAAAATTATTTAATGTCAAATGTCTCTCTAATTGTCTGGTTGAAAATAATTCGTCCTACTGTAGTAGAAATTCTTTTACTGTTTTCATCTCTTACATTAATTTTTGCATGTAAATCCAGAACACTAGCTTCATATGCTGCAATCGCATCCTGGAAACTATAAAAGTTCATTCCTGCACCTTTACAAACACTCGGATCATCTGAACGTGATTTTTCAACCGTTAAATAATAGATTCCTAATACCATATCTTGAGTTGGAGTAATTGTAGGCTTCCCACTGGCTGGTAAAAGAATATTATTAAATGCCATCATAAGCATTCTTGCTTCAGACTGTGCTTCAACTGACAGGGGGATATGAACAGCCATTTGATCACCATCAAAATCTGCATTAAATGCTGCACAAACAAGTGGATGTAACTGAATTGCTCTTCCTTCTACTAAGACCGGCTCAAATGCCTGAATACCTAATCTGTGTAATGTTGGTGCACGATTTAATAGGACAGGGTGACCTTGGATTACCTGTTCAAGAATTTCCCAGACAATTGAGGTACCTTTTTCAATTTGTTTTTTAGCTGACTTAATATTCTGACAAATTTGACGCTCTATTAATTTATTAATTACAAATGGTTTAAATAATTCAATAGCCATTTCTCTTGGTAAACCACACTGATGAACTCTTAACTGAGGTCCAACCACAATAACTGAACGACCAGAATAGTCAACCCGTTTCCCAAGAAGGTTTTGACGGAATCTCCCCTGTTTCCCTTCAATAATATTTGAAAGAGATTTCAGTGGTCTTCCATTTGATCCGGTAACTACCCTGCCTCTTCTGCCATTATCAATTAACGCATCAACTGCTTCCTGAAGCATTCTTTTTTCATTACGTACAATAATTTCAGGAGCACCCATATCAAGCAATCTTGCAAGCCTGTTATTTCGGTTAATTACCCTTCTATATAAATCATTTAAATCACTGGTTGCAAATCTGCCGCCATCTAACTGAACCATTGGACGTAAATCAGGAGGAGTAACAGGCAGAACTTCTAATATCATTGAAGTTGGATCTGTCTTTGAAAGAATTAAACTTTCTACCAGTCTAAGTCTTTTAATGATTTTTGCTCTTCTTTGCTGACTGCCGCTGCTGCCTGCTAGCTCTTGTCTTAATTTTATGGCAAGCTCTTCCAATCCAGGTAAAGATTTTAATTCTCCTCTTTCATCCCTTGTCTTTGCATCAGGAAATTCATAAATAGGCTTGGCAGTCTCTTCTAAAATAAGCTTCAGGGCCTCTGCTCCAATCGCAACTTCAAACTGAGCATTTTCATCATTACTTAACAAATCATATTCTTCTTCTGTTAATAATTGGTATTTTACAATTGTTTCAACATTCCCAGGATTTAAAACTATATACTGGTTAAAATAAATCACCTGTTCCAGATCTCTAAGTGGAACATCACTAAGCAGACTCATATAACTTGGGATACCTTTTAAAAACCAAATATGACAAACCGGTGCAGCCAGTTTAATATGACCCATTCTATGTCTTCTGACTTTTGATTCAGTTACTTCAACACCACATCGCTCACATATAATTCCTTTATGCCTAACTCTTTTATATTTTCCACAATAACATTCCCAATCCTTTGTAGGTCCAAAAATTCTCTCACAGAACAAACCATCTTTTTCAGGCTTTAAAGTTCTATAATTAATGGTTTCAGGTTTGGTAACTTCACCAAACGACCATCCCATTACTCTTGAAGGTGAAGCAACTTTAACCTGAAGATGATTAAAACGATCAAAAACCGAGAGACCGCTTAAACTTCCATTTGATTTTGTTGTACTTTCCTGAATTGCCACTTTTCCTGCCTTTAATATTTTTATTCTTTTCCTAAATCTTCTTCCTGTTCAAGCACATCCAGTGATACTTCCTCAAAAGATTCTTCTTTTGATTCTTTTTCACCTGATTCTTTTTCACCTGACTCTTTTTCACCTGACTCTTTTTCAGAATCTAAATCTTTAGTCGGAGCATTTACTGCTACTAAAGGTTCGACTTTAGAACGCAGCCCCTGAAGCTCTTCTTCAAGTCCAATATCACGACTTGATAATGAAACATTAGATTGAACTCTTCTTTGGTCTGTTTCATCATTTGTTAAATCAATTTCTTCATCATTACCTTCCCGTGCTCTTCTTAGAACTGTTACATCCAAACCAAGAGATTGAAGTTCTCTGACCAGCACCTTAAATGATTCAGGCACTCCAGGTCTTGGAATATTTTCACCTTTTACAATTGCTTCATAAGCACGACTTCTACCTGAAACATCATCAGATTTTACTGTGAGCATTTCCTGCAGTGTGTATGCCGCTCCATATGCTTCAAGTGCCCAGCATTCCATTTCACCAAGTCTTTGACCACCAAACTGAGCTTTTCCACCAAGAGGCTGCTGTGTTACCAAACTATAAGGACCTGTACTCCTTGCATGAATCTTGTCATCCACAAGGTGAACAAGTTTCATCATATAGATTTTCCCAACTGAACATGGATTGTCAAAAAGTTCACCAGTTCTGCCATCAGTTAATTGAACTTTACCGTTATCATTAATCCACTCAATATTTTTTTCTTTTTTTGCAGCATTAATTTCATTAGTAACAAGTGTTTTACTTGCTTCCTGACCATACATTTCATCAAAAGGCGGAACTTCATAGTGTATACCATTTAACATTGAAGCTAAGCCAAGCATTGTTTCATAGGTTTGTCCGATATTCATACGACTTGGCACACCAAGCGGATTTAGAACAATATCTACGGGAGTACCATCTGGTAAAAACGGCATATCTTCAACAGGTAAAATTTTTGCAATTATACCTTTATTACCATGTCGTCCTGCAACCTTATCACCTACTGAAACTTTTCTCTTCTGAGCAATAAAAACACGAACAACTTTATTTGCTACAGGAGGTAACTCATCTCCCTTTTCACGATCAAAAACTTTTACATCAACAACTCTTCCACCTTCACCATGCGGCACTCTTAAGGAATTATCCCTGACATCTCTTGCCTTTTCACCAAAGATTGCTCTTAAAAGCCTCTCTTCAGGAGGGTGATCAGATTCTCCTTTTGGAGTAATTTTTCCAACCAGAACATCATCAGGATATACTCTTGCACCTATTCTTACAATTCCGCTTTCATCCAGATGCCTTAATGCTTCTTCAGAAACATTTGGCACTTCTCTTGTTATTTCTTCAGGTCCAAGTTTTGTAGATCTGGCATCAATTTCTAATTTTTCTATATGAATGGATGTAAAAACATCATCCATAACTAATTTTTCGCTGATTAAAATAGCATCTTCAAAGTTATATCCTTCCCATGGCATAAATGCAACAAGAATATTTTTCCCCAGTGCAAGTTCACCACAGTCTGTTGCTGGTCCATCAGCAAGGATCTGACCCGGAATAATTTTGTCACCAACACTTACAATTGGCTTTTGGTTTAAACAGGTGTCCTGATTACTTCTGTTAAATTTTGTCAGGGTATATTCAACTTCATGATTGAATGATTTGTATTTAATTCTGATTTTCTGGGAACTTACATAAGTGACTTCGCCAAAATCATTTGCAACAATAACCATACCAGAGTCTCTTGCTGTCTGCTTTTCAATGCCCGTACCAACATAAGGTCTCTCTGTAGTAATAAGCGGCACCGATTGACGCTGCATGTTTGAACCCATTAAAGCTCTGTTTGCATCATCATGCTCAAGAAATGGAATCAACGCGGTTCCTACAGAAACTATCTGAATAGGACTTACACCTACAAAATCCACTTCTTCAGGCGGCACTACAATAAACTCACTCTTATATCTGACAGGTATAAACTCTGCTTTAAAAGATCCATCTTCGTTTAAAGGAACATCACCAGGAGCAACTCTAAAATTATCTTCCTCATCAGCAGACAGATATTGAACTTCGTTAGAAACAATACCACTTACTACTTTTTTATAAGGTGTTTCTATAAAACCATATTGATTAACACGTGCATGAGTAGCAAGAGACCCAATCAAACCTGCATTTGGACCTTCCGGAGTTTCTACAGGACATATTCTTCCATAATGGCTTGGATGAATATCACGAACTGCAAAGCCTGCACGTTCTCTGGATAAACCGCCGGGACCTAACGCTGATAATCTTCTTTTATGTGTCAATTCAGCAAGTGCATTTGTTTGATCCATAAACTGACTTAACTGAGATGAACCAAAGAATTCCCTGATTGCAGCAATTAATGGTTTTGGATTTAAAAGATTTGCAGGTGTTAAAGTATCCGCATCCTGCAAAGTCATTCTTTCTTTAATAATTCTTTCTAGTCTTGAAAGACCTACCCTGAACTGGTTTTGTAAAAGCTCACCAACTGATCTAATCCTTCTGTTTCCCAAATGATCAATATCATCAATTTGACCTTCATCATAATGGAGGTTTATTAAATAATCTATTGATGCAACAATATCATCACGAGTTAAAACTCTTGTATCTTCAGGGACAGATAAGGTAAGTTTTTTATTTATTTTATAACGACCTACTTTGCCAAGGTTATATCTTTTATCATCAAAAAATCTTGATTCTAATATTTGCCTTCCACCTTCAACACTTGTAGGATCCCCGGGCCTTAATTTTTTATAGACTTCAATTAATGCCTGTTCTCTGTTATCAGCTGGATCTTTTTCCAAGGTTTTGTGCAAAAAGTCAAAATGATGGAAAAGTGTTTCCATTTCATTTGCTGTATAACCAAGTGCTTTTAATAAAGTAGTAGCATATAATTTTCTATTCTTGTCAATTTTTACATGAACAATGTCATTATTATCAGATTCAAGTTTTAACCATGCTCCTCTGTTTGGAATAAGGGTTGCATTAAATGTTCTTTTTCCATTTGGATCAACTTCACGTTTGTAATATATTCCAGGTGATCTTACAATCTGAGAAACCACCACTCTCTCTGCACCATTAATAATGAATGTCCCACGATCAGTCATCATCGGGATTTCCCCTACAAACATTTTATTTTCTTTTATTTCACCCGTGTCACGATTGACAAGGCGCATCTGAATATAAAGTTTCTTTGTATAGCTCTGATCATTATCACGAGCTTCCTGTGGAGTTTTTGCTTTCTTAGGTTCCGTATGATCTTCAAAAGAATAATTATCGTGTAAAAAATACAACTCTAATCGGCCAGTGTAATCACGAATTGGTGAAAATGATTTTAATTCCTCAGAAAGTCCTTCTCTTAAGAACCATTCAAAGGAAGCTTTTTGAATTTCAGCCAGATCTGGAAGAACCGCAGTTCTTTGGCCAGCCTTTGCGTAGGGTTGCACACGCTCAGGCGTTTTAACTGTCATTTATTACCTCAATATCTTAATCAAATAAAACAATTTATTTTTTTAGAAAAACAAGCAAGCAGGGTTAAAATTATATTTTCCCTGGCATTTAATGTCAACTTGTATATGAGTATATTGTGATTCTCTTGTTATTATCTATCACTATATAGTCTTACCTAATATATTGTCAAGTAGTGGCAGATTTTTCCGCAATAAGTAGACCTGCCTAAAGTAGGAAACCTGCCATTACCTTATACTTGCTCAGATTTTTGCTTATGTTCTTTCTGATCCTCTGATCTCTGATCCTCTGATCTCTGACCTCTGATTCTCTAGAATTGCCGCTGGTCGGACTTGAACCGACAAGGGATTGCTCCCGGCTGATTTTGAGTCAACTGCGTTTGCCATTTCGCCACAGCGGCATGGCAAATATTATACAGGAGAATGGTTTTAAGCTTTATACAAAGTTTTTATCTGCCAATAAATCAGCGACTTCATGCGTTTGTTTTGGCTTAGTAATAGAATCAGGAAGTAACGATGAAACTTTACTAATACTATTATTGATACAAAGAGAATGTTCATAAATATTTCTCAGCATATATTCTTTTTCAACTTCACTGTGCTCTCTTTTCAGCAAAAGTTCAGAAAATCCAATAATTACTGACAACGCACTATTTACTTCCCTGACTAACCAGCTTAAATCCTTGCTGTTTACAAAGCATGGATTTCTTTCTATAAAAGGACTATGCGTAATAGAAGCAGATATCTCTTCCTGTTTTTTAATACGTTCAGGATCCCTTAAGTAAACTACTGACATAACAAAAATATATGAACTCATAAAAAACACCAATTGAAATCCTTTTAACAAAGCCACGCTTGAAATCCCATAGATTAAAAGATAAGCAAAAATCAAGCCTGTACCAACAATCTGGCTAAATAAAATCCCTTTTTTAACTTTCTGTTTTTGAACCTCTGGATCTCTTACATAAAAAATGAACCCTGCAAATATAACCGAACTTAGAAAATAAAGAAGCTGGACCCCAAATAATGCACTCTGAGCAGTAATTCCATACACTAAAAAGTAAGAAAACACAAGAAATGCACCAAGTATTTGATTGCTTAAAAAGCTATTCCTAATAATAGATTTGTGGGTTATGTTATTCATACTTTAGTTAATCGACTGTTTAGCTTAATTATACAAATGAATTATCTTAAATAAAACCGGCTATCCCCATGAAAAAAATTTCAAGTGATATTTGTCATAAAGATATCTTATCTATAAGGTAAAAGATAAATTTTATTTAATAATCCAGGAGGTAACCCTATACTGCTTTTGATTTCCCAAGTGTTACTGGAATTGTTAATCTTTTCTTTCCTCTAATAATAGAAACATTAACTACATTTCCGGGCTTCTTTAATTCTATATAGTCCAGCAACTCATCAAATGTTTTTATTTCTTTACCATCAACTGCAGTAATTAAATCTGCAGCAGAGTGATCTATTGATCTGTATTCAATAGCACCCCTTCTCTGAACAATTAATCTAGGACCACTAAGTCCGGCAGCTTGAGCCGGACCATTTGGTTCCAGTTGTGTAATTAAAAGTCCATTTCCTGTTTCATAAGCCTGCAATATACCAATGTTTGTTCTTATCACATAACCATAAGCAATTAAATCCTTAATAACTTTTTTTACTGTTTTTATAGGGATAGCAAAACCTATTCCGGCGCTTTGCCCAACCTTACTTACAATCGCAGTATTCACCCCAATAATATATCCATTACTGTTTAATAGTGGTCCACCTGAATTACCAGGATTAATCGCTGCATCTGTTTGAATTATTCCTTTAATTAATCTATTATTTTCAGACCTTAAAGCTCTTCCAAGGCTGCTGATAATTCCTGTGGTTAAAGTTCTATCGAGACCAAATGGATTTCCAATAGCTAAAACTTTTTGCCCTACTTTTAATTCAGAACCAGGATCCAACATCCCTGGAAACAACTTTTCAGGAGGTATTTCAATTTTAACTATTGCTATATCATCATCAGGATCAACTCCAATAAGTTTTGCCTGATAAGGCTGACCATTATAAAGAGTAATCACTAAATCTTTTGCATTTTCAATCACATGATAGTTAGTTAAAATATGCCCCTGCTTATCAATAACAAATCCAGAAGCACTGCCTTCAGAAGGAACCGCTAACAGGAAGAATTCATTAACTTGTACACGTCTTGTAGTAATGTTTACAACAGCTTTGTTAACATTTTCATAGATCTCTATATTGTTTTTTTCATCTTCGAGAATGCGGGTAGTTTGGGCATAAGAAACATTTGTTATATAAATCAATCCGACACACGTCATTGCGAGGAGATTCTGAAAGAATCGACGTGGCAATCTACTAACGTTTTGGAGATTGCTTCGTCGCTCTCGCTCCTCGCAATGACGCATAATAACAGAATCCTTATTTAACATTAACTTTACAATTTTCCAAAAGTTTTGTTCCACTATAAACAGCATCTTTCCCCAATTGCTCTTCTATTCTTAAAAGCTGGTTGTATTTTGCAACGCGATCAGTTCTTGCTGGAGCACCGGTTTTAATCTGACCACATGAAGTAGCTGCAGATAAATCACTTATAAAAGTATCTTCAGTTTCACCGCTTCTATGACTTACCACACAGCTATAATTTTTAGATTTTGCATAAGTCATGGTTTCAAGAGTCTCCGTCAGTGTCCCTATTTGATTTAGTTTTATCAAAATAGAATTTGCACACTTTTCACTTACACCTCTTTTTAGTCTTTCAATATTTGTAACAAACAGATCGTCTCCAACTATCTGCACCTTGTTTCCTAATATTTTTGTTATATTTGTCCAGCCTTCCCAGTCATCTTCACTTAAGGGATCTTCAATAGAGAATATTGGATATTCATTAACCCACTTAGAATAAAAGTCAATCATCTGCTCAGAAGTCAATATTTTCCCTTCTTTTGAAAGAACATACTTCCCTTCCTTATATAACTCTGTAGATGCAGCGTCAATTGTTATGTAAAAATCCCTGCCGGCTTTATATCCAGCTTTATCAACTGCCTGAAGAATCAGTTCAATTGCTTCTTTATTTGTTTTAAGCGATGGAGCAAATCCACCCTCATCACCAATTGAAGTATTCATTCCTTTAGAGTGAAGAGTTGATTTCAATGTGTGATAGACTTCTGCACACCAGCGTAAAGCTTCATTAAATGAACCTGCACCAATTGGCATGATCATAAATTCCTGAAGATCCACAGAATCCAGAGCATGTTTGCCACCATTTAAAATGTTCATCATAGGAACGGGAAGAAGATAGCTTCCTCGTGAACCGCCTGTAGAGGTTTGCCATGGCAAACCTCTACCAATAAATTCATACAATGGTAAATGTAACGCATTCGACATTGCCCGCGTCAGCGCTAAGCTAACACCTAAAATTGCATTTGCTCCAAGCTTGCTTTTATTTTCAGTTCCATCAAGTTCAATTAATAAATCATCAATTTCTTTTTGACCTTTTAAAGTTAACTCAACCTCTTTCCCGGAAAGTTTCTTTGCAATAATTTCATTTACATTTTGGACTGCTTTTAATACACCTTTCCCTAAATATCTTTTCTTATCACCGTCACGTAATTCAACTGCCTCAAATGCTCCGGTACTTGCCCCGGATGGAACAGCTGCTCTGCCAATATTACAATTTGATAATTCCACTTCAACTTCAACAGTAGGATTCCCACGTGAATCTAATATTTCTCTAGCGTGAATATTTTGTATTTTTGACTTTTCCATTTGGTTCCTTTATCCTGAGGCAGACACATAGGTCTGCCCCAACCTGACCTGCCCCAACATTACATATTAAACGCTCTGTCGCCAGCATCTCCTAATCCAGGGACAATATAGCCTTTATGATTTAGCATTGGATCAATCCCTGCAACATGAAAATTCACCATCGGGAATTTTTCCTCAAGTTTCTTTTTAGCCTGTCCTGAAATTAATGAACTAATTACAAAGATTTTCACAGACCCTAAAATTACTATTCTTTGTATAACCTGTGTAATAGTTCCAGCGGTTGCAATCATGGGTTCAAGAATAAAAAATGTGGAACGCTTTGTGATTTTTTTTGGAAGTTTATCAAGATACCAATGTGGTTCAAGAGTGTTTTCATTTCTATACAAACCAACATGCGCTACCTTTGCTTCAGGAACCAATCTTCTTATCCCGGACAACATTGAAAGTCCTGCACGTAAAACTGGAATTATATAAATATTTTTTTGATCAAGGTACCTTACCTGTGTTTTTATGAGTGGGGTTTTTATATGCTGTTTTGTAGTTAAACCTTTTACATCGTTTACTGCTTCTGAAAATAATAAAAGTCCAATATTTTCCATAGCAGCACGAAACTGCTCAGAATTGGTCTTTTTATCCCGTGCAATGCTTAACCAATTTTCCACTAAATCGCTTTTTGTTTTTATTACAGACATAGAAAGTTTTAACCTAATATCTTAACCTTTTTTCTTAACGTATGTAAATGAATCAATAAAAGCAAAAATCATTTTAACCTTTTAACCTGTAGAATAATTTAGTAAAATGCATCTATATTCATACAAAGGTTAAAACAAACTTTCATTTTCTTTTAATATTTAGTATTGCATTTTAAGATTCGGTTATGTCATAATCAAACTATATTAGATTGAAAAAAGTTTCTGATCTGTTTAATATAATATTCAAGAAGTTATTTGAGGAGAAATTTAAAGATGTTTTTACTGTTTCAACTAACACCAGGATCACTAGCCCCTAAAGAAACACATACAGCTGTAGTCGCTGAATTTCAAAAACTAAGAAGATTTTTAGATCATCATGATGGTGCATTAGTTAGTAGTTCTATAAATAAGTTACCAATTAAAAAAGCTGATAAAACAGCACTTAAAGTAACCATGGGTGGAGAATTAAATATTCATGATGGAAAAGCCGTTCTAGCTGAAAGAGCTAGGCAAATTAATAAAGCCATATCACAGGCAAAAAAAGGACTCAGTAAAGATGAAAAAGCAATATTAAGTGCTCAAGCTCAAGTATGCGCATTTGTCGGCAAAATAGAAGAGCAAATCGTAAAAGGTAACACTTCATTTACACAGGCTTTCAGCAAAAAAGAAGTAGATAAATATATTAGAGCAACACTGGCAATTGCAGAAAAAGGCGGAATGGATCCATCTATAGCAGTTGAAAACATTGAATTAATAGAACAATTTAAAGACAAATTGCCTGGAGTTGCAGAAAGTATTGGAAAGAATTCAGATAGAATTTCAAAACTAAAAAACAGATCATCAGATCCAAACCTTTCACCATTTTATGCAAAAGCAGGTGGAGAAGGTGCAGCAGCTTTAGACAAACTACCAGGCGGTGGTAAGATGACACAAGCACAAGCAGCTAAAGCACTTGGAGCTAAAAATTAAAACCCTAGACTAGATAATTTTACTTAAAATTTTCACAAACACATTAAAAACAAAAATCCCTTAGCTGCATAAAAAAAAGAACCTCCGATCTTCTCAGAGGTTCTTTATAAGTCCCTGGCGCATGGCTATCTTCTCAAAACCTTGCGATTTAAATATTGTCGCTGCTAGCTGTCTTTACTGTCGTGTTCGGAATGGGAACGGGTGTGTTCCAGCCGCATTCACACCAAGGACTTTTTATTATACAACAAATATAGTACTTGTCAAAAAATATAATAATGAACATTGTAAAGGCAGGTTTAAAACCTGCCTCGACAGCCTCAACGAGTTAGAATTGGTTTTACAGGTTTTAAGAAAGGATAATAAGAAGTAATGAAAATAATTCTAAAGAATCAAAAACTCGAAAATATTCCATGCGATGTGTTAATTATAAATTTATTTGAAGTAGAGTCACGCCATGGCGTGACTCTACGCGGAGGAACTGGAGCGGTTAATCTTGCCCTTGACGGGTTAATTAAAAAGATAATAAAAGAAGAAGACTTTAAAGGAAAGATTGGAAGCACTTTAACTATAAGAACAAATGGTTCAATCCCTGCAAAAAAAGTAATCATTGTAGGACTTGGTGAGAAAGAAAAGTTTGATCTAAATGCTGTTAGAAAAGCATCTGCAGCAGCAATTCGCACAGCAAAAAGAGAAAAAGCAAAAACAGCTTGCACTATTTTACATGGAGTCGGTACCGGAAAAATAGATACAAAAGATGCTGCACAGACCTTGACAGAAGTTTCACAGCTGGCAATTTATGAATTTGATAAGTTTAAATCAAAAGACAAAAAAGAACCTAAAAAAGAAATTCAGACTTTAATTATTGCTGAAACAGATAAATCAAAATTAAAAGACATAGAAGCAGGAGTTAAGAAAGGAAACATTGTTGCAAAAGCACAAGCTCTAGCAAGAGATATGGTTACTGAATCAGCAATAACCATGACTCCTACAAAAATTGCAAACATAGCCAGGAAAGTAGCAAAAGAAAATAAACTAAAAATCAAAGTTTTAGATCGTGAAGCATGTGAAAAACTTGGAATGGGTGCATTTCTTGCTGTAGCACAAGGAAGCAATGAACCGCCAAAGTTTATTGAAATTAAATACACTCCAAAAGGCAAACCTAAAAAACACATTGCAATTGTAGGTAAAGGGATTACTTTTGATTCCGGCGGGCTTTCACTTAAACCAGCCAATTCAATGGAAACCATGAAAGATGACATGTCCGGTTCTGCTGCAGTAATCGGCACAATGAGTACAATGAGAGAGCTTCAGCCAGATGTTGCAGTTACCATGATAGTTGCAGCTACTGAAAATATGCCAGGCGGAAAGGCATACAGACCCGGTGATGTTATCCGCTCAATGGCTGGAAAAACAATTGAAGTTTTAAATACTGATGCTGAAGGACGTGTCACTTTAGCTGATGCCGTATCTTATGTAGTAAAACAAAAGCCTGATGAAATTATTGATCTTGCTACATTAACCGGTGCATGTGTCGTTGCACTTGGTGATACAGCAAATGGAGTTATGACAAATAATCAAGAACTTGCAGATAAAATCATAAGAGCTGGAAATGAAGCCGGTGAAAGAATGTGGCAGCTACCGCTTTTTGACGAGGATAGAGAAAAAATAAAAAGTGATATTGCAGATATGATTAACACCGGATCAAAGGGTAAATCCGGTGCACAAAACGGGGCTGTATTTATCGAAAAATTTGTAGCTGATATTCCGTGGGTTCATATAGATATTGCTGGTCCATCGTGGATTGATAAAGAAAATGAATATGGTCCAAAAGGACCAACAGGAGTCGGGGTAAGAACATTAGTTAATTATTTAACTAACTATGTGTAACGAATTCACAAATAAAGGTTTTGACCTGTTCATTAGGCAAAACCTGGATAATGATAAGCAAAAAATACCAGGAGTACTCTGCAAAGCAACACAATTTTATTAGAAAATTGTGTTGCGGAATAAAAAAATGGCTAAAACTTCAACTAAATGGACATGCCAAGAATGTGGTCACACAACCTTAAGCTATTTAGGCAAATGTCCAGAATGCAATTCATGGAATACCTTAATAGAAGAAGTTGTTCATAAAAAATCCACAAAATCCAATTTAATTGATTTAGATAATTCTTTCAGTTCATCTGCTTCTATAAATATTGAAAATTTACAAAGAATAAAATCATTTGATAAAGAATTGGATAATGTCCTTGGGGGTGGATTTGTACAGGGATCTCTAGTTTTGCTTGCCGGTGAACCGGGCATCGGAAAGTCAACGATTTTACTTCAGGTAGCTGATGATTTATCACAAGTAAAGGCAGGTTTGAAACCTGCCTCAACAAAGGTAGCCTATATAACAGCAGAAGAATCCATCTATCAAATTAAACTTCGCGCACAGAGGTTAAATTTGGACAGTGAGAATTTGCTTTTACTTGCCGAAAATAATCTCGAGACGATAATAAACCTTATTGAAAAAGAAAAACCAGAGTTTTTAATAATCGATTCTATTCAGGCAATATATCATCCCGAGCTTGAATCTTCAGCTGGAAATGTAAGTCAGGTAAGAGAATGTGCAAACAAGATTCTAAGACTTGCAAAAGATAAAAATATAACCACAATTTTAGTCGGGCATGTAAATAAAGAAGGGCTGATTGCAGGTCCAAAAGTTTTAGAACATATTGTAGACACTGTTTTATATTTTGAAGGAGAGAAGTTTCATAACTTCAGAGTTCTGCGTGCTACAAAAAATCGCTTTGGATGCACAAATGAAATTTCCGTTTTTGAGATGAAGGATACAGGTTTAAAGGCAATATCAAATCCCAGTTTTCTTTTCATGTCTCAGAATAAAGAACCTGTACCAGGAAGCACTTATTCTGCACTGATAGAAGGAAGTAAAACAATTATTGCAGAAGTCCAGGCACTTGTAGGCGGAACCACCTATACCACTCCACGTAGAGTTGCTAATGGACTCGATTACAACAGAGTCTTGCAAATCATTGCTATTTTAGAGCGACGAATCGGATTTAATTTTTCAAAACATGATTTGTTTGTAAACCTTGTTGGTGGTCTAAGCAGTTATGAACCAGCTCTTGATTTATCCATTGCAATGTCAATAGTCAGCTGCAAGCAAGATGTTATTCCTTCCAAGAAAACAGTTTTCATTGGTGAGATTGGTTTAACCGGTGAAATCAGACAGGTGAATCAAATTGAAAACAGAATTAAAGAAGCTGTTAAGCTTGGTTTTGAAAGAGCAGTAATTCCAGATATGGATACAAAAATACAAAACAATAAAATTGAAATCTATCAGGCAAAGAAAATCTTGGATGTAATAAGATATTCTTTGACCACAACACAACCATCCGTAGTTTCGTAGCATGCTACGAAACTACAAAATATCATTTCAGAACCCATACATAAAAATTATCAACTGGATCAACATCCAACTCAAATCCATATCTTTGCAGTTCAAGTCCATTTTGCAAAACAGCTTTTATTTTCTGTTCAGGATTTATTGTAATTTTCTCACCATTAAAAACAAATGGCTGTGGCTTGCGTTCCGGCAGGGCAAGAGAAATCACCCAGTTATTGCCAATTGGTTGTCCATCAGTTCCTTCAACTATAACTGTAACCTGCGGGTACTTCATATTTAAAAACTTAACTGCCATACCATCGGGAGCAAATTGGTTATTTTGAACGATTGGTTGATTTTGATCCTGTGTAGGAGCGGGTTTCAAACCCTCCCCTACCGGCAGCTGCTGAACCTGTAATGGTAATTGATTCTGTCCTGACAACTCCTGTTGTTGTACTGGCGGGGCAATCTGCTCCTGATTATTCTGCAATGCTTTATTTATCAGTACACCGCCAACTGCAGCAGCACCAAGTGCTCCAGCAGTAATTGCGACTTTTTGTCCTGTTGTTAAGCCAGTAATTTTATCTGCATTGGAAACTGTGTCTTTATTTAAAATAAACTTGTTTTTTAAATCAATGTCTTTTGTAAGATTATCAACAAACTCACCTGTTTTACTGTAAACAGTTAAAGTATATTTCCCTGATTTTCTCTGCCCGAGACTAATGGATTCATGAGGAGCAATTGGATACTCTCTATTTGTATCAAACTTAACTTTGATTTCTTCATCAAATTCATTTCTTACACTTACCTGGATCAATTCTTCCTGAGCAGAATCTTCTGCTCCAAATGAAACATCTGGGACAACAGGCTGTTTTTTTTCAACCATATTAAATTGTTTAGCATTAGTATCTTTAATTACTTTCTGTTTTACTGCTTTCTTTGATTCTTTTTTATTTGAACCATTTTCTTCTGCATATGCAGGAAAATAATTTTGTGAAATAAACATTAAAACAACTAATATACTGATTGGTTTATTCATACATTTATCTGGCACACCAGGTTACACCCTGAATTTTATTTTGGATCAATCCTCATTAGTATCTGTCCATATTCAACAGTCTGATTATCCTTTGCAAGGATTTCTGTAATTACACCATTTATTTCAGCAGGCAATTCATTCATTATTTTCATGGCTTCTATTATGCATAAAACATCACCGGTTTTTATCTTTGCTCCAACCTTTACAAAAGGTTCTGCACCAGGAGTTGGCGCAACATAAAAAGTCCCTACCATTGGGGAAGTAACCTCATAATATTTTGATTTTTGAACTTCTGGCTCTGCATGCTTCTGCAGACTCTCCTGGAAAGATTTTGCAGATGATCTAACTACTCCCTGTTCATCTTTTTTAACACTAATTTTCCCATCTTTTGTTTCAATAGTAATTTCACTAAGACCTTTTTCTTTAAGGTATTTAGTAAGTTCCTCGATCTCTTCCCATGGCAATTTCATTTGTTTTTATAGCTTCAGACAAGCTGAAGCTTCCTCCTGTCATTCCTTTTATAAGATCGGAGCCGGATAAACCGGACAAATCCTTTAAATACTATAATGCAGGCTTCCATCATCCTTTAACCCGATCAATGTATTGATTTGTTCTTGTATCAACTCTTACAATATCACCTATATTAACAAAAAACGGGACATTAATCTGAGCTCCTGTTTCAAGCGTAGCAGGTTTATTATTTCCTGCAGCAGTATCACCACGAACGCCAGGAGGTGTTTCTGCTACTTTTAGCTCAACATGAGCAGGAAGATCAATTCCTATAATCTTTTCATCAAAAAATACAACCATAACATTTGTACCTTCTTTTAAAAATTTTACCGGTTCACCAATCTGAGCTTCTCCTACTTCCAGCTGCTCATAACTTTGGTTATTCATAAATGTAATCTGATCTCCGGTTTTGTATAAGTATTGCATTTCATGTTTTTCAACATTTGCAACCGGGACTTTTTCAGCACCCCTAAAAGTGGTTTCAATAACATTGCCTTTTTCTACATTTTTAAGCTTGGCCCGAACAAATGCAGCCCCTTTACCCGGTTTTACATGTAGAAATTCAAGAATTGTCCATATACCGTTATTCCAGAGAATTGTTTGACCTGTCCTAAAATCATTTGAAGATATCATTTATTTCCTTTCACAAACATCACCTTATTTTACAATATCTGAGGACAATAAATCGTACTCTTATAATTTATGATAGTTTATAACAGTAACTCAATCTGTGTGACTTGACTAAAATAATGAACTTGATAAAGAAAGGTTTTGTCTTGTTTGCCAAGCAAAACCTGAATAGCCATATATCAGTCAAACTAGATGCACCTTATAAAACCGGCGATGAATAATAGCATTATACATTCATATAAAGAGATTGAGGAGATATTAAACACCTCAAATTTATCATTTGAGAACTTAAAATACTTAGCAAAAGAAGTATCAGCAAATACATGGTCTCCATACAGCCACTTCCCTGTAGGTGCTGTTGTTGTTGGTATTGACCAAAGCAAAAAGCCAAAAGTTTTTTCAGGGACAAATGTAGAACCAACCATTTCACAAAGTGTCTGTGCTGAAAGAAATGCAATATTTAACGGCATCTCAGCAGGGTATAAAAAATTTATTGCACTTGCTGTTAGTGTTCCAAAAGCACTTGAGAAATGGACAGACAAATCAGAACTTAATCTTTTAACCCCATGTGGAGCATGCAGAGAAGTCCTTTCTCAAAAACTAGATCCAAAAGGAATTATTTTACTGGATGGACATGAAAGAACATTTACTCCAAAAGAACTTTTACCTCATCCGCTGCTTGATCAAAACAAATTAAAAACTTTAACTATAGAAGAAATGGATGCTTTAGACTTAGCAAGAGCTGCTCTTCATAATGCTCATGTACCATATTCCAAAGAAAAATATGGAGTATCCATGTTAGTAGAAAATATAAATGAAAAATATTCAGCAGCAACCCTGGACAGCGCTTCATTTGCCTGCTCAGCAGAACCAATCAAATCAGTTTTTGGAGCATATACAGCAAGTGGTTCAATAAAAAATTCAAGGAACAAGATAAAAGCAATTGTTTTTGCATTCCCCTTTGTAAAATATCCATCAGGAGATACATTACAGCTAATATCAGATTACTGCGAACCAAAAACAAAAATTATTATTGACAATATGGGAGTAACTACTATTGAAGAGCTTCTGCCCTGGGCGTTTAAGTTATAGAGACTTGCCATGGCAAGTCTCTATCTTTTTTTATCTCTTGGAGTAAATTTATTCCATAGTATAGCTGCTGCAATAAAGGCTACTGTAAATGGAAAAACTATCAATCCTAATATCTGAATCCAATTCATTTCCATGGCTATCTCCATTCTTTATCTAATATATTATATCCCTTTATTAGGGATATTATCCCTATAAAAAATAGGAATAATGAAAATATTATATAAAATATAAATCCATTAAAGCCAAGTTCATTAAATACTATTGATGGTTGAACAATGATTCTTCCAAAAGGTGACATAAAAGCAAAACCTGCTATCTTAAAAATTTCTGAGCCATATTTATCAACTTCTTTTATCACCCTATTTAGCAAATATACAACATGAGCTTTGATTTCCATGTAACTGTAGGTTACAGGGAAAATTAATTTTTTCTCATATTCACCAAATGTAACCTACGGTTACATAAATCAAATTGTCAAAGTGGTTAAATTAAAAAATGCCACAGACAAAAGAAATTGAGATCGTAGAAACAAATACAAAAAGCTCATTTGCAATTATTAGCTCCTGCGGCCTTATCGGTGTTAACAGCTATACTGTTGAAATTGAAGTTGACATTTCAGGAGGCTTGCCAAATTTCATTCTAGTTGGACTTCCAGATCCTGCCATAAACGAATCAAGAGAAAGAGTCAGATCTGCAATAAAATCCAGTGCTCTAGAATTTCCAAGTAAAAAAATCGTAGTGAATCTTGCACCAGCAGACACAAAAAAAGCAGGACCTACTTATGATTTGCCAATTGCAATTGGAATACTTACCTGCTATGAACCTGCAATTATAAATAAAGCAAACTTGGAGGGTTTGTATATTGTCGGTGAGTTAGGGCTTTCCGGAAAAGTCAGACCGATAAATGGTGTTCTTTCATTTGTAATCCTTGCAAAAAAGAAAGGCGCAAAAAGCATAATCATTCCAAAAGAAAACTCTGCTGAAGCCTCATTAATCGAAGGAATTAAAATCTACCCTGTCTCTAATTTAACAGAAGCTATAAATGTAATTAACAACCTTGAAAATATTCCTCCGCTTAAACATACAATTTTATCTGATATTAAACTTATAAATAAGCTAAACGTCGACTTCAGTGATGTAAAAGGGCAGATGCTTGCTAAAAGAGCTTTTGAAATTTCCGCAAGCGGACAACATCATATTTTAATGATTGGAGCACCAGGCAGCGGTAAATCAATGCTTGCACAAAGACTCACCACAATACTTCTTCCACTAACTTATGAAGAAAAAATTGAAACTACTCAAATTTACTCTGCTGCCGGAAAACTAAATAAAGAAAATAGTTTAATTTTCTTAAGACCTTTTCGTTCACCGCACCACAGCACAAGTATTGCAGGATTAATAGGAGGAGGCTCCATCCCACAACCCGGAGAGATCTCACTGGCACATAAAGGAATTTTATTTCTAGATGAGTTTACGGAATTTCCAAGACATGTTCTGGATAGTCTAAGACAAGCAATTGAAATAAAAGAAGTTACCATTTCTCGTTCCAGAAGAAGCTACACTTTCCCCTGTGATTTTACTTTAATAGCTGCCTGCAACCCTTGTCCATGTGGATACTTCGGGGACAATATTAAAAAATGCAAATGTGCTTTAAACAATATAAAAAAATATCAAAGTAAAATTTCAGGTCCAATTATAGACAGAATAGATCTGCAGATAGAAGTAAAACGGTTGAATGAAAATGAAATAATGAGTACTAAGCTCTCAGAAAGCTCAGAAAATATTAAAGAGAGAGTCTTAAAAACAAAGAAAATTCAGTCAAACAGATATAAGAATTTAAATATTTCATCAAATTCACACTTATCTTCAAAAGAAATAAAACATTTCTGTAAGACTGATAAGAATGGAGAGCTTATCCTCAGGGAAGCCATTAAAACCTTTTCATTAACAGCAAGAAGCTTTGACAGGGTTTTAAAAGTGGCAAGAACAATTGCTGATTTGGGAAATTCAGATATCATTAAAGACGAGCATATATTGGAAGCTCTACAGTTTAGGTTAAATACCTTTCAATAATATTTAAGATGAGAAGAATTTTTAATTTATTAGCAATGATTTTTTTATTAATTGTCATTCCCAGCTTGACTGGGAATCCAGTACAACATAATCAATGCTCCTGGATTCCCGCTTGCGCGGGAATGACACCCAGTACATCAACACAAAAAATAACACAGATTACTTATTGGCAGTACTGGACAGGGTTTGAGGGCAAGGCTATTGAACGATTAGTAGACAGATTTAATGCTACTCACTCAAACTTAAAGGTAAAATTGTTAACTGTTTCAGAACCCAGAAAAAAAACTTTGCTTTCAATAATCGGCGGGACTCCTCCTGATGTCATAAGCTCAATTGCAGCATGGGTACCTGAGCTCGCTTCACGAGGAGCAATAATTCCACTTGATGAATACTGTAAAGAAAATATGATTAATGAAAATATTTTCATGCCTGTATACTGGAAAATGTTAAATCTTTACGGACATACCTGGGCTTTACCTACAACACCTACAGCTACAGCACTTTACTGGAATAAAAATTTATTTAAAAAAGCTGGTTTAAATCCGGAAATCCCGCCAAAAACCCTGAAAGAATTAGAAACATTTTCAGAGAAGCTCACCAAAAAAAATCAAGCCGGTAAAATAACTCAAATAGGTTTTTTACCAAGCTGGCCTTCATGGGCATTTGGATTTTATGGCGTGTTATTTGGAGGGAAATGGGGAGAGACTGAGGGGGAAATTATTACAGCAAATAATCCAAAAAACATTGAAGCATGGAGCTGGGCACAAAGTTTTGTAAAAAATCTTGGCGGAAAAAATATTCAGACATTTCAGGAAGAATTTGGGAATTATCAGGGGCCAAATAACCCTTTTTATACAGAGAAAATTGCTTTGGAAGTAAACGGTGTATGGGAAGGAAATTTTATTCCACGCTTTGCACCAAACCTAAAGTGGGGTGTAGCTCCAATGCCGACAAAAGACGGGAATTTAATAACCGTAGTTGACAGTGACTGTATCTTAATTCCAAAAGGTTCAAAACATCCAAAAGAAGCCTTTGAATTTATAAAATGGCTTATGAGACCTGAAAACCTGGAAGAGCTTTGCATAGCTCAGGGAAAGTTTTCACCACTTATTTATTCTGATAGGGAAGAGTTTATAAAAAAACATCCTCATCCTTATATAAAGGTTTTTATAAACCTTGCCAGAGCTAAAGATGCTATTTTCTTTCCTCAAGCCACATTTTATGAGTTCTATAGAAGAGAATTAAAAAGAGCATTTGAAGCAGTAATGAGATTAAACAAAACTCCTGAAGAAGCTTTGAATGAAGTACAAGAAAAGATGGGAAAAGAGGTTAATAGGCAGAAGAAATATGAGAAATTAAGAGCTTAGCACTTAATCTGCTTCTACTGGTATTTCTGTTGTTTCTACTAATGGTGGTTTTGTAGGAGTTTGATTAGAATTAACAACATTAGAAACACATTTGCAGTTAGAGCAAAGCTCATCTTGCGCACAATCTGTCCTAAACGAACAGTCACTTGTTGACTTAAGGACACAACCTATGTCTTCAAGACAGGCCTTTTGAGTATCCGTTTTTTGCACACACCTTCTTTTGCTTGTACGTCCTCCAAGGTGAGTAATAGTACAATCATCATCGGTTGTACAATTTTTACCAAAAATGTTACCACAGTGACTACACTGAGTTCCACAATCTCTAGTAACCTCTCCATATGCATATCCCTCCCATTCTCCCTTTGCAGGACCATTTCCTGCAAATCTACAGTCATAAAAGTCTATAGGAGGAAGGGCAGGAATAACTGCTACATGTCCTACTACTGGAGGAGCTACACAGCAACATTCATCACTTGAATCCAAGTAAAATCCTTCTCCACAGCCAGCTTGATGTTCATAACCATTACAAGGCGCAGATGAACAATCTCCGCCAGTACTTTGAGCTGAAGCAAAATTATTGATTGAAAATATTATTAGAAAACTAAAAGCTGAAACCAAGCCAACTACAAGCTTTTTATTCATTTTTACTTTCTCCAGGATTAATTAACTATTTAGGCTTTACCCCCTACCGAAAAACTCCAAACCAGACTATGTCAATTAAAAGATAAGATTTACTTGATTTAAATAATTTTTATTTGAAAAAGGGATAGCACTAATAAACTTCAAAGTCAAAACTTAAAGCTCAAAATTTAGTTTAAACTTTTAACTTTAGAATTTCTATAATCCTCTTACTCGCTCTACCATCTCCGTAAGGATTTTTCACTTTTGACATTTTAGTATAAGCTTTTTTATTTGTTAAAAGTTTTGATGTTTCATTAAATATTTTTTGGGGATCTACTCCTACAAGCTTTGCTGATCCTGCCCTTATTCCTTCAGGACGTTCTGTAGTAGTACGAAGCACTAAAACCGGCTTTCCAAGGCTTGGCGCTTCTTCCTGCACACCACCAGAGTCCGTCAGAATTAAATAACTGTTTTTCATAGCATAAACAAATGGTACATAACCAAGCGGCTCTGTTAAAAAAACTCTTTTGTGATTTTTTAAAATTGGTTTAATTACATCTCTTACCTTTGGGTTTTTATGCAGCGGTAAAAGAACTGCTGTATCAGGAAAAGCATTTAGAATCTTCAATAACGTTTTTGCAATTTGTCTATGTGCTTCCCCAAAATTTTCTCTTCGATGCATTGTAACAAGAATTACTCGATATTTTTTAAAATCCGGTAGAGGCGTTGCATGCAACGCCTCTACGGAATCTCTAATTTTCCTCACCGTATATAACAGAGCATCAATTACAGTATTCCCAGTCAGATAAACATTTTTAGAAATGTTTTCTTTTTTTAAATTTAAACCTGCCTGTTGTGTAGGTGAAAAATGAATATTTGTAAGTTGCGAAACCATCCTTCTTGCCATTTCTTCGGGAAATGGATTATAAATATCATTTGTTCTTAAACCTGCTTCAACATGAGCAACCGGGATTTTTAAATAGAAGGCTGCTAAACCTGCTGCCATTACTGAAACAGTATCTCCTTCAACAATTACTAAATTAGGTTTTATCTTTGAGAACAAATTATAAGTGGCTTCAAGCACTCTTGCCGTAATGCTTGGCAAGGTTTGGTTTTTTTGCATTAGGTTTAGATTAAAATCTTCTTTAATACCAAACCACTGAAACATTTCATTGACCATTTCTTTATGCTGACCGGTACTGATTAATATTGGTTTAAATTTTTTAGACTTTTTTAATTCGATGTATATTGGGGCTAATTTAATAACCTCGGGGCGGGTTCCTAATACGATAGCGATTTTTTTCATTCTCATCTTAGCGTCATTGCGAGGAGCGTTAGCAACGAAGCAATCTCACAAACGTTAGGAGATTGCCGCGCTCGCCTCGTCTCCGCCGAGGCGGAGCGGGTCGGCTCTTTCAGAGCCTCCTCGCAATGACGTATCCAGTTTATTTTCCAACCCTTTTACTTTTTCTTCTAAAAGTTTTACCTGCTCTTCTAATTTCTCCTGTTTCTTTGGAAGTCTTCTCATAGCTTTTTCATTTTTAATATTTTCTTGATAAGGCACAGCAGGCGTTCCCATATAAATACTATTTGATGGGATATTTCCATGAACTCCACTTCTTGCTATGAAAATCACATCAGAGCCAATGTTTATATTATCTGCAAAACCAACTTGACCACCTACTATAACCCTGTCACCAACGTTTATACTCCCTGCAAAACCTACCTGACCAACTATCAGACAATCTTTTCCAATTTTACAATTATGTGCGATTTGAACAAGATTATCAACTTTTGTACCAGTTCCAATAATTGTAGAACCAATAGTCCCTCGATCAATGCAGGTATTTGCACCAATTTCCACATCATCCTCAATAATTACATCGCCTGCAGATAGGATTTTATGCTGTACCTGCCTTCCTAAATTAAAATTAAAATCTCCTTTTTTAGCTTTTTCCAAATTGCTTTCTTCTTCAGTTACATAACTATAACCATCAGAACCGATTACCCCTCCAGAATGCAAAATAACATTATTTCCAATTTGTACATAGTCAAGCACAGAACAATTTGGATAAAGTAAACAATTCTTTCCAACAATTACATTAGAACCAACATAAACATTTGAATTAATAATTGTATTTTCACCAATAGTACAATTTGGCCCAATAAAAACATTTGCCCCAATAGAACAATTCTTTTCAATTTTGCTTGAAGAATCTACTACGGCACTTGGATGAATACCTTTTGGTGAATAAAATCTTGGTTTACTAAAAAGCTCCAAGAGTTTTTTTAAAACAATTCTTGGTCTTTTTACCCATATAATGGGGATTTCAAGTGGTGGGATTTTATCCTTGACTGAATAAGGCAATATTATTACTTTAGCTTTTATAGCATTAATATTTTTAATGTATTTTTGATCAAAAGCAACGACTAGATCATTCAAAGTAGAAGAATCTGGAGAAACAGCCAGGCTGGTTATAAGCAAATCCTTGTAGCTATTGTTCTTTTCCTGAATTTCACCATCAATAACCTTTGCAATTTCAAGCAAAGTTTTACTTAGGACCTTAGACATGTTTAATTTGTACCTTTTGAATCCTTTTTACTTTCCGGCTGATTTGCTATTGGAACTTTTTTCTTTAAAAGTTCCAGAACTGGCTGTGTAACATCTACACCTCCATGCAGCACTGCTCTCTTATCAAACACTATATCAAGCGCTTTTTCACCAGCTACTGTTTTTATAGACTGTAAAATATCCTGTTCAATTTTACTGGATAAATTTTCAATCATTTTCTTTGTCTCTTTAGCCTTTAAATCAATTTTAGCCTGAAGCTCTTTTTGCTTGGTCAGTTTCTCAGCTTCTGATTTTTTCTGTTTTTCAAATTCGCCGTAAATCTTTTCTGATTCTGTAATTGATTCTTTCAACTCATCCTGAGCATCAGCAATTTTTTTTGTAGCTTCCTGAGCATTTGGATATTCATCAAAAAGCTTTTCCCCATCTACAACACCAATTTTTGAGTTTGCCTGGGCATAAGAACCAACAGGCCAAAAACCAATACTCAGTACAACAACTAACAGCAAAATTCTATACATTTTATATCTCCCCGCTAAGATTGCCTCATTAATATTAACCTGAAAGGCATCGTTATTTAATGTCAAGCTTGTTTAAAAAAGAATATTTTTACATGCTATTTTACGATTTTCTGCAAAATTACACTTGAAGAGAAATGTTCACAGGATTAGATGCTCCTGCATTTTTATATTTATGACCAAAATAATATGAGATTTCACCTTCCCATTCCCTACTTTCAAGGGACAATTTAAACTCCTCATCCAAAGCTTTTACAATTCTCGCTATTAAATTGCCCTTATCATTACTCCCTTCCTCATGCCACTTATAAACCGCATTATCTACAATCGATTCAATTTCTTCAAACTGGAGCAATGGTCTTCCTTTTAATACCTTTTCAATTCCGCCAAATCCTGCCTGTATAATTTCTGCATATCTTTTATTAGCTTCATCGGTAGATGAGTATTCTTTAGTCAGGTCAGCATCATAGCGATTTTCAGCAGTCCCACTTTGTCCTGCAAGATATTCATACTCGCAATCATTAAACACAATATCTTTTTCTTTTCCAAGCTTTGTCAGCGCCTTTTCTAGAGTCTTTTTAATAATTTCTTTCCTGCCTTCAAATTTAGGTCTGTCGTAAAACTTATCAAACCCCATTCTGTTTTTAAGTGGTACAGCAATTGCTCTACCTGAAGAATTCGCTGTAAGAAACATATAAACGTTCTTGCAATTCTTTGTTTTTAATTTTTCACTGATTAATATCTTAAGATCTTCAATTACCTTTGAACTTTGATTTGGATCATTAGGATCAAAGCCCCTTTCCCCTGAACCAATTAACAGATGTGCTTCATCCAAGAGTAGTACAACAGGTTCATCCTGTAACATTGCATATGAAATAAGACGTTCTATTCTTTCACCTGTTGTTTCAGAGTTAAGCAATTCTTTAAGAATCGGGCTTGCATCACCCAGACTTCTATCCATGGCTGCTCTTGTTGCATACCAAAATTGTGCTGTTTTACCCTGACTTCTTTTTGCCAACTCTCTTGTAAAAGCCTTTGCAGTCATTGTTTTACCACACCTTGTTACACCTCTGAGTAAAAACACTTCTCCACGTTCTTCCCTAATTGCTCTTTCCATGACATCAAACAGCTTTTCTTTATCTCTCTTTTCATCAAAAATCACATCATTATTTAAGTCAGGAAAATACTTATCTTCTTTCCCATAAATATTCTTTGAAGAACCATCTTCTTTAACAGTAACTCTCTCAACAAACATATCAAGTTTACTTTTTGCTTTTTCTTCAGCAGGATTAGAACCAAAACACGCTGTTAAAAACGCTAAGGCACCACCCACAGTACCAAAAGGAAGATTAGTTAAAATCAATGATCTGAAGAGTGATTTCTCATCTAAATCAAATTTTTTCATTATATAATCACCACCCACTACAGATAAAAGCCATCCAAGACCTATCAGATGTCCATTTTTAACTTTCCGTACACTTTGTTCCCATACATTTAGTTGTTTAGGATTTTTAAACTCTATAAGTTTTTTTGGATTACTTTTTATTTCAAGAGCCTGAGCAACTGTTTTAACATCAGGCGGTTGATAAAAAACCGATGCGGTTAATCCATCCTTAATTATTCCTAGAACACCTCTAGCTGGTGCTAATAAAGTAAACATATTTTATAAGTTCTCTTAAATTACTCTCTAATATAAAACCTAATAATACATATTACATTCTAGTATTACTACTTTAAAAATTCAACTAGAGAAACTTAATTAATAATTAAACTTGGCTAAAATCTGTCACTAAATCCAAAATTAAATCTGCCTAAGACACTTTTATTATTCCATAAAGATTTAATGAAAGGAATACCATAATCAATTCTAATTGCACCCAGCATTGGAATATTTGCCCTGATTCCAATTCCTGCTGAAGCTGCAGTATCAAGCCTGTTAAACAAACGATTAATTTGATTATTACCGCCAACATAACCAAAATCACTAAAGAACACTAATCTTAAATCTTTTCCAATTGGTGTATTTTGAATCCCTGGAATGGTGTCTAAGAGTGGTGTTCTGACCTCAGCGCTTGCAAGGAAACTTCTGCTGCCAATTCCTAAATCAGAAAAAGGTCTGTAGCCTCTGACACCATAATAACCGCCTGCTTTAAATTGGTTGTACATCGGCAGGTCTCCAATTAGCCTTGAAGCTCCCTGCAAATTAAATGCAAGTGTAGTTTTTTGACCAATTGGTATGTATCTTCGTAAATCAATTCCAAGCTTGGTAAAACTACCATTTCCAATTCCTACTCCCTGACCAATATTTATTTTATTGTTCCATCCATTTCTTGGATTTAAAGCACTGTCTCGAGTATCAAATGCAAGTGATGGATTAAAGTTTAAATATTTCCCGCCTTTTAACTGTTCCTCTCTGATTAATTTAGCGGCGTCTGCTGCTGCTGTTTTTTTAACAGAATCTTCATGATCACCAAAAGTCTGCCCGGGTTTAAATGCACCTTTTTCAGTAAAATCATTAATAAATTTCCCGCCGTCAACATTAACTAACTGCTTTGTTAAAAAGTCAGTAGCACTAGAACCAAACTCTTTCATCTGAACTGCTTCACCACTTAAATCAAGCCCGCCAAACAAATTCATCCCAAGAGGTCTTGTAATAGATGCCCCCAGTCCTATGTTTTTTTCCTGGGCTAAATCTACAAGATAACTATTAAATGTATAACCATGCGTAAAAAATGTTACTGAATTTTTTGTATTTAAAAAATTGGGATCTGAATATTTGGCTTCTACCTGAATGGTCTTATGATCAGCCAGGAATCTTTGATCAACAAATGTGTTGGCTAAAATTCCTGTTCCAAACTGAGTATTAAATGAAGCCTGTTTACCTTCTCCAAAAAGATTATTATTACTGTATCCAAGATTTGCAAAGACTCCGTTTAAAGTGTTTACCCCTCCGCCAAATCCAAACGAACTGCTTCTCTTTTCCTCAAGCTCAACATTCAAATCATACTTACCAGGATTTTCTTTTGACGGGGTTAAATTACGTTTAATATCCTCAAAAAGACCAGTTCCTTGAAGAGCTCTGAAATCCTGAACAAGTAAAATTTCATTATAAGGTTCATTTGGAGTTAGATTTGGTAAGAACCTTTTTATATATTTTTCTTTTGTTTTTGTATTGCCTTGAATAACAATTTTATCTATTACTCCCTCGTTGAGCTTAATAGTCAGAGTTCCATCAGGATCTAAACCTATATCAGTTACTCTGGCAAGAACAAAACCTCTCTCCTGATATTTTTTTTCTATTTGATCCAGAACCTCTGAAATTTTTGTAAGACTTTCCGGCTTACCAACTAAATCCTGAGATATCAATGAGAGTTCTTCAATGCTCACCAGATTATTGCCTATAACCTGCACCCTTGAGACTGGATTATTTTCTTCAATCCTGATTTTAAGCAAAACTCCATCTTCAATCTGTTCTGGATTAGCCTGAATACTGTCATGAATAAAATATCCAAGCCGATCAATTGCTTCAAGATCCTTTAGAACTTTATTTTTATCAAATCTGACACCAACTTTAGAGTCAATTACATCCAAAATGCTTTCTTCAGAAATCAGCCGATTGCCTTCAATTAGTATTTCTTTTATAGTAAGTGCATTATCAAAATTAGTTTCCTGGTTTTGTTCATGCCTGTTTTTACTAAAGAATGAACCAATGTTTGAAAAGCCAGATTGAGCAAATGCTGGAGATATCGAATTAAACAAAAGCACTGGAATAAGTAGAAGACTTAAATGTTTGCTGAATCTGTTATAAATAAACTTATTTTGCAAATGGTTATCCCTTATTATTAGACGATGCCAAACCCTAAATTTTAACATAATATTATGACGGATGATAAAGTAAGAGGAGCCACCCATAGGTGTAATATACTTCAAAATTCACATTTATAAACGCTTAAAATAGTATTTTTGTCTATTTTTAAGGAGAATTTTCAATGTTGTATTGCCGATTCATCTCTATTGACTAGGAAGAAACTCTCAATAGAGATAGACTTGAGTCCTATCTCTAGAACAAATTAAAACAAAAGACCTTTTCAAGAAATTATTTTCTAGGTAGAATATTAAAGCTCGATTGAACAATAAATTTTTACTGAGTAAATATAGTGTAAAGAGCAAAACAAGGAGTTAACTAAAATGGCAAGGCAAAAGTTTGAAAGAACAAAACCAAACGTAAATATTGGAACAATTGGACACGTTGATCACGGTAAAACCACATTAACTGCAGCTATAACAATGGCACTAGCAGCTGAAGGACTTGCTAAACCAAAAAAATATGATGAAATCGATTCAGCACCAGAAGAAAAAGCACGTGGAATCACAATAAACACTTCTCACCAAGAGTATGAAACAAAAACCAGACACTATGCACACGTAGACTGTCCAGGCCATGCTGACTATATTAAAAATATGATTACAGGTGCAGCACAGATGGATGGAGCAATTCTTGTTATTTCTGCTGCTGACGGTCCTATGCCACAAACCAGAGAACATATTCTGCTTGCAAGACAAGTAGGTGTTCCACACATTGTTGTCTTCTTAAACAAAGTGGATATGGTTGATGACAAAGAATTAGTTGAACTTGTTGAAGTTGAAACCAGAGAACTTTTAACAAAGTATGGTTTTAAGGGTAATGAAATTCCTATTGTTAAAGGCTCTGCATTAAAAGCAATGGAAGTCCTCTTAAAAGATCCAAACACTAAAAGAGGTACAAGCAAAGAAGTAGACTGCATTCATGAATTAATGGATGTTATTGATAAATCTATTCCAACACCACAAAGAGATGTAGACAAACCATTTCTTATGGCGGTTGAAGATGTCTTTTCTATTACCGGTCGTGGAACAGTAGCAACCGGTCGTGTTGAAAGAGGCAAGTTAAAAGTACAGGATGAAATTGAAATTGTTGGTATTAAAGACACCACCAAGACAATTGCAACTGGTCTTGAAATGTTTAGAAAAACACTTGATGAAATTCAGGCTGGTGATAATGCAGGTGTTCTTCTAAGAAGTATTGAAAAAGAAGGTATAGAACGTGGTCAAGTAATTGCAAAGCCAGGTTCAATAAAACCACATACCAAATTTAATGCTGAAGTTTATATCTTAACCAAAGAAGAGGGCGGTAGACACACTCCTTTCTTCCCGGGATACAGACCACAGTTTTACGTTCGGACAACAGATGTTACCGGTTCAGTAACACTTCCAACTGGAGTTGAAATGGTAATGCCTGGTGACAATATCGCAATGGAAGTTGAACTTATTCAGCCAGTTGCAATTGAAGAAGGAATGAGATTTGCAATACGTGAGGGTGGCAGAACAGTAGGAGCTGGCGTAGTAAGCAAGATCCTTAGTTAGAGACACATCATGGCAAAAGGTACACAACCACAGTTAAAAAATAGGATTCGTATTCGCTTAAAAGGGTACGATCACAGGGCATTAGATGCTTCATGTGACCAGATTGTAGATGCAGCTGCCAGAACAGGTGCATCTTTAACAGGTCCTATTTACCTACCAACTGACCGCCATATTTACTGTGTAAATAGATCTCCACACGTAGATAAGAAGTCAAGAGAACATTTTGAAATCAGAATTCACAAGAGACTTATTGACATAGAGAATCCTACAAATGAAACTACAGATGCCCTCACAAGACTGGATTTACCTGCTGGAGTAGATATAGAGCTGAAATTATGACAAAACCAATCAGATTTAGAGCAGAGCTTTTAGGTAAAAAACTGGGCATGACCAAGTTCTTTAACGAGGATGGTAATGCAGTCCCTGTAACAGTTATAGAACTTGCTGAAAATATTATTACTGATGTTAAAACGCCTGTAAAAAATGGTTATGCTGCAGTACAAATTGGTGCAAATATAAAAAAAGATAAACACTTAAATAAACCTAAGCTTGGAAACTTAAAAAAGAAAAGTCTTCCAAACCTCAGCTACCTAAAAGAATTTAGAGTAAAGCCGGGGGATTTAGACTCGTATAAAGTCGGAGAAGTTATTGATAATTCAAAAATTATTGTTTTAAAAGAAAAAGTAGATGTCTCTGGAATCTCTATAGGAAAAGGATTTCAGGGTATGGTTAAACTCTACAATAAGCATCGTGGACCAAAAACACATGGTTCAAAATCATATAGAGGACCAGGTTCAATTGGTGCACATACTGATCCGGGAAGAGTAATGCCAGGTAAAAAAATGCCATCAAGAATGGGGAATGAAGAAGTAACTGTTAGGAATCTGGAAATTATCTACTTTGACAAAGAAAAAAATCTTTTGTTAGTTAAAGGTGCCGTTCCTGGCGTTGAAGGAACCATGATTGTAGTCAAACCTGCTATTAAGAAGTGGAATACTTAAATCCACAACGCAGTAATTATATAGTCCAGCACTACAACCAAAATAAAATTTATTACAACTGATAATCTGGTTGAAGTTCCGACAGCTTTTGAGCCCCCCTGTGTAAGGGTACCGCAAATATAACTTATTAAAGTAATAAAAAACCCAAATATAGAAGCTTTGACTAAAGCAAGAAAAATATCTTTAAATTCAATTGTTTTTAAAATCGACGAAAAATAAAGATGGTAGTTAATATCAATTAATACATTGGAAATCATATAATTTACAAATATCCCGACTATAATACAAATTATAATTACAATTGGAAAGCCAACTAAACCTGCTAACATCATTGGCACAAGCAAATATGCATTTGGGTAAACTTTTAAAATTTTCATTGCATCCAACTGCTCGGTAACTTTCATTGAGCCTATTTGAGCAGTCATGCCGGATGAGTACTGAGAAACAATTGCCAATGCTGCCATAACAGGTACACTTTCACGAATTAATGCCAGGGAAACAAGCCCGCCAAGATAATCAGTCAAACCTCTTTTGGATAATTCAGGAGCTCCATGAATAGAGTAAATAAAAGCACTTGCAGATACCGTAAGAACAGCGATAGGCAGACAGTTCCAAACAATTTTTCTTAGATTTTCCAAAAAATTTTCATAGTAAAATTTCCCACGAGGCAGATCTCTGAAAATAATTACAAATGCATCTTTAAAATCTGTTATTAAAGTATAAACAAAATTGTTAAACTTATCTATCTTATTAGAAAATCTATTATTGATATTTTCAAGAAAGCTCATATTATACTGGCTTCTTAGCAGAAAAACTTAAAATACTTCTTGTTTGATATCTGTGTGTCTGGGCATATGAAATAATCTGGTTTCTAGTATCAATAGCAACACCCACTAAAATTATAAGTGATGTACTTCCTAAACCGCCAAGTGTTGCTACCTGACACAACTGCTCAACATGAATTGGAATTACAGCTACAAGACCAATTGCAATAGCACCAATGCAGACTATACGATTAATTACGAGATCAAGGTAGTCACTTGTAGCTTTCCCCGGTTTAATACCTTGAAGAGCAGAACCATTTTTTTTCAGGTTTTCTGCGACTTCACGCGGGTTTAAAATTATTGAAGCATAAAAATACGAAAACAAAAGAATAAGGAAAAAATAAACAAGAGAATGCTGCCAGTGACCGGTTCTAAAGAGATATTCAACTTGCAGCGTTAGCCAGTTTCCAAAATCAGCAAAAATATAGTTGTCTTGAATCTTTATTTGAGAAAGTGCAAATGAAAGTTGAGCAAGTCCGGGAGTATTTGCAAAAAGATCTCTTAAAGTAATTGAAATAGATTTATTCTGAAGACCTGCAAAAGCAAGAAGCTGTAATGGAAGAAACATTAAAGAACTTGCAAAAATAATAGGCAGAACGCCTGCGGGATTAATTCTAAACGGCATATAGTGATCCGGTGCTGCTGTTACTCTTCCACCAGCTGCCTGCCTTCGAGCTCCTAACACTAAGATTTTCCTTGCACCTTCCTGAATATAAATTATTAAAAATATTAATAAGCAAAATACAAGTAATAATGTAGCAACCCCCCAGGCAGGAGAAGAACCTGTATTCATTGCAGTAACAGTATCTCTAATCATAATAGGCATTCTTGAAGCAATTCCTATGAAAATTAATATAGAAGCACCATTCCCAATTCCACGTTCAGTAATCGTTTCTCCAAGCCACATAACAAAAACACTTGAGCAGGTAAGAATTACAATTGTATTTAAATAGAATGCCGGTGTTCCATTCGGAGCAACACCTGCCACATCAAGAAATCTAGCTAAAGCAAGTGACTGAATCATTGCCAGTACTACTGTAGTTCTTCTTGAAATTTGTTGAAATTGTTTTCTTCCCTGATCCCCTTGTTCTCTCTGCATGTTTTTCAAAGCTGGAATAACTTCAGTCATTAACTGCATGATAATGGAAGAAGTAATATAAGGTCCGATACCAAGAGCAAATATTGAAAGTGCACTAAGAGCACCACCAGCAAATAAATCTACCAGCCCTAAAAGACCGCTTGACAAAACATTTGAGCTTTTCAAAAGATCATGATCTACACCTATCAACGGAATGTGAACACCAAGTCTGTAAATAGCCAGCATTCCAACAGTAAACAATATCCTTTTCATCAAGCCGGCAGCTCTAAACATTTCTAAAAATGTTGTGAGATCTGCTTCTTTACCTGATTTCCTTGCTTGTTCCGCCATTTTTTATAGCTTCAGACAAGCTGAAGCTTCCTTCAGCCAATCCCTTTCTTAGTCCTTAGCCTTAGTAATTAATTCACACTTACCGCCAGCAGCTTCAATTTTTTCTTTTGCTGAGTCTGAAAAATGATGCGCTTTTACTGTAACTGGAAATTTTATTTCTCCACCACCTAAGACTCTAAGACCATCATTTAAATGATCTATTGTACCTTTTTCCAAAAGTAGCTCGGGGGTTATAACTTTTGATCCTGCAAGATTTCCTAAATCACTTAAGTTTACAATTGCCCATATCAACCTGTTTGGTCTCTCATTTGTCTGAAATTTTGGAAGCCTTCTATACATAGGAGTCTGACCACCTTCAAAACCCGCTCTATGACCTTTACCAGCTCTTTGCCCCTGTCCATTATTTCCACGACAGCATGTTTTTCCATGTCCTGAACCCGGACCACGACCTACAGTCTTTCTTTTTTTTCTTGAACCTTTTGCTGATTTTAATTCGGTTAATTGCATCTATCCCCTTTCACCACTTTAATTTACAGATATCATTTCCTTTAAAGTCATTCCTCTAAGTTTTGCAATAGTTTCAAATTTTCTCAGTTGGGTTAAACCATTAAGTGTTGCTCTGGCTACATTTAACGGCGAACGTGATCCCAATGACTTTGAAAGAATATCACCAACCCCACCTAGTTCAAGCACTGTTCTTGCCGCTCCACCTGCTTTAATCCCTGTACCTTCTCTTGCTGGTTTTAAGAGTACCTTTGCAGCACCTGCTATACCAAAAACCTGATGGGGAATTGTAGAATTTATAAGCGGAATTGGAATTAGTTTTTTCTTTGCATCAACAACTGCCTTTTGAATAGCACCTATAACTTCAAGCGCTTTACCGACTCCTACACCTACCTGTCCTTTAGCATTTCCAACTACAACAACTGCTCTGAAACTCATCTTTTTGCCACCTTTTACAACCTTGGTGACTCTTCTAATTTGAACAACTTTTTCAATCCATTCAGAAGCTTCCTTGCCTTTATCCTGTCCTCTTTCACCACGCTTCTTTCTCTTTTTTCTGATTTCTTTTTTAGTAACTTTTTGAAATATTTCCTGCTCGGAAGCTTCTTCAATACCAGTTAATTCATCCTCTTCCTCTTCTTCAACCTCAGCTGAAGTGGGTACAACAGCAGCATCAGCAACTTTTTCCGGTGTTGGGATTACTGGAGTCATGACCTGTTCTGTACTTTCAGAAGAAACTTTTGCTTCTTCTTCGTTAATACTAACTTCTTCTTCTTTTTTTTCTTCTTCTGCCATACTTCTCCTCTAATAAATTTCTAAAATTTTAGACCTGCACCTTTTGCTCCATCTGCAAAAGCCATGACCTTGCCATGGTACCTATTGCCGCCACGATCAAACACAACGCTCTTAATTCCTTTATCTACAGCACTTTTAGCAATCATTCCACCAATCATCTTGGCTGCTTCTTTTGTCCAGGTTGATTTAATCTGGGTTTTTAAAGAGGGTTGAGCTGTAGAACAAGATAGTAAAGTCTTAGCTTCTACATCGTCAATTAATTGGGCATAAATATGTTTATTAGACTTATAAATACAAAGTCTTGGACGATCTTTAGTCCCTGAGATCTTATTTCTAATTCTCTGATGTCTTTTTCTTGTTCTTTCTTTTGTTAAAGTCTGTTTTATCATTTTTTTTATTCCTTGGGCAGACACGCTGGTCTGCCCCAACCTGGACTGCTCCTACATGCTATTTCTTAGCAGCTGATTTTCCAACCTTCCTTCTAATTTTCTCATCAGAATACTTAATACCTTTACCCTTATATGGTTCAGGACGTCTAACCGATCTAATATAAGCAGCTAAATCACCAACCGTCTGCTTATTAATTCCTGTAATGGTAATATGAGTTTGAGTTTTATCTACTTCAATTTTTGTTTCTTTATTCGGCGGTTCAACTTCAACCGGATGACTATATCCCATTTGTAGAACCAACTTCGCCCCCTGAAGCTGAGCTTTATAACCTACTCCTATAATATCCAGATCTTTTTTAAAGCCTTCAGTAACACCAAGGATCATATTATGCAATAAAGATCTTGTTAAACCATGGAGACTTCTTACTAATTTCTCATCATTTATCCTGGTTAAATTAATTGTTTTATCTTCTTTAGTGATTCTAATTTCTTTCCTAAACTTGCTTTCAAGTTCACCTTTAGGCCCTTTAATTTTAACAACCTGCCCAACAGAAGAATCAGTAATAATAACCTCTACTTTATCCGGTATGTTTATTGGATTTTTTCCTATTCTTGACATTATTCCTTCTCTCTGATTCCTGACATCTGATCTCTGATTTTTACCAAACCTTACAGAGAACTTCTCCTCCAACTTTTTCTTTTCTAGCCTGACGATCAGTCCTTAAACCCCTGCTTGTACTAATAATATAAATCCCTAGACCATCAATAACTCTTTTTGAATCTTTTGATTTTGTATAAACCCTTAACCCTGGCTTTGAAACTTTTTGAATACCACTAATTAACTTTTCACCCCTTGGTCCGTACTTTAAAAGTATTTTAATATTCTTTTTTACAGGATTGATTTCAAGAAGTTCGTATGAATTTATATAACCTTCTTTTTTAAGGACTTCTGCTACCTGAACTTTTAATTTGGATGCAGGGATTTCAACACTTTCATGAGTTGCATGAACTGCATTTCTAATTCTTGTTAACATATCGCTTATTGAATCTGTGTGTGACATTTTATTTCTTTTACTTTCAACCTTTCACTTTTAACTTTTTCCTTCCTACCAACTTGCCTTTGTAACACCCGGTAATAATCCAAGGTGTGCCATTTTCCTTAAACACAACCTACAAAGTCCAAAATCTCTGTAATAAGCTCGTGACCTACCACAGCTCCTGCATCGATTATGAAGCCCTATTTTATGATACTTACCTTTAGCAACCAGTATTCTTTTCTTTCTTTCTCTTTCAATCATGCAAAGCTTTGCCATTTAATTTACTCCTTCTAAGCGGGCGACGGGATTCGAACCCGCGACGTCAAGCTTGGGAAGCTTGCATTCTACCACTGAATTACACCCGCAGTTCAGAGAATCAGAGGGCAGAGAATCAGAAATCAGAAAGTCTGAAACTTGATTTTCATCATTTGAGTGTAATTCAGTGTTTTTTGTAAGCAATATCATAATTTTTTCTAAATCCTAATTTCTAAACGGCATTCCCATAGCTTTTAACAGCTCTCTACCTTCATTATCTGTTCTTGCTGTTGTAACAATTGCAATATCCATTCCTCTTATATTGTCGACCTTGTCATATTTAATTTCAGGGAAAACAATTTGTTCTTTCAGTCCTAAATTATAGCTTCCCCTGCCATCAAAACTCTTTGGAGAAACTCCCTTAAAATCTCTAAGTCTGGGTAATACAAAATTTACAAGCTTGCTGAAGAAGTCATACATTCTCTGACCTCTTAAAGTAACCATACACCCAACTGGTCCACCTTCTCTAATTTTATAAGTTGCAATAGATTTCTTGGCTCTTGTAATTATAGGCTTTTGACCTGTAATTGTTTTCATATCATTAAGTCCACCATCTAAATACTTAGAATCAGACATTGCTTCTCCCATGCCCATATTTACAACAATCTTTTTCAGTACAGGAACCTGAAGTTGATTTGTATAACCTAACTTCCCCATAAGGTCTTTTGCAATTTTTGTTTTAAATTCTTCTCTTAAATTTTTTGTCATATCTACTCCTAGAAATTAATCGATTTGTTCTCCAGTAACCTTTGAGATTCTTACCTTTTTTCCATCCTTTAAAATTTTATATCCTATTCTTGTTGGTCTTTTTTTTGTTGCATCATAATACATTACTTTTGATGCGAATATTGGGGCTTCTTTTTCAATAATTTCTCCAGCCTGCCCAATTCCTCTTGGCTTTTGGTGTTTTTTAATTATATTTACTCCCTCTATAATTACTTTAGACTCCCGGGGAAATGCAGCAATTACTTTACCAGTCTTACCTTTATCCTGTCCGGAAATCACCATTACTGTATCGCCTCTTTTAACATGAAGCTTTGGTCTTGGGTTGGATGCATCCTTCTTAAGAAATGCACTTGAAACAATATAAAAACCCCCTTTTTTAGGACGTCCTTTAATAGGTGCATTAGAAAAAATCACTCTGCGTTTTTTATTCTTATTATTTATTTTTATATACTGCTCGCTCATTTTTTATAATACCTCTGGTGCTAAAGAAATAATTTTCATAAACTGCTTTTCTCTTAATTCACGTGCTACAGGACCAAATACACGTGTACCTCTAGGATTATTCTGTTTATCAATTATTACCACTGCATTTTCATCAAATCTAATTTTGCTTCCATCATTTCTACTTAAAGTTTTTTTAGTTCTTACAATTACACACCTTACAATTTCATGTTCTTTTACAGGCATGTTTGGAAGTGCATACTTTACAACACCAATAATCAAGTCTCCAATTCCTGCATAGCGGGAATTGCCACCTTTTAATACCCTTATACAGCGTACTTCTTTGGCACCTGTATTATCTGCTACTTCTAAATTTGATTCTTGTTGTATCATTTTTTTGTTCTTATAGCTTCAGACAAGCTGAAGCTTCCCTCTGTCAATCCCTCTCACTGGATCGGATTCACCGAATAAATCGGATAAATCCTTTAAATGCTAGGACATTAGTCAGCCTTTACCAATACCTCCTTTAATAACCAACGCTTTGTTTTACTAATAGGAACATGTTCTATAATTTCAACAACATCTCCGATTTTACATTGATTAGATTCATCATGTGCTTTAAACTTTCTCGTTTTTAAAACAAGTTTTTTATACCTTGGATGAAGACGCTTGTTCTCAACCGCAACAACAATGGTTTTATCCATTTTGTTACTTACAACTTCACCTTTTAAAATTTTCTTTGGCATTTTATTTCTCCGATTTTTTCTGTCCTGTCTTTGTTTTGCTGCGTTTTGGTTTTTCCGCTACTGAAGAAGTTTTAATTATTGCTTTCTTTCTAACTTTTTTGATTTTTTCAATCTTAGGCTTATCATCACTAACCTCATGCCATTTCTGAGTTTTTATAGTATGGAGCCTTGCAATTTCTTTTCTTTTTTTCCTTATCTGGGAAGAATCCTCTAACTGTCTGCTGGCAAACTTCATTCTGAGCTCAACAAGCTCTTTCTGAGATTTTTTTAGTTGATCGCTTATACCATCAACCAGCAGTTCTTTAATTTCAACTAACTTCATCATACTTTTAACCTCTAATCTGTGCTCCCTTTTCTATAACCCGACATTTAATAGGAAGCTTGTGAGATGCCAGCCTTAAAGACTTAATAGCAACATCTTTAGGAACACCTGTCATTTCAAATAAAATTCTCCCCGGTCTAATAACTGATACCCAGAATTCAGGATTACCTTTTCCTGAGCCCATTCTAACCTCAGCAGGCTTTTTAGTAACCGGCTTATCAGGAAAAACCATTATCCAGATTTTTCCACCTCTTTTAATACTCCTTACCATAGCTTTTCTGGCTGCTTCTAATTGCTTTGAAGAAACCCAGGCTGGTTGCATTGCTTGAAGTCCATATTCTCCATAGTGAAGTTTTACACCGCGGGACTCTTTACCCGTCATTCTGCCGCGCATTTGCTTTCTAAATTTTGTCTGCCTTGGTGTTAACATTTTTCTTTATTGATCGCCTCTCTTTTTTCTTCTTCTTTTTTGCTGTGTATCATCGTCATCTTCACCACCATCAAGATTTGCAACCATCTTAATGTTCCTTTGAGCTACTTCTCCAGGTGCAAGAATCCCTTTATAAACCCAGACTTTTACACCAATTATTCCAAATACTGTTTTTGCAACTGCAGTACCATAATCAATATCTGCTCTTAAAGTATGGAGTGGAATAGCGCCTTCTCTAAGCCATTCTGTTCTGGCAATATCGTTTCCACCAAGACGTCCTGAAACCATTACTTTTATACCTTTGGCTCCTGCTCGCATTGCTCTTTGCATCGCCTGTTTCATTGCTTTTCTAAAAGTAACTCTTCTTTCCAGCTGTTGTGCAATCGCTTCAGCAGTTAACTGTGAATCAAGATCAGCTTTTGCGATTTCAATTACATTAATCTGAACAATAATTTCTTTTCTGTTTATTAATTCTGTGACTTGATTCCTTAGTGTTTCTAACCCCTGCCCGCCTTTGCCCACTACAATACCTGGTCTTACTGAGTGAACATTAACCTGGATTAATTGTGCTTTTCTCCATATTTCAATTTTGCTTATTCCGGCATTAAAAAGCTTTCTCTTTATAAAATCACGGATAAGTCTATCCTCATCAACAAGATTTGCATAATCTTTAGGCGCTGCAAACCACTGTGAATCCCATGTTTGGATAACACCTAATCTAAATCCTCTAGGATGTACTTTCTGACCCATTATTTACTCCTCTTTATCCTTTTTATTCTTCTTTACTTTTTCTTCTTTACTTTTTACTTGTTTCTTTTCCTTCTTTGTTGAGGTAGGTTTCAAACCTGCCTTTACATCTTTAGATTTATGCTCATCATGATCGTGATCATGTTCGTGATCATGTTCGTGATCATGCTTATGATCATGTACAGGCTTTACTCCTTTCTTAACCGGATGATGTTTTATCGCACCAATAAGCTTTTCATCCAAAGAAACTTCCACAGTTACGTGGCTTGTTCTTTTTAAAATTGGATATCCCCTGCCACGTGACATAGGTCGCCACCTGCGAAGAGTATTAGATTGATCTACAAAAGCCCTGGTAATTCTTAATTCATCAGGATTTAATTTTTCATTTTCTTTTGCATTTGAAACTGCAGAGTTTAATACTTTTTCAACTACCCTTGCTCCGGCATAAGGCATGAACTTAAGTATTGTCTGTGCAGATTTAGCATCTTTACCACGAATTTCATTTATTACACGGCGTAACTTTCGTGGTGACATTCTTATATATTTTGCTATTGCTTTAGTCATATAAAGTATAAATCCAGACTTATTAAGCCGATTTAGGTGCTGCCGCTACTCCCGAACTTGCTTCTTCTTTCTTGGCGACTCCCGAATGTGCCCTAAAATATCTGGTCATTGAAAACTCTCCTAATCTGTGACCTATCATCTGTTCAGTTACATAAACTGGGACAAACTTTTTCCCGTTATGAACAGCAATAGTATGCCCGATCATTTCAGGAGTAATCATTGAGGCACGTTTCCAGGTTTTTATAATCTGCTTTTTGCCAGATTTATTCATCTCAGTAATTTTCTTTGATAATGAAGGATGAACATAAGGTCCTTTTTTTAGTGATCTTCCCATTGCTTATTTCTTCCTCCTACTGACAATATATTTATCAGATAGCTTTGGCTTTCTGGTTTTTAATCCCATTGCTGGTTTGCCCCATGGAGTTTTTGGCTGACCACCAATTGGACATCTGCCTTCTCCACCACCATGCGGATGATCTACAGGATTCATTGCAGATCCTCTTACAGTAGGTCGAACTCCTAAATAACGCTTTCTGCCTGCTTTTCCAAGTTTTACGTTTAAATGATCTAAATTTCCTAACTGACCAAGGGTAGCGCAACAATTAAGATTAACTATTCTCATTTCACCAGAAGGTAATCTTAATGTAGCATTTTCATTTTCTTTTGCTAAAAGTTGTGCAGCACCACCGGCCGTCCTTACAAGCTGCCCTCCTGCACCTGGTTTAAGTTCAACATTATGAACAACTTCACCAACAGTAATATTTCTCAGTGGCATAGAATTTCCGATCTTTTGTTCAACACTTTCACCAGAAATTACAGTATCACTTACCTTTAAACCTTTTGGAGCAAGAATGTAACGTTTTTCTCCATCCTTATAAATCAATAGGGCAATTCTACAGTTTCTATTTGGGTCATATTCAAGAGCAACTACTTTTGCCACAACATTGGCTTTATCACGCTTATAATCAATTATTCTATATTGTTTTTTATGACCGCCGCCCTTGTGCCTTGTGGTAATTCTTCCCTGATTATTTCTACCTGAACCTCTCTTATGAGGCAAAAGTAAACTTTTTTCTGGTTTTGATTTTGTGACTTCACTAAAATCTATAAAACTCATTCCTCTTTGTCCGGGAGTTAGAGGTCTTCTTTCTTTTACTGGCATAACTTATGCTTTGCTAAACTTAAAGATTGAAATTTGAAGCTTAAAGCCTTTGGCTTTTGACTTTTAACTTTTGACTTTAATTAGCTGCCTCCTTCCTTTAATTAATAAACTTCATTATCACTTCAAAACAAACCGGATTACCCTATATCAGGGAAATATTCTATTTTTGGTCCTTCAATAGTAATAATCACCTTTTTCCCATCAATTGGAAATTTTATACCGGATTTTGTACGTTTTGAATGTCCTTTTATTTTCAGCGTTTTTATTGATTTGATTTTCCTGTCCGGGAAAACTTCAAGAAATGATTTTCTTATTAAATCTTTTGTAGCATCTTTCACAACCTTAAATGTATATTTGTTTTGCGCACTTAAAGCAGTGCTCTTTTCAGTAATAATCGGTTCTAAAATACTTGTAATATTTCTACTCATTTTATCTATCCTTTAGTTGCTTTCAAATCTTTATTTTTTACAAGCCCTGCAAAACGCTTTTCAAACTCTTTTAATGCTGACTCAGTAATTACTAAAGTCTTTACCTTTAAGATGTCCCACACCCCTATAAAACAACTATCTTCAATCCTAATATGGGGTACATTGTTTGAAGCTCTTTTCACCTCACTAAAATGTTGTTCTTTTGAAGAAGCTATTATTAAAATGGGTGTATCAGTCAACGAAAGAGAGTTCATTGCAGTTAAGAAGTTTTTTGTTTTGGACTCCTTTACTTCAGGCAAATTTTTGAATATAACGAGTGAATCTGCCTTTGATACAATTGCCTGTGCTAATGCTAGATTCCTGGCTTTTTGAGGGATATTAAATTTAAAGCTTCTTGGCTTTGGACCAAATGTAATTCCGCCGCCAACCCATAGAGGAGATCTGATTGACCCTGCTCTTGCTCTACCTGTACCTTTCTGCTTCCACGGTTTTTTACCACCGCCACGAACCTCAGCCCTGGTCTTTGTAGAAGCCGTACCAGCTCTTTGATTATCTAATTGTCTTAAAACTGATAGATGTAATAAATGCTTATTAGGCTTTAATCCTAAGAAAACTTCTGGCAATTTAGAATTTGCCGACTTCTCATTGCTATGTTGTGCGCTTGCTTTTGCCATGTCTTGAAAGTTAATTTAATTATTTTTGCTTTTGCAATCATATTTTAAAGACGCAAGGGTTAATTCTAACGGTCTATCCTATTTTGGTCAACGGTTTTTATTTATAACGCGACATACCTGCTAGCGCAGATTATTTCACGATTTTATTTACCTATACTAGACAATAATTCAGCGATATGAATAAGTAGAGACGCTATTAATAGCGTCTCTACAATGATGTAATAATAATTGCAGGGTTTTAAAATACATATAAAAAATGAGAGCACTGTTTATAAATCCAGGTGGAATAGGTGATCAGATATTACTCTTACCCACGGTAAAAATTTTTAAGGAAAACTTTCCCGACTATCAAATTGATTTAATTTGTGAACCACGAAGTGCAATTATTAGTGAACTAACAAATTTATATAGAAGAGTTAAAGTTTTTGACTTTAAAGAAAAAAATCCAAACATTTTTAAATTAAGAGAATTGCTAAGAGCAAGATATTATAAATATTTAATTTTAACCGGTTCGTCATATAAGGCTAATTTAATTGCATTATTAAGCAACTCTGAAATTAAAATTGGTTTTTACAAAGGGATTTTCAGCAAGCTGCTTTTAACAACTCCTGTAATATTAAATACAAATCAATATACAGCTAATGTGTTTGTAGATCTACTCACACCTATACTGCCCGCTATAGAAAAAAGAATTAAAATTGAATCTCTTATTCCGGAAATTAAATTGCCCCCTACATCTATAGAGTGGGCAAAAGAAACACTAAATCCAAGAATAAAAGAAAGATATTTTGCAAAAAAAATATTTATACATCCTGGTGTAAGCAAACTCAGCATTGAAAAGAATATTCTAAAGGGCTGGGCGGCAAAAAATTGGGCTGTCTTAATAGACAAACTGCTTGAAAATAACGATAATACTGTAATTCTTCTTGGAGGAAAAGATGATGCTGAAATAATTGCTGAAATCCACAAAAAACTTTCTTTTTTTGTAAAGCCTAAAAATTTCTTCGATTTTAGTTCATTTGATTTGTCAATTGAAAAACTTGCTGCGTTAATAAGCTCTTCAGATTTACTAATCTGTGTAGATTCTGCTCCAATGCATATTGCAGTTGCACTTGGGAAAAAGCTTGTAGCCTGTTTTGGTCCAACTGATCCTAAAAAGCTTTTACCGCCTAATCCAAGATTTATTGCTGTACATGTAGATAATTTATCCTGCAGACCATGCCTGTTTGACACAAGAAGAGAATCATGCTCAACTCCACAATGCTTAGATGTTACTCCTGAGCTAATGCTTGACGCTATAAAGGAACAACTTGAACTAATAATAGCTCACTAATTTATTTTATTCTTTGCAAGTCTGGAAAGTGAATTACTTTTTTATCCTCATTCTTATATTCATTTTTATTTTCATTAGCAATTTGTTTTAATTGTGTAAGTATTTTTGCAAGAAAAAACAATTGTCGGTCTTCTTTATTTGAAAGATTTCTAAACTGTGACGAAAAATCTCTTTCAAGGAAACTTGCAAGTTCTTTAATGATATTATCAAGTTTTGGTTTGGTTTCTAATCTCATTTGAAGTTCTATTATATAATAACCTCATGAGAAATAAAATAATAATTGGAAATTGGAAAATGAACTTAGATCTTGCTGATGCGCAGGATCTGACTTTTAAATTAAAAACTTCTATAAAAGCTAAACGACCTACTGAAATAGCTATTTGTCCACCATCTGTCTACCTCTTAACAATAAGCAATATCTTAAAAGATACTCCTTATATTAAAGTTGGTGCACAGAATATGTTTTACAAAGAAGAGGGAGCTTATACAGGTGAAATCTCTCCAATAATGTTAAAAGACTTACATGTTGAAATGGTAATAATTGGGCATAGCGAGAGAAGGCAATATTTTAATGAAAGTGATAAAGATATAAATCTAAAAATTAAAGCTGCATTGAAATTTGGGTTCACTCCGATATTTTGCGTAGGGGAAGATTTAATAATACGTGAAAAAGGTGAGGCTGAAATCCGGGTTAAACATCAAGTACTTGAAGGGCTTAAAGATCTAAGCAGTGTTGAAATTGAAAAGCTAATAATTGCTTATGAACCAATTTGGGCAATTGGGACAGGGAAAATATGCAGCGGTGAAGATGCAAATAAAATAATAAAAATGATCAGAAGTACGGTTAAAGAAAAGAGTACAGCTCAGATCTCCGAAAAAGTAAGAATTTTATACGGCGGCAGTGTTAAATCAGACAACTTCAAAGAACATATCAAATATCCTGATATCGATGGAGGATTAGTTGGTGGTGCCAGTTTAAACTTTGAAGAGTTTATAAAGCTTATTGATTTGGCAAATAACGTACATGAACAGACTCAAAGCCATCATGTGTAAATTCTGTGAGCACTGAGTAAGCTTTTTCTTTGGAGCCATATTTGTCAATTACAAAAGTATAATTTCCGGTTGGAAGTTGCTTTATGTTTATTTGTTTAAGTTTTGGCAAAAGTTCAATTGCTTTGCTTTTCGCAACTGCAAAATTTTCAAAGTTTCCTATTGTTACAACATAAGGTTTGTTAACTTGGTTAGATAAATTATTTATCAGCTTATATAGCACCGGATCAAACTTTGAAGAAATTATTTCATTAAATAAAATACTAATAGTTAAAAACAATACAACCAGTACTAAAAACCAAAATTTGTATGAGCCCTTCTTATTTTTAATTTCAGTTCTTACATTATTAAAGGTAAGTGTTTCAAATGGATTTTTTGTCTCTTTTTCAAAATCAGGATTTTTATTTAAAAATTCCAGATTATTTTTTAATTTAATATATTCAAGCAGTTCTTTTTCGGTTTTATTTGACATTTTTTAATTTCCTATCTTTTAAATTGCAAAAACCTTTACCTGTCTCAATTATTTCTTCACCATAAGCAGAAGGCACCAATGCTTCTTCCGTTAACTCTATATTTAATTCATCTCCAGATTTCAAATCAACCATATTTCCTCTTTGAAATGTAAATAAACCAGCTCCAGCCAGCGTCCCCACTAAAGCACCAACTCCAGCCCCAACCAGACTGCCTTCAGCCGCAAGTCCAGCTCCAAAACCTGCTACTGCAGGAGCAAGAATAGTAGCACTGCTGATAAAAGCAGCTTTCTTTGTATATTTCCCTTTAATTAAACCACTATGGGTTAAAACACTTGCCAAAATTGGTACCTTCGTCCCGTCAGGCATTGTCAAGTTTTTAAATTCTATTCTTACACTACCTGCTTTATGTAAACGCTTCGCTAAATTAATTTCTGAAATTTTTCCAACCACCGTACTCCCTGCAGGAATTATCACATTCCCATCAATTTCAATATTTTCAGCAGTTCTTGCACTAATTTCATCATCAACCTTGCTTGTAATTTCATCAATAGGAGTTTCTAAAATGATTTTTAACTTTGTTCCACCCGGAACTTTGCTAATATGCCCTTTAAGAAGCGGAGTTTTCTCGAGCTCTGATTCACCTTTATCCTCATCTATAGTAACCTCATCACCATTACCTGTTTCATTTTCATCATCTATTTTTATCCCGGGTTTTATCTCCAGTTCAACTTCTCTCTTTTTTATACTTCCTTCATCAATAGTTTGCTCATCTTGTTTCTCCTGTTGATCAAAATCAAAATTTTTCTCCAGAATTTTTTTCTCTGATTCCTGCGCATATAATGGCAGGAATGACGATGTAAACAATATAAATAAAAAAACATAAATTAATTTATTTATATTACTCATTATCTTTAAATTTTCGTTTAGCAACATTTATTTAAATAATTCTACACTTTCTTTGAGCTTAATTCTAATGAATTAGCCAAAACAAATCCAATAAAATACAGAAGCAGATATCTAACCTCACTATCACTCCAAAAACACTCAAAAATACCCTCAATTAAAAAAGCCAAAAGTACTGACATCAAACTACTGGCATATTTATTGGACTTCAGGCTGTAAACAACTGACTTTAAAATAGCATAGAACAAATTAATAAACCCAAGAAATCCTGTTAATCCGTTTGTAACCAATACTTGAAGATAAATATTATGAGCGTGTTTTAAGTATTCAATCGGGAAATAATCTGCCGCTTGATAAGCTACAACAGGAAATTTGCCACTGCCAAACAATATATTTCTCTTCCAAATACTAAAAGCAATTCCCCAGAGCTTAAGTCTTACATTTGGCACATGTTGAGATTTTGGTAAAATAACATTTTTTATTCTTTTAAATACTTTCCTGTGAAATGTCATTGTAAAAAAAATCGTGGTTAAAAAGAAGAAAAGAGAAGAAACAATATCTTTGTTTTTTATTTTTTGGAGAATTATATATAAAACCAACCCGGCACATACCCCGAATATTACAGCTCTTTCCGAAGTGTTTAATATGCAGAATAGACATAGCGATGCAAATAACAGTCTGAATAATTTTTCATCTTTCCTATACCATTCATTCAAAAGAAAAAAGAAAAAAATAATTAGCTGCCCTGCATAGGTATAAGGGTTTTTATGAAAACCGGACAGCCTGTCTACATTTACCTGCCTGTGGAAAAAATCGAAATGAAAAAACTGGAAAAGTCCATAAAAAATCGAAATGACAGCTGAAATTAAAATTGCATTTTTTATCAATTTACTATGTTTAGAATCCTTGGAGAGAAAAAATACCATCCATAAATAAACAAAATAATCCTGACAAATTCTAAACAAAATATGGAGTCCCATCCCAATACCAGAATTTACAGTTCGGCTTATCGCAAAAGTTAATATATAAATCAAAAAAGCAATATCAACTTCACTAAAACTATAAGGATTTAAACTCTTTTTTTGATTTAAAATAAAGAGTAAAGCAAAACATATTGCTCCGGCATAAATTAAAATCCCTGTTAAAGTTATAGAAGTCACAAGACCAATCGGAAATAAGAAAATGAAAACCAGTTCCAAAAGCTCAAGTATTCTAATTAAGGTTAATGGTGAAGACAAATTTGTACCTCAGAACATTTCTATTTTAAAGCTCATAGAATCATTCAAAATCAATAAAGACCGAGTTGTTATAGAGCTAAACAAAAAGATCTTAAAAAAAGATCAGTTTAATTCAATATTTTTATCAGAGAATGATCAGCTTGAAATAGTTACCTTTGTTGGCGGAGGATAATTGTAGGGGCAGGTCGCGACCTGCCCCTACACCATTAAACCCCGACAAAAGAAAGAGCTTTCAACAATTCAGAACAAAAAGCCGGCAAATCTGCCGGGGTTCTGGATGTTATAAGATTCCCATCAACAATTACTTCTTTATCAACCCATCTGGCACCTGCATTAATAAGATCAGTTCTTATACTTGCATAGCTTGTAAGTCTTTTCCCTTTCACAATATCAGCTTCCACAAGCATTGAACCACCATGACAAATACATGCAATAGGATAATTCTTAGAATTTATATCAGAAATAAAATTCACCATTTTTTCATTCATGCGCATTTTATCCGGCGCCCATCCGCCTGGAATAACTAATCCTACATAATCATTTGCTGAAACAGAATCAATTGATTTGCCAGCCTTTATTTTCGTACCTTTTTTCCCTACATACTCTTCATTTGTATTTGGTCCAATAACATCTACCTTAAAACCAGCTTCTTCTAATTTAGATTTAGGATCAGTTACTTCAGAATCCTGAAATAACTGATCAATTAAAATTGCAACTCTTTGATTTTTTGACATATTTAATCCTCCACTCTAAAAAGACATTTTACACCTTATCCCACCGTTCAAATACAGCAATAAGAATTCCCAGTCCACCAATAGCAATAAATGCAGAAGGAGCAAGCAGCGGCGTATATGCAGTTAATATTTCAAAGTCAAAAGGCTTATGAAAAAATAAAGTATTCATAATTGCTGAAAACCTCCACCTATTGTGAAGATATAAGCCTAAAAATCCAACACAAACTGATACCCCCATAACTACAAGAAACAAATAATAACTTATTCTGTTAAAAATTCCAGAAATTAAAATAACACTTGCCCCACCAATACTTCCAAATATTATCGGTGTCCACATTATTCTTTTTACTGATAATTGCTCATAGTGCATTAAATAGATTTCAAATGCAAGGACAAAAAGTCCAATTCCAATAAACAAAACAATTAGTCTATTTAACTGAAAAAATTTCTTCACAAATTAAATTGTACAATAGAGTCTATTAGAAAACTTGAGAATAAAATAAAATGTCATTCCGGGCTTGACCCGGAATCCAGATGGTTACACAATAGCGTACTTATCTGGATTCCCATTTTCATGGGAATGGCAATTGACCTTATGTTGAAAAAATCAATTAAGCTCATAGTAGGACTTTTGAGATAGCCTCGTATGACAAACCTATGAATAATTTACATACCTTGTACAATATATATAACCATGAGCAATGAATTCTTTGTTTTATCAGAAAGCTTTGAACTGCTGGCTGATCTGGAAACTCCAGTAAGTACTTTTTATAAACTGTGCGATAAAAGACCTTACTCATTTCTACTTGAATCCGTAGAAGGAAATGAAAAAATAGGTAGATATTCTTTAATTGGAACAGAGCCAATTTTAGTTTTTACAAACAAAGATAACAGGACTATCCTTGAAGACAAAAGCAATAATCAAACGACTGAATTAGACAAAAATCCATTTATTGCATTAAAAAACATATTCAAAAATATTAAACTGGCAGACAATAATAATTTTATAGGTTTTGTTGGCTATTTTGGATATGAAAACATACGATGGATTGAGCCAAAAACTAATTTCAGTTTTTTCAATAAAGCTCCTGACGCATGTCTTATGCTTCCCGGTAAACTTGTGATTTTTGATCACATACTCCATAAAGTAGATTTGATTTCACTTGTTCTTGTAAAAGATAAGAGCGAATTAGAAAAGAAAAGTGTTGAAGCAAAAGAAAAATTAAAGTTGCTTCAAAAAGAATTCAGTCAATCAAAGACCCTGCAGCCACTATCACTGGATTTCAATAACAAGTCACAGGTAAACTACACAAGCAACTTCAAAAAAGAAGATTATATAGCAATGGTAAATAAAGCCAAACAGTATATTAAAAACGGAGATATTTTTCAGGTAGTACCCTCTCAAAAACTTACAGTAAAAGGAAACCATGATGGATTATTCTTATATAGAGCGCTCAGAAGCATAAACCCCTCTCCCTATCTTTTTTACATAAAATATCCTGACTTTGAAATAGCAGGTTCATCACCCGAAGTAATGGTCAAATGTGAAACCCGTAAAGGAAAAAGAACTGCCTCTCTCAGACCTATTGCCGGCACATATCCAAGAGGAAAAGATGATATTGAAGACTTAAACAACATATCAAAATTATCAAGCGATCCTAAAGAAGGAGCTGAACACTTAATGCTGGTAGACCTTGCAAGGAATGACCTGGGTAGAGTCTGTGAAAGTGGTTCAATAACTGTCCCGGAGTTAATGGTAATTGAAAAATACTCACATGTTTTACACATGGTAAGTCTTGTAGAAGGCACACTGCAAAAAGATAAAACATCGGTTGATCTTCTCTGCGCTTCATTTCCTGCAGGTACTTTAAGTGGAGCCCCAAAGGTAAGAGCACTTGAAATTATCAAAGAATTTGAAAAAGATCAAAGAGGTCCTTATGGAGGATGTACAGGATTTTTTGGTTTAAATGACACTATTAACACATGCATGACTATTAGAACATTTGTTGTTTATAAGGATCATCTTGAGATTCAAGCCGGCGGCGGTATTGTCGCTGATTCTGATCCTGAAAATGAATATGCAGAAACCTTAAGAAAAGGAGCTGCATTATTAAAAGCTATCAGTCTTTTATCCAACGCTCGGTGACTGCTACAAAGATCACCCCGCTATTTTGTGGCAGATACTTAACAGCGTTCGGTTTGTCGGTAGACAAACCCTCACTTTGAAATATAAACAGCATTCTGTGCAAGAATTTTCCTTACAAATAACCTCCTATGCAGCGGAGTTAGTCCATTTTCTTTAATTGCATTCCTATGAAAAGCAGTACCATAACCTACATTTTTATTCCAGCCAAAGCATTTATATTTTTTTGATTTTGAGATTCTCCCCATAAGCTCATCACGGTAAACTTTTGCAATTATTGAAGCTGCTGCTATTAAAGAAGACTTTGCATCACCTTCAATAATCGGTAACTGAGGACAATTTATATATGGGTTGAATTTGTTTCCGTCGACCAAGACATAATGATTTATCTCACCCATTAAAGAAATTAATTTTTCATAGGCTCTTTTCATGGCTAAAAAAGTGGCATTTAAGACATTTAATTTTTCAATTTCCTGAACAGATGCATATCCAAGTGAAAAATTTCCATGTTTTTTCAGATGTTTACAAAGTTCGTTTCTATCCCTGGCATTTAATTGTTTTGAATCATTTAATTTGGATAATTTTTTATGAGCTGATTTATCTATCTTTTTAATATCAATTTTCCAGGAAAAAGCGCATGCAATTACAGGACCAGCAAGAGCTCCTCTACCAACCTCATCAATCCCAATTAGAATTCGGTTCTTATATGCACTATTAATATTATTATCAAACTTAACTAACTTTGAAAGGTTATTCTTTTGTCTCATCGGACGAATCCTTACTTCTCAAGAAAGCCTGCCGAATAAATCGAACAAACCCTATAATAACCACTGCGTAAGATTCATACTTATAATTACTTCAAAACTTTACATTTATAAAACTAGAGTGATTAGAGTAATCATTTATGTTATTATCAAAAACATTCAGGAGACAAAAACCATTCTGCAATACTTAAAATACATACAGCCTTTTAAATCTTTCCTTGAAAACAGTAATGGTTTTTCATTATTGGATTCATTAAAATCTGAAGCAAAATCATTTTCTTCAGCATCCAATATTAAAAAAATTGATAATTTCCTGAAATTGTTCTATAAGTTATTTCTCTATTCAATAATAGGGATTTTCGCAAAATTAATTTCAAAAATCTTCAAACTTTAAATCGCTAGACAAATTAGAGTCGGTCTATAACTTGCAGTCTTCATATGCTACAATTAAAGACCGCTTTTTAGGTATTTGCAGGAATCTAGAATGAACTTGAAAATCATAGAATTTTTAGCAGCGAAATTAAAAAAAGATCTCCCTAATGTTCGGGTTGGAGATACTGTTAAAGTCACTGTAAAAATTAAAGAAGGAACCAAAGAAAGAAATCAAAACTACGAAGGTGTTGTACTAAAAGTTAAAGGCAGCGGTATTAATAAGACTTTTACAGTAAGAAGAGTTTTTCAGGGCGTTGGTGTTGAAAGAGTATTTTTCTTTCACTCACCTAAAATAGAAAAAATTACAATTATTCGTTCCGGTAAAACAAGAAGAGCAAAGCTTTATTATTTAAGAGAAAGAGTCGGTAAATCAACAAAACTTAAAGAAAAAGAAAGGCTTGCTGCTGAGCCTGAAAACAGTTTACCGAAAGAAGTTATTCCTGAAGAAGGTAAATTGGTTGAAATTACATAATTAAAAATATGCCGGAGAAGGGTTCTAATTATTTAAATCAAAGCTTTTCAATAATACTTATTCTTACATTCTTATTCTTCAGTTTTACTTACTCAAAATATGATGCAAAGGAAACACCAGCCACAACCAATCCAACAAAGATGAAAAAAGACACAAAAACAGAAGCTCCAAAAGAAACCTTAAAAAATGAATCTATAATCGTAAATAAAGAAAAGATTTCCAGTGATACAGTACTGATTCAAACAGAAAAAGGACCTATTAAAATAAAATTGTTTACAAAAGAGGCTCCTATTACTACAAACAATTTCATGGATCTCGCAAAAAAGGGATTTTATAATGGGACAGTCTTTCACAGAGTAGTTGAAAACTTTGTTATACAGGGGGGGGATCCACTTGGGGACGGAACAGGAAATTACATAGAGCCTGACACAGGTAAACCCAGATTTATAAAGCTTGAAACAAATCAAAATTTAAAATTTGATCGCATCGGTCGAATAGGAATGGCAAGAACTTCAGATCCAAATAGTGCAAGTTGCCAATTTTTCATAGCCCTGCAGGCATTACCATCATTAAATCCTGGTGGAGTTGATCCTTACGGCTATGCGGTCTTTGGACAAGTCACTGACGATACACTTGAAACAGTTAAAGCAATTATAAAAGATTCTAAACCCGCATACCCTGGAAGTGATAGACCTGCAAATCCGGTAAGAATGTACACAGTTAATCTTCAGTGAAAATTCAAGTACTGAGCATGCATAACTCAAGTAGAATAATGATAAACTAAGCAGACTAGGAGCACTTTATAAAACAATACAATTTTATTAGAAAATCCGTGTTGAGGAGTAGATATAAATTATGCAGGAATTATTACTAAATACAAAAAAATCTCAAGAACTTTATAAAAAAGCCTGTGAAGTAATTCCAGGCGGAGTTAATTCCCCCGTAAGATCATTTAAAGCAGTAGATCTTGAACCATTGTTTATTTCAAAAGGAAAAGGTGCACACATCTGGGATGTAGATCAAAATCAATATATTGATTTTGTAAATTCCTGGGGAGCTTTAATACACGGTCATATCCATGAAGACGTTGTTGATTCAATTGAAAAGGCCCTGACTAAAGGTATTAGTTATGGTGCATCACATGAGAATGAAATTGAACTTGCTCAAATAATTATTGACAATTTCCCTTCTATTGAAAAAGTTCGCTTTGTAAATTCCGGGACTGAAGCTGTAATGACTGCAATCAGATTAGCAAGAGCTTATACAAGAAGAAATAAAATAATTAAATTTGATGGTTGTTACCATGGTCATGCAGATTCTGTCCTATCAACAAGCAACTCAGGAATAACCACATTAGGCTTACCAGTTTGTGCTGGCGTTACTAAAAATACAGCATCCGAAACAATAACACTGCCATATAACAATATCCCTATTTTAGAAACTACACTAAGTAAATTCCCGAAAGAAATTGCCTGCATAATCATTGAGCCTGTAGTTGGAAATTGCGGAGTAATAACCCCTGAGGAAAGTTTTTTAAGATGCGTCAGAGATGTAACTAAAAAACATAACTGTTTACTAATATTTGATGAAGTCATAACTGGTTTCAGGCTTTCACCTGGAGGAGCACAAACTATATATAAAATCACACCGGATGTTACTGTTCTGGGAAAAATTATTGGTGGTGGAATGCCCATTGGGGCTGTTGGAGGAAGAAAAGAGTTCTTAGATCTTTTAGCTCCTGTTGGTAACGTGTATCAGGCTGGAACACTTTCTGGAAATCCTTTATCAGTCGCTTGTGGTATTGCTACTTTAAAACTGCTAACTGAAGATTCTTTTAAGCGTCTTGAGGATTTAGGCTCCATGCTTTGCGATGGAATCAAGAAAATAAATGAAGAAAAAGGAATCAAGCTCCAGATTAACCGAGCAGGCTCAATGTTTACCATATTTTTCTGTGAAACAAGAGTATATGATTCAAATTCATCAAAGAAAGCAAACACAAAACTATTTGGACAGTTTTTTAAAAATATGCTTTCTAATGGAATTTATCTAACTCCAAGTCAGTTTGAGTCCAATTTTATTTCAACCGCACATAAAGAACAGGATATTAAAAAAACTCTTGAAGCTTATAAACAATCTCTAGATTCAATAACATAAATAAAGACTTGCCATGGCAAATCTTTATTACAGATAACAAGTGGTAGTGGTTTATCATGGTAAACCACTACCACATAAATCTTAAGGAACTTAACCAACCTTCCCTTGCGTCTACATTGTTCTAGAGATTTTAAGGATTTTAAACATTAAGGAAGATAACCTATGCAAATTGAGCTTTTTGAATCAATCACAAGATACATCGCAAATTTAAATTTAGATGGAGATACATTGAGAGCATATACCATTGACTTAAATAAATTTGAAAAAACAATTGGTAACGCTTTATTGAGCAGTATTACAAGAGATCAGTTGAAAAATTATCTGGACAATTTAACCTCTAAATATGGTCAAAGAGTTTCACTTGCCACTCAGAACAGACATTATGCATCTCTTCACAGATTTTTTGAATGGAGCTTACAAGAAAAACTTATAGAAGAAAATCCAATGGAAAATCTTCCAAGAAGAAGACCCAATAAAGATGTTGGAGAAGTAATGCCTGGTACGATAATCAGATCACTGAAGAAAGATCAAGTAGAAAAACTTCTTAAAAACGCTCAAACCACAAGAGAAAAACTACTATTTACACTGTTATATACAAGTGGAACCAGAATAAGTGAAGCTCTGGATTTAAATATTCAGGACATTCACGATGGAACTATTCATATACAGCATGGGAAAGGGAACCAGCCGAGACAAGCTTATTTAGCCAAACAAACCGAAAGATTGATGTCTCAATATCTTGAAGAAAGAGGAAACCCTACAAGCGGACCTCTATTTGTTACAACACATGGTCAAAGATTGTCCTATGCAAGAGCAAGGCAGTTATTTATGGAAGCTGCAAGAAATATTTTAAACTCAGACGGTACTCAGGTTACAATTCACCAATTAAGGCATACGTTCTGTACAGAGCGCGCTGGTCATATTGATTCATTTGTACTGCAAAGATTAGCCGGTCATAATGATATTAGAACCACACTAAGATATGCAAAGGTAAGTGATACTGTTGCAAAAGAAGCCTTCAACAGTTTTGATGAATGGCAGGAACATAAAAGAAAAATTTCTGTTGAAGATTTAAGATTAAGACCTATAAACTAATCCGACATCTCAATTAATCCGGACGGATCTATTTCTACACTCAATTTATTTAAAACACTTAGCGCTGAGTAAGCAGCTATTATAATTTCAAGTCTCAATGGTCCTGTTGATACTATTGATAATTCTTCATCAATATCAGTTGCCTTATAAACCTCTTTTGTCAGCAAAACATTTAAATCAGATAATTTAGGCGCCTTATCAATCAAAAATATTCCTTCTTCAATTGCAAGTTCTATATCTTTTACAATACCATCGTTTTCTTTGGCAGTTTGAATATCTGCAGATAATTCACAATCATCACTGAGTTCAAATTTAATTAAAAATCTACCTCTTGCTTTTGAAATATAATAAATCTCGCAAGTTGCAATCTTGGATTTCTTTTTCTCCTCTTTACTTAATTTCCATTTATCAACAAAATCAGTCTTTTGATTTAGAACAGGCAGTGGCAAAGGGTAGTAAAGTAAAAGCAAAGGTAGTAATAATTGATTTTCACCCTGGTTCAATAAAGGAACAAAAGATTGAATTGCTTTATTTAAAGAACTATCACCCAAGGATAAATACTCTTCTACAATTTTTAACCTCTGGAGTAAAAAAGATTTAAAGTATTGTGGATTTATTTCAATATCTTTATTCGCAAACAATCTGAGACCTTCAGGGAATTCTTTTGGCAGCGCAAACAACTCATGCAAATGTTTAATTTGTCTATTGGAAAGTGTCATTTGCTTATCAATTTCTGCTGGTGATGGAGGTGCCATTTTCAGTTCAAATAATTTTTCACCATGTAACGATTCTTGATTTCCTCCTTTTTCCCCCAGCTTTTTAAAATTCGAGATTCTAACAAGCAGTTCAGTCTCCTGTAACCCTGACTGTTCAATAGATGCAAAAATATTGGATAAAAGAATCAGCTCTTTTCTTCTATTTTGCTTGCCATCACCATCTTTTAGCTTTTTAGTAGAACTATTTTTAGATTCTTCTTCATAACTTTTTATTTCAAATCCCTTCATTGCTTCAAACAAACTTGCCAACTGGGTTTTATCAACATCAACTCTTCCTTGAGTGTTGCCATTTTGTGCAATCCACGATTTTAACGACATATTGGCAATACCTGCATATGCAGGAAGATCTTTTGCTCCCTGAAATTCTCCCTGAGTAGGAGTTGGTTTAGTAGAACTTTTTAAAGTATTTTTCACATCTGAATTTAATGTGACTTGGGGAGTATTTGTAGCATTTAATACTCCTTGATTTACAACCGGACTATTTAAGGCTGATTGGTTTATAGTTGTATTCGAGTTTGTATTTATCAGTCCTTGATTTGAAGTAGTTTTTATCTGCTGCGAATTTAGAGCATTATTTGACTGGAGAGTTTGTTTTTCATTTTTAACATTAGCTTTTGATAAATCACTTGACTTTTTTCTAATATTAGCAGCATTAGTTAAATGATTTGTTGACAGATTGTTGTCAAAAGTACTCATATCCTGCTTCCTAACTAAAGCCTTCTACTGACAGTGATTGTCTGACTTTTTCGATAGCATCCTGGATCATATGTGAAACACGGGACGGAGTTACTCCAAGCCATGTAGCAATATCATTTCCTTTTTTACCCTCATAAAAACGAAGCTCAATAACCTGCTTGTGTTTAGGCGGCAACTTATCAATAGCTCTTTTTAAAGCAGCTTTTAATTCCAGAAGCTCCAGCCTTGCAAGTTCATCAGTACTCATCTGATCTTTTGAAATATTCTCTCTCTGAAAATCATCTAGATATAAAATAGTCTCAAATACTCTTTCTGTCTCTTCCTGCTGGATCGTAGAAGAAACATTGTTCTCATTGGATTGCCCATTGTATTCATTACCAAATTCACCGATATATTCATCACCGGTATCTTTAGCTTTGGATTGTTTTACACCATACCAGTTATATTTAACCCGCAATTCATCTTTTATAGCCCATTTAACTGCCTGAGCAATATAACTTGAATTATAAGTTTTACCATTTTTGGCTACATCTTTTAAAAGCTTATTCACCGAAAGAAGTCCAATATTAATCAACTCACTATATTCAGCCAGATAAGAAGGAATAGTTTTATATTCTTTTTTAACAACCATTTCTATTATTGGCAAAAACCGTTTTAGAACTCCTTCAGTGCTGCCTGTATCCGGGCCAATAAAAAGATCTTTAGTTGACAGCAGTGGCTTTTCTTTTGTCAAATCAGAGAATTCCTGCTTTTCTTCCTCTTGCATATTTAATTTTTGTTTACTTGCTTCCATAATTAAAAAATTAGTACTCATTTCTTATATTCCTTTAATCAGCTTAGATTTCATAACTTTTTTTTAATTCTTAATAATTTGTGCATTCCAGATAAACTATCTATTTAAATTTTGTATCTAATAATAGATAAGAAATGGTTAACCCTATCGAAATTGTTCTTTTCCTCGTGTCTGATACACAAAAAGGAGGACTTCTGCTACTGCTCGATAAAGTTCAGGTGGTATATCCTGGTTAACCCTTACAAGCCTGAACAAAGCCCGTGCAAGCGGAATATTTTCAATGATAGGGATTCCAAACTGTTCAGCAATTTCAATTATCTGCTCTGCAATAAGCTCTGAACCTTTTGCTAAAACTTTTGGTGCCGTATTCATTTGAGGATCATACTTTAATGCCATTGCAATATGATCAGGGTTTTTTACTACAAAATCAGCTTCCTGCACTTGTGACATCATCTGTCCATATGCAACCTGCTGTTGTCTTTGACGCCGCATTGACTTAATTAAAGGATCACCTTCTGTTTGTTTAAACTCATCTTTTAATTCCTTAAATGTCATTTTCTGATCATTCATATACTTCCAGCGCTGGAACAAGTAATCAAGTATTGCAACTGCTAAAAGAAAAATTATACTTTTTACAGTAAAGTCATAAAATACTTTTCCTAAAATTGCTATTGCTCCAAATCTATTATTTACTTCAAGCAAACCAAGCAAGTCCGGCATAAATCTCTTAAAACTTAGAAATGCAATATACCCAAGCACACTAACTTTAAAGACTGATTTGACCAGTTCAAACAATGAACGCATATTAAAAATTATTTTTTTAAATCCTTCAAATGGATTCAGTTTAGCTAAATCGAATTTCATTGTTTCAGTCGTAAAAATAGGGCCCACTTGAGTAAACTCAATTAACAATGTAGTAGCCATAAGAACAAGCAAAAATGGCAGCATGATAACTGTAAAACAAGAAAGTGTGTGATAAGAAATGTAGGTAGCACCAATTGTTGAAAGAGATTTATGCGGTATTTGTGTCCAAAGAGCTGTAAACAACGCAGCAAAATTCTGCCAGATAAATCCTGACAAATAATAAATCATAAAAAAGCCAACTATAAAATTAACAAGCTGGGTAATATCTTTACTTTTAAATATTTGACCTTTTTTATGTGCTTCTCTTAATTTATGCGGTGTAGCATCAAATTGCTTATCACCGGAATCCTGGTCAGCCATTTTTATAACGCTCCAGACAAGCTGAAGCGTCCCTCAACTTCCCTTATTATTATTCAGCCCAGATATCCCACAAATCTATCTATATAGAACATTAGTTAATCTAATGTTAACCAAATACCTCACTTATTCTTTCCCCAATAAATTTTGTATTAAACAAAACATAAGGAATTTCCCTAAATTTATAAGTTTATGTCAAAAGCAGCTTTTCATTACTTAGGCTTAACCATAACCCGTAAAAATGTTCTTCATAGGAAGGAAGTTCTCTTTAACAAATAATCTATATGTTTTTATTTATTTCTTTTATTCCACACAGTGATCGAGGCGCCAACATAATGGCCGCTATGAATCGTAGAATAGATAATAACAAAGCGGAAGAGGTTGATGGAGATCGACGAGTAGAAGATGCACACACAGATGATTCATCAAACACCGTAACAACTCAACCACCAAAGCCCGGAATTATAGGAATCCTTGTAAACCATATAGATGCTGAGTTAGCAAAGTCCGGCTACCCGGAAAATTCACCTTTTCGAGCTTTATTAAATCTAGTTAATGAAGGTACAGTTACACTAACTGCTGCAGAAACAGATGCTCTCAGAGAAGTTACCGCACAACCACCAGCTCTACAGTTTGCCTATTTAGTTCAAGCATCTCCAGATATACAAAAGTTTCTAGAAGGACTGCAAGATCAATATCCTTCAATAACAGATGAACACCTAGCAGCTTTTGACGAACTTGTAGGAATAATCGGTACTAAAGGTAGTATTAGTCAACAGGATATTGCAAACAATCCAAACCTTTCATGGCTTAACAATCCAGATGGAAAAGACATGGGAATAATAAAATTTTTATTTACCCAGACTGTAAATCAACTTATGAAGGATACTGAACGACTGGTAAAAGATCCAAAAAAACGCAGTCAAAACCTTGCAAAGATAGCACTTGACATAACTAGTAACATAATAAAGTTTGGCGAAGCCTGGTCACACACAGCAGCCCTTCAAATACAATCAAAACAACTCACTGGAGTGGGTGTAGTATTTGACCGTTTTGCTTAACAGACTTAGCTAATAATAAATAGTCTTCAAATTTTAAATTCTCAGCTCTTAAAGTATGACCTAAATTTATTTCATCAAATTTCTGTTCTATATATTTTTTATCTGGAAATAATTTCTGCAGAGCATTTACTATTTTTTTCCTTCTTTGCTGAAAAGCTGCTCTAATAATCTTTCTTAACAAAATTGGATCTTCAATATTCTGCAATTTTGATTTAACTTTCAAATGAACAAATGCTGATTTAACCTTTGGAGCAGGCAAAAATGCTGCCTGTGGAACTTTAAACAAAATCTCCGATTCAGAATAATATTGAATTAATAGTGTCAGTGGACTATATGCTTTTGTATCTGGTTTTGCTACCAGTCGCTCAGAGACTTCCAGCTGCAGCATAAGATATACATCATTTAAATATTTCAAATGGCTTGCCGGGAAATCAAACTCACCAAATAACTTAAGCAATATCTTAGAGGTAAGATTATAAGGAATATTCCCAATAACCTTAAATGGCTTATTTGATAACTTGCCTAAGTCAACCTTTAAAAAACTATTTTCAACGATTTCTACATTTGTTAACTTATTTTGCTTTATGTTTTCTTTTAATTTTTTTAAAATATCTCTTTCCGGCTCAACAGCAAAAACCTTTTTTACCTGTTTCGCCAGAAGAATAGTTAAAACCCCGGAGCCAGAGCCTATTTCAACGACAATATCATCAGGCTGCAAGTTGACTGCTTTTATAATCTTTTCCAAAAAAGTTGTGTCAATTAAAAGATTCTGCCCGAAAGATTTTTTCATCGGATCTTACTTTTCAAAGATAAGCCTGTCCAGCTCACCTTTTGCATCCATAGCGTTGGTATCATCACAACCACCAACATGCTTTCCATCAATAAACACCTGCGGGACACTCCTTCTTCCACTGGCTCTTACTGCCATTTTTTCTCTGGCAGATTCATCACCATCAATTCTGTATCGAGTGTATTTAACCTCTTTCTTCTCAAATAGTTCAATAACCTTTTGGCAATAAGGACAATGGTCCCATGTATATATTTCAACACTAACTTTTTGAATCATTTTTTATTTAGCTCCAGACAAGCTGGAGCTTCCTTCGGTCAACTCCTTTCACTGGACAGCATTTACCGAATAAATCGGACAAATGCTTTATACAGTGAAAACGAAAATTATTTATTCTTCTTACCGTAACGTTTTTGGAACCTGTCTACGCGTCCTTCAGCATCAAGAATTTTTTGTGTTCCTGTATAAAAAGGATGACAGGCACTACAAATTTCTACCCTGAGCTCAGGTTTTGTAGAACCAATTTCTATTTCATTACCACATATGCATGTAGCTACTATTTTGTGATATTCCGGATGAGTTTTTTCTTTCATTTTTGTATTTGCAAAAATTTAGGCTTAAATTTTTGCTCTTCTTTTCAACGCTCAGAATATTCCTCATCGGAACATTCTTCGCTTAGGGAAATTAATAATAACTAATAAATCTAAATATTTCAACGTAATACAGCTTCAGTCTTTTCATTTACCATATTATCAATTTCTTTTAACAATGCATCCAATAATTGCTCTTCAGGTAATACCTTAAAAACCTCACCTTTTTTATAAATTACACCTTTTCCATTCCCTCCGGCAATACCTATATCTGCAGCTTTAGACTCACCCGGTCCATTAACTACACATCCCATAACTGCAACAGTTATTGGCATCTTTAAATCTTTTAATTTTTCTTCAATTGTTTTTGCCATATTTTCAAAACCATTTAATTCCATTCGTCCACAACTTGGGCAACTAACTAAATTTAATCCTTCAATTCTAAGTCCAAGTGATTTTAAAATCCCTTTGGCTACTTCCACCTCAACTGTTGGATCCCCCGTCAGAGAAACTCTAATAGTATCCCCTATCCCTTCTGAAAGGAGAGAACCAATTCCAACACATGATTTTATTGTCCCGCCTTTTGGAGTTCCTGCTTCTGTAACACCCAGATGAAGTGGATAATTTACTTTGTCAGCCATAAGACGATATGCTTCTAACATTACAGGTACATCTGAAGCTTTCAAAGAAATCTTTATTAAATCAAAATCCAGATCTTCCAAAATCTTCACATGTTCAAGCGCACTTGCTACCATTGCTTCATGAACACGATCAGCACCATAAATAGCACCCCATTTTGCATCAAGAGAGCCTGCATTAACACCTATTCTTATGGGAATCTTTCTTTCTTTAGCTGCCTTAACTACTTCTTTTACCCGTGAATGCTCACCAATATTGCCCGGGTTTAAACGAAGAGCATCAACACCCTGCTTAATAGCCTCCAGTGCTAACCTCCAATCAAAGTGAATATCTGCAACTAACGGAACAGGTGATTTTGATTTTATTTCTGATAACTTACCTGCAGCTTCTTTATCCGGAACAGCAACCCTTACTATGTCACATCCTGCATCTGCAAGTGCTTTTATTTGGTTTAAAGTCGCAGTGACATCCCTGGTATCAGTTGTAGTCATTGATTGAATAACAATAGGAGCATCGCCACCAATCAGAACAGAACCAATTAATAATGTTTTGGACTTTCTTCTTTTATATTTGGGATTTGATACAAGATAAGTCATAAAAACCATTATATCAACAGTAGGCGCAGGTCGCGACCTCCGCCTACTTTAGTGTCTTCAAGTAAGCCATCCGCTCTTTTGCATCTTTAACATATTGACCGGTTGGAGCCAGCTGAATATATTTTTGGTAATTTTCAATTGCAGTTTTATTGTTCTTTTTCTCTTCATAAAGAGTTGCTAAAAAGAATAAAGCATCAGATTGCCCCTTAGAATCAATCTCAATTGCTTTTTGATATGATTTTATAGCCTCATCAGTTTGTTTACTTGCCTGATAAGCAGTTCCTAAATTAAAGTAGGTCTGTGCATCATCAGGAATCAGTTCAATAGCTTTCAAATAATCACCTATTGCACCAGGGAGATCATTTGCAGATTGTTTGTTAACTGCACTTTGAATAAATGGAGCTGCAAGATCAGATTTAAGAGATTTTATAACATTAATATAAGTCTGATTTGTTTTATCCAGCTCAAGAGCTTTCTGATACTGGATTTGGGCATTGTTTAAATCACTTGATGCTTGATATGCAGTTCCAAGATTGTAATAAAGAGATGGATCATGTGGATTAATTGAAAGAGCTGCAAGATAAGTAATAATTGCTTCCTGATAGTTGTTTGAATTTTGAAGTTCAACAGCACGGACAGAAAGCTCTTTTACTTTTTTATCATTAACCTGCTTTACAAGAAGATCCAGAGCAGCTTTTGTTTTTTCATTATTTGGATCAATCTCCAGTGACTTTTTATATGCTTTTTCAGCATGTTCAAAATCATCTGTAGCCTGAAATGCAGTTCCAATATTATAGTGAAGCTTTGAATCATTTGGACTTAATTCTACAGCTTTTACATATTGATTAATAGCTTCACTATATTTTCCTTCAAGTTGGAGTTTTAAACCAACTTCCACAAGCTTAGATGCTTGTAGTCTCAGTTTGTCCTGCTGAAGAGACTGCAATCCACGCTGTGCAATTTCATTATTAGGGTCAAGCTTCAAAGCTTGATTATATTCCTCTTCAGCGTTTACAAAATCTTTTTTAGCCTGGAGTGCTATAGCCAGACCTATATGATTTTCAGCAACCAGCGGAGCAAGCCTTACAGCTTCATTCCAACCCCTAACATTTGCAGTAAGTGCATCTTCTAAATTTGGCTCAAGCTGAACTGCCTTTTTATAGTGATCAATTGCAGTAATAATATCTTTCAGCGCTAACAGTCCATCACCAACTTTAATATGAGCCGCTGCAGTCTCTTTAATTTCAAGTGCTTTTTTGTAATAATCAACAGCTTTATTAATATCATTCGTATTTTGACCCTCTCTTAAATATAAGATGTAATAAATATCTCCGATACTTATAAAAATATTCTGATCCGGAGTCGTAGAGAGTGTCAGTGCTTTCTGATATTCAACAAGGGCAAGTTCAAAATTTGCATCTGCTCTTAATTTGTCACCAAGCTGTACTCTGGTCTGAGGAGCGCTTGCTTTAACTCCTTTCTCATTTAAGAGTGCATCAAGATTTGAATCTGCTGTTTTATTTGCCGGATCAAAATAAATTGCAAGTCTGAATTCCCTTAAAGCTTTTTCAAAATCAGTTCTTTCAACAAGAAATTTTCCATAGTTATTATGAGCAATGCTTATATTCTGCCTGACAATTACATTATTGGGTTCTAGAGAAAGTGCTTCTTCAAATGTTTTTAAGGCCCCCACAAAATCCTTGTTTTTGTGTAAACGAACACCCTCATTTACAAGTTTAGCCACACCTGCATTTGGCTCATAATCTTCTTGAGCAAGTACAAATAAATTTCCAACAACAAAGGAGGAAATAACAACAGCAGAAATTATATATCTTTTAAGCATTTCAATTAACTATTTTAAGCTATTAGTATCTACTCCGCAACACAATTTTCTAATAAAGCGCTACGCGCTTTGAATTTGCTCGCTTAAAATATTAACAATAAGCTTTATATTTTAAGCTTCGCTGCGTAGAAAATTGTGTTGCTTTGCAAAGTCTTTCTGGTATGTCTAATGTTTCATTATTCAGGTTTTGTCAAACAAGTTGAACAAAACCTTTCTATGTTAAACATCTCATCTGGTCAATTACCGTATACTAAGTCGTTATAGCTATAATGTTCCCATGAGACTCTTATATGACTTAATTTTTAGTGTTTTTGTTCTTACAGCGTTAGCTGCTACATTTGGCAACTACTTAGACAAAATCTTCCATTCAACACCAGCACTTTCAATTTTATTTGGAATAACTGCAATAATTTTTGGACTTACCAGGCTGGTTATAAAATCAAATGAGATTTACAAAGACACATCAAAAAATGAAGGCAGCAATGAAGATCAAAATAAATAACAATATTAATTACACACTAAACAAGATATCTTTTTTACAAATCTTTTTTCTTGGGACAATTAGTCTTTTTTATTTTTTTTATAAGGAATATACTGCTTTTAGTGGTTTTTTAATTAGTGGAATAACTTTGTTTTCTTTTATACAGCTGGTCAAATTATCCAGTCAGAATAAGTTTATGTCACTATTTGGCTTTCCTATAAGACTAATTGTAATTGGATCATTGTGCGCAATACTCGTTCACAAGCTACACCCTAATCTGATAGCATTATTTATTGGTTTTGCATTTGGCATACTTATATATATTCTAATCATGTTGCAATACGCAAAGTCAGAAATCAGAGATCAGTGATTAGAAAAGAAAAAGGAAATTAAAGCAAATGTCTCTTGGAGTTCATTTAACAGGCGCAGTATTAGGACAAAAGGTCCACATGGACACACTCGTTTATTCCTGGGCAATTATGGCTACAATATTATTTTTCTCTTTTTTTCTTACAAGAAATTTAAAAATCGATGGATATGGACTCAAAGAAACTTTTTTAGAAACTTTATGGGGCCTGATAAATGGACTGACCTCATCACAAATCCCGGGTAATAAAGGGAAAAGCTTTATTCCTCTAATTGGTGGAATTTTTATTTTTACAATCTTTGCATACTGGATTGGTCTTATGCCATGGAAAATTGGCGAAGCTTTCAGTTTTTGGCCAACACTTGATAATGGAGAACAGTGGGAGGGATCTTCACCTGCGGCAGACATAAACGTAACTGGTGGAATGGCTTTAATTTCTCTTATTACATACATGGCCGCCGGGGTAAAGAACGGCGGATTAGGTTACATAATGAACTATTTCAAACCTCTTGGTTTTGTTGAATGGCTGGATATGCTTATAAGACCACTAACTTTATCTCTCCGACTTTTTGCAAATACTATTGCCGGTGAAGTTCTGGTAGCTTCCATCCTTGGCCTTGTTGCACTTGTTTTACCTATGTTTGCACTTGCTTTTGAGCTTTTTGTAGGTTTAATACAGGCTCTTGTATTTTCACTGCTGACTACAGTTTATATTGGCACTGCAATGGCTCATAGCGAGCACGCTGAAGAACATTAATTGAGAATTAAGAATTGAGAAATTGACAATTAAGGATTTTTTCAAATTTTCAATTATCAACTTCCAAAAAACATCTGCTCTTATGTTCTTTTGTTGATTTAATTTCATAGAGTTCAGGAATTTTACTTTTACACCTATCCATAACAAAATCACAACGTGGGTGAAAAGCACATCCTGAGGGAATCGAGTCAATGCTCGGAGGTTGTCCTTTAATTGGTAAAAGATTCTTTTTATTTTCACCCGGAAGAGAGTTTAACAACCCAATAGTGTAAGGATGCTTTGGATTTGTAAAAATTTCTTTTGTGGAAGCAGCTTCAACAATATTCCCCGAATACATAACATAAACACGATCACAAACTTCAGAAACAACACCAAGATCATGAGTTATAAGTAAAACTGCTTTCCCCTTCTTCTTTAAGTCTTTCATTATTTCCAGAATCTGTAGTTGTATCGTTACATCCAGTGCAGTAGTTGGCTCATCTGCAATTAATAGATCAGGTTCATTAACAAGTGCCATTGCAATCAGAACCCTTTGTTTCATCCCTCCTGAAAATTGATACGGATAATCTTTTAATCTCTGTGCAGGATTAGGAATATTTACACTCTCAAGGGCCGCTTTAGATATTTTTACTGCTTCAAGATAAGGAAGTTTCTTATGAGCTTCCAAAACCTCAGAGATTTGTTCACCTACTGTAAAAACCGGATTTAAAGCTGATAGCGGGTCCTGCGGAATTAGTGATATTTTATTGCCTCTTATTTTTCGTTTAGACTCATCATCTAATTTCAGAAGATCCTGCTCTTTATAAAGTATTTGTCCTTCTAAATTGCTATTAGGGGGAGTAATCCCCAGTATTGAAAATGCAGTTAATGATTTACCACAACCTGACTCTCCAACCAAACCTACAATTTCATTTTGATTCAGCTCCAAAGACAAATTATCCACAGCTTTTTTACCGTCGAATGATATTGTCAGATTTTTAATTTCTAATACACTCATTATTCATTGGATTTTATCAATCTTTTGCTGAGAAATCCTATTGTGGTAACATTTTAGTAAATCTTGTTAAGATTCTACAAATAAAAATTATAAGGTTAATCAATGTTACCCCAGCCTCTAAATACAAATTCAACAAATATCGATACTGATATCGATAGCAAAGATATTCATAAACTACTTTCTGAATATAACAAAACCAAAGATAAAACAATCAGGGACAAAATTGTTCAAGTAACCATATCACTTGTTAAACGAATTGCTTATGGTTTAGCAAGAAGAAGTACAGACCCTGTCGACGATTTAATTCAGGTTGGCAGTATTGGTTTAGTTAAAGCAATAGAACAATTTGATCCAACTGCAGGAGCAAAATTTCATACATATGCCACACATTTAATAACAGGGGAAATAAGGCATTACCTTAGAGATAAGACAGCAATGATCAGAGCTCCAAGAGAGTTACAGGAATTAAGTTTTAGAATTTCAAGATTAGTTCAGGACTTAATCCACGAACTAGGCAGAGAACCATCAGATGCAGAAGTAGCTGAGGTTCTGCAGATACATCCAGATAAAATTTCAGAAGCTTATGAAGTGGATCGCAGAAGAACTCTTATCTCATTAGACCAGACTTTAACTACTGATGGAACAAGTGAACAATTATTGCTAGATACACTTGAAGACAGTTCACATCAAATTAAATTCAGTTCTGAAGAAGATAATATAATGCTACAAAGCGCAATTAAACAACTAAAAGATAATCTAAGAGAAGTTATCAGCATGACTTTTTATCAAGACTTAAGTCAAACTGAGGTTGCCAGAAGACTTGGGATTTCCCAGATGCAGGTTTCAAGAAGACTAAGAGCTGCTACTGCAGAGCTCCAGAGAATTTTACTTGGCAACAAGTTAAATTTAACAAACAAAAAGAATCCGAAATAAAGGGTTATTGCCTTGCCACATACAATATTGGTAATTGGTGCTGCTGGATATATAGGTTCAATAGCTACTGAAATACTTCTTCAAGAAGGTTATAACGTAATAGCATTAGATGACCTTTCAAAAGGCCACAAAGAAGCTTTATTTAATTCAGTACATTTTTATCATACCGACTTTGGAAATATTGCTGAATTGAAAAATATTTTTTCCAAAAATAAGATTGATGTTGTTCTTCATTTTGCAGGGGCTGCATTAGTAGCAGAATCAATGGAAAATCCCTTTAAGTACTTCAACATAAATTTTTGTCAAGCACAAAACCTATTAGATGTAATGATTCTTTTCAATATTAAAAAAATTGTATTTTCATCTACCTGTGCAGTGTATGGAATACCAAAACCTGAAGAAATTCCAATTAAAGAAAGTACTCAGACAAAACCAATAAATCCATATGGTGAATCAAAACTACTTTTTGAAAAAGCTCTTGAATGGTATAAGAATTCAGCTGAATTAGAGTATATTACGCTTAGATATTTTAATGTTGCAGGTGCCTCAAAAAATCGTGGCGAAAGACATAATCCTGAAACACATTTAATCCCTCTTTTAATCAGAGCTGTTAAAAACAAGAATTATGGGCTTAATGTTTATGGAAATGATTACCCGACAAAAGATGGAACTACAGTTAGAGATTATGTTCATGTAGTTGATTTAGTCTATGCCCATATTCTTGCAATAAAAGCATTGCTTAACAACAAAAAACACCAAAACATTTATAACATCGGGTATGGACATGGATATTCTGTGCTTGAAATTATAAATTCAGTACAGGAAGTTTTTAAGACCAAGATTCCGTATAAAATTTCCAATAAACGCCCTGGAGATCCTCCTGTTTTAATAGCTGATTCAAGAAAAATAAAGGAAGATTTAAACTGGGAGCCAAAATTGAATGACATAAATGAAATGATCAGTTCTGCAAGCAAATTTATTGTATAAATTTAACTAAAAAATCAAGTATGACAAACTAAGACCTGACTAAATAACTTTTCATAATCTTTCAATTTAGATAAGTATTATTAAAATTACATTTAGATTTAAAAAAGCTTACCAGGTAATTTTTATGATAACTTTTTATAACTAGACCTCATATGTTTATAGAAAAATTAACTGCTAAAATTAGTTATGAAAAAGGGGAATTAAATTATGGCAAAAGTTTTAGTGAATTTTCAAGATGATTTTTTACAAGAGATCGATAAAATTGCTGAGCTGGAACACAGGACAAGAAGTTCACTTATAAGAGAAGCACTCAGAAGATATTTATCCCAGTTTAAAACTGAATCAATACAACAACAAAAAGAAACGGACACTCCATCAAAAGTACCTACAAATAAAATAATTTATCCGGTAAGTAAAGCAAGTTAAATAAATCAGAAGCATTATGTAAAGCTGGCAAAGCCCAAATTTATAAACAAAGAGCAAGCCGGCGGTAAAAAATAAAAAGCTCTGCAAATCAATGCAGAGCTTTTTATTTTTATTTAGCCTACTGTACTAGTTTAATGAAGGTACTAATTCATTTGAAACTTCAGTCTTTTGTGTGAAAAAACTGTCTGAATTACTACCAATCAAACGAGCCCATTGTTCAATAACTTCAGCTTGACTAACACCCTTTTGTGTAGCAACAAGTCTGATTATTTCCAATGCTCTTGGAGATAGACGGAATGAGACCATCTTTTTTGCTTCTCCGTAGAGTGGTTTTGGACCTGTTTTTTTTCGGCTTTGTTGTTGTGATTGAGTTAATGTGTCCATATCTCTCCTCTTTACTTTTTAATTACCATTACGCATTATAATCTATCCCAGTATTGACGAATACATCAAAAAATACATAAATATTTTATAATTGCATATGACTTAATCTAAGTTAAAAGAAATTCTAATATTTTTTAGCTCTTTTTTTAGGAAAAATACCAGATTTGCTTACTAAACCTATTATCTTAAGAAGGTTAAGAAAAACGGGTCGAGGAAAAGCATAAGACTATAAAATGAATGACATGAATAACACCCTGAACAATACTTACAACTTTGCAGAAGAACTAATTGAAAAAGCTTCAAAGCTAATACTCAAAAACCATAAAAAGATTAGAAATATCTCCTATAAAAAAGGAGATTCAAATTTAGTTACTAATGTAGATAAAGAAGTTGAAGCTTTAATTATAAAAGAAATAGTTTCAAAGTATCCAAATCATTCAATAATAGCTGAAGAATCAAAAGCACAAAAAAAAGATCCAAATTACCAGTGGTTTATAGATCCAATTGATGGAACAACAAATTTTGCACACAGTTATCCATTCTTTTGTACATCAATTGGATTTGTAAAAAACAATATTCTGGAATTTGGACTTATAAAAGATCCTCTAACAAACGAACTCTACTCTGCCAGAAGGAGCCAAGGAGCCAAATTAAATAAAAGACCAATTTTTGTATCTAAAATTAAAAAGTTAAATGAAAGCCTTTTAATCACAGGATTTCCTTACGACAAAAGAACCTCTAAAGTAAACAATCTTAAAAATTTCTGTAATCTAACGCTTCTTACACATGGAGTTAGAAGAGATGGTGCCGCAGCACTTGATTTATGTTACATTGCTTCAGGAAAAGCAGATGGATATTGGGAAATGAAACTTAGCCCATGGGATGTAGCTGCCGGAGTGTTAATTTTAGAAGAAGCCGGTGGAAAAGTTAGTGATTTTAAAGGTGGAAAATATAATATCTTTAACAAACAAATCGTCGCAACCAATGGGCTTATTCATAAAGAGCTATTGAAGCATTTGAAATAACTTGCTTCCTAATCATCATACTTTGATAATGCCCATAAAACATGTTCTCTAATTATAAGATCCGTTTCATTCTCAGCCAGCCAAATAAGCTCAGGCAATGCGTTTGGTGAAAGCCTGTTTCCAGCTACAATTGCTGCATTTCTAATAAGTCCTTTTCTCTTTGGTCGTATAAGTGGGGTGTGAGAAAATTTACTTTGAAAGTCTTCATCTGATCTAATACTTAAGACCTCTTTTAAATTTAGCCAGTGGCCAATTCCTGCTTTTGGTTTAAATTCTTCCCAGGTTGTCTCTTTGGTTTTATTATTATAGGGACAGACTATCTGACAAAGGTCACAGCCAAAAATCCATTCACCAATTTTTTCTCTAAGTTCAACAGGAATTGATTCCTTATTTTCAATAGTTAAATAAGAGATGCAAAGACGTGCATCTAGTAGGGGCAAGTCGCGACTTGCCCCTACATTTAATGCCTCCGTCGGACAGATATCAATACACCTTGTACATTTCCCGCATGTCCCTGTTTGTTCTACAGATGCTTCAATCTCCAAATCAGAAATCAATTCACAAATAAAGAAATAAGAACCAAAAGGTTTATTAATTATCAAAGTGTGTTTCCCAAAAAAGCCTAAGCCGGAATTCCTGGCAAAAGATTTTTCAAGTAACGGCACAGAATCAGAGAAGCCTTTTGAAATAAATTGTCCTGAAATCTCTTTTTTAATTCTCTCCTGAAACTGTTTGATTTTTCCCTTTAAAACCTTATGATAATCCACCCCGACAGCATAAGCTGCAACTCTTCCAAAGTCAGAGCCGGGATCAGGATGAGGTTCAGTGTAATAATTTACAAGTAGACTAATCACAGACTTTGCTTCAGGAACAATTCTTTGTGGCTTAGCATTAATAGGATCTTCTCTAAGCAAATAGTTCATCTCACCAGCAAAACCACTTTCACGCCAGCTTAAAAAATGCTCATTCGACTTTGGTAAATCATCTGCAAGCGTAATACCTACAGCATCAAAACCAAGGTCAAATGCAATATTTGTGATTAATTGTTTAAGATTCAGCATTTGTTACAATTATAATCCTCATGACAAAGACTAAACAACGTAAAACTAAAATTCTTCCAACCATTGGTATAAGCACCTTAGGTTGCCCTAAAAATCTTGTAGACACTGAAAACATAGTAGGTATCTTGCACGGAGCAGGCTATCCAATTACAGCAGATCATACAAAAGCAGATATCTCTCTTGTTAACACCTGTACTTTTATAGAAGGAAGTACAAATGAGAGCAAAGAGGTTTTAAATGACTTATCAAAACAAGGACAAAAGTTAATTATTGCTGGCTGTATGGCTCAGCGCTATAAAGAAAAGCTTTTTGATGAATTTACACAAACACAGGCAGTAGTAGGTACTGGAAATATTTCAGACATCCTTGATGTTGTAAAAAAAGTTACTTCAAATTTAAACAATGGTAAAAATACAAAGATTGTAAAAGTAGATGAAATTCCAATGGCTGTAGCAAACTCCTCTACCCCGCGCTTAAACACCCAAATTGGACCAAGTGCATATTTAAAAATCGCAGAAGGCTGTGATCACAGATGTGCTTTTTGTATAATCCCTTATCTTCGTGGAGATATGAAATCAAGAACTATTGAAGATATAGTTACTGAAGCAAAAAGACTGGTTAAAAGCGGGGTAAAAGAAATTGTTTTAGTTTCACAGGATAGTACTGCTTATGGAACTGATCTTTACAAACGAAGGGCACTTGCTGACTTACTTAGAGAAGTAGCAGACAAATCGGGAGTTCATTGGCTCAGGCTTATGTATGCATATCCTACAGAAATGGATGAAGAAATGCTTGATATAATTGCTGAAAAGAAAAACATAGTTAAATACATTGATATTCCACTACAACATGCCAGTGCAAAAGTTCTAAAATTAATGCGTCGTCCATCTACAGTAAGAGATACTGTTGAATTAATAAAGAAAAAACTTCCAGGTGGCACTATTCGAACCACCTTTGTAGTAGGCTTCCCAGGTGAAACAGAAGAAGATTTTAATGAGCTTTATAATTTTGTAAAAGAAATCAGATTTGATCGAGTAGGAGTTTTTACTTATTCAAAAGAACAAGGAACTCCAGCATTCGATTTTGAAAATCAAGTTCCAGAAGAAATTAAACAGGAACGTAGAGATAAAATCATGAAATTACAGCAAAAAATCTCTTTAGAGAAAAATAAATCGTTTATTGGAAAAGAAATGGACATGTTGATCGAATACGTTGAACACAACACTGTAGGGGCGGATCATGGTCTGCCCAGGATTGTCGGACGCTCATTCCGCGACGCCCCCGAAATCGACGGACAACTTTATATTGATTTAGGAAATGTCATTCCCACGAAAGTGGGAATCCAGGAGAGTTTGTTATCTAAGAAATCGCCTGGATTCCCGGTCAAGCCGGGAATGACAATTCAGCCTGGAGAATTTATTAAAGTCCGTGTGATTGACTGTGATGAGTATGATTTATTTTGCAAGCTATAAATCTTTTATTTTGTCAAAGTCCAATTTAACATCTTCTTCTTTCTGCCCCAGAACCTTTGCAAAGGTTTTCAAATCAATTGTCTGGATATTTTTCACTGATCCAAAATAATTAATCAATCTCTTTATTTTTGCAGGATTTAAACCTGGAATATTTTCTAATTCAGATCGAAATGTATCCTTTTTTCTTCGTTCTCTTTGAAATGTAATTGCAAATCTATGGGCTTCATCTCTAATTCTTTGAAGTAAATGTAATGCTTTTGATTTTCTGTCAAGTTTGATGGATTCTTTTTTATCAGGCTTAAAAACCTCTTCTAATCTTTTTGCAAGACTTATTAAATCTACTCCAGTTAAATCAATTCCCAGATTTTCAAGAGCTTCTTTTGCTGTACTTAACTGACCTTTTCCACCATCAACAACTATTAAATCAGGGGTGTCTTGATTCGAATATCTTCTTGTAATAATTTCCCTCATTGATTGAAAATCATCAATTTTATTTAACACTGTTTTTAATTTAAATTTTCTATACTCGCTCTTATCCAGCTTACCATCAATGAAACAAGCCATACTCCCTACAGTACCTGTCCCACCAAGATGAGAAATATCAAAACATTCGATGCGATGCGGATAATTTTTTAAATTTAATTCATGTTGCAATTCCTGTAGTGCCGTTGCAGGCAACATCTCTACACCTGGAACATGTGTCAATAAAACCCTCTGCAAAGACAATCTGGCATTTTGTTCAGCCATTTTTACGAGTTCAAGCTTTCTTCCTCTCTGAGGAGTCATTATTGTAATTTTTTGATTTGCTCTAACAGACAACCATTCTTTTATATAATCTTCATTCTGAAGCTTATACTGAACAATAATTTCTTTAGGAAGATTCTTATCATCTACCCTGGCATAATATTGTTTAATTGCTTCACAAAAAGCATATTCAGACTCAGAATCTTTCGGAAGATTAATCGCCATAGATTCAACAGCAATAATCTTCCCTTCCCGAATGAGGATAAGCTCAAGAATCATATTTAAATCCTGGAAACTGCACGCAAAGACATCCTGAGTCAAAGCAGCATTATCACTAACCACAATTTGTTTTTCCAAAACTTTTTCTATTTTTTTAACTGTGTCGCGAACCTTTGCAGCTTTTTCATACTCAAGATTCTTGCTGGCTGTTTTCATCTGATTTTTTAAGTCTTTTAAAACCGTATCATATTTCCCAAGAAGAAAATCTTCTACCTGTTTTACAATATTTTGATAATCACTGTCAGTAATTAATTTTTGACATGGACCAGAACAAAGCTTAAGATGATAATTCATACATGGTCTGTCTTTAAAGAGTGGTTTACGCCTGAGTCTTAACTGAAACCCTTCTTTTATAATCTTATATGTTTCCCACATTGCACCTGAGTCACTGTATGGTCCAAAAAATTTGTTTTTGGTCTTAGGATATTTTCTTTTAAAACCTGCCACATCACGAATAGGTACAACTCTAGGATAATTTTCATCACAGGTAATCATGAGCCATGGAAATTTCTTGTCATCTTTTAAGGTTACATTGTATTTTGGTTGATATTTATTTACTAAATTAGCTTCTAAAATAAGTGCTTCTTGTTCCGACCTTGTAACAACAGTTTTGACTTCAGAGACTTTTGGCATCATGAAATTTAATTTTGGTCTATCTTTCCATGAAGCAACATTAAAGTAAGATCTAACCCTGCTTTTTAAATTCAATGCTTTCCCAATGTATATAACATCTCCTTTTTTATCCAACATCATGTAAATGCCAGATGCTTTAGGAATATCTTTCAATTGTTTTTTCAAGCCTGGATTTATTTCCTTCATATGTTAATTATATTCTTTTACAAGACGAGGTAGGGACATAGCATGCTACGTCCCTACGAACATTTATCTGCTAGAATTAGCTAGTTGCGGAATATAAAATAACGAGGAGATTATGTCCCAAACCATGACACAAAAATATGAAATTAAAGATATCAGCCTTGCACAACTCGGAGAAGAACGAATCAAATGGGCAAAAAGTCAAATGCCTGTTTTAAACAGTATTCAGGAAAGATTTAGCAAGGAAAAACTATTAAACAATATTAGAATTGCAGCATGCTGCCATGTAACTACTGAAACAGCAGTTCTTGCACTAACCTTAAAAGCAGGTGGAGCAGATTGTGTGTTAATTGCAAGCAACCCTTTAAGTACACAGGATGATGTAGCAGCAAGTCTTGTAAAAAATCACGACATTTCTGTTTATGCCATTAAAGGTGAAAGTACAGAGACTTACAGAAAGCATGTAAGCATTGCACTGGATCATGGACCAAACATAATTATTGATGACGGCTCAGATGTCGTAGCCACTGTATTTAGTGAGAGAAAAGATCTTATTAAAAACATTATTGGCTCTACGGAAGAAACCACTACAGGGCTTGTCAGACTCCGTGCAATGGAAAAAGATGGGGTCTTAAGTTTTCCTGCAATGGCCGTAAATGATTCACAGACAAAACATATGTTTGACAACAGATACGGAACTGGTCAATCAACAATGGACGGCGTAATAAGAGCTACAAATGTTTTAATTGCCGGAAAAGTTGTAGTAGTTGCCGGATATGGCTGGTGTGGAAAAGGTGTTGCAAAGAGAGCTTCCGGCTTAGGTGCCAGAATAGTGGTTACTGAAATAAATCCAGTTAAAGCGCTTGAAGCAATAATGGATGGTTTTCAGGTTCTCTCAATGACAGAAGCCTGTAAGGTGGGAGATATTTTTGTAACAGTTACCGGAAATAAATCTGTTATAGACAAACAACATTTCGATCATATGAAAGATGGTGCAATTGTCTGTAATTCCGGACACTTTGATCTTGAAATTAATCTGCAGGAATTATCCAAGATGTCAAAAAGCAGAAGAATTATAAGACCATTTCTCGAAGAATTTCAAGTATCAAATAAAAAGATTTTTGTTTTAGCAGAAGGAAGGCTGGTAAATCTGGGTGCTGCAGAAGGACACCCTGCGCTTGTAATGGATATGAGCTTTGCAAATCAGGCATTAGCCGTGGAATATCTCGTAAAAAACAAAGGCAAACTAAAACCAAGTGTTCAAACTCTACCTGCTGAAATTGATAATGAGATTGCAGCTTTGAAGTTAAAAACTTTAGGTCTTCAAATTGACAAACTTACTCCTGAACAAGTTCACTATATGAACTCCTGGAAAGAAGGGACATAGGGATTATGGAAAGGATAAACTCAACACGTCATTGCGAGGAAGTCCAAAGGACTGACAAAGCAATCTCCAAAACGTGAAGCAATATGAGATTGCCGCGTCGCTTCGCTCCTCGCAATGACGCTAAACAAAATTATGAAATATTTAGGAAAATTCTTTCATTCACGAAAAAAACTAAAGTTTTTCGGTTTGTACGACTCAGAGGAAAATTTGGTTTACCCAATTGAGTCTATCTTTTATCCAAGTAAAACAGGTAGTCCATATAACTTCAATCAGCTACATCCTATACTTTGTATAAATCCATCAAAAATAATTGGTATTGGGAAAAACTACAGAGCTCATGTGAAAGAAATGAATTCCGAAGTTCCAACTGAACCAATTATGTTTTTAAAAGCATCAAATTCAATTATTGGACCAGAAGAAAAAATTATTTTACCAAATGATATTGGAATGGTTGAATATGAAGGTGAAATTGGGGTGATAATAAAAAAAGAAGCAGAAAATATAAGTGAAGAAGCTGCAATGGATTATGTTTTAGGTTATACCTGTACAAATGATGTTACAGCAAGAGATTTACAAAAAAAAGACGGTCAATGGGTTAGAGCAAAAAGCTTTAGGACATTTTGTCCTGTTGGTCCATGGATTTTACCTGTGGAGCAGTTTCCAAAATATCAAAATCTTGCACTAACCACCTATGTAAATGATAAACCTGTTCAGGGAGCAAGAGCAGGTTCAATGATATTCAGTATTCCTTATCTTGTAAGTTTTATATCCCGAGTAATGACATTATATCCTGGAGATATTATATTAACCGGAACTCCAAACGGTGTTGGCCCAATAAAGCGAAATTATAAAATTGCTATTGAAATTGAACCCATTGGCACACTTATAAACAGAGTTGGTGGAGAATCCACTGCTATAAAACAGCCTTTAACTGCCACAAAAGACAACCAACGTCGTCTTGAAAATCAACCATGACTGAATTTTGGGATAGAAGAGCAAAGCAACTTTTAGTAATTGGAGGAATCCTCTTCCTGATTTTTGCTGCTTTCAGGTTTGCAAAATATTTTGCTGATATTTTTATTATTGTTGGAATTTCAATTTTAATTGCCTATCTATTGATTGGACCAGTTGACTTTTTAACAAAGATAGTTAGATTTCGATCTATTGCAGTGATGCTTGTTTATTTGCTTTTAATTGGATTTGTTACAGCTCTATTTGTTTTTGTGGCTCCAAAAGTCACAAAAGAATTTGGAGAGTTTACCAAACAAATACCGGATATTTTGGCTTCTTTAGATAGCTTGATTCATAGAATTCAAATCTACTTAAATCAAAACAATATGCCTGTAACACTTCCTTCTGCTACAAGCAGGCTTACAGGCAAATTCAGCAATCTAACTCTTGAAATAGGCAATATCCTCGGAGTAGCACTTAATACATTTCATTTTATTTTTTATATCCTGGTTACTTCTGTTACTTCATATTATTTTCTTCTGGACGGACACAAAATAGTTAAAGACCTTACAAAATTTATTCCGACCAACTATCAACATCATATTCATAATCTGACTATTGAGCTGGATAAATGCCTTAGAGGATTTTTTGGCGGAATGGTAAAACTGGCTGCAATAAATGCAATAGTCATGTTTACCACTTACCTGATAATGAAAGTTCCTTATTCATTATTACTTGCACTATGGCATTTTTTATGGTGCATTATTCCAGTTGTAGGCGGGTGGGTAGGTCTTATTCCAGCACTCCTGGTTATTCTTTTTACAGACCCTCTCAAAATATGGATTCCACTTATAGTATATGAAGGCTTCACAAGGTTAATCAAAGACAATTTTATTACCCCAAGGATTATGGGAGATGCCATTGGTATGCATCCTGTTTTAGTATTAATAGCAGTTCTAGCTGGCTTAAAAACAGCAGGACTAGTTGGAGTACTATTTGCTTTGCCTATTTTCGGTGTTGTAAATGTAACTTTGAAATACTTACTTACACAACTTGGCAAATCAAAATAAAAAGGTATTGAACTAAATCTGATTCTCTGATACTCTAGTTCTCTGGTTCTCTAAAATGCGCCAGTAGCTCAGGGGTAGAGCACTCGGCTTTTAACCGATTGGTCGCGCGTTCAATTCGCGCCTGGCGCAAAGTTATAATTCCTCTTCACTATCAGAGCTTTTCTTCTTACCACGTTCCCCATTTCCATTTTCATTATCAAGCATTCTGTCTAAATGAACCTTAAATGGCTTTAAAACCCAGAGTAAAATTACGGACATTAAAGTTACTATAAATGCCAGCACAAACATTCCTGTACCACATGCCATTCCTACTGCAGCAGAGACCCACAGTGCAGCAGCAGTAGTAAGTCCTTTTGTAACATAACCCCTGTGCAGTATTGCACCTGCGCCTAGAAACCCTATACCAGTTACAATTTGTGCAGCTACTCTTGAAGCATCCACATCATGAAATCCATAAATTGAAATCAGTGTAAATGCAGTAGAACCAACACATACTAAAGAGACAGTTCTAAATCCAACTGTCTTATGACTCATCCCTCTTTCAATTCCAATAATTACACCTAAAATAAAAGAAACTAAAATTCTTATTATTATTGTTTGTGCTTCTTGGAGATCCGTTGTTATTACTTCTATCATTCTTTTACTTCTAAGCCTCAGAAAAGCTGAGCCGGGACAAACCCTTTAGGTAACATTTCATTAAATATATACCCGTATACACTGTAATTCTATATAGAAATTATCAGGAATAGACCTTATTGACAGCTGATTGTTGAGGGCTTACAGCTGTTTCAATCACCCATTCAACTATCATCTTTGACAAAGGCTTACCAGTAAGATTTTCAACCTCTTGAATACCAGCAGGACAGGTAACATTTACTTCAATCAAATAATCAGCAATAATATCAATTGCAGTAAAATAAAGTCCATCTCTTACAAGGCATGGTTTTAATGCTTCACAAATCTCAAGATCTCTTTTTGACAGTTCATAAGCTGCTACACTTGCACCTCTGTGAATATTTGCCCTAAACTCACCAGCTTTTGGTATTCTAAGAATCGCTCCAATTGGGACTCCGTTTAAAAGAATTATTCTTTTATCACCACCCATTACATCAGGAATATATTTTTGCACTAAGAGCATACGGATATCTGACTGCAAGTTTGCTTCAAGAATCTGACTGGCATTTTTATCATTTTTATTAAGATAAAGAACTCCTTCACCACTATTCTTAAATAAAGGTTTAAGTACCACTTCCTTATATTCATTTAAAAAATCCAAAAATTCTGTTTTTTTAGAACTTACCAAGGTTGGTGGAATAAAATTCGGGAAATTTAATGCATACAATTTTTCATTTGCTTTTAAAATACCTTCTGGTTTATTTACAATAAACGGCAATTGTTGATTATTGGTTTGCTTGTCTGATAACAAACAAAGAGTTTGAAGGTAAGAAATATAATTCTCATCTACAGGAGGATCTTTCCTTGCAAAAATAATATTTAAAGAGTCAAGAGAATATTCACTGCTTAATTTGACTTTCAGGTGGTTACCAACTTCTCTATTTAAGATAACTTCATCAAATCTTGCAATAACTTTATTGTTAATAATTTTTAAATTATTTGATTCTGTAAGTAAAATCTTTACATTTAATTCCTGAGCAGCAAGCATTAAGGCAAAGGTTGCATTATGAAAGAATTCAAACTCTGTAAGGTTCTTAATGTCATCTGCAATAAATGCCACTTTTAGTCCATTTATTGAAACATTTTTTTTAACATCTGACACTGATATCAATCTCCTTTTTAAATTAATTTTTTTTTCATTTTTTACGTCTGTATACTTAATTTTCGAATTGTATAATTCCTTTATATACAAATCAAACTACAAAAATCATAACAAAAAATTTAAAGATGACTATTAAAGGACTACAATATAACGAATGCAAAAGGGAACAGGCAAATAAACATAGGTGAATTATGGGATTAAAAGACTTCTTTAAAACCAGACAACTTAAAAAGGCCGCAAAGCTGCAAAGTCAGTTATCAACAAATGGAAATGGACATGACCTGAAAGTAGAGCCCTCTATTTGTGATGATCAATTGTGTGTTTTATGGACAAAGTGTCAGGGTTGTAATGAACTTTTATATACAAGTGAATTAAAAAAGAATCATTCAGTATGTAAGCACTGCGGACATCATCATAGACTTACTGCACAAGAAAGAATTGACCTATTAACTGATTATGGAAGCTTTTTGGAAATTGACGATAATATACTGCCCAGTGATCCCCTGAATTTTAAAGACTTAAAACCTTATAAAGATCGTTTAAAAGAAGCAGAAAAAACTTCAAACTCCAAAGAAGCAATTATTACAGGCATTGGAAGTATAAATAATCAGCCAGTTGCAATTGGAGCAATGGAGTTTCAGTATATTGGCGGAAGTATGGGTTCTGTTGTTGGAGAAAAAATTGTAAGTCTGGCTGAAAGAGCTATAGAAAAAAGAATTCCATTAATTCTTGTATCCAGCTCTGGTGGAGCAAGAATGCATGAAGGAATTTTAAGTTTAATGCAAATGGCAAAAACAGCCGGTATTCTTAAAAAACTACATGAAGAAAAGCTGCTTTATGTTTCTCTTTTAACCGAGCCGACTTTTGGCGGAGTAACTGCAAGTTTTGCAATGCTTGGTGATATTCTTATTGCTGAACCACGCGCAAGGATTGGTTTTGCCGGTCGCCGTGTTATAGAAGAAACAATAAGACAAAAAATACCAAAAGATTTTCAGACTGCCGAATATCTACTTGAAAATGGACAAATTGATCTTGTAATACCAAGACAAAATTTAAAACCCCTTGTATCTGATCTAATACGATTACACTCTCAAAATACAAAACTAAAGACTGGTATAAGTCCATTTTCAAAAATCCCCTTATTTGCAGGGGTCTAAAAAGAGTGTTTAAAAAATGAAAACTAAACAAGAAATTATCCATCTAGACTTTGAAAAGCCACTCATAGCTTTATCAAAGCAGATATCCGAGCTTGAGGAAAAAGCTTTAAAAAATGGCAACAGTAAAATAATTATTGATTTAAAAAATCAATATGAAAAGGTTAAAGAGCAAATTTATAAAAATCTTTCCCCAATAGAAAGAATTAAAATTGCAAGACACCCTCAAAGACCTTATCCTCTTGATTACATCCAGTCAATTAGTCCAGCCTGGTATGAATTACATGGAGACAGAACAGGTAAAGATGATGCAGCCATCGTTGGCGGGTTAATTGAAATAGATGGTCAAACGATTATGGCTATTGGAACACAAAAAGGCAGAAATATAAAAGAAAATCAAAGGAGAAACTTTGGCATGCCATCTCCTGAAGGATATAGAAAAGCACTCAGGCTTTTTTATCATGCAGAAAAATTTAATTTCCCAATAGTTACATTTATTGATACTCCAGGTGCTTATCCTGGCTTAGAAGCTGAGGAACACAATCAAAGCCATGCAATTGCAATGAATTTAAGAGAACTAGCTGGACTTACTGTCCCTATAATTGCAATAGTTACAGGTGAAGGTGGTTCTGGAGGAGCACTTGCACTTGGTGTTGCAAATAGGGTTTTAATGCTTGAAAACTCCATTTACTCAGTAATATCTGCAGAAGGTTGCGCAGCTATTTTATGGCGTACTAAAGACAAGGCATCTGAAGCTGCAAGTGCTTTAAAAATAACTGCGCAGGACTTATATAAACTGGGTGTGATTGATGAAATAATCCCTGAGGTTGAAGGCGGAGCACATTATAATCATAATCAAACCTGTGAAAATATATTAAACGCAATTAAAAGTCACTTAAGAGAATTAAAAGAACTATCGCCGGAAGAATTAAAAACAGACAGGCAGGAAAAATTCAGAAGGCTGGGAATTTTTAATCGTGTATAGAGTATGGCGTATTGAGTAGTGATTATTCTATGCTTCTCTAGTACACAATAGGCAGGACGCCATACGTTATCATATTCCCTATGCCTGACAGCCAAACTCCTTTATTAGAAATTAAAACCTCAGAGACCCAGGAGACTCTACTTTATGCAAAAGTAGCAATTGATCTTCCTATTAATATAGAAACCTCTATTTACTACTACTCAATTCCTGAAGAAATAAACAGTGAAATAAAAATTGGAAGTGCTGTTTATGTTCCATTTGGCAGACAGGAACTAATTGGATTTGTAACTGAAATTGGAAGAAAAAATGATTTTACTCCAGACTTTACAAATGATTTTCAAGTTAAACCTATATATTATGTGGTAACCAGTGAAGATATCTGGAATGAAAAATTTTTAGAACTTGCAAAATGGGTAAGTAATTATTATTTTACAGGCATTGGTACAGTTCTTTCTGCTTCACTAATCACTGAGTTTTTTAACCAGGCAAAACACGAGCTTGAATTAACAAAAACAAAGGAGGAGATAAAAAAGCTGACAGATTGTACCCACGAAGAAAAGCTAATCTTAAGCAAATTTATAAGCAGTAAGAAAAACAGCCTTAGTTACAGACATCTACTAAAAAAAACAGCGTTGAATAAAGAAATATTCTATAAATCTATAAACAAATTAAAAAGTAAACAAATCATAAAAATCAGAGATCAGAGATCAGAGATCAGAGATCAGAAAGTTAAAAAGAATCTCACCTCCCACCTCTTATCTCCCATCTCTAGACTTATTCTCAATAAAGAACAGGAGCATGCCTACAACACAATTGCAAGCTCTCTGAAAAACAGCAATCAACCAGGATTATTTTCAAAAACTTTTCTAATACACGGTATAACAGGTTCAGGAAAGACAGAAATATATTTAAATCTAATTGAAGAGGTTTTAAAAACAAATAAATCTGCTGTTTATCTTGTCCCTGAGATTTATCTTGTTCCACAAGTACTACAAAGACTAATTGCCAGATTCGGTTCATCAAATGTAGTCATCTGGCACAGCGCACTTACCAGGAAAGAAAGAACAGATAACTGGAAAAAAATATTAACTAATTCAAAATCCGGCAAAATAATTCTCGGTGCAAGATCAGCAATACTAGCTCCAATAAAAGATCTTGGATTAATTGTGATTGATGAAGCACATGATGCAGCATATAAACAGGCTTCACCAGCACCACGTTATGATGCAATAAAAGTTGCCACAAAAAGGAGTGAGCTTGAAAACTGTCCAGTAGTCTTAGGTACTGCTACTCCAAATATCAGCGATTATTTTAAATGCCTTGAAAATCACACTATATTAAAGCTGACAAAAAGAATTGAAGACTTTCCAATGCCAAAAGTATACATTGTAGATTTAAAAAATGAATTCCCGGCAACAAACAAAAATATAATTTCAAATGTTTTAAAGTCGAGCATTAATGAGGCGTTAAACAAAAAAGAACAGATAATCCTTCTTTTAAACAGGCGGGGTTATTCAAGTCATATTTTTTGCAGGATTTGCAGCTTTATTCAAAAGTGTAAGAACTGCTCTGTTCCTCTTGTCTATCATAAAAATCTTGATTCAATGTTATGCCACCACTGTGGTTATGAATTAAGAACCTCACAAATCTGTCCTGAATGTAAAAGTCCACATTTTAAATACTTTGGACTTGGCACACAACAATTAGAAGAAGAGGTTAAAAAGATTTTTCCTGCTGCTAAAACGATAAGGGTTGATAAAGATCAACTGAAAAAGAAAGATCAATATCTCGATTTATGGCAGGAATTTTCTTCTGGTAATGCAGATATTTTAATAGGCACACAGCTTGTAGCTAAAGGACTGGATTTGCCTAATGTTACTGTCGTAGGGGTAATAATAGCTGACACAATGCTGAATTTCCCTGATTATGTATCATATGAAAGAGCATTTCAACTTTTAACACAGGTTACAGGAAGAACCGGCCGTGGGAATAAGCTAGGAAGGGTTTTTATACAAACTTACCAAAGTGAAAATCCAATTTTTAGCTATATAGAAAACCATGACTTTAAAAGTTTTTACAATACTGAAATAGAACAAAGAAAATTATTTGAATATCCGCCTTTTACCAACTTATCAAGAATTATTTTTCAATCAAACGATGAGAAGCAATGCCTTGATTTCGCAAATGAAACATTAAAAGAGCTATCAGCACTCAATACTCAATGCTCTTTTCTAGGACCTGCACCATGTTTTTTTACCAGATTGCATGACAAATACCGATATCACATCTTATGTAAAAGCAAAGACAGTAAAGTAAAGAGTCAACTGTTTAACAATTTGTTTAAAAGACCAAATAGAAATGCTAAAGTAGAAGTAATATTGGATGTTGACTCAGTAAATCTTTTATAATTATCCCTTATGACCTTCCTACACATACACCTTGATGAATCAGTACAAAATTACCTTGCATGGCTGAAGGATATTAAAAAAGCTCCATACCATACGCTAAGAGCTTATCAAGTAGACTTAAATCAGTTCTTAAAATACTTTCTTCGAATCGATAGAAATGATTTCCCAAATAAAAACGAAATGGAAGAGTATCTGGGATCAATTAAAGAAAAATTTAACTATGCCTCTTACAGACGCAAAGTAACAGTTCTAAGAAATTTCACAAAGTATCTAATCGAGTCAGGGATTAATGTTCCGGATTCTTTAATGTCCATTAGACTTCCAATGCCGGAAATAAATTTTAACATTCCCGCAAAGTATGAAGATGTTTTAGCTCTTATTAATTCTTTGTCAGAAGATACAGAGCTTGAAATAAGGGATAAACTTATTTTTTCATTAATTACAAAAAGCGGACTGACTATAAAACAATTACTATCTTTAAAAACAAAAGATTTAAATTTAGCCTCAAATCAAATTATACTTTCAAGGAATCATTTGACTTTTTTAGATTCGAATACTATAAAACTGCTTGAAAAATATTTTTCCCGGTTAAATTGCAGAGCACCAATTTCTCTTGATGACTATTTACTTGCCAATCATGCTAAATCAAGCAAAATACCGCTATCCACAAGAACTATAAATCTAATAGTAGATAAAACTGCAAAAGAAAAAAGATTTGAAGCAAGGCTTTCACCCACAATTCTAAGAAGATTGTTTGCAAAAAGCTTAAGCGAGAAGAATATAAATAAAACTACAAGAGAAATGATTCTTGGTAAGAAATGCAGACTGGTTGGTTAAAGACTGGGGCAGAAGTCCCTATTCCCACTTCACCGTACAGCCTATTGCATGTGTTTCCGGCTCATTAATTATTTTATCTGAAAGAAGAGACTCAATGGCTTCTCTTAAAGTATGTTTAGTTACTTCAGCAGGTTCTTTCCAGTTATCATCAATCTCACCATGATATTTCAGAATTCGCTCTTTATCAAAAACAAAAATTTCAGGAGTACGAACTGCTCCAAATATTCTAGCTATTTCCTGAGTCTTATCTCTTAAATAAGGGAAGTTAAATCCCTTTTCTTTAGCTCTCTTCACCATACTTTCAAAACTATCTTCAGGATAATTTTTTTCATCGTTTGAATTAATAGCTACAAACGTAACTCCTTTATTTTTATAATCACTTTGTAGTTTTATTAACCTATCTTCATAGGCCTGCACATAAGGGCAATGGTTACACGTAAACATTACTACTAGTATTTTATTTGAACTGAAAGAAGCAGGTGAATGATTCTTTTCATCGACTCCAGGTAAATTAAATTCAGGCAGTTTTGACCCGATTTTTAATGGTGTTTGAGTGATCATTTTTATTACCTCATTTCTGATTTTATTTTACAACAAGTTCCTTAATCTGCTTCTTACTAACAAATTCTAATGCTTCCCCTACTAAATACAATGAACCAGTTATAACAATTAGGTCATGCTCAAATGTCTGTGCCTTATCAATAGCCTCTTTCAAATCCTTACAGATAAAGGTTTTACAATCACATTCTAAGAGATAATTAGATAAACACTTTGCACCTGTTGCTCTTTCTGACTTTGGCTCAACACAAATAACAAAACTATTTTTTGGAATTAAATTATTTATAAAGCTTTGAAAATCTTTATTCAGCATTCCAAATATATAGATTATTTTTTTATTCGAGTAATATTTATCCAGCATTTTTCGCAGCTCATATGCCCCGGCAGGATTATGCGCTCCATCCAATAATAAATTATGCTCTTTTAAAAAATGAAATCTTCCCGGGAATTGCAAGGATTTTAAAAACTCTTTTTTGTCTAATGTTAAATCTTTAATTTTTATCTTTTTCGAAATTACACCCCATGCAGCAAGAGCAGTTTCTATATTCTTTTCGGGATATAACTTATTTGTAGAACTTAAACAAATTAATTTTGAATTTACTTTTTTTGCTTCTTGCTTAATGATTTCCAATGCAATTCCGCTGGCAGCTGTTACTACATCATTATTTTCTTTTATAATTCCTGCCTTTTCATATGCAATTTCTTCAATACTATCTCCTAAATGATTCATATGATCAAAAGAAACACTTGTAATTACTGAGCATAAGACATCCTCTGAATCAACGACATTTGTAGCATCTAGTCTACCTCCCATCCCTATTTCAAGGAAAGCAACGTCTACTCTTTCTCTTTCAAATAAACAAAAAGCAATCACTGTATTAACTTCAAAGGTACTAAGCTTTCCAATATTAGTTTGACTTTCACAATCTTCTATTCTTTTTAGAACTTCATATGAAAATTTTTCAAGAGACTCACTGTCCACCTGCTTTTCATTAACAACAAATCTCTCATTCCAATAAACCAGATGCGGGCTGATATATCGCCCAGTCTTATAATCTGTAAACTTACAAGCTGAATTTGAAAGATAAAAAGTAACTGAACCTTTTCCATTAGTCCCGGTAATTAAAACTGATTTATATTTTTTCTGAGGATTACCTAAGTAATTAAGACAGACTCTGATCCTCTCAAGATCATACTTTATGCTTGGACCCCTGGTCTTTTCTACATAATCTTTAAACATGAGAATATTTTAGCAAAATATGCCATTGCGAGGAGTATCATCAACGAAGCAATCTCCAAACATTATCAGATTGCCGCGCTCGCCTTGTCTCCGACGAGTCGGAGCGGGTCAGCACTTTGTGCATTCTCGCAATGACGTGAGTAAGTTTTATTCGCTTTCCTGAGTTTCCCTTGGAGTTAATGTAAAAACACCGGATACATCTTCAGCTTTTACATTATATTTCGATTCGAGTGAAGAACCACCTTCAGTTTCATCTTCTGAAGTTTCTTCTTCATAATTCCCTTCTTCATCAAATTCATTTTCAAATTCATTCTCCTGTTCTTCAGTTTGAGAATCTCCAGGAACTCCTCTTTCCATAATTTCATCCTCAGGCTGCAAACCAGTTATTTCTTCTTCCGGTGGTTTTACCTCTGTATTATCTCCGGACTGCTGCTCATCCCGAGAAGGTCTTCTTCTTTGGTCATATCTTCGCTGCATTCCACCACCTCTACCACGATTATTTCTCTGTGAGCGCCAGTCATTTCTATCCTGAGATCTGTCTCCTCTGTCCTGAGATCTATCTCCTCTATCCTGAGATCTGTCTCCTCTATCCTGTTGCTCTTCCCCTCTTGCTCGCCTTAATTCACCAGTTAAGTTAATTTCAAATATTAAACCTGAACCTCGACAACTTGAGCATTGATGTCCAAATATTTCCTGTAAACTTTGCCCCTGTCTTCTTCTTGTTAATTCAACAAGTCCAAGATCACTTAATTGTCCAATCTGTGGTTTAGCCCTGTCAGACATAAGAGCATTTTCAAAGGCTTCCAGAACATTGATTTGATCTTTTCTTTCATCCATATCAATAAAATCAACTACAATCATGCCACCAATGTTTCTAAGCTTAAGCTGCCTTCCAATTTCATGTGCTGCTTCAAGATTTGTTTTTAAAACTGTTTCTCTCAAAGTTCTTGAAGTAGTAAATCTACCAGAATTTACATCTACAACAGACATTGCTTCTGTAGTCTGGATAAATAAATACCCGCCGCTTGGAAGTTCTACTTTTGTTTGAAGAGAAATTAATATTTCTCTTTCAACTCCCCGGGCTGAAAGAATATTTCCTTCCTTATTAAGGGTAATCTCTACATCTTTTCCAGTCCAGTTTTTTAATATTTGCTGTGCTTTAACCTGTCCACTTGCAGTATCTAAAACAACTTCGTCAATTTCAGAAGTGTATGCATCTCTAATTACTCTATAAATAAAATCCTGATCTCTATAAACCAGTCCTGGATATTTATGGTTTTCATGTTTGTCAGAAATTTCTTTCCATAAATCCCAAAGCATTTTAAAATCTTCTTCAAGATCATACTCATCTTTTCCTTCTGCTTCAGTCCGCACTACAATACCAACACCAGGCGGCTTCAATAATGAAACCATTGCTTTTAAACGATTTCTTTCCTGATAATCAACAATTTTCCTGCTTACTGAAACATTTGAATTTTCAGTAGTAAGAACTAAAAATCTCCCTGGCAAACTTATACCAGTATTAACTCTTGGTCCTTTATTGCTTGTGGGTTCTTTTACTATTTGAACCAGTAATTTTTGATTTGGCTGCACCCTGTCATTTAAATGTCCCTGACCAGGAATATCGCTTGCATGTAAAAATCCCATTCTGTTATTACCAAGATTTACAAACACAGCATCAATACTTGGCATAATATTTTCAACTTTAGCTGTGTAAATATCTCCTAATATTAAATCTCCCTTATGTATAAAAAATTCAACTGCTTTTTCATTGTCCATAATTGCAGCCATTTTATCTCTTTCCGAAATTATTAACGATTTCATTTTTAACCTTCCTTTTATAATGCCGCAAAATAAGTTTGCAGCTTCCGTCAGTAGTTTATTTTTGTCAGATCGGATTTACCCAATAAATGAGACAAATCCTTCTCTCTAAAAACGATTCAACTCCAAACTTATTTCTATTCACGATTAATGATCATCTCTCTTGTGATTTTCCAACTTGCCTGCCATTCATTAAAATTATTTTTTTGAATTTCAAGTTTTAAAGCTTCTGGCATAATTTGATCTAAAACTATTTCTGCTCTAGTATTCCCTGACAAAATCAACTCTATTTCTAACGGAGTCGTATTTAAAACTTCTAACCTTTCTACGAGAGGTCTTATATCTAATTGTTTTTCGAACTGACTATTTTGATCTTGTCTTTTTTTTAAAACTTTTAGAATTAAAGATTTTTGTGACAGAAAACTTTCTATTGCAGTTTTAGTCTCACATGTATACTTTTCCCACAATAAGGGGTCACAAGTCAAAATTTTATACAAAACTTTAATATTTTCAATATTTGGCAATTTGTCATGCAAATTCACTGATTTAACAGCTCTTATCTGAAATTCTTCAGGTAATTGCTTATTAAATCTCTCTAATAGCTCTAATTCCTTAATAGTTTCTGATAATTCCAGATGCATGAGCTCATAATTACTTTCATAATATATAGGCAAAGGCATTAACCACTGCATCTTTGGTCTAGGGTTAAACCCTTCAGAGTAAGAAAATGGTATTTCCGCCCTTCTTAATGCTCTTTCAAAAAGTCTTTGTACATCCAAGTGAGATATAAATCTTAGATTTGAGGTTTTAGTATGTACTATTTCAACTTTTTGAACCACCTTTACAGGAAGATTATGTTTTTTTGAATTTTTTAAAGTTTCATTGCAAGGAGGCTCTGAAAGAATTAAAATTTCTTTCTTAAAATTTTGTTCGTCTTGTTTAGGACTTGGAATAGTTTTCACAAACTTATTATTTTTTGACTTATCCTCACTAACTAAATTTAAAACATCAAGTTCAAAACATACTCCACAGGCATGGCAGGCATTTTCAGTACATGGAGGTGTTTCAATAACTTCAGTAGCTTTTTTATATTCTTCTATTAAAAACTTTTTCAAAAGCCCACTATCAATCATTTCCCATGGATTTGATGAGCCGATTTCTCTAATCTTTGTAGCCTCATTATTCAAATCAATTCCTATTTCATTTGCGGATTGATGCCAAATACTCATATCTAGTGACTCATCCCATGCATCAAACTTTGCTCCTTTTTTATATGCATTGTAAATTAATTTTGAGATTCTCCTGTCACCTCTACTCATAACGACTTCAAGCAGAGCAATTTTTGGATCGGTACAATTTAATTTAACTGTTCTCAGTCTGAGTTCTTTTATTCTTTGTTTCAGGTAATTGATTTTTTGCCTAAACTCATCCTGTGTATTCTGGCTAAACCATTGAAACGGAGTAAAAGCTTTAGGTACAAAAGTAGAAATTGTACATGTTATGTCAAGTGGTTTTTTGTTTTTTGTTTTTGACAGATCAGATGCCCACTTTAAAAGATTTATAATTCCATCCAGATCTGCTTTTTCTTCTGTCGGCAGACCAATCATAAAATAAAGTTTCACATGCTTAAACCCACTGTCATAAACGTTTTCAATTGCCTGCTTTATTTCCAGTCCTTTAAGTCCTTTATTTATAACTTCTCTAAGCCTCTCTGTACCTGCTTCCGGCGCAAGAGTAATTCCGGATTTTCTTACAGAGTTCAATTCATTTGCAATTCTCATATCAAATCTGTCAGCTCTCTGTGACGGCATTGATAAAGAAACTCCTTTGGAACAATGTGCACTATTTAACTTTGAAGCAACTTCATGTAATTTTGTGTAATCACTTGCGGAAAGTGAAAGTAAAGAATATTCATCATATCCAGTATTTTTTAGAGCTTCAGTCGAAAGCCTCACCAGATCATCCGGAGTTCTTTCTCTTACAGGTAAATAAACATAGCCAGGCTGGCAAAACCTGCATCCGCGATCACATCCACGTCTAATTTCCAATACCTGTCTATCCTGAACAGATGCTAAATAAGGAATTGGACTGGATGTCGGCTGATTTAAATCACTCAAATTCACTACTCTTTTAGAAATTTTTTCTGGTAACTTCCCCTTCAAATCCAAAGAAAGTTTTGGCAGATAGTTTTCATTTGAATCAGGAATGTAAAATTTCGGAACGTAAATTCCTGGTATTTGTGCCAGCTTAAGAAGCAATTTTTCCTTATCATCCTGTTGAGACGCGATTAATCGCGTCTCTGCTCCTTTATATTTTTTTATCAGTTCCAAAACTTCTATAATTACTTCTTCACCATCACCAATAATAAAAAAGTCAATGAAATCCGCCATTGGTTCAGGATTAAATGTAGCCGGACCTCCTGCAAAAACTAATGGGAATAAACCCTTTCTCTCTGAAGATAAAACTTCCAGATTAGAAAGCTCAAGAATATTTAAGACATTTGTATAAGATAATTCATAAGACAATGAAAACCCTAAAAGATCAAACTTGTTCAGTGGCTGAAAACTTTCCCAGCCCCATAAACAGGTTTTTTCTTTCCTGAGCAGTTCATCCATATCCTTCATAGGTGCATAAGCTCTGTCACAAATGAAATCAGGATGATTATTTATAACCTGATATAAAATCTTTGTACCAAAATTCGCCATTCCAAGTTCATATAAATCCGGATAAATTAATGCAAGAGTAGCTTTTACATCCTGCCAGTCCTTCAATTTGGTTTTGCTTTTTAATTCAGATGGGTTGCTTACAAGGTGTCCTAACTCAATCCCCAAGTATTGACCAGGTTTTTGAACCCTTAACAAAAGGTCATTAACAAGCTTTGAGTAAGTATTTATAGTAGAGCCGCGATTAATCGCAGCTTTCTCATTGAAATTCATATCTGTAGCTGTTTTCACTTCTTCGATATAATATTACTTATGGATAATTCAAACTTAAGTCTACCAGTAATAGTTGCTATATCAGGAGCAAGTGGAACTGTTTATGGAATGAGACTTCTGCACTTCCTGCTTGAAAACAACTATAAAGTTGAACTGGTTATTTCTGAAAGTGCTTCTAAAGTAGCAGAAGCTGAAATAAATTTAAATCTTTCTTTGAATCCAAAAATATTAAAAGAACAAGTATTATCTTATTTATCAGAGGTCAGAGGTCAGAGATCAGAGATCAGAAAGGAAAATTCCCATCTCCCATCTCTCATCTCCCATCTCTCAGAATTATTAAATGTCTGGTCTCATAACGATATTGCAGCCTCAATATCAAGTGGTTCCTATAGAACATCAGGCATGATTATTATTCCAGCAAGCATGGGTACTATAGGAGCAATTGCATCCGGAACCTCTGACAATTTAATTACAAGGGCAGCAGATGTCTGCTTAAAAGAAAGAAGAAAACTGATCCTTGTGCCGCGAGAAACACCACTAAGCTCAATTCATTTAGAAAATCTTTTAAAACTCAGTAGAGCAGGAGCCATAATAGCTCCAGCATGTCCAGGTTTTTATCATAATCCAAAAGAATTAAATGATGTAATTCATTTTGTAGTTGGAAAGGTTTTGGATTTAATTGGAATAGATCACTCACTGTTTAAGAGATGGAGAGAAAGCTTTAAAATAGTCAGATAAAAAGATGAACGATTTCAATTTTGTTGATGAAGAGTTGGATTTATTAAGCCAAAATGGCTTAAAACGTGAATTAAAAACAGTTATAACTGCCGGTGGCCCATGGGTAGAACTTTCCGGTGGAAAAAGAGTTTTACAATTCAGTTCAAATAACTATCTTGGACTTTCAAATCATCCTGAAGTTATAAATGCATGCAAAGCTGCTGTAAGCAAGTATGGAACTGGAAGTACCGGCTCAAGACTATTAAGCGGTACTACCGAATTACATGCCTCACTTGAAAAAGCACTTGCTGAATTTGAAAATACAGAAAGTTCTGTTTTTTTCAGCTCGGGTTATGCTGCTAATTCAGGGGTTTTGTCAGCCTTAATAAATAAAGATGATGCTGTTTATTCAGACGAATTAAATCATGCCTCTATTATTGATGGCATAAAGCTTTCAGGTGCACAAAAATTTATTTATAACCACAATAATATTTCTCACCTTGAATCACTACTCAAAGAGAATAAAGATAATTTCAAAAGAAATTTCATAGTAACAGATACTGTTTTTAGTATGGATGGAGACATTGCTCCACTGGAACAGATAGGGATAATTGCTGAAAAATATAATTGTTTTACAATCGCAGATGAAGCACACGCTACCGGTGTATTTGGCAAAAAGGGCTCTGGCATTGTTGAAGAATTAAATCTGGGGAAATCTTTTCCTGTTAAAATCGGGACCTGTTCAAAAGCCTTTGGTGTAGAGGGCGGGTTCTGCGCAGGACCAAAAAGTGTAATCGAATTAATTAAAAACAAAGCCAGATCTTTTATGTTTTCCACCAGTCCAAGCCCGGCTATAATCGGTGCAATATTAAAATCTTTAGAACTCGTTATCGACGGGAGCTGGAGAAGAGAAAAACTCTGGCAAAATGCAAAGCTTTTACATTCAGGTTTAAAAAAGAATTTCAAACTTAAATTAAATGATTTTAAAACCCCAATAATTATAATTTATTTTAATTCAATTGAAGAAGCAATGAACATTGACGAAAAGTTATTTAATGAATGTCATATCTGGGCACCAGCTATCAGACCTCCTACTGTAAAAGAATCACGAATTCGTTTAACCCCCATCGCTACCCATAGTCAGGACGACATAGAGTATGTAATCAAAGCATTTGATTATCTGTCAAAAGATATAAAGCCACAACCTCTAGGTGTTAGTAATTAAATCTATATCATTCTGAAGGAGTGTAACGACTGAAGAATCTCTGTTAACCGATAGTGGTTTTGTGAGATTCTTCGCTAACGCTCAGAATGACAATATGTTTTTACTAGCATTGCTTCACTGAGCTTATCAATGTCATAATTATCTAATATGTCAAAGCTCCAAATAAAAAATCTCACAAAAAATTTTGGAAACACAAAAATATTGGAAGATCTTAATTTGAAGATTGAAGAGGGTGAGTTTGTTGTATTAGTAGGTCCATCTGGTTCAGGTAAATCAACAATCTTAAGAATTATTGCAGGCTTAGAAACTCCAAGTACCGGTGAAGTTTTAATAAACAATGAAATAATTAATGATTTAAAACCCAAAGACAGAGACATTGCAATGGTTTTCCAGAACTACGCTCTTTATCCTCATATGAACGTATTTGATAATCTGGCATTTCCATTAAAGATGAAAAACATTGATAAAAAAACAATTAATAAATCTGTTAATGATATTTCTTCAATGCTTGGCATTCAACATTATCTAACCAAAAAGCCAAAAGAGCTTTCGGGTGGAGAGAGGCAGCGTGTAGCACTTGGCAGAGCAATAATAAGGAAACCACAGCTTTTTTTAATGGATGAGCCATTAAGCAATTTGGATGCAAAACTCAGAACACAAATGAGAGCAGAGCTTTTAAAGTTACATAAAACACTTTCATCCACAGTAATCTATGTGACACACGATCAGATAGAAGCATTAACCATGGGGAATAAAATTGCGGTTTTAAATCATGGAAAGATGCAGCAAGTGGGTACACCAAGTGATATTTACAATAACCCGACCAATACTTTTGTAGCTGGATTTATTGGAAATCCGGGAATGAATTTTTTTGATTTAAAAATAATTGACGACTCAAAAATAATGTTTTATGACCAAATTATCACACTAAACCCAAAGATCAGCCTGATACCCAAAGAAAAAGACTTACTTAACAAAAAAATAATTTTAGGAGTAAGACCGGAGCACTTATTTGTAACCCAGGAAAAAGATATTACTTTCAATGCCACTATAGATTTAATTGAAATGCTTGGCAATGAGTTTTTAATTTATGCAAATTTAAAAACCGGCGGATCAAATTTTTCAATCAGATTAACTGAAAACTCTGCCTTAAAAAGAAATGAGCAGATAAAAGTTGCGATTGATTTAAGCAAAGCCCTTTTTTTTAATGAAGATACCGGGAAAAGAATATATTGTTAAATCATGCTACTAACTCTTGAAAATACAATTGTAATACTGGCTGTTTTTTTTATTGGAGCATGCCTGGGAAGCTTTTTCAAGTTAACGGCTGATCGTTATAATTCAAATGACTCGTTTGTTTTTAAGCCCTCTTATTGTTTTAATTGTAAAAATAGGCTCTTATGGTGGCACAATATCCCAATAATCAGCTATTTAATCCTTCAGGGAAAATGTTCTTTCTGTAAAAAAAGAATCGATGTCAACTGCCTTTATTCTGAAGTAAGCACAGGCTCAATCATTGCAGCCATTTTTATCTCCGGAATAACAAAGAACCAAAATAATTTTGAGATTGGATTAACTCTATTGCTTTCTTCATTTTTAATTCTATTATCGATTTTTGATTTAAAGCACAGAATAATTCCTCATACAATCACCTACAGTGCAATAATATTATTTTTTATATCTAACTTCATTTTAAAAGAACCTATTTTATCTTTCTTCTTAAATCTAGGCATCGTATACATCTTCATGGATTTGCTTTATTTCTTCACAACAATAATTAAAAAATTTAAACCTGAGATTAACATCATTGCAATTCCACTTATAATCTGGATAACTTCATTTTTTTATATTCACAATATTTATCTTTCTTTAATAGCCTGTTTAATTTATTTAATTCTTACAAGATTTAAAGTTTCACACACATCCTACATAACTCTCTGGATAGTCCTCTCCCTACTTTTGTTACTGCAAATATATAAAATAGTTTTTATTGATTTTAACTTTGATAATCTGAGTTTACTATTTGCAGGTTGTGGAATAATTTACTTTATCTGTGAAATAATGTTTTATTTTATTAGTCTCTTTTTACCCGGTGATAAAAACATTTCTGAGAGTGAAAATATGTCTATTACTTCAAAAATCTCTATTGGGGGAGGAGATATTACTGTATTTGCTTTAATTAGTGTGTTTTTAGGATATAAGCTTGGATTTGTAGTGTTATTTATTGCATCTTTATTGGCAATTTTGAGTCATTTTATATTTAGAGTTGTTAAAAAGTTCCCGGATTCTCAGCTCTCAGCTCTACAAATTCCATTTGTTCCTTACCTTTCTATGGCTTGCTTTATTATTATAATAATGTCTCATGGCAGTTAAACCACAAAAAAAATATAACAGGATTCTGGGATTTGATATTTCAGAAAATTCTATTGTTGCAATTGAAATCCAATTTGTAAAAAACAACATAAATATTATTAACGGATTTCAGATAAATAATCCGACTTTTCAGGATCTGAATCAAACTATCCAATTAATAAAACAAAACCTAAAAGCATTTAACATAAGAACCAAAGAATGCACTTTTGGTTTTTCAATGCAGTACTGCAAACTTTTCCCAGTCCCAATTCCTACCTCAATTCCAGCAAATGAAATAGATTCAATAATAGTACAGGAAGGAAATGCAGATCCTGACAATCACGCAACTTCATGGCTACCACTAAACAATACTCAGAGACAGGATACTGATGGTGTAAGCAGGCAGGACGTTCTTGGTATTTCAATCGAAAAAACACTAATTAATTTTTCAAGATTAGTAACTCAAAGGTGTAATTTAAAATTACTCTCTGTAACACCATCGTTTTTTGGATACGGTGCATTTTTAGAACCACAGGCGGAGCGTAACTTAATAGCTACACTAAATGTATCTCAGATAAGAACTGAGTTTGTCGTCTGGTCCGGTCAGGAACCAATTTATGAACATTTATTTTTAACACACCTGTTAAATGAGCAGATTTTTCAGTCAGCAAATTTCATTCAGACACAATTACCCGGTACACAAATATCTGTAATATTATCTTCCGGATCCTTTACGAAAGAAGTCAATTTATCACAAATCCCATACAACATACAGCCATTTTCTTTCCCTTCAAATTTATATGATGCCAGAAAAGTCCTTCAAAGAATAGATCCTTTAGAAATTGTTGTAGCAGCCGGCTTAGCATTATCCACAAGCAATAATTTTTCATATACTGTGCCTAACTTACTAAACCCAATAAAAACAAAGACAGAAAGCATAAGTGGTTTATTTAAAGATTTCGCAAAAGCTCAGACTAACCAGGGCAAAACGATCAAATTACCTTTTGGTTCAATAATAAAATCACTTGATCCAATATTTCTAAAATTTATCTATGCTGCTGTCTTCATAATTATTTTTTCCTTGGTTGCAAACTTTTTAATCCAGAATGTTTTAGCTACCGGGATCCAGTCAAATCAGGCAACTATGACGAATAAATTAACAATTGCTCAGTTACATTTAGCAAAACTTTTAAATTTTGAAAAAACAAATAAAGTACTTAACTTAAAAGCTGATTTTTTATCATCACTTATTGAGAAAAGAAAACCCTGGTCAAAAATTTTAAGAGAAATTGGTGATATGACACCTAAAGGATTATGGATTGACAGACTTGAAATAAAAGATAATCTGGTAAATATTTTTGGCAGGGCTCTGGACATAGATTCTGTAGCAAATTTTTCCATTAATTTAAATTACACCGCGAAACTACTTGGAAAGACAAAAATCGTCTCTTTGAGAAAATACCAGGAAGAAGGGATTGAGCTTATTGAATATCAGGTTTCTACACAGGTTAAAGAAGATTCTGAGCAAAATACATCGAGCAAGGATAAAAATATTACTTCTAAGACAAATCCTAAAAATACAGACAGTTTATGAGGTTTCTATCTAAAATAATTCTATATCTGCTTGTAATCTTTTGTTCATGCATGTTTTTAATGCCTATCTTATGGATGATTTCAACTTCACTTAAGACCCCGGAACAAATCTTTTCACCTGATATAAAATGGATACCAAACCCGGTTGCATTTGAAAATTATGCAAGTGCCTTTCGTTTTGTTGACTTAATTAATGCATTTAAAAACACTGTGTTTATTGCCCTACTAAACGTAATAGGTGTGCTCTTTTCATGCTCCCTGGCTGCTTATGCATTCAGTGTTTTAAACTGGAGATTCAGAGAGCCCTGTTTTTATTTAACCCTTGCAACAATGATGCTTCCTGAGATGGTAACACTTGTACCACAATTTGTTTTATTTCAAAAACTTGGATGGTATGGTACCTTTCTACCGTTAATTGCTCCATATTTTTGCGGGAATGCATTTTATATTTTTTTGCTCAGGCAATTTTTCCTTACTATTCCTCGGGAACTGCATGAAGCAGCAAGCATAGATGGCTGTTCAGAATTTAATATTTTTAAAAATATTTATTTGAAACTTTCTGTTCCTGCTTTATCGGTAGTTGCTTTATTCCAATTTTTATTTAGCTGGAATGATTTAATGAAACCTTCCGTATACCTGATAGATCAAAATCAATACACTCTATCTCTTGCACTACAGCAATTTAAAGCCCAGCATGGAGGCACAGAGTGGGCTATGCTTATGGCAGCTACAACAATTACAATTTTGCCAATTGTTTTAATTTTCTTCCTGGCTCAGAAAACCTTTGTACAGGGCATTGCTATGACCGGAATCAAAGAGTAATTGAGAATTGACAACTGAGAATTAAAAATTAAGGAATTTGTTCTTGTAAATTCTCAATTTGTTTTTGCTTTATCAGAAAATTTTATATCCTGCAAAGTTTTATACGCCTGTTCAGCAAGCAAAGAGCCACTTTGTGATTTTATAATTTCAACAAGCAGGCTTATTCCTTCTTTCAGCTTATTTTGCCCAATATATGTCTTTGCCAACAAAAAATACGCCTGATCCCGGACCTGCCCAAAGTCTGCTGCATGTGCTTTTTCGATTTTTGAAAACCCAACATTTTTTTGTTGTTTATTAAAAGTTTGAAATAAATTATAGTGAAATTCTGTAGCATCAGTTAACCAACTTTTTGCTTCAACAAGAATCTTTTCAGCTTCTTCATAGTTTCCTTCTTCAATAAACTTTCTTGCCACATCAAGTTTTTTCACTGTATAAATTAACCCGAGCTGATTCTGCAAATCTTCCTGAACATTTATTGATTCATTTACATTTACTTGAGGATTTGATTCTACCTGTGAATATGCATTGGAAAAATATAAGAGAAAAATGCCTGTAAATACTATCGCTGGGAAACTTCTTTTCATAGGAGTCTATTTTACCCTGCAGCCAAAACTCTATACTTATATTGCTTTTATCTTCATATTAATCTAAAATCACTATGTTAAGTGTTCTAATCTGATTTTTTGATTCTCTGACAACTGATTTTCTGATTCCGCCCTCATCGTCTAGTGGCCTAGGACATCGCCCTTTCACGGCGGTAACACCGGTTCAAATCCGGTTGGGGGTAAAGATTTAAAATTTAATTATGTCTCTTTAACTTCATAAAAAATCCAGGAATGCTCAGTCTTTATATAACCATCAAATACTATCGCTGCAACCAAATCTAAATTTTTTGCAAAGTCGAGTTTTAATGCATTAACTATATTTCTATTTGGAATGTAATCCGTGATGAGGCTGGTAAGATTTCCATCTGAATCTAAACCTATGCTTCTAATTTTGATATTCCTTGCAATAAATATATCTGCAATTTTTTTTATTTTAGGAGACAAGTCATCTGTATCAACTTCACTCTTAACAGGGACGTGATGTAAGACAGTACTTTTTTGTCCAACTAAATGCGTCTGCTCAAGGGTAATTCTCATATTTCAATCCTAATAACCTTACAAATTTATCTTAAAAGATCCTATTATTGTAATTCTAATTTGAGTTGTTAAAGGACTTACTTAAGTAAGAAAGATTTTACAAGTTAAGAGTAAATTTAATTTTAATTTTGAAGCTATAATAGAGAAAAGACTAAGAAAATGATAACCATGCAACCTGTCTTACGTTGACTGGGAACTTTAAGTGTAGTCTAATATATAGTGTAGTTTTATTTAAAATAAATAAGTATGAACACTAGATATAGTAGATATAAAAACAAACGAAAATAAATGGTAAAACCTACACCCATTTCAGCCTCTACGATATCATCGGGGGCAAAGTGTGTAGAACCAGCTAACCCAAGTGAACTTTTAGAAGCTGCAAAAGACGAATCTCCTGGTTTTTTTAGTACTTATACTCAGAGAAGTTTATCTGATAACCTTACCGCCAAACTACCGCCGGCACTAAGACAGCCATCCCAAAATTTACCTTATATTGATTATGAAAATTTAGAGGGTTATAAACTGCCCGGGCTTAAAGTTATTTCTCATAAAAGAGAATCGGAGACGAGACTAAGCCTTGAAAGAGGAACACGTGCAACGGCAGCTGGACTAGGCAGCCTTGTAAGTCTTGGAGCAACTCTTGGGCTTTTTTATTCAGGTGCAAAAACTATTAGTGCAGTATCAAATGGCGGTGATCAGGATGATGCTAACCAGGCATCAGCAAACTCATTTGGAATTGCAGCAATTGCAGGACTTGGGAATTCTCTGGCTCAAGAAAATGTTAATTGGGGAATAGGTTCTGCCGGAATGGGATTTCTTGGAAAGTACCTGGATACTCCATTGGGCTTATCCTTGTTTTCTATTTTTGATGGTATCAATGCTATAGGCATGGGACAGGTAAAGCTGAGAGATCAAAAGAATGTTATTGCTATGCAAAATTCTATATTTGATACTCCCAGCTTAGAAAAATTTAAATTCTTAAAGCAATATGAGTATGCTATAAGAAATTTCTTTCAAAAATTATCATCTCCCAGAGGCTGGAAACAAATAGCAACATCTGAACCATATGACTTATATTATGCTGCTGGTGGAGGACTTCTTACTGGTGGTATGGCTCTAGGAGTTACATCTTTATTCTCAAAGTGGATGTCTGAAAGTGTTAAGTCCCTGCTATATATACCATACAGCTTGACTTCTTTCCTTAATTTATGGGCACTGGGTAAAGATGGTCTGGTTACAAAAGAAAGAGTTAACACTTACAATGATGTAAAACCAATTGAAAAGAAAACAACAATAATAGAAGGATGGGCAAAAATAGTTGCTTCTCCTGTAATTGCTTTAAATTATGCAATGCTTGGTTTAAAGGGTTTTGGAATTGATGTTTTTGGTTCCGGTGAATGTGTTGCAAAATCTTTGAGGCAATTCGGTGTTGGAATTGCATATATTGGATTTGCTGCACAATCAGGGGTTAAGCTGCTGAACCCGGATCAATGGGGACCAAAAGTAAAAAATATAGTTGAAGTAATATTAAATCCCCAGACAGTAACAGAGTACCTTATGTCCTTAATTAAAAACGCAAATGGAAAAGGAGAAAATGCTGAAGGTAAAAAAGATTATTCATCAATTAGTGATTACTTTTATCCAAGATTAATGAGTGATGAATTTGCAGTTGTTTTTGATAAAGTTCTGAAAACAAGTCGATTTAAACAGCTTAACGACAGACACTTAACCGGTTTGCCGTCTGAGATGGCCCCTGACAGAGATAAGCTGAAAAGAGGACCTCACAGTATCAGAGCTGGTACTTTAGCGTGTAATGTAGTTGATGCTGCAGTAAATAATAATCCTCAATATTCATATCTGTTTAATCCTGCAGTCCGATTAGGTATAAAGATTACATCTCTCCTGCACGATAATGGACATGCTGATTTACCCAGATGTCACCTTGCTGAAACAGCATTTCCAATGGCTAAAGATGCAAATGATCATTTAAGTATTCAAGGTCTGGCACCCGGCAGTGAACTGGCTAATGCAATTACTGCAGGCTGTATAGAACAGTATGGTGAAAAAGAAGGCAAAGATATTGCAGAAAAAGCAATTAACTATGCAATTGCAATTTTGGGACATAACAGCATCGAGGTAGAAGCTGTTAATCCACAAACCGGAAAACCTGAGAAAAAAATTATTGATTACAGATATAAGCAGCTGACAGATATGGCAGATTATATGAGAAGTAAAGGCAGCGATTATCCGGTTTCATTTAACCTTGCTGCCTGGGATAAGGAACAATATGAACACTATGCAGATCAGATAGCTGTATTTGAAGATAATGATGGAAAGGTAAAATTTGGTTTTACTGAAGAAGGTGCAATCACTACATTTAAGCATCTTTATTACCGGCTTTTATTTAATGCCTTTTTAAATTCTCACCCTGTCACATTAGCTGTTGAAGCTGCATATAAAACCGGTGCCAGACAAACCAATGCAACATTAGATGAAGTCTATAAAATGTCAGATGAAGAGCTGGATACACGTGCCTCTCAATCAGTTCGCCAGGTCCATGCAAAATCAAGACAGGTAATTAGAAATGTTCTTGGTGGATCAAAAGCTTATGCAGGATACGGTCCAAAAGACACTATTTATGTAGTAGTAAACGATGGTGCCGGGAAACAACAGGCTTATGAATTTATGGATTATTTTCATAATATTTTAAGGACAAAAAATCCTGATGTTTACAATACAATGAAACACATGGTAGATGTTGTCAGCAATCCTACCTTATTAGAAGTCATATTAAACATTGATCCCGGTTATAAAGACGATTCATTGAAAACATCAGAACCAAATACTGAAGAGCCACATGTTCTACCATTTGAACAACCACAACAATTAAAAAGAACCGGCTAATTGTATAAATTTATATAGTTAACAGCTTAATTAAATTGTAACCATTCATGTCATTGCAAGGAGTGTTAGCGACGAAGCAATCTCATTACGTTATACGTTAGTAGATTGCCACACCTCATTTCATTCGGCTCGCAAGAGCTCATCTCAAAACTCTGTCTATGGGATTAGCTATTTTTCTGACAAAATAGAAAGAGTGAAAGTAGCTTGTCATTCCTGCGAAAGCAGAAATCCAGTATCGGTACCAGTCTTGTCTGGATTCCCTGGTCGAGCCAGGGAATGACATTGTTGCCTTTATGCTGAAAAATGTTGCATTTCCATAGTGGTAGTTTTGAGATAGCCTCCAATGACGTAATTAGGTGTCAATTTAAAGAGGCCTGAGTAGTTTTTAATTTTTTAAACAAGCTAAATTCTGTAGAAACAAAGCATTCCACTCATTTCTAAGTTTTTTAATTAAGTTTTAAAGCATTATATTCAGGGTATAGGAAACATGGATTATTGATTTTTATAAGCACAAAACAAAATGAACATTAACAGAGTAAATAAAAATTTATCTTTAGTGGTTTCAGTAATATTACTTTCATTGTTATGTATTTTACTTCCCTGCAAAGCAGCTGCTGATAAAGAAGATTTGATTGAGAACAATAATGAAGAGTTGATTGAAAATAACAATGAAGCATTGATTGAGAATAGTAACCAATGTTTGATTGAAGACAATGAAGAGTTGATTGAGAATAATGCAGAAGTGTTAACTGAAAATGCGGAAGATTTGATTAAGAACAAAGATGGAAGTATTACTTACAAAGATGTCTTGTATAAACCTTTAAGTAAGGATAGTTGTATCTTTTCTTCGCCAGGAGATGCAAACCTACCATTTGTTGCCTTATATCATGACAACGTATACAAACTCGTAACAGGACATCTACCGGCAGAAGGAGATAAACCTGGTTACACTTTCTATGTAGAAAGAGATTCAGACAACCCAACTATCTTTCCTTATAACCCTGCAGAAACCAAATGTGATTTCCTTTATATATATGTCATGAAACCTGATGAAAATGGGGTTTATACATACTATACTTCTGACTGTGAAATAGTAAGATTTAAATATTCTAAAGGTAATGATGGATATCCTATACTTTCATACATAGACTACAATGCTGGAGAAAAGCTTTTCAGTTCTTTACCCCCCCCAAGCTGCTTATTTACTATTGATAACAAAAAGTATATTAGGACCTTTGCAGAGCTCTATAAGGGTGAGGGTAAAAACCCGTGTATATTTTATCCTATAGACAAAAGTAATCGCACTTTCGCTTTAGCCTTAATTGAAGAAGATGGTATTAAATATGATGATTTAATCCAAGGCATAAGAATTTTAGAAACCCCTAAGGGAAAGTATTCATTTTTTGTCTCATACAACTGGCATCCATTTGCAATTAAATACAATAACGGTCAATGTCCGCTAAAAGTAATACGGCCTGAAGCAGACGTAAATGGTAATATTTTTACATTTACATATACTGATACTGACAATAAATTAAAAATTCGGTTTAAACAAAAATATACAAAGGGTGCTACTGAAAGTCTTTATGATGATATTGTTGAATTAGAATTTGTTGATTTCCAGGATTTGTAAAAAACTTTTTTTCTGACCACTAACATCTGATTCTCTGTCCACTGAATTAGCCCCCCAACGGGATTGGTTTTTTATATGCACTCCGGCTTACGCCTTCGTGCTTTAGTAATTTTGCTTTTTGCTTGGCAGGCTTTGCTGAATAAATCAGACAAAGCCTGCTATTATTCAAGTTATAAATAAGCCCCCCAACGGGATTGAACCGTCGACCTCGTCCTTACCAAGGACGTGCTCTACCAACTGAGCTAGAGGGGCAAGGTAGATTAACTAGAATTGGGCGGCGCTGGGTTCGAACCAGCGTAGACTTACGTCAGCGGATTTACAGTCCGCCCCCTTTAGCCACTCGGGCAGCCGCCCATGTCAGAAGATCAAAGAATCAGAAAGCCGAAGATCAGATTTGAACTGACGACCTACGGTTTACAAAACCGTTGCTCTACCACTGAGCTACTTCGGCAAAATCAGAGATCAGAGATCAGAGAATCAGAGTATCAGAGAATCAGTAAAAAATCTAGATAAACATTTTACAGATTTATTCAATTCCAAGCTTTTCTTTAAGTATTCCTCTTACTTCTAAATGCAATGATTCAATAGACTTTAAGCCATCTAAAACAATATACCTGTTCTTATATATTGTTGTAAGTTCATCATAGCCGGCAATTACGCTTTTATAAAAGTGGCTTTTTGAGCTTTCCATTTTGTCTTTCAAGTCTTTTTTTTCAGAACGCTCCATAAAAACTTCAAAATCTATCCTAAATAAAAATGTAAGATTTGGCTCAGGAAGAGCAGACACTTCTACCAGCTTCAAAATCTTATTAATATCTAATCTGCGGCCAAAACCCTGATAAGCAATCGTAGAATCATAATATCTGTCACAAAAAACTATTTTATTCTGGGAAGTAGAAGGTAAAATAACTTTTTCATAATTATCATGTATACCGGTAAAAAACAAAAACAATTCATTAATTTCAGACAGCTTCAGATCCTTTCTATGAAGCAATATTTTTCTCAGCTCTTTGCCAAGCAGTGTTTCACCAGGGTTTAATGTAAAAATTACATCTTTTCTGTTTGAAAAATGTTTCTTTAAAAGTTCAATTTGTGTGGTCTTGCCGGAACAATCAATTCCTTCAAAAGTAACAAATGGCATTTTATTTATCCACCGCCGGCTCACTCATAATTCGCTTTGTTTGCCTCATTTACCCATCAGTGTATTCACATAGTTATACAAAGAGTTGAATTGGATTTCCATAGAAGTAATATTTTCAAACTTTGGCATTGGCCTGGGAGGTGACTCCAGGAACTCTTTAAATCCTATTTTTGACTGCAGTTTAGCAGAGCCAATTACTGGCTTATTAGCCTTTATCAAATTTTGACCATTCAAGTGACATCCGGAACAATTAGCTTTAAATATTTTTTCCCCTTTAGAATTATCAGGATTGTTAGACCTTGAGAAACTGGCCACCATAAAAATGGTATTAATTAAGAACAATAATATTAATAATCTTATAGCTATAGGTATTTGCTTAAACATTTAATTTAAACCCCTACACTCATTCAGTTTTTTTAATTACAAGCTTTATTTGTGCGGTAACTTCACTGTGCAATTTAATTTTTATGTCAAATTCACCCAACTCACTTATAGGCGTCTTAAGTAAAATCTGCTTTTTATTAATCTCCAGATCAAGCTGACTATTAAGCTTCTCGGCAATATCTTTTGCATTAATTCTTCCAAAAAGCTTTCCAGCTTCACCTGCTTCAGAATTCATTTCAATCTTTATAACTTCAGTAAGCCGCTTTGCAATACCTTCTGCCTGAACTTTTTCTTCCTGATATTGTTTTTCCAATAATTCTTTCTTCTTTTGAATCCTTTTAATTTCACCCGGGGTTGGCATAACAGCTAAATCATTTGGTAATAAAAAATTTCTAGCATAGCCGGGTTTTACAGAGACAATTTCCCCTACATCCCCAAGTTTTTCAACTTTTTCTTTAAGTAATAATTTTACGTTAGGCATTTTTTTAAATAACAGGAAAATATTTTACCTTAATTAAACATAAATGTCATTCCCAACTTGATTGGGAATCCAAAACAAGGTATCTACCTTAACTGGATTCCCGCTTTCGCGGGAATGACAACTAAAGATTATGTATTGCTATTCAGCAATCTACCAGTCTTACATACTTCGCTTCAAGAATACCTTGAACCTGTGAAACCTTTTTTACAAGCTCTGCCGGAAGAGGATCATCCAAATTTAATATCATTACCGACATTTCTCTTGGGCCTTTTCTCCCAACATGCATAGAGCTGATATTAATATTTCCCTGCCACAAAATAGTTGAGACTTGAGCAATCATCCCCGGCTTATCCTGATGATGAGTAATAAGCATATGTTCAGCAGGAGTTGCATTAATACTGTAATTATCAATCTGTACAATAGCTGGAATAGCCTGAGCAAGCAGGGTCCCGGATAAAATCTTTGTATTTTTATCCGTTTTTAAAGTTATTTTTAATTCTTCGACATAATCACCGGAATCAAATGATTTTGATTCGATAATTTTTATTCCCCGTGATTTTGCAATAACCGGTGCATTTACAAAATTTACTCCTTCAATACTGCTTGATAAAACTCCTTTTAAAACAGCAACAGTAAGCGGATCGGTATTTTTCTTTGCCAGTTCTCCCTTTGCTTCAATCTGAATTTCCTGCATCTTTCCTTCAGCAAGCTGCCCTGCTACGGTTCCTAAGATTGCTGCCAGCGTCATAAATGGTTTAACTTCAGCAATCGTTTCTGCTTTCATGGCAGGCAGATTAACTGCACTTCGGGCAAAACCACCGGATAAAACATCTCTTATTTGTTCAGCTACATCCAGAGCAACATTAAGCTGAGCTTCTTCTGTACTTGCCCCAAGGTGAGGAGTTAAAACTACTCTATCTCCAAGTTCAAGCAGCGGCGAGTCCTTAACAGGTTCATCATTAAAAACATCAAATGCTGCACCTGCAGCATGACCGGATTTAATAGCCTCAGCTAAAGCCTGTTCATTAATTATCCCGCCTCTTGCACAATTGATTATCCTTATTCCACGCTTACATTTTTGAATTGTTTCTTTGTTTAAAAGATTTACTGTCTCAGAAGTTTTTGGCACATGGAAAGTTATAATATCTGCTCTTTTCCAGATTTCATCCAGAGTTACAAGCTGAAATCTGAGCTGTGAAGCAAAATCCTGACTTACAAAAGGATCATAAGCAATAATTTTCATTCCCATTGCCTGAGCAATTTTTCCAACCCTTGCACCAATTTTTCCCAGACCAACGATTCCAAGTGTTTTACTGAATAATTCAAATCCTAAAAAATCACTCCTGCGCCATTCTTTTTTTTTCATTGATGCATCTGCAGGTGGAATCAATCTGGCAAGAGACATCATCATTGCAATTGTATGCTCACTTGCGGCAGTAGTATTTCCTTCCGGAGAATTTACTACAATAATTCCTTTTTGAGTAGCAGCATCCAGATCAATATTGTCAACGCCTACTCCGGCTCTGCCAATAATTTTCATATTCTGAGAACAGGCATCAATAATATCTTTTGTAACTTTTGTCTGACTGCGGACAAGAAGGGCATTATAGTCTTTGATTATTTTTTTTAAGTCCTCGGCAGATATGCCGACTTTATAATCAACATCTGCAACCTGTTTTAAAATATCCAGACCTGCTGTATTTAATTTGTCAGTAACTAAGACTTTTGGCATAATATTTCAATTTAACCACATTACATTCTATCGTAACAAACTCATATAACGGGGGGACAAACTAAATACGGGTTAAACTAACCACGTCATTGCAAGGAAGGGTTTTAGCCCTGACGAAGCAATCTGCTGACGTATCACATAGTGAGATTGCCGCGTCGCTACGCTCCTCGCAATGACGCTACTCGTAAAAATTTTATACACCCAGTTATCTCTATAAAAAGAATGACTTTTTATTTTAACCCAATCTTAAAGTGTAAATTTTTTAATCACATCTTAAACCTCTAGAGGCGTTTCGTGAAAAGCCTCTACTATTACAAACTTACAATAAAATATTAATTTTTATCTCAATAATAATTTCCCTATCAAATTTTTCCTACTCATTGCTTTATATATCATGAGAAGTAATAAAAGACATTTAAGGACAAATATATGTTTATTTTAATACCAGCTGTTCTACCACCCTTTAATGCGGGACTAACCGTGAGAGCAGCCGCACAACGAATGAATGATATTGCAGGACGACAAACCTGGCTTGCAGGACAACTAGGCCGCTCAGATTTAACTGCAGAACAAAGAGCAACATACCAAGGACAAATGACTGATCATAAAAATATGGAAGAAGGTACTAAGACATTATTTCAGATAAGTAATGGTTATGTGAAAAATATGTGGGAAGCTGTCAGGCAAATGTTCTCATAATAGTTAAGCCGCTTTTTTAACTTTAGCTTCTGCTGCATCGGGATTTGGTTTCTACCTACCGCATTCCTCGCTCATTCTTCGCTTGTTAAGCTTTGCAATGTGCTCACAGTCTGCTACTTGTAATATTATACAAATTTTGACGATTGAATCGTCAAAATTTTATCGTATAAATAGTCTACTCAGAAATATTGCATAAGCTAAGCAGTAACAGGATTTGTATCTTTAGCAGCTTTTTTAGCTTGTGCTACATCAGGATTTGAATCTTTAACAGCTTTTTTAGCTTTAGCCTCTGTTGTTGCAGCAGGTTCCTTCTTTTCTCCAGTTCCTTCTTTTTTCAGTTCCCCGGCTATCGCCTCTGTTCTCTGAATAGCACTGCTTGCAAAAGCAATAGTCTCTTGATCCAGCAACTTCCCAGCTTCAAAAGAATATCTCGATGCTGCACATAGAGCATGTGCTTTTCTGGACAGATTCTCCGGGACTGGACTACCTTTAGATTGAAGTGTTTTTATTTCTCGATTTACTGCTTCAACCTTTGTAGCTGTTTTCTGTGTCTGGTAAGCAAGCCGAGCAGCACCTTTGGCAAGCTGTGTTTGATATGAAGCTACTGCATAGCTAGAATCTTCCATTTTTAATCCCTTTTTTCAATCTTAAATATAAAACTAATTACAGCCTTATACTTCTTTTATATCAAAGTTAAGGTTAAATTAACAACCCCAAAATATTAAGATTTTCATGATTAGTCTTAAAGAAAAGATCTAGCTTCAAAATAGTAAGACTCTGGCAAGTAAATAATTCGTTTTGTTATTCACTGGCTTAACCACATAGCTGTCTAAATGCTTTCTATTATACGTCATTGGAGGCTATTCCAAAAGTCCTACTATGAGCTTAACTGATTTTTTCAACATAAGGTCAATTGTCATTCCCATGAAAATGGGAATCCAGACAAGACTGCTACCGATACTGGATTCCCGCTGGAGTTTACCCTCTGCGAAAGCAGGGGGCGGGAATGACAAGCTACTTTCACTATACACAGAGTTTTGAGATATGCTCCAATGACATGCTGGCAAAGGCTTTCAGGAATGTTTCGTGTCCTTATCCTGACAGTTATGGGCTTTGCATGGAAACTCCATATATTACAGAAACTAACTAACGTTTAAATTATTGCTCTTAAACAATGCCAGAATATGATTTAATGGGAACCATAAATTTGCACCTTCATTATTTGCTGGATTTCTTGATGAACTAAACCATTCTATAATCTTACATATACCCAGACCAGCAACACCAGCTATTATTACAGGGAAGGCAGCTGAAGCCCCTCCAAAAAGGAGCATTCCAAAACCTGTTGCCATTGTTACATCTGAAGCTACTTTCCCCATATGATATATGGGACTCCTAACATTTTCCATACTTCTATCATGTGAAATCTCATTAAGGGTTCCAAAATCTGAAATAGCATTTCTGACAGATAGACCTAGTCCGATAACACCAATAAGACCCGTTATAGCAAGAACCCCCATACCAGGACCACTTAAACCTCTAAGACTTGTTAAAAGAGTTGATCCTCTAAAATTTAGATTTCCAATACATCTCCAAAATTCAGGTATTACACCACTTGCTCTAAGCGCATTATTCCCAGTAAAAGAAAAATTTCTAATCCAATTTAATACACCAGTTATCCAACCGGGACTAGTAAGTGCTGCTGGTGCAACTCCTGATGTTGATGCCAATCCGCCTGCACCAAAACTAATACAGCTTCCAGCGGTTAATCTAACTGCACCGCGAACTACCTCATAAGCGGCATTACAGAGTGGACCTACATTAGAAACTGCACCTATAAACATTTTAACCTCAAATTATAACTATCTAAACCATACACCAGAGAAACAAGCCATAATTCAAACAGCAATTGCTTCCTAGAATATAGGTTAAGTTATCGTTAACTTAGAACATCATGCAAAAAGCCTCATCATGGCTTTAAAAAAGCCAATAAGCTATTTGCACAAAAATTCTAAATTGTTATTAACTTAGAACATCATGCAAAAAGTCTCATCATGGCTTTAAAAAAGCCAATAAGCTATTCACATAAAGATTCTAAATTATTATTAAATATATTTTTTGAAATCAACTTAATACTACAAAGTAATATCAAGTTAAAAACAAAAAATTATATATTATATTGAAATAGTAAAATAGATTCTACTACCTCGTACCATACAAAGACATGAATAGAAAAAATTTGACAGTAGTTCTAAAAACTTTATTAAGCTTTAACCAGTGCTTAACTAAATTAAAAAAAATTAATCATATTATATAGAACATTCATCACATTTTTCCGTATCTAATATCAACTTTTATTCCGCAATTCCTTTTTATCTATAGATGAATCTTAAATCCACAAAAAAAACCAGCAAGGAGAAACCATAAATGTTTATTTTATATAATCGTCTTGCCTTTAGTCCTGGTGGTCCTGGTTTTGGCGGCCCTGCATATATTACACCTTACTATAATATTGGAGGACCAACTTTTCTTAATGCTAGTGGTCCTGGTTTTGGTGGCCCTGTATTTATCTCACCATACTTGAATCTTCAACCACCACAACCGGTTGCACAAATAGGAGGAGACCCACCAACAGCACTACCCCCTCTTAATCGACCATTAGCAGTACCACCAGCTCTACAAGCATTCCGAGATAGAGGAGGAGTACCTTTAGGAGGAGCAGGACCTTTAGGAGGACCTGTTGCACCACCCACTGGTGATCTTCCTGTACCAGGAAATATACCTGTTCCAGGCGGAGGACCTGCAAGAGTAATCGTTTCATACAGAGATGGTCAAGGAGTTGGACCTCACAGAGTAGGAATAAGACCAGCAGCCGGTGGACCCATTACATGGCATGACCTCGATGACGCTACATTAGCTTTACCAGCAGACCTCCAAACTAGAATTTCATCAAGTGCACTTTTAGCCAGACAATTAGGACTTACTGTAAGACCTGATGGCACTGTTATCCAATTTAGAGGCGGTGGATTACCACCAATTCCATTTGACATAAGAAATAATGGAGATTTAATTTCAAGAGGTTCAGCAGGCCCACCCGCTACAGCAAGAATAGTTTACAGACATAATCCAGGTAGACAACCTCGAATGTTTGTAGAAATTAATGATGTTACTAGAGCACCAATTGCTGGAGGAGTTGCAGCACCTCCAAACATGCCAATAACAAATAGCTTACTACCTCTTGGAATTGTTAATGCTGCAAACCCTCATCAAGCAGGACTTACAGCAGCAGGTCTAGGAGCAAATACTTTTTATATTGTAGATTTTAACCCTTTAACTGGTAACGTAATTAGCAGAATATTTAATCCTACAACTAATGCATGGGAAGCACTACCAGCACGAATTATGCCTGCAGGTGCTACTGCTGTAACCGGCTTATTTGAAAATGGAACATACCGATGTGGTGTTGGTGGTACTTTAGCAGGTAGAGCAGGAGATTCTCTAATTAGAATACCAGGCACTAATAACTTCTTTGTGCTAAATCGAGATGGAACAAAATTTAGGATTGTCAACCATCTTGGAGCAGCAGTAGGCCCAGCAGGATGGACAAATATTGCAGGTCATGCAAACGCAGCTACCTATACAGCATATGCTGCACGAATAACAGCTTCAAGAAGCACACCTGGTAGAGTTTATACTCCTCCAGCAGATTAATTATCATAATCATAACTGCTTCATAATCACAAGATTTATTATTTGATCTGTCAAAAAATATAGCTTCTTAGCTTTTTATATTTGTAGTGATTTGATTAAAGAGAAAATGTTACTGCCTAGCTAATGTAACCCTTCTGTAGAGGCTTGCTGCGGTAAGCCTCTACAGCAAAGCCCTCTTAGCCTGCCGAGACTGGCAAGCTAAGAGGGCGGGTAGATAGAAACGAGAAAATATATGCCCGATCCATTACCACCTCTAGGACGACCATTAGCAGTACCACCAGCTCTAGCAGCATTCCGAGCTAGAGGAGGAGTACCTTTAAGAGCAGGACCGTTAGGAGGACCTATTGCACCACCCACTGGTGATCTTCCTGTACCAGGAAATATACCTGTTCCTGGAGCACCTCCAAGAGTAATTGTTTCATATAGAGATGGTCAAGGAACTGGACCTCACAGGGTAGGAGTAAGACCAGCAGCTGGTGGAGCCATCACATGGCATGACCTTGATGCTGCTGCATTAGCTTTACCACCAGCACTCCAAGCCAGAATTTCATCAAGTGCACTTTTAGCCAGACAATTAGGACTTACTGTAAGACCTAACGGCAGTGTTGTTCAATTTAGAGGCGGTGGACAACCACCAATTACATTTGACATAAGAAATAATGGAGACCTGATTTCAAGAGGTTCAGCAGGCCCCCCCCGCTACAGCAAGAATAGTTTACAGACATAATCCAGGTGGACAACCTCTAATGTTTGTAGAAATTAATGCTACTACCAGAGCACCAATTGCTGGAGGAGTTGCAGCACCTCCAAATATGCCAATAGGAAACACATTGCTACCTCTTGGAATTCTTAATGCTGCAAACCCTCATCAAACAGGACTTACAGCAGCTGGTCTAGGAGCAAATACTTTTTATATTGTAGATGTTAACACAATTAGTAGAATATTTAATCCTACAACTAATGCATGGGAGGCACTACCAGCACGAATTATGCCTGCAGGTGCTACTGCTGTAAGTGGCTTATTCGAAGATGGAACATTTAGATATAACAGGGGGGGAGCAGGTAGACGTGGAGATTCTGTAACTAGAATACCAGGCACTAATAACTTCTTTGTACTAAATCAAGATGGAACAAAATTTAGGATTGTTACTCATCTTGGAGCAGCCGTAGGCCCACCAGGATGGACAAACATTGCAGGTCATGCAAACGCAGCTCAATATAGACAATTTGCTGCACAAATAACAGCTTCAAGAACCAGGAGAAGTTATATTGCTGTAGCAGATGGGATAGCACTATAAGAATTTAACTCTGCTTTAGCTTAAGAAAATTTGATTGCAAATTTAAAAATTAAATAAATTTAATTTTTGTCAAAAAGAATCACTATCTTATCTTTTTATATTTGGAGTGATCTAACTAAAGAAGGAAATTATGTCCACCGGAGTATCGAAACTTACACCATCGTTTCAAGGGATTACTACTGCTCTACATTCACTTCCTCTTATATCAGGAAAAGCTGGAACTAGAGGAAAGGATATGTTTGCTGCACAAATCCCTGTTCCTGGAAATCCAGACGGACCACCTCTTCCACCACCAAGCTCTGGTGGCATAGGACTTCCTACACTTCCAGGAATAGACTTACTTCCTCCAATAGATAGTACATCTACTGCACCATCAACAACACCATTACTTCCTTCAATAGGTCCACCTTTAACCCCTCTTGGTGGTAGTGGCGGAACTGGAAATAGAATGGTACTATTTAACCGCCGTAATCTTGTATTCAAAGAGGGGCCAGCACCCTATTATAGAGCAAGAATATCATCCGATCCTGCTAACACCAACAGTCCACTTGTAGAAAATTCAGAGAAGAGATATTACTGGCTACCAGATGGTTCACTTTTAGAAACTAGCAATGATTATCGCACTCAACAAATTATTTCTGTGAATGGAGCTGGTACAGAATCATCAGTAGCTGCAAATGCTAATCATGACGAGCTTATAGCATGGGGTAGGAATATGGCTTTAAAAGGTGGACTATTACCTGTAAATGATACTTGCCGTTATGCCAGAGGAGGAAATACAACTCCTGGTGCAGGAGAATTTTTGCTTGTCCCAGGCAATAGAGGAGAGATATATTACACAGGCGGATTATTAGGTCCAACAGGAGGATCCCGTTTGAATTTAGCTGGAACTGCTAGTGAAACTTTCGCTATAACTCCAGAACAAGCAAACACTGCAGCCTTTATAAAAAGGATGGGTTTAAGACCAAGAAGGCACAGTGAAACAGTTCTTGGTGCTGCTACTCTTACTCAAACCGGCGCACGTGAGAAAATTACTGCCGAACCTAATCAATGGATTCAAATAAATAGGATACAGTCTACAAGAGCCAATACAACTGTTCCTGCTGATGAAATCGGTGGTGTATTCTCTATCACTTCAGGTGGAGAGAGTGGTTATATAATTACTCAATCCCTTACAAACGATACAACCCGCCCAAGTCCTTATGAAGAAAGAAATAATTGTCCAGGGAAGATTCGATACACGTTTGATCCCGGAACAGGAGAAGTTCATGCACAAATAAGAAGAGGATTCACAAGTGACTGGGTTAATCTTAATTACTTAAATAAAAATTTCTTCTATGTCCATAACGGTGAGCCAATAGTTCTAACCAGAGGAGACAGTAATTCTTTTTGGTATAAGCATCATCTATGGCAAAAACGTCCTCCAGCAGCTCCAACCAGCTATAGATGGGAAATACCTTCCTCAGAAGCTCTAAGAAATCAGATGAATGGTATTGAAGGAAACCCTTTAATACCAAAGCCTTAAATATCTCTATAAAGATTTAACTCTTTCATAATCAAAATAAGATTTTCTAAATCAAAATATTAAATAAATTTAATGTCCTATCAAAAAATTTATCCTTTTAGCTTTTTATATTTGGAGTGATCTAATTAAAGAGAAAAATTATGTCCATAAGAGTATCGCAATTCCCACCATTTTTTCAAGGAGCTACTACTGCTCTACCTCCACTACCAGGAACTAGAACTGGAGCTGGAGGAGTGGATATGTTTGTTGCACAAATCCCTGTTCCCGGAAATCCAGACGGACCACCACTTCAACCACCAGGCGGCGCTGGCAACCCTCAAGGACTTCCTCCACTTCCAGGAACAGATAATCCATTACTTCCTCCACTCGGTGGACTAGGTGAAGCAGGTGGACCATTACTTCCTCCAATAGGTGCACCATTAACCCCTCTTGGTGGTAGCGGCGGAACTGGAAATCGAATGGTACTATTTAATCAATTAGGCCTTGTCTTTCGAGATGGACCACCGCCATGTTATATATCAAGAACTGCACTCGATCCTTCTAACCCCACTGCACTTACAGAAGATACAACCAAGAGATATTACTGGTTACCGGACGGTTCACTTTTAGTAACTGATAATGAAGATACAGTTGCCAGTCGACAAATCATTACTGTAAATGGAGCTGGTGGACGAATAACAAGAGCTGTAGTTGCCGATGATGATGCCAACATAGCATGGGGCAGAACTATGGCTTTACAAGGTGGACTATTACCTATAAATGGTGGTTGCAGTTATGGTAGAGGAGGAAGTGCAACTTCAGGAGAATTTTTACTCGTTCCGGGTAATAATGGAACACTAAGTTATACAGGTGGATCATTAGGTGACCCTAGAGGAGTCCGTGGTGCCAGCTTTTTACCAGTAAGTGGTGCTGGTAGTTTAACTGCACAAGAGACGAATACAGCATTGTTTATTAGAAGGATGGGTTTAAGACCAAGAAGCTCAAGTGAAGGAGTTCTTGGTGCTGCTAGTTCAACAGGCTCACGAGTTTCAATTAATTATGCAGCTAATCAGTGGGTTCAAATACCCGCTCTACAGTCTACAGCAGCAAGTACACCTATTCCTGATAACATAGGTGGTGTATTCACAATCACTTCACCCGGGACTGGTGGGAATTATCATATTACCCAATCCCTTCAAAATGATCCAACCCGCCCAACTGCCTATACAGAAAGAAATAACTGTCCAGGACAAATTCGATACACTTTTGATCCTAGCACTGCAGAACTTCTCCCGCAAATACAAGTAGGAACCACAAGTGATTGGGCTAATCTTAATTATATAAATGGATACTTCTTCTATATTCATGCAGGTCGTCCATACGCTCTAATGAGAAGAACAACTACTTCTGGGGGAACAGTTACTACTACTTATGCATGGCAGGCACCTCCCGATGGACAAAGAACTGCAATGCTTAATGCAGTAGGAAATTCTTTAGTACCAAGAGCATAATTAAATATTTTGTGGTTGTTTAGAAATAAATTTTATCTTTTCACGTCATTGCGAGCCGAATGAAATGAGGCGTGGCAATCTTCTAACGTTTATGAAATTCCCACGTCGCTGCTTTGCAGCTCCTCGCAATGATAATCAATTAATAACTATAATTATTTTAATTATTAAATTCATGCTAACTTTAAATATTAATATTTTTCAGCCAATTTTCTCTGTCAACTTTTTAACCAAGCTTACTTTATATATTATGATAAAGATCAGTTTTTTTATGTTCTTTTATTTTATATAAGGATTATTTTAGAAATGTTTATTCTACAAGTTGAATTATTGCCTCCGCTAGCCCCACTGCAAGAAGCACCTGGACGTAATACCAGTGGTGGTGGTGGTGGAAGACGAGGATCACAGACAGGCTTTGAACAGACATATAACGCTATCGCACCTTATGAACCTTTCGTCGCTGCCCCAACCAGTGGATATATGGCATATAGAGGTATCAGCACTGCTGTAACCTGGGCTAATGGAACTGGAAAAGCAGCAGCTATAGCATCTGCAACAACAACAGCAGCAAATGCAGCAGCAGCAGAAGCAGCATCAAGAGCTGCTCTTTTGCTTGCACCTACTGATACAGCTTTAATAGCTGAAACAATTAGATTAAGAGATGCAGCTACTCTGGCTAGGACTGAACTAACTGCAGCAAATAATTTAACTAGAGCAGGCTATGTTAGCAAATTCGGAATAGGCGGTGGTTGGTTTGGTGGTCTTATAAAATTTTGCTCTATTCTTGGAGCAGTTTTTGCAGTAGGTGAATTAGTTAATGACCACATGAAACAAGACTCTATAGAAAATGAGAGGAACCAGCTTGCATTAACGATTAGCGCCAATCCAGCATTCGATAGAGATGATCTCAGAACAAGAACTAGGATTGCAGTTGAACAGGGAGATTTTGCAAGCTTAACACATTTAATACCAAACAGTTGTCCAGACAAGCAAGCAATGATAAGCCAAGTACAACTCTTGGATGAAAGAAGAAAAGTTGCTGAAAATAATTCAACAGTCAGCAACTGGAGTCTACCTATAGGAATTGGTTTGGGAATTGGTCTTGCAATATTCACTGGACCAGTAGGCTGGTTTGCAATATTAGCTACTGTCTGCAGCGGTGTTTCACTTACAAATCTTGCTTCAAAATTATTTAGAAAGTCTGAACCTCAAATGCAACAACCGGGTGCAGCATATGCTTAAAAAATAAATTTTATAACACGTCATTGCGAGCATATCTCAAAGTTCTGCCTATGGGGATTAGCTATTTTTCTGACAAAATAGAAAGACTGAAAGTAGCTTGTCATTCCCGCCCCCTGCTTTCGCAGAGGGTAAACTCCAGCGGGAATCCAGTATCGGTAGCAGTCTTGTCTGGATTCCCTGGTCGAGCCAGGGAATGACATTTTTGACTTTATGCTAGAAAAATGTTGCATTCCCATAATGGTAGTTTTGAGATAACCTCTTGCGAGCCGAGCAATGACAATAATAAAAAATACCTTAAATAAAATTAATCTGCTTATCTGTCAAAAAAAAACTTTATCCACGTTTTATAGGTATAAGATAACTTAACTTAACAGGAGAAAATTTATGCCAAGTAATGATGCAACATCCACTTATACACCAAGAAGAACAATACAACCAGCAGGATGGTATACCAAAACACCGGTTATAGGTTTGTTTACTCAACCAAGAATTCCAACTGGAGCAGAGGTACATTCAGATTTTATAGCTCATTTCCCTGGTTATGTTCACGACGTACCTCAGCAACCTCTGGCAGGAATCATTGATAATCATAGTGGTTCTGGAGTAGACGCTGCTATAACAAAAGCATTACCACCAGAGCCAATAGTTTTTTCAGGAGATGCAACGGCATTACAAGGACAAGCACAGGACATAGTCACTGCAAGAAGAGACGAAAACGGTCGTCAAGCTTTAAATGGTGCAACAACAGCAGCTGTTGTTGGTGGTGTTGGTGCTGCTTGTTTATATGGTTCAGCAGTTGCAGGCGGTTCAACCCTTGCTGCAATTGGCGTTACAGGTACTCTATTATCATGTACTGGTGTAGGACTTGTTGTAGTAGCTGCAGTGCTTGTTGTATTTGCAATTTGTAAGCTATTTAGCTGGTGGTAATAAAAAAGTCACCCTGTAATTTTTATCTCAAACTTAACTCCATGCTTTTAAAAAGCTCTGATTATATCTCAGAGCTTTTTTGTTTTTTATGACAATAATTAAAAATTACCTTAAAAAAAATTAATCTATTACACTAGCAAAAAAATCTTTTTACAACAGTTGTATAGAGTGAGGATAATGTACTAAGTACTAGGAGGAATTATGCCAAATAACGATGCCACTTCATCTTACACCGCGCGAAGAACAATACAACCAGGAAGCTGGTATCACTGGTCGCCTGTAGGTATATTTACTCAACCATCAATTCCAACTGGACAAGAGGTGCATACAGATTTTATATCTCATTACCCTGGTTATGTTCACGACGTACCTCAGCAGCCTCTGGCAGGAATCATTGATAATCATCGTGGTGAAGGAGCAGGAACTGCTGTACAAAAAACATTACCACCAGAACCAATAGTTTTTTCAGGAGATGCAAATGGATTAACAACACAAGCAGAAGAAATAGGCAATGCAAGAAGACTAGCTGATCAGCGTCAGGGCACAGCCATGTTATATACAGGTGCCGTTGTTGCTACTGCTGCTATTATAACCGCATGTGTAATCACAGCACCAGTCATTGTTGTAGTAGCTATTGTAGTAGTTGCGGTAGCTGCTGTAGCACTTGCTGTATTTGGACTCGGCAGACTGTGTAACTGGTGGTAATAAAAATTATCCAGTAATATTTTTATCTCAGACTTAACTTTATGTTTTTTATGTCCTTGCGAGCCGAATAAAATGAGGCGTGGCAATCCCAATCGCTTTCATGTAAATAGTTTGGGATTGCTTCGGTCGCTTATGCTCCCTCGCAAGGATAATAATAAAAATTTACCTTAAATAAAATTAATCTATTACACTGTCAAAAAATCTTTTTTACAACGGTTTTATAGATTAGATAAAGCAGGATAATTATCGGAGAAAAAATATGCCAAACAATGCTGCAATACAAAGTTTTAGCTTTGCAAATGACCTGCCATCAGCGCCTGGATACGGAACATTTGCAGGAGGCTTCATGCCTGGTGCCTGTTGGTTTGCCGATGGACGTTCAGTACTTCCTAGTGGTAACGCACAATTTGATGAATTTAGAGCATTTGAGGGTGGCATGTATGCACACCTAGAATTTGACAACTATGAAGCTCTTATTAGAAACGGAAATGAATCGGGACTTCGTGCAAAACTTCAAGAAGACGGAGTATTTAGCGGAGATGCGGATTTATTTATCAGCAGAGCAGTTGCAGTACGCACTGCAAGAGAAGAAGCTGAAACTAACCATACAAGAAGTTCTGTAACTACCGGTGCAGTAATCGGTACATGTATATGTCCTGGTGTTGGAACAGTTGTTGGCGGGTTCCTTGGCTGGTGCTTCAGTTGATAGAGAGTAACTACCCTAACATCCCCACCTCAAACATCACCCCATGTTTTTTATAGAGTTCTGATTATTATCTCAAAGCTTTTTTGTTTTTCATGTCATTGCGAGCCAAACCCATTCGCTGTGCTCAGGGTAAACTCCGTGAGGCATGGCAATCTCACAAACGTTAGGAGATTGCCCGTCGCCTCGGATAAAACTCCGTGGCTCTTCACAATGACGTTACTTTAGAGGATTACTATATTTTAATCTCTGTGAAATAAAAAAACTACCTTAAATAAAATTAATCTATTACACTGTCAAAAAACTCTTTTTACAACAGTTTTATAGAGTGGGGACAATGTACTAGACACTGGGGGGATTATGCCAAACAATGCTGCAATACCAAGTTTTAAATTTGCAAATGACCTGCCATCACTACCTAGTTATGGAACATGTGCAGGAGGTTTCATGCCGGGTGCCTGTTTGTTCGCTGATGGACGTTCAGTAATCCCTAGTGGTAACGCACAATTTGATGAATTCAAAGCATTTGAGAGTGGAATGTATGCACACCTAGAACTATCCAACTATGAAGATCTCATTAGAGACAGAAATGAATCAGGACTTCGTGCAAAATTTGAACAAGATGGAGTATTTAGCGGAGATGCAGATGTGTTTATCAGCAGACTAGCTGCAACACACGCTCTAAAAGAAGAGGCTGAAGCTAATCACAAAAAGAGTTCTATAACTACCGGTGCATTAATTGGCACAGTATTAATTCCTATCCCTGGAGTTGGAACAGGTATTGGTGCTTTAGGCGGTTATGTGTACTCATCTTATTCATCCTCATCATCTCCTCCACCTAACCGCACAAGAGACACATTGGCTGGGGCTGCTGCTGGCACAGTATTAATTCCTATCCCTATAGTTGGAACAGGTCTTGGTGCTTTAGCTGGTTGTGCATATTCATACTGGAAAAGATAATCTAGTTCACCACCCACACTTCAAACATCACTCCATGTTTTTTATAGAGCTCACTTACAGTCTTTGTATCATCCAGCTCAACCGTAACAGAAATCTTTTTTAAATCTTTCCCAATCCAGCATTTTATATAATGCAAAATAACTGCATACGCCCAAATTTAACAAGGACTTTGCTATTTCTATGCCAATCCTTCACTTGCATTCAGTATAGTGATACCGTTTGTGGAAATTAATCTAACACTTCCTATCATTGCGAGCCGAATGAAATGAGGCGTGGCAATCTTCTAACGTTTTGGAGATTCCCACGTCGCGGAGTTTACCCTAAGCGAAGCGTGAGGGCTCCTCGGAATGACGTGATATGTCAGTTTATTTTTCACACTTGGTATGAGCCTGATAAATATCATGGTGTTATATATGCCACCAAATGTGGTATCATATTTATGTGAATAAATATGATAGGCTTTTAAACAAAGTTAATTCGAGCCCCAAGCATACTTCCTTAACAGAGTTAATTAAATTAATGGAATTAGTAGGTTTTACCTGGAGAAGAGGTTCAAAAAATCATTATATTTTTTACTACAAATCAATTACAATAGGTGTTGCTCCTCCACATTCCGGGAGATTTGTAAAGCCAATATATATAAGAAACTGTTTAAAGGCAATAGATGAGGTGATCAGAAATGAAAATGAAAAGAGATAAAAATCTAGATAAACAAATAAAAAACTTTTTAAATCTCCCATATACATTTACAGTAGGAAAAGACAAAGAACATGATGGAAAAGAATATTTTTATGTTCAGGTAAATGAATTACCTGGTTGTGTCTCTGATGGTAATACTGCTGAAGCAGCCTTAAAAAATATTAAAGATGCAATGTATGACTGGATCGAAACCTCTCTTTTAAATGGAGAAAGAATCCCTACGCCGGAAGGTTTTAGTGGAAAATTTACAGTCAGAATTCCACCTTCACTACATAGAGATTTGATAAAAAGAGTAACCAAAGAAGGTATAAGCATTAACCAGTTCATTAGTACTGCAATTGCAAGAGCAGTTGGGTTTTAAATTAAAATCCAACTGTCTCAGTTCACCACTCCCACCTCAAACATCACTCCATGTTTTTTATAAAGTTCACTTACAGTCTTTGTATCATCCAGCTCAACCGTAACAGAAATCTTTTTTAAATCTTTCCCAATCCAGCATCCTAAAGAGCCCGGTGTAGGATAACCAATATCGTGATGCGATGGAAGCCCGATAGCAGCACTTACTTTTTCTGCAAGCTCTCTGCTTTGCTCTCCATCATAATTTACCATTGGGGGATTTGGAAATTGGATTGTGTGATTTGTATGGATTGCAAGAATCTTTTTAAAATTATATTTGTTTAAAAGATTTACTATTATTTGTGTCTCCGGTTCTGATGCCGGCTTTACACCGGGATAATAAGCACTATTATTAGCCAGTGGAATACTTTGCCAGCCATTTGAAGGAAAATTTCTGTTTAAATCCACACCATTTGCATTCCCTCTTGTTTTAAGTTCTATGCCATCAGGATTTATACATGGAATTAAAACCAAGAAACAATCTCCCGGGAAGGGTTTATTTTTTATTTCATCTATATACAATTCACAGACCTCAGCAGACTGAGGCTCTACACCATGAATACCACCAATAATAATAGTTTTATTAAACGATTTTTCATCTCCAAAAAAATATCCTTTTATTTCTTTGCCTTTTACACTTTTACCTAAGATAGTTTGTTTCATATTTATTAAGTTTAGAAAATATCATAAAAATTTTCTCTTGTGCCAATTCTCATAACAAAGACAACAACCAAGTAATCTTTTATTTCATACAATGCTCTGCATTCAGGTTTTCTTCCAAAATGTAATGAATATAACCCTTTACAATTACCTTTTAACGGTCTACCAACTCCATATGGATCAATTTTCAGCACAGGGGCTACTGTCATAAAATCCAAATAAGATCTCCAATATCGTTTTCTAAATTTATCTAAGTCTCTTTTACCTCTTGCGGTAAATCTAATCTCGTACTCTTTTTGCATCTCGTTTTTGGAATTCTTCAACTACCTCTTCCAGTGTTGGCATATATTCACCCTTTTTTAAAGACTCATCTAATTCGTGTTTAGCACGAATTATTCCCTTAACAACAATCGGATCATAAATCCAGTCTTCTTCTTTCTTTTCTTTTTTTTTCTTTGGTCTCAAACTCATAGTTAACCTTTATTATACCCTAAATTTGTTAAAATACTAAAAATTAAAGCTAAGTTAATGAAAATCTTCCCTTAAAAAGATAATCAATGAAATATCAACTGACAATAAAAGAAATATCTAATCTCTTTGGAGACAACATTGAAAACAATTCAGCTATTACCGGAATCTCTTATGATTCCAGAGAAATAAAAGATGGAGACATCTTTGTATGCTTAATTGGGGAAAAGACTGATGGACATAACTATATAAAAGAAGCTGAAGCTAAAGGTGCAAAAGCAATTCTGGCTCAAAAAAAGATTAATTCCAATCTTCCTGTGATTTATGTAAAGGATACACAAATTTCAATAGCCCGGCTTGCAAATTCATTTTATAAAGAGCCTTCAAAAAAAATAAAAATTCTTGGAGTTACCGGGACAAACGGAAAGACTACTACCACTCATCTGGTGCAGCACATACTTGAAAAAAATAATTTAAAAACTGCCGTAATTGGAACACTTGGAACAAGAGAAAATACAAGCAGTAATTACTACGATGCAAAACACACTACACCGCAAGCATCCGATCTTCAGAGACAATTAAGTAATCTTACTGAAAAAGGATTTTCCTATTTAGCCATGGAAGTCAGCTCTCATGCACTTAGCCTGTCCAGAACAGATGAGTGTAACTTTGCAGTTGCAACACTTACAAATGTCACACAGGATCATCTTGATTTTCACCTTACTATGGACGAATACTGGAAGGCAAAAAGAAAACTTTTTGAAATGCTGAATTCATCCTCATGGAAAAACAAGCATGCCGTTATAAATAAAGACGATGCATTGTTTGAAGAGTTTGCAAAACCTTTAAACAAAGATATAAAACTCGTTAGCTATGGAGTAAAAAATAAATCAGATTTTCAGGCACAAGAAATTTCTTTTCAAGCAGATGGTTTATCTTTTATGTTAAATACACCAAATGGAGAATTTAAAGTCAAATCCAGGTTAAATGGAATGTTTAATGTGTATAATCTCTTGGCTGCAATTTCAATTTCATACAGCGAAGGCATTGAAATAAACAAAATCATTGATGCCGTTTCAGATGCAAAAGAAGTACCGGGAAGATTTCAGATCATTCAAAATGAAGGTTCTCCACTTTGTATCGTGGATTATGCACATACTCCTGATGGTCTTGAAAATATTTTAAAAGCAGCCAGATTAATGACTCCAAAAAACGGAAAATTAATCTGCGTTTTTGGATGCGGTGGTGACAGAGACCCTACCAAACGTCCTAAAATGGGAAAAATTGCAGAAGATCTGTCAGATCTTGTAATAGTTACATCAGATAATCCGCGTTCCGAAGATCCAAAACAAATTATCAGTGATATTTTAAGTGGGATAAAAAACACTTCAAATATAATAGTTGAAGCAGATAGAAAAGGTGCTATTGAAAGTGCAGTAAAAAAAGTAACTAAAAATGACGTTATTGTAATTGCAGGAAAAGGACATGAAGATTATCAGATATTAAAAGATAAGACAATTCATTTTGATGATAGGGAAGAAATAAGGAAAGCACTTGATGCATTCACGTCATTGCGAGGAAGCCCAAAGGGCTGACGAAGCAATCTCAAAATCGTGAAAAAGTTAGTGAGATTGCCACGTTGCTTCGCTCCTCGCAATGACGTGGAGGTGATAGGATAAATGACATGCTAAAAGAACGTTTAAAACTTGGAATAATAAAAGCACCTGGCACACCTTCACTATCAGTCATAATGCAAACTGCTGCTCTTCAGCACTTAAACATCAATGCAGAATATAAAGCACATGAAGTAACCTCAGAAAATTTGGAAAAGGTTTTTAAAGAGTTAAAAAAAGAAAAAATAAGAGGTTTAAATGTAACCATGCCTCATAAAATAAACATTATTTCATTACTTGATGAATTAACTGACAAAGCTAAGCACACTGGAGCTGTAAACACTATAACCTTCAAAGAAAACGGAAAAACAATTGGTGATAATACTGATAGCAATGGCTTTTGGAGTGCAATACCTGAAGGCAGCAGAACAAACTTATTAAATAAAAATATTGCTATTCTTGGCTGTGGTGGAGCTGCCCATGCCTGTGCAATTGCTTTTCTCTCACACAATGTTTCATCAGTAAAAATTTACGGCAGAAATAAAAACAAATTAAATGCTTTTAAAAACTTCCTAAAAAACATTGAGATCGATTTACTATCAAACATCGATCTCTCAAACACACATATTCTTGTAAACACTACCCCTGTGGGAATGTATCCTAATATAGATCAATCTCCCCTCACAAAAGAAGATTTACAAAAACTACCTAAAGATGCTCTTGTTTATGACATCATTTATAACCCTCTTGAAACAAAGCTTTTACAATCTGCAAAAGCACTGGATTTAAAAACTTTAAATGGAGTAGAAATGCTTGTTAGACAGGGAGCAGAATCATTAAACATCTGGCTTGGGAAAGATATAGCCCCACTGGAAATAATGAGAAATGCTGTGGTAGAGACGCTCCAATGGAGTGTCTCTACCTAGGAATTTGCACAGGTTCCAATTTTATAGTATTCCTGCAAAGGTTTTACATCTACCACTCCTAATTTTAAAGCTCTTATTGCACATGAAGTAGCATCAGATCCACGAGCAGTAGTAACTACAGGAATTGAATATTGAATTGCAGCTTGCCTAATATATTTGTCATCTTCCCTGGCTTCTCTTCCAATTGGAGTGTTAATTATAAGCTGTATTTCTTTATTTTTAATAGCATCTACAATATTGGGTCTGCCTTCATATACTTTTTTTATTTCAGTAACATTGATTCCATTTTGTCTTAAAATTTTTGCAGTGCCGCTGGTTGAATAAATACCAAGTCCAAGCTCAAATAACTCTTTAGCAGAATTTATAATTAATTTTTTATCCCTGTCATTAACACTTATAAAAACATTTCCACTTGTTGGCAGATGTTGACTAGCTGCAATCTGAGATTTAGCATAAGATTTACTAAAGTCAGGGCTTATGCCCATAACTTCACCGGTAGATTTCATTTCAGGTCCAAGGATTATATCTGAACCTGGGAACTTATGAAATGGCAAGACCACTTCTTTTACTGAGATATATTTTGGAATATTTTCTTTTAAGCCAAGTTCTTTAATGGTTTTGCCAAGCATAATCTTACTGGCCATTTTTGCCCATGGAATACCTGTAGCCTTTGATACAAAAGGTATAGTACGACTTGCTCTGGGATTAACTTCTAAGACATATAAAACATCCTCTTTAATTGCAAACTGAATATTCATCAAACCAATAACCTGTAGTTCCAGCGCTAATTTGATCGTAGCTTCTCTAATCTCCTTAATCTGCTTTTCAGGAATATTCTGCGGCGGCAGAACACATGCACTATCACCGCTGTGAACACCTGCTTCTTCAATATGCTCCATAATTCCGCATATTAAAACATCTTTGCCATCAGAGATTGCATCTACATCAATTTCAGTAGCATTTTCTAAAAATGAATCTATTAAAACCGGATGATCAGGTTCAACCTCAAAGACTTTTTCAATAAACTTTTCCATCTCACTTAAACTGTAAAATATTTCCATCGCTCTGCCGCCAAGCACAAAGCTTGGTCTGACTAAAAGTGGAAAGTTTAGTTTTTTAGCAAGCTCAATTGACTCAGCTATAGAAGTTGCAGAATATGATCTTGGCTGGTTGAGCTGAAGTTTTTCAATAATTCCCTTGAAAAGTTTCCTATCTTCAGCAAGTTGGATGCTTTTTACCTGAGTTCCTAATATTTTCACACCAAGTTCTTCAAGTGGCTTTGCAATATTCAGTGGAGTCTGACCACCATATTGAACAATTACTCCCTCTGGTTTTTCTACTTTATATATATTAAAAACATCTTCACAGGTTAAAGGTTCAAAATATAATCTGTCTGAAACATTGTAATCAGTGGAAACTGTTTCAGGATTTGAATTAACCATAATAGTTTCATAACCATCTTCATGAATCCCAGAGGTAGCATGTACACAACAATAATCAAACTCAATCCCCTGACCAATTCTATTCGGTCCGCCACCCAAAACCATTATTTTTTTCTTGTCAGATTTTTTTACTTCAGATTCAGTTTGTCCCTCTTCATAAGTAGAATAGTAATATGGCGTATAGGCTTCAAATTCACCTGCACAGGTGTCAACAGTTTTATAGACCGGATATACATTGTATTTCTCTCGAAGCTTTCTAATGTTATTTTCAGAAGATGAAGAGATGAGAGGTGAGAGATGAGAGGTGAGAATATTTTTTTCTGATCTCTGATCTCTGATCTCTGATCTCTGTACTATCTCAGCTATCTGCTTATCACTAAATCCCATACTTTTTAAGTGAAACAACTTTTCTTTATTATCAATTCCATTTAAACCTTCTTTTTCAATCTTTTTTGTCTCAGCAACTATTTCTTCTAAATGTTTTAAAAACCATATATCAATCCCGGTAATAGAATTAATTCTTGAAATTGAAGCCCCATTATATAAAGCAGCATAAAGCTGTTTAACTCTATCGGGTGTAGGTGTCTGCAGCCTGCTTAAAGTCTGCTCAAGCGACAATCCTAAAAAAGTTCTGTCATAGAACCCAGTCATTTTATTTTCAAGACCTCTTAAAGCTTTTTGAAAAGATTCCTTAAACGTTCTGCCAATTGCCATTACTTCTCCTACAGATTTCATCTGAGTAGTTAAAGTATGATCAGCAGCAGGGAATTTTTCGCTTGCAAAACGCGGGATTTTAGTAACTACATAGTCAATCGTAGGTTCAAAGCTTGCAAATGTAGTTCTTGTAATATCATTTGGGATTTCATCAAGCATATATCCTACAGACAATTTTGCTGCAATTTTTGCAATAGGGAACCCGGTAGCTTTACTGGCTAAAGCACTGGATCTCGATACACGTGGATTCATTTCAATAACCACTATCCGCCCATCTTTTGGATTTACTGCAAATTGAATATTACTTCCGCCGGTTTCTACTCCTATGGCACGAATAATTTTTATAGCTGCATTGCGTAATTTTTGGTATTGTTTATCGGTTAAAGTCTGTGCCGGTGCAACTGTTATAGAATCCCCGGTATGAATTCCCATTGGATCAAAATTTTCAATTGAACAGATTATAACTACATTATCAGCAAGATCCCGCATCACTTCAAGCTCATACTCTTTATATCCAAGGACACTTTCTTCTAAAAGAACCTGATGAATTGGGCTCATTTCAAGAGCTCTATCCAGCATGTTTTCAAATTCATCTTTGTTATAAGCTATTCCTCCACCTGTTCCCCCTAAAGTAAATGCCGGTCTTAAAACTAATGGATATCCAATTTCATTTGCCATGCAGACACCATCAGTTTTAGATTTGACAATATATGATTTAGGAACTTCAAGTCCTATCTCAAGCATTTTATTTTTAAACAGCTCTCTGTCTTCTGCAAGTTTTATAGCCTGCAGCTTCGCACCAATTAATTCAACTCCGTATCTATCCAGGACTCCTTTTTCTGCCAGCTGAACAGCAATGTTTAAGCTAGTTTGACCACCCATTGTCGGTAAAAGCGCATCAGGTCTTTCTTTTTCTATAATTGCCTGAACAAACTCAGGAGTAATAGGTTCAATATATGTTTTATCCGCAAGTTCAGGATCTGTCATTATCGTGGCAGGATTTGAATTTACAAGAACGACTTCATAGCCTTCTTCTTTTAGAGCCTTGCAAGCCTGTGTCCCGGAATAATCAAACTCACATGCCTGACCAATAACAATAGGTCCTGCACCAAGCAATAAAATCTTTTTTATATCTTTTCTTTTAGGCATATTTTGCTTTCACGTGATTGCGAGGACTTTAGCCCGAAGCAATCTCACTAACTTTTTCACACTTTGGAGATTGCTTCGTCGGGACTTTGTCCCTCCTCGCAATGACCTGAATAGTTAGCACACATTAAACAACCCCTCCTTTTCTTTGCTTAATTCTTCCACAAAAGAAAGTAAATTCTTTTCAGTTGTAAAAAATCTCAGTCCAAATCCATCCCATGTATAATGATTTGAAATTACATTGCCGGCATCTGCCCAGCAAGTAGCTGAATATCCTTTATGTGATTTTTCTATTACAAGTTCAAACGAGGGTTCATTAGGCTCAAAAGAAAACATTTTACTGTCTTTATCTTTTAAAAAATTATTAATTCCATCAATTAAGTTTTCTATTTCATTTATCGGCTTTAGTGCAAGTACATAATCACCAGCGCCTTTAGTCTTTGGATCTAGTTCATAGACTGACTTCTTTTCGCCACTTTGAAGAATGATTTTATACGGAATCCAGGATATGGCAACTTTATTTTGTATTTTGTTCTTTAAAAGTAACAACTCTAAACTTGATTTTATTTCTTCATCTTCTGAAATTAATTTTGCCATACAAAATTTAAAAAACCCTTTGATATTTATATCATGCATTAAGAAATTTATGCTGTAGGGACATGCCATGGCATGTCCCTACATAACATGATATTCTTTTTATGCAATGAAAATTTATACTCAAATCAAACAAAACATCTTCCCAAAAGGTTCAAGTATAGCGCTTGGTGTTTTTGATGGTGTTCATCTGGGACATGTAGAAATAATTAAAAATGCTATTGATTTTGCAAAAAAAAATGCCTTAACTCCTGTTGTTGCTACCTTTTTAAACCATCCTCATTCTGAAATTACAGGACAGGCACCGAAACTGCTCAACACATTTGAAGACAGATTAAAACTAATTGAACAGCTGGGCATAGATGCTGTACTGGCACTTGAATTTAATTCAAAATTAAGACACATGAGCGCACAGGACTATTTCACTAAAGTTTTAATCGATTGTTTAAATGCAAAATATATAAGCGTGGGGTATGATCACAAGTTTGGTTTTAATCAGGAAGGTACCACAGATAAATTAAAAGAATGGGGGACAAAATTATCCATAACAATTCATGTAAATGATTCTGTAAATATTCATGATGAACCGGTTAGCAGTACAAGAATAAGAAAGAATTTAGCTGCTGGACAAGTAAAATCTGTAATTGCTTTACTTGGAAGGTATTATTCAACACATGGGAAAATAACACAGGGGCTGAAACGCGGAACGGAACTGGGTTTCCCAACTGCAAACATAATGATTCCAAGTGGACTTATCATTCCTACCGTAGGAGTATATGCCGGGTTTGCTGCTTTACCTGACGAAAACAAGAAAAAATTACCCTGCGTAATTAATGTGGGTTATTGTCCGACTTTCAAAGAAGGACACAGCGAACTAAAAGTAGAAACTTATATTTTAGATTTCCCGTTTAAAGAATTATATAACCAAGAAATAAAAATCGAGTTTGTTGAAAGACTAAGAAATGAGGAAAAATTTTCCTCAAAAGAAGAACTTATTAAACAAATCAAGAAAGACTGTGAAGTTGGGAAAAAACTGCTAGAACAAATTAAGAATTGAGAATGTAAAATCGAAAATTAAGGACTTTTTGATTTTTTCCTTTAATTCTCAATTGTCAATTCTCAATTATTTTCCAACCTGTTTTTCCAGATTAAGAGCTTCTTCTAATTTCGTTTTTTCCACTAAATTTTTCTCAAGGCATATTTCTTTTATTGATTTCCCTGTCGCTACTGCTTCTTTCACCACTTCAGCAGTTTGAAGATAGCCTATTAAAGGGTTTAAAGCTGTTGCATTCGACAAGCTGCTCTCAGCGTATTTTTTACATCTTTCCGGATTTGCAATTATTCCTTTTATACATTTTTCGTTCCAGACATTCAGTGCATTTGTAAATATTTTTATGCTGTGCAATAAATTAAAATTTATTACAGGCATCATTACATTTAATTCAAACTGTCCTGCCTGTGAACAATAGTCAACAGTAGTAGAACAGCCTATAACCTGAAAACAAACTTGATTCATCATTTCAATCATTGAAGGATTTACTTTACCAGGCATAATGGATGAACCGGGCTGAACAGCAGGTAACTTAATTTCTGAAAGTCCTGTAGTTGGACCTGAATCCATTAAACGCAAATCATTGCAGATTTTTGTAAGATCCAATGCAAGATTTCTAAGTGCACTGGCTACAGAGACAAACGGAGCCATACTTTGCATTGCAAGCATTAAGTCTGATGCCACCTGTAAATTAAATCCTGTAAGCTTTCCAAGTTCTGAAACTATTTTGGGCTGATACTGTGGATGTGCATTTAAACCTGTTCCTGCAGCTGTTCCTCCAATACCAAGAACTTTCAGTTCAGCAAGTGCATTTTCAAGTCTTATTTTATGATCGTGCAAAACTCTGGAATATACCTGAAACTCCCTGCCAAGCCGTACTGGTACTGCATCCTGTAAGTGTGTTCTTCCCGCCTTTATAATAGGAAAGAATTTATCCCCTTTTTCAGCAAAAGATTTTGAACATCTATCCAAGACATCCAACAAATCTTTTGATTTGATTAGAGCTGCCAGTCTTATTGCAGTAGGGAAAAAATCATTTGTAGACTGAGCACAATTTACATGATCATTTGGACTTACTAACTTATAATCCCCTTTTTTACCACCTAAAAGTTCAACGGCACGGTTAGCTAAAACCTCATTTATATTCATATTATGCGAAGTACCGGCACCCGCCTGATAAACATCCACCACAAAATTTTCGGATAATTTTCCACTTAAAACTTCATCTGCTGCTTTTATAATGGCTTCAGAAAGTTTTTTATCTAATTGGTTCAGCTCAGCATTTACTTTTGCTGCTGCTTTTTTTATATAAACACTTGCTTTAATAAAATCAGGATCTGCTTTTATCCCTGAAATTGGGAAATTTTCTATTGCTCTTGCTGTTTGGACCCCATAATAAACATCATCCGGAATATCAAACACTCCCATTGAATCTTTTTCTTGTCGCATAATGTGCACCTCAAATTTTCATTTTAATTATACATTATGCTAGAATCCAATCCATGCCCAGCATAAATCTATTTTACATATTTACAGCACTCTTATTTGGTATGCTCCACGCACTTGAGCCCGGACATGGAAAAAGTCTTATCGCTACTTTTGTATTAAGCAGAAACACAAGCAAAGCAAGAGATGCTTTTATTATTGGATTAATTGCATCGGTTACACATACTGCAAGCGTATACTTGATTGGATATTTAGGAATAAAAGCATTAGAGTTGATTTCACCTATAGATAAAGAAGTTTTTATAAATTTCATAGCAAGCATATTTATTTTTTTAATTGGTTTATGGCTTATGTGGGATAGAATAATCGACCCTTTATTTCATCATGAACATGAACACCAGTGTTCAGTACATAAAGTCCTTACTAAAAATTTAAAAGCAACAAATTTACTGTTAATAGGATTAACAGCGGGACTGGCTCCCTGCTCAGGTGGATTGGCGGTTTTTATGACTGCTACTGCAGTAAGTGGATTCAAGAATATGTTAAATGGTTTCTTTTATGTGTTTTCATTTAGTCTGGGTCTTGGAATAGCTTTAACACTTGTAGCCTTATCAATGATCTTTGGGCAGGGACTTTTAAAATCACTATTACAAAAATCAATTGCAAATATCGAGAGATCTTCCGGGGTTATAAGTGCAATTGTAATTTACACTCTAGGATTAATTTTACTTACTGCAAATGTAGTAAGAATAACACCTTGCGAAGTTCATCATCACGAACACTCAATTAAATCTATGTCATTCTAAGTCCTTCACATAATGTTCAGGATAAACTCCGTGAAAAATAAACCAGCATATCACGTCATTCGAGCTCATCTCAAAACTCTGTCTATGGGATTAGCTATTTTTCTGACAAAATAGAAAGAGTGAAAGTAGCTTGTCATTCCCGCGAAAGCGGGAACCCAGTATTGGTAGCAGTCTTGTCTGGATTCCCTGGTCAAGCCAGGGAATGACATTGTTGACTTTATGCTGAAAAATGTTGCATTTCCATAGTGGTAGTTTTGAGATAGCCTCTTCCGAGGAGTGCAGCGACGTGGGAATCTCCAAAACGTTAGAAGATTGCCACGCTTCATTTCATTCAGCTCGCAATGACAGAAAGTATTGGATTAATTTCTACAAGTGGTATAAGAACAGGAAGGACAAGTATTATTTTTCCCTTGAATTTTAAATTCATAAAATGTGCCGTCAAGAGCATTAAATTTTAAAACTCTATTTGTTAAAGGTTTACCGACTTCTAGAATTAGCTTAATAACTTCATTTGCCTGAATAGTACTAATAACACCAACACAGGGTCCAAATACTCCTAAATCCTTACAACTCTCCCTAAAATCCGCAGGTATTTCAGGGAAATAACATCTGAGACATGCTGATTGTTTTGGAATTACAGTCAGCACCTGGCCTTCAAATCCAATTGCACCAGCATGAACAAGTTTTTTATTTAATAAGATTGAATAATCATTTAACAAAAACTTGTCATTAAAGTTATCCAGTCCATCTACAATAATCTCATAATCCTTGAATATCTTTTCTATATTACTTTTATCCAACTTTTCTTCAAAGACCTTAATTTTCACATCCGGATTTAGTTTTTTTATTTTTTCTTTTACTGAAAAAACTTTTGATTTATTTAAATCATTTATATCATAAATAATCTGCCTGTGAAGATTAGTTAAATCTACAGTGTCATAGTCAACTACTCCTATTTCACCGACACCACTACTGGCAAGATACATTAAAACAGCAGAACTCAAACCACCGGCTCCAACTACAAGAACTTTAGCTGAAAGGAGTTTCATCTGTCCTTTATGACCTAGTTCAGGCAGGACAATCTGCCTGCTGTATCTTTCTAATTGTTTATCAGTTAACCCCACGAAGAAAATTATAGCGTAGGGATAAACAGGTGGATTATCCCTAGATTAATCAAAATTACTAAATTAATACTTAAACCTCTATGGTGATAAGCCTAGATTTATCTGGTTACTCAGATATTGTTCCGATAATTTAACTAAAGCTGCTTTTTGATGGGCATCAGGAAGAAAGCTTTGGGTTGGATATTTGTGAATAATAAAACAAACTTATTTGTTTGTGTATTTGCTGCACTGTTAATTAGCTTACAGTGTAATATTTCAGTTTATGCTGCAGATGAAAGCGATTCTATAACTGCAACAGATACAGCTACAACAGATATAGCTCCTGAAGAAACCATTACAAATGAAGGAGCCGCTAATACCGGAATTACAGATGGACAAGATCTAACAGAAGATGCATTCGCTCTAGAAGATAAAGGAATACAATAACAGTAGAACAAACTCCTAAAGATTTATAGTAACAACATCAACAGGACATGAGGTAACACACATTTCACATACTGTACATTTTGATTCTATAAATTGTAGATGGAACTCACTATCTAATTTTAAAGCACCGGCTAAACAAACAGAAATACATGCTCCACAATGAATGCATTTGTCCATATCAAAGGTTACTTTTCTTGCTATTTCAGTAACTTCAATCCCTGAATCTTTAATTCTTTGAATTGCCTTTTCCAGATTCTCCGGCAAGCCATCCATTTCCATAACCAATTTTCCGCTCTCTTCAGGCGCTATTTCTGCTCTTAAAATATTACTTGCAACATCATACTCTTTAGCCAATATATAGGTAATAGGTGTTTGAAGTTGTGATGGCGGGAAGTCAAGAACTACCCTTTTTCTGGTACGCAAAGCTGGATTAGAAATAAGACTTTCATTTATAAGATGTTTTTCCTCTTTTTTATTTTTTCTAGGGGACATAATTAATATTTTACCTTACAACGGGTGCGCTAACAAATCGAGGATAGGTGTCATTCCCGCGGAAGCGGGAATCCAGTAAAGGCAGCTTTCGTGTCTGGATTCCCATTTTCATGGGAATGACATCCTCCAAAAGTTTTCACACCCCCTTACAACTTCTCATATCGTTGAAATGACTGATGCTAAATTAAAAAATCTTCCTGGGCAATGTTCTCCATGAAATTGACAAAAGAACAAATAGTGAAAATAAATTAATAAATAATGCTGTTCCACCATAGCTGAGTAAAGTTAGGGGAACTCCGGTTATAGGCATAATCCCAATTGACATTCCGATATTTACAAATATGTGAAAGGTAAAATATGAAAAAATACCGATGGAAAGCAAACTGGCAAACTGGTTATTTGAATTTTTTGCAATATATACTATTCTGCATAAAATAAGAGCAAACATACAAATAACAAGAACAGAACCAATAAAACCAAATTCTTCACCGCATATTGAAAAGATAAAGTCAGTATGCTGTGCCGGTACATAATTCCCTTTTGTCAATCTTCCATGCTGCCAGCCATATCCAAAAAATCCGCCATTCCCAATCGCTAAAAGACTTTGAATAATATGATATCCCGCTCCAAGAGGATCACTCTCCGGATTTAAAAATATAGTTAGTCTTCGCTGCTGATAAGGCTGTAAGAAACTCCAGAGAACCGGACGGATAAAACCAATTAAAAAATTAAACAGCATTAAACCCGATAACAATAAAACTGTCCATGGAGATTTCCACGGCTTGTAATTAACTAAAAACCACACCAGCAAAAAACCTAAAAATACAATAAAGTATTGAGTAATAGTAATTTCAACTATTTTATCGTTAATCTGCAGGGTGTCAAAACTAAATGCTACTGAACCTATTGCATTAAAAATCAAACTTAAAACCGGTGACATAACAACCAGCAGATGTGTAATTGTAGCTCCTGCCCAAAAAGCCATTCCAAGATAAATTGCAACAAATGTCAATGAAGTTCCTAAATCAGGCTGTCTGAAAATTAATATAAAAGGAATAAACATTATCAACCCGGATGTAGCAATATCAAAGTAACTTTTTATCGGATGTTTTGAAAACCACGCTGCCAGCGTAATTATTATTGCAATTTTAGAAATCTCCGATGGTTGTATTTTAATAATCCCAATATCAATCCACCTTTGAGCACCAAGCGCTGAACTTCCCATTACTAAAACAATTAACAGCAAAAAAATATTAACCAGATATACCCACAAAGAGATTTTTTCCCAGAACTTAATCTGGATAAATAATGCACTAAAGCCTAAAAGAAATGATGGCAATAAAAACATAAGCTGCCGTGTAAAGTAGGTTCCACCTTCTGCACTCTTAAGCAAAAAAAGACTAAACGTAACTAAAACCAATACGGGGGCTAAAATATACCAGTCTAATTCATAGAGATCTGACCACCTGCGTACTACAAAATCTCTTTCATCTGTTAATTGCATTAGTGCTGTTAAACACCTTACATAGTTTTATTCACTACACAGTTTCTTTTTGTTTGACTTCTTTAAGACTTAAACTAAGTCTGTGTTCATTTGGAGCAAAGCGTTTTACAAAAACCTGAATTTCCTGTCCAACTGACAGATAATCTTCAATTCTTGGAGTTTCTGTTTCTTCAGTAATTTCCGATCTCGGGAGAAGTCCTTCAACTCCAGGACAAACTTCTACAAACACCCCAAAATTTGCAACTTTACTGACAGTACCTTTAATAAGTTCATTTTCTTTTATTTTGCCTTCAAGTTCATTCCAGGGATCATTATGCATTCTCTTTAAGCTAAGACTTATTCTGCTTGTTTCCCTGTCTATTTTTAATACCATCAATTCAATCTGTTGACCAACTTTTAAAATTTCCTGAGGATTTGAGACTCTCTGCCACGAAAACTCTGAAATAGGTAACAGTCCATCAATTCCACCAAGATCAACAAATGCACCGAAATCAGTAACCCTGACTACTTCACCAGTAATTCTTTGTCCGGGTTCAAGATTCTGCATTGTTTTTTCACGCAGGTCTGCCTTTTCATCCTGCAAAGCCTGTTTCTGAGAAAGGATAAGCTTATTCTTCTTCTGATCAATTTCAAGTATTTTTACACTTAGTTCAGTATTAAGCAAGCTGTCATGCTGCACATTTTTAATTCTTAACTGACTTGTAGGAATAAAACCCCTTATTCCAAACAAATCAAGAATAATGCCACCCTTAACTACTGAAACAACTGTTCCTGTAAGGCTTTCATTTGCTCTTCTGGACTCTTCAAGTTTATTCCAACCCTGTGCCTGATTAACTTTTTTAATTGAAACAATGACAGTTTCATCTTCAGATTCATCTCTGAGAACAAAGAACTCATGTTCTTCACCAACTTTTACTAATTCTTCAATTTTTACGTTTCTTGCCTTATAAGATAATTCTTTATATGGTAAAAATGCTTCTGTTTTTCCGCCTACATCTACTAAAGCTCCATCTTTCTCTAAATGGATAATTTTCCCTTTGACAATATCTCCCTGAGTAACTTTAGAATCGTATTTTCCTTCCTTTAAGAGTTTTTCAAACTCTGCCATTTTATCAATCATATTATTTTTTATTTACTCTCCTTCTTGAGCGCAGCTCATGAGTCACCAATTATAACCTACATTTAGACCATCGAAGCAGGCTGCCCTCCAAGTCTATAATCTATTTAAAACTGCTTCTCCTTTGAATGCGTAAATAGGAATCTTACTTTCATATACAATTGTTTGAAAAACCGTAAAGAGTTGATTCTCATTTACCCTGAATATTTTTCCCCTAACCACCTGAAACCAATCTCTACTTTTAGCTTTTGTCCAATAGTTTATCTGCTTATCATTTGCAAGGTCAATATTTATAGAACTGTACTTTACATCTTTTTGAATTATCTCAAGACTAGATAAAATCTCTTTATCAGTTAAATTGAATTTGATATTAATCGTATATGGGCCAAAGTATACAGAGTTATAAATATGACTTTTCTCTACTGAGTGGTTTACCCAAAAAACAGATTCCTGACTTAAAGCATAGTTTCCAATCCAGACCCCATCCAGCTTTTCATGAGGACCAATTTCAGTATATTTTTCAAATTCATTATTATTAAAGAAAAAGTCTATCGGATTGGGATTTTCTGTGTAGTTTACCTTAACCTTAATTTTACTTTCAGGATTATAAGAATCAGCACAAAATGAAGGGTTTGAAAGAAGAATCAAGGCAATAAGCAGGTTGAGTATATATAAAGATTTAAGAAATTTGATGTTTGAGATTTGCATTTTATCTAACCTTAACAACATTTAATCATAATACCGTTGGCCCTGGGGATGTCCCTGATAGTAAACCCTAAAAATTGCCTAAAAATGTAGAAGGTAGGGAAAGTTCGAGAGGGAGTGTTTATGCAAGATACAAGTACGATTTTATTAGCATCTAACTTATTTTTAAATAATCAGAATTTACTGGATTCTTTAGCCAAAAATAAATTACATATAGTAAATAAAACATTAATTAATACAAAGGAAGGAATCCTTTCTGAAGTTGAGACACATAAACCAAGCTACCTGTTTCTTTCTTCTACTCTACCCGGCGTAATTGAAGCCCTGGAAGTTATTACAAAAATCAAACAGACTTCACCAAAAACCAAAATTATTTTAGCAGTAAATGAAAATGATTCGGGTAAAATTTTAAGTTATGTAATTGAAAACACCGATGCAATTATTTACACAGAAAATTTGAATGAGTCTCTTGAATCTGCAATTAAGCAATTATCAAAAGGACAAATGTTTTTATGCGGTGTAACAACAAATATCTTAAAATCTTCCCTACAAAAACAATGGGTTGAAACAAAATCTGACAGTGGACTGTTAAATGCACTTACAGACAGAGAGATTGAGGTCCTGCACTCTTTAACACAGGGCATAAACTATAAACAAATTTCAAAGCTATTGTTTATCAGTGAGTCCACTGTTAAAACACATATTAATAACATATTCACAAAGCTAAATGTAAATGATAGAACACAGGCTGTTCTTTATGGATTACATCATGGGATAGATAATCTTTCAAAGAAACCTAACTTATTTAAAAGTCTAATTAGTCAACCAGTAGAAAAAACTTAACCCAGATAACATACTCATAAGAATAAATCTATATGTCATTCTGAACGAAGAGAAGAATCTCCGTTGACCACTAATAATTTTATGAGATTCTTCAGTCGTTTTACTCCTTCAGAATGACATATGATTTCTTGATATAATATAACCGATAAAAAGTGAAACGATTTATGGGATAAATTATGGAGCGTTATAAAACAAGACGCGTTGTTATAACTGGCATTGGTCCTGTTACCCCTATAGGAATAGGAAATAGTGTTTTTTGGAATAGCTTAAAATCTGGGAAAAGCGGCATTGGCAAAATTAAAGATTCAGGAAACCCTGAATGGCAGGCAATTGATGTAAAGATTGCCGGTGAAGTTAAAGATTTTTCCCTTGAGCAATATTTTACTGACCCAAGACTTTTAAAATCCATGAATAAAGACATGGATAAAGTTACACAATTTGCGGTTACTGCTGCAAAACTTGCAATAGATGATTCTTCTATAGACTTTTCAAAGCTAAATACTGAACGGGTTTCTACTTTTGTCGGCACTGGAATTGGTGGTATTCAAACTACCTGTGCAGATCAACTTGCACTTTTAACCGGCGGGCAGAAAAAAGTAGGTGTAAGAAGTATTATCCGTCTTATGCCAAATGCTCCATCAGGCTATATTGGAATTTTATGGGGCTTAAAAGGCAGAGCAAAAAATGACTCGACAGCATGTGCCAGCGGTCTTGACTCAATGCTTGATGCCTTAAACTGGATTAGATTAAATAAAGCAGATGTAGTAATTACAGGCGGTACAGAGGCTACCATTCATCCCTTAAGCATGGCTTCGTTCAGTAACATGGGTGCACTTTCAAAAAGAAATTGCCCGCCCGAAATGGCTTCCTGCCCATTTAGTAAAGAACGTGATGGATTCATAATGGGAGAGGGAGCTGTTGTAGTTATTTTTGAAGAACTTGAACATGCTAAAAAACGTGGAGCAAAAATTTATGCTGAGGTTATTGGTGGAGCAGGTACTTGTGATGCAGCACATATAACAGCCCCACATGAAACCGGCGATGGTGCAGCCAGAGCAATGCTTGAAACTCTCCGAGATGCAGAAGTAAAGCCAGAAGATGTAAATTATATTCATGCACATGGAACATCCACACCACTAAATGATGCTAGAGAAACTTTTGCTATTAAAAGAGTTTTTGGGGATCATGCAAAAAAACTTGCTGTAACAAGCTCAAAATCAATGACAGGACACCTAATTGGCGCAGCAGGACCCACAGGAACAGCAATATGTGCACTTACCATTCACACTGGAATCATTACACCTACAATTAACTACCAAACCCCTGATCCAAACTGCGATTTAGACTATGTACCAAATAAAGCAAGAGAGCAAAAAGTAAATGTTGGTTTAATATCTTCGCTTGGATTTGGTGGACATAATACTGTGTTAGCGTTGAAAAAATACTCAGAGTAATTTTTATCTACGTCTTACTTTCATCTCATATTCAGCAGATTTAAACATAGTCTTCAGCTGATCACATATCTGAGTAGCCGTTCTTCTACTGTTGAAAGAATAAAGATCAATAGCAGCAGATTTATACTCAGGCCAGGTATGAATTGTAAATTGCAAACCATCAGCACAGATAATTGCAGTTACACCAAATGGCTGAAACTGATAAAAAGTCTGGATCTTTGGTTCAAGTTCAAACTGAGCAAATATTTTTTTCACTCTTTGTTCCAGTAAACTTGCTTTTCCAATAGCTTTATCATCACACTCATAAAGATCTAGAAGTACATGAATACGATTTATCTTTGCATCTTTTTTTAATTTTAAACTTTTTATAGATCTTACCGTTCTGTAAGATTTCATTTCTTTCCCGGTTTTATTTGCATCATTCATTTTTATTTCGCTCAAGACAAGCTCGAGCGTCCTTCGGTCAATCCCTTACCTCTGATAGGATTGCCGGGTAAACCAGACAAATCCTAATATACCCATAAACGTTTTGTAATTTATGTTGCTTTTTCATATCTAAGTTTTGCACCTTCAAGCTCTTGTGGAATTTCAATCGGGTATTTCCCACTAAAACAAGCTGTACAAAAAGTATCTTGAGATAATCCTGTTGATTTTATCATTCCTTCATGACTTATATACTTTAATGTATCTGCTTCAATAAATTTTGTAATTTCATCGACAGAATTCTTAGCTGCAATCAGCTGATCACGTGAATCAATATCAATGCCATAAAAACATGGCCACTGAACAGGCGGAGAACTGATCCTCATGTGAATTTCTTTTGCCCCTGAATCTCTTAAAAGTTTTACAATTTTTCTTGATGTATTACCTCTGACAATAGAATCATCAACAACTACTATTTTCTTTCCCGCAATAATATCCCTGAGAGGATTTAACTTTAATCTTATCCCAAGTTCTCGCAGCATTTGTGAAGGCTGAATAAACGTTCTTCCTACATATCTATTTTTAATCAATCCTTCTGAAAATGGTAGCTTTGACTCTTCTGCAAAACCAATTGCAGCAGGAGTTCCAGAATCAGGCACTGAAATCACATAATCTGCATCAACTGGTGCTTCACGGGCTAATTGTCTACCAAGTTCTTTCCTAAAATGGTAAATGCTTAGACCTTTAAATGTACTATCCGGTCTTGAAAAATATATAAGTTCAAAGATACAGTGGTGAGGTTTGATTTCAGAGACAAATAAACTTGAATCTAATTTTTGATCTCTGGTTATAAAGACTATTTCACCGGGAGCAACTTCCCTTTTATAGCTTGCACCAATTATGTCCAGAGCACATGTCTCAGAAGCAATAACATGCTGATTTTTAATCGTAGTACCAATGCAAAGGGGTCTTACACCATCAGGATCCCTTACAGCTACCAGATTATCCTTCGTAGCTAAAACAACTGAGTATGCTCCTTTACATTTTTTAAAAGCTTCTTTTATTGCAGACTTTAAATCATTTTTGTTATTAAGCTCAAGAACTATTAGTTTTGCCATTACTTCACTGTCAGTGGCAGACTCAAATTTATAGCCTTTCAAAATCAAATAATTTCTAAGTTCTGTAGCATTAACCAGATTTCCATTGTGAGCAAGAACTATTTTTATATCTTTATAAGCAACTAAAATAGGCTGAGCATTACAAACACTGTTTGAACCAGTTGTTGAATACCTGGTATGTCCTACTGCAACATCACCTGATAATTTTGCAAGAATTTCTTCGTTAAATACCTGGCTTACCAAGCCTAAGTCTTTGTGCCAAAAAACATTGTCATTAGAAAAAGTAGCTATTCCACAACTCTCTTGACCACGGTGTTGTAAGGCATACAAAGCAAAGAAGGCTAATCTTGCAACATCCTCACCAGGAGCCATTATTCCAAACACTCCACAGGCTTCTTTCCATGCATGCTCCAGGCTGGAGGACTCGGCCTTTGCACTTCCATAGATTTCTGCTTCTTCACTCACCAACGTTTGGTGATTATGAGTAATAATCACCTCACTTTGTGCATTAATATCCATCTTTTTAATATTTTCTACTGAAACATTTAAATTATATCTTGTCCTTAATCAGCAAAAGGTGAAAATGTTCTAACTATTGGGTAAATTGCTATAAAAGCACTCTTTATAAGAGATTCATGGGTTTTAACCAAAACTTAATGATAGTTACACTTATAAGACAACTTTTACATATAAAGGTTAGTCTAATAGTATAAATTTCTATAAAATTACAGTTGATAAAAAAACTACTGTACAAAGAAAAAAAATGGACAGCAAATTCGATCCCATGAAGAGAATTAATCAAAGGATGCTTCAGGTTGTCTGAAGCCATAAAAAATGACCGAATCTAAAAAAGTTTTAGTTTTAAATGCCTCTTATGAACCATTAAATATCTGTAACTGGAAAAGAGCTGTAGTCTTAATTTTTAAAGGAAAAGCAGAACAGGTAGAACACAACGGAAAAGTAATTTATGCAAACTTCAATATACCAACAGTCATACGCTTAAGAAAATACATAAAAATCCCATACAAAGAGATTCCGCTTACAAGAAAAAATTTAATGTACAGAGATCATTTTTCATGTCAGTATTGTGGTTGTAAAACAACTGCCCTGACAATTGATCATGTGATTCCAAGAAGCCGGGGCGGGTTTGATAATTGGGAAAATGTGGTTGCATCATGCCAAAGATGTAATGTAAAAAAAGGAAATCGAACGCCAAGAGAAGCTAACATGCATCTTTTAAAACATCCAAGAGTACCGCTTGGATATTTATATTTTGAAGTAACAAGACTGGCAACATCTTATTTCCCGGACTGGCAAAAATATATTATTGGATTGAGCGCATAATCAGTGGGCAGAATTTAACATCTATTCATAAAACACTAAAACTGGGAAATAATAATATACTTATATAAATATGCAATATTTTTTAAAAGGAATATTAAAGATTCTTTTAACCACATTCTTAGTAGCTTCAATTACATTTATATTACTTCATTTAATCCCCGGAAATCCGTTTACCGGAAACAAATCATTACCACCGGAAATAGTTTTAAACTTAGAAAAAAAATATCATTTAAATGAATCCATTTACACACAATATTTTCTTTACATTAAAGGATTAACACATGGGGATTTAGGTCCCTCATTAAAATATGTAAACAGATCTGTCAGTGAAATCCTATTTGCAGCATTACCAATATCAATAACATTAGGACTAATTGCTTTAATCATTGCAGTACCAACAGGGCTAATATTTGGAATAGCTTCTGCAGTATACAGCAAGAAATTGCTGGGTTCATTTTTAATTACTTTAATAACTCTTGGGATTTCGGTTCCAAATTTTTTAATCGGGGCTCTTTTAATTAATATATTTGGCTTAAGGCTAAAGATCCTACCTGTTGCCCTCTACGAAAGCCCGTTACATCTAATTCTTCCAACAATTACACTTTCATTTTTACCAGCAGCCTATATAGCACGAATAATCAGAACTCAAATGCTTGAACAGCTTTCAGAAGAATATATTAAAACTGCCATCAGTAAAGGTCTTCCAAAATGGCAGATTATTTTCAAACATGCACTTAAAAACTGTTTAATTTCTTTGATTACAATTCTTGGACCAATCATTGCGATTTTAATTACAGGTTCTTTTGTCGTAGAATATCTTTTTTCAATACCAGGAATGGGAAGATACTTTATAACTGCTTTTACAAACAGGGATTATTTTTTAATAACCGGAACTGCAATAATTTTTTCTTTTATTCTTGCAACATTAAACGTGACAATTGATTTTCTCTACAAGAGGATTGATCCGAGAATTACATGATGTAGAGTCGTAGCATGCTACAACTCTACATGCTTACGATTTTAATTTCTCAAAAACTTTCTCCGTCACCACAAGCGTCATCTCAATATCCCTATCACTTATAAAACCTAAATGTCCTATACGAAAAATCTTATCCTTCAAAGTATCCTGTCCATTTGCTATAGTTATATCCCAGTCTTTCTTATAAGCAGATCTAATATCTGAAATTGAAGCTCCATCAGGCGGATAAATAGCCGTAATTGCAGCACTTGCATCCTTGTCTTCAGTTAAAAGCTTTAAACCAAGCTCTTTAAGTCCTGCCCTTAATCTGGTTTTTAATCGATCATGTCTCTGAATAATATTTTCAAGCCCTTCTTTTTGCATCATTTCAAAAGATTTTTTTAATGCACAGACAAAAGAAACATTTGGTGTAAAAGGTGTGGTTTGTTCATCAAGTGATTTTTTATGTTTTTCAAAATCCCAATAAAACTTTGGACATTTTGATTTTTTATTATATTCCCATGCTTTTGGACTTACATAAATAAAACTTAGCCCCGGTGGAATCATAAAACCTTTTTGCGAACCTGAAATAACAACATCAAGCTCCCACTTATCAATCTCTACATTCATACAACCCAGACTAGTAACAGCATCTACCAAAAGTAATGAACCATGATTTTTTACAATCCTTGCAATTTTTTCCAAATCATTTGCCGCACCGGTTGCAGTCTCACTGTGAGTTACCGTTACAACTTTTATTTCTTTATTTTTATCTTCATGTAACTTCTGCTCTAGAACTTTCAGATCAATAACTTTTCCTGGATCAACAGTTAACATTTCAACCTGTGCTCCAAAGGTCTGTGCAATTTGTCCAAACCTTTTCCCAAAAACACCGATTACTAAAGATAAAACCTTATCTCCTGGAGACAAAACATTTGCAATAGCTGCTTCCATTGCCCCCGTACCACTTGCTGTGTAAATAAATGCATCAGAATTTTTGGTTTTCCCAAGCCATTTTAAGCCCTCAATACAGGACATAAAAATATCAGAAAACTCTTTCGACCTATGCCCGATTGGATGCCTGGCAAGTTCTACAAGCACCGATTCAGGTACAGGCGTAGGGCCAGGAATCATTAAGAAAGATTTATCTTGCATTTTTTATACCGGAAAAATCCCTACGAGATTTTTCCTTTTCCCTTTCGACGCTCAGAATATTCCTCACCGGAACATTCTTCGCTTATATTTCTCATTAAAACACAATAAATAATTAATAAAGTCAATTGTATATGTTAAATTACCTATAAATATAAGATCTTTATAAAATTCCTTTCGTCTTTTAAAAATGTGGAATATAAATAATATAATCTAACATTGAGGTAATTAAAATGGCACCGCAAGAAAAACAAAAAACTACAATTGAAAGAAAATCTCGAATTGAAAGAAAGACTAATGAAACAAGCATTACATGTAATGTAAATATTGATGGCACTGGTCAGGGTGTAATTGCTACTGGAATACCATTTTTTGATCATATGCTAAGCCAATTAAAAAGGCATAGTTTTATTGATCTCGATTTAAGTGCCAGTGGAGATCTGGAAATTGATTCACATCACACTGTAGAAGATGTAGGAATTGTTTTAGGTATGGCATTAAAAGATGCTATGGGCGAGCGTGAAGGTATAGTTCGCTACGCCAATGCAAAAGTACCGCTTGATGAAGCCTGTGTAGAGTGTGTTTTAGATCTTTGTACAAGACCATTTATTTATTATGATTTAAAGTTCAACAAAGAAAGAATAAATAATTTTGAGCTTGAATTAAATCTTGAGTTCTGGAAAGCATTTGCTTTTAATGCTCCATTTACACTTCACTTAAGACAAATCTCCGGTGTAAACTCACACCATATTATTGAAGCCGGATTTAAAGCCTTTGCAATTGCATTTGATCATGCAAAACAAATTGATCCAAGAATTAAAGGATCCAGATCTACTAAAGGGGCTATGTAGAGCTAACTGGCTATTTACTTTTTACATTTACCGGTTTCTTTATCGCACATGTAGCCAGGAGGACATATATTGTTAGTTTCTTTTACACAATCCAGGAAACACTTGCAGCCAAATGCATCATTCCCTGTTATATCACCCTTTTTGACAGTGATACAAAACCCCTTCTGACCACCAATTATACAAGATACACCATCATTCTTACAGCTATTTCCATTTACTTCACAATCACCATTTTCCGTCGGTTCCTCAGCTAGAACTGGTTATTGAATTGATTGCTCAGCTGGTTGCAACACTCGTGGACCAACTAACTCTTGAGCATATGCAAAATTATTTATAAGCAAAGTAAAAAATAAGGTGAGAATTAAACTTAAAGAAAATAATGTTTTCATGGTATTCACCTCTAAAATAAGACTGACGGTAATATTCATATACCACTGCTTAGCTAAGCACAAATCTTTTACAAAGCTTAGAAAATCAGCCTGAAAGGGTTATCCCTGGTAATCAAACTATTTTCACATTTTAAATGGGCTGAAATCAGTCTTATAATCATAATAATCTTCATGCTCCTGCTTTTTTAAAAAAGAAACTACTTTATATGTAAATGGCGTAGCAATTACTTCCCATAAAACTTTTAAAGTATAATTTGCAAGCATTACTTTAAAAATTAAGTGCCATGGGAATCCCGACAAAAAGCCAAATGCAAGCGGATAAAAAATCAAAGTGTCTACAGCTTCACCTACAATCGTAGAGCCAATTGTTCTGGTCCATAAATATTTTCCACCAGTCCATATTTTCATTTTTGCAAGTGTAAAAGAATTTGTAAACTCGCCCGACCAGAAAGCAAGAATAGAACAAAGTACTGTTCTTAAACTGTTTCCAAAAACAGTCATATAAGCCCGCTGGTTATTCCAACCAGTTGCCGGAGGAATTGCAAGAATAATCTGAATTGAAACTGCTGATATTAAAAGCACAAAAAATCCAATCCATATTACTCTTCTTGATGCTGCATAACCATAGACTTCAGTCAAAAGATCACCAAGCAAATATGAAACCGGGAAAAATATAATTCCTGTACCAAATACAAAATTACCAATTTGTGCAAATTTATTATGTGCAATAAAATTTGACAGAAATAAAACAACAACAAAAATTACAGTGGCAATATCAAGATATTTATATTGTTTCATTTTTTATAGCTCCAGACAAGCTGGAGCTTCCTTCGGCCGATCCCTTTCGCAGGATAGGATACCGGGTAAACCGGACAAACCCTATATTTGTGAAGCACTATCAGTTCTGAGCTCTGAACCTCTTTTACTTTCTAATGACATTCCCAATATTGTTTTCATAAAGCCTATAAACAACGGATGTGGTTTTTCAGGTCTGGATTTAAACTCAGGATGAAACTGACTTGCAACAAACCATGGATGATTTTTTAATTCAATAAGCTCTACCAGAGAATTGTCAGGTGAAACCCCGGAAAAAACCATCCCACCAAGATTTAATTTTTCTCTGTAGAAATTATTCAATTCATATCTGTGTCTGTGTCTCTCAGAAATCAACTCTTCCCCATAGACTGTAAACGCTTTTGTACCGGACAATAAAGAACATGGGTACTTACCCAGTCTCATAGTTCCACCCTTTTGAGTAACATTTTCCTGGTCTGGCATTAAATCAATTATAGGATGTAAAGTATCCCTGGCAAATTCTGTACTGTTTGCACCGGTTAAACTACAGACATTTCTTGCAAATTCAATCACGGCACACTGCATCCCAAGACAAAGTCCTAAAAATGGGATCTTATTTTCTCTTGCATATTTAATAGCATTAACTTTTCCTTCAATCCCTCTATCTCCAAAACCACCAGGCACAATAATTCCATCTATATCAGAAAAAACCTCTTTAAGATCTACTGAGCTTTCCAGATCATCTGATAAAACCCATTTTATTTCTACTTCTACCCCCAAATTTACACCGGCATGATTAATAGCTTCAACTACACTGATATATGAATCTGAAAGTTTAATATATTTTCCAACAATTGCAATTTTAGCTAATTTTTTCCCACCAACACCTTCTGGTTTTTTTAATTTATTTACCAGCTCCTGCCAGCTTGTTAAATCAGGAGGAGAACTAACTAAACAAAGTTTATCCAATATTCTTTCAGCTAATCCTTCTTTTTCAAGGGCAAGCGGTACTTCATAAATTGACTTTTGATCTTTACATTCTATAACTGACTCAATTGGCACATCAGTATACAGAGATAATTTTTCTTTTATAGCCTTCGGAACTGTTTTTTCAGTCCTGCAGACCAGAATATCAGGCTGAATACCTTTTCCTCTGAGGATTTCAACACTGTGCTGAGTTGGTTTTGTTTTAATTTCACTGGTTGCTTTTAAATTGGGAAGTAATGTAACATGTACATTTGCCACATTTTCACGCCCGACATCATTTCTAAACTGACGAATAGCTTCTAAAAATATTAATCCTTCAATATCACCAACTGTTCCACCTACTTCCACAATTACAATATCTGCTCCGGAATTTGTAGCTGCTCTGCGAATTCTTTCTTTTATTTCATTTGAGACATGTGGGACCATCTGAACAGTTCCACCAAGATAATCTCCAGCTCTTTCACGATTAATAACAGACTGATAAATACTTCCAGCAGTAACATTATTTATCTGGCTTAAATCAACTCCTACAAATCTTTCATAATGCCCTAAGTCAAGGTCAGTTTCTGCCCCATCTTCTGTAACAAAAACCTCTCCATGCTGATATGGAGACATAGTTCCCGGGTCAACATTTAAATATGGATCAAGTTTTTGAATCGTAACGGAAAATTTTCTTGCTCTTAAAAGACAACCAAGAGAAGCCGCCAGAATACCTTTACCTAGACTACTTACTACACCGCCAGTTACAAAAATATATTTAGTCATGATTTCTATCGTAACACGTCATTTATTCCCCAATCTTTGGTACCCTAAAAAACCCATATTCCTCATGCGGTGCATTACTTAAAACTTCCTGCCTTTCAAATTGTTTTTTTACAATATCTTCTCTCATTACGTTAACAGTTGGAATTGGCTGAGTCATAGGTTCAATTCCTTTCGTATTAACTTCATTCAACTGGTCAATATAATCTAAAATTTTAGAGAGTTGTTTAGTGTAAAGTTCTTTTTCCTCTTCACTTAAATCTAGCCTTGCAAGCTTTGCTACATGTTCTACTTGTTGCTTAGTAAGCATAGGTTATATTGTAGCAAAGCATAATTACTCAGCATGTGTAATTTTACTAAAACAATAGCCAAAACCTGGATAATGTGGGATTAGGTATACTAGGAGCTCTTTGCAAAACAACACAATTTTCTAATAAAATGTGTTGCGGAGTAGATATAAAAAACAACTATGAAGCCCTTAAAACGATTCTTTTTTGAAAGACCAACACTGAAAGTAGCACCAGAACTGCTGGGTAAAACCCTTGTATTAAGACAAAGTAGACAAAAGCAAAGACTCGGGATAATCGTTGAAGTTGAAGCTTATACAAAAGATGACCCTGCCTGTCACGCAGCAAGAGGTAAAACTCCCCGTAATGAAGTAATGTTCGGGCCTGGTGGGTTTTCCTATGTGTATTTTATTTATGGAATGTATCATTGTCTTAATTTTGTAACTGAAAAAAAAGAAACCCCAGGCGCAGTTTTAATTAGAGCACTTGAAATCCCAGATAAAGATCCAAAGGTTGCAAGTGGACCAGGAAAACTTTGTAGATATTTAAAGGTTACAAAAGACCATAACGCGATTGATTGTTGTAATGAAAACAGTCCGTTAATTGTTACAAATAATAGTTTACTGAAGAATAAAAAGGCAACAATTATTCAAACTACTAGAATAGGAATATCACAGGCAGTTGAACATCCATGGCGATGGTACATAGATGAAAGCAATTCGGTATCGAAGAAGAATTCATACAAGTAGGGGTACTGTACAATATAATTCGTGGAAACTCCAAACAAAGAACAAATTTACATCAGTTTTCTTGAAGCTGTAAATAACGCTTCAGATCCTGAAACTCTCTTCAATAATACTTTTCAAGTTATACAACAAGCCTTCAGAGCTACCCACATTAACCGGGTTCAATTGTGGAAACCAATAGCCAATGAAATGTCAGTCTACTTTGATTACTGTGAGCCTAAAGAAAGTTCAATGATTAAATACAGAATATCTGTACTGCCCGAAAAAATAAAAAAAATACTTGAAAAAAGAAAAATTTGGAAGTATTTAGACATCAAGGGTGAATCACTGAACAACTTTAATATTTTCTCGTTAATAGGAATCGAATTGAGAATCTCGGAAAAAGACAATTGGATATTAGTTGTAACTTCGAAACAGAAAGACTTAAATCTAGAGAAAGAGGATGAAATCTTTTTATCCAAATTAGCTGCAATATTTGAATTTGCTGTTTCCAAGATAGAAAGATTTCATAAGAATAATGATCAAATAAAAAGACTAAAAAATCAAAACTTGACACTAATAGAGCAGGATCAATTAAAGACAAATCTAATAAATAACATCAGTCACGAGTTGAGAACACCACTTTCCAGCATTTTAGGTTTTAGTAATTTACTTTTAAACAAAAAACACCCCGAAGAAACTATAAAAGAAATTGCAGAGCAAATTCAACAAGCAGCAAATAGGCTTTCATCACTACTTAGTGACTTTTTACAGATCAGCAACCCTGCTATTAATTTATGGACACCAAAAATTGAACCCTGTGATCTTGGAGAAATAATTAAGACTTCCATTGAAGAATTTGCAATTCTAAACAGAGGACATAAACTTTGCTATAACATTTCAGATAACTATCCAATCATAAACACTGATCAAAAATTAGTTCGCCTTGTTTTAGACAATTTAATTTCAAATGCAGTTAAATACTCGCCAAATGGAGGCACTATTTCTGTTTCTCTGGAACTGCCTAAAAAAGAAATCATGGTTTCCATATTAGATAAAGGTATTGGAATCAGCAAAGAAGAACAACCTAAAATTTTTAATCGGTTTTATCGGTCTTCAAATCCAAGAATCAAAAGCATTACAGGATCTGGTTTAGGATTAGCAATCTGCAAAGAAATAATTACTACATTAAACGGAAAAATAGAAGTAAAAAGTGAGCTTAGTAAAGGAAGTACGTTTAGTTTTACATTACCTGTTAATTAATGTAGAGCTTTGCCATGGCAAGGCTCTACTGTCATTTCTTTATAAGCCATTGACTATAAAACTTCGGTAGCCTTTTATATTTCAATGGATCTCTAACTCCGGCCTGAGCAAATCCTTTTAACCTTAGCTGACAGCTGTCACAAACTCCACAGGCTAGCTTTTCTCCCATATAACAACTCCATGTACTACCCCATGGAACCCCTATTTTCTCACCCACCTTTACAATCTCAGCCTTGGTCATCTTTATTAATGAGGTTTTAATCTTTACTGCTTTACCTTTGACACCCGCTACGGTAGCCACTTTAACCAGTTCTTGAAACTTCTTTATAAAAGCCGGTCTGCAATCAACATAGCCTGAATAATCAATTGAATTGACACCTATATATATTTCATCTGCTTTTATAGCTTCAGCATAAGCCAGAGCAAAGGTAAGAAAGATAGTGTTTCTTGCAGGAACATAAGTGTTTGGAATTGAACCTGATTCAGGAATCTTTCTATTTTGCGGGATTTTAATTTTCCTGTCTGTTAAGGAAGAACCACCCCATAAAGTTAAATCAAATTTAACAATTTTATGTTCAACAGCACCAATCTTCTTGGCTATTTTTTTAGCACTCTTCAGTTCTTTTTTATGACTCTGACCATAATCAAAAGTTAATGAGTAAACCCTATTCTTTAAGTAAGGAGGTGATTTTTTTGCTACAAGGTAAGCTAGTGTAGAAGAGTCAAGTCCACCAGAAAGCAAGACAATGGTATTTTTATATTTTCTTATTTTTCTTCTCATAAAATGCCCCAAAGCCTTCTAGGACAGTCGTTATAACCTCATATTTTTAGGGTATGAAAGATAATAAGGACTATTATATTTACAGTGAAAAAGGGAGGAAGCTAAATTAAAAATCAAGTAAATTTTTAACAAAATACTTACAAAAGATTTAATTAAGACGAAGAAGTCCATGAAAAAAATAATTTTATACTTTTTTTTAAGTGTCATTTTTATAACAAATAGTACCGTATTGTCTGCAGAATCAAATGATACCACTGAAAACACTTTAGTAATAGACGAACAAACTTCCTTAAAAGGATCTGCCAGTTATAGTGATCTCATTCCAAAACATACAAAATTAAAAGTTTCAGTAAACAATGAACTTAACTCCCTGGAAAATAAAATTGGCGATGAATTCAGTGCAACTGTTTTAAATGACTTAAATATAAACGACATTAATTTAGTCCCTGTCGGAAGTATTGTAGTTGGCCATGTAATGGATATCAAATCTGCAGGAAAAGCCAGCATGCAGGGTTTAATTGAAGTTGCATTTGACAAAATTGTTTTGCCTTCTGGAAAGTATATTCCATTAAGCGGAGCAAGATTTGCAGTTGACAAAAAAAATACAAATAAAAACCGTAATTTAAAAGGGGAAGGAAATGGACTTGCAAGAGGTATAGGACTTGGTATTGTAAAAGGTGCAACTCTTACTTTCATCCCGGGAAATAAAGCAGTAAAAACTGCTGCTATTGGTGTTGCAGCAACAGGTGCAGTTTTTAGCGGTGGCTGGAGTCTAACTTCAACGGCTGTAATAGGAGGGCTTACAGGATTAGCTTATGGAATAAAAAAACACGGACAGGAAGTAATGATTGCATCAGGTCAGGAACTCGAAATAGAATTAGATAGAACTCAGGATTTAAATCCAATTGAATTAGCAGTAGACGACTTAATGAATCAGGCTGTTCAAACCACAGATTCAAATAACACAATTATTAAATAGCATTAAATAAACTATTGTTAACCCGTAGAGGCGTTGCATGCAACGCCTCTACGACATCAAATATAATGTATCACAATGCAAATCATTACCTTAACAACAGATTTTGGTGAGGTTGACCCTTACGTAGGAGTTGTAAAAGGTGTAATTTTAAATATTTTTCCATATGCAAAGATTATTGATGTTACTCACAATATTGCACCTCAGGATATCTGGCAGGCAAGCTGGATAATTGAAAACTCCTATCATTATTTCCCTCATGGAACAATACATTTATGTGTAGTAGATCCTGGTGTTGGAAGTGAAAGAAAACCAATTTTATTTGAAACAAGAAATTATTTTTTTATTGGTCCTGACAATGGAATTTTTACAAGCATATTAGAAAAAGAGGAAGTTATAAACATTATTGAACTGACAGAAAAAAAATACTGGTTACCTAATATAAGTCAGACATTTCATGGGAGAGACATCTTTGCCCCTGTTGCAGCACATCTGGCAAAAGGAACTACTACAAAAGATTTCGGAAAACTATTGCAAAAAGAAGAGCTAGTTAAATTACAATCAAATGACTTTACAAAGACCGAAAAAGGTTGTGTCGGAATAGTAAAACATATAGATCATTTTGGAAATATCATCACAAATATTTCCAGCTCAAGTCTTCCAAATAAAATCTCCGGCAGGTTTAAAAATCTCGACTTTAAAGGATTTATCTCAAATTATTCTGAAGCTGAACCAAATAAGCTATTTGCAATTAAGGGAAGCCATAGTTATCTAGAGCTGTTTATTAACAAAGGTAATGTAGCAAAAGCAACAAATGCAAAAACCGGTGATAAAGTAGAAGTTAGGTTTTAAGCTTTTCTGTTGTAAAATGACATAAGTTACAGGGATTAAAAAGCGAGGTATTAAATGTCAAATTCAGGAAACAAACAAAAAGTTTTAACTGCACTAAAAAATAAAAATTTCGTAAAAGTAATTTCAGGAATTAAAAACTACGATAAACAAAAAACAATAAGCATCTCATTAGCAGCTGAGTCCGGCGGAGCTTCTGCTCTTGATATTTGTGATGATCCTGAAATCATAAAAGCTGTTAAAGCATCTGTAGAACTACCCATTTTTGTTTCAAGCATTGATCCTTTAAAATTAATTGCAGCTCAATCACTTGGAGCTGATGTATTGGAGGTCGGAAACTATGAAAGCTTTTATGCAGAAGGGGAAATGTTTACACCCTCAGCAATCCTTGAGATATTACAATTTGTCAGAAAGTCAGTCCCAAAAGATATAATAATTTCTGTTACAGTACCAGCAACACTTGAAATGGAAAATCAACTTAGCCTTGCAAAAGATCTTGCTATTGCTGGTGCTGACATTATTCAAACTGAAGGCTTTGCACCAGAGATTCCTGACACCGAAAGAAAAGATCAAAGCTATCTGGATATTCTAAAAGCCGCTTCAACCCTGACAAACACAATAGAACTTAGAAAAATTCTTCCAAATGCAAATATTATTACTGCAAGCGGCATTACCCCTACCACTGCCCCGCTTGCAATTTCAATGGGTGCAAACGGAGTGGGAGTAGGCAACTACATTAACTCACTACAAACCCAGGCTGAAATGACAAAGAGGGTTAAAGAAGTTGTAGGCAGTGTAAATAGTTTTGCTCCACAATATTTGGAATACATAAAAACACCTGCTATAAAGGTTTAAATAACATTTATTACTTGTAGAGGCGCGATTAATCGCGCCTCTACTTTTGTTTTCCAACATATAGTCATATAATAATTATCTATATGTCAACCAAAGACCCTCAAATCCAAACAGAACACGAATCATCTTCACGTTTAAGAGAGCAACGCCTTCAAAAACTTGAAAAAATAAAAAGCCTTGGGATTGATCCTTATCCCTATAAATTCTCCCGAACTCATAAAGCTATCGAGCTTCAAAACAAATACAAAGATCTTCAAAATAGCCAGGAAACAAACGACAAAGTAATAGTTTCAGGAAGAATTCATAATGAAAGGAATGACTGGATATTTATTGATCTTTATGATGATTCGGGAAAAATCCAACTCTATTGTGACAAAGAAAAACTGGATAAAAAGTTAACTGAGTTTTTACCTCTTCTTGACAAAGGTGATTTTATTGGAGCGACCGGCACAGTCAGAAGAACCCCTCGCGGAGAGCTTTCTATAAAAGTAAGCGAGGTGACTTTACTTTGTAAATCTTTATTACCTCTTCCTGAAATTATTGAAGGAAAGAAAAGGCATTTAGGGATTCACGACATAGAAACGAGGTACCGTCAAAGATATCTTGATTTAATTGTTACATCGACCACAAAGGAAACCTTTAAAAAGCGAGCACAAATAATCTCAGGACTTAGAAACTATTTAAATGCAAAAGATTATATTGAAATTGATACTCCTGTTTTACAGGTAGAAGCAGGTGGAGCAGAAGCAAGACCATTTGTAACTCATCACAATGCACTTGGGATGGATCTTTATCTTAGAATTGCCACTGAGCTTCACTTAAAGAGACTCGTAGTAGGCGGTTTTGAAAAAGTTTATGAGCTTGGAAGGATTTTTAGAAATGAAGGAATCTCTACCAAACACAATCCGGAATTTACATCTATAGAACTTTATGAAGCCTATGCTGATTACAATGACATGATGAATTTAACAGAAGATTTAATTAAAACTATCTGCTTACAAATTCACGGTAAATTACAGATAGAATATCAGGGAAAAATCATTGATTTTGAAAAGCCGTGGGCAAGAATTTCGATGCTGGATCTAATTAAAGAACATGCCAAGGTTGATTTATCTGATGCCCCCTGTGAAAAAATTATTGAAGTCTTTGAAAAAACCGTAGAATCAAAACTAATCCAGCCAACATTTGTAAAAGATTTTCCACTTGAAGTATCACCACTTGCAAAAAAACACCGTTCTATAAATGGATTAGTTGAAAGATTTGAACTTTATATGAATGGCTGGGAGCTTGCAAATAGTTTTTCAGAATTAACAGATCCATTGGACCAAAGAAAAAGACTAGAGGAGCAGGCAAAGAAAAAAGTTTCCGGTGATCATGAAGCTCATCCACTGGACATAGACTTTATAACTGCACTTGAATATGGATTGCCTCCTACAGGTGGGTTGGGAATTGGAATCGATAGACTTATAATGATACTTACAAATTCTGCAAGTATTAGAGATGTTATAGCTTTCCCAACGATGAAACCTGTTTAATATTCGAAGGACAAATCCTTTCCGTTATTTAACACTCGCTATTCTGCGTCGCTCTTGATTTACGATTTTTGCAGCACGTCCGATTGAACGTGGAAATTCCCTACCTCTTGTGATAACTGTTTCATCAAAATGAACAGGAAGCAGAAAATCCAGGGCAAAATCTACAGCAATTCTTACGTCAAAGTCTTTACAGGAAAAAATATCAAGGGTAAAAAATTCTTTTTCAGGAAATGTATGTAAAGCAATATGTGACTCAGCAATTAATACAACTCCACTAATACCCCAGTCTTCCTTTACTTCTCCACCATCATATTTAAATACATATGGGGGCATTATTTTTGTCATTGCAAGTTTTTTAGGAAATATATCTAAAAGTTCACTAATCATACTCACGTCAGAGAGTTTCTCTTTTGGAGAACCGTAGCCTTCTAATAATAAATGTGGTCCAAACATTGTTTCTTTCCTCCAGCCTTTTACAAAACAAATTCCTAAAATTTTTTCCTGATTTGTTTTGTACTTTTACTATTACCATTGTGCCCAGTTTAATTTCCAAAATTTTCGTTTGGCCGGAATTGGGCAGTCACCGTTAGGTGGTAGTAACTAAGCTATTTTTACTCCTTTCATTTTCATTTTTATTTCTCCGTTTTTAATTTGATTTTTTATCTTTATTAATAAGACTTATTCCCTTTTTTAAACTTTTCGTATTTGTTTAACTAGAAAAAATAACCTTATTAACAAGCTTTTGATTATAACAGCAGTTTATCTGCAATTCCCCTAGATATTTCAAGTTTTTTATAAAGTGCCTTTGCAAAATTTTTAGTCGACCTGTGTCATAATTTTCTTAGGTATTTTGCTTTATGAAACTCTCGATTAATTGGCTGAACAAGTTCTTACCTTTAGACGGCATTTCTCCCGAGGAAGTTGCTTCAAAGCTGACCATGGGAGCCTTTGAAGTAGAAGATATTCAAAGAGTGGGTCCAAAACTTAAGGGTCCTATACTCGTCGGAGAAATCCTAACTATAGATAAGCACCCAAATGCCGACCGCCTCTCAATCACAAAAGTAACCACAGACGGACAAAATAAACTCCAAATAGTTTGCGGAGCAAAAAATATTAAAGTCGGACAAAAGGTCCCTGTTTGTCTTCCTGGAGCAATGGTCATAAATAGAAAAGATGGATCCGAGCTCCAGATCAAATTAAGCAAAATTCGTGAAATTGAGTCATTTGGAATGCTTTGTGCTGGTAATGAGCTTGGGTTACCACAGGAAGAGTTAGATGGGATTTTAATTCTTCCCGCTGAAGCACAAGTTGGTCAAAATGTAATTGACTACCTCTCATTAAGCCAGGATATTGTTTTAGAGGTAGCCTCCAGGTCAAATAGAGGAGATGCACTTTCAGTTTATGGTCTAAGCAAAGAAATCAGTGCCCTAATAAAGAAAAAAAAGAAAGAATTAAGCTTCAAAGCTCCAAAATTTGATAATTCAGTAAAAGGCATTTCAAGCAAAATTGAAAACACCAAAGATACTTTTCTTTTTTATACTGCTACAATTCAAAACATAAAAGTTACTGATAGTCCACAATGGCTAAAAAAGCTGCTTGAGTCTGTAGGCATTAAGGCTATAAATAATATTGTAGATATTACAAACTATATAAATTGGTCATTTGGTCAGCCAATGCATGCTTATGATAAGACAAAACTAAAAGGTGACTTCCTTGTTTCAAGAACTGCTAAAAAAGGTGAAGAAATTTTAACCCTGGATGGCAAAAAACGTGGATTAACCGAAGCAGTATTGGTAATTGCAGATAGCAGTACCCCTGTAGCTGTAGCTGGAATTATGGGTGGAAAAGATTCAGAAGTAACTGAAAACACAAAAGAAATTGTCCTTGAAGCAGCTGTTTTTAGCCCTTTAAAAGTAAGAAAGGGTTCAAGAACCATTGGCTTGTCTACAGATGCCTCAAAACGTTTTGAGAGAGGTGTAGACAGTAATTTTACTTACAATGCACTTCTAAAAGCTATTGAGCTTATAGAAGAATTAGCTGCACAAGATAACAACAAAATTATAGTTGGTCCTATAGTTCAAGCTGGAGAACCTGTAAAAAAAGAAGCCAAGATTCAATTATCACTAAAAGAAGTTAAAAGGGTTCTGGGGATAGATATAAGCATAAAAGAAATTGTCGGATTACTGGAGTCATTAGAATTTAAGTGCAACTCTATTCAAGATGACAAAATTGAGGTTACAGTACCATCCGGCAGAATAAATGATGTCAATAGACCCATAGATCTCATAGAGGAAATTACCCGGCTATATGGCTATGACCGGATAGAAGCTCTTCCTCCACCTTCCACCCTAGCTGCAAAAAAAACACATACCGGGCTTAAAAAGATAAAAAGCCATTTTCTATCAGCAGGTTTTTCTGAAGCTTACTTAAGCAGTCTTATAGGTGAGAATGTATTAAGTAACAAAGAATTTACATTCAATAGAGAAGAGGCAATTCTTATGCTTAATCCACTTTCAAGGGAACATACAATTTTAAGGCAAAGCCTAATCCCAGGACTTTTGGAAGCACTAAGATTAAACTTCAGTCATCAAACTTATCCTGTAAAACTTTTTGAAATTGGTAAAGTTTATTTCTTAAAAGGAAAATCATCCGAAAGAGAAACCGGCGTGGAAGAAACCACAAAGATAGCAGGTGTAATATCTGGACATGAAGAAACCTGGTTTACAAACAAACATTCATCAGGAGAAGCAAACCAAATTTTGTTTTTTACAGGAAAGGGAATACTAGAAAGTTTCTTTGAAAGAAATAAATACAAAGCAGGTTTCATCCATCACAAAGAAGCTTTTTTACACCCAAAGCTTTCACTGGCTGTTTCTTTTAACAATAATATACTTGGAACACTTGGCTGCTTACATCCACAACTTGAGAAAAAACTTGACTTAAAATGGCCTGTTTTGGTTTTTGAAATTAATATTGAAGGAATATTAAGTGACTTAGAAAAAACACATTTATTTGAGAAAATCTCTTCACAACCTGCTGTAATCAGAGATATAACAATTGATATTTCAAAAAAGTACGAGGCTGATACAATTTCAAATGAAATTATCAGAATAATATCCAACTTCGTCCAAAGTGTAAAACTTGTCAGCCTTTATGATTTAGATAAAGAATATAGAAGCTTGACATACAGAGTAAAAATGCAGGATTTTGAGCAAACCCTTACAAGTAAACAAATTGAAGATGAAGTAAATAAAATAAAAAATCATCTTATTACTTGCTTCCTGGCAAAATTCAGGGTTTAATAGTACGTGATTAACTACCTATGTATCGACTATCCGGACCAAATATAATATTTTTCATTCCATTACTGGTTGTTGGAATAATTGTTGTTGCATTAACACCACATTACTTCATACAATCAAGAATCATTTCTCTTGTTTCATTATTTATTGGGGAATTTGGTCTGAGTTTTATTCCTGTTATTACTTTATTTCCAAAAACTACTTTTATCCAGGCAATTATACTTGCAGCTATTTATCTTCTTACAACTCTTGTCATCTGTTTTGCTGCCTGGGGAATTAATACGCTTGGCTGGCCAGGCGAACATTCTTTCTTAATAAAAACTGATGAGTTTCATCTAAATACTTTTGCATTATTTGTTTCCAACATTTTTTCTTTTATTCTATTAGTGACTAATTACAGTCTTAAATATGACGAAGAGTTGACCAAAAAAAATAAGGCAGAAACTAAATATAAAAAAGGTTTCTTTGGAATAAACAAGCCAAAAGTAAATCGCCTTCATTCTAAAGAAACAACAAAATCTCGGACAGAAGCTGTTGAAAATGTAAAAGCTCCTAAAACCAAGAGTTCAGACAGTGAAGCAGATGAGGGTTTCTGGAAACCTTTCGAATTTGAACCTGAAATAAATAAAACTTCTGAAAGCCTTCCTGAAGAAAGCTCAGGTAAACTGTTTGCTAAAAATGAAACAGAATCTCTTGAGAAAGAATCTGAATTTTTTGATCGTGATGAAACAGGTATTAATATTGAGGAATCAACTTACACTCCTATAGAAAAACCAAAACCTATACAAATAAGTACATTTCCTCCGAGTAATATAAAAGATGAGCTTTCTGCAATATTCGAGCAGTACTCATCTCTTGATGCTGTTAAAAAAATAACTTCATCAAAATCCGAAAAATCCCTCAAAAAGAAGACAGAAAAAGAAGTTAAGAGACCTTACTCTTTGCCTAAACCACAGATTTCAGTAAAGATAGAAACAGAAGATATTCATGAGGCAAGTTTCAGACAAATCAGTGATGCGGAGAAAATAGAAGAAATAAAAGAAACTTTAAAGAAAGAACTTGAGGAAGAAATTAAATTAAAATTAATTCATGAAAGCAAAGAAAAGCCAAAAGATACAAATGAACCAAAAGAAAATATTATTGAAAGTATTAAAAGTATAAAAGAAGAGTTAATAGAAAGTTTAAAAACTGAAATCAAGAAAGAATTTTCAGAACCAGAGACAGTTATTTCTGATGAAGATTTAGAAATCTTTCGACAAAAGCTTAAAGAAATAAATAAAAACGATCAAATAATTGGATCAATGTACTTAAATTACAACGGAAGTATATTATCAGAAGATTGGAATGAAAAGATAGAATCACTTGAAAGCGAAAATATTCCTCAGAAAATAAGCCAGTTATTCACCCAATTCAACAAACAGATAAATAAAACAAAACAAGGCAGTTTGCTTCATATTTTGTTAGAATCAAAAAATGGAACCTTAGTAATGGCTAACATTGAAGATAAACTGCTTGCTATTCAAACAAAGGGAACCGGCGAAGTTTATATGGGTCAACTCTTGAAGAAGTTGTCAGAATTTGAAGAGTAACCAGGAAATTAAAAAATGAAAGAGTTACTGGAATTAGTTATTCAAAAAAAAGCAAGTGATCTGCATATTGGTGTAGGAATGCCGCCGGTTTTAAGAATAGATGGAAAGCTTATCCCTACAGAATATGAACCTCTTACAGCAAACGATACAAAAACATTAATCTTCAGCATATTAACACTTGAGCAAAAGAAAATTTTAGAACAAAAGCTTGAGTTGGACTGCAGTTATGGAATTGATGGATTAGGAAGATTTCGGGTTAATGCCTATAAAGATAGAAATGGATTTGCTGCTGCATTTAGAACAATTACTTCTAAAATCCCAACCTTTGATCAATTAAACCTTCCTAAAATCTGTCAGCAGGTCTGCACAAAACCACGTGGACTGGTTCTTGTAACAGGGCCTACTGGTTCGGGTAAAAGTACCACACTTGCCACAATGGTAGGCTGGATAAATGAAAATCGTTCTGACCATATTCTTACTATTGAAGACCCTATAGAATATATTCACCTAAGTAAAAGATCGGTAGTAAACCAAAGAGAGCTTGGTTCTGATACTCACAGTTTTGATAATGCCTTAAGAGCGGCATTAAGAGAAGATCCTGATGTGATTCTGGTTGGTGAAATGCGGGACCTTGAAACAATTGCTCTTGCACTAAAAGCTGCAGAAACAGGACACCTCGTATTTGCTACTCTACACACAAGTTCAGCTGCTCAGACAATTGACAGAATTGTAGATGTTTTTCCTCCGGATCAGCAACAGCAAATCAGGATTCAATTAAGCAACAGTCTTGTAGCAGTATTCAGCCAGACATTAATTCCAAAACTTGGCCCACAGGGACAAATCACAGGAAGAGTTATGGCAATGGAAATTTTGGTTAATACACCTGCAATTGCAAATTTAATTCGCGAGGGTAAGACTGCTCAAATATATTCCTCGATTCAAACAGGCGGAAGGTTAGGAATGGTTACTCTGGAAAATGGGCTTGCAGATCTTGTTAAAAAGAAACTCATTAGACCAGAAGATGCCCTGGGTAAAAGTTCACGACCAGAAGATCTTGAAAAACTTATTGCCAGCGAGTTAACCGGTGCCGGGCTTACATCCAGCTAAGGATTATATGTCATCAACTCTTTCGCCTTCTTAAGCAAGTTTTCTCTTTCTTCTTCAGTATAGTCAAATAAATATTTTTCAAGAGCTGAAAGCGGTTGGGAAATTAAGCTTGCATCAAGCTCTGCAATACGATAGGTTCTGTCCTTTCGTATAATTTCACTTTGAATAACAAGGGCAAAGCTATCACTTAATATTGATTTTATTTTTTCCTGATCTATATATCCCACTTCTTCTTCATTTATTTTATATTTAAGTCTAATAACTGCACCTGACTGTTTTTTGTTTTTAATTTCAGCTTCTAAATCAGCTTGAGGATTTTGGCTTTCAGTAAGATCACTTGAAATAGTTATAAACTTCCTCGGATTTGTGGATATAAATTCATGTTTAAGTTTCCCTTTATCAATCTCTAAATATATAAAACCCTTGTCTTCATTTTCTTCCCCAAAGTCAACTCTTTCAAGAGAACCGGCATATAAAATTAAAGGATTTTTCTCCTGCAGAATCTGATGTCTATGAATATGACCAAAGCCAACATACTCTAACTGGGTTGATTGAAAAAAACTTAGCGGGTAACTGAAAACTTTACCAATAGATAAATCCTGCTCAGAGCCAAACTGTGCTGTTTCAATCGTTGCATGCCCAAGCAAAATGGCTGGCAGTTCAGGATCCAGTTTTTCGAGAGATCCTTTTAGTGCTTCTTTGATTTTTTCAATCATCAATTGATCCTGTTCCTTAGTACTTAAATTTCTATATTCTTCTTTTGCCAAGAGCCTGCTTTTTGTAATATGCGGAAGTGAAATTACCTGGATAGTTCCATTTTTTGTTTCAATGTTTTTCAATTCAATTTTGTTAAATACTGTCACATTTTCGATCTGCAGGGTACTGTAAATATCCAGCGCATCAGAACCATCTATCCTGTATAAAACATCATGATTTCCGACAAGAAGTATTGTAGGAATTTTATTTGCTGAAAGCTTTTTAATTCTTTTTGCAAACTCCCGCTGGTAAATAGGTTCAGGAGTAGCATGTTTGTATGTATCGCCTGTAAATATCGCAAGGTCAACTTTATTATCAATAGCAAAATTAATTGGTTTATCCAGAGCCGCTATAAAATCTTCAAATCTTCTATTTAAGCCAGTTTCCGGATTTATAGAACCATATCGTTCTCCAGAACCAAAATGTAAATCTGAAAAGTGTACTATTTTAATCATTTTTTAGCGTCATTGCGAGGGCTTTAGTCCGAAGCAATCTCCTTAACTTTTTCACGTTTTTGAGATTGCTTCGTCGCTTCGCTCCTCGCAATGACGTGTTACCTTATCCTAACCTCTTAAGTCTATATGCTATATTTTACCCTATGTTCTTTCTCAAAAAATTACAAAAAAAGACCTGGGAAGAAGTTAACTTTGGGCAAGTAAGAGGCTGGCAATGTGCTGAATTTTTAAATTATTCCAATTTAAAACACCTATTTACAGGTAGATCAAATGACTTAAATCTTGCAAAACATGAACCAACGATTTTTCCCGATAAAAGTGTTGATAAAAACCGGGAAATATTATGTAAAAATCTTGAGCTAAGTTATGCGGCTCTAAGAGTACTACCACTGGCACATAGTGATAATGTTTTCATTTTAGAAAACGAAGAACAGGAAATCCCTCAAGCTGATGCCATAATTACTCACCTGACAAATATTCCACTTTTAATAACTGCTGCTGACTGTGTTCCAGTGTTACTTTATTGTCCTGAAAAAAAAATTGTAGGTCTTGTTCATGCAGGCTGGAGAGGTACTGCATTAGCAATTGTTGAAAAAGCAGTTATTGCAATGCAGGAAAATTTTCTAGCAAGGCCGTCACAAATTATCGCAGCAATTGGTCCTGCTATTGGACAAAAGAGTTATGAAGTCAGCCAGGAAGTTGCAGATCTTTTAGTCAAGGCAACGGAATCAGATTCAATCCTCAATACAAATGGACCAAAACCAAAAGCAGATTTAAAGCTTGCAAACTGTTTACAATTAGACAGAGCTGGAGTAATGAAAGTTTTTGTCTCAGAGCTTGATACAGCAACACAAAATAGTTTATTTTATTCTCACCGGATTCAGGGAAAACGAGCTGGTAGACAGGGATTGATAGTGTGCTTAGGGTGATAAGCAGGCATTTAGTACTGTATTTAACCTTGAGACTTGAAACACCTTATAAATTTCAGGACTTATATTAATAATTTTAATTTCTACACTTAGATCCTTTGCTTTCTCCATAAATCTTTCTAGTCTTTCTAAGAAATAAACTGAAACAAAAGTAACTTTTTTCAAATTAACGGTAATTTCTCTCTTATCAAGTAATTGATTTTCCAATTCATCAAAAATAACATCAATAACTTCTTTTGATTTTATTTCTCCACAAAGCAATTCCGATAAACTTTGTTTAATAGGCATTCCTAAAAATCTCCTCCAGCTCTTCCAAAAGTGGCATCCTCGGATTTGTTCTTAAGCTTAAATCATTAATTGTTTTATTGATTAAATCTGGGATACTGACCAAGTAATCATCCAGTTTAATCCCAAGTTCACTAACTCTATATGGCAAATCAGATTTTTTAAGCAAATCTTTTACTTTTTCTTTTAAACTACTTATCAAATCTTTCACATCGTTATCAGCACAACCTAAAGTCTTTGAAACTTCAGCATACTTCTCATGTGCAATATAATTTCTATAATTTGAAAATGGCATGAATTTTACAGGCACTCCTGAATTAAAATCTATTGTGCTTAAAAGAAATACTGCATTTGCTCTGCCATGTGGTATGCCAAACTTAGGACCAAAAGCATGTGCCAGAGCATGATTTATACCTACAGAAGCATTGCTGAATGCCATTCCTGCAAGGGTTGCAGCATTGTGCATTTTTTGTCTGGCATCCAAATCATGTGGTTCATTTACAACCTTTGGAAGATTTTCATAGATTATTTTTATCGCCTGTAAACTTAACGCATCGGTATAATCAGATGCAAATATAGAGACATAAGCTTCCAGTGCATGTGTGAAAGCATCAATGCCGGTATCTGCAGTGGGTTTTACAGGCAAGTCTTTCACAAGCTCAGAGTCTACAATTGCAATATCCGGGGTTAAATTATAATCAAATAATGAGATTTTAATATTATTTTTCTTGTCAGCAATTACACATGCAGGACTAACCTCACTTCCAGTACCCGAAGTAGTAGAAATTGCAACTAGTTTCGTTTTACCGAGAGCAGGGAAATTAACTGCTCTTTTTCTAAAATCCACAAAATCTACTGATAAATCTTCAAATTTAATTTCCGGACATTCATAAAATAATCTTATTGCTTTTGCAGCATCAATTACCGAACCCCCTCCAACAGCTACAAAATAATCAGGATTAAAATCCTTAATTTGTTCCAATCCTTTATCAATAATGCCTCTACTTGGTTCAGGTTCTACATCAGTAAAAATTTTAAAGGTTGAATCTGAGGGAAGGTTCTCCAGAACTTTTTTTACAATTCCAAGCTTATCCATTGTTTTGTCTGTAATAATAAAAATATTTCTAGCTGGTATTGTTTTTAAAACAGCTAATGAACCGGCATTAAAGTGAATTTGATTTGGAATACGAAACCACATAGGTGATGTTTGCCTTCGTGGAACACGCTTTATGTTCAGGAGATTGTAAATATTAACATTTTCTGTAGTACTGTTTCCTCCTCCAGTACCACATCCAAAACTTAATGTTGTCGGTAAATTATTATAAAAACCTCCCAATCCTCCAAGCGCAGTTGGCTGGTTAACAATTATTCTGCCGGCATTAATTAAACTTCGAAAATTTAAAATTACATTTTCATCATTTGCAAATATTCCTGCAGTGTGTCCTGTCCCTCCACTATAATTTACAAATAAACATTTATTTAAAGCATCTTGTTCGGATTCAGCTTTTAAAATAGCAAGAACCGGCATTAGTTTTTCTTTTAATAATGGGCTATTTAAATTATGTGAATTTATTTCACACAGCAATATTTTCGTGTTTTTTGGCACAGTAAAGCCTGCTCTTTCTGCAATTACAGATGCAGACTTTCCAACAAATTTATAGTTCATTGAGTTTGTTTCCAGATCAATAACAACAGGAATTATTTTTTTTGTTTCTTCTTCCAAACAAATATAACAATTCAATTTTTTAAATTCTTCTAGAACTTTCGAATAAATTTCTTTATCTATTACAATGGTTTGTTCAGAAGGGCACTCAGTACCATTATCAAATGTTTTTGAAATGCAGATATCCATTGCAGTACTGACTGGATTACAGGATTTGTGAATATAAACCGGTGTATTGCCTGCGCCCACTCCAATTGCCGGCTTACCACTGCTGTAAGCAACTTTTACCATGGTAGTACCACCAGTTGCAAAGACAAGATCAACTTCTTCATGATGCATTAAATAATTTGTCTGTTTGCGTAGCTTTGAATTTCTCTTTAACCACCCAATACACCCCTCAGGCGCTCCTGCCTGCAAAGCTGCTCTATACAATATTTCTGCAGTATATGCAACACACTTGCTGGACATAAGGTGAGGACTAAAAACAATTGCATTTCTTGTCTTTAAAGAAATAATTGATTTATAAATAACTGTACTTGTAGGATTTGTAATAGGTGTTAAAGCTGCAATTACACCAACCGGTTCTGCAACTTCAACCATTTGTTCATCTTTAATTTCTCTAATTAAACCAACTGTCTTTTTGTTTTTTATCTGATGATATAAAAATTCACTTGCAACAATATTTTTCAAGATCTTATCTTCAAATAAACCCATTCTTGTTTCTTCAGCTGCAAGCTTTGCAAATTCTCTTGAATGGGCTAATGCAGCACGAACAACAGCATAAACAATTTTATCTACCATTTCCTGAGTATATTGAGTAAAAACTGCACAAGCCTTGCGTGCTTTTAAAAGCAATTCATCTATCTGGTAAGGGTAAAAATCTTCTTCCAAGACACTGGACAAATCAATATTGTCCAAATGTAATTTGGCCGATTCTGTAGATAAAGTTATATTTCGAGGTTTATCTTCAGGAAGAAAAGGCATAGTCATAATAGTTTATCAGTAGAGGCGTAGCATGCTACGCCTCTACTACGTCCTTACAAATTGGGTTAATTATTTAGCTTTTTGATATATAGCTGTCAGCAATTTAATTGTTTCTTCAAATCCTGTAGTTTCATATATCCCTTGCTGTAAAAATGAATCTATTACAGGTTTTAATAAAACTGCTTTATCAATTCTTGGATCTGATCCTTTTTCATATGCACCAATTGCAATTAAATCTTCTGCATTGTTATAGGTAGCCATCATGTTTCTAACAAAACCAGCAGCTTCCTGATGTTCTTTAACGGCAAGGTCCGGGAAAAGCCTACTTACACTATTTAATACCTCTACAGAAGGGTAATGATTTCTTGCAGCAATTGATCTGGATAAAATTATATGACCATCCAAAATACCACGCGCTGCATCTGCAATTGGTTCATTAAAATCATCTCCTTCAACAAGTACAGTATAAATTGCCGTAATTGCACCTGCTTTGGATCTGCCCGATCTTTCTAAAATCTTTGGTAACATTGCAAATACAGAAGGAGTATAACCTTTCATGGTTGGAGGCTCACCTACAGAAAGTCCTACATCACGTGCAGACATAGCAAGTCTTGTTATTGAATCAGCCATAAGCAAAACATTTTTACCCTGATCACGGAAATATTCAGCAATAGTTGTAGCAGCATAAAGACATTTCACTCTGAGCATTGCCGGCTGATCTGAAGTGGCAACTATTACAACAGATTTTTTTAATCCTTCTTCACCCAAACTTACTTCAATAAAATCCTGAACTTCTCTTCCTCTTTCACCCACAAGAGCAATTACGTTTACATCAGCATCACCATATCTTGCAATCATACCTAGTGTAGTACTTTTTCCAACACCAGATCCTGAAAATATTCCAATTCTTTGACCAATACCAAGAGTTAATAATCCATCAATTACTCTAACTCCTGTAGAAAAAACAGTATCAATACGAGGACGACCATAAGCCTCTGGTGGAACAGCATCTAACCCTTTTGGAACAAGATTCCCTTCTAAAGGTTTTCCATCAATCGGATTACCAAAAGAATCCAATATTCTTCCAAGCAAACTTTCTCCAACCAAAACCTCAAGTGGTCTTCCTGTTTGAATAATCTTACTGCCCTGATGTACTCCTTTTCCATCAACAAGTAAAAGCAAGAGTGAAATATCACCCCTAAAACCCACAACCTCAGCTGGCTTTACATCACCGTGGTCAGTAATTATATTACAAAGTTCACCAACCATAGCTCCCGGAAGCTTGGCTTCCAACAATAATCCAACAACCTTATTTACATAACCAGTCCACTTGCGCAGTTCATTTTTGTTTAGCAATTCCTGAACTGCGGAATCTAAATCTTTTATATATTCATCATCAACCAACTTGTCCATATTTATTAACTATGCCTTTCAATTCTCAATTTTCAATTCCCTCATTACGCTGCTGGTGCTGCCGCTCCTGTCTGATTAACTTCATCTCCAATTGTTTCTAAGACCTGGACATTAAAGTCTGGAGAAAGTTCTGCATATGAAAGAACATGAATATGCGGATCAAACTGTTCAAGTAATCTATAAAGAGGAAGTCTTAACCCCGGTCCACAGATTAAAACAGGTCTTCTGCCATATCTTTCATTTATTCTCTTTGAAGATTTGGAAATCATCGTAACCAGCTGTTGTATCTGCCTTGGATCCAGAATTAAAACGAGGTTATTTTCAACACGCTGCAGTGATTCTTCAAGCTTACGTTCTACTGCAGGATTAAATGCAATCGAATAAATTTGTTTTTCAGGTGTAGCAAACTCCAGGCATATTTGTCGCCCTAATGTTATTCTAAGTTTTTCAGACAAAAGATCCGGGTCTTTTATACCACTGCACAAATCTTCCAGCCTTTCCAGCATAAACTGTACATCTCTTATTGAAACTCTTTCTTTTAAAAGGTTTACAAATACTCGACGCAAATCACCAATGCTAATTAAACCAGGTATAAGATTTTCAACAAGCTGCGCATCTTTTTGTTTTGCCTGATCAAGTACTTTCTTTACATCTGCTTTTGAAAGAAGCTCGTCAATATTTCTTCTTACAACCTCTGCTAGATGAGCAGTAACTACTCTCACTGCCGGCGTAGCAGGATACTGCCAATCAATTTGCTTAAGGTAATCAGGATCAATCCAGTATGCAGGCTCCTGCAAAGCAGAATCCCATCCAGGAAGCCCGCCAGGAGGTGGTTCTGAATATACCCTATCCCAGTATTCCCTCAAAACAAGCATCCTGTCAGGATACGCTTCACTTGAAGCTACAGTAGTATCTCTAATTACAATCCTGTATTCATTTGCATTTAAACTTGGGGCATCCATAATTCTAACTGCAGGTAAAACATAGCCAAGGTTCAATGTTAACTGATGTCTTAGCGAAGCAATTTCCGGAACAAGTGTCCCCTGTCTGGCAGGATCTGCAATGTCAAGCAAATTACGTCCAACCCAGATTGCAAGATTATCAACTTCAAGCAAAGAATACATCATATCCGGACTGCTTGGATTTACTTTTGGTTCAGCTGTAGCCTGGTCATAAATAGCTTTTTGCTCCTGGGCTCTTTTTGCAAAGACAAAAGCAGCCATACTTCCTATAATAACTGAAAGAACAATAAATGCAAAAGTAGGAAGCCCTGGCATAAATCCAATCAGGAAAAGCAAACCAGATGCAAGCGCAAGAGCACTTGGCTTATTCATTATTTGAGTAGTGATATCTAACCCTAGACTTTCAGCACTTGATGTAGATCTGGTAACAATAAGACCTGCTGCAATTGAAAGAATAAGTGCTGGAACCTGTGCTGACAAAGCATCACCAACCGTAAGGAGAGAATATTTATGTGCAGCCTGTGCAAGATCTAAACCTTTCTGAGTTACACCTATCGTTAAACCTGCAGTAATGTTTACAAGGGTTATAACAATACCAGCAATTGCATCTCCTTTTATAAACTTACTTGCACCATCCATTGCCCCATAAAATGAAGATTCTCTTTCAAGATCAGCCCTTCTTTGTTTTGCAATGTCACTGCTACATAGCCCTGCATTAAAGTCAGCATCAATAGACATTTGTTTACCCGGCATTGCATCCAATGCAAATCTTGCAGAAACTTCAGCAATTCTTTCAGCACCTTTTGTAACCACAATAAACTGAACAACTGTAATAATTATAAAAATAATAACGCCTACTACAAGATTCCCTCCTGCAACAAACTGACCAAATGCACTTACAACTTCTCCTGCATAACCATTTGACAGAATTAACCTGGTAACAGCTATATTTAATGACAATCGTAATAACGTAGTAATTAAAAGAACTGACGGCAAAACTGCATAATCAAGAGGCCTTGAAATATATAAAGCAATTCCTAAAGTAACAATTGCAAATGAAATATTTGTTGCAAGCGCAATGTCCATAAGCCATGCTGGCAATGGCACTAAAATTAAGAGTAATAGTCCAAATACTACTACTCCAACAAGAATCTCACCTGGAAGACGGCTGTTCATTTTAAACGCTCCATAATTTCCTTCGGCTTTTAAATTTTAGCCTTCAGAAATTATTTCGCTTTTTTGCTCCTTCTCTATAATGATGCTCAGATTTTCGCTTTCGGAAAATCTTCGCTTGAGTTAATCATTTACGTTATTTCTTCTACTTAATTTTCTCGCTCTATAATTTGCTACCGCTAGAAAATTTTAGCTACACAAATAATCAGCTACATTGTTTTATTAAATGTATACCAACAAGGCAACTAAATCCTTAAAGGATGATTATAATATCGACAAAAACTGCTTAAAAGGCAACACTTGTCCATAAAATTACGGGTCTTTATAAAGCATTTAGACCTAAATCAGGGGTATCTCCCTATATTAATGGATTTATTATCTGGAAACTAAAGTAGATCTGTGTTCCTGTTGAAGATTAATAGCCTCTTTAATCTGGTACGTTTTTTTATTCTGTGATTCAAAATATGTTCTCATAACAAGATCAGCAAGTATTCCCATCAATAAAAACTGCACACCAACGATAACAAAAACTGCTGAGAAAATTAAAAGAGGCGTTCCATCCAGATCAATATTTTTAAATATTTTTAAATATATTGACCACATTGCAAATAAAAGAGAAGAAAGAAAACAAACAAAGGAAAACCCACCAAAAAAGTAAATTGGTTTTGTTGAAAAATCAGATAAGAATTTCAAAACTATAAGATCCAAAATAACTTTATATGTTCTGCCCAAGCCATACTTTGACTTACCAAATATTCTTGGTCTGTGATTTACTTCTAATTCAGTAACTTTTGCTCCATTCCATGATGCACATACAGGAAGAAATCTGTGTAACTCACCATACAGTCTTACTCCTTCCAAAACATCCTTTCTATAAGCTTTTAAAGAACAGCCATAATCATGCAATTTAATTCCTGAAACAAACGAAATCAACTTATTTGCAATCATTGAAGGGATTTTTCTGTCAAGTGCTCTATCCTTTCTATGTTTCCGCCAGCCACTTACAAGATCATATCCTTCTTCTATAAGGTTTAACAGCTTTGGAATATCATTTGGATCGTTCTGTAAATCCGCATCAAGTGGAACCACAACATCACCAATTGAATAATCAATTGCAGCCAGCATAGCTGCACTCTGACCATAATTTCTTCTAAGTCTGATTACCTTAAAATTTACATTTTTTAAAGCTGCATCTTTTAACAAACTATAAGAATAATCTTTACTTCCATCATCCACAAAAACCACTTCATAAGAATATGTAAAATTCTTCAAGAAATAATCCAACTCATCCAGTAAAACTTTTATGCTTTTTTCTTCATTATATACAGGAATTATAATTGAAACTTTATTAATTTTTCTCATAGGGTTAATATCTCATCATTTTTTGATTACTAAATTATATACTATGTAAATCCTTAATTTCTCTGGTTTTTAATCAGACAATTGGTCATTTTAGTTGAGAATTTGGTTAATAATTAAAATATTTATAATTAATTAACTAAATTTTTAAATCAGGCAGGGATGTACTGCAGACTACCCCACCTTAATATAAAATGTTAAAGTGACCACAAAAAACATAAAACAAAGAACTGAAGATCTAAGAAAAAAATTCTCCATTGAAATGTGTGATAATTTTACACAAAGATTAGATCCCTCTCAAAGCAGAAAGATTAAACTTGGCGCAGTAATAGCAATTAGAAACTTTATTAAAGAAGCACATATTAATGATTCAATTTTATTCAGCTTCCTGGTTGACTCTATTGCAGATCCTGATGAGAAGGTTCGTGATCTGGTGTTTAAGGTGGTTAGGGAAGTTGCTAATCATGAAATAGTTGAACTTATTGAAATTAAATTAAAAGAATTAAACGGCGATTTCAAAAAAGAAGTTAATAAACTTTTGCAGGAATCCGGCAAAAAATAATCAGTAGAGGCAACATTAATCCCGCCTCTACTTCGATGCTTCCAGAACTTCAGGGTGTGGATTTACGTTATTTTTCTTACAGTATTCAAGGTATTCTTTTGAGCAATACGAAAATATTTTTTCAAATCTAATATCGTTTTCCATATCAAGCAAATATCCCTTTAAAACAGGTGGTATTGATTGAACAGGGTTAGATTCAATCCCTATTTCCTTTTGATAACAGACTTTTTTTAACTGGCTCAAACTTTTTGTTATATCGTTTTGTTTGCCTTCTAAAACAAGTGAAACTGCATCCGGTCCATAAAACTCTGCCGGAGTAAGATTTACTAAGCAAACTTTATGTTTCAAAAAATGGCTTGCTAAATCTTTCCCCATAAGATCAACCACTTTTCGAGATGCAATTACCATTGCATGAATAGTGGTATCGCTGGAATCTTTGTCCTTAAAAGTTGACATCAACTAATAGTATATAACAAAGAACAAAAATCAGAAAACAGGTTTCTTCTAATTTCTAACCCTGACTACTGCTCCCTGATTCACCACTCTATTCCTTTTGTATATCCTTTGTAATGTTTATATGCCTTCCCTTCAATAACCGTTGAAGAGATTTCCTTTAGCCATTCAGGACATAAGTGCCCCGTAACAACAACAGCTGTTGCAGAATGAATATTTTTAAAAATTTGTTTTGCCTTTTCTTCTGAAACCCTCTGCTCTTTATGATATAAAAGATCAGTAAGTTCATCAACACAGAGCAAGTCATACTCTCCAGAAGCTATGTCTAAGACTAATTGTTTTAATCCTTGATCAAGCTTGAGTTCATCCTGGAGGGTCCAGCCATCAGGATCTCCAAAAAATCTAAAGCCTCCTTCTTCTCTAATCCTAGAAGTGCCTGCAAAAAAATAGTCAAAGTGTTTTGGAAACTGGGCTCTTAAAATCTGGTAAATCTTTGATTCACTGGTAGTTTCAGCACATTTTGAAAACAAAATTATTTTTACTTTTAATCCAGCCCCTAATGCTCTCAGTGCTAAACCATTCAATGCTGTTGTCTTTCCTGGCGCATAACCAAGATATAATCTAAGCTTTTCTTTATTTTTATATGCTTCAGACAAGCTGAAGCTTCTATCAATTAAATTTTTACGCATAATCGGTTTTGCTGGATAAACCAGACAAAACCTTGCCTCCATTAACTGTCATTTCCATAATTTGAATTATTGTAAGCAGTTATTTTCTCTTAATTCTAACAAAAGGGTTCTCTCCCTAGATCATCCAAAAGAGATTATATTTTGTGCATATTCTGGAGAAATTCTTCAAGAAGCAGTCTAGCTGCTTCAGAATCTATATATTTCTTTGATTTTTTAGCTGACAACCCGGCTTCCTTTAACTTTTCCTCTGCTGCAAATGAACTTAACCTTTCATCTACAATTTTAATTGGAATTTTTATTGATTTCTGAAGATGCTTTAAAAAGATTTCAACATTTATTTCCATTTCATTTTTTGTCACCTTTTGTATCGTACTGGGATTGATTTTATTCATGTTATATGGCATACCAACTAAAATCAGATCCACCTCTTTTTCTAAAATCACATTACTAATCTGGGCAATCAAATAATCAAAGTTTTTGTTTTCAATAACATCACAGGGGAATGCAAAGGATCTTCCTGGATCAGAAATTGCCAACCCCACTCTTTTTAAACCATAATCAATGGCTAATACAGTTCCCATTTTTACAATTGCTCCATAATTTGTTTTTTATCAATCAGCCTTCACTTAAAACTCTACGAAAGATATCCTATTCATTCTGCTTATATAATTCCCACAAGACCAAACCAACAGATACTCCTAAATTTAATGACTCCACTTTATTAGAATGTGGGATTTTAATAGTCTCATCAGACAGATCAATCATCTTCTTAGAAAGCCCCGTTCCTTCATTCCCAAACAAAAAGATCGCAGGAGAATTAAGCTTTAACTCCTCTAAAGATTTTTTTGCACTTATCCGGGTAGCAATGATTTTGTAACCATATTCTTTTATCTGCTTATAGAAAGAATCAATATTATCTACTGAAATTACTGGTGTACTAAATACTGCTCCTGCACTTGCTCTTATTACCTTTGTATTAAAGGGATCAACTGAATTCTCAGACAAACACACTGCACTGGCACCAAAAGCAAGTGCCGATCTAAGAATTGTTCCTAAATTACCCGGGTCCTGGATTCTCTCAAGAAAAATTATATTTTTCTTCAATTTAAGTAATGGAGTGATTTCCCATGTTGATCTTTTTGCAAGAGCAAGAATCAAATTTTCACCTTCAGGACCACTCTCAGTAGTATAATTTTCAGATAAAAGATTATTGCTTACAAAAACAATCTCACAACTTTCATATTTCGGATAAATCTTATATAAAGATTCCATATTACTTTTATCTATATAGATCTTTTCGATTTGGATTTTACTTTTAACTGCTTCACTAAACAGTTTCATCCCCTCAATCAAAAGATAATCGTTTTTTTCTTTAATTATTTTTTTTAATTCTTTTAATTTTGAATTGTTTTCATTTAAAATATCTGCCCGCATTTGGTAATTTTATTCCTGGTTTGTAGCCTTAGCTTCTTTCCCGCCTTTTATAAGAATTTTTTCAATTAAGTTAAAAAGTTCAATTGGGCTAAACGGCTTTGTAAGAAAATAATCTGTACCAACCGAAATTGCCCAGTCACGATCTGACTGTTGACCTTTTGCAGTAAGCATTATAATTACAATGTTTTTTGTCTTTGGATCATTTTTTAATCTTTCACAAACCTCAAAACCACTTAAACCAGGCATCATTACATCAAGCAATATTAAATCCGGCAATTCTTTTTGTGCTTTGTTTAAAGCTTCAGTTCCATCAAATGCTTCAAGAAGCTCAAAAGATTTATTTGCACTTAATGTCGCTTTCACCAATAACCTTAAAGAAGGTTCATCATCTGCTATTAAAATTTTTGACATTTTTTTATAGCACAAAACAAGTTTGCGCTTCTCTCGATCGATTCCTTTCACTGGATAGGATTTAGTTAATTATAGCTATCACAATCATTATTAAATATAAACGATCTTACATAATAATGTATATCAATTCAAAGAAAACTATATAATTTAAGATAATTAATGAATGGTATAGGTTAATTGCAAAGCGCTATAGTGAGTGTCAAAATTATCATATATGGACAAAACTAAAGAAAAATTAAACTTAATTCTTGGATTTCACTATCAGCTGCCTTCGGATATTCAAAAAGCAAGCAATGAAAATAATTTGATTAAAGAAAATTGCAACTTTGTTATTGAATTGACTGATTTATTAAAAACTTTTCAAAATATAAAGTCATCCTTTCACCTCAGCGGCAATTTAATTTCATACTTAGATAAGAAACATTCAGACTTTTCGGGAAAAATAAGAGAGCTTTTAGATCGTAATCAATTAGAACTTTTAAGCGGTGGAATATACGAACCTATTCTTCCTTTCATTCCAAAAGAAGATAGACAAACACAGATCTCATTAATGAACAGATTAATAAATCATACTTACGGTTATATTCCAAGTGGTGCATGGATTACACAATATTCATGGGAACCATCAATGGCTTTAGATCTTGCAAAATCAAGGATTCAATATACCTGCCTGCCAAAAGAATATTTTAAAGGTGTAGGTTTAGAAGAACGTGAGCTTTCGGGATATTTCATTACTGAAGATGAAGGACGCAAAATAGCTATTTTCCCTATCTTGAAAAATTTAAATGATTTAATGCAGCAATATTCTCCTGAAGAAGCTATAAATCACTTATCTGAGGGTTCTTCTAATGATAAATCAGTAATTGTTTTAGTTTATGAAATAGTAAATCCTGAACAGAGCAAGATTCTCTGGTTGAAAAACTTTTTTGAGCTTTTAAATTCAAAGGGTGATCTCATTGAAACAAAATTATTTAATAATTATTATCAAAACAATAAACCAAAAGGGAGAATATACTTACCCGCTAAACAAGAAATTCAACCTCAAGCAAAATGGAGCCATTATTTATTGAAATATAATGAAGCAAATCTGCTTCACAAAAAAATGCTCAGGGTAAGTAAAAAAGTTAATTCTGCTAAAGAAGGCAAATCCCGGTTTAAAGTAATAAAAGAAATGATTAATCAGGCATATGACTTATTACTCATGGGTCAATGCAACGATACCTACTGGGACACTATTCTTGGTGGTATTTATTCACCAAGGAAAAGGCATAACACTTATTCAAATCTTATAAAAGCAGAAAATCTTATAGACTCTGCCTCAAGACAGAATTCCAGATGGATTCAAGTATCCGAAATTGACTACGACTGTGATGGAAACGATGAAATTATAATTGAAACTGAAACTCAAAATATCTATATTTCACCAACATTAGGTGGAGCTATTCTGGAACATGATTTCAGACCTAACAATATAAATATTACAAATACGATTTCCAGAAGAGAAGAAGAATATCACTCAAACGGGGAATTAATTTATGATAAATATTCTAAATTAAATGCAATAGATCATTTTTTATCAACTGGTTTAGACCTTGATAAATGCATCTCAAATCAATTTAGTCATCTTACAAAAAAAATACTCAATCCTTATAATGTTGAAAAAATTAAAGCTAAAGAAGAAACCTGTAAAATTGCTCTTGAACTAAAAACACATTTAACAGAGTTCGCCAATAATCCTGAAATCGAACTAAAGAAACAAATAAGCACAAGATCTGGAGATTCTTCTTTAACTATAGATTACACCTTAACAAATAAGAGTTCAGACAATATTGATTTTCTCTTTGCAGTTGAATTTAATTTGAATATTACAAATGGAGTTGATGAAAATAGTTACTTTTATCTTAATAATGATAAAATAAATAAGACACCAAACCCAAATTTAGATTCTTCAGAATTATTAAAAGAGATCGATCAAATATCAGTTTATTCCAATCCTTATAAGTTAGATTTAGTGCTTTCCTGGAACAAATCCTGTAACTTATTCAGATATCCTATTGAAACACTCTCTTATAACTATGGGAAACTGGGGAAAGTTTATCAAGGTTCAACAATTCTTCCAACATGGCATTTGGTTTTGGAGCCGAATGTACCATGGGAACTATCTATCAAACAAGACATTTCTTTAAATGCTGATGAATTATAAAGATGTATATTCTGGGTGGAAAACTAAAAAGAAAAAAATTAGCTACTTGCAAAACTGATTCTATTCGACCAGCAATGGCACTTGTAAGAAAATCTATTTTCGACACATTGCAGAACTTTGTAGAAGATGCAAATGTTTTAGATTTATGTGCTGGTTCAGGAGTCTTAGGAATAGAATCACTCAGTCGTAATGCCAGGAAACTTACGCTTATAGATTCAGACAGAGAATCAATCAAGTTAATCAGAAAAAATCTTGAGCTGTGTAATATAACCGCAAACCTTATTCATGGACAACTGCCAAAAGCTTTAAATAAATTAAAAGATGAAAAATTTAATCTTATTTTTTTAGATCCACCATATGGAAAGAGTTCTTTTATTGAAGAAACACTGAAAAAATTAGACGCATATAAGGTATTAGACAAAGAGGGGTTAATATTAATTGAGTCAGAGTTAAAAAGTGATTATAAAGTCCCTGAAGGATTTGCTTTATCTAAAGAAAGGAAATTTGGAAACACTAAAATCACATTTCTAAAACAAGCTATAATATAAACCAATGCCAGTAGATGCAAAATTTATTAATCGTGAGTATAAGCCCGTTACTTATGTAGTCGGACAGGAAAAAATAAAAGAATATGCACTTGCAGTTAATGATTTAAATTCTTTATATACAGATCCTGACTTTGCAAAAAAATCAAAGTATGGCTGTATCATAGCTCCACCCATGTTTGTAGTAGTTTTTGCCAGAGAAACAATGGTAAATCTTTTTTCAGACCCAGAATTAAATTTAAATATGCTCAGGCTTTTACATGGAGAACAGGAATTTAATTTTCATAAAATCGTTAAGGCAAATGATACGATAACTACTCATTCAAAGATAAAAAATATTTATCAAAAGAGTAACAATGATTTTGTGGAATTAGAAACAAAATCATTTAATCAGAATAAAGAGTTAGTTGTAGAAGGTGTTTGGACGTTTGTTATTAGGGGATAGCCTTCTACTTCGGCTTATTCCTAAACACCATCTTTATTGGGCTTCCCGTAAAGTCAAATCGGCTTCTTATTTCTTTTTCTAAAAATTTCTGATATTGTTCACTGACTAATTCTGAATCATTTACAAATAAGACTATTTCAGGTGGTTTTACATTAGCCTGTGTAGCATAATATATTTTTAAAGCTTTGCCTTTTTTAGCTGGAGGAGAGGTCAAAAGAACGATATCCTCTAATGCTTTATTTAACTTACCAGTGGAAATTCTTCTCTGATAATTTCCAAACACTTCATCTACCAATCCAAATATTTTGTTTATATTTTTCTTTTCTATTGCACTCGTAAATAAGATTTTAGAGTAATTTACAAAATGAAGACCGTACAAAATCTGCTCTTCAACCCTGTTAATTGTAGTTGAAGTTTTATTCCCCACTAAATCCCACTTATTAACTATTATTATTGATGCTTTATTTCTTCTTTTTATTACTGAGGCAATTTTTTGATCCTGATCTGAGATTTTCTCTGCACTATCAACCACTAATAAAGCTATGTCAGCTTTTTCAATAGCTTCAATAGCTCTTGTCGTAGCATAACGTTCTATAACTGAAGAAACTTTTGATTTTCTCCTTAACCCTGCTGTATCAACCAGTAAATAATGCTTGCTGTTAACACTAATCTCAGTGTCAATGCTATCTCTCGTAGTCCCTGCAATTGAACTGACAATAGATCTTTCTTTCCCAAGAAGACAGTTTAGAATACTTGACTTCCCGACATTTGGTTTACCTACAATTGCAATTTTAACAATTTCATCACTTATAACTTTATGATTTTTTGAACTTTTAGAAACTTCATCCAGAATATCAGCTAAACCACTCGAACCTGCAATAGCAGAAATAGGATAGGGTTCACCCAGACCCAGAGAATAGAACTCAGAGACAAGATCCAGCTGCTTCTCTGTATCAATTTTATTTACTGCAAGAAAGATTTTCTTTTTATCTTTTATTTTTCTTAAAATCTTTGCAATCTTTTCATCCTGTGAAGTAATACCAGCTTTACCATCAACCATGAATACGACAAAATCAGCCTCATCAACAGCCACGAAAACATGTTTTCTTACTTCATCAATTATTTCTTTTTCCGGAATATATTTTTCATCAATCAATCCACCTGTATCGATTAAAGTAATTGGTTTTCCATTCCACTCGATATCAGCATATAATCTGTCTCTTGTTACGCCAGGGAAATCATCTACTATAGATTTCCTCTGCTTTAGAAGCCTGTTGAATAAAGTAGACTTTCCAACATTAGGACGCCCAATAATAGCCACTTTTATATCTCTTTTTTCCATTTGGATTTTCAATTATAGCTTACGTTGTAAAATAACCTTATGTCTATCCAATTAAAACTCAGTGGAATCGAATATAACACTGATATTATTTTGTGGGATAGAGATTCTTATTTTATAGATCCAAACAACTACTGGTCACGTTTAGTAGCAACAATTGCACAAAAAGTAGCCGAGAATACTACAAATAACTGGGGTAGTTTCAATCAAATAAGAACACAAATTATTCAACTTTTAGGAATAAATCCAGAAAACAGTGTGATTGAACCTTCAAGTCCAATTAATTTCTTACCAATTAATACTATCCCTTCAATAATAACAAGCTCATTAACAAACTCTATTAAAGATAAAACTTACGATGAATTAAATAATCTATTCAGAACAATAATCGACAAATCACTTGACGAAAGCAAAGAATTTATTAAAGATTCAATAATTTCAACAAACCTTCAAATAGTTAAGCAAATCCATAAAAGCACAAAGCAAATACTTATTACAAATGATTCAAAAGAAAACAATAAAATCTTCTTAAAGAGCTCAAATCTTGAAGACTGTTTCAACCAATTTTATACAAACATAAATAAAGAACAACTTTCTCACTTATTAACTGGTAATTCCATTTTTCTAACAAAAAATACTTTTTTACAAACCTCGTATCTGAAAAGAGGGATCAAAAATATTTTAGTAATTAAAGATATGCAAGAAATTCTATTTCAAGAAGTTGGTGAAAAAGAAATCATTACTATAAATATTGATGGTGCTTCAAAAGGAAATCCAGGACCCTCTTCTATTGGAATTGTTTTTCATAAAGATAAAGAACAAGTAAAAGAAGTATCAGAATTTATTGGGATCCATACAAATAATTTCGCAGAATATACAGCACTTATAAGAGCCTTGGAAGTCAGTATTGAATGTGGTTTTCAAAATGTTGAAATAAAATCAGACAGTGAACTTGTAGTAAAACAAATAAATAAAATCTACAAGGTAAAGGATGCTGATATTAAGGATTTATTTGACAAAGCCAGTTCATTAGCAGAAAGACTTTCCTCATTTAAAATCACACATATTCCAAGAGAAGAAAATCTCAGGGCAGATAAGCTGGCTAACCTGGCACTAAAACAGCCTGAGCATTAGTAATCACATCTTCGTTTCTCTGATTTTTAACTAAAAGATCTATTGTTGCTGAATTATTTTCAATATTTGCAACCTTTCCTTTAATGGAAAGGACATCAAGCGGACTGACAACACCTCTAAATCTTACTTTTAATTTTTTCATTGTTTCTGGATTGTTATTTCCTAAAGCTGCTCTATAAACAAAAGCCATTGTACAGAGTCCCTGTAAAATCAGCCCTGGAAGCCCAACGTTTTTTGCAAACTCATTATCTATGTGGATTAGGTTAAAATCACCAGAAGCACCAGCATAGTAAAACGGACTATATTTATCTACAACAACTTCGCAGGGTTTAATTTCTTCATTTAATTTATAATTCATTTTTATAGGTACTCCAATTTTTATTCTTTAAACCTATTAAATCAATCTTCATCAGTACTCACTGATATTAATCCAGAATAAGCAACAATTTGTTGACCTTTTTTACTCAATACCCAGGATACAAAATCCTGAATCTTTTTTGGCGCATCAGTTCGTGTAATTAAATACAAATAGCGTGCAAGTGGATAATCACCATATCTTATGGCGCCAGCATTTAATTTCTGCCCTTCAAAAGGAGAAACAGCCAATGAATCATTATAATTTTTAACTTTCAGATATTTAATATCCTTGTTATCCCACGGATAATTTATCGAGTTTATAAAGCTAATAGCTCCTTCATTTTCAGAAACAAACTTAATAAGCTCTTTGTTCGAGTCCTTACTTATAAGTGAGGATGAAAAAACATTCCCCTGCAATATTCTGTTTATAACAAATTCATTTGTTCCACTGCCTTCTTCTCTAACTACAGGTAATATCGATTTCTCAAAAGAATTTGAACTTATCTGTTTCCAGCTTTTTATTTCAGTATTGAAAATCCCTTCCAGGTCATCCAGGCTTATCTCATTAACAGGATTTTTTTTATTGGCAATAATTATTAAAGCATCCAGAGCAACCCTGCTCTCAGATAGTTCCAATCCATTCTCAGATGCTTTTTTTCTGTCTGCAAATGTAATGGGTCTACTTGAATTTGCAATATCAATTTTCCCACTTAAAAGATCACTTATCCCCTTATCAGAATCAGATGAAATTAAATTAACATGGTATTTAGGATAAACAACATTAAATGCATTTTCCCACCTTCTTGCAAGTCCAAATAAACTGCTTGAACCAGAAAGTTTAATGGCATATGGGTCTTGTGATTTTGCAATTCCACTTTTCCGCTTCATTGGTTTTGCCTTTTCAAATCTCTGCACAAGATTCTTTGAATTAGAAAAAAGTTGGTTTAAGGTAGGTAAATTATGGAAAAAATATTTTTGTACAACAAAGTAGCCACCCCCAAGAAACACAGCATAAAAGGCCAGGCTGAAAATAAAACCAAAAAAGGAAGGTCTTCTTTTATAACCTGATTGAACCTGAACTGCGGCTTGTTTTACTGGGTTTTGTTCTCTTATGTCAGGCTTTACATTAGGAATTTCTATAACCCTAGGAATTTCTATAACCTTCTGAACCTTTTCAAAATCAAGATTTTCCTGTCCCAGCTTTTCTTTTACATTTTTAACAGCACGAGTAACAATTTTATTTACTTCATCTTTAGGTTTATTAATACGTTCAGCAATTTTTTCATTTGAGAGGTTTTGGAAATATCTAAGATCCAACATTTCCTGCTCCTGCTGAGGCAACAAGGTAATTATTTTTTTTATGTCACCTTTTAGTTTTAATATTTCATTTACTACATTTTTATCGTGTTTATCTGAAGGTTTAAAATTTAAAATAATTTCCAGTGACTTTTCATTTAAAATATCTTTAGATTGAATTTCTGCCATAATTAATGATATTTTAACGAAAAGATACTAATCAGGCAAAAAATGAAAACAAAATAACTTCTAAATATGTTATTTATCTATATTTGTCCGAGATTTTGAAGTTTTGAGAGCTGTTTTTCTTTGGTATATTCGAGAGCCTGTGATTGGTTTAAGTGATAGGCCTTGCAAGTAAGTTCAATTAAAAGATTTAAAGTCTTTGCACTTACAACAGAGCCCCATTCATTGCCATAATATTCTTCTACTATTTTTCTGTTTATGGTAATCATTCTATAAATCCAACATAACTAAGTAAGGGGATGTCTTTTATCAACTTCTTGAATCAAGTTTGCACGTGCACCACGAGATAAACCAAATCTTTCGCCAAACGTATCAATAGCGTCTACTCTTGCCAGTACTTGTTCAAGCACTGGAGGTGCTGGTGGAACGGTAGTAGTAGTTAATCTGGCTGGTGGTACAGTTCCAAAACCATCTGAAGTTGGCCTTGTTTCTGGATTAGTTCCTTGTTGAATTTGCCTGCCACCAACTGTAGTAATTGGTGGAGGTGTTTCTCCAGGACCATTTATTCGCTTAGGTTCACCTGACATAAAAACCTCTTTCTTATATTTTACTTACCACTTTTAACCTTTGGTTAACCCTAGTACATACCTCTACGTGTATATAAAGATAAAAGCCCCTAAAATTTGATAGCTGAAACATTAAATTTTTTTAATACTTGAAAACCTTAATAATTTAGCCGTTTTTAAGGAATTACACCTGCATTGCCTGAAAATCGTCTTTTTTACGTTTATTTTCATTTTGACGAAGGTTATCAATAGCCCCACCTACCTGTCCTAAAAATGATAATTGAGCTGCTACCTGCGCATGTCTTATCTTAGAGTCATGAGAGATCTCAGAAATATCTGCCATTGCCTGACCATAAATCCTTTCACTTAATACATTACCTATATACTTTCCAAGTGTATTTCCTACAGAAAAACCAAGCGCAAGACCAGCAGGACCACCAAGTGCACCTGCAGCCAATCCTACTGCTGAAGCTAAACCAGTAACCTTTTGTTTTAACTTTCCTGAGCTAAGTTCAAGTTCACCGCCCTGTTTTAGAGAATCCATATAATCCTGAAAGTTAGCATTTAATAAGCCTTTATAAACATTTTCATTGGAATTTTTTTCAACATACAGCTGGGTAAGTGAATCTGGCTCCATAATATACATTATTGATCTCCTTTAGATTACAAATCTACTATTCCTTAATTAGCTCCCATGCTTTCTTCATACTTGATTTTTCTTCTTTTACAACATCAAACCAAAATTGTTCTTTTTGTAATTGGTTTCCCATAGTTGCTCTTGCAACTGAAAGTATTTGTCTTGCAGCATAAGGATCACCATAGCCAAGTGTTGCTAATTGGGTTAATTGCTCTGCAAAAGTATTGTCTTGTGTTGCTTGTGAAACACCTTCTTGAGCTGAAGCAAGCTCTGATACTGGATTTACATAGTGTATAACTGGCATAGTTTTGTTCTCCGCTTTTAAATTTGTCTAGGTTTATCACTTGTTCGTCGTTTAACGAACATGGGTATTAACTCAAATTTCTATTAAAGTAGGGTTATAACTAATATTAATTTTTTTTAATGATTCTAAATGCCATAAAAAAACCGCGCAAAGGAAAACCCAATGCGCGGTTTTTTTGTAACAAATACTCTATTAACTGCCACCACCGGCTGCTTTGAATAGTTCGTGTGTCTTTTGTTGTGCAGATTTATTGGCAGATACAATTTCATTCCAGAAGTTTTCTGCAGTTCTTAATTCTCCTTCATATGCTCTTGCTCTATATAGCTCTTGTCTGACTACGTTTGCATCAAATGCACCATTTGGATTGTTTACTGAAGTCAGCCCTGAGACATTCTGAATTCCAGCAGTGTTTGGATCAGCATCAAAAGTTTGTCCAAGAATAAGTGCTGTTAATAATCCTTCTAAATCTCTTACCCTTTGTTCAGCTACAGCTATTTTGCTTCTAATTTCCGCCAAGCGATCTGATGGGTTAGTACTACCTGTATTTCCATTCAATGGTATTGGGACTATACTAAATATAAACATGATTTATTTCCTCCTACTAACAAATATGAATAAAAATTCATATTTGTTTTTTAAGTCTTAAGCTACGCAGACATAACCCTAGTTGTAGTACTGTCGTACATTGGAGCAAATTAAACAGGTTATTCGTAAAGGTCTGGTAAACAAAGCAAAAATAAGACATTAAATTTTTTTAATTTTCTTAAGGGATGAGGAGGAGTGATTTACTCCATAGATGAAAGTTTTGGAAAATACTTCTTAAGTAAAGTTCTAGTAACATCAGGCGGCATATAAACCCAAAATGAACAAACCATGGACAAAGTAAAAAAAGTTATATTTGGTATTAAAACTGCAATCCCAAGCTGAAATGAGGTTATAACAATAATGCTGATTAATTTTGTTTTACGAATCCAGACAAGAATCGGGAATAAGCCTTCAACAAAAATAGTTCCATAAGTAAAAATCTTACTTAGCAGACAATCCCATTTATAGAAGTATTCAACAAACATTTGGTGGCTCCACATATTGTTTGCCATTGTCCAGTAGATTGCTTCACCATTTATCCATGCTATATCATCAGTTAACTTATTTGGAAGACTGATTATATAAATTAATGCAATATTAATCTGCATAAGCCTTACAGTCCATACAAATGGCAATTCTCTGTTTTCTTTCAATCCTTTTTTCTCAAGATCTTTTTTTCTAAAGTAATTGTCTAATGAAAAAGAAAAACTTAAAGGAGCAAAACAACTGTAAAAAAGAAGCATTCTGAAAATATGGTCTTCACCATTCATAATAAACCAATCCCTGTTATTCATTGAGGTTTGAAGAACATACAAAATAATTGTTGCCAGCCGAGTTTTAAACCCTACGGTAAAAGCAATTGCAGAAAAAAAGCCAAGCCACCAGTAATCTTTAATCGATAGAACCCCTTCTGTCCAGGAAAAAACCGACCATTGGTTAATAAATAAAAGAGTTTTCGGATCTAAAGACATAATTCCATCAGCTGAATAGAACCTTTCCCAGTTTGGAAAAATTGCAATGTAAAATACAACTATCAGGGTCCCTAAAAAAACACGAAATACGCTCGCTGAAATAGGATCAAATCTGCTAAACCAAAACTCATCCCATTTTTTTAAAAGAGAATTCATTGCGTATCTTCAGCTCCTGGACACTTAAACTCATTTAAAATCTCCGAGGAAATATTCGGATCAAGATATGTCCCGTTTTCTCTTGCATATTTTGGCTCTAAAATATTTTGCCATTGAAGCTCCCAAATAACAGAATCAACCGGGGAATTATTATAGGTAGAAAACTGTCGGCATAGATAATTTGAATAAGCTCTCCTGGCCTTTTCATCTGCATAAATATTATGAATAAGTTTTGCTTCTTTTAAATCAAACAATAACCATTGCCAGAATGTTCTCTTAGATTGTCTTGGCAATGGTAAAAGAATAGTTTCTGAATCTGTGTATTTTGCTTTAATCTGATACCACCAGTTATAGTGATTCTGATATCCAAACATTATCCATCTGTTACCAATTCCTACTAAGTATGAATACCAAAAAAGCTGATTTGAAACAAACGACTCTACATATCTTATGTTAGAAGCAGCAACTTGTGAAAAGCAATTTAAAACTTTATTTTGAATACAAGCTGTAAAACCAGGCCTATTAGAGTAAAGTACAGCTGATATGTTCAATACAATAAAACTCGATATCAGTAATTTTTTAATTATCACAACTAATTAATTTTACAAGTTTTATCGCCAAGTTTAATTCTGTGTCTATTTTTTGCAACAATTTTATATACAATTCTTCCAACTTGAACAATTCCCGGCAAAAAGAAAAACCAGCTGAATAACATTGTTATAGGAATAAACAGGGTCATCATTTTAAAAGCATCATAACCAGAAAAATATTTTTTTTCATTTCCATTTAACCGAACCAGAAAAAGTTCTTTCTTACACATTTCCGGGGTTAATTCTTTAAAGGTTTTAAAAGTTTTTTCATTCTGAAAAGGAATAAACTGAAACTTTTGCAGCCAGTCAAACCGTTTAATCAAACCTACAGTACTCTGGCAAAAACCACAGTCACCATCATAAATTACAAAATAATTGCTTTTAGTTAACACAATAACCCTAATTGTAATGGAATTTTACAGTTTTTCACAATAAAAATTAGGATCTTTACCTGTAGGGACGTAGCATGCTACGTCCCTACAATGGTCATTTTTATATTAAAATGGTACCTATGAACCCTCAAAATACCTTTGTAATAGCTGATGATCACCCACCCATAAGAGCTTTCAGTAAAAGCGTACTGAAAGATAATTTCCCAAACTGTACGGTTTTCGAAGCCAAGACTGGTCAAGAAGCTGTAGATTTAAGTTTACAAAACCACCCTTCATTAGTCATCATGGACATTGCAATGCCTGATTTAGATGGGATTGCAGCCACACAAAAAATTGTACAAAGTCTGCCACAAACAGGAATTGTAATTTATTCAAACTACGGAGATGAAGTTTACGTTAGAAAAGTAAGACAAACTGTACCTGTAGACAGAGCCTTTGCATATGTTTTAAAGACAGCAACTCAGGAGCAATTTACTCAGGCAATTAAGCAGGTATATTCAGGAGAGGTCTGGTTACATCCAGATGTTCAGCAGGTAGTCTGGAAGTTAAACTTAAATAAGCGAAGTACACAGCTTACAGAAATACAACAACAAATTTTAATTGCCGTATCAATTGGAAAAACAAATGACTGGATAGCTGAAAAGCTTTATATGAGTAATAAAACTATCCAGTATCATTTATATTCCATCTATGACAAACTAGGCATAAACAGTGCACAAAAAAAAGTTAATCCAAGAAATGAAGTTGTCTGCGTATCATTATTAAAAGGGCTTATTGATATGCAGGACTTAAAGTTAGCTTATGAAAAGGAAAATCATTAAATGAGCCTTTACTTTAAAAGTTTAAGAATTATAGCTATTGTTATTATTTTCCACTTTTTATTTAACCCTGTTCTTTCAAATATAACCGAACAAAAAAACAAACCTGCTTCCAGCTTTGCAGTAATTAATTATGCAAGAAACCTTTCGTTAAGTATTGTAGACGGGAATTTTCGTGGCAGCTGGGTAATTGATCCTGAAAAGAAGGACAAAATTCAACAATCAACCCAAAATATGCAAAAATCATTTGACATTCTTGCAAAGGTTAAGATTGGAAGCTCTTCACAAGATGTAAGAAAAGTATTAAACAACCCGCAAGAAGTTAGAAATGAAGGCCGGCTTTGGATTTATGGAATACCGTCAGAAGACGGGACCTATAAGGACTTATTAGAAGTCTTCCTTGATGAAAAAGCAGAATATGTAATAGGAGTCATCTCTTTTAATCCAAAAAATATTGTAGAAAAATTTGGTTTAAGCATTGGTGATTCGATTGATAAAATGATTACAGTTTATGGTGAACCTGTCGATGAAAAAGATTTTATTGAAGATCAGGATAACAAAGATTACCTGGGACTATATTACCTTTATCCAAGATCGGGCATTGGTTTTCTTCTTGGGCAAGATAAAGCAACAAAAAACCTTTTGGTGCAGGGAGTTCTTGTCTTTGGTAAAACCTAATAAAAAATTTAAACTTAATTCTGTAAAGAAGTTATGCTTGTTAACTTTCCTGTTCTTTTTTTATCCTATAGATTTGGCACAGGCACAATCCGCTTCCCAGATTTATATTAACCCGACTTATGTCCAGATTCAACAATCCGGCACAGCTACAGCTATCATTACCGGCACAAGTTTAAACACAGCAGTAATTGAAATTAACGGTAGTGGAATATTTGCTTTTATTTCAGAACAGAACATAGATGGCACTCAACTTAAAATCCAGTTTACAGCCCAACCCAATGCTGAACTTGGAGAAAGAGAATTCTTTGTAAAGAACAAGACGCAGGAAGCAAAATTTATTATTAAAGTAGTTCCCTCAGGAGCACCAACAATTGAAAGCATTTACCCGAGCAGTGCAAAACCAGGGAAAACATTCTTTTTAAAAATATTTGGTATGGGATTTGTTCCAGGTACAAGTGTTATAAGTAATTATTTTTCAATAAGCTCATATGCATCAACACCTGATGGCTCTGTTCTTGTGATTTCACTTTCTACACCTTCTGAGCTACAACCAGGTACCTACCCAATCTACATAAACAATCCATCACAACAACAAGCTCAGGCAGACTTTACAGTATCAAGTCATGCTGATGCTGAAAGCACCGATTCATTTAACGTAGATCCTTATTCACCTGGAATTTATTCAATTGAAATAAATTCATCAAATAAAAACCAGATTGTAATTAAGGGATCAATGTTTGATCCTGAGCCTTATAAAAATACAGTGACTTTACTTGAAAATAAGGATAATACCGTAACCGGGAGACCAGTTGAAATCGCTTATTCAAGCAACAGTGAGATTGTTGTTAATTTGCCAAATGATATAAACTTAGACTCCATAAGCTTTGCTGTGTCCAACGCTGACGGTAAATCAAGTAACATTAAAACCGTTAATCTCCTGGATTCAAATACCACTGACTCATCTACTATAACTACTACTTCAACAAGCAATGATAAAGACTTAACACAAACAATGACAGAAAGCAGTACTGCAACAGTTGCTACACCACAACCAGCTCAAATTGTAAACAATACAACCATTGCAGAAGGAGCAAGTCACAATAAACCTGAAAACACTAAAGTTGAAAATAATCAAAATCAACAGGAAGCAAACAAGCAGGCTGAGGCAATAACAAACGAAAAGCCATCTGTAAAGGTTGAACCTGCTAAGGTTGAGCCTGCTAAGGCTGAACTTGCTGAAGATCCTAATGTTATTAAAAACATACAGAATATAAGTCAGTATCTCTTCAACAGCTCAGCAACTGAGACTTCTAAAGAGCCTACATCACCATCACTAGATGAAGTCAAGGATCCTGCGAAGATAATTTCAACAATAGAAGGAAACAAGCAAATTAAAAATCAGGTTGATTTAATTACAACAGCACTTAATGGAGCAAAACAAAATCAGGAATTATCCAACACATTAAAAAAAGCAGAAACTTTAAAAACAAAAGTAGATGAACTAGAAAAGCTGCTTTCTGCTGAAAAACAAAAGAATAGACCTGATCTAAAAAAGCTTGCTCAATATGAAAAGCTTTTAGCAAACGCTGATGCTGAATCAAGATCACAGACATTTACACTTTTAAATAAGCTTTTAAAATACAAACCACAGCTAAAAAACCTTCTCACACAAAAACCTCTAGACCTGGCTACAGTACAGCCAAACATTCCAAATAATGCGGTAATACTACAATATGTCCCAACTGAAGAGGGTTTAATTATTTTTATTGTAGACAATAAAAATCTAAAAACTAGAATAAATAAAAATATTTCAAAAGATATTTTAAACAGAGAGGTTCAATCTTACAAACAACTTTTCGAAAAGGAAATAGAGAAAATTAATTTAACAGGAAGAGTCACTCCAATAAGCAGCTGGAAAAATGACAAATCAAATACCTATAAAAAAGAGATTCTTCCTCTAAAAGAAAAAACTGTCTTTTTATACAATGCATTAATAGCACCTATAGAAAAAGACATTGCAAATAAAAAAGTAATTGCAATTATTGCAAATGGCTGGCTTAGATACTTACCTTTCCAATCACTTGCGAAACCTACTGAAGACGGAGATTTACGATTTTTAATTTCTGACAAATCTATTGTTTATCTGGATAGCGTAATAGCTGTGAGCAGGAATCAATCTCCAGAATTAACAAACATGGCAAACATCACCATTTTTGCTAATCCGGACGGAACGCTTACAGGAGCAAACAAAGAAGCAGAGTTAATTTCAAAGCTGTTCAGCAAAACAACCATGAGTTTTGTACAACAGCCATTTAATGTCTCTCTTATAAATCAGCTAGCAAAAAAAGCAGATATTTTACATCTGGCAACACATGGATATCTGGATGGAAGTGATATTGATTCAAGTTTTCTTATATCCGGACAAAAGAAGATTGGAGGAAAACTCATTCAGGAAAAATTTTATTTAAAAGATATTTATGATTTAAATCTAGGTAACAGTAAACTTATTGTATTAAGTGGATGTGATACAGGAAAAGTAGGAAATCTATTAAACGAGCCTGATGATGTTGTAGGCAGTCTGGCATCAGCATTTAGAGTAGCCGGAGCAAACACAATCCTTGCAAGCCTTTGGAAGGCACATGACGAAGCTACAAAAATTATAATGCAGAATTTCTATGAAAATATCTCACTTGGACTGGATAAAGCTGAATCCTTAAGAAGGGCAGAATTAAAAGTAAAAGAAAACCCTAAATACGGTCATCCATTATTCTGGGGATTATTTAATTTAATTGGGGATTGGAGATGACGGTAGTACCGATGAGCCATTTGTACTAGTTTCCAAATTTACTTTTTTACTACCCTCTATTTTTTTTTCCTGATAGATAAATGTACCGTTATCAACTTTCTCAACAATCTCTTTAAATTCTTCTTTTTCAAGAGTTTCTTTGTCCAATAAGATTTGAACTATAGCCTCCATGTGCTTTTTCTTTGAAGTTAATAACTTTGTACAGTCATCGTAAAGAGTGGATATCATACGCTTCATTTCAGAATCAATTACTGTAGCAATTTCTTCACTATAATCCCTTACATGTCCAAAATCACGACCTAAAAATACATGCTCATTTGTCTGTCCAAATGTCATTGGACCAAGTTTTTCACTCATTCCAAACTGGGTAACCATTTTTCTTAAAAGCTCTGTGGCCTTTTGCAGGTCATTTTGTGCCCCTGTAGTAATATCACCAAAAACAATTTCTTCTGCTACTCTTCCACCAAGCAAAACTTTTATCCTCGCTAAAAGCTGTGAACGAGTGAGGTTTAGATGATCTTCTTCAGGTAAGGTCATGGTAATTCCAAGAGCCATTCCACGTGGAATTATAGTAACTTTATGCAGCGGATCTGAACCCTTTTCAAAGTGTGCAACCAGAGCATGTCCTACTTCATGATAGGCAGTAACTTCTTTATCTTTTGGTGTAATAATTCTGCTTTTTCTTTCCGGGCCAGCAAGAACCTTATCTATAGCCTGCTCCATGTCATCCATATAAATTTCACGTTTGTTTTTACGAGCAGCTAAAAGTGCTGCTTCATTTAACATATTCGATAAATCAGCCCCTGTAAAACCAGGTGTTCTTCTTGCAAGAACTCTTAAATCCACATCAGGTGCAAGTGGTTTTCCCTTTGCATGAACTTTTAAAATAGCTTCTCTCCCGGCAATATCCGGTCTGTCAATCACAATCTGCCTGTCAAAACGACCTGGACGAAGTAGTGCACTGTCCAAAATATCAGGTCTGTTTGTAGCAGCTAAAACTATAATTCCAGTGGTAGCTTCAAATCCATCCATTTCAACCAGAAGCTGATTTAAAGTTTGTTCTCTTTCATCATGTCCACCACCTAAACCTGCACCACGCTGCCTGCCTACTGCATCAATTTCATCCACAAAAACTATACATGGAGCATTCTTCTTAGCCTGTTCAAACAAATCTCTAACACGAGAAGCACCAACACCTACAAACATTTCTACGAAATCAGAACCACTTATGCTGAAAAATGGAACTCCAGCTTCACCAGCAACAGCTTTAGCCAAAAGGGTTTTGCCGGTACCTGGTGCTCCAACAAGCAAAACTCCTTTTGGAATTCTTGCACCAATTGCCAGATATTTTTCACTGCTTTTTAAAAAGTCTACTACTTCCTGTAATTCCTGTTTTGATTCATCTATCCCTGCTACATCAGCAAAGGTAATTTTCACTTTAGAGTCCTGCTGTAATTTTGCTCTGCTTTTCCCGAAACTCATTGCCTGTGAACCACCACTCTGAGCACTTCTAATCATAAAAATAAGCATTATTAAAAATAAAGCAGGTACAATAATTGAAGTTAAAAAACTAAGCCAGAAGCTGCCTCCATTTGGCGCACGTACCTCTACTTCTACTGCTCTTTTAGTTAAAGAATCTGCAAGGTCTTTTAAAGCCTTTCCATCTGAATTTGGAATCCGAACTATTTTTTCACTGTTGTCCAAAAAAATCACAGTGGCATTGTCAGAATCATTTGTCAAAACTACTTTTTTGACTGGCGAAGTGCCTTCATCGGGCATTGAAATTCTTATAAACTGACTGTAAGTAAGTACATTGGTTTTTTCTTTCTTAGTCATAAGCGTTATAACAAAAAGACTAAGAAGCATAAACAAAATTACGAATGGTATAGTAGTACTAAATTTTTTCATTTCCATATCTTTTCTTTCACCGCCCTCCTCACTCATTCTTCGCGGGCAAAGCGGGTCGGGCTTTGCAAAGCCTTACGAACTGCTTATCTTCTTATTTTACAGGTTTTACCCAATAAATGGGACAAAACCTTTCTTTGCAAGTTAGTCAGTTTAGACTTATTAACATAGTTAATAACCTATCCATTATTTACCGCTTTTAATATTAGCAGATAAAATACAAGTATATCTATTGTAACCCCCTTCTTAAAGGTTTATACCACGACATGAAAACTTAGAACCGTGTTAATTATTCATCAATCGCCAAGTATGGCAAATGTCTGAACTTTTCAGCACTGTCTAATCCATATCCGACAAGGAAATGATCTCCAACTTCAAATCCTATGTAATCTGCTTTTATATTTACTTCTCTTCTGGCAGATTTATTTAATAGACATGCTACTTTCAGACTCTTGGGTCTAAACTGGTCATTCAAATATTCTTTTAAGAAGTGAATAGTCTTGCCACTATCAACAATATCTTCAGCTATTAGTAAATCCCTACCACTTAAATCAGGTAGTAATAAAAGAGGTGCTTCAATTTTCCCGCTTGATATTTTTTTAGTCCCATAACTGGATATTCTCACAAACTCAAGCTGAATAGGTAAATTTATTTCTCTAATTAAATCAGCCGTAAAAATAAATGCCCCTTTTAAAACTGATATAACTACAAGAGGACTGGAGCTTTTAATTTTAGCGTAATGTTTATCAATTTTTTTTGCAAGTTTCTTAACAACTTCCTGTATCTGAGATTGTGAATATAATATTTTTAATTTCTTCTGTTTCATTTTATTTCCAAAATATGAGTTGGCTTATCTTTAACCTTTAAATTTTCACTTAATGAATATCCTGGAATCCAGAGGACTTCATTATGAAAACATAACAATGGGAGATTATATCTATATTGTTTAGGAATTTTTTTATTTATTAAATAATTTTTTAACTTTACAGCCATCTGCAATCCCAGAGGATGGAATTTGTCTTTTGCATTTCTATAACGAATGTTTAATTTTTTATTTCTATAATTAGACATATCCACATATGCAATCATTTCCTTGTCCCTGAAAAATATTTTCTTAGAAAAACTCCCAACAAACAGTTTTAATTCAAGCTGAGATTTACCACCAAGATGGATTCTCTTATTTCTACCGTTCAAAACAAAACTCTCATTAAGTCCGCTGTTTGCGATCTCCGGTTTGCTCTTCTTTTTATTTTCAAACATAATACAGTCATCATTCACACTTAAAACATGCTCTTTAGTTAGCTCAATTATTCCTTTGCTTTTAATTGTAAGTAAAATTAAATTAATTTTACTTACATTACCAATTAAATTATTAAATGTTAAAACCCAATAAGTAAAAGCTTTTTGAGTATATTCGTCATACTGCAAGAACTTTTTTCTGCTTATTTTAAGCGGCATTGTGAAGTGCTGCGTTTTACTTAAAGACAGTTTTTTAAATAGCTCACTAAAATAATTTCCCACAACTACATTCTGGGAATACACCAGATCACTACAAAGGAGTATGTTATTTGCTGCTTTCTCATTAACTTTCCTTAAAAGTGGCAAGATCTTTCTCCTGATTAAATTTCTTTTATATTTCAGATCTTTATTTGTTTCATCTTCAATATACGGCAGTCTATGTTTTTTTGCATATTTATAAATTTGTTCTTTTGTGAAACTTAAGAACGGTCTATAAATTTTAGTGTTATGAGAAAAATCCAGAAATTCCTTGATAGGCAATAAACCATTTGGACCTGTTCCTCTTGTAAGCCTAAATAAAACAGTTTCTACCTGATCATCTTTATGATGAGCAGTACAAATAACCTTTAGAGAGAGCTTCTTTGCACAGGCTTTAAAGAAAGAATATCTTTGCTCTCTTGCCGTTTCTTCATCTTTAACTATTTTCCCTTCATTTTCTTTGTATAAAAAAAATACTTTGTTTTCTTCACTGTACTTTCTAACCAGTTGGGCATCCATAAAGGATTTCTTCCGCCATTTATGGTTATAATGCATGACATAAAGTTTTAAATTATATTTTCTGCTTATTTTACAGAAGGTATCAAGTAGAACCATTGAATCAATACCACCAGAAACAGCAAGTCCAATCCTTTGATTTTTAAAAAACGTTGTGAAAGATTTACTGGAGATTAAATTATTCTCTATTTGTTGGCTCAACATTTGTTTCTGGTAATTTTTGTTCCTTATCATCTTTATGTTTTTCATAGAAATCAATTAAGCCGGCAGACTTATTTAAGGCTGATCTGGCTGGGTTCTTAATTATACCTATCTCATTAACTTGCTCTGAAACCGGTATAACATTTACCCTTCTTGTTAAAAATACCAATCCTAAAAGCTTAGGTTTTAAAGCTCCACCTGTTAAACCCACTGTGGCAGTAACTAATTCATTCCTGCCACTTCTATTTGATGGAATCAATCTTTCCAACTTAGGTTCATTTATAAGTCTGAATTTATCTTCAGAAGCAACCTGAGGATAAACTAAAACTTCTTTACTTATTGCTGCCACCGGTTTTATGTCAGGAGGTAATTCAAAATCTAATCTTGCTGTATATTGCTGTCCGCCAGCAGCTTGCTCAGGAGCAGTTAATTTTATTTTATTTTGTTCAATCAATTCACTACCTAATGCATAACCAATGCTGACTCTTTCAAAGATAGTTTTATCACTGGTGATTTTCCAAAGAGACCCAAACTGTTTCAAAAATACCTGGCCTATTGAAACTGCTTTCAATACCCCATTTGCACCAATTTCCTGCCTTATCATTGAGGAATTGCCTTCAAAAATATCGGTGCTTTCAACCGTTGCATATTCACCCAAAACCCTTACAGTCCTCTCCTGTGATTTTGTTTTAATGTCAGGATAAGCTTCCCAAAGTTCACTAGTAAGATTTTTTACAGAATCAATATTCAATCCGTCTCCATTTACAAAATCATCAGAATAATATCTAATTAAATGATCAATATTATGGGTATTCCAGTCATTTTCCAGACCATCCAAAAGTTCATTTATTTTCTGGACCTCAGTAATATTATTAATATCTTTATTTTCTGCATTGATAGAAAACACAGCACTGTTTGAATCAAAAGAAAAAACCGGCAAAGATATAGAAAAAAACAAGTTCATAAAACATGCAGTTAAAATTATTAAAAAGATTTTTTTCATTAACAACTCCATAGAATCTATAATATAAAGATTTTACAATAGAAAGACATAGTAGACTAGTCTGTGATCTCACCTATTTACTCCCTACCACGTAATCTCTTATGCATAACACTAAAAATTCAGAACCCGAGCTTCTGTTAAAAATAACAAGAGGAAATAATATTGAAACTTTACATAATGGGTGGATTTGTGTATTAGATAAAAGCAAAAAAATTCTTTATAAAAAAGGAAATATTAATGATTGTATTTTTTTAAGATCAGCCACAAAACCAATTCAGGCAATACCCTTAATTGATAACAATATTAAAGTAACTCAGGAAGAATTAGCTGTTATATGTGCATCACATTCTGGTTCGGAAAGACACATTAACATATTAAAAGGTCTTTTGAAAAATTATCATATAAATCCATCTGACTTACAATGTGGCATTCATGAGTCACTTACAGTCTCATCTCCAAATATTCTACATAACAACTGCTCAGGTAAGCACATTGGAATGCTTTGTGTTTGTAAAAAAAACAATTGGGATTTAGGCAGCTATTTAAATCCAAGCCATCCACTTCAAAAATTAATTCTAAATAAAATCAAAGAGCTTTCTGAAACAAAGAAAATATTTACAGCAACTGATGGCTGCAGTGCACCTACTTTTGCATTACCTGTAATAAATATTGCAAAGATGTTTTCAAATTTCACGCCAGATAAAAAATATTCCAAAATAATTACCGCAATGAGATTAAATCCATATCTAATAGGAGCCAGAGATCAAATCGACTCTGAAATCATAGAAGCATCAAACGGGAAATTTGTCTCAAAAGTTGGTGCAGAAGGAATAATTGTTGTAGCTTATGATGGAAACTGTGCTGTAGTAAAAATCGCTGATGGATCGCAGAAAGCCCGTTCAATAGTAACTTTAAGACTACTTATAAAATTAGGCTGGCTAAAAGAAAGCGATATAAAAAACTCATCATTAAAAAAAATATATGATCGTAAAGTTAAGAATCATGTTGGGAAAATTATTGGAGAAGTTAGAACTACTTTTTAGAAACTTAATTCGCTGTCAACTGTACATTTCTCTGTAAAACTATCTGCAGCTCTTGTCCTTTATTTATAGTAACTATGTCTTGCTGCGGAAACAAAGCATACAATTTCCCAGTCAACAAATTTCCAATTAATGACACTCCCAAATTACTAATGAAATAAGCTTTCTATTCTTGACTCAAAACATTACTTTTTTATCATTTTTTGCTTGAAACCCTAGATAATAACAAAAGTTAAACTACGTTTTTATCAAATTTTTGACTTTGACAACTTTATATAGACATGACATTGTCAAATAAAATATCCAACTTAAACATCATTACTGTTTCTGGTGATTATTCTTTAGTTATTCCTAGTGTGTCTTCTGTCCCAGAAAAACCAAAAGTTTTTAATCTAGACTGTTTTATAGCAACAAGTGCTGTCTTGTTAGCTACTAAAAACGTATTGCATTCAAGTACAGTTTCAGAGGAAAGTGCTCTGACAAAAAAAGAAGATATTGAGGTGTTAACATTTGAGGCAGGGGCGGTCACCTGGCGAAGTTCAGGCGGAACAAAAGAATCCCCTCCACGTACAAAAGGAGTCACAAAAGTAGAATTAACCAATAAGACTAGTGAGCCAAAAGAAGTAAAAGTAACATTAAAATATGAAAAAATAAATGGTGAAGATCTCGGATGGACTATTAATGGTCAATCTGAAGAAATAAGAGATATAACCATACCTCCAAACTCAGATATAGGACTATTGTTCACTCCAGAACCTCCTAGCACAAATACAGATTCAGGGGCTAAAGCAACATTAATTGTTAGTGATACAAAAAATAATGAATTATGGAAAAAAGAATTTACACATACTTCAAATACACTTGGAAGATTGGGTACACAGGAACCAATGAGTGCTGGACTTGAGCTAGTTATAATTAATTCACAAAATCTTAAAAAATATCCTACATTTAACTATGATTTTGCAGCATGGCTTGAAAATCGATCTGGATATTACTATAACGAAGATGGTACTGCATTAAAAGATCAACCATCTAAAGAGCTAAAGTTTGAACTTGGAGAAATTGTATCTGAAGAGAGGACCACCTCAAGAAAAATAAATAAGATTAAATCAACTGGCTGGAAAATTGAAACAAACACAAACACTGTTGAAGCTGAGCCACTTGGTGTAGGAGTTATATCAGCAAAAATTACTCCGCCTAAAGACATAAAACCTGGAACTTACCAGATCTACTACACATTTACATCCATAAATCCAGTATCAAAAGAAGAACAGAAGTCATCTCTTCAAAAAGTTGTAATTAAAATCAAATAATTCAATAAAAAAACAATCGTGGGTTTATTAAAACATTTTTCAGCAAAAATAAACTGTAAATCAGTTCGCTGTCAACTGTACATTTCTCTGTAAAACTATCTGCAGCTCTTGTCCTTTATTTATAGTAACTATGTCTTGCTGCGGAAACAAAGCATACAATTTCCCAGTCAACAAATTTCCAATTAACGATGTCACAAGATTATTAATCGGAATAGTAAGAGTGTTGTTAGGTAAAATTTGTTCAGATGGTTTAGCTAATGCTTTTTGAAGATCAAGCTCAGCGTCAAGCACTAGTGCATCACCAAGCGGTGTAACAAGCTCATCTAAATAAAAACTGATCTTTGCAGATTTAATAAAAAAGTTGGGTCTTTTTAAAAAACTAATCCTTCCTCTTACCCAGGAGCCTTTTGGCACAATCAATTGGGGTGGATCAGTTGGAATATAAAAATCTTCCAGGACATGGGCTTTAAAATAATCTCCTATCATTGCAACTTTAGTATCAATAAAACTATCCACCACAAGCTTAAGTGAAGTATTTAAAGAAATAGTAGTATCATTTGCTGCAATCCTTCTGCCAGCTGTAGTAGCACCAAATTTTGGAAAATTAGGAATGGTACTTAAATCTACCTGAGAAGGTATATTTTCTTCTGGTTCACTTTCCTGTATTGGGGCTTTAAGTTTTAATTCTTCTTCTTTAGAATATGAAGGGATATTAATAACAAATAACAAAAGTAATATAAAGAGACTGATTAATTTCAGAATCCTAATCTCTGATCTCTGATCTCTGATCTCTGTATTACTGTACTTCATCTTGAATTAAAATATCTGTGCCACGCCTTGCAAGTTCATCAAGCTTAGAACTTATTTTACTTGCTTTTGTCTGAATATTACCTGCCATTTCAACAGCTTTTCCTCTGCTAACTTGCTGAAATTCCCCAAGTCTATCTCTGGTAAATTCTTTTAACTCTGAAGATTTAGCTGCTAAATCTTCTCTCATTTCTTTACCAGGCTTTGGCGCTACAAGCAAACCTAAAACTAACCCGGAAATTACTCCTGAAAACATTCCAAAAATAAACTTAAAAAAACTTCCTTCTTCCTTTGACATCTTATTACCCTCTTATGTTTGAACTGCCATTACTATTGTAGCTGTTTTCATCAGTTTTGCAAAGAGACAAATACTCCTTAACACCTGCTAAGAAGCCATGTGCAGAAGAAGCAACAAAAATACTTGCCTCACTTGTACTACCCTCAAGCACAGACGTTCCTTTTTTCAAAGCATCTTTAACTCCGTAAACACTTTGCTTAATTTCTTTAACTGTTGGTTTTATATCATCATTAATCGTGTCAAGCAAGCTCTGCAGCGAACTTAAAGTTCTTGAACATTGAAGTGCAATTGGAATTAAAACAATAACCACAATAAGAGAGAAAAAAGCCAATATTGCAAACGAAATTACAACAACTGTATTCAAATCAAGCATTAGGGTTTTTACTCCCTCTTACCGGCTTGTGAAGCATATTTTTTCAGTTCTTCTGATTTCTCTTTTGCTGCAGAGATTCCACTCTCAAATGCTTTTGAAAATTTACAGCTTTGTTCTTTAAAAGCTGATTTAGCAAAATCCAAAACTGAAACAGCAAGATCAATTAAACTTTCCAAAAAATTAAAAAAGTTTTTTGGTACTGCATCAACTTTATCTTTCAATTCCTCACGAAGCTCTTTTCCAGCCTTAGGAGCATATAAAAATGCTGATGCAACTCCTATTAACAAGCCAAGTAATAGTCCTCTTTTTAGTGTCATTTTCATAGCACTTATAATAACACTAAACTACATTTTCAATTTCTTTGAAAGACAGATCGGAAGTAATATCTGCAAGCACATTATCAACAATTAAACTATCCATACAAAATCCTTTTGGCAATTTTGTCATTTTGCATTTTTTTAAATCCCAGATACCACCGATACATTTACAATTGTTAGCAACCAAAACCTTATAATCACTTGTAAATGGTCCTGTTCTTCCGGGTAAAGTAGGTCCATAAAGTCCAACAACTTTCTTTGACAAGGCAGAAGCTAAATGTAAAAGCCCTGTATCACATGAAATCACTTTAGCTGATTTTGAAATTATTTTCGCAGTGTCCGGTAAACTTAATTCCCCAATTAAATTAACTGCACGATCCTTAAACCCTGGCATAGAAGTATCATCCTGAGGTTTATCAAAAATGTTCTTTTCATCATCTCCGCCTAAAAATACAACCTTTAAATCCTTTTCAACAAATAAAAACTTTTTTGTCAGACTAAGCCAGTTTTCAAAAGTCCACGACCTGTGCCTTCGGCTTTTTCCTACCCCCGGGACTATACAGATATATTTATTTTCCTGCAAATTGTATTTATTTAAAAGATCACCTAACTCTTGTTCAATTAGTGTTTTTGAATCCAGCTCAAATGCAGAAACAGACTGATCATACGTTCTTGCAAAATTAATTACAGCATGGACATTTTTATCCTTTTTATATTGGAAGAATTTTTCGGCTCTAATAAAGAATAGATTTAAGAAGTAAAAACTTAAGCTGCTGTGCAGATTAAAAAAATAATCAATTTTATTCGGCTTATTTAAAATATCCAGGCAAATTTGTCTTTTGTTCTTCTTATTAAATCTCCAGGCTTTATTTATAAAAGGACAGTGACTTTCCAATAAATCTGCAACCCCTGGAGAAGTCAGATATTCAATACTGCCTGCAGGATATTTTTTTCTAAGATACTTAACAAGAGGCAAGGTGTGAAGTACATCGCCAATTCCTCCAAGCCTACATAAAAGAATTCTCTTACTCTTACCTTTCAATTGAAACCTTATTTTGAATTTGTTTCTTTATATTTGGTATTAAGAAACTCATTTTACTTCTAAGTTCTTTCCCTACAGCTTCAATGGAATGAGAAGCTTCCATTTTTCTTATAGCTTTGAAATTTGCTTGCCCAGCCTCATTTTCAAGAATCCACTCTTTTGCAAACTGTCCACTTTGAATTTCATGCAAGATCTTTTTCATGGTTTCTTTAACACGTCCATCAATAACTCTTGGACCTCTTGTGTAATCACCATACTCAGCTGTATTAGAAATAGAATCTCTCATTTTTGCTAATCCACCCTCATAAATCAAATCAACAATTAATTTAACCTCATGAAGACATTCAAAGTAAGCCATTTCAGGCTGGTATCCTGCTTCAACCAAAGTCTCATAGCCTGCTTTTATAAGACTGGTTAACCCTCCACATAGTACAGCCTGCTCACCAAACAAATCTGTTTCAGTTTCTTCTCTAAATGTTGTTTCAAAGATTCCAGCCCTTGCAGAACCAATACCTTGTGCATATGCAAGCGCAAGTTCTTTTGCTTTACCGGAAGAATTCTGGTAAATTGCAATTAAGCTTGGTACACCATCACCCTGCTCATAAGTAGCTCTAACTCTGTGTCCTGGTCCTTTAGGTGCAACCATAAAAACATCCACATCAGACGGTGGTACAATTTGCCCAAAGTGCAGACTAAATCCATGAGCTACCATTAGGACTTTATTCTTATTTAAATGTGGTTTGATTTCAGATTCGTAAACTAACTTATGTTTTTCATCAGGCAGCAAAATCATAATCATGTCAGCTTGTTTTGCAGCCATCTCTACTGAAACAACTTCGAACCCATCTTCATTTGCTTTTTTTGCACTTTTTGAACCTTCATATGATCCAATTAATATTTTTTTTACTCCAGAATCTTTCAGATTCAACGCATGTGCATGTCCCTGACTCCCATATCCAATAATTGCAATGGTCTTGTTCTTAATTAAATCAAAATCTGCATCACTTTCATAATATACTTTTGCCATTTTCGTATCTCCTCAGAAAGAAATTATAGCGTACATTGCGAGGAGACTCAAAGAGTCGACAAAGTAATCCCGATCGCTTTTCCATAAATAGTTTGAGATTGCTTCAGCTCTTTGTCCCTGGGAATATAGGGCTATCCACATCCCCATTTAATAGGTGAGTTTATTCAGTTTGACCAAAGGGCATGACTAAATAGAAGGTAACTATGAGCGAAGATTTTTCAAAAGCAAAAATCTGAGCCCCGTAAAGTGAAATCAATAATAGCCGAGGAGTTCCTCGTAGTTCCTTAAAAAATAAAAAAACCGAAGAGGCGACGAGGCGTTAAATGATACTTAAAGAAATAAAAGAAGATTTAATTTCTGAAGCTGAACTGATTATTTATCAAATGAAGGCAGCTCAGATTGTTGCAGATTTCGAAACTGTAAATAATAAAGCAAATACACTTAACGATATTTGTAAAAAGCTCGAGTTTGTAAGACGAGAAGAAGAAAAACTTTACCAAGAATTTGATTTCTAAGAATTACTAACATGAATTATGCTAAATAACGATAGAGAAAATAACTTAGAAAAAATAAGGGTACAGATCGAACTTTTAAAGAAACAAATCAATAATATGGAAAGAACTATGACTGTTCAGGAAAAAGCGATTGATTTAATTGATGAAAAATCAAAGACCTTGCTAAAAGAAGTCCAATTCAACAATATAAACACCTCTGTAGAGGAAATAATGAGAAATGCCTTTTCCGGCAAAGCTTTACCAAAAATTTTACTTAATTGAATATTGTTAGTTTTGGGCCGAAATGGCCCAAATTCTGATTATCTTTACTAACCTTCATAAATCCAGAGAATTTTGAATGTAACGCAAAGAATTTATTTCTCTTGACAAGTTATCTAAAGTTAGTGATTCTATATATGAACGTGCAGAATTTGATATTGAAAATATCTTAAAAATTCCAGTGACTATAAAAGAAAATCTAATAAAAATCAAGGAACAAATAGATAATCTCAATGTCAAAATTATTGCTGTAACAAAATATGCTAATCAGGAGCAAATTTTTGAAGCATATAATCTAGGCATCAGGGACTTTGGTGAAAGTTATTTACAGGATGCTATAGAAAAAATATCCAGAAAATCCCAGTACGAAGATCCAAAAGATTTAATTAACTGGCATTTTATAGGAAGGCTTCAAAAAAATAAGGTGAAACAAGTCGTTGGAAAGTTTTATCTTATACATTCAGTTGACTCACTGGAATTAGCAGAGCTAATAAGTAAAGTTGCAGATGGTAATAAGCTTATTCAGGATATTTTACTTCAGGTAAATATCTCCCGGGAAGAAACAAAAACAGGCTTTACCCGGGAATATCTGAAAGATTCATTTGGAAAATTAATTAAGCTTCCAAATATAAGAATCAAGGGGCTTATGACAATTGCACCAAAGACAGATGATAAAAATCTCATAAGAGAGTGTTTTTCATCTCTCTCCAATTTGAAAGAGGAGTTAAATAGAAATCTAATGACTGATATAAGAGAACTTTCAATGGGAATGAGCAATGACTACAAAACAGCTGTTGAATGTGGAACTACGATGTTAAGAATTGGAAGGGGATTATTCGATTTCTAATAAGAAAGCAGTGAATAAAAACGGAGGATACAAAATTGAGTATTTTAGAAAATATTAAAAAAGCATGGTACAAAGGTAATGAAACAGATTTATATGATGCGAATGATTTTGATGAACTTTGGAAGGTTGAAGAACCGGAAACTCCTTCTACTTTCCTGAATCGCATGATTAATAAAAAGGACAAAGGAATCGGGTTTCAGGGATTAAAAACAAATAAGGAGATTACAAACGTGATAGAACATCCAACATTAACACCTCAGAGTGAGGTAGTGGTTATAGAACCAAGATCATTTGATGAGGCTCTGGATATAATTGAAGAACTGCGCTGCAGAAGATCTATAGTATTAAATCTTCAATATCTGGATACTGAACAGTCACAGAGAGTTGTGGATTTTCTCTCAGGTGCTACACATGCATTAGATGGACATCAGCAAAGGATTGGACAGGGTGTATTTATCTTTGCGCCAAGTAATTTCACGATTAATACTGAATCTCAGGAAGCAAGAGCACTAAAAGATGCTTTCTGGGGACGTTCAAAAGAAAAAGAACAAACTCAAACACAACAATATCAATATACTGAGCCATTAAAGAAAAGCAGTATATTTTAAGTAAAATGTGGATTTCAAGTAATGTCATTCCCAGCTTGATTGGGGATCCAAAAATAATGCAAAGACCTTATTAAGGCTGGATTCCCGCTTTCGCGGGAATGACAGCATAGTTGTTAGAATATCCCAGTGAATCAAAATAATAAAACTTTTTATATAACCTCGCCTCTCTACTATGTAAATGATGTGCCTCATGTAGGAAGCGCATACACTACAATAGCCTGCGATACTATTGCCAGATATAAAAGACTGAGAGGATTTGATGTCTGCTTTCTAACCGGCACTGATGAACACGGACAAAAAATCGCAAAATCTGCCAAACAGGAAAATAAATCTCCTCAGGAACACTGTGACTTTATAAGTAATAAGTTCAAAGAATTATGGGAATTACTAAACATACAATATGACAAGTTTTCAAGAACCACTTCAAAAATACATGAAAAGATAGTACATGAATTTTTTAACAGAGTTTATAAAAAGGGAGATATCTACGAAGCTGACTATGAAGGATTATATTGTGAAGGATGTGAAGATTTTAAGTCTGAAAAAGATCTAACTGATGACAATCTCTGCCCAATCCATAAGCAAAAAGTACAAGAATACAAAGAAAAAAATTATTTTTTTGCACTTTCAAAATATGAAAAAAAACTTGTTGAGCATTTTGAGAAAAATCCGGATTTTATACAGCCCTCCTACAGGAAGAACGAAGTACTCGGCTGGGTAAAAGAAGGCTTAAAGGATTTTCCAATTTCCAGACAATCTGTCAGTTGGGGAATACCAGTACCAAATGAAAACAAGCAAACTATTTACGTCTGGTTTGATGCTTTACTTGGTTATTTATCAGGACTTTTAAGTGAACTAGATTCTCCCACTATTGATTCAACCATCAAAAGATATTGGCCTTGTTCTGTACATATTATTGGAAAAGATATTTTACGTTTCCATGCAGTGTATTGGCCTTGTATGTTAATGTCAGCTGATTTACCTCTCCCACAAAAAGTCTTTGGGCACGGCTTTCTGACTAAAGATGGCGAGAAAATGGGAAAGACTACTGGAAATATTATTGACCCTTATGAACTTATAAAAGAATTTGGGACTGATGCTGTCAGGTTTTTTTTCTTAAGAGAAATAGGCTTTGGAAAAGATGGTGATTATTCAAGAGCCAATTTTATAAACAGGATTAATTCTGATCTTGCCAATAACCTTGGAAACCTGTTAAATAGGACTTTAAACCTTGCAAATAAAAACTATAATGGAATTATTAAATGCCCGGGCAATACTAATTTTTTAGGATTAAAAGACAGTACCATTTCTACAATAGAAGCCTATGAAAAACACATGGATAAGCTTGAATTAAAAGAAGCTCTTGATGTTTTATGGCAGCTCATAGATAGTACAAATAAAGCATTTAGTGACAAAGCCCCCTGGAAATTAATTAAAAACAACGAATTAGATGATGCACAATCTTGTCTTTACGAAACTTTAATCATTCTTGGGAATATAAGTATTCTAATCAACCCATTCATACCTGAAACTAGTATAAAGATATATAGCCAGCTTGGCTTTAATAAGCCAGACATGTATAATGAGTGGGAAAAGTTAGGATGGAAAGACAAAGAAGAGTGCTTCAAGTTAAGTGAAGCAAAGCCAGTTTTTCCGAGGCTTGATATAAAGCCATAATTTATAACTAAGGTAGTTATAAATACAAAATTTAAGAATAGCTATATTTGAGGAGCACATTAATGGACAATCCACTTAACACCGTAGGTAACACTTCGAGAGGAAGAGTTGCTATTTTTATTGATGGTAATAACCTTTTCCATGCAGCCAGAACTATTGGCATTGAAATTGATTATGCAAAATTGCTAAAACTGCTCTGCCACAGTGGTTCATTACTTAGAGCTTTCTTCTATACTGGTGTTGATGAAAATGCAGCTAAACAACAGGGCTTTTTACTCTGGATGAGAAGAAACGGCTATAGAGTTGTTCAAAAAGAGCTAAAGATTTTTCCGGACGGTACAAAAAAAGCAAATCTGGACGTTGAAATTGCTGTTGATATGCTAAGCCTATCAGGCAAATATGAAACAGCAATTCTGGTAAGTGGAGATGAAGATTTTGCATATGCAGTAAATGCCGTAGCTTATAAAGGTACTCGAGTTGAAGTAGCAGGCTTTAGAAACAATACTTCTCCAAAATTAATCGACGTAGCAGACAGATTTATTGATCTTGATAGTTTAATTCCATTTATAGTAAAAGAACCTGACAGCGAAGAACAAAAAGCTGCAATTGCTACTGCAAAAGCAAACGGACTCTTATTTATGGATGAAGATATTTTACAGAACGTAAGAGAAAGAACTTCTTCTTTTCTTGGCAAAAAACCAGGTGCTAATCATGAGAAATCAATGCCTACAGAAGTAACGATACCAAAACATAGAGATTAATCTCCATAAGTTATTAACGCAAAATGTCATTCCGGGCTTAACCCGAAATCCAGACGATAAAAACAAAACTAACACACTTCTGGATTCCCGCTTTCGCGGGAATGACACAGGTTACTAGTCACATATTACTATTTATACTATCCTAGATATTATGCCAGTTAAAAAAGCAATACAACCTAAGCAAACTTTACCTGAAAAGGTAAATGAGTTACTTGAGAATAATCAGGATCATGAGCTAAAAGATTTCTTAAATGATCAGTACCCTCAAGACATTGCTCCTATTTTGGAAAATTTAAAAGAGGAAGAACAAATATTTTGTTTTTCTCTACTTGATCTGGAAATCGCCGGTAAAGTTCTTACTGAGTTAAATTCTGAGACACAAATGATGCTTTTAAAAACTCTCGGCACTGAAAAATTTGGTGGTATTATTTCCCAAATAGATGTAGATGATGCTACTGACATTATTATTCAACTTCCCGAAAAAGAGAAATCTGCACTTTTAAAAATCCTTCCAGATCCTGTTCAGCAGGCACATGTACAAGAATTAATTCATTATCCTCCGGAATCTGCCGGTGGAATAATGTCTACTGATTTTTTAAGACTGAGATCAGATATGAATATTAATCTGGCATTCAATTATGTTCGCAGACAGGCTGCTGAATATAAAGCACAAGTATATTACCTCTATGTTGTAGATAACAGCAATAAACTTGTAGGGGTAATCAGCTTAAGAAATTTAATTTGCGCTCCACCAGGTGACCTTGTGGCAAATCACATGAGTACTGATATTCTTACCTGTAAAGTAACAGAAGATCAGGAAACCGTAGCAAATACAATTTCAAAATATGACTTAATAGCCCTCCCAATCATAGATGAAGAGAATACTTTAAAAGGAATAGTAACAATTGATGATGTAGTAGATATTTTAAATAGAGAAACTACAGAAGATATTTATCAAGGTTCTGGTATCAGTGATGAATTTCGGTCTGACGAACTTATTTCAGGAAGAGTGTCTTATGCAGTAAGAGCAAGATTACCATGGCTACTTATAACACTTGCAGGAGAAGCTGTTGCTTCATTAATTATTGCTTCACATGATAAAACAATTATTGCAGCACCAATTGCAGTTTCATTTATGCCTCTATTATCAGGTCTCTCAGGAAACGTTGGCGGACAGACAGCCACAATAATTGTAAGAGGACTGGTTACAGGTGATGTAGATTTAAAAAACACAATGAAACATATTTTCCATGAATTAAAGATTGGAATATTAATTGGATTTATCTGCTCTATAATAACGGGGTTCATAGCATGGCAACAACATAGTGCTTCAACACTTGGTTTAGTGGTTGCCTTTGCATTAATTTGCTCTATGACCAGTGCCGTATTACTTGGAACTATTTTCCCTATTCTGCTCCAGTATTTTAAAAAGGATCCTGCAGCTGCAAGTTCTCCATTAATTACTACTTTGCTTGATATACTAACTTTTACGTTTTACCTAATGATAATTTCAATGACCCTTAAACACTTACACTAAAATATCGCCGGAGACTCAAGAATGGACATACAGATCGGCTGCTATGGCACAGCTCTCAGCTTACAGCTCCTGTGATAATATATTAACTTGAGATTTGGGTAAATAATAAAAGAGGAGGTTATTTTGTCTGAAGTTAGAATTGAAGATGGTGAAAGTTTAGAGTCTGCATTAAAAAGATTCAAGAAAAAAGTACAGAAAGCAGGCATTTTAACTGAAGTTCGTCGTAGAGAACACTACGAAAAGCCAAGTGTTAAGAAAAAAAGAAAAAGTGCAAACGCAAAGAAAAAGAAAAGGTTTTAATTTTTTAAAACTTTTATTCTTTTTTACTTTCTTTTCAATCATATGTTTATCAAGTTCTTTGTACACGCATAATGCTAGCGCACAGGAAAGTAATTTAAAACAAAATCAGGCTCCAGACAACAAAGAGCTGGGTAATTTAGAAGAAAAGGTTTTTCATCAAAGTTTTAGTTCTGAATCTAAAGAATCAAGGGTTTCCAGGCTGGAAAATTTTTTATTTGGAAACCAAAATCCAAAAGAAAGTATTGAAAATAGAATTAAGAAAATTACAACAGCACTTAAAACACCAGAGATAGAGCAACCAGTAATAAAGCCAGAACCCATTAACGCCATTAAACCAGAAACCATTGATAAAACCCCACCACCACAGGAGTCTACAAATAATGAAGGTATAATTGGGGCTATAAATCAAATTGAAATAAAAATGTTTAATATGACATTTAATGAATATCCTTTTCAGTCAAGGATAAGTTCACTTGAAGATAGGCTTTTATCAAAAAAAGAAATTTCAACAACTAGAGCAAAGCCTCTTCTTGAAAGAGTAACAATACTGATAAATAAAGCAGGATTACAGATTAATCAAAATAATGTACCAATAAATAATGCTCCACAGGGTGAAGCTCAAAACCAAAAAATCGCAGCTCCAAGAAGTTATTCGATTAATCCCAATACCGGATTACTTATAAACGATAAGACCGGTGAAACAGTAAAAGACAATAATGGTCAGCCGATTTCAGTTATGCTGCCACAATATCTGCCACAGCAAAATTATGGCTATCAACCTCTGCCACAAAACCCACTATATCAAAACAATCCCTATGGAAATCAATTTAATCAAAATCCAGGGATACCGTCACCCTATGATTTTTTATTTAATCGGCAGAATAATGGAGATCCTGGAGAAAGCGATCCAGGATATTAAAAACCGCTGTCATTTTGTGGCTTTTGTTATTATCTATCAAAGAATTGGATTTTAGTAATTCTTCCCTTGAACTGCTCTTTCAAGTGATCTTTGGCCTGCTGCTTTAGTTTCTCTTTGAAATGCTCCTCGCTCTCCGCTACTAATTGATGCTTGAGCTGTTTCTAGGTCATTAAGCTGTTCCTGAGATATCAGTCCCAGATCTGCCAGAAGTGCATGACCATTAGAATCAATTTCGTTATCAGTTGCTCCTCCAGTTGATCTGTGAGTTGATCTGTGAGTTGATCCTTGAGTTGATCCTTGAGTTGATCCTTGAGTTGATCCTTGAGTTGATCCTTGAGTTGATCCTTGAGTTCCTCCTCGAGTTCCTTTTAATTCCAAAAGCAATTTAATACAATCATCAATAATACCAACATCTTCATTAGTCTTACTATCATCAGTACTACTATTCTCTTCTATACCAGCCATTTCTGATGATGCACTGTTATTACCACTTATATTACTTATAGACATACTGCCCTCTCCTCTTTTTTACTTAAAAGATACTTCGTAATAATACTACTGACAAATTAAATGATCTTTAAAATGCAGATTAAATAAATTTAATCGAAATCTATGGTACTAACAACTCCTGTCATTCAAAAAGAAAAAGCCACAATGATTATTTAATCCCATTGTGACTTTAGTTATTATCTATCCAAGAATTGGATTTTACTAACCCCCTCCTTGAGCTGCTACTTGAACCCCTTGAGCTGCTCGTAATGCAGTTAATTTCATAAGTTGTTCTAAAAGTGATGCAGTATCAGCATCCCCTTCACCTTGTGGTTGAACAGCTTTTAAGCCAGGCTGTTGACTGCTTGAAATGCTACTTGTTGTATTCATATTGTTTTCCCCCTTCATTTCCCCTAAAACACATATAAAAATATTAATCTGCCAAGGTTAAGCAATTCTTAAAACATCTATTTTAAAAAATTTAATGAGTTATTTTAGTCGTTAAAAGGAATATATCAATCAAACATAAAACAGAAAAAGAATACCTTCTTAATTAAGAAGGTATTCTTATCCGCTGTATTTAAACTATTAGAATCCCTATATCAAACTTTAAAAGCAGCTAAATACCAGGGTCTTCACTGTGTTGGACTTGGTTGATTTAGCTCTTTTGGTCGCATTTGAGTAAGTTGAGCTTGCTTAGTAACACTGTCATCATCAGTCTTCTTATCCTGATCTTCCTCTGCTCCTATACTAGCTCCTCCAAGTGCACTAATCTTATCCATCAGTAAACTATTACTCTTTTCTACGCTATCCATGCTCATATTTTTATCTCCTATTTATTTCTTCTGAAAACTCTGAGGAGATATTAATCCATACAGGTTAAACCATCGTTAAAAGATTGAATTATCAGACTATTTTAGTCTTTTAAATAAATTCTTAAGAATTTATTTCATTTTTTCTTACTTTTTAATAAAAATATTTCTAAATAATTTCTGGCGTTTCCAGTTAATCACACAGGTATAAAACAAAGCTATTGAAACCACAAAAGCAGATAAAGCTAAAAACCTTATTGATGACTTAAAGCTTACAAGATATGCTGCTAAAAGCCCAAGCAAAGTTGAAATTAAATACAAAAAATATGATGCATATTTCTGTGAAACACCAAAAGCTAATATCTTATGGTGTAAATGTCCCTTATCAGGATCAAAAATAGATTTCCGGTTTATTGTTCTTCTAATTATTGCAAAGAGTGTATCAAGTATTGGCAGAGCAAACAAAAGAAACAATACCGGTGAAATAACAGCAAGTGCTACCTTTTTTATCACACAACATACTGAAAGACAGGCAAGAACAAAACCTGTTAAATAAGCCCCGGAGTCTCCCAAGAAAATTCTAGCTGGATTAAAATTCCATCTGAGAAACCCAAGAAGTGCCCCTGCCAATGTAGCTGCCATCAGCGCTCCAGCAGGCTGACTGATTCTATAATCCACAGCAACACTCCAGATAGCAACTGCACTTATTAATGAAACTCCAGTAGCTAATCCATCCATACCATCAACTAAATTTATTGCATTTGTAATTCCTATTATCCAGATAAGCGTAATTAAATAACTTAAGGTTCTCTCAAAATTAAAAAATTGATCTCCAACAGAAAGACTAAAAAATCCAAAATCAGCATGATAGAAAGGATTAATCACATGAACAATTCTTATTCCTAAATACCAGGCTATTGATGCCGCCATAATCTGGATAAAAAGTTTATATATGGCAGGCAGAGGCTCAATATCATCAAACAAACCAAGAAAAAAAATAATTGTCCCACCTGCAAAGATTCCAAGCAATGAGAATGTCCCTATTACTGAAATTTTATAGTGCCAATAAGCTGCAATAAATACCAGTGAAGTTAAGAATATGCTTACATAAATGCTAACTCCACCAAGACGTGGAACAGGTGCAGTATGAATCTTACGTTCAGATGGTTTGTCCAGTACGCCAAGTTTTACTGCGCGGGTTTGAATTAACGGTGTTAAAAGATAAGAAATCAAAAGAGCAATTACAAAACTTGAGAGCTGAATCGACTGAATATTATGAAAGAACTTATTTATTAGCATACTGAGCATATAAAGAAAAATATAAAGGAAATGCTTTGCATAGTAATTCTACAATATGCTTTGTTTCATTTTTGATATTGTCATCGTTTGGATTTTTCAAAATCTTTGCAATAGCTTCACCAAGAATCTGCATTTCTTTACTCCTCAGTCCTCTCGTAGTTACTGCCGGGGTACCAAGTCTTATACCACTGGTTACAAATGGAGACTGAGGATCACGTGGAATTGTATTTTTATTACAGGTTATTCCAAGCGAATCCAATAAAGTCTCAGCTTCTTTTCCGGTCAAATTTACCTTTCTAAGATCCACAAGAAGTAAATGATTGTCTGTACCACCACTCACCACATCAATTCCCGAATTCATTAGTATCTTTGCTAGAATCTGTGCATTTTCAATAACTGCTTTTTGATAGATTTTAAATTCAGGCATTAGCGCTTCTTTCAAAGCAACTGCTTTTGCAGCCACTACATGCATTAACGCAGAACCTTGACTACCGGGGAAAACTGCAGAATCAATTTGCTTTGCATATTTTTCTTTACAAAAAATAAGTCCGCCTCTTGGGCCCCGTAATGTTTTTTGGGTAGTACTAGTTACAAAATCAGCATATGGAAAAGGGTTTGGATGCAACCCAGTTGCTACAAGACCTGCAATATGAGCCATGTCAACCAGTAAATAAGCACCAATACTATCAGCTATTTTCCTAAACTTATCAAAATGAATAGTTCTTGGATATGCACTTGCCCCAGCAATTATAAGTTTTGGTTTTTCAGCCAATGCTAATTTTTCAAGCTCATTGTAATCAATAAATCCTTTATCATCTACACCGTAATATACAGGTCTAAACCATTTACCCGAAACATTTGCTTTTGAACCATGAGTTAAGTGTCCACCCTGATCAAGAGACATTCCTAAAAACGTATCTCCAGGAGCTAATACAGCAAGAAAAACGGCAAAATTTGCCTGAGCTCCGCTATGTGGTTGAACATTTACATGTTCTGCACCAAAAAGTTTTTTCGCTCTTTCAATAGCTAATTTTTCTACTTCATCATAATATTCACACCCACCATAATACCTTTTACCCGGATAACCTTCTACATATTTATTTGTAAGAACTGTACCCTGAGCTTCCATCACAGCAAGGCTTGTAAAATTTTCACTTGCAATAAGCTCAATATTATTTTCCTGGCGGTTAAATTCTTTTTCAATAGCAGAAAATATTTCAGGATCTATTTTTTTCAGATTTTCAAGTACCATAATCTTATTTTATAATGCGGTTCCTTATTTATGACCAAAATAGAAGGACGAGACTATAAAATAGATGTCCCCTAGATTCATTAGACTATAACAAATACTTCATCATTTTGGACCTTAACAGAATAAGTTCCCGTAAAAACATCCTGTTTTGGGTGAGTAACACATTTCCCTGTAGATAAGTCATATCCCCATGCATGCCAGCCACATGTTACCTGACATTTTTCTTCATCTACTGAGCCATCAGTTAAAGGTGCTCCTGCATGTATACAAAGATTATCAATGGCAAAATATTTCCCTTTAATATTAAAAACTGCAATTTCTTTACCACTTGCCTGAACGCATTTTGACTGTCCATGAGGCAACTCACTGGTTTTACAGACTTTGATCATGTTATTTGAGGTGGTTTCCATAATTAAAATATTTTATCATAAATAATCATTATTATTTTCATATCAATCTTTTAATGGATTGTTTTTGATATATTTCCTAACCCTATACAATTCTTTTTCATCACGAATAATACGTTCATAATAATTACGCTGCCACAATTTCCCATCAAATGATTTCCATTTCAAATTTTTCACGTTTCTAATATATTCATTTGTGGTCATTGTTTTAAACCATTGAACAATTATTTGTAGGGGCAGACACACGGGTCTGCCCCGTTTTGTATTTGGGCAAACACATTGGTTTGCCCCTACAATGACAACGATTCCATGAATATGGTCAGACATTACAATAAATTCGTCAATTTCAATATTTGGGAATTTATTTGGCAATCTATTCCACCATCTTGTAATCATTTCTATTACACATTGATCCTGGAAATGATTTTGTCTGTTTTGCGTACAAATCGTCACAAAATAATAACCGTCCTGTGAATAATTATAATTTTTTAATCGAATTGATCTGCGATGATGGATGTTTGGATTATATTGCATGATAAAATTTCACGGGTCATTGGATCTGACATCTTTCATTAAATAACATCTCTCATCCCAGAACAAAAACGATGTAACTGTGGGTTACATTGTTAGATACATTTCTTCAAGAATGATCTTTAAATAATTAAAAGAATAAAAAGATTCATGTAACCATAGGTTACATTCAAAGATTTTTTCTTTGATTAAATTAAGACGATTTTGCTCTATTTTTCTAAAAAATAATTTTTCGGTTCAAAACATAATAATTATATTCAAATAAAATTCTTATTACAGATATATTTTGTGCTTACATACCAAAGGCTTTTCCTTATTGCAAATGAACTAAATTATTTGATTGAATTATCCACCAAAGTCAAAAGGCTTTTCCATAAATCAAAGAAGGAGTCAATTCAATGTTAGTCAATCAAAAGATAAAATCGGTTTTGCTGTTATTTGTTTATATTTTGTATTCAATAAGTTGCTGCTTTGTACCACAAGCATGTGCCCAGAGCACGACTGCACCACAAGTCTCAGTATTTGCAAAAGCAGGCGCTGGCGATTACTACACTATTTATTCAACCGGCTTAAAGAAAGAAGATTCCTATATTGGTGGATTTAGCTCTATCCAGCTTGATCCACAGGAAGAAAATGTTTACTTTTATGATACTGTCTTAAAAGTAATAGCAAAAATAAATATTCTTGATGGAAAAATCTATAAGGTAATCGGGAAACCAAAAAGCAGTACAGTACTGGATTACAGAACCCCAGTAAAATTTGCTGATGCAAGTCTTGGGCAGCTAAGCGATTTTACATTTGACAAATATGGGAATATTTACATTCTCATACACAATAATCCTGGTGACCCAAACAATGCCATTCAGCCAACCAATCCAAGATTATTAAAAGCATCCCTGAAAGATGGAATTGTAAAAGAAGTTTTTAACTTTGAAGAGCAATTCAAACCAGGGATTACAGTTAACTCCTCTTACTCGATTTCACTAACCAATATAAGCTATGATCAAGACAAATATATTTATGCTTATGGGAAATCCAGTTTCCCGGATTTAAGCGGCCAGTATAAAAGTGGCACTACTATCTACAAATTTGATCTGCTATCGGGCTCTACTGAACTCTTTGGTGCAACAAGCGGATTTAAACAACTTGGATTTAATCCAAAATATACTTTTAATCCAAATGATTCCAGTTACCTTACTTTAAAAGGGATTGCTTTTGATCACAATAGTACCTGCTATCTGGGAACAAGTGACTATCAGAATTCAGCATGGCTGCCATTTATCACAAAATTAATCTCAAATCCAAACAATGATGGGACATTCATAGAACAATCATTTGTAGGAGATGGAACAGGAAGTCCATCTGACATTGGTGATGGTGGTCAGGCAAAAAGTGCATATGCAGGCGTTTATGACGGAAGATGTTTTTGTGGAGATAAAAACGGCGATATTTATTTTGCTGATATTTCTACAAATCGGATAAGAAGAATTTTAAATGAAAATGGATTGATTACCACTGCAGTCGGTGGAGGAACAGAAACACTTGCCTATGGACAATTTAAATCTCCAAGATCAGTTTCCCTACAATCTCCAAATTCCATCCTGGTAGATAAATACAACAATCTATACATTGCAGAAAATGGGAGAATCCTGCTGGTTACTAATCTGGTAACTCATGATGAAAAACCAAATGAACTGGTAAAAATAGCTAACCTTGCAATTACAAAGATTGCAGGAAATGAAATTAAAAATCCAAAAGGAGATGTTTCATTACCCGACTTAAAGCTTGATTATACATTTAGTGGTGATCAAACTATTGAAATAAAGGGTGATAACGTTCCAGATGGAACAAATATAAAACTTTTAAGTGTTAACACTGACGGAACAACCACACCAACCAATGGAAGTGGAAAACTTACCAGTGGTATTACATCAATCCCGATAAAAATAGAAGCTGGCACTACAAAAGTAATTAAAGTTGAAACTGATCCTTTTATTCCTGCACCGGGAGTATATCTGCCGGATAATGCACCACAAATTGTTGCAGGACAATTGCCTCAGGAACCACAGGTAATTACCACAAACAGAGATCAGGTAAACTTTTCCACAAAAGATTCTGTAGGAAATGTAACCAAGCAAAACTTAATACAATCTTCTTCAAGATTTAATTTTTCCCCGATATTTGGCTGGAGACATGCTTATCCATATGACTACAGCAATATCAAAATATCTCCAAATGCAGTACTTGATCCGGATAATAATGCAAATAACGGTACACTACTAACTTTTGGAACAATTAACGATGCACTTTATATCCCAAATGTTGGTAGCTGGACAGGAATAACTACATTCACTGTCTGGATGAAAACAGACTCAGGGAATGTATCTGTGCCAATTGGGATCGGACCATACTGTGACATTTCAAGTTCGACAGGATGTACATCTTCAAATCAGTTTGCAAATAACAATCCGACAAACTATGCATTCACAAATGCAACTGTAACCAACACCTGGCAAAAATTTAATGTAACAAGTAATGCAAACCAGGATAATCAAAGCAAAACCCTTATCATAGGCGGACTTGGGCAGACAAAAAATCAAAAAATCTATGTCTGGGGAGCTCGCTTAGAACAAAACTAATAATGCCAGGCAGTATTGACTTTAAATAAGAAATAGGGGAATAAGCAGTGAAGAAATATTTCAAAAACTATGGGCTCACTTTCAGAAAAGTATTTCTCCTGTTTATTTGCCTAAAACTTATGCTGATTGATCCATGTTCATACATCCCGGCAAAAGCCCAAACAATAGATGATAATTTCAATCTCGCAACAGTTCAATCTCCGCCAGTAAGCTTTAACACTTCCCTCTTACCTACAGCAGTCAAACTAACCTCACCATCTGTAAGTTTGAGCACCACAAATTTTGCATCTGTAATTAAACTCTCATCAGATCCAGTAAGTTTCAGCACTACAAATCCTGCTTCTGCAGTTAAACTTTCATCAAACCCTGTCAGCTATTTAATTTCACAGACTGCTGATTTAATAAAATTAAGTTCACTCCCTATAAGCTATTCCCTTACATCCTTTACAGGAGAAGCAATCAAACTTTTAAGCAATAGTGTTGCTTACAGGATATATAACGGTGTACCAATGTTAGAGCTGATTTCTCCCAATTTACTCCCGATTTCCCAGGATGGAAGATCAATCGATATAAGTTTGCATGGAGATAATTTTGTGCAAAATTCAACGGCTTCAATCAGTACATTAAAAATACAGACAAAATATGTTTCACAAAAAGAATTAATCGCTACTATTCCTACGAACTTTTTAAATAAAGAAAATAGTTTTGAAATCTTTGCATCTAATCCACCTCCGGAAGGAGGAGTCAGCAAAGGTTTCAATGTAATGGTAGTAGATCCAATCCCGATTGCAAGAATAAATGCCACTCCAAGTATTGGTGTAGCACCACAGATAGTTACTTTTGATGGACAGGATACAGAAGATCTTCTGGCAAAATATTTTGGACAAACACTTATTTATAACTGGAATTTGGGAGATGAATCAAATGATACAGCGAATGAAAATTCAAATACTTCAAAAGATCCAGTCGTATCTCATACTTATAGAAAACCAGGCCGATATACAGCTACTTTAAATGTAGTAAATGCTTACGGAAAGGGATCTACTGTTACAAAAGAATTTGAAATAAGAGAGAAAAACTTTGCCCCTGACGGGACATTTATAGCAGATTTAATTAGTGGTGATGTCCCACTAAAAATTACATTTACTCCAAGTATAAGTGATATAGAAAATGATGAGATTTCATATTTGTGGGAATTTGGTGACGGACAGACAAGTACAGAAAAGAATCCGTCACATCTTTATATAATTGCAGGGAAGTATCAGCCTAAACTTACTGTCAGTGATCCACTTAATGCAAAAACTATTATTACTTCAAACAAACTGACATTACTCGCACCAAACAATCTACCTGTGGCAGAAATTGCAGCAGTACCAAAAGAAAGTATTTTAAAACTTAATAAAGAGGGAGTTTTTACAAGCGAAGTTCAATTTATAAGTAACGGTACATATGATCCCGATAACGAAGAACTTACATATCTTTGGGATTTCGGAGATAGTGAAACAAGCAGTGAAATTAATCCAAAACATGAATACAAAAACTCGGGGAATTATAATATAAAACTTACAGTAACCGATCCAAGAAATGGTCAAGCCACAAAAACAATTTCAACTTTAATTTCAAAACCACAACCAAATGCAGTTGCACAATTAGATCAGACGACAGGCAATGCACCATTTGAAGTTACCTTTGACGGAAAATCTTCACAGGATTATGATGGCAGCCCTGTAACTTTAAAATGGGATTTTGGAGATGGGGACTTTCAAATTGTTGACAGCACTCAGGAAGTAATCAAACATACTTACCAGGATCCCGGTGTTTACTTAACCACGCTTACAGCATTGACTGCCGATAACAGATTTACAAAAATAAATCCCGGGAACATCATTGTAGGAGCAAATAACGGACCTGTAGGTCAGATTATAAAACTGGAAGGTGATGAAAAAGGTATTCTAGGAACAGCAAAGGTAAAACTTTCTGCACAAGGGAGTTTTGATCCGCAAAACAAAGATCTACTACCTAAATACAACTGGTCCTGGAGTGGCAGAACCTGGGATGTAAATGGAAATCTCATTGATATTTCTGAAGATATAAATAAAGAATTGACAAGCGAAAATACTCAGGAAACATTTGAATACACGTTTACAAAAGCAGGACAGTTTACACCGGTTCTAGAAATTGAAAAAGGAGATGGCAGTAAAGCTAAATTCTACGGTGAGACATTTACAGTTACTCCAGATCAAGCTCCTGTAGCAGTAGCAAAAATACTAAGCGATAAAACTGTCGGCGATCCAGGACTTGAAATTAGCTTTGACGGTTCTGAAAGCTATGACCCAAAAGCAAATGGTGGATTAAAAATCCTCACATGGGATTTTGGTGATGGAGAAAAATCTACAGGAGTCTCACCAAAACACATTTATAACAAAGAGGGTACATTTACTCCTACACTTATAGTAGTAGGAAATGATAATCAAATTGGATTTGCACAAGCTGCTTCTATTAAAATCACAAATCAAGCAAAGGATCTAAATGGAAATACCATTGTTCGTATTACATCATTACAAGTGAGTGACCTTGAAACAGATGTAAAGATTCAATCAGCAATTGATGCAATGATAAAAGAAGCAGCTGATACATTCATTTCAAATGACAACAAAAAACCAGAGATCGGACCAATATCAATCGAACCGAAAACAGTAAGTCCCGGAGGAGTAGTTAAGCTTTCCTGTTTTGTAAAAGATGATATTGCCTTAAGTAACTTTGGTTATACATTGATTGGACCAGGTAGTGGATCTGATGGAAAAGTAATCACACAAAAAGTAATTGATCTCACAAACAAAAATCAAGACAATATTTTAACAAATGAACAGTACTTAGAAGAAAGTATTGATATTCCAGAAGATTTATTGCCCGGCACTTACAAAATAAAACTTACTGCTACAGATACAAGTCAAAATCAGATTGCAAAAGGCAATTTCACGCTGGCTCAAAACACAAATGAAGAAATTACAGTGACTTTTGATATTACAAATCAAAACACAGATCCAGATAAAACAATTGCTTCGATAGATAAAATTATTCTGCCAAGTGAAGTAAGCACTATTATTGAAAAAAACTTGGAGGCAAGAGTATATGGAAGTGTAGAAGCAGAAGAGACTTCCCATACAAATATTGAGACCCTGCTCAATCAAGGATTCTTTATAAGAGGAATAAGTATTGGTGTTGGTGATAAAACGTCACCGCAGAAGAGCGAAACAATTGAAGCAATCTCAGAAATAAATAAAACCCGTATGATTGCTTCAACTTCGCTTTCTAATGACAATGCTAAAAAAACACTAAAATCTCAAGCTACCGGATTTCAAGTTACAAATGCTACATATGTATTTAATCCATGGATTTCTATATCACCAAGTTCAACTAAAACACTTTACATTGATGTAATCACAGAAAGAGACGGCTATATTGAAATTGGAACTAAGGGATCACTCCCAAGTAATTATTTCTCAAAGTGGTATACCACAAATGTTTATGTGGATTCTGAAAAAGTCGGAACGATAGCATGGTATTTTGGAATTGGGATTTCCTATACAAGTAATATTGCAAATACTGTTAAACGAGTTGAATTTAGACCTGTAGACAGTCTTGGAAATGAATTACCATCAAACACATGGACAGCTAATTATTTTACATTTACAAAAATTGTCCAACCAACAATCGCATCTATTTTCCCCACAGAAGGAATTGCAGGGCGTGGGGCATTTGATCTGAGAATTAACGGGAATAATTTCACTACAACATCAAAAGTTTATTTTGACGGATATTTGCTAACTCCATTTGCAGTAAGTCCAACCATTTTATATGTCAGGATACCAGCATATTTAGTAGATTATTTAGGATTTAAACCAATCTCAGTACTAAATTCAGACGGCTCACAGTCAAGCACACAGTACTACACAACCAAAGCAAACCAGAACAATCCATGTAACATAAATAAAACTCTCCCTCAAACATTCTGGGGAGCAGATGCACAGACTGTTTTAAATGGAAATAATGTTTATTTATCTTCTCCTTCTGCAACTATTGAAGGAAATGGTTCTGTCACTATTCCCTTCTGCCTGGATAATAACTATGATGTAAGAACAACTCTGAATCTTTCACACTATAAAAATACTTCAGGAGGATGGAACTATATAGATTTCTGGATTGATGGAAATTATATAGGAAGAGGCTCTTCCAGCACCACTCAGAATCTACACTACGAAAATTTAAATACAAGTACATTGACCGGCAGCCTGCATGGATTAAAAATAAGTTTCAACGGAACAGGCACAGATCAACTTATAGTCAACAATGCAACATTCTCAAACGGTGGAATAATACTGAATTCAATTAATCCGACCTCAGTTACACTTGAAGGAACAGGCAGAGTATTAAATCTCTACGGTAACAACTTTGATCAAAGTCTAAATGTACTTGTAGATAATCAACCGCTTACAAAACTCTCCGTTACAGGAAATCAAATTACTGCAAGCCTACCTGATAAATTTTCAAGTACTGGTCCAAAATCTGTACAACTTATAGGAAACGGAAAACAATCCAGCATTTTACAGCTAACAGTTAAAAATGCAGTGGAACTTTTAAATGGTTCATTCAAAGTAACACCTGTCCAGCCATTTCCGGGAAACAGTTTTGATGTTGAACTCAGGGCAAAAGACAATCAAGCAGGGATTTATAGTGCTACTGTCAGTGTATTTGATCCTGATGGAAAATTACTGACCATTCCAAATGTTTCAAACGGTTATTCAACCATTGTTTTAAACGGTATAAAAGATTCAAACGGAGAAATATTCTTTAAAGGTTCTATTCCTTTAAGTGTGAGTACAAAAGCAGGAAACCATACAGTCATTGCTTACGTAAAAAGAATTTCAGACTCTGATGAAGATTATTCAAGTCTTGAAGCTATAAGCTATATTGCAGCAAGAGCACTTGGACTTAGCTATTCAGATTCTTTAATCCCTGCTTCCCACAAACTTACATTTACTCCAAAACCTGCTGTAGAAACAGTTTTTGGAATTGAAGAAAATAATTCTGAAAACGCAGGATTTATTCAGGTCGGAAATAAAGTTATTCAAAGCGATCAGTCTGTTAAATACAAAGTTCAAATTTCTTCAGGTGCAGAGAATGCTTCAAAGCTCAGATACAATTTCAAATCCGGTGATGGTAGAGAAAGTGGATTAATTCCAGATGATAACTTTACATTTAGCTATCAAAACACAAATACTTCATCCACCACGCCAATTACTGCAAATCCAAAACTTGAAATATTCTGGCTGGAAGATGGAATACAAACTAAAATCGGTTCATATAACGGACCGACGGTATTTATTTATCCGAATTATTCTCCTGTAGCAAAAATAAAGGTCTCAGGAAATACTTACTCTACGACTCCACCGTTATTTACTGCATTTTTAGATCTGGACAGTTATGATCCAAACCAAAGATTCTCCAGCGCTGTAGATTACGTAGATTCAAAGAATAATGACTGGAAACTTTATCAGTTGAAATTCAACCAAGATGCTCAACTGGTTTCACTCCCAGTAGATTCAAAGATTTCAGACGATAAGAAAACTTTCTTTTCAGGGAATATTTACACCCCGGGAAGTTACTTCGCCAGATTAACTGTTAAAGATAAAACAAATCTGACTGACAGTGCATCTACTGAATCGATAACTCTCACTAAACCATCACAGATGGTAATAGTATTTGCCACGACTGATCCATCTGATAAAAAAGTTTTTGACCCTAACAATGTCATTCTAAGCGATAGCGAAGAATCTCATATAGGAGTCCCCGTCAAATTTAAATCTACAGTGACCGCACTTAGCTCAAATGCTCAGTCTACTAACTACAAGTGGGATTTTGGCGATGGGAGCTGCACAGGAACTTCACCACCAGATGACTGTACACAAGCAAATCCTACCCACTATTACTTTAATGGTAAAAAATCATTTAACGGAAACCCTTACACAGATAGAAAATCTGTCACCCCTAAACTTACAACTACTACATTATTTAGAAACAGCACAAAAGAAACATGGGAAGCCTCTGCCGGAACAATTACATTTAATGCAGAGCCAAACTTTGTACTGTTGGATATAAAGCCAGACAACACAACAGGCATTGTTCCATTTACAGTTAATCTAATGATTGACAGTTCTACTGCAAAAGCAGTTAATGCTACCGTGTCAAAATATGAGCTTGACTATGGCGACGATACCACTATTGAAAGTGCTATTGTTACTAGCTTTGACGAACTAATCAGCAAAACTTTTACACACACTTACACTACTCCCGGAACATATAGTCCTAAACTTATCGTATCTATAAACGAATCTACAAGAACATTTGTATTTAATGTACCAAGTATAACGGTAGCAGGAACAGGAGTTGGGGGAGTTTATCTCTTAGATGATCTAAGTCAGCTGTCATTTAAAAACCAACCTATAGTTACTTTTATGATCCTTGCATCTTTTGCAAATTCACTCGATCCAAATAACAGCTTACGGATAAGAGTAAAAGATGAAGACGGAAATGAAACCGTTACTGAACTAGACCCAAATAATTCAAATCAGACCATTTCGCTTAGCGAAGGTAAAAACACTTATTACTTTGAAACTTCTGACAGTTCAAATCAGGTGGTAATGAGTGAAGAGAGAAGTGTAGTATTGGACACTGAGAAACCTATGTTAAACATAGAATCACCGAATGAAAATGATTTAATACTTCCTGAGGGTAAGTTTCTAATTTCCGGAACCATTGAAGATAAATTATTTGATTCAATTTCATACAGCATTAATGAAAATTCTTTATTCAAAGCTTTGAATGAGGAAGAAATTGATAATTTAGATAATGGTAAAAAAGCTTTTAGTATTAAAATTGATCCTGGTGCAATGGAAGATAAGATTAACTTTATTGAAATCCTTGCTAAAGATAAAGCAGGGAATAAGTCTCTTGAAAAAATTGAAATCACATCAGATCTTAAAGCCAGATTATTAAGCAAAACAGATCTTAAAGATATAAAAGAAATTTTAAATAATAGCTCTATTCCTATTCAGCTCAAACAGGGAGAAGCCTTTAAGTTAATAACAAAAATTCCCGTTTGTGATGATAGGAATATAAAAGGGACTCTGGGAGAAGCTAATTTAATTCTTAAAGATTATTCGTTTTCAATAGATGGGCAACAGTCTCTTACAATTCCACGAACATATCCTTTCATACTACCGCTTGAAATCACCAGCGAACTTTCCGGGCTGAATGAACAATGCAGAGAAATCAAACTTTTTGAATCAGGAGTTTTAAACACTGACAAAGCAGCTCAATTCATTACACCAAATGGAACCCCTTCTTTTATGTGGCCGCTTGGCAGACATACAATTACACAGACCTTATTTGCCGATGAAAATTCTAAAACAAAATATGGTACGACTTTCCAAGACAAAGCTATATCCACTACAACTAATTTTGAAATCAATGTTATTCGCGATTTTAGCGCTGAGATATCAGGACTTACACCTTCAAACCTTATTTTTCCCTACGTTAATGATCTCTCACTTATTATTGAGGCTTTTGACAGTATTCCATTCTCTTCAGAAAGAAAACCTACAGTCTCATCTATTGTGATTACAAAACCAAGCGGAGAAACCGTTTCAATCTCTAACCCGGATGACAAATGCCCGCTGATACAAGGACAAACTTATCCAAATAACTACCTTAAGAAAAAATGCAGCTTTTCTTTTACTCCTGATGAATATACAAACAGTTCAAAAGCTTATACTATCTCAACAACTATTGATTTCCCTCCAGAAGATAGATCCAACTCTACAAATGAAGGAGTGTTAAAAGATACAGCTGCTGATTCATTCCTGGCTACAAAAACTACAGGAATTGATTTTGAACTGCCGGCACAAATCATTTCTCCGACTAATTACACCGTTATCAGCTCAGAGTCTAAACCAATTGAAGCAAAAATCACAAAATCAGATCTTCCTCCTGAAGAACAGGACTCAAATCCTTCTGAAATTAAAAAATTAATTAAATATGGAATTAAATTACCATATTCAAAAAACAAAGATATCAGATCCCTCTTTTCTTATGAACAGCAGGAGTTAATTGTTCAAAGCACTATGACAGCATCAAGTGAAACCGAAATAAATTTTAAAACACCAAGTTTAAATTTTAATCTGTTGACAAATTCATCTTTTGAAGAAGATTTTACAAGCCTTAAAACCTTTGGACCCATATATCTTTATTCTGCAGTATCAACTGCCAGCATAACAAGCACAGCTTATCTATATGGAGAACCGTTAAAACTTATACTTCTCGATAAACCTAAAATTAAAGATGGTTCACTAAAACTTAATTCTAAAAAAGGTTACCAGGTCCTTGATTTAACCATTACTAATAATGCTCCATTGAATGATAAATATGCTTTAAGACTGGTAGTAGAACCATTTGATGAAAACGATAATCCTCTTGGCAATACCGGTCAATTTAACAGAGTAATTACTATCCCAAAATCTACATTAAGCAGAGAAATAAGTATCCCAGAACTTCCTATCGAAACAAGCGAAGTAAAAATTTCACTTTACAGAAATGAAGAGTTCCTCAGATTAATTCAAAAAAGAATTTTAAGTGAAGGTTGGAATGAAGTTAACATCCTGGATAACTATATAAATAATCTGGCAAGCGTTAAAGTCATTAAGACAAAAGGAGAAATCGTCACTTCATGCACTCTTGAACCAGATACAGCAGAAGCCAACATTCCTGTTTTATTCGCCTATAAATTAAAATCAATGTCTTTTGATGTTATGGCTGATGGATTTAAGCCTGATTTTGAGAATATTTCTTTCAATATTTCAAATGTAAAGCAAATTATCGATCCGACAAATAGAATCGATTCTGCACTACAAGGGAATATTCCATTTACAGTACCGCTTGACTGGAAGCAATATAACAATATTTCATTTACTGTTACCTCTGGCAGTGAGTTTGATACATGTAAATTAAACATAGGAAGCCAGGAAGTTTTTAAAATCGGGGATGGGGATGATAGGACTGCTACTTACAGTGGAAAAACTATTTCAGTAGCACAGCTGAAGGATCTTTTAGTTACACTTGGCTACTTATTACAAACTGATGCAGCAATACCAGGTTATACAGATAAGGTTAATCAAGCATATTGGAAATTTACTTGTGTAATTAGTGAAGCAAAAACTTCAACTCTTGATCCAAATTTAAGATTACAAACTGCTGACAATCCTTTAATGTGTGGAATAACTTATACTGAAGCTCCTGATATTAAATACATAGAAGATGTTTCAAGCTGGGCTGAAATAATTAACGGATTAAAGGCAAGAGTTGGAAATGATATTTCAGCTTATATCAATCCAGAAACAATAGGCACACTTGCTGCAATAATTGCCTGGAATGCAATTCTCCCAATTAATTCATGGTTACTATTAGTCGTTGGAATTATCGGCGCTGAAGTAGATATAACTACAAGGTTTAATGAAGTAAAAGACCTATGGAATAATTCTTCAAATATAAATGCTCCACAAACTTCCGGCTGGAAAACCGGTTACACAATAGGCAGCTTACTTACTGCTCTACCTGGAATACTCCCTGCTAATCTGGCTAATGAAGTCAAAATAGCCGAAGAAGCTGCTAAGTTAGAAAACTTTAGCAACGTTCAAGATTTAATTGTCAGTGAACAAAGAACAATAAATTCGCTTTCCGGGTTAGAACCTACAGGAACTAGACAAAACAAATTAAATAATTTTATAACTATAGTTGAGAAAACAAACGAGGGTGGAAAGAAAGTATTAAATGATGTAGTACAGAGATTAAAAGATAGAAACTACGATAAGTTTCTTCCCATTAACAAATTTGGCTTAGCAACTGATGAAAATATTGCCCTCTTAACAAAAGTAATTAACAGAGATGGATTAGCAATTCCACTTACTGATCAAGAGTTGAATGATTTATTATTTACAATTGTCAGGAATGTAAGTGATGAGAGATTAAATCTAGTTGTTACACGAATAAGTAATAATTTGATCGATGGAAGAGTATCAAGTTCAGTAATTGTCGGTAACAGAATATTAAGAGAGGATGCTGCTTTGCAAGTTTTGAATGGGGAAAGGACTTTAGGTAACCTTTCTGGTAAAACTTTCTGTAGCGAGATTCAAGATATTTTAAGTTTATCTGATTTAGAATTGATAAGAACTCTAGGGTTAGATACAATTAGTGATCTGGATAGATTTATTGGACAAAAAGTTTATTCTTTCGAGATTCCTACAAACAATTTAAAAGTAGAGTTGCCAAATAGCTCTATAAGCAATGAAAACTTTGTTAATGGGGGAATAACCTCTGGAGGAGAATTTGAATTCTGGATAGACAATGGATGGCCCTCAAATCTGTTAACAAGAACTGAACTGGAAAATTTAGGGGTTAAAATCTTAGAAAGGCAATCAATAAAATTATCAGAATTTGATATCAGAGAATTGTTAAGTAAATCTCTAAATCCACCAAGCAATGATGCTATAGAATCTTTTATAATTAATCTAAAAGGAGTTGGAAAGATTTAATATGGCTTTAGTAGAATTTATTGAATTTACTACCTTAGAAGAACTTAAGAAATATTGCTCTATAAATGGATTAATTTTGAGAAGCAAAAATGGATTTTCTGTTATTGCGGAAATTTTAGATCGAAAAAATGTTTTATGGGGATCTGTATCGAATCGACCCGAAGATTACAAATGCACAAAGCCAGATACAAAATATGTTTTAATTTGGGAATAGGGGGATTTGATTCATATTTTTATTTACTTCTTCACGTAAAATAGCAAATTCTGCAACTACCGCTAACCTTCTTTTTCTTTAACACCGTTTCCATTTGGCTCTCCAGCTATACTTACTGAATCCTTATGATTTTCCTTTTTGTTTTCAATTATCGATTGTGCTATACCAATAGGAGTTATATTTATATTAACTTTTTCACTATTAGAAAGTAATTTATGAAGCTCAAGTAATATTGAATTGTTCAAAAATTTTTGAGTGGCTAACCCCGAAGGATTATAAACTCTTGAAATATCAAGATGGTAATTCTTATAGCCAAGTATAGTAGCCATTGCATGAATTAATTCCTTATATTTTTCTTCTCTAAGTTTATTACCATTTTCGTTATTAAATCCAGTATTGGTTTGCATCTCATAATATTCTCTCCACAAGTGAGTTACATCCTTGTGATCAGAAAACACTACATCAATTAGATTTAGGGCACGAACCGTATTTTCATTTACTAAATCATGTCTATCAGCAGTAAGCAGTTTAAAAATTTCTATTTTTTGATATCTTTTATCCTTCTGATCTTGCAAAATACTAGAAATCACTAGTGTGATTATTGGCGCAAATATTACAGCCAAAATACCAACTATTGTTAAAAGTGTTCCCATTGTCATTATTATTTTCTTTAACTCACTATTTTTATTCTTAGCTTAAATACAGTAAAAATCTCTAACTAAAAATCTAAAAAATTACTCAGCAACGTGATCCATTTTTTGGTCATTAAAGACTTGTTGAACCGGTGTTCTTTTTGTTAGAGAATCTCTTTCAGCTTGAGTTAATGGCCTTCTTTCAGGTTCTGGTCTCGCTAAGGCTAAAGCAATTCGTGCTTTTGCATTTTCTATTGCTATATTAAATGTAACTGGCTGCATGTGAACTAATATAAATCATCCCTTAATTGCAATACAGTAAATGTCTCTGATTCTTAAAAAATCTTTACGTCATGACATGCGATTTCTTAACCAATTCAAAGACTTTGCTTCTGATAAGAGCTTAATTAAATTGGGAATATCCCTATCAAATAAAACAATTTTGCCGGATTGAGGTGGGGAAAATGGTAGAAAATGTTTCCTTAAAAAATAACTCAAATAGCTTCTACAAGGTTCTTTATCCTTGGAGTGAACATCAAAAATTAACCAAAGAGGTATTAGAAATTTCTACACCAAGAGGCAGAAAAGGCTTTGCTGATCCAATTTTAGCTGAAGATTTTATTATAGATCCAACTAAAGAGGATAAGAAATTATTTGATAAATTTTGGATAAATACTGTACTCTCTAATGAAAAAGCCTTTGAGTTGTATGACAATGAACTAAGTCAAAAAGGTTTTAGTTTTGAACAAAAAGAATTTGTTTTTTCTTCTGCACTTAACGATATTGAACGTAGGAAAGACTGGTCCTCTGTAAACGAATCCCTCGGTCTTACCGCCTCCACAGCCACCTCTGCAAACCTCATCCTGGGCTTATTTAAAGAACTCACAGACTGGGAATCTACTCCACAAATATTTAAAAAACTTACAGAGCTTGCCTATGGTGCTACTCGAGGGATTAGAAGTTACTGTCAGTATTCGATTTATGGTAGAGATGACGATGATGCTGCATTAAACCAATATCAGAGTGCTGTCTATGGAAATAAAATCGCAGGGGCACTTTCTAAAGTTTCTATTTTTACTGAAACCGAGATTAATTCATGGGCTTATACTTTAGCTGAAGTTTTACCTTCTCATATTCGTGATCCTGCTAAGAAATTACTTTGTTTACCTACTTCTATGTGGTGGCGGGCTAGAATGCCTGCTCATATTAACCAGCAATTCTTTACTGATTTTCTCCTCTACCTGCGGCATAAGCCGCTTTCCTGGTTTAGAAACAAAAAAAGTATTGAAGAATTAAAAAGAATAAAAGAAAGAGATAATATCAGCCCATCTTACTTCATGGAAAGGCATTATAAAAATGCAGGCTTAACAGATAAAAAAGATCAATCTTTTTCTGGCTTAGTTAAACAATTATTCAAACTTACAAAAAATACTTTCGGTTCTAATATAACCATTCAAAAAGACTCTTCTAAAAAACTTGCTGAGACTATTGCTCCTGTTCTTGGAATTTATGGATTCTTTTCAGTAGCTATCGGTACTGTCTTTGGAGCTATTTTCAAGATATTTCATATAAACAGTAAGATGTTTGATATTTTAAACTCTAGTGCTCTTACTTCTCAGCAGATGATTTATCTCCCTAAGATAGTAATGCCTATGTATAACGAGACAAAAGAACTTGACGAAGCTATTAAAAATCCTGAGACTACAGAGAGATTGGAAAAAGCAGAAATCGATAATTTAAAAGAGTTTAATAGAGAAAAAAGAAATCTCGCATATTTTGGATTCACATCACTGCCGCTAAGTGTTTTAAATACCGCTCTAAAGTTTTTTAACTTTGAAGATAATTTTCTAAACAAAGTTAAAAACATATTAGATGATATATCCAGCAGTGTATCAAATAGATTTTTCTCTCATAGAAGGCATCTAATAGGAAAGCAGTTCAGGCTTGAAAATCCAGAGTTTTATTAGTATTTTATTTAGATGTTAAAATAATTATCATGATTAAAATTGAAATTTTTGGAACAAAAGGATTTTTTAGAGCTACAGAAGCTTTTAGAAATGATTTGAAAGATTCAGGAGAATGTTTAGTAGAAGAACACTTCACAGATTCCTTAAACCCTGGTGAAGGAACAATTACAATCGCTGCTTCAAGACCTAATGATGCAGGGCTTAAGGAAGGTATTATAAAGGTAGTTGATACAGAACCTGGTTTTAAAGAACCTCTTGAGCCTGTTCTAATTGGAAATGGTGTTTATATAGCTGCTGTAACACTTTCAAATAAAAGACCAACGTTATTAGTAGATCTAAAAAGATTAGTCAATGAGTTTAATCGTGAGTAGGTGTAGGTCGCTACCCACACCTACTTAGATGTTAAAACTTTTGGATTATCAAACTTAATTCCCCCTATTTCCAGTGGTTTATCCCAGTTATTTTTCCTTTTTGGTTTCCAGGAATTAAGTTCAAGCGAATTGGATTTTTTTTGATTACATTCGAGACAACAGGCAAAGAGATTTTCTTCATCAGAATTAAATTGTGGTAATTTACTTACCGGTAAATAATGATCATAAGAAGCAATATATTCTCTTATAATGTGACTTGTAACTTTTTCTCCTTTAGTGTTAGTAACGCTTACAAAGGCATTTTCTGCTTCAGGAATTGTTTTTTTTGCTACTTTCGGGTCAAGTAATTGTTTCCCACAATAAACACAGGTCCAGTTATCCCTTTCCCAAATCTTATAGAGGATAGAATCAGAAGGTTTCTTCCGAGATTTTTCTTTATTTTCCTCATCGTCCAAACTGTTATTTACTATCTTTTGCTGAATAACAGTTTTATCGTTCATATATGTTTTATAAATTAAACTGCTTAAATTAGCCAGGTAATTAAAAAAATCTTTTTGATAATTCTGCTCCCCGACTATTTCACCGCTAAAGATCACCTGTAAATTATCATCAAATATAGAACCAACCTCAAAGATTGTTTTATTTCCAATTTTCGTCATATTAGCAATAGGTTTATCAGAATAAATAATTGTGCACTTTAAATTTGGTATGGAAAATAGCGTCATCGTTGTTGTTTCTTCTTCTCTAGAATAAAATTCTAATGCCGCTTTAGAATAAGAAGTAGTTATAGGCAGTAGAGATTTAGCGATATCTACATCTACTTTTTTCATCTCAACAGTCTTATTTTCAACCTCCTGAACTTCATTAACGGGCAATGAATAAGGTGATTTTTCTTTATACTGCTCTTTATAATATTTTGAAACAGCATCTTGAATCGAATACAAAACAAGATTATAGACATCATTCGGCTGCGTATATCGAACTTCTTTCTTTGAAGGGTGAACATTTATATCGACAAACTTTGGTTTAAAAATTAGATTTAAAACCACTACAGGGAATTTCCCCGATGGTAACAAACCTTCAAATGCACTTAAAACAGCTTTTGAAATAATCTGACATTTAATCGGTCTCTTATTTATGAAAATAAAAATAAATTTACGCTCTGATCTGAAAATCTCCAGTGCACTTACAAAACTTTCAAATGTTAAAAAATTATTAGTACCGGAAACAGGAATCAACTTGTTCTGTAAATCACTTCCCAACAATTCTGAAATTACTTGTTTTAAATCATTTGAACCGCTGGATTTAAAAACAATGTTCTTATTGTTTTTAAGCGTGAATGAAATCTTCGGATGAGAAAGAGCAAGTGAAATAATTACATCAGAAATATGTCCATATTCTGTGGTTTCTGATTTTAAAAATTTCTGCCTAGCAGGTACATTGTAAAAAAGATCGTCAATTTCAAAAACAGTACCGATTGCAATTGCAGAACTTCTTTTATTTATTTTTTCATTAATTTCTTTAATTTCAAAACCATATTCTTGATTTATATGCTTTGATCTGCAGGATACCTTACTTACCGCACTTATTGAAGCAAGCGCTTCCCCTCTAAAGCCCAGAGTATCAATAATCCACAGATCATCAAAGTTTTTAATTTTACTTGTTGCATGTCTTGCAAACAACAAATCAATATCCTCAGGCTCAATTCCCATGCCATTGTCAGAAACTTTTATATATTTCCCAGCTCTTTCAATTTCAATTTCAATTTTTGTAGCCCCTGCATCAATGGAATTCTCAACGAGTTCTTTCACAACAGATGCCGGTCTTTCAATAACTTCACCAGCTGCAATTTTTTTTATTAAATCTTCTGAAAGTTGTTTTATGTAACCCACGGTTACATTCTCTCATTAAATGTAACCATAGGTATCAAGTTTATAAAAAACTTTTAAAATTTAAGAGGTATATTCTTTTTGTCATTCCTGCGAAAGCAGGAATCCAGTAAAATACAAATATAATGAAGTCTTACTATATTTATATCCTAGCAAGTAAAAGAAATGGTACTTTATACACTGGAATAACAAACAACTTAATAAGACGTGTATATGAACATAAACAGGGATTTGTGGATGGATTTACAAGGATGTATTGTATTAATAGACTTGTATATTTTGAAGAAACAAATAACATAAGTTCTGCTTTAAAAAGAGAAAGGCAAATTAAATCGTGGAAAAGAAAGTGGAAACTTCAATTAATAGAGAGTATTAACCCTGGTTGGAAAGATTTATATTGTGAACTTATTTAGCTTGTCAACCTGGATTCCGGGTCAAGCCCGGAATGACATTTAAGCTTTCACCTTCTGAGCTACCTTAGAAAAAATCACCTTATCCCCATCATAATCCACTTTAATAGTGTCACCTTCGATAAATTTTCCACTTAAAAGATCTTTAGCCAGCTCATTCTCAAGCTCTTTTTGAATTAATCTTTTTAATGGTCTTGCTCCAAAGGTCGGATCATAACCAACACGCGCCAGATGATCTTTAACATCTTCAGTTAACTCAAGTTTTAATTTCTTTTCTTCCAGCCTCTTCTTTATACGCTCAAGTTGAATATCAACAATTTTCTTTAACTCATCTGTTCTCAGTGGATTAAAGACTACTATTTCATCAACACGATTTAAAAATTCAGGTCTAAACTGCTCTCTTAAAATCCCGAATGCTTTTTCTTTTACCTGTTCATAATAAACTTCTCTGTCTCCACCTTCTAAACTTAGTTTCAACTGATACTCTAAAATAATCTGACTCCCTATATTACTAGTCATAATAATGACTGTATTTTTAAAATCAACTACTCTACCCTGGGAATCTGTTAATCTGCCATCATCCAAAACCTGCAGGAGTATATTAAAGATATCTGCATGCGCTTTTTCGATTTCATCGAATAAAACCACTGAGTATGGTTTTCTTCTTACCTGTTCTGTAAGCTGCCCGCCTTCTTCATAGCCGACATATCCTGGAGGAGCACCTATTAATCTGCTTACAGTATGCTTTTCCTGATATTCACTCATATCAATTCTAATCATATTCTGTTCATCATCAAACAAAACATATGCAAGTGATTTTGCAAGTTCAGTTTTGCCTACACCAGTTGGTCCAAGAAAAATAAATGAACCAATTGGTTTCTGCGGATCGCTTAAACCGGCTCTTGATCTCCTGATAGCATCACAAACAGCTTTTACACCTTCATGCTGACCAATTACACGTTTATGGACTTCATCTTCAAGTTTAATCAGTTTTTGTTTTTCACTCTCAAGCAGCTTACTTATCGGAATATGAGTCCATTTTGAAACTACTTCTGCAATATCATCTTCATCAATTTCTTCTTTTAACATTCTGCCATTGTTCTCAGAGGTTCCAGAATGTGATGCCTGTTTTAATTTCTTTTCAAGCTCAATAAGCCTCCCGTATTTTAACTCTGCTGCTCTTTGTAAATCTGTTTCTCTTTCAGCCTGTTCAATCCGTCTTTTTGTTTCTTCAATTTGTTCTTTCAATTGTCTTATAACAGAAATCCCGCCTTTTTCCTTATGCCATTGGGCTTTTAAAATATCTGCTTTTAACTGTAATTCATTTAATTCTTTTTCCAGCTTCTCTAATCTTTCTTTTGAAGCAGTATCCGTTTCCTTTTTTAGAGCTTCTCTTTCAATGCTTAACTGAATCCTTCTTCTTTCCAGCTCATCCAGCTCAACAGGCATTGAATCAATTTCAATTCTTAATTTTGCAGCAGCTTCATCCACTAAATCAATTGCTTTATCCGGCAAAAATCTGGCTGAAATATATCTATGACTTAACACTGCAGCACTTACTAAAGCTGCATCTTTAATCCTTACACCATGATGAACTTCATATCTTTCTCTTAAACCCCGTAAAATTGAAATAGTTTCTTCTACCGTAGGCTCATCCACAAGCACTGTCTGAAACCTTCTTTCAAGCGCTGCATCTTTTTCAATATGTTTCCTGTATTCATCCAGAGTAGTCGCCCCGATACAATGCAGTTCACCACGTGCAAGTGCAGGTTTTAAAAGGTTTCCGGCATCCATCGCCCCTTCACCTGTAGTGCCGGCGCCCACTACTGTGTGTAATTCATCTATAAATAAAATAATTTCACCCTCATGAGCCTGCACTTCTTTTAAAACTGCTTTTAATCTTTCTTCAAATTCACCACGGAATTTAGCCCCTGCAATAAGAGCTCCCATATCAAGTGAAATTACTTTTTTATCTTTCAGCCCTTCAGGAACATCACCTCTTACAATTCTCTGTGCAAGCCCTTCTGCAATTGCTGTTTTACCAACTCCCGGTTCACCGATTAAAACAGGATTGTTTTTAGTACGGCGTGATAAAACCTGAATTACTCTTCTAATTTCTTCATCCCTTCCAATAACAGGATCAAGCTTTCCCTTCTTTGCGGTCTCCGTCAAGTCTCTACCATACTTACCAAGCGCATCATAAGTTGCTTCCGGGGTAGGACTTGTAATTCTTTGATTTCCTCGAATTTTGCTTAAGACTTTTAAAACCTGTTCTCTTGTTATTTTTTCTTCATGTAAAATCTTTTGTGCATCACATTTAATCTGCGGATCAGAAAGTACAAGCAAAATATGTTCTACACTTACATATTCATCTTTCATATTTTTTGCTTCATCATAGGCTCTTTCCAAAAGCGTATTTGCTTTTGAACCTAAATAAAGCTGTTCTCCACTGCTTGCAGAAGCTCGCCCCTTTGGCTGTCTTGCTAGATATTCATGAAGTTTCTCAAGAATCTTTTTTTTATTTGCTCCAAGTTCTTCTAAGACCTGAGGAACAATTCCATTTGTCTGCTCAATTAATGAAATTAAAATATGTTCAGGTTCAAGTGCCGTATGTTCATATTTTTCAAGCAGTGAACGACATGCTGCTAAAGCCTGCTGAGAATTTGTTGTGAGTTTGTTAAAGTCCATAATAGATAATTATAATAACCGAAGAAGGATTGCATACTAGCCGAAAGAACTACCCTTTTTAGAGCCAATACAATGATTTCATTCCAACTTTCAGGGGTTTGCTAACCTAAAGATAATTGTAATTAATGATTTTTTAAGGATTGCTGGTTTATACCTGAATTATTTCTATCTAAATCCCATTTTATCGGATTATTCCTGATGTATTTTCTAATTTGATTTAATTCATTTTCATCACGAATTATCCGTTCATAAAATCGTGGTTGCCATTGGAAAAATGCAAAATTATTTTTATGGCACCAATTTGAAACCGCTGATTTAAATGATCTGATAATCGTTGATAATGATTTTGGTTTTGGTGATATTCGTGACATTATATTTCCCGTAGAGACGTTGCATGCAACGTCTCTACAATGCACACATCGCAAATTATTAATCACCACAATTCCATGAATATGATTTGGCATCACAACAAATTCATCCAATTGTATATTTCCAAAATGTTCTGGGATTTGATCCCAATATTTTTGTACCATCTCACCAATTCCCGACAATTCCATTTTTCCATTTATAATTTCACCTAAAATACATTTTCTATTTTTCACGCAAATAGTTATAAAATATGCACCGTCTGCCTCATAATTCCAATCCGGCAATCATATTGATTTGATTCTATATTTATTTTCAAATAATTCTTCCACACACATTTTTAGATATTATTTCACACAATAAATTAAACCCCATGTAACCGTAGGTTACATGGAAACAAAAATGTAACCTACGGTATCAAATTCATAAAGTCAGCGCTCAAATCAAATTGACATGCTATTTAGGAATAATTATATTTATGCTAACTTTTGAACAAAAGAGCTATAGAGCTAAAATATTTAAAATAGCAGGATTTGCATTAATGAGTCCTTTTGGTAGCCTTGCTATAGATATGTTCCGTTCAGGATTTATCAATTTGAAACCAAATATAATTATTGCTTTTTTAATTTCATTTTTGTTAGCATTTTTAGGTGTTATACTAATTCAAAGAGGTTTTGAGGCTATTGAAAAGGATTAATTCCCAATGAGTAATGAAATAACATATCTAATTTTTTTATTACTTGTTTCCAGTATTTTTGCAGGTAACTTTTTTTACCTGGACTGGTGGATGACAAAGAAATCAAAAGAAAGACCAAAGAAAAAAGAGGGATAAGGATTTAAAATTTTAATTTGCGGAACCAAGCATTTTCCGTGGAGCTTCAAACGAACCAATTACTGAACCACCAACTCCAAGAGCTCCTAAAGCAATCAATACACTTTTAATCACATTATCTTCAACAAAGAAACCTATTACACCCAGAACAGCACTGCCACCACCTACGATCCAAGTACCATAACCATTTGCCCAGCCTTTACCGGAAGGAGAAGGTGGTGGTGGAGCTACTTTTTTAGGCAACTCTATGCCGAATGCTCCTAACAATCCTTGAACCTCAGAATTTTCTAATACTTCTCCAACTACATCCTCAATAACATTAGAACCAGAATCATCTTTTATAAGCAATGGAAGTAATTTAAGCAACATTGGACTTGCACCTGCTTGTTCTAAAAATTTAATTACTTCTTCATTCTGCAATAATACAAAAATCTTTTTGCCTATTTCAGGGGGAATCTTTCCTTTAGATATTTCCTTTAGTTCCTTAGGGGTTAACCCTGCTTTCTTAATATGCTTTTCCATATCAGGATTATCAGCAATCAATCCAAGAACACTTTGCAGCACGGGTAGTCCTTTTTTAAGTAAGTCTAAATCAATTTCACCACGAGTAATTTTGTATAGATCCTGCGGGGTTAATCCTAATTCTTTTATCAGCTCTGTACCTGTTTTACTTTCAAGCAAATCATTACCAAACTCTTCAGCTGCTGGAAGAACCTCTCCATGTCTTTGACGCAATAAATCTAATATGCCAACTACTGCTTGCGCAGGATCGTCCTGTCCTTGTTGAATAATATCTGAAGCATCATTAATCAAGCCAGAATCACCTATTTGCCGCAAAAGTCTTACTTGGCTTGCTACAGTTCTATATATTTCTTGTTTTTTCTCTGCCTCAGCAGGCAACCCTGCATTTAATGTACCGTCTGCAAGGATAATACGTTCAACTCCATTAGCATCTACTTGCTCATCAGCAGGGCATTTGGAAAGAACCGCTTTTGTGTATTTCAAAACATCTAGGTTTTGTGAAGCTAATCCTTGAATTAATGATACTAATGAACTCATTTATATTTACCTTTACTGGACTTTTGTGAGGAGCTAATCATCAAATGACCACGATATAATATGACTATCACCTGCTTTATCCTTTAATTCATCCTCTATAGCTTTTTTATCACTTGCAGCACTTTGAGTGAGTGCCATTAATTTTTCTTCAAGTCGATCAGTAAATGTGCCACTACCACGCCCATTTTTAATATCAAAAGCTGCTTTATCAACAGCTTTCTCTATAGCATCAAAATGCAGCAAATCAAAGTTTTTAAGCTCATCTTTTTGAGCTTTAACATAATCAGGGTTATGATCTGTCTCTACTCCAGCAATGTCATATACATGACTTGCATAATATTTCTGGAATATATTTTCAGTACCTACTGCAGCAAGTCTAAAATAATCTGATGAAGAAACCGTCTCAGAGATTCCATATTTTGTTAAGATCCTTGGAATAATTACTTTTAAAAATCTTTCTCTCAATGCAGCGTTAGGTCTTTTATATTCTAGATTTGGCATTCTTCTTTCAAGAAATTTAAATTTATTTCCTGCAGAGTTAGACATTAACATTAATACAATACCTTTACAATCACCATTTTTGCCTTGTATTTTATCTACCATTTTTGCAAATGCCTGAATTATAGCGGGCCTATCTGTTGCCTTAGTTGAACTTCTACGACTATATCTTGACTCATGTCCTTCAAGAAGAACATGTGCTTCGTCTAATCCAATAACCACATATTCACCTGTCTTCTTGTAATGTGCCAGAGCATTTGCAACAACCCTTTCAACTCTCTGTGCTATGGTTTCCCCACCAATTAGTGTATAACCCATAATCGTAACAGGTCCACCAAAATGATCTACTGCATCTACTTTAAGCAACTCATCTTTTCCATACCAGAACTGGGCTTTTTTACAAAGTCCTGATTTAACAATTTCTCCCGCCATTGCCCTACCAGTCATGGTTTTACCAATTCCAATAGTTCCATAAATATTAAGTACTACTCCTCTCTTTCTTGCTTCTTCAACTTGAAGTTTAATTTCAGTCTCGTGATCTGGATTCAAAATTACATCATCTAGAACTAAAGATGGCTCTTCTTTTGTGATATATGTTGGAATAAGCTGCTTCATCTTTTCTTCTTCAGGATTGGTACAAAAAGTTGCAACAATTATTTGAGTAGCTGCACTTAGAAAATTAGTAACACTGAAAAATCCAAGAGTAACCTTCCAGAATCCACTCTCCAGTCGTGATGAAAGCCAAGCAAACAGACCTCCAACACCTGCATTAAACAAAGACCACGCATGTCCTTTTTTCACATAATCAGTAAATCCTGACTTTCTTGTAGCATTAGGATCTGTAAGGACCTCATCTATGGTTTGACATTCTACATTCAATCTTCCTGAAAGAGGAGTCGTAGCAGTACTACGATAGCTATCCCACATTCCGGACAAAGGGTTTACAGATATTGCTCCAGCCATTTATTCCTCTTTTTACTCTTCTTAAATAAACCTTAACTAAACCTATGGCCCAATGATAGCTAATTTAATACCTGTAAATCAATATTAAATATAAAAATAATATTAAGCTTCCAAGATTGAAATATAAAAATAATATTAAGTTGCTAAGTGTTAAAAGTTAATCTTCAGCGAACTCAATTCCTTGAACTATAAAATCTAATTTTTTCAACCACTTCATCATTCCTGCCTGCCTGCCCCATGCCACCAAGCTTTCTAGTAAGTTCTGCACTTATTGAAGTCGATCCGTTTGTTAATATCCATGATAAAAAACTATAAACTCTTTCAGAACTTACCACACAGGCATAATCTAGAACTCCCTGAGAATTTCTTCTTAACGCTTCATCATCTTTTGAATCAGTTAATGCCCACTGGAAAAAAGTTTCAGGCTCTATACATCCTATTAAATCTACAACCTGTTCTGGATCTTGTTCTTGAGCAGGTGCAAATAAAAAGTCACCATTTTCTTTTGAGATCGGACACAAAGGCTCATCTGCAAGATTTTCAAATGCTGTTCTTAAAGCTTCTTTATTTTTATAATCAAAACTAAATATATCTTTAATTAAGTTTAAGTAAACCTTTTGATCTTTTGAAATATAGAGCAGGTTTAAACAACCAAGAGGCAATGATACAATTTCATTTTCAGACTGTTCTACTATCACCTTAACTAAAGCCTTTTTACCATCCTCTCCTAGGTTAGTTGAAAGTAAATAAACAGCATTACCAACAACAAAAGGATCTTTTTCTTTCAGAATAAATCCCTTTAAATAATCAGCAGCTTCTGAACTGTTATTTATAGCATTAACCAGATGAGTAACTGCAAGGTAACGTCTTCTTCTGTTTGCTTCACTTACATCATCTACAGTATTCTCAAGTTCTCTTAAGAAAACTGCTCTGCTGAATTCTGCATAATGAAATGAAAATAGCTTTGCAATATCATCACTAACTTTTTGACTCAGTGATGCTTTATACAAAGTTTCAAGATATTGCAAAGATTCCTCTTCTTTCAGTTTTGCTCTTGCTGTTCCGTTTTGAAGTATTGTTAACTGACTTGTCTGAACCTTTTGTGCAGTAGCTAATTGATCTTCCTCCGGTAAACTGAAATCAACTTGATATTTTTCCAGTGTATCCAAAACAAACCTAGGTTCTGCAATTTCAAGTAATGCATATGCGAAATTATCAGCTCTGATTACTTCCTGATATCGAAGGTTAAGTAAGATTTCCTCTAAATCTCCTTCATGTAAAGCCTTAAAAAAGCGCAGGTAAAATCTTTTATTACTTGCAACAATATCACTATCTCCAAGTCCGGATCTTTCTTCAAGGTATGGAATCATTAACTGCTGAAAGATTTCATCCTTATCCCCAAGACAAAACAGCATTTTAAGCATAACTGCTGATTCTGTAAGTGATTCAGTTGAAGTAATTCTTCTTTTTAAATCTTCAACCAGATCAAATGGAACGCCTGATAATTTTCTTTTAATTTCACTTTCAAATTGTTTATCAGGAATTATCGATCTTCTTAAATATTCTGCCAAAGTATTTTCAAAATCTTTATTTGAAGGATTTCCTAGTTCCCTTGCATTATCAGTGATAAAACCTGATACAACCTCTGTATTTAAAACAGCCCTTCTGGCAATATGAAACAAAGCCGGATTAATTGAAGGATCAATTCCACTATGTAACTTCTCTCCTCCTGGTTCCTGGCTTTGAGTATCTATATCTTGGTGTTCAGCCACAACATCATCAACAGCACCATCTGCAGATACTTCACTTTTTTGTGGTATCTGCGAACTATTACCCAGCCCACTAATGCCAACTTTATCCATTTTTATAACTTTAATTGTTTAGTATATTATACTATTAATAATCAGATTACAATTAACGAAACGGTCTTAGTTCTGACATTTGATCATCACTAAATGAACCCACCCCAACAAGACTTTTAGACTTTAATTTCAGTTCATTGTCTTCACCAAGCGGCATTATTTCAAGGACCAACTCTGTCATTTTATCTCTTTGCGTATTCCAGGCATAATCTAAGATTTCAAGAGAATTATCCTTAAGAGATTGTTCTTCTCTAGAGATATCTTCTTTAGAATTGGATGCCCACTCAATCATATTTTTCAATCCCATCTTATTTATAAAGTCTACAACCGGATTAGAATTATCACTTGGAGTTACGTGGAAAATAATTATTCCATCATCTGATTTTGAGATCTGACATAAATTAACTCTTTTTAAATTTATAAACGCTTTCTTTAATCCTTCATCTGTTTGATAAGATCTACACATGATATTTTTAAGTGTTTTATTCAATTCAGGCATATACTGTGCAAGCTGAATTGCACAGCCTAAAGGAATTGATTCCTGGCATTTTTTGATTTGTTTAACTATTAAACTTGCAAGAGCCCTTCTGCCATCTATACCACAATTACTAGCAAGTTGATAACAAATAGCTCCTGCTACAAATGGATCTTTCTCCTCATCAAGAACTTCTTTTAGTTTAACAGCAGCGTTTTCTTTCATCAGATTAGCAAAATATCCTATTGCAAAAAATCGGTTCTGCCTGCAGTCTTCACAATCTTCTTCCGTGTTTGAGATTTGTTCTCTAAGAATTTTAATTGCTTCAGCAGAATAGTGCGCAGCAAGCAAATCAGCAACTTCTCCCTTAACATCCAGATCAATGGCGCTTTTATAAAGCGTTTTAAGATGTTCCAATGATATAAATCCTGGTGCATCTCCCAGATAATTCATGCACAGGACTATAATGCTCTGAGTCTTTAAAATCACCTGATAATGCCTCTTACTGTCATCATCATTTAAAATCAGCTTTTCATTTATTGCCATTAATGAATTAATGACTTCGTCAGGATCAGCAAGTTTTAATATTGATTGTGAAAAGGTTTCAATGTCTGTTAGTTCCCCAAAGTCCAACCGTGTAAGAATATTATCCAGTGAACTTTTATCAAGAGAACTTAAAAAATACAGACAAAACTCATGATTAGCTTCAAGATTTTCAAATCCCTTGCTATTTTCCAATGCCGGAAGAAAGAATGAATTAAAAAGTTCATCTTCACTCTCTGTAGAAAAAAATACTTTTAAAAGAATAACCTTTTCTTCAAAGTCAGTCGATTTTATTAGTCTATTCCTTAAAACAGACATTAAATCTGCATCGCTTTTTGCAAAAACCGGTATTAAATCTTCAATTGTTCCTTTTACCGTAGGATCTACTTTTATAGCATTTCTAAATTTGAGGATATCTGCTTTTTCAAGCTTCTCCCTCTGCCAGGAAATAAATTTTTCCAAAGTTTCAAAAGGTACAAATGTATTTCTTAAACCAACAAATAAATTTGGGTGAAGCCAGGGATCAACTGGCTTTATAGGAGGTGACTTAGTTGGCGATATTGTTAAATCACTAACCGCTTTGGGAATACTAATAGGTACTAAAGACCTGTTTCGCGGTATAGGAGAATTCGTAGAAACCCCGTCAACTTTATTATTCATATGTAACTCTTGATAAATATTATAAGTCTATATGAGCTTGTAATCTGTGAGATTTGGAAAAATTAAGTAGTAATTAAGTAAGTTTTTTCTTACAAATTGATAAACTATAAACTATGCTCAATAAAATTGAAAATATAAAGATTGAAAGATTAAAAACTGACTTTTTAATAATTGGCGCTGGTGCTGCAGGTTGTTTTGCAGCATATGAAGCAAAAAGATTAAATCCAGACATTGATGTTTTAATTCTGGAGAAGGCACACATTGATAGAAGCGGATGTCTTGCTGCCGGCGTAAATGCCATAAACGCTTACTTAACTCCAGGTCAGACTCCTGAGACATTTTTAGATTATGTAAAAAAAGATTCTATGGATTTAGTTCGGGAAGATCTTGTTTATACTCTTGCAAAAGAAGTAAATCACGTAGTCAAACTTTTAGAGGAATGGGGTTTACCAATTCCAAAAGATGAAAACGGAGAATATTATGTCCGCGGACGAGGATCGATTATAGTTCAGGGAGAAAGAATAAAACCAATTATTGCACAGGCTACAAAAGCCACAAAAGCAAGAATTTTAAATCGTGTAGTTATTACAAATTTAATCACAAATAAAAACAAAGTCTGCGGAGCATTTGGATTTGGGGTAAGAGACGGAAAATTTTATGTAATTCAGGCTAAAGCCGTTCTTGTAGCAACCGGCGGTGCAGGCGGCATTTACAAACCAAATAACGAAGGTGAAGCCAGACATAAAATCTGGTATTCGCCCTTTAACACCGGAGCCGGCTATGCAATTGGCATTCGTGCCGGTGCTGAAATGACTACCTTTGAAATGCGCTATATCAGCATGCGAATAAAAGATCTCATGGCACCCACAGGTGCAGTAGCTCAGGGAGTAAAAGCTCAGCAGGTAAATGCCCTCGGTGAAAGGTATTTAGAAGAAAGATACAAAAATCTTGGTGGAATGTCCATGCCAACTTCTATGAGAATGTGGGCAACTTTACAGGAGAATATTGAAGGAAGAGGGCCATGCTACCTTGATACAACACACCTTACAAAAGAACAGGCAGAAAGATTAAAAGCATATTACCTGCATATGACTCCAGGACTAACTTTGTACTGGGCAAGCAGAGGTTCTACACCAGATAATGATCCTCCAGAAATAGTTGGGACAGAGCCATATATTGTAGGCGGCCATGCACAAGCTGGTTACTGGATAGATGTAAACAGGATGGCAACCATTGAAAACCTTTATGCTGCAGGTGATGTAGCCGGTGGAGCTCCAAAAAAATATTTATCCGGTGCCGGTGCTGAAGGAATAATTGCAGCTAGAAACATCGTTTCAAAATTAAAAAATATAAATGAAGAACAAATTTATGAAAAGGATATAAAAGATGAAATGAAAAGGGTCTTTAATCCCCTGTTAGAGACGTTGCACGCAACGTCTCTACAGCCGGACGAATTGGAATTACGCATGCAGAAAGTTATGGATGAATATGCAGGCGGAGTAACCAGTGGTTATATTTTAAATGAACAAAAATTATTAAAAGGCAGGAAACATATAAAACAATTAAAAGAAGAATCAAAAAATCTTTTTGCAAGTAAAGATGGTGTAACTATATCTCTACATGAACTTATGAAGTGTCATGAAGTTATAGACAGACTGGATGTAGCAAGTGTACTTATAGAACATCTTTTATACAGAAAAGAAACCAGGTGGCCTATTTACCAGAGCCGAGCCGATTATCCTGAACGTGATGATAAAAACTGGCTGAAATTTGTTAACTCAATTTATGATCAAAGAAAGGATGAAATTAAAATCATAGAACGAAGTAGGGACGTTGCATGCAACGTCCCTACACCTTTATAATTAAACTTATGGGCATTTACATCGATCAAAATCTATGCAACGGCTGCGGGTTTCCAGAACATGAAACCCCATGTAACATGGCTTGTCCGGGAGATCTTATTTTCATGCAGCCAAATGGAAAAGCACAAATCACCTGTAACGCTGATTGCTGGGATTGTGCAGCATGTATAAAAATTTGTCCTCAGCAGGCTATTGATATAAGACTGCCATTTGAAATTACCGGTAAACCGGGGATATTAAAAGCACGTGCTTACAAAGACAAAACAATCTGGACTACAAAAGATGAAAACGGAAACGAACAGGTTTTTGAAACACCTGCCAGAAATGATGCAAGCCTTGCTACATTAATTAATCCTGATGAGTTTACAGATACTATAGATTCTTATAAAGGGATATCAAAGAGCTTTGTGGATTTGGGAATAGATATTTAACTTAACATAAGAACTTAAGCTGCTCGTGCAGTAGTAGGCAAAGTTGAATTATCAACGAATGTCCTAAAAGCCTCAAATAAAATCAGACCATTTTTCTTATCACTAAAGTAATAATCCATGAAATCATCATGTTTAGAGCCATCTAAAATTACATAACATTTGTTAGCATCAGCCAGAGTAATGGCATTAAATAACCTTTCACCTTGAGTATGGGGAATAAATTCATCTTCTTTACCATGGCAAACAATAATGTTTTTAGCTCTTACCGTTTTTATTTTTACTTCTGAGTCAAAATCAGTTTCAATTAAAGAAGAGCCTAGATTTTGTACAAGCTTTGAACTAGTAACCTTCCCAACTAATGATTCACCTACATCTTTGGTCTTTGTAAAAGATGATTGAACAACAAGAGTATTTATGTCTACTCCTTCTTGATTTGCTAATTCAATTGAAACAGCACCACCTAATGAAGCTCCAAATATATTAATTTCATCTGCAGTCAATTTTTTCTCTCTTACTATGTAATCATAGATTTCCCTTGCATCATTAATCAAACCTTGAAAGGTTACTGTTCCATCTTTTGAAGTACTATTCCCAAAGCCCCTATAATCAACCATTACGATGTTTACAGGGACTTCAGATTGAATCATTTTTACTTTTTCATATGACTTACTTAAACTATATCTGCTACCACCAAGTATAATAACTGTTTTCTTTGTTTCTATTGGATTGGGGAAATAGTAACCTTTTAAAACTGATTCAGGCGTATCAATAGAAATTTCTTCGTGCGGTATACCTAATTCTTTTGGCGTTTTTTCAATGTTGCTGTTTGGTTGAATGATAGCCTTATTCCTAAGTTTTTCAAGCCCATCATATTCACAACCACAAAGCTTACCAATTACAGTGGTAACAGCTCCGGACAAACCAAGAATTATTCCAGTCCATTTAAAAAAAGGATTATCTTTTTTAATACCAAAAATTGTACTTATAATACCAAGTAAAGTTATAAGTGCTCCAATATATGTACCATAAGAATTTTTTTCAAAAAAGTTTAGATTTTTATTTTCAATCAGCCATTTTTGGACAATTTTTTTATTTGGCGACGGTGCGTTCGGAGCCCTTTGATACCCAACCGGTGTATGAAACCAACTTACTGCTGATGCGCTTGACATAAGAATTATATAAAATATTTAAAATTTAACTATTTATTTTATATTAACCTAAAGACAGCAAGACATTCAAGTCTTCTCTTCTTAACAAAACAAGATTAAGAAGGTAAACTAAAGTTTACTTAACTTAGATTAAAAAAATGAAAGTAAAAAGTACATATCTTCCAACCTTTATGTATAAAAGAAGAATGCCTTCGTTAGACAGCAGTTTAATCCTTGACACTTTAGGTAATAATTCTTTAGGAATTTGTGCCCCGACTTCTGCGGCAAATATATTATTGTATCTTAGCAAAGCTAAAGCACAACTGGTTTCTAGCTCTTTTGATGATACTAAACACACGATCGGCAGTAACTTAGTTGAAATTCTAACCAGCGATATGCATACAACAAAAGCTGGAACTAATATTGAACCTTTTATTGATGGATTAGAAAAATATGTCAAAGATCGTAGATATAAAATAAAAATTTGTTGGATTGGATATTTTTATCAAGGGAAAAGGAAATTAAAAGATGAAACAGATCTAGAGCTGATAATGAAAAAAACAATAGGGACTAGCAATAGTATACTTTGGCTCGGTGAGTATAAATATAATAAAAAAGACAAAACCTATACTCGGGTTACTGGTCATGCTGTAACCATTGCAGGATTTAATACAGGACTTAATGGATTTTTGGTTCATGATCCGGCAGAAAGCTATAGTACACCTAGAACTCTTCTATTAAAAAGAATAGAAGGAATTCCTATAAAAGACATATCTGCAGATGGTCCGTATAAAATTGCAAGCAGTCGTTCTTCAACAGAATCTGACAAAATTATAAATATCCTGGAAGGTGCGGCAAGTTTTGAGATTTACAGATAAAGCATTAAATAAATTAAATCTTAGTTTTATTGATTTTTAAAGTAGATCATGATTTAATACTTATAGTTTTAATAAAATAGGATTTAAGCATTTGATTAGTTCAATACCATCACATTTATTAACAACCGTATTTCCGGCTCTTGAGCAATTTCCAGAACCAGAACGAGTCATGCACTATATAGCTCTAGGTGTAAATTCTAAACAAGCAAAAATTATTGAGAGTAGATTAGGAATACCTGTAAAAATAGATAAAGAAACAGATGCAATAATACTAACAGTTAGTGGAAATCAGAAATCCAGAGGATTGATATTACGTGAATTAGGAAATCTTGGTATTAAGCCAAGATCATTAGAAAATATAAGCTTATCTCCCTAAAACTCTGCTATAACCTAAAACCAGAGCAAAGCGGGGTCCTGAGGTATAAGCTAAAGAATTTTCTTATAATCATATTTTGCCAACCGGCTCTTTGCTGTCAGCAACAGCTTCATCACAAATAAACTCATTTAAAACATCATAAACGCCAGCATCTTTATAGTAATCATTATAGTTTGCATGAGTTGCACCAATTAATTCAAAGTATTTTTTATTTGTATCAGAGAACTTTGTAAGCTTGTCAAACAAATCCTTTCCCTGTTTATCTGCAATTGTTGAATCTGTTGTTCCGTGAGCAATAACAACATTTTTTGCTTTAACCTTATTAATAGAATCTATAGAGTTAAATGGGACCATACTACGCCCTGCTATAAAGTCAGTAACAAATTTAGGCAATGTTCCATTTCCAAATGAAGCTATAGCCTCATCACTCTTGGTAAATGTAGATTGAAGAATTAAAGTATCAATTTCTTTTTCCTGAGCAAGCTGAACTAAAATTGCTCCCCCTAACGAGTGCCCAAATGCTGAAATATTTTCGGAACCATATTTTGCTTCAACAAATTCATACATTGCTTTTACATCATCAACCAGTCCTTCTGCAGTTAATTCAGAACTCCCTAATTTGCTATTGCCAAAGCCTCTTGGATCAACAACTAAAATATTTACATTCAAGTTTTCACGAATCTTTTTAATTTCCTCAAGGCAGTCTCCCACATTGTTTCTTACACCATGAACATAAATTAAAGTTTTCTTTGTTTCTGTTTTTGCTTTGATAAAGTACCCATCAAGTTTTTCACCATGTGATGTTATATCTGCTTTTTCAACCTTGTCTGCTTCTATTCCAACCTCAACGGGTGTTTTTTGAGGTCTACAAGTACCACCGGTAACAATAGTATTTTTAATAGTTTTTGGTATATCAAATTCAAATCCACACATCTTTCCAACCATAGTTGCAATAAAACCAAGAGCTCCAAGTCCCCATCCAAAATTCTTTAGAAATTTATTGTCTTTGAAATACCCGCTAATTCCAGTTAGTAACCCTACAACAGTAATGCCAGCTCCAATATAAGTTGCTCGAGATGATGTTTTATAAACTCCTACATTTGGATTTTCTTTTATCCATTTTGTTGCGAACTGGTCAGGATCTTCTCCAACAGGAGGCTGTGGACATCCTGTTGGCCAAAACAATGCTCTTCCGATTGCTGCCGCTGATAACATTATTGTTTAGTATTAAATATCTTCCTTTAATTTTATACTAAACAATTTAAGGAAAGAAAAGCAAATGCTATTACGCAGGTTAAGAAGAATAGATTTAGATCTCTTAACATAGATTAAAATTCTTGATACAAAGCGGAGTCCTGAGGCACATTCGCTTCGCTCAGGGTAAACTCCAACCGAAGGATCTCAAAACATAATTGATTTTAGAACTCTGCTATTACTCCAAAACTAGCTATCAATAACAACCAGATAAAAAAGTGCAGATAGAAAAGTACATAGCTAAAGAACAACTTGATTGGTGAAATACTGCCGCCCATTACATATTTTGCATCTTTTACTGTTGACATATATCCATCGCATTACAATTTGACCCTGTACGGGCGTATTGCAATACGCCCCCTACTTACACAAATCTTCCTCAAATTTATTAACCTTATCCAGAAATTTTTTATAATCACATTTTGCCAGCCAATATCCTCTGACTTTATTTTTATCTACTGTTTTTTTAATATTTGGGGGTCTTTGTCCAAGTAATCTTTCCTGACACCATTTATTTCCTTCACGAAAATGACAGTCCCCAATCTGACATCCCATTACAAAAACACCCTCAGCACCCTGTTTAAAAGCTTCTTCAAGCATTACTGGCTGAATCATCCCGGAACAGGTAAGTTCTACAATAGATACATTGTCTTTGTCTTTAAGCTTGTTCTTTTGAATGTGTTTTTTTAAATCAACACTTCGTTCGCAAACTATACCTAATATTTTCTTTTTTTTGTTTGTCATCTTTTCTTACCCTAAGAAGGGCAGGATAAATCCTGCCCCTACAGTTCTACACCGTAATCGGCTCCTTTAAGACATCACCAATCTTTGCAATGATTTCTTTTGAATGCTTTTGCGGTAAATCAATTGCTTTAAATGCACATGCTCCAACACAAAGACCACATTCAGCACAACGAGAATCTATTACTATTGCAAGCTGTTTATACTTTGGATGATCTGTCCTTGGAACCATGTAAATAGCTTCATATGGACAATCCTTTGCACAGAGAGTACATCCCACACAATTATCCAGTGAAACTGCAGCTGGTGATTTTGGAATATCCACTATCAAATATGGAACAAGAAGCAAAATTGCTACTGCTACAAATAAGCCAGTCCAGACTATTAAAGCCGGCATTCCTGAAAATAAAGGGAAAATCCAGAGATAAAACCAGTCGATAGGAAACTCATGTGGTGTTTCAGTAAGCACTGCAGGTTTTCCACTCACTACAGGAATAAGAGCTGCAGGAATCATTATCAATGAAAAAAGCAACATTCCAAGCCCAAGCGGAACATCTGTAACCGGTCTTGAGATTCTTACATAGTGTAACCAAATTAAATATAAAAGGAAGAATGAAATTCCAACATGTATAAAAAATGACATTGCCATTGTGTAATGAGTGATTACTTCACCATTTACAAATAATTTTGCAAGTGTCTGTCCTATAAAGGGTATTTGATTCAGAGCATCTGTCATCATTAAAACAATCATATAAGAACGCTCATCCCAGACAAGCACATATCCAGTTACACCAATGACAAACATGCAAAGCAAAAGTGCAACTCCTGAATACCATGCAATCCAACGATATTTTCTATATCTATCAGTAAAGAAGACCCTGATAGCATGAATTAATACTGCAATCACCATTGCATCTGCAGCATATCTATGTAATCCACGCACTATCTGCCCAAATGGAATCTTTGTAGAAATATAATTTACTGAAATATAAGCACTGTCTAAGGTAGGTTGAAAGTAGGCAAACAATAAAAGTCCTGTTATAAATAATGTCCACATGAAAAGATTTGGCACTGCACCATGGTAATAGAAAGGATTATATTGTTGACTAAATACTTTATTTAAGAACTTTTCAAAGTCAATTGTTAGTACTTGCAGTTTGTCTAAGATTTTCCTGTACATATTTTATTTTTTCAACTTCTCCTTTCCTGGATTAGTCTCTTCGTTATCATCATTATTTGTCAAAACAACAAACGCTATTGCTGCAAGAACTCCAAGCATTCCAAAATACTTTGCAAATGTTATATCTCTGTAGCTTAACTCACTGGTTGCTAAAAGAAATAAAATCACCATTGTGCCAAGAGCACATAAACCAGCTATTAATAATTGGATGAGTGCTTTCATGCTACCACTTCTTTGTCATTGCGAGGAGGCACAAAGTGCTGACGCGGCAATCCACTAACGTTATGAGATTGCTTCATCGCTTTGCTTCTCGCAATGACGTTAATCGGAAGATTGTAGAACCATTCATATAAACCAAATTTTACCTTTAGATTATTTTTTTCTTTTTCTTCACTGTACACCCAATAGCCTATTACTAAGAGAGAAAGAATAAACATGAATCCTGAAAAGAGCGAAATTCCTAAGTGAATAAATGTTTTTTCATAAGCAAGCAATCTGCCGGCTTCAAAAAAAACAGACAGAAAATAAACTGACAAACAAAAAGTAAAAATTCTAGTTATCTTCATTTTTTTCATCATGCCAGCACTGCTTCCTGTGGTTTTACAAGTTTTTTCCTAATAAGCAAATGCCATGTATAAGCAATCACCGCAGGAATCATACAAATACCCACTCCCTCAAGCTGTTGCTTTAAAGTTATCCAGCCATTTAAGAGTGTGGGAAATACCCAGTACAAAACAAAAAGAGGACAAACTACATATGCAATAAAGTCACCAATTGCTACAAACAGCTTTTCGGGTCTTTCAGTCTTTTGATTAATATACTGCCATACAACTCCAACGGCAATCAATATCCAGGTTCCAGCTCTCCAAATAGGTGGATCTCTGTGAATATTTGCAATGTTCATAATTATTAATCCTGAAAAAACCAAGAACTGAATAAAGCCCATTATGGTTACCATTAAAAATATTGGTCTTTTTAATATTCTTGTTTCTGATCCAAGATCCAAGAATGGAAGAACAACTACAGTCGCTGGAATCAACACTGTAAGAGCAGTTGCCCAGACAGGCTCCATATATTTCAAGAATTGATAAAGTGCCAGGAAGTACCAGTCGGATAAAATCGGCAGCGGTGTTACGCTGGGATCTGCTCTGTGACCAATTTGTGCAGGAAGAACAATTGCAGTAATAAATACCATGAAAATGGGAATTAAAGCTAATTTCCAGGGAATATTAAATCTCTTAAGTCCATTTCTATAAAAGTACAGTTCAACAATAATCAATGGAATCAGGGTAAATGCTGTATGAAAAGAATAAAATCTTGTCATTGTAGCCTGTCCAATTGAACTTCCGCCTAAAAGAATTTGTGAAGTATTTATGCCAACATGTGTAGGACCAAGAAGATAAAAACTTTCGACATAAGTAGGAAAGGTTGCAAAAACCTTTGTAGCCCAGAACGCTCGCTGATTCCAGATTAGAAGATAGCCGGTCAAACCTGAATACATTCCAAGCAATAAAGTAAGAAGTGCAATTGCTACATTAAACTCCCTATTTGGTTTATAGTCACATGCAATAAAAATTCTATAAAGCCTAATCGTGGCTGCGATAATAACCGCATCTGCTCCATACTTATGAACACCTCTGATTATTGCACCAAAAGGAATTTGGAACTGTATTTTAACAATTGAATCATAAGCTTCATTTATAGATGGAATATAAATTGCCATTAAAACACAACCAGAAATAATTGTTATCATCCAGAATAACCATACCAGTGAACCCAGCGTATACCAGGGATTTGTCTTTGCTTTATCTACATAGTGCTCATCAAAAATATCAATATTATTAATGTGGTCCAAAACCCACTTTTTAGAGGTTTCAAATTGCTGTTTTCCAATTTCTTTTAATTTGTCGATCATAAATTACCTATTCACGTCATTGCGAGGAGGCACAAAGTGCCGACGCGGCAATCTCCCTAACGCTTTGGAGATTGCTTCGTCACTAACGTTTCTCGCAATGACACCAAACATCATATTATGCAACCCCTCCACTCTCAAGATCACTAATAATTAACTGATTGTTTTCGATTTTATAAACAAATTTTCTTGGTGGCCTTGGTGCAGGACCTGAAACAACCTGTCCTTCTTTTTGAATATCAAAAACACTTAAATGGCATGGACATGCAAACACTGGTCCATCTGGTCTAAAGTTATAACCTTTTGCCACATCATCAGGATTTGGAACAAAGTTAAAAACACAGCCAAGATGAGGACAGATTCTACTGTAAACTGCAAATTCTCCACTTGGAAGTTTTACAGCATATCCCGGTATGTCTCTCATCTGTGTACCAAGCGCAGTATATTCTTTATTTACCTGTGTAAAATTAAATGACTGAACATCAAATGGTTTTGTAAATAAAGAGAGATCAAACATTACTGGCTTTAAAGACTTTGGCAAATCCGGTCCCTGCATATAATTCAGAGGTTTAATGGTAGGTTTTAAAAACCTCATAAAAGGAGATACAGCAGCAGCTAATGTTCCTAAAACAGGAATTGCTAATATTCCTTTTAATAAATTTCGCCTTGTTGTTTCAAAATCCATTTTTATTTATCCTCTTCAACTTTTTCTGACTGAACCTTTTTATCAGGCTTTAAAAGCTCAAGCAAAGCATCTTTTTCAGTAGAATAACCAAAGCTCCTTACATACTTAACAAGCTCCCATCTGAACTTATCATCAAATGTAAAATGCTTATCTTTATCAACTCTGTTTGCCCATGGAGGCATTGCTGTCCAGGGAATCCCATTTGAGATTTCATCAAAGATCTTTGCATCGGTTTTTTCATAAAGTCTGTCAAACTCATTGAAGTTTGCAGGAGGAGGATTTAAATAGTAATGAATAGGTCCATCTGCAAAACCTCTTGTACCATGACATACAGCACAATTACTTCCAAATTTTATTTTTACATCTTCAAAATCTTTTGGCAAACCAAACAGTTCAGAGCGCAGGTACATAACCAGCTCCCATCTTTCCTGCCTGTTTAGTTTATCTTTAAATGATTCATGTTTATCACTGCTTGTAATCGTTTTAAATAAGTGAGAAGGAGTAACACTATTTATGTATTTAAGAGTGAATACATTCTTTCCACCCTGATTCCCAAAACTATGACATGAAGCACAATTCTGACCAAATAATTTTTTGCCCTCTACTATCGATGGATCTTTTGTAGGGTATGCAAAATCTTCCTGAGTACCTTTTTGACTGATTAATGGTTTTTGATTAGATGGTAGTGCTACTTTATTTATATTCAAATTTGATTGGCAGGCAGTAATTAAAATCCCCACTATTACAATGGACATTACTAGTGTGACTGTCTTTAATATTCCTGTTATTTGTTTTTTACGCCCCATCTTGCTCTGTCATCCTTAATTCGGGCAGACACATAGGTCTACCCTTACATCCTCAGTACCCAAAAAATGGAATCCATGAAATCATTGCCCATACAAAAACAAGGAAGAATAATACAACTAAAAATATAGGGGGCTTATGCTCACCCATTCTATATTCTTCAGGCTTTGTAACCTGAGGAACCTGACAAAGAGGTTCATATTCATGTTTTATTTCTTCAGCCATTGTTATGAATCTCCTTCTTTGGATTATCTTCTAACATATCAAATTTCGCCTGTTCAACATCAGTCATTTGCCCCGACTTTAAAGCCCAGATAAAAATAGCAAAAGCTACTATAAAAAATATAAAGCATAACCATGCAAACATCCCCAGTCCTGGTCTTGCTATTAAGTCATGAATTACTTCTTGTGCTGTTATATTCATTAATGTCCCCCTCCTGCTGCCGGTGGCGGACCCTTCGTTTCAATAATCATTGCCGGTTTTTGAGAATTCAACTCTTTCTCGGAAATTATATTTTGCTCAACCCATTTTTCAGCATTAAGATTTTCATATGCTTTTGGATAAACTTCATTTTCTCTTGGAATGGTCTTTAAAAATGCGACAAGATACCATCTCTGCTCTGCAGTTAGAAGTCTTTCCCACTGAGGCATTCTTGTTCCGGGAACACCTTCTGAGACTCTCCAGAACCAGGTTACATCATCATAATCTTTATAAAATGGTCTTGAAAAGTTTGCCGGTTTTTTACCAATAGCAATTGCATTTGGACCATTTCCAAGCCCATGAGTACCATGGCATGTAGCACAGTTCTGCTGGAAAATTCCTCTTCCAGCATTTGCAGCAGCAGAGCTATCTACATTAACTTTTCTTTTTTCCAGAACTTTGTCAAGTTCATCAGGATGATAGATTCTCTGATATTTTACAAGTCTCTTTTTGCCTATTGATTGGACATAAGCAATAAGAGCTTTCATTTCATCATCTTTTAAGTAAACAAATGGAGGCATTACTGAACCAGGAGTTACTGTTCTTGGATTTTTAAAGTGTGCAAGGTGCCATGCATCAGGATGCTTACCCCCTTCATTTGAAAGATCAGGACCAGTTCTAATCGTTCCTAATAAATTTGGTGTTTCATATACATAATCACCAGCCATAACAAGTGGTCCAAAGTCTCTATCCTGAGGTCTTACAAACTGACTATGGCAATAAACACAGCCTTCTTTCATATAAATTTTTCTTCCGCGCGCTTCAAGAGGAGTATACTTTACTGCAAATTCAGAAGGCTTTGGTTTAAAAATCATATTTGGCAAAAGTACTGTAGAAAACATAATCATGCTAAATGAAAACAAAATTACTATTGCGGGAAGAATATAATTTTTGTTGTTTGAATTCATTTACCCTATCCCTTTGCCGGTGACATTGCAGGTTCTATATCTGGAGGATTAAGCGGCTTAACACCTCTTGCAGTTTGGATTACATTAATAAGGAATAAAATATTTCCAAACCACATCAGGCTTCCACCAATTGCACGGAATACCCAGTATGGAGGCATTTCAAGTCCCCACTGGCTGACTGGAATTCCTAAGTGCCATCCTGCTGACTGAACCAATCCACCAATTGTCATTGCCGCAAAAAAGATTAAAAACCCAATTAGTGTAAACCAGTAATGTGCCCTTGCTAAAGCAACACTATAAATTTGTCTCTTTAAAATTCTAGGCAAGATATAATAGATAGCTCCAAAATCAAAAAATGTAAATGTACCAAGAAGCGCTACATGAGCATGTCCTACAACCCACTGTGTAAAGTGAAGGTACCAGTTAATAGACCTGGTCGCCTGAAAAGGACCTTGGATACAGGTAGTAAAATAAAAGAAAGCTCCTGTTAAAACAAAACGCAGAGGTAAATTATTTGCAAGCTGCCACCAGTTTCCTTTCATTGTCATGCAAAAGTTTGTAAGCACCGTAATAACAGGAATAACAAGTGCAACACTAAATACTACTGCAAGCGCTTTTAACCATTCAGGAACAGGCGACTGAAGAATGTGATGTGTCCCTGTAGGTGCATAGAAAAATGCAATTGTCCAGAAACCAAGCATAGATAAGCTATGACTCCATAGTGGACGACCACTTAATTTTGGAATCATATAATATGCAATCCCAACACCAAGCGTGGTAAACCACATTCCTAAAATATTATGTCCATAAAACCAGTTTACGATCCCATCATTTAATCCGTCTAATCTTATAAAAGTCCTGTTTCCAATAAAATAAACAATAGGCATCCAGAAAAATGCCCCGAGCATATACCAAAGACTTACATATAGTTTTTTTACTGTCCTTGTTATAGCCGTCATATAAACGACAAATGAAAGCGTAAGTAATCCAATAATTACTACTACATCAATAGGAACCGGGTATTCGGCATATTCTCGACCTTCCGTATAACCGTTTACCAGACACAATCCACCAAATAGAATTGCAAGATTCCAGAGAAGACAAACAAAGTTTGCAAGTTTATTACTGAAAAGTTTTGATCTGGTCAGAGTAGGAATTATATAAAGAACAATTCCAATATTTGCCATTGATAACCAGCCAAAAGCAACAGTGTTGACATGTGCAGGTCTTATTCTGGAGAAGGTTAACTGAGCGATTCCCGTACTCATATCAGGAGCAGTAAATTCCAACGCACCGGTTAAACCTAGTGTCATTCCAACTACTAACCATATAACTGCTGTAATAATAAAATTTCTACTGGCAGAATTTTCTTCATCAGAAAAAAACATTTTTAATTTAAAAAGCTCCTTAAAGTTTTTCGTTCTTAGCTTAACTAATTAGACCAAGATAATTGTATTAAAAAAAACAAAAAATCAAGCATTTCAAGCTTCTATCTTTATAAAACAAAATTCACTGAAATCTATTCTCAATTAGATATATCTATAAGCACATTGAAAAAATGGAGCGAATATGTCTATCCAGCTTTTTTCTTATGTTCTTCTTTAGATTTTTTTAAACCAATCTACAAATAGACAAAACTCCCCTATTGTAAAAACTTCAGCTCTATATTTTTGTCTTTCAAAAACGATAGGTCAATTCTATGAAAAAACAATTTTAAAAATCAAGTGCAGAATATTTGTTTCCAAAAAATGTTTTTATTTCTGCAGGAACTTCATTGGAACAAATTTATTATCAAAAATTTTTTTGAATGTTATCACTGATGCTTTCTGATAATTCACACAGAAAGAGAAGTCCAAAAGGAACCACAAATTTATTTTTTCGACATTCTAGGAACGCCTCTTGGCGCTCAGTCCAAACAGGATTTTGCAAGTGAGAATTTGTCCAATACAAATCCGAACGTCATTCATGACCTGTCACAAAATAGCGACATAATTGCTAACGCAAATTATGTCGCGTTATAAAAAACAACAATGTTAAAAACAAAATTAAACGATTTGGAAAAAATAATAACTACAGAAAATCTTTCATATGACAGATTTGAAGGTTCTACATCCCCTTATACAAGCAGCTTTCAGCTAAACAACACCTGGCGTAGAGACGCGCTGGCAGGGCGTCTCTACGGGCATCCAATGCACAGTATGGCTTCCAGATCCGGTTCTTTCCCACCGGCTTTAGCAGATTATTTCATAAGCAATTTTTCAAAAGTCGGGGATCTTGTTTTAGATCCTTATTCAGGAAAAGGGACTGCTCCATACCAGGCATGTTTACTGAACCGTATTGGATTTGGAGTAGATGTAACTCCTGAAGCATATGTTTTAACTGGTGCAAAAGTTAACATCGTAAAACATGAAGAAGCTGTTGAATATTTAAAATCAATAAGATTTGGTATATCTAAAACAAATATTAAAGATATAAATCCAGATGTAAGAATTTTCTTCTCTACAAAAACACTGGCTCAAATTTTAGTTATAAGGGAAAGGCTATTGGAAGACTTTAATTTTGATGCAACTAACCTTAATTATGAAACTGGTCAGATTTCTCATCAAACTAAAACAAAAAAAGAGCAATTTGCACAGTACTGGCTTGGAATATTAATCGGCATACTTCATGGCTCTTCAAGCTACAGCTTAAGCCTTCCCTGCTCACACTCATTTTCAATGGCACCAAATTATACGAAAAACTATGCTAAAAAACACAACTTAAAAAAGCCAGACCGAAATGTTATACAATCCATGATTGAAAAGTCATTTTATCTGCAAAGTGCCGGCATAGCAGGTGTTTCAGGAAAAGCATCTCTTGGAAAAGCACAGGAACTGCCAAAAAGCTGGGAAGAAAAATTTGATTTGATTGTAACTTCACCACCATATTTCACTGCTCAAAGTTATGCATGGGATAACTGGCTGCGTGAATGGCTTCTAGGATTTGATTTTAAAGAAGTAAGGAAACAAACAACCCAGACAGCAAGCTATGAAAAATACTCACATGCTATGTATTTATTTTTAAGAGAAGCTTACCGTGTCCTTAAACCAGGAAAGAGAGCATTTGTAGTAGTAGGTGATGTAACTAAAAAATCCGGTGATGAAAAAATTATAATTAGAACCAGCGATGTAATATCAACTCAAGCAAAAAAAGTTGGATTTGAAGTAGACCTCATAATTAATGATGACATCCCGCCGACAAAGAGATACAACTCATCATTCTTGACTGCGAACCAGGGATTGCAGATAGATAGAATTGTTTGTCTCAGAAAAAATCATTAACCTATAATTCATTTTCTCTCAATTTTTCAATTACTGAAATATCTTCTAAAGTCGTGGTATCTCCTGTAGTTTGCTTACCACTTGCAATATCACGTAAAAGTCTGCGCATTATTTTCCCGGAACGTGTTTTTGGTAGACTTTCTGTAAACCTTATTTGATCAGGTTTTGCTATTGGTCCGATTTCTTTCGCCACATGATTTTTTAATTCTTCAGCAAGTAGAGGAGCTGCATGCAAAGCTTCTACAGTTTTCAATACTACAAACGCACAAAGAGCTTCACCTTTAATATCGTGTGGATATCCCACTACAGCAGCTTCTGCTACAAAAGGATGACTTACAAGAGAAGATTCAACTTCCATTGTACTTAAAAGATGCCCTGAAACTTTAATTACATCATCAACACGACCAAGCAAACAAAAGTATCCATCACTATCTTTTTTTGCACCATCTCCAGCAAAATATGCCCCTTTTATTCTTTTCCAATAAGTTTGCCTGTATCGCTCATCATCACCATAAACTGTTCTTAGCATTGAAGTCCATGGTTTTTTTATAACAAGGAAGCCGCCTTGCTCAGGTGGAACAGGGTTTCCATCCTGATTAACTACTTCCGCAAAAATCCCAGGCAAAGGAAAAGTCGCTGAACCAGGCTTGGTAACTGTAATACCAGGAAGTGGAGAAATTAAAATGCCACCTGTTTCTGTCTGCCACCATGTATCAACAATAGGACATTTTTTTCTACCAATATTTTCGTGATACCACATCCATGCTTCAGGATTAATTGGTTCACCAACTGATCCAAGCAATCTCAAGCTTGAAAGATCATATTTTTTAATCCATTCAACTCCTGCTTTCATAAAGGCACGTATTGCTGTTGGAGCTGTATAAAAAATATTTATCTTATTCTCCTGAATGATTTCCCAGAACCTTCCCCAGTCAGGATAATTTGGTGCACCTTCATAAATAAGACTGGTTGCTCCAGAACTCAATGGACCATAAACAACATAACTATGCCCTGTTACCCAGCCAATATCTGCCGTACACCAATAGACATCGCTATCTTTTATGTCAAAAACCCACTTTGTAGTAACAGTAGTCCAAAGTAAATATCCTGCTGTAGTATGTAAAATCCCTTTTGGTTTACCTGTCGTACCTGATGTATAAAGAATAAATAAAGGATGTTCAGAATCAAGTTCTTTTGCTTTATTTTCCAACGATGAGTCAGCAGTTAATTCATGGTACCAGAGATCCCGTTCAGGCTTGATTTCAATTTTATTTTTTGTTCGCTGCACTATAATTACTTTTTCTACACTTGAACATCTTTGTAATGCTTCATCTACGTTTAATTTCAAAGGAACAACCTGTCCACGACGATAACCACCATCTGCAGTAATTACTACTTTTGCTTTTGAATCATTAATTCTATCTGCAAGAGCTTCTTTACTAAAGCCACCAAAGACAACACTATGCACTGCACCAATTCTTGTACATGCAAGCATCGATATAACCGCTTCCGGAATAAGCGGCATATAAATAACAACACAATCTGATTCTTTTACTCCAAGCTTTAAAAGGGCATTACTAAACCTGCACACTTCATTAAAAAGTTCTTTATATGTTATTTCTCTTTTTTCACCATTCTCACCGATCCAAATCAATGCTTTTTTATCAGACTTTTTCTCCAAATGCCTGTCTAAACAATTATATGAAATGTTTGTTTTCCCACCAATAAACCATTTGCTAAACGGTTCATTCCACTCTAAAACTTTTTCCCATTTTTTAAACCAGAAAATGTTTTTTTCAGCTAGTTCTGTCCAAAATCCTTCAAAATCAGTTTTTGCTTTTAATATAAGCCTTTCATATTCTGCCTTATTTAGATTTGCCTGTTTTACAAAATCATTTGATGGACTAAAAGTCCTCTTTTCTGACAAAACTGAGGTAATATTTTCGTCCATTTTTCACCGCCCTCCTCGCTCATCCTTCGCTTGTCGGGCTTTCCATAGTGCACTTACACTACTTCATAATACATTTTACAGGTTTTGCAGAATTAATCTGACAAAACCTTTCCTCCTAATAAAGTTAGCTATTTAAATTAACACTCGCTGAGTAATTGCTGGACTTTATTATACTGCACAAATTCTAAAGCAAAATATATGATAACAATATGGGAATAAAGCAATCTGCCACATTTAAAGATTTTAAGTCTTTAGCTAAAAGCTACAAAATTGAAATCAATAATAATCAACTCATGCTTTTTGGAAGATATCATGAAATCTTAATAGAATGGAATAAAAAGATTAATTTAATATCCCGTAAAGGAGAAGATTCCATAATTGAGAAACATTTTTTAGATTCAATATTATTTTTACCGGAGATAGAGAATCTCTGTACGGGCGTATTGCAATACACCCGTACAATTTTTGATATAGGTTCTGGCGGAGGATTCCCTGCTATCCCACTTTCAATAATGAAACCAGAATGGGAATTTATCCTATGTGAATCAATTACAAAAAAAGCAAATTTTTTAACACATCTTGTAAAAGAATTGGGTCTTGAAAAACAGATAGAAATAATAAACGATAGAGTAGAGAGTATCGCTAGTAAAGGCAGGTTTAAAACCTGCCTCAACAAAACAGAATACGATCTGGTCACCGCCCGTGCAATAGCAAAACTTGATAAACTGATTAAATACGCCCTTCCCATTTTAAAAAAAGGTGGATATTTAATCGCTTACAAAGCAAAAGGTATTGATGATGAAATTAAAAATGCAGAGGAGCTTATTAAAAAAAACAATTTGGAATTGAAAATATTTTCTAAGGAATTAAATGGTGTTGAGAGAAAATTGGTGATTATCCAATTTATGTAGAGGTGGGTTTAAACCCACCTCTACAATTTATAAATTCACCCTACCCGTGTGTTTTTTAATCTCTTCGCCAATTCTACTGCCTCTAACATTACAAGCAGTCTTGTTAATTCCATTTCAGCTTTCTGAATATCCACTTTATCTTTTTTCTGTGTTAATTTTGCCTGTGCTAATTCTTTTTCTTTTTCAGCTACCACTGTATCTATATTTTCAGCAAGCGCTGCATGATCTGAAATAATAGTTACGCCTTCTTTTGACACTTCCATCATGCCGCCTAAAACAGCTGCAACTTTTCTTTCTCCACCTTCCCAGTATTGGAATGGTGCACTGGTAAGCGGAGTAATTACCGGAATATGTTCAGGTAAAATTCCAATCTCACCATCTATAGACCTGGCAATAATTTGTTCTACAGCAGTATTTAATATAGTTGAATTTGGTGTAATTACTTTTAAGTTAAATGTCTTTGGCATGTTTTTATTTTAAACAATATTTATCATTATGTCGACTTAACAACACCATTAATCGCGTCGTTACATTTCAATTCTCCGCTTCTTTCCTTCAACCAATCAACACATGTTTTCCATACTGTATTCTTAGCTCTTTCACTTCCCATTATAGACAGATGTCCAAAAGGAAACTCCATATACTGGAAATCTTTTGATGAAATATGTTTTTGTACAGCTCTTACAGAATCAGGAGGAATAAATGTATCTTTTGATCCACCAAAAGCCAGATAATTAGCTTGTAAATTTGAAAGATTAATATTTTGATCTAAAAGTTTTAATTTCCCGGAGACTAAATCATTTGATGAAATAATTTCAAAACATTGTTTAAATGTAGTGGCAGGAAGGCTTTGAAAGTTATTAAAGAAATCACCCAGCGCCTGGTATTTTATTAAAAAATCTCTATCCCATGCTTTATTAATTAAGTGGAAAGGTCTTCTTAAATGACTTACTGGATCTGCAATTTTAAAAATAAATGTCAGAAGCTCTTTGGGAAGTCCGCCAAACTTATCAGCTAGTGCAAACCATTCTTTTTTAAACGGTTTAAAAAGTAAATTAAAAAATGAAAGATGCTTTAAATCAATTGGACCTGCAATGTTAATTACATTTTTAATATCGTTTTTTATATCCAGTGAAACGCTTGCATAAATAGTACTGAAAGTACCACCAAGACAGTATCCAAGTAAAGTCATATGGTCTGCGTTTGAATGTTTTTTTGACATATGAACAGCTCGATATAAAAAGTTTAAAACATAATCATCAATTTTCAAGTGTGCATCATCCTGATCAGGTTTTCCAAAATCCACAAGATAGACATTAAAACCATTTTCAATTAATGTATTTGCTAAGCTGTGCTCCTGTACAAGATCAAAAATGTCATTAGTGATCATTAAAGGAGGTACAAGCACAACTGGAGTACTATAAACATTTTTATTTTTTGGCAGATAGTGATAAAGAGAAAGATACTTTTCCTGATAAAGAAGTTTTTTATTTATGTTTGATGGGGGTCTTATATCTTTTTTAATTGCAATTTCTAATCCATTAATGGCCCTAAGCAATGTCTTTTCAAGCTGATCCTGAATAAGCGGCTCAAAGTCTTTTGGTATTTCAAGATTAAGCAGTTTTTTATAGTTAAACAGCATGAGTTACAATTTAACACTTTTTAAATCATTAGTGCGTTAAGCGATTCAGAGTAAAACTGGTTGCGTCATTCCGAGAAGCACAGCGACGCGGGAATCTCCTAACATTATGAGATTGCCGTGCTCGCCTCGTCTCTGACAAGTCGGAACGGGTCGGCTCATTCTCTGAACCTCCTCGCAATGACGTTACCCGGAGAAATTAACACTTTTTCAAATATTAAACTTTAAAGAAGGTTATCTAAGCTCTAGTAAGTCCTCAGATACATACTTTCTTCCCAGCCAGTTACCTGAATCCTATACTTATCCCATTCTTCCCATTTAAGTTCTTTAAACTGGGAATAAATATGAGGGCCTAAAGCTTCTTCTGCAATTTTACTTTTTTCAAATTCCCTGAGAGCTTCTTCTAAAGTACCAGGCAAACTGTCAACTTTCAGTTCAGCTTTTTCGTTAGGGGTTAAGTGATAGATGTTTCTGTTAACTGGAGCTGGTGGCTCAATCTTATTTTTCATACCATCAAGCCCGGCAATTAACATACAAGCAACTACCAGATAAGGATTTGCTGCTGGATCAGGAGACCTGAGTTCTACTCTGGTAGAGCTCCCTCTTTTATCAGGTACTCTGCAAAGTGCTGATCTGTTTCCTGGTGACCATGCAATATAAACCGGCGCTTCATAACCTGGAACCAGCCTCTTATAACTGTTTACAAGTGGATTAGTAACAGCACAAATGCCACGAATATGTTTTAGAAGTCCACCAATGTACCATTTCATTTCCCTGCTTAATTTATCCGACGTAGCCGGATCAAAGAAAATATTTTTTCCGTCTTTTGAAAGTGACTGATTACAGTGCATACCTGAACCATTCTGACCAAAGATTGGCTTTGGCATAAAAGTAGCATGCATACCATGTTTTGCAGCTACTGCTTTTGTAACCCATCTAAATGTAGCAATGTTATCAGCTGCACTAAGTGCATCTTCATATTTAAAGTCAATTTCATGTTGACCAATTGCAACTTCATGGTGTGAAGCTTCAATTTCAAAGCCCATTTCTTCAAGAGTATAAATAATTTCTCTTCTGACTGATTGTCCTATATCAAGTGGTTCTACATCAAAGTATGCAGCAACATCGCTTGGATCAATTGTAGGATTGCCGTTTGCATCTTTATTAAACAGGAAGAATTCACACTCTGGTCCTACGTTCATCGTATAACCGAGCTCTTTTTCAACCTGAGCTAAAACTCTCTTTAAGTTATTTCTTGGACAGCCTGGGAATGGCTTACCCTCAGGATCATATATGTCACAGACAAGTCTTGCAACACGACCTTCAGATGGTCTCCAGGGAAGAATTCTAAATGTTCTTTTATCAGGATAGAAATAAAGGTCAGACTTTTCAATCCTCTGAAATCCCTTTACAGAACTTCCATCAAGCATTAATTCGTTATCAAGGGCTTTTTGCAATTGCCCTACTGGAATAGCAAGGTTCTTCACAATGCCATAAATATCTATAAACTGCATTCTTACAAACTTGACATCATTTTCTTTTGCCAGTTTTAAGATTTCTTCATTTGATGGATTCTTAGATGTGCTCATTCTTGGTTGTGTCATAGTTGTGCTCATTTTTATAATATCTCCTTTTTTGGGCCTTTTATGTTTTACATAAAATGTTAATTAAAATTGCTGCTGCCGTAGGAGCTTTTCGTAAAGGAGCACTGTGCAGTGCTCCTTTATACTTCCTTATATTAATGTTCTTTGTAAAGTCAGTCAATCAGCTAAAATTAAGATCTGTATGTTCAAAATTAGAACCCCCAATATAAATGACCTAAAAAAGCTCTTAGAACTATTTAGAGACAATATTACATTTGAGCAAATCAACAAAACTCCTGCAAATCAATTTGGTTGTATATTACAAAATCTAACTCCATGTAATCTGAGATTCTTACCAAGTGTTCACTTAGCAGTAGACGAAAATAATATTCTTGGATATGTAATTTTAAAATGTGTATCTAAACCAAACAATTCATGGCAGATTGACGAAGTATTTGTTCTGGATGAAATTAGAAATGAAGGAGTAGGAGAAGAGCTCTTAAGATATGTGCTCTCAGTTTATGGAGGATATGGTATAGAACATTTTTTAGCCGAAGTTAATTCACAGAACACCCCTGCACTTTCACTTTTTCATCAGTGTGGTTTTAGAAGATATGCAAAGATTTCTTTTTATCAAAAAGAAATAGGGACAGATTCAGTAGAAACGTTCCATGGAATACCCATGCTGGGCAAGGATTTTATTCTCAGAACACAAACCAATAATGATCTTTCTGAACTGGAAAAACTTGAAGTATCATCTGTCCCACCTGATTTAAGACCAGCATTAGGGAAGTCAAAAGAATATTTCAGACAAAAGAAAGATTCAATTGTAGTAATTGATAAATCACGAGGGTTAATAATTGGCTGGGCCCACATTCAAAAGCAGTCAGATGAAAATTATATTATTGAGTTGCTTGCAAACCCGGGCTGGACTCATTTATACGAACAATTCCTAAATACAATTATTTGTGACTATATTCCTGTAGAGGTATTGCATGCAACGCCTCTTATGCTTACAGTAAAAGCAGTTGATTATCTTACAGAATTAGAAGAAATATTAAAAAAGTCAGGGTTTTTGGCAGTTGAAGTACATGAACTTCTTGTAAGGACTGTCTGGCAAAAAACAAAGGGAAGAAAAACACAAACATCAAAAGTTGGCAGACCCTCAATTGCACCCACTTAGAGCAAGTTGTCACATCATTGCGAGGAGATGCATTAAGCGACGCGGCAATCTGCTAACGTTATGAGATTGCCGTGTCGCTTCGCTCTTCGCAATGACATGAATCGATTTATAATACTAAGGTATGAGTTTTATCTACCCCGAAGCTTTATGTTTTTTGTTATTAGTTCCTCTTTACATACTTTTGCATTTTTACTTTGAAAGAAAAAAGACAAAAGATATCATTCCATTTGGAAATCTTGAGATTCTTGCAGAATCAATATCTAAATCAAAAAAAATTGACCTTTTAAAATATACCCCTTTAATTTTAAAATCTATTGTCTTAAGTCTTTTAATTCTGGCTATAAGCAGACCAATGAGTACAATTTATATTCCCATGCGTGATACAAAGATATTACTGCTTATGGACACTTCAATAAGCATGGAAGCAGGTGACATCGAACCGGACAGAATAACTGCGGCAAAAGATGCAGCAAAGAAATTTATCCTTGATCTCCCAAAAGGAATTCAACTTGGACTTGGATTATTCAGTGGAAATGTAAAAATGCTTATAAATCCAACCCTTGATAAATTGCCGACTTTAAATATTCTGGATAAACTCAATGCAAGAAAGCTTGAGCCAGGCACAGCAATTGGCGATGCGATTTTAGGCGGAATTGAAGTCCTATCGCTTGATAATCCTACAAACAAAAGATCAAGAAATAATTTTGACAAAATAATAATTTTAATAACTGATGGAGAAGCAAATATAGGAATCGACCCTGTTTTTGCAGCAGCACAGGCAAAAGTAAACAACATAACCATCCATTCAATTGGAATTGGAAATCCCATGGGCACAATCATCCGAGGCGGTATCTTAACAAGGCTGGATGAATTTACTCTTAAAGAAATTACTTCACTTACAGGCGGATATTATTTTAATGCACAGGACTTTCAGGATATGAATAAAATTTACAGGAAGATTAAAAAAACCATAAAACTGATACCTCAAAAGACTGAAGTGACCTTTATTCCAGCAATCTGTGTATTTATAATTTTGGGGATTTATCAGGCGCTAAGGTGGAGTAAATTTAGGTTTGTGTAGAAAAAAATGACTATTTAATACTAAAATCACTAACCTTTTCAGAAATATTTTCCCAAATTACATCAACATCATTAACCCTTGCTCCCGATGGACCTTTTTTACACCACTCAATTAATTTTTCAATTTTTTCTTTTTCTCCCTGAGCTAAGACTTCTACCTGACCAGTTGGCAGATTTCTTACCCACCCTGTTAAACCTAATTCCTGAGCCACTTCCTGACAGACAACTCTATAGAAAACCCCTTGAACTTTTCCTGAAATTATTAAATGCACTTGAAACATAAATCTAAGGGACTAAAAGCGTTTTCAAATCCCAGCTCTCTTCAAATTCATTAATCAAGCTATCAACAATTGCATTCCAGTTACCTTTAGTTTGACTGTGAATTTTTCTTTGTCTTGTACTGCTTGTTCCACGCTCAAATATCTTATTTATATTAGCCAAACTGCTATCAGCTTTTAATTCTTTTGCTGTTGGTTCCATATCAGTTAAAAGCCTCTCCACAGCTTGTTTTATAGGCACAGTATCTCCAAGCTTATTAATTATTAGGTTTGCATTTATACCATGTCTTGCAGCACGCCATTTATTTTCTCTGATTAAAAAAGAAGGCAGATGTCCTGTTTCTTCTCCCATGCGATATTGATTTGCAAGAAAAGCAACAAGTGATTGTATTAATGCAGCAAGTGACAAAACATCATCTAATAAAGGCACCGCATCACAAATTCTTACTTCCACCGTTCCAAAGGCAGGATGCGGCCTTATATCCCACCAGATTTCACGAATAGATTCTATAGTTCCTGCTTTTTTTAACACATAAACCAGTTCACAAAACTCTTCCCAGTTGTTTAACTTAAAAGGCAGCCCGGTAGTAGGCAGTGTTTCTAATATTTTGACTCTGTAGGATTCCATGCCAGAATCTCTTTTTACCCAGAACGGTGAACTCGCAGACAAAGCAAGTAAATGCGGCAGATAATCCATAAGACCTGATTTTACGGCAATTGCTTCATCTCCACTCTGTACACCTACATGTACATGCAATCCAAAAATTAACATTCTTTTTACAGGCATTTGAATTTTATTTGCAATATCCTGATATCTTTCAAGCGGTGAAATCGTCTGGTGAGCCCAGTTACTAATAGGATTTGTCCCTGCCATTGAAAGTTTTACACCAAGCTTTGAAGCCGTTTGATAAAGCACCTGTACATGCTTTTGTAAATCAACTTTAAGTTCATCTATAGTCATGCAGGGAGTGCTGTTTATTTCTATTACAGATTCAAACAACTCATGTTTAACATAAGGATAGCCATCCAACTCTTTCAAAATCTTCGTTGTTGCTGAAGTAAGCTCTCTCGAATTTGGATCTATCAATTGGAATTCAAGCTCTACGCCAACAGTGTGATTTTTCGATCCATTAAAATTTATTAATTCCACAACAATATTCTATAACAATCTTTATGTAATAACCATCGTCTCAGGACTATACTCAAATTCCACTCCTGAGATATAAACGGTATCACCTTCTTTAATACCAGTTTTTTCAAGTTCAGTAAAAATTCCCATGCTTTTTAAAACTCTCATTAAATGTGCTACTGATTGAAAGTCTTTTAAATCTGTTACGGAAATAAGTCCTTCTACTTTGCCTCCTTCAACATAAAACGTTTTTCCATTTTTAAAAACTGTAAAATTATTCAGCTTATGATCCGTCGCATCCGGATCGAAAAACTCATGAATTACACTTTCCTCTTCCTTTGGATTCTTTTCAAGAAACTGAAAAAGTTGGTTTAAAAGAGAATCAACATTTTTCTTTGTCGCAGCAGAGATAAATATTGGATTTAACTTTTTCTTTTTAAAATATTCTTTCAATTGTTTACAATCTTTATCAGACAAAAGGTCTGTTTTATTTAAAACCAACAATTGTTTCTTCTTTAAAAGAGACTTATCGTATTCTTTTAATTCGTTCTGAATAATTTTGTATGCATCTTCAGGATTTGTCCCATTTACTCCAGCAGAATCTATTATATGAACCAATAAACGGGTTCTTTCTATATGACGTATAAAATCATGTCCTAAACCAACTCCTACTGATGCCCCTTTTATTAATCCAGGTATATCAGCAATTACAATTCCATCTCCATCAGGTTTTCTTACTACACCTAGATTTGGAACCAGTGTAGTAAAAGGATAATCTGCAATTTTTGGCTTTGCCGAACTTATTACGCTTATAAGTGTAGACTTGCCGGCATTTGGCATTCCTACAATTCCAACTTCAGCAATAAGTTTCAATTCTAATTCAAGTTCTCTTTCAATTCGTGGTTCACCAGGTTCACAAAAATGCGGAGACTGTCTGGAGCTTGTAGCAAAATGAGAATTCCCTCTTCCACCACGACCACCTTCAGCAACCAGAACTTTTTGAGTTTCATTTACAATATCTGCAATGATTTCTCCACTTTCACAATCACGCACTACCGTACCACAGGGAACCTTCATAATAAGATCTTCTCCGGCTTTTCCGGACATCTTTTTTGGACCCCCTCTCTGCCCATCACCTGCTTTAAAAATAGATTTATATTTAAAGTCCAATAAGGTTCCAAGGTTATTATCTCCCTGAATATAAACGTTTCCACCACGACCACCATCACCACCAGCCGGTCCACCACGTGGTTCATATTTGTCCCTTCTCCAGCCAACAACACCATTTCCGCCTTTGCCGGATGAGATTTTAATTCTAGCGGTATCAATAAATTTCATATAAATATTCTATCTCAATACGTCATTGCGAGCCGAACAAAGTGAGACGTGGCAATCTTTGCGCAAGTTAGCCTGGGATTGCTTCGTCGCTAACGCTCCTCGCAATGACACTTAGATCCTATTTACCAGCGCCATCAAACCCAATAGATAACTCATTTTACCAAACCCAGTTACCTGTCCAACACAAGCAGGTGCAGTTAGAGACTTATGCCTGAATTCTTCCCTTTGATAAATATTTGAAAGGTGTACTTCTACTGCAGGCAATTTTGCAGCCAAAAGAGCATCTCTAATTGCAACACTTGTATGTGTATATGCTGCAGGATTAATAAGTATTCCTGCTGTTTTGTTCTTTGCTGCATCATGGATAAAGTTTACAAGCTCACCTTCTATATTTGATTGTTTAAATTTAAGCTCTACACCTAATTCTTCCGCAAGTGACTTAAGATCTGAATTTATTTTTTCAAGGCTTACCTTCCCATAAATTTTCTTCTCTCTTTTGCCTAACATATTCAAATTAGGTCCATGAAGAACAAGTATTTGTTTCTTTTTATGGCTGCTTTTTCTTTTCTTTGGCATGGAATTATTATAGCGCCATGTGTCATTGCAAGGAAGTATGTTATCTTATTCAAAAGGAGGAAACAATTATGTCATCAATCCTAAAAAATGTTTCAAATGAAGAAAAACTAAAGGTCACAAAAGACATTGTCGTAGCATACATAAACAGCTCAGTAAAGAAAAAAGGTGATGATGCAGAACCTACAATGAAACCAGAACAGGTATGTGAATTACTTAAAAAAGTATTTCACACAATGGAAGAAATTCTGCCTATGGTAGAAAGCAAAGTAGGACTGCATTAAAAAAGAAGGGGTAATTTTTCGGTTGGTTTGCTTGGAAGTTCTTTAATTATTAAATCTGGCTTAACATCACAAACCCATATAGCAACTGCACCTTTATAAGGTCGACCGTTCGTATCATAAACACTTTTAATTACACAGACACCCTCTGGACCAAAATCAACTTTTAATTTTTCAAGATACTCATCAAGCTCTTGCCTTGTTTTCTTAGCTTTTACATGATTAGTAATCTGGTCTGGATCGCCCCAGTTAGTACGCCAACTAAATCCTGCATTTATGAGCATTCCAACCTCTTTATTCATTAATGCTATTATTCCCCAATCAATACCATTTCCCTCTGGTTTAGTACATTTAGGCACAGTAGGCTTGATATGAAAGTTTGGCAAAATACTATTAGAATTTACTGACATAAAATATTCCTCAGATATAAGATCTGTAAGTATTTTCACAAACTTAAATACAAAATTCAAGCAAAAAATGCTTCTATAAAATTAAACTATAATTAAGATTCGAACTATAATCTTTTAATTAGCCTAATTAATACCAAATTAATTTTATAGGCTATAATCTTAACCATGACCACAGCAATTATTATTCCAGCACGCTATGAAAGCACACGTTTCCCCGGCAAACCGCTTGCAGAGATTTCCGGTAAACCAATGATTGAGTGGATTGTAAATGCAGCAAAAGGATCAAAACTTGCAGATAAAATAATTGTTGCTACTGAAGATCAAAGAATATTTAATTTTGTAAAAGAAAATCTGAATGTAGAAGTATGTATTACCTCAAAAGATCACAAATGCGGCACAGACAGAATCTGTGAAGTTGTAAAAAAATATCCTGATATTAAATATGTGGTTAATGTACAAGGCGATGAACCACTTATGCCATCTGAATATATTGATAAAGTCTTGGAATCTCTGATATCAAATCAAGCTCAAATGACCACTTTAATAGCCCCTTTAACCAACTCTAACGATCTAAATAATCCAAACATTGTAAAAGCAATTATGGACAAAGACAATTTTGCTCTTTATTTTTCCAGATCTCAAATTCCCTTTGATAGAGATAATAGAAAAAATATAAAATATTTTCGTCACATCGGCATTTATGGCTATACTAGAGAAACTATTTTACAGTTCAGCTTATTACCACCATCCCCTCTTGAAACTGCAGAACAATTAGAGCAGCTTCGCTCTCTTGAAAATGGCGTTAAAATCAAACTTTCAGTTGTACCAAAGGCTTATCCAGCAGTAGACAGACCTGAAGATATAAAAATTGTAGAAAAGGTTCTAGCAGAACAATTTGTCTAGAACGTAACACTTCATTGCAAAGTTGAAGAAACTTCTGTATTAATCGTAGTTTCACCGATTTCTTGATTTTGCTGAATTTTATGGACTGTAAAGTTATTAACTATACCATTTTTTTGTTCACCGTTTGATTTATTATTTTTATGTTTTTCAGAGATCTGCTTAAATAAATCTTCTTTGATTTTATGTAGTCTTGAATAAAGCCTGACTGCTAAATCTTTTGCAGTAACTAATTCTTCCCTAAAATTACTGACTTTTCCTTCCATCTCAGACATTTGATCAACTTTTTGCTGAAGCATTGCGATTTTTTCATGTGCTTTTTCCAGAGATTCAGTCTTATCCTGAATCTCGTTCTGATTTACAGAGTTCTTTTCTTCAAGAATTGTTAAACTTTCTTTCAAATTATACAGATCATTCTCAAGTTGACTTTTTACAAGAACAATATTTTCATAGTCTGACTGAAATTTTTGAATAAGTAAAATCTTTTCACTGGTGGATTTACTCCCTTTATTATGCAATTCATTCAACTTATTAATTAAAACAATTGCATCATCAATTTTTTTAATTACACCTTCTCTATTCTTTACTTTTCCTGAAAGCAACTTGCTCAAAAATCCGCCTTCATGTGAGTCATTTACAATTTCCTGAGCTTGTTGTAAATGTTCAACAATTTCCCGGGTTAATTTGTTTTGATCGTGAGACTCCCCCTGTGACACAATTTCACGTTCAGCCCCCGAAGCATAGTTTTGATAAATGGTTTGATATTTAGATATTAATTCTTTCAATAACTCAACTGAAATATGTTTAGGAAAATATTTTTCAACGAACTTCTCTGCTATTCTTTGAATTGTTCTGCCTACTTTTTCAGACATTACCGGCGATTTCTCTTTTAGATTATTAATAACAGTTGAAACCAATTCTTCATTTGAAGTAATTGAATTTGAATTTAGCTCTGCAAGAAGTATTCTAAGCAGCCACATTGCCTGAATGTTTGGTTCTGTATCATCTTGAACTGACAGGTCTTTTGTAAATTTTCTAAACTTTGAAAGGCTCCTGGCTTCTACAGAAAGTAAAGTCTGTAAATGTCTTATCAAATCCTTTGATACTTTAGATTGTTTGTTTTGTAGTCTTATTTGATTAAATTCTGCAACTGTTGTTTCTTTTTGCTTTGTCGGAAGTAAAAACAGAATCTGATTTTCCAAAGTCCAGAGATAATTCAGCACCTCTTTCTGCATCTCTTCTTTAGAAGTTCTATGCCAGTTTTTGTTTGGTGCAATACTGTGCAGGACTTGTATAACTTCTTCCTGAGAAACTTTTTTATCTCTGGAATTTAACAGTAGAACCAACTCCTCAATTCCAATGACAGGGGATTCACAAATAGTCTTTAAAACAACTTTTTGAATTTCTTTTGTAACTGTTTGTATTTCTTGTGTTGGCAAAGTTTATCTCCTTAATTCTCGTTTATACTTTCTGTCAGTATAAAATTTTCGAGACTACCCTGTGAAGCAGGCAAACTTAATTCATTATCAGATTCAGAGATGGGAGATTGGAGATTGGATTTTGGATTTTGTGGTTGCTCTGCTTGTTCTTCTCTGATCTCTGATCTCTGATCTCTGACCTCTGTTTTCTGTTCAATATCTTTAAATGAAAGTCCTATTTTCCTTTGCTCCAAATCAATTTTTATTAACCTGGCTGTAATTGTAGAACCTACTTTTGGTCTTTCCATCCCTTCAACCATTTCTGAATTATGAAGAAGCGCTTCAACCCCGGGCTTCAGTTCAATAAATAGACCAAATGGTGCTTCATTAATAACTTTTCCTATTAATAGCTGACCAACTTCAACCTCATTTTCAATTTGCTCCCATGGATCTCCTAAAAGCTGTTTAATACTTAAAGCAACCCGCAGACTTTCCCTTTCAATCCGAAATATTCTTGCCCGTACGGTCTGACCTACTTTAAGAAGATCTTTTGGATGAGTAAATCTACCACGACTTAATTCTGAAGCAGGTATTAAGCCATCCAATCCACCCAGATCAACAAAAACCCCAAAATCTGCAATCCTTAGAACAGCTGCTTCAACAATATCCCCTTCATTAAGTCCCTTGATAACAATTTCAGCTTTTTTTTGTTTTTCCAAATCAACAGCTTTCTTTTGATTTAAGATTATTTTCTTCTCTTTATATTCTAGTTCTTCAATTAATACATCAATTTCCTGATTTGCCCAGTTCTCCTGACTAATTCCAGGTAACCTTATATATCTGCCTGGCAAAAATGCTCTTAGCCCATCAATAAAAACTTCAGCGCCACCTTTTATTACCTTGGAAATAGTAACTTTAAATAATTTATTTTCTTCCTTGAATTTCGCAAGCATTTCCCAGGCGGATTTTTCCTTTAGCGCTTTTGGAGAAACTGTAGACCTGCCGTTTTTGTCTGGTCCTGAAATTACAAGCGCCTTAAATGTTTCATTTAAATTAGATTCATCAGCATAATTCAAAATATGACTGGCAGGAACAATCCCTTCCCACTCATCATTAATATCCACAAGATAACCATCTTTTAATTTTATAAGCAGCTTACAGGTCACTTCAGAATCTTTTTCGATTTTGTTTTGGTATTTATTTTTTAATTCTTCAAATGTTATTGTCGACATTAATAATTTTGCCTCTTTTTTTACTTTTTTAATATTTTAGTTTTTTTATTTTACTTTGTCTGTATTAAAAAATATTTTACTAGCATACAATAAAGCTATACCAACTGCCAGATAGACTATTCCTAAAATTGGTCTATCAATATTGCTATGCCTAAGAAAAGAGCCCATTGCCATCATTAAACCAATAAGAATAAAACCTTTTACACCCAATATCTTTACCCAGCCAAGAAAAATGTCATTATCATTAAATTGGATTATATCTGACCTTTTATAGTATTTTAAGGCAACTTTTTGAAGTACAAATTTTCCTTTCAACACACCAATTAAAACACTTGAAGTAAGAAATATAATCATTTTAGGCCCAAAGCCAAGTTGAAGCATCCAATTTATACCTGCAGCTGATAACCCTGCACCAACCAGGAACCATATAATTCCTACAATTACCAAACTTTTCTGTTTTATATTTTTTATTTCCATGAAATTATCTTTTCACCTTTCAGCTTTATTCAGTTAGTTAATTTTAGTAGAACTTAATCTCAAAAAGGATATTTGATAACAAATGTAAAACATCACAAAGCTATATGTATTTTTTCTATGCTGCAAAGTGGATGAACCGCACAAATCCTATAGTTACAAAGGACTATAATACTTATTACGATCCCTCAAACCCAATAGGCATAACACCTCTTTTCATCTTATCTTAGTCATGTCTCAATCTAAATTTTTTTTAATCTTGCTTAGTGAATATGGAATATAGCCATTTAAAATGCTTTTTTACAAGCTAATTTCACAAACCTTAAATTCTTTTTATCTGTTTATTCGTATTATGTCTTCAAAAACCTCTATAAAAAAGTTATTATTAGTGATACAGGGATGATATAAAGTTAAGCATTAGTTAAAGAAAAATGATTTCTACCTGGCTATGTTTAGGAAATAAAGAAAAAAATGTCACGCCAAAACTCAAAAAATGAACCCTCAATTCCAATTAGAGCATTGGATCAGAATTTAATTGATCACTTATATAAAGAGCTGACTAAAGAGCTCTCTGAACTAATTAAAGAGTTAAATGACTCATCAAAAATAGGTGCATTTGGTGCCATGGCAACACTGTCATCCAAAGTTTCTGAAATAGCAGGTGATCTAAAAAAACTACAACACCTTCCTACAATGCTTACAAACCCATTTGTGATGGCAGATCCCAGAAATATACTGAATGAAATAAGCAAAAAGTATTCCAAGAAAAAGAAGAAATAAGACTCTTTTTAACAGAACTTTAATCTTAAAGCCAATTTAAAGGAATTATTAACCGTCAATAGTAAATTTCCGACTTAATATGGCGTTTTATATCTTAGATGCCAAGAACGCTTGTCTCACAACAAAATTTATTAAAAACTCCTCAACCAGTTGCTTCAAGTAGTATTGAAGCAACTTCACAGGAATTTATTGCAAATCGCTTATGTGAACTAAAGAGCCTATTAAACTCCAATGCATCAGTTGGTTTTATAAAAGCCAGGATATTCCAATGGCAGCAAAAAGCTGAAACAGACTATAAAACAGCAGAAGGAACTCTCTTCGCAAAAATTAAAACTGCACTTAAATCAATAATAAAAGACAAAGATAGTGATTTAAAAACAATTAAAAGAGTATTTGAACTTGCCCAAGAAAATGATTTTCTTAGTTTTGAAGAGAGAGACAAACACTTAATGCCAGCTTTAACTGAAAGACTATCAGCTGAAATCAAAAAAGAGCTTGCAGGAGATAGGACATCAATTGCAGGCGGTCTTGAAAAAGAATTTGGTCTTGAATCAACAGGAAAATGCATTAGGAGTGAACTGACAAGACCATTGCCAATATCATCACCACAAAAAGTTGCTGCTGCAGTTGTTATTCATAATTTACAACAAGGTAAAGAAGAAGAATCTCAAAGAAGTACAACACTACCGCCCCCTAAAGAAATTACTAAGCCAAAAGTTTCAAAAGACGAGCCACCGCTAATTCCAAAAGAAGAAGATTTATCTTCAGATGAAGGATTAATCAAGTTTCTTATAAACAGTTCTTCAGCAAATAGTTCCTCAGAAGCACTCTATGATTTGCTTAGCAATGCAGGTAAAGAATTTCAGTCTTTAGCCGATGAGTTTCTTGAACATATGACAGCACCTAATTTAGATGAACCTGCCTTTGACGAAACATCTAGGAAAATTCTTGATCAGTTAGGCAAATTTAACAAAGTACAGCTTCCTGAAATTCAAAAGATTGCAAGACAATTAAAAAATGCAAAACTTGAAATAACTTTAAGGCAGATTTTCAGTACCCTTATTCCAAAAGATGAATCCGCTAAAGATTATCGTTTAGCAATTTCAAATTTACTAAAAGCAGACTTGTCTTTAACCGTCTATGAAAAAAATCTCGGTTTATTAAAAACTCTTGCAGAAGTAAAAAGGCTTGGCGGCAAAGTAGAGATAAGCCTACTAAAAGATTTAGCAAATACAGAATCAAGACAAAACACTATTGAAATCATTGAGAAAAGGCTTGAGTATTTTAAAAATGTAGAACAAATAAAATCCAAAGGTATAGATATTCCGGAAAAACTACTCCTAAATCCTGATGATAAAACAAATCAGGAAATAATAAAAAAAACGACCGATTACAGAAAAGATCAAAAACACACTGCAGAAGCTTATTTAAAATTTGAAGGATGTGAGAATCTGAAATTTAAGGCTCTCGCAGTAAAGTTTGATCTCTTGCTAAACAGATCCACTGATCCTGATTACCTTTTAAGAGAAAACCTAATAAATTTTCTTGAAAGAAGAAATCATGGATATAATGCCAATACTGATAGAAATGGGCAAGCTGAAAAATTTATAGAGAATCTCATTAAACTAATGGAACAAAAAGATCATGATAGTCCACAAAATATCATAGGCGTATTTGGAGCAAGAGAAATGTTAAATGAAGTTCTTAATGCACACCACAAATTTAAAGGAATACCAAATGATGCTTCATATAGCGAGTTTGTAGGTCATTACTGGAATATTGAAAAAGCTGTAGAGCTAATGAAAGATGGCAAAACAATTATTGGTGTATCATTTAGAAAATATGAAGACTTAAATAGAGAAATTGAAAAAGCTACAGGGATTAAACCTGATATTGATAAAAAAGGACCCCTGCGTGGAGAAATTGGTATAAGAGATTCCTTAAGAACCGCTTGCGAAAGAGAACTTGATATAGTTTATATAGATGATGACAGGCTTATATTTGTAGAAACAAAAACCAGTAACATTGCAGACGCACAAAGCAATAGCAAAAATCATCAAACCGATGCCCTGGAAGAAATTAGACGCCAGTATGAAAAGGCTTTACCACAACTCGATGTAAACCTTCAAAAAAGCATAAAACATCTAAAAGGTAGAGCCTAGTTAATTTAGTATTTCATTTTATCCTGACAATTATAAAGAAATATTAGGTGTTTGTAAGTAATACATTTGTTTTAAAATATTATTAAGTCCACTAAAAACTATTTCACAAACAAGGAGAAAATTCCTGTCAATATCACCTGCAATAATACTTTTAAGTAAAAGCTTCGTTCCTGTAACAGGAGCAGGGTTCAGTAGATTTAATTCTGATCCCAAATCTGATGATGCTCCATCATCGTTAATAATTTCAACTAATACAGGTAATGAACCTGCTAACCTATATGAAAACGATAATAGTGGCTTAATAAGTACTGCTGTAGTTTTTGCTTCAAATCAACTACATTTTACAAAGGGAGATTTAAATCCCCATGCAAAAGAAATATCAGATGGAATAAGAAGGGCACTTATAGAAATCTTCAAGCAGACTAATGGTGAAGTAGCATTTAGAACAATTGACAACCCACTACCCCTAGCTAAAAACTTAGATGAAGCTCTTGACTCAATTGCAATCTCACCATATATTCTTATTAAAAAAGATAAAATCAAAGATGAAAAAGCACTCTTGGAATCTTTAGGTGAAATCCCGGAAGTTAAAGTAATTGATCATGGAGATTTTTACGAAATCTCTTTAACTGAAGCTCCATTTGGAAATATAAACGTTAGTGATTCTGGAGAAGGGGTTTCTGGACGTTTAAAGCTTGATACTTATTACTCAGCAATTGGACTTTGTATTGCAGGGGTTAATTTGTATTAGATTTTTTTTATAATGCTCAAGACAAGCTTGAGCTTCCATCGGTCAAGAACTTTCCCTTGATCGGATTTGCCAATTCGTTTATATAAATTGGGGACAAATCCTATACTTAATAAACGTAGATTACTGAATCTGGGAAATAACTGAAAATATTGGCAGATACATTCCTATAACGATAGCTCCAACTAAACCACCAAGAGTAACTATCATTATTGGTTCAAGAAGTGATGTCAAACCTTCAACGGCAGTAGCAACCTCTATATCATAAAAGTCAGCAATTTTTTCAAGCATATTTTCAAGCTGCCCTGTCTCTTCACCAATTGCAACCATCTGTGTAACCATTGGAGGGAAAATCTTACTTTCACTCATTGGTCCATTGATTGTACCGCCTTCCTGAACTTTCGACTGAACAGCTTCTACTGCTCTAGCTAAAACTTCATTATCAGCAGAATCTTTTACTACATCAAGTGCAGAAATTATCGGGACACCACTTTTTGTAAGAGTTCCAAATGTTCTTGTAAATCTTGCTACAGCAACTTTTCTTAAAATATCTCCAAATACCGGGACCTGGAGCAATGTAAAATCAATGGTAAATTTTCCCTGCTTTGTCTGATAAAAGTTTTTTAAAGCCCATCCAATAGCAATAATTCCACCGATCAAAAGCAGCATATACCATGATCTCAAGAATTCACTTATTGATATTAAAAATCTTGTATAAGCCGGTAACTCACTTCCTAAAGAGGCAAACAACCCTGAAAAAGTAGGCAATACTAAAGTCAACATTGCATAAAACACACCAACTGCAATTAACATTACAACTACCGGATAAGTCATAGCTGCTCTAACCTGCTGAGTTAATTTACTGCGCTCTTCCAAAAATATAGCTAAACGGTTTAAAACTTTATCCAATACACCACCTGCTTCACCAGCTCTAACCATTGAAATATACAAACGATCAAAAATCTTTGAATGTTTGTCCAAAGCATCAGAAAGTGTACTCCCCTGCTCAATATCACGCCTAATCTCCGAAAGGGCCTTCCTAAGTCTTGGATTTTGAGTCTGGTCAGTCATAACGTTCAGTGCTCTAAGTAATGCAACGCCAGCTTCAACCATTGATGCAAACTGCCTTGAAAAGATAACCATATCTTTTAAAGTTATTGGCTGATACTTTGTTAAAAAGTCCTCAAATGTAGTTTTTGTTTTTTCTGTTGAGGCAGGTTTAAAACCTGCCTTTACTTCAGAAGATTGTTCCTGTCCCTCTGACATTTGTCCAGCTGCAAAAGGATTTGCAGGTTCAGGAATTTCTTTTTTCTCTGTCTTATCAATTTGCTTTATGTCTAAAACCCAGAGTCCTCCCTGCTTAAGAGTCGCTTTAGCCTGAATCATATCGTCAGCAAGAATTGAAGATTCCTGTAGTTCTCCTCTATTGTCTCTTGCTTTGTATGTAAATGTTGGCATAAGTTTTTTTTATTTGGTTCAGACAAGCTGAACCTTCCCTCGGTAAATTATTTTTGCAGGATCACATTTGCCGAATAAATCAGACAAATGCTTTCAATATACAACGCCTATAAATAGTTTGTATTTTTCAATAACATAATAGTCAATTCATACATTAGTTAAGAGGTAATTTCTTTCAAAATGTTGCTGGTAGTAACCAATTTGTCTGTCTTTACTGTAACCCAGCGTTACATTGCTTACTGTTTAACTCCACTCTTACGAACATTAAAAAGATTTTATCAACCAATGTAACCCAGAATTACAAAAATATAACAATTTAACTTTTTTCAGATTGAAGTCCTCACTTAACAAAAAATATAATGAAAATTATGATTTCAGAAGAACAGAAGTATATTGCAAGTGTCTTTCAAATTTTGGAATTGCTTGTTTTACACCCTTTGGACAATTCATTTTAAATATCAGAAAAGAATTTGCTCATCTTTCGTTTAATACTTTTGCATACTTAGGATTTATTCTTTTACTGGCTTACTTTGGTATTATACTAATATTAAAAGGCTCTGAACATTTAATTGAAAGGGAAGAAAGAAAATGGATATCGAATTAATACTAATGCTTTTTGTTATGGGCATAGCTTTATCTATACCAATAATCTTAATAAAGATATTTGATAAAAGAGGAAGAGAAGCAAGGAAATAAAAATAATTTGAAATACAAGTGGCTAATAAAAGAACAAAAAGAAATCACAAAAGAGTTTCTTGATATTGCTTATGGTTCTGAAATTATTGCAAAGTTATTGTTAAACAGAAATATCACTTCACCTGAAGCTGCAAAAGCTTACTTAAATCCTGATTTTTATAAAGAATCAAAACCTGAAGAAATCCCTGAATTAATAAAAGCAAAAGATCGAATCATAAAAGCTCTAAATAAAAAAGAAAATATAACCATCTTTGGTGATTATGATGTAGACGGAGTAACCTCTACTGCCTGTCTGCTAACTACTCTCAGACAATTTACTGAAAATATTGACTTTTATATTCCAAGCAGATTGACAGAAGGTTATGGGTTAAACATTGAAGCTGTTAAAACAATGTCCAAGAAAAACAAAACAAAATTATTAATTACCTGTGACTGTGGAATAACAAATCATAAAGAAGTCGAACTTGCAAATGAGCTTGGAATGGATGTTATAGTTACCGATCATCATTCACTCCCGGAAATTTTGCCACCTGCACATGCTGTTTTAAATCCAAAATTATTGCCACCGGATCACAAGCTGCACTGGCTGCCAGGTGTGGGAGTGGCTTATAAGTTAGCTGAATCAATATTAGAACAGAAATTCGCATTACGTCATTGCGAGGAGCAAAGCGACGAAGCAATCTCCAAAACGTTAGGGAGATTGCCACGTCGGCACTTTGTGCCTCCTCGCAATGACGTAACAAAAGAAGATCTTCTCGATCTTGTAGCGCTTGGGATGATAGCTGATCTTGCTCCACTTTTAGATGAAAATAGATATTTAGTTCAAGTCGGGCTAAAAAAGCTAGCAAAGACAAAGAAAATTGGTCTACAAGAACTCCTTAAAATGTGCGGATGTCTTAAAGAAGAGAGTGCAAATAAACCAAATGCTGAACACATTGGTTTTGGAATTGCTCCCAGGATTAATGCAGTAGGCAGATTAACAGATGCCGCACGTGCTGTAAAACTTTTAACTACAAATGATTTGTTTGAAGCTGTGCAAATTGCATGTGAGCTTGAATCACAAAATAAAGAAAGACAATTAATCTGTGAAGAAACACTTAAGGAAGCGATGTTGCTTATTTCCGAACAGGTAGATATTAAAAATGATAAGTGCATAGTTTTAGCAAAAGAAAACTGGCATCACGGTGTAATTGGCATAGTAGCGTCAAGAGTGGTTGAAAAGTTCCATTTACCCACCATATTAATTGCAATTGATAATGAACAAAATACTGCTCGCGGGTCAGGAAGAAGTATTGAAAAATTAAATATTGTTGAAGCACTTATAAACAGCTCCACTCATCTTGAAAAATATGGCGGACATAAAGCTGCATGCGGACTTAGCATTAAACCAGAAAAGATAAGTAATTTTATTTTTGATTTTAAAAACTTTGTAGATAAAAAACTTGCCAATGAAACCCTTGAAGCCATAATAAAAATAGATTCAGGACTGTCACTTAGTGAACTGAATCTGGATTTGCTGGAAAAAATATATAAGCTATCACCATTTGGACTAGGAAATCCATTGCCGGTTTTTGTAAGCGACGAAGTTGAGATTTCCGGAATGAGAAGTATTGGAAAAACTGGACAACATTTGAAACTACAATTAAGAGATCAGAGATCAGAGATCAGAGATCAGAAAAAAGAATTTTCATCTCTCACCTCTCATCTCTCACCTCTCATTTTTGAAGCTCTAATCTGGAATCACGACAGTAAAATCCCGTTTAATCTTGGAGAAAAAATTAAAATCGTTTATACTCCAAAATTAAATCATTTTAATGGAGAAACTTTCATACAGCTTGAAATTAAGGACTGGCAAATGCTAGAGAATCAGAGAATCAAAAATCAGAAGATCAAAAAAGAAAGCTTTATCAGAATTTATGACTTTCGCGGAAAGACACAAGAATGCTTGGGACTCCTTGCGTCAACACAAGAATCTGTAACTTATTTTGCAGAAACCAAACAAAAGGATTATCTGCCATTAAAAACAAATTCAAGAACCAATATTCCTGAAGCTAAAAATCTTATTTTCCTGGAATCTCCGCCTGATGAAGATATTTTTATTGATCTTATAAAATTATCCAATGCTGAAACGGTTTATCTTTCTTTTACATCAGGGCAGACACATTGGTCTGCCCCAACATGGTCTGCCCCAACATGGTCTGCCCCTACACACTTATTAAAGAATCTTAGCGGTTTATTAAAATACACAGTAAACAACAAAGACTCAACAGTAACTGAATCAGAATTACAAGCTGCTCTTGGCATTAATAAAACTGCTCTTGCATTTGCTCTGGAAACACTTGTAAAAATTGGGTTTTTATCTTATAAGAAGAATAACGGTAACTTAAATATCAATATTTCAAATCCTTCTCGACAGAACTTTAATGACTTACTAGAATATAACCTGTTAGTTTCTGAATTAAAACAAATTGCAAAATTCAGAATCTGGTTTTGTGAAAGTGATTTAAATGAAGTAGTACAGATGTTAAGCAAAAATAGTATAAAGGCAGCTATTGCTGAAACAGAAGGAATGGGGTTAGTATTGTGATCGTGAAAGAAACAGAAGAAAATGCTCCGGAATTTATAAAATCAAAGATCAGAGATATAGCTGATTTTCCCAGAGAAGGAATAATTTTTAAAGATATTACCACTGTCCTTAGTAACCCGGCAGCTTTTAAACACTGTGTAGATCTTTTAGCAAAACACTTTGAGAAACAAAAGATCGATTACATAGCCGGTATAGAATCAAGAGGATTTATTTTTGGAAGTGCCCTTGCATATAAACTTGGAGTTGGTTTTATCCCGATCAGAAAACCCGGAAAACTTCCTTCAAAGACTGAAAGAGTTTCATATGATTTAGAGTATGGAAAGGACAGCCTGGAGATTCATACTGATGCAGTAGAACCCGGGAAAAGAGTTTTAATAGTAGATGATCTTTTAGCTACAGGCGGCACAGCAGAAGCTGCAATTAAACTAGTTAAGAAAATCGGCGGGGTAATCATAGGAATTGCCTTTGTAGTAGAACTGGAGTTTTTAAACGGACGGAAAAAACTACCTGAAGACTGTAAGATAACACGATTGATAACCTTCTAGATTTCCAGCATAAACAACTCACTACTTATAGGATTTGTTGATAACTATTGTTTACTAGATAAGCGAGGATTTTCCAATCAAAAATCCGAGCGCGTTAATTTAAATAGCTAATAGCCGAGGAGTCATCGTAGATGCGACGAGGCGTTTATAAAAAGACTGTAAAATAACCTTAACAAAAGGGTTAGCAGCATTGATATTTGTTTTAATATAGGTAAAATTTGATTATTATGCTTACCGATAATCCAATAGATTTCATTAAAAACTTAAAGTCTGAACATAGGGCTATTATATCTACTATTGACGATATTGACAGTCAAATCATTGGCCACAATAATTTACACAATTCAATCGATAAATTAAACAGAATTACTGAAATCTTATTTGCTCATTTAGAAAAAGAAGACAAAATACTTTATCCGGCTCTTACTCGTAATCCTCAGACTCGTAAGATTGCAAAAAAATATTCATATGATATGGAGCGACTTTCATCTATTACAATAGATTTTTTTAAGAGGTATTGTATAAACAAAGAAGGGTTAAAGATCTTTATTGAAGATTTTACAAATGGATATTCGCTTTTTAAAGGATTGTTACTCGTCAGGATTAAAAGAGAAGAACTAGAGTTATATCCTGCTTATATTTTGTTAGAGTCTGGAGTACTACATTCTGAGGTATTAGAATATGTTAAAAAGGAGGAAATTAAAAAAGTTAATAAGGAAAAAGAAAGAAAAATATTAATTTATGGACAAAATGAGCCCTGTTTAAAAGCACTGGAACTTGCTTTAGAAATATGTGGATTTAAGGTATCTTCAACAAATTCACTAGACCAGATTTCTTCAATGACTCAAGAAACAAAGCAGGATTTAATACTACTGGACATTAGCACTCCAAATAAAGAAATAAGTAATTTAATAACGCATTTAAAAGATGAAATTAAAGATTCTCCCCAATTAATTGGATACTCAACAAACAGTGATATCCCGACAGAAGAAAAAATCGAGGAAGCTCTTGATGCATTTATTCCTCAAGCACAAATCAACCTGGAAGCCCTGTCAGAAAAAATAAGCAAAGTTTTGTTACAAAATTAATTGATTTTCAAAAAAGATTATAAGAAATGATAATATTAATTTAAGTTTAAAAATTAAATATCATAATGCTTACAACTTGTGAGACACTTTCATGTTCTCCTAACATTAGAAATAGATTTATTTCTAATGGATTAAAAGGTGGAAAAGATCGACAAGCCTTTACAGTTAACAAATTAAGCAGATTCACAACAAGTCAGCATTTAAAATTATTCGAGCAGCAGCTAGAAGACAAATATTTAACAGGAAATGCGGCTATTGCAAGGCTAAGCCTGGAAAGTACTTCTAAACTATCTGCTATTTATAAGCGAATAAATGACTCAACCAATATACTCATTAAAGACCTGGATGAAATGCAGGAAACTCTTTTTATTAATGAGCTTGATAAATTTTTAAGCTTCAATGAAGATAATGCCACCGGTAAATTAATCGAATTGAAAAAGAGATTAGACTTTATAGAAAGTCTTGCTTTTATCAGAAATTCCGGATCGTTGCCTGAGCTTCTTTATCTACTGAAAAATCATGACAACATCTATCTTCAAGAAGCTTTATCTGTAACCATCGAGTTAATTAATCAAGGCAAGGTAAAAGAAGGTAGAAAATATTTACATTGTAGAGTTGTTGCAGATAGTGCTGCAAAAACTTTTGAAGACTCTTCTGACTTTAGAAAAAGAGTTATTAGTTTTCTCGAAAGATTGGATAGAGAAAAAGATTTACCACATGCAATATTTTTTATTACTAATCTCATAAAATTAAACAATATTAACAATGCTGATGGTAGTGAAGTAAAAGGCGTTAAAAGAATATTTAATAATGCAGAAGAAATCCTTTTACAGGAGAAATATGTCGCGGGATTTTATTTTGAAGCAGAACTGGCACTTTCTTTAATTGAAGCCGGGTTTAAAGTAGAAGAGGTTTCTATAAGCAAAATTACAAATGACGAGGGTGAAACCAAAGACCTTAGAGACCGCAACGGGTATCCAAGAGAAATAGATATGATTATTGAAAAGGAAATAGATGGGGAAATCTATAAGTTTATTATTGAAGCAAAAACCGGTTTTAGAAAAAATATGATGCCTGCTTATAATAACAGGCTGCATTATCAGTTAATTTCATTAATCGAGTTTGCAAATGAAAGAGATGCAATCCCTGTAATGATTGTAAGAGATAAGGAACCTGTACTTTCGGAAGCTGGAGAATTGATTTATTTTAAATCAAATGAACCCAGCAGCAGGACTAAAGAGCAATGTGAACATTCTTTAGCTTATTACCATCAGTTGTTAATCTGGAAAGTCCCACCCAAAGGCTTCTCAAGTACTGAAGAATTAAACTTTATAAGTTCAAAAGAATCAGCCAAACAAATGGCTGCTTAAAAGGCGGCTGGCGGATTTGAACCGCCGTATAGAGGTTTTGCAGACCTCGGCCTTACCACTTGGCTAAGCCGCCATATCAGAGATCAGTAGTCAGAGATCAGAGAATCAGAATAATAAAATAGATTCAATAATATAATAACTTAAATCAGTGATTTAATTGACAATTGAGAATTGAAAATTGACAATTCTCGGTTCTATATTCTAATCCTCAATTCTCCATTATCAATTCTCAATTAATTAGAGCTTTTTACACCCGACAATTTCCCTGTTTAAAGTATATGTTTCGCCACCACCAATTACTTTAATCATTGAACTTGGTGTTAGCATTAGTGCTTCAAAATTAAGATCTATCTTTTTGATACCAACAAATTTCAGACAACCGGGAATATATTTATTTTCATAAAATATACATTTTGGCTGGGTTGCCAGAGAAATATCATCTGCACAACCAATCTCAAAACCTACAGGACAAATTATTTCTCCATTCATATCACATAATGGAGACACCTCAAAAGCCTCAATCCCTGCCTGTGCATTAGTATCACCAGCAAGTAAAAATAACAAAATCAATATGCCAAGAATAAATCTCATTTTATTTCTTTTCACAAGTTATTTTATTTAAGTCAAAACTATAGAAAGTATTGTCAGCATTGTCCGCTAAACATGCAGGCAGATGCTTTGTTCCTAAAAAGACACATGAAGGTTTATATTGTTTAGGGCAGTTTGCTTTAAATCCTTTCGGGCAATTAAGCTCACCTGCTGTAGTACATTCTGCAGATACAGTTATTTTTTTCTTTTCATTAAAATTAATCTTTGCTATACATTCAGAATCAATAACAATTACATATATGCTTAAAATCAATATTAAAAATATAACTTTTTTATTCATTGTTTTTATTTTGGTCCAGGCAAGCTGAAGCGTCCCGCTAGTAGTTTCTTTCGCTGGATCGGATTTGCCCAGTAAATGTGATAAATCCTTTAACCTGTAAATGCGCAAGGATTCATCACAATGAATATTAAAGCATATTTCAATAAAATTATATGCTTCTAATCCCTATGTAACCCTAGGTTACATTCCTATTAATACAAACCTGATAGTATATTTTTAAGATAAATAGCCAATAAGTAAAACCACTATTTAAACAACACATAAAAAATGAAAAGAAGATCTTTATTAACAACTCTATCAATACTTTTAACAGTACAAGTTTTACCTGCTTCTCCAACTATTGAAAGATTATCAAAAACACAAGAAGAAAAATTAAAAGAATTAAGTACAGTTGTAAAACCTGATGTACCCCTCTTTGGAAAGATAGAGACTCCATTAAAAGCTGGTGTTTCTATCTTCCAATCACTTCCAGCAACAATTAATTTATCTCCACAAAATGAGACTACAATAAAACTAGAGCAAAAAAAAGAAAAAGGGAGCCTGTCTGAACTTGAAATCAGGCGAAAAGACTTACAGAAAGAAGAAGAAGAAGGGTTAAACTTCATACAACCATCTCTTTCTCTGACTCCAGAAGAGCAACAATCCATTGATGAATTCTTTTCCAGAAATGAGCAGGAGCAGCTTCTAAATTTGTGGAAAGCTACAATTGAAAGGAATAAAACCATTCAGTTTATTATTCAGAAATTAAGTCCTGCAAATTCTCCAGAGCAGGGTAATTCCCTTTTATCAAGAACTCTAGGTGCAGCAGTTTTTCTGCCATTTTATGCTCTACAGGCATTAACAAATAATTCAGGAGCCTATTATGGAAGTCAGGTTGGGGGACGTGTTTTAGGTAGTGTTATTGAAGGTAAAATGAAAAAAAACCAGACACAAATTCAACTTTCACAAACAGAAGCAATAATTTTATTTATGATGATAGATGAAGTTGCTGAAAGATTAAGGCAGAGATATCATGCTTATAAAAAAGTAATGGTAGAAAGAGCTTTAGCTACCACTGAATTAGAAGAAGTAAAAAAAGACACTTTAACTGCCCAGGATTCAGATTCAACACCTGCTCAGGTTTTAGCAGATATTCAAAGAAGATCTATTGAAAGAGAAATTCGCAAGCTTGATGCACAGCTTAGATCCCAAAAGAATTCACTAATTGAGTTAACTGGTCCAGTTGCGATAAATGATTTAGATAAGCAATTACAATTAGAACTATCAGCTACTCAAAATACCCCATTAGACTTTTTAGGTGTAGAAGAAAAATAAGAAAGAGGAGAAAAAGATGGTAAAGACGATGACAAAAGACGACGTAAAGGCAGGTTTAAAATCTGCCTCAACAGAAAAAGGACGTGAAAAAGCTGAAACCAAAATAGATGAAAAGTCAGAAAGACTTAAAGCTTTAAATTTAACCCTTGAAAAAATAGAAAAAGATTTTGGAAAAGGTTCTGTAATGCGTCTTGGTGATGCCCGTTATGGCATAATCGAAGCTATCCCTACAGGAGCAATTGCCCTGGATTTAGCACTTGGAGTAGGTGGCGTACCAAGAGGAAGGATAATTGAAATTTTTGGACCTGAGTCCAGCGGAAAAACTACAGTAGCCATGCATATTTGTGCACAGGCTCAAAAGCTTGGAGGAACTGCAGCAATTGTTGATGCTGAACATGCTCTTGATCCTGAATATGCAAAAGCTCTTGGTGTAAACACCGATGATCTACTTGTAAGCCAGCCAGATTCAGGTGAACAGGCGCTTGAAATTACAGAGCAGTTGGTCAGATCTGGAGCAGTAGATGTAGTTGTAGTAGATTCAGTAGCAGCCCTTGTGCCAAAAGCAGAAATTGAAGGAGAAATGGGCGACTCACACATGGGTTTACAAGCGCGTTTAATGTCTCAGGCACTTAGAAAACTTACAGGTATTGTAAGTAAGACAAAAAGTGCAGTTATTTTTATAAACCAGATGAGGCAAAAAATCGGAGTAATGTATGGTCCTACCGAAACAACTACCGGTGGAAATGCTCTTAAATACTATGCTTCAATCCGTCTGGATGTAAGAAGAATTGAAACCTTGAAAAAAGATAATGTAGAGTACGGAAATAGAATAAAAATCAAGGTTGTTAAAAATAAAGTTGCCCCTCCATTTAGAATAGCTGAATGTGATCTTATTTACGGAAAAGGAATAAGCTTTGAAAGCTCACTTCTTGACGTAGCATGCAGTCTTGATGTAGTTCAAAAATCAGGCACATGGTTTAACTATGGCTCTGAAAAAATTGGACAAGGACGTGAAAAAGCAGTTGAAACTATAACTTCAAATCTAAAGATGATGAAGGAAATAGAATCAAAGGTCAGAGTTAAAATCCACGAATTAAGAACACAGCATAAAAATGCTATTAGTTCCGAAGAAAAAGATAACGACAAAGAAGAAAACGAAGAGTAGAAAAATAAGAAAAGGAAAACAAGCAGGCAAAAGCCTGCTTGTTTTGTAATCAATATGATACTTATCGTAAAGCAGGAGATTTATCATTTTTTTTCTTTGATACTAGGAGTAATCACTGTCTCAATTGCAATACTTGTTGGAATAGCACAGGTTTCAATAAATAAAAAACTTACAGATCTTCAAGCTAATGCATTTTTAAGACCTGTTATCCTGCGAAATGAAAGCAGGGACTGGGAAGGACTTTCTCCTCTTGGTGAAAAAGATTATAAAGATTTGAATGAGTTAAAGAAAAAACATTTATTGGAATTTATTGTTTTAAAAAACATTGCAAAAGATCTTAGCGGAGAAATTATAGAAGATGGGTATAAATACAGACTTCATTTTTTCCATGACATAGCTCAGGCTGAAAGACACAAGATAGACTGTGCAGCTAAATGGGGCTGGATAAAACCTGATGATAAAATCTATGCAATCTTTTCGGAATTAGACAGGATCAAAACACCTAAAAAAAATCATATAAAACTCAGGTATAAAGATATTGCAGGAAACAGATACTCTACAACTGAGGGCAAATTTTCTATCTGTGCCCATAAAGACTAATATTTAAATCATCAAAAGAGCCAAACTTTTTCTATACCAATCTACAAACTTTTTAATCCCATCTTCCGGCTTTGTTCCTGGCTTATATCCTAAAAGTTTTTCAGCTTTACTTACATCAGCATATGTAAGCGGGACATCACCAGCCTGCAGCGGCTGCCAGTCGATAACTGCTTTTTTGCCTGTTGCACTTTCTATAAGTTTTACAAGATCAACCACTGTCGTAGTATGCGATTCACCTAAATTAAATATTTCAAAATTTGTTTTATTATAATTAATTGAACTTATTATCCCATCTATAATTTCTGTAATATAAGTAAAATCTCTTTTATACATTCCATCTCCAAAAACAGGAACAGGTTTCCCTTCTTCTATTAATTTTGTAAACTTATGAATAGCCAGGTCCGGTCTTTGTCTTGGTCCATAGACAGTAAAAAATCTGAGACAGATTATTGGGATTTTATAAAGATGATTATATGCCTGACAATATTTTTCACCGGTTAGTTTGCTTACACCATAAGGTGAAATCGGCTTTAAATCCAGTTCAGTCTCCTTAAATGGAATATTTTTACATTCCCCATAAACAGAGCTGCTTGATCCAAATATAATTTTGCTGCAACCATTGTTTCTTGCAGCTTCCAAAAGATTTAAAGTACCAAGAACATTTACTTCTTCATACAAAAGGGGGAGTTGGAGCGACGGCCTGACACCAGCTCTTGCAGCCAAATGAATCATAATATCAGGCTTATGCTGTACAAAGATTCCATTGACTGAATCTTTATCTCTTATATCAACTTTGTTAAAAAAAAAGTTCTTGTTGTCTTTAAACGAAAAAATATTTCTTTCTTTTATTTTCGAATTATAGTAGTCATTAAAATCATCAATTCCAATTATTGTACATCCGTCACTTAAAAGCCTTTCAGTTAAATGGCTTCCTATAAATCCCGCAAACCCCGTAACTAATATCTTTGTATTTCTGATCTCTGCTCTCTGATCTCTACTCTCTGAATTATTAGGCATGTAAAAAATCCTTAGGCTTCACATTGTTTGTCCAGGATTCAAATTCTTTTTCTTCTAAAATTGTTGTGATTCTGATTAATGAATTTAAAAGATTTTCTCCCTGTTTATTCTTAGGTACAACACTGTCATCTTCCATAAGAATCAATTCATTATGTAAGACTTTTTGATAATTATTTTGTGGGAAATTAGAAAGCTCTATCTTCAGCCAGTTTAAAAGTACTTCTTTTACTTGCTTTTTTTTATTTTTGTTTTTGTGATAGTAGCTTACAAATTCTTCAAGAATCATAATTATTCCTTTATAACCGCTTTATAATTGTAACCTTGCATAACAGGTCTATGTCAAGAACCTGTCAAATTTTTGAAGAAATAACAGATTGTACAGTTAAAAAAGCTTACAAATGCAAGGCTGCAAAAAGTTTCTTTATTGTCAAGAATTGTTTTTTATGACTAAGATTGATAATTTTATTGTATCAATGAAGATACAAAGTAAGTAGTATTTATGGAAAATCTAAGTTTATTAAACCCAGAACAAAGACAAGATAATACAAATAAAAATCAATTAAAAGGATTCCCTTTCTTTATAGTAATTCAAACAATAAATAAACAAATAAAGATCCCCTGTGCAAATGAAGCTATTGCAAAAAGGATTTTAGCTTCCTATGCCAACAACAATAGCAATAGCAAAGTCCCTCTCATGTGAAATAGAAACCTCAAAATTAGTCAATCCTTTTTCTTTAGCTTTTAATTTCGCTCTTTTATGCAAAATGATTTTTGGAGCCCCTGAGGATTCTCTTAAGACTTCAATTTCTTTAAAATATACTCCTCTTAAACCTGTGCCTAAAACTTTTGAAGTAGCTTCTTTTGCTACATATCTTCCGGCCAAACGACTGATTAAATTTTTTCTATTTGAAATAACATATTTAATTTCATTTTCAGTTAGAATCCTTTTTAAAAACCTTTTTCCATATCTTTTATACACAGAGCTCACTCTGTTTATCTGGCAGATATCTGTACCGATTTTTATTTTGGGCAGGTTGTTTTTTTTATTCTTTCTCATATGTCTTACCCCCTATTATAAATGAGAGTAATCAGCATTCTAGTCATTTAAGCAATAGCATTAAACAAACAGATGACATTGATTTCAAAGTACGCTATCATAATCGATTGACAATGATAAATTGTCGTATGGATTCTGATCCAAAATTATTCCCAGGTAGCTCAGCGGTAGAGCGATCGGCTGTAAACATAGTTAGCAGCCCATAATGGAAACATTGTGGTGAAAAGTGGGCTAATTCAGGGAACCCTTAACTACAGAAATGTAAAAGGCAATCCTGAGCTAGTTTAAGTTTAGAAAACTTAGATAAGTGCAGAGACTTTACACCCACTATCCTAACGTCAAGTCGAGGATAAAGAGAAAGTCCGACTCTTCAAGAAATTGAAGTCAGATAGTAACCGATTGGTCGGTGGTTCGATCCCACTCCTGGGAGGAGTTTAGAAATTACGGGAGCAAAAAGCTCCCGTTTTTCATTTTCGGTTAAGTATTTGTCAGAATGAGCCAGTTCGATCCTTCGATATTCATCCGTTACCGGAGCATACTTCTCTTTAATCAAATCTATCCAATTTTTGTTAGTTACTAGCAGTTCCCCAATGTTTATCAAAAAGTTCGACCCTAACGTTGACATTATTGATCTCTTCTCTTCGTAAGTACCTTTATCAAACCAGACTTTTGCATAAGTAACATAATCAAAAGCGTCCTCGACTAACTGATGATACTTATCAGCTCTTTCTTCTGTACCTCTTAAATTTTCCCTAAGTCTAAACAGCTCATCCTGAAGTGTAGCTCTTTTTCCCTTATATTCTTCATCTGTAATTAATTCACTTATTCTAAGTTGTAATAAATTATCTAATTGTTTTTGAGTATTAATAATGGCACTATTTAAACTCTTATGAATATCTTCCCTTTCTTCGAACTCTTTTTCATTAGTCATTTTTAAAGTTTCAATAGACCATTTACACAAGTCAGGAATCAAAGAAAGATTGTTTAATGCTTCTTGTATCTGCATTTCCATTTTTTCTTGTCTTATATGCTTTCTGTTTTGACAATCATAGTTAGGCTTCTTCTTAGTGCATTTATAGAATATGTACTCAGTTAATTTACCTGTAGTCTTTGCATATTTTCTTTTTAGATCACCAGTGAAACTACAACCACATTCAGCACACTTAAGAACACCATTATATTTATGTTGATGTTTTGTTACTCTAGGCTTGCCTCTTTTACCTAATATAAACTGGACTCTATAAAACTCCTCAAGAGTAATCATAGATTCATGCTTACCTGGATTAGGGTATCTTTCCCCTTTCCATTCAAGTATTCCTGCATAAAACGGATTAGTAAAGATTTTATATAAGCCTGATTTAGAAAGTTTAGTTCCACCAATTCTTTTTCTTTTAACTGTTCTTAGTCCCCAATTCTCATAGGCAATATTAAGTATATGTGGCACTGTATAATTTCCTGTAAGCATTAAGTCCCACATTTTTCTAACTATGGAAAATCGTTCAGGATCTTTTACAATATCCTTTTCTCCCTTGTCTTTAAACTTATTATTCAAATACCCAATAGGTGCAATAGTAGGTAGCCAACCTTTTTCAATCTTACTTTCTAACCCACGTTTTGTACTAATGCTAGTAATTTGAATGTCCAGGTTTGCCATACCACCGAGCATATAAAAAATTAAAACGTTATCCCCTGATTTATGTTCTCCAGTGCATGTCCATATAGACTTAATGATTCCATCCTGTAACATCTGATGTATCACTCCCGTCTCAAAGGCATTTCTTGAAAGCCTATTAATCGCCCATGTTAGTATCCCATCAGCTTCACCTGCTTTAACTCTTTTAATTAGTTCATTAAACTTATCTCTTTTAAAAGGGGTTTTAGCTGACTTGGTTTCCCACAATACATCTATAATTTGTAAACCCTTCTGCTGAGCCATTTCAGTCATTTTATTTACTTGATCTTCAATAGATTGAACCTGTTTATCTTCTGATTCAGTAGATTTTCTGGCATATAGAATGTATTTAATTGGTTTTTCTTTTTTATTCATAATAAATATTATAAATCTCTACAACCTATGAAACCTGCATGTGGTGCTGTTTTCAACAATTAGTCCGTTTTAAACTATTCTATGCAGCTTTTTATCGCTATTACGCTTTGTACCGTTTAACTTTGTTGATTTACATCTTTTATCTATTTTTTCTAGATCCATATTAATAACCTCACTTATACCTATGTTTAGCTTATGTACCTGCTACAGTGTCAGATTCACTTAATCGGTCCTGATTAACTAAATCTGATAGTGTGTACTGTCTTTCTGGTAAAGGCAATCCTCTAATCTTCCTGCATTCCTCACTTAAAAACCATTCAAGCTCTGAAATAAGTTTTATTTCTTTTTCAGAATCATCAAGAAGGCTTAAATCCTTTACATAAACTACACCCAAAAGCCTTAACTTTTCCATTTCTTTTAAAGCTGTAGGCTTGGAACATTTAAGAGTTACTTCTATTTGTGTGGTTTTAAGTTCCCCTTCCTTTTCAAGTAATTTTCTTATTAAATTTGCTCTTACGTTTGGAGCACTATCAATAGTTATTTCTATTGCAAGTTTCAAGTCCTCATGGTTAATATAAGTTCTTCCACACGCTAAAGCATGACTCCTGCAAAGGTTATATAAAAGCAGGTTTATTCTATCTGGTTTTTCAATAACTACATTAGTATGATCATAGGCTTCACCACTTTGTGAGCTATCCTTCCATATATTTATAGTCCCTCTAAGTTTAGAAAGGAGAATTGCACATCTGGCAATAATCTTTACATTCTCAATATCTTCTTTTGATTTATCCCAATCAATACCTTTTGGATATTTATTCCAAAGTCCGTAAAGAAAGTCCTTAGTGACTTCCTGACATTTCTTCTCTTTAATTTTGTAAGAATTACCAAGTACCTGATTAGCTAATTCTGATTCAGACTTATCTTTTGAATGCATATTTAAAAAGAAAAGCCTAGCTCCTAAATTACCCATTGTTTTCCAAACTCTTGGTTGTATGGGTGTAGAAGCGGCTACAAGCATAAATAGATAATCACCCACGTATTCACGATGCCCGTGAACACCACTTTCCGTTTGTAATCCTTCACCATCTAAGATTCTAGTTAAAAGTCCAAGGCTTTTAAGGAGGTCATCATCTCTTTCACCAAAAAGTGGTGCTAAATCTCTAACTAAAAAGAGTTTATATCTTATTCTGGGTAAAAGGTCTATCTCTTTAAGCTTTTCCTTGCTTACATTACTTGCATTTGAAACAAAGGAAGCAGGTGTAAATTTATCTGTTGAATAAGCTAAGTCTTTTATATCAGCAAAAAAGTTAATTGTAATTGTTTTTCCTGCTGAAGGTACATCTATTAAAACCAGTGCGAATGGGTTTCTTACGTCGTTTAGAAGTAACTGACAGACTATAGAAAGTATAACTTCCGCTGCAAATGCACAGTCTGGAAAGTTTGAGTTTATGGTATTTTTCCATTCTAAGAATGTAATTTTATTCTTTGGATTTTTTACCTCTTTCACTCTATTTACATCTTCAAAAAGAACTATTGTTTTAGACAAAGAAAGAAATTCTTCTTTAGTCCTACCCTCTTTAATAAAAAAGTCAGTTATATCTTTATGACCTTCTTTCATGTTTTCTGGCAGGTCAATTTTAAATACTTCAGGTGAATCTAAATCAATTAATCTTTTTACTAGTTCTAAAGCTGCTTTTTTACCTGGGTCATCTTTATCAAAGGAAACAGTTACCTTATCAAGCCCTTTAATATATTCAAGCCATTCTTCTTTAAAGGTACTGCAACCACCGGTTGAAGTAATAGCAGGTATTCCATGACTTAGTAATACTAAACAATCAAACTCTCCCTCACAGATTACAAGTTCTGAGTTTTCTTTAATAGCTTCAATGTTATATAAATAGTGTCCAGCCCCTTTAGGATGTACAAGCATTTTAGGGCTATCTAAATTATTATTTGGTAGTTTTCTAAGCTTTATAAGAACATAATTACCATCTAAATCTTTTACTGGAATAGTTATCCATGGTTTGCCATGGACATTACCCTGACCGAGTTTAAATCTATTTATTAGGTCATCAGGAATACCTCTGTCATTTAAATATTTTCTTACTTCTTTAGTTAAAGCATTATGCCACTTATCGACTTGTTCAGATGTAATAGTTTCTGGTTTAACAACAGCCTTTTTTTTGACAGGATTATTATTTCTAGGCTTTAAATCATCTCCAAAGTGTTTTGCTAAAGTTATTAAATTACCTTTTGCATTACATTTTTTACAGTTGTAAACTCCAGTCTGAGCACACATATAAAAATGTCTCTCATTTGGTCTGCTGTCATCATCACATCCAAATGGACAAGCTATAGCTAGCTCTCCATTTACTTCTTTATATTGAATTCCTTTTTTGTTTAAGTATTCTTTTGGATTAATTTTCATCTTCATTTCCCCTTTTACTTTTTATATTGCTCATACTCCTCTACTGAAATTTGCCTGTAAATTGCTTTAAAAAAGGTAAGCAACTTTAAGCCTTCTTCACGAGCTTGCTCATCTGTTAAGTTAATTCCGTTCTCTTTCATAATTAACTTAAACTTCTCAAGCTGTTCACTTGGGATTTGCAATTAATAGTTACCTCTTAGTTTTCACTTCTTAGAATAGGTGCAATTGCAAAGCTCTCTTTTTTGTCTTTATCTGACAAAAGCATGAGTTTATACAATCACTTTCCAGTGAATGTTTTTTTGCTCTTTTGGAGAACACTTTTTAAGAAATTTAATAAGGATTAAATTAATTTCACTATTACTCCCAGATATGCAAGCATTTATTTGATTTCTATTTTTGTTTGTGTATAGGCACAAAAAAGCCCTATCATAGCTTTTAGCCATGTTTTTACCTCCTATGTCATTTGAGGCAAAACCTTGATAAAATTATTTTGAATGTAAAAAACTAATCTAGGTTTTACCCCTGTTTTCTAAACTAAAGCAGGGTTTTTTATTCAGTCATATGTCAACTCACCTCCAGAGTTAAAGCATTCCTTACTTCAAGGTCAGAATACCCTTTAAGTTCAAAGCTTAAGATATTATACTCATCACGATATATGAACACATCAACTAATGGATCCTTATATGTACCGCCAGCTATTTCTTCATAACTCACAATTCCTTTTAGCTTAATTGGCAATGGGATCTCATCTGTTACAAGCTTTACCCCTTTTTTAGATCCAAAATAAGCTTTCAGTTCATTTATTTCTTTTGCAGAAAACAAATATTGTGCTGTCAGCCGAGGATGCAGCATTTCATTTTCATCATTTATCTCATCTAGATCATTGGTGATCTTTCGGAGATCTTCTACATTCATAAAACCTCCCTTATAAAGATATACAGGAACACCAAGATAACCACGATACTCGTCAAGGACTAACTCTACTGAGTATCTTTTTTCATTTGTTGTATTTTGCATTTTTTTATTCCTTATTTGTTTACCTATTTCCCAGGTATACTCTTCGCAACAACTATCAAACTTGCACTTAAGCTTTTTCATAAAGAATTCTTTATATCTTCTCAAGTTCATGCTCTCTTATGTGGATATCATCTCCTTGCTTGTCTTGTAAAATAAGCATATTATCCCTAAGCTCATCAAGTTGGAGTAATTCCCAATCTTGCAAATCCTTACTATAATGCGGAGCAATCTGCAAAGCTCTTTTCAGTGCACCTATCTGGGTCATCCATATTGAATCAACACCAAGAAAATCATGAGTAAACAAAGATACAACAAAAAATTTTTGCTTTGTTACCTTCTTCTCTTTCTTTTTGTTACGGTGTGTTCCTTTTCCTAAATTATTTTTCACTGTTTTCCTCCTCTTTTATTAGATTAATAAACTATTGCTTCTTCGTCCGTAGATTTTCATTTTCCATTTCATGTTTTATAGTTCTTATGTTTTTACTCCTTTTTTTTGTTTGCCTATTTCCTTTGTGTACTCTTTGCAACAACTATTTATAAATCTGTAAACTGGTCTTTCTTTCTTATCCCTACCTGTTAAACAGTTTGGACATGCAAACCCTTCGTCGTAAGTGCTTTCATAGCCATAGATATTTCTTTTAACTTTTACGGGTATAACACCAGACCCTTCGCAGGTAGGACAATAATCTAGTTTTGATCCTTGCTTTTGTATACCATCATCTTCAAGCCACTTCATAACCACTTCCAAAAAAGAAACTGTATTAGTAGCAATTTCTATGGCGTCATCTAGATTTAATTGCTCTTGATAAAAAGGTTGCCAATGCTCAATTGTTTTTTCTAGATATTTTTGAGAAAAGTTAATCATTCTAATAAGTCCTAAATACGATTTCAATTATTAGAATATCTGAATTAAATATCCAAATTAAGTCCACAAGCAGGACATAAACAGGGTATAAACAGTGCTGTTCAAAAAATTAACGGACTTATTGTTAATTAAATAATCAATTCAGTATGAAAAGTAACATTCCCATCATTTAACTCTAATATTTCTGATGAAACACCTAATTTCTTTCTGAGTTTCTTAATTTTGTCTAAGATGAAATTATTATTATCAGATTTTATATACTCATTTTTTTCTTCTTTTAGTCTAAATATAGCTATGACCTTCTTTCTGATTACTGGCTTGCAGGGCACTTCAAGTGTTTCAAGTATTAGTTGATAGCTTGGAGTTTCCTTTCTAAAAGGACATCTTTTATCATTTACATAGATTGTTCTTGATATTCTATCGACTTTAACCCTAGCTTTTTGATTTGAAAAATAATTAACTATTTCTTCAATTGGCTTTAAAAGTTTGAATCTTACTTTAAAATTAGTCCCATCAATTAGAACTGCTTTTAACTTCTTTTGTTTTGCATTGTAAGCTGTACTTGATTCATCTAACCATTCAATAGACTCAATTACTATAGACTCTTGATTTTGTAGGTAGAGTAAAAACTCTAAAAATCTATATTCATCTAATACTTGGTGCTCTTTACAGGGCATATTTAAAACACTATATGCAATTTCGTTTTTAGTTAATTCAATATTTTGATTATTTGTGTTTTTATTTTTTCCAAGATGATCATTAATACATTGCATTAAAAGATCTATGTGTCCAGGAATTGAGTTTATGGTTTTACCAGGTTTATTGAGGCGTTGATTTTTGTAATCTTTAATATACTCCGAAAGATAATTTTTGATTTTCTCTTTTGGTATACCATAAAGAAAAAGATGTAAGTCATATTCATCTTTGGCCTTATTGAAGGCAATGCTAAGTGGAGTATAAGCTACGTCATACAAGCATGATTGATCTAAGTTTGCCACACCAAGAAGAGCTTGATACCCTTTCTTTTCTTTTAGTTGGTTAATCTTTTCAAAAGATAGCATTTTTAACATTGCAACAGTAAAATAATTTGCTTCGGGACTATGAGAAAATACTTCTCCCATACTTTGAGAAAAGCGATAAGGGATACTATCTGAATATCTAAAAGTAAATTGTGCATCAAAAGCTTTTTCAAAAAATTCTAAATACTCAGCTACTTTCTCATATGGTTTTTCATTCCATTTAACAACTACATCATTATTAATTAAAGCTTCCCTACTTAAATCTTTAATATAAGATTCAATAGTCATATTTTTAAGATAATCAAACTGTATATGGAAAGAACTATCATCTTGATTGAAATACCATCCTATTGATAACTGAATTAGAAAAATTAGGAAGCTTTCATCAAGGAATATTTTCTGAGTATTCAATGGCTTTAAATCATTATTCATAAAAAGTAAAAGATGTAAAAGTTAATAAAAACAATATTTCCACACAACTTTAGTTTACTTTTGTTGAATAATAAAGTATTTACGTTCGGTAAAACTACTGAAATTTGAAAAAGATCTATTTAAATCAAATTACTACCAGCAACTATTACTAAGGCGGTAAGAAATTTAAACATATATATCCTACTTATTACTTTCAAGTACCTCTCTACTATGCCAAACTTCTTGGTGGTGCTTCGATAAAAACCGTACAAAGTATATAAAGTAACAACTGCTACAAGAAAGTATTTTAATGGTTACATAGACTTTCTTTTATGTTCATCTAATATTTTTTCAATTCTATCTTTTACTTGTTCCTCTGATAAGCCATCAGGAATACTGCTATCATCTTCAATTTGATTATCTGACATTTCATCAACAGTAGTATCAGCAGTATCAATTTGTTTTGTTTCAACATCCTTATTTATTGGTTTCTTTGTCCAAAACTCTTTATACTTTTCAAGCTTGTTTCTAAAGAAATAAACTGTACAAGCTGCAATTACCATTATCACAGTAAAAAATGGGAATTTATTAATAGCATAAGCTCCTATCCCCAAAAAGATCAGTAAACAAATTAAAACTACAGCAAGATAAAGAGCAAAAGGTAATAAAGCCAGTATAAAAATAGCCATTACTATCCCTATTGCTATTTGAAACGCTAATTCCATGTTTTCCCTCTCTGATTGATTTAGATTTCTCAAATATGAGAAAGCACTTTTACAAATCCTATCATAATGTTCTCAAATATGAGAAGGCTAAAAAGACAATCTGCCATAGGAAAAACGTTAAGATCTGCAAGAGAATCAAAAGATATGCCTTTATGTGTAGTAATTGAAGAATTAAAAGATTTAAGGGTTAAATGTTCATTAGCAAATCTAGGGAAAATAGAAACTGGTAATATTTCTTGCCGAGCAGATATTTTAGGAGCTTTGTGTTTAGTTTATGATATTACCCCCGAGGATGTACTATATCATTAAAAACTACTCATCCAGATGATCCCCGGTAGCCCCAGAACGCATTAATACACGGCCCTCTTGATAAAACCTATGTCTGGTGTGGTTTCTATTTGAAGGATTGAGTCCTGGGCATTGTTATAAGTTTTCATACTATATCCAATACAATAATTGAAAAAGAAAACTAATAAATTATACATATCGGATCAAGGGAACTTACTTTAAATACAAAATGTTATAGGTTAGAACCTTAGTATTTTTCATATATCAGATGCATACCTAACCCATATTGGATAATTTAATAATTTAATTTGCTCAAATGAAAATTAATTCTTAGGCTCCCATCCATAAACCAGTGCATAGATCTGAGTTAGTTTTTCAATAGTTTCTTCAAGCTGTTCCTCCGTCATTGGTATAAGCTCCTCTATAATTTCAGGTTTATTCTCTTTGTTTTTTTTCATTTTATTCTTCAACATCAGCTTTTAACTCCTTAGCTATACTGCAGCTGGTTCATTTTTTATAGATGTTATCTCACCATTTTTGTTGAATTCCTGCTCATCAAGCAATATTCCATTATTATCAAACTCTTTTCTATGCAGTAGAATGCCATCTTCAAATACATCTTCACAAGCCAAAGAACTATCCTCATCATAAACTCTTGATATTCCATCTAATTTATCATTTTTATAGATCCCTTCCTCTTTTAGAACTCCACTTTCAAAGTAAACCTTATAATAACCATCTCTCATATCATTCTTATAATTTCCAATAGACTGAATTATGCCTTTTTCATTATAAAGACTTAGTTTTACCAAAACATCATTTTCATAGAAAGCTTCTGATTTGTTATTTCCGTTTTCGTAGTAAATGCATTCTTCCACTATAAGTCCATTTTTATAAACAGCATCTGATCTTTTATTTCCATTTTCATAAAATCTAACAACTTTTCCTTGAGGAACAGAATCTTTAAAATAAATAACTCCTTCTAACATTCCATTCTTATAAAAGCCTTTATGCTCTCCATTCAGTTCTCCATGAATGAAAGTTCCGATTCCTTGTAAAGAACCATTATCAAAATAGTATTTAAATGTACCTTCTTTTATGCCATTAACATACCTAAACTCTGATTTAAGTTTTCCATTTGGGTGATATTCTCTGAGAACATTGCCTGATTTTACGTTTTGAAAGTTAGCATATTTTTGTACTGCTCTATCAAGGAAACTTATATCTGTACTTCTATGAGCAGAGCTGAAATAAATAAAAGTGAAAAATGCTGTAATAGCTATAGAGAAAGAAATCAAAAAGTTTTTTTTAGTTATTTTCATTTAATTATTTCGTATCTGATTACTCCTACTCTTAGTTTTATCATTGTTTAAGCACCATTTCTCCAGCTACAAAAATCACATGACTTATTAACTGCTGGCATGTCTGCTTTTAGAATATTAACCGCTTCTTCGAAGAGCCTCTTTGCATTGTCCGGTGAAGCCTTTAGTTCTACAGGCTGAATATTAAACTTAACTACGCCATGGTTTTCTGCTTTTTCAGGAAAGTAATATATGAGATAAGCTATGTCTTTTACAGGATAACCATTAACTTTTAAAACCAACGCGTATGTATCTAGCTGTGTTTGATAGTATTTTTCACTGTCTCCACTTTTTGGAGCTGAACCTCTGGTTTTATAATCAAGAGGAATATAAACACCATCATCTACCAGGCAATCATCAAGAGCACCATATATTTTTGCACCTATTGAATCATCAATATACTCAAGCCCAGATTTCCAATGTCTCCATTTCTTTAAAAGTTCAACGTCAGGTATTAAATTGCCTTTAATTTTTCCTTCGAGCTCTGGTGGTAAAGCTCCTCTATAGGTATCAAAATAATCTTTAATTACACGATCCATTCCACCAGTAATAGAAGGAAAAGCTCCACTGGGTCTTTTTATATCTTGCTTGTAGTGAAGCCAGAAGCATCTTGGGCACTCTTTAAAAAGACTTAAAGCAGATGGTGATAATTTTATTTGTCCATTTTTTGTTAATTGTTTTCCCATTGGTTTTGCCCTTTATTATTATTGAGTTCTAGCTCATTGCTAATTTTATGTGCAATATCTCTTACATGAGCTTTTAAGTATTTTCTTTTCTTCCAAAACTTATTCTCAAAGTATCTATCAATAAATCTTTCTCTGTTTTTGATTTTTTTAGCCTCTGCCAAATCAAAGATATTAAAAATAGTTGTTTGGATATAATCCATTAGGGAGTATATTCCATATGAACCCGGCAGATATTTACCATAGATTTTCTTATTACAAAGCATTGTATATTTAACCATTGGTATAAACTCGTGAATGCACTTGTTTACTTTCTTATGACACTGTGGACACTTATGCTCTTTGTCAAAAGGAATGAACTCAGCTTTACAGCCTGAGCATTTGAATATTTTTTGACTAAACTTTATTGTCATAATTTCACCCTACTGGTTATAGTCATCTGATAATCCAAGTCCTCCTAAATTACCGTTTGTATATTTAAAGTTTCCTATCTGCTGTGTAGAGGTGTTAATTGGTTGGTTTCCATAAAAACCATTTGTGTATTCAAAGCCACCTATCTTTTGAGTTGTTGTATTGTAACTTTGACCATTAACAAAACCATTTGTATAAGTAAAACTACCAATCTGCTGACTTGTAAGATTGTCAGCAATTGAGGCCATTGGGCACATTGAAAGGATAATAGCAAAAATAAAATATCTCATAATGTCTAACCTCCACAGTTTCTACAAATAGTATATGATCTTTTTTAAGTAGGTCTCTATCAAATATTGATAGAGGATATTTAAAGCAATTTATATGATCTTTCTATGATTTCCTTGAACTCTTTGGCAAGTTCTGCATCTTCAAGTATTTGTATGTGTGGCAGAAAAGCTAATGCATCTTTTAAAACTCTGAACCTGGATTTAGCTACATAGCCTGAATAAATAATTGATCCGCTATCTTCTTTTTTACTATGAGTTAATCCCCAAACTTGCGGTTCAAAGAAATTAGCTAATGGAGGTAATACTCTACATTTCAAATATGTCTTTGGTTTTGAATCAATTGGATCAGGATCTATATTTCTCTTATGCAAAACAATATACTTTTCATTTTTAGGTGGCAGTATTTTATCTAGTCTGTATTCTCTCCATTTAATAGGTTTTTCAACTTTTAAGATTAAATATAAAAACTTGTCCATTAAAACTATTTCTTTTGGGTAGCCTTTAATCTCTACATGCTTATTGTCTGAAGGTCTGTTATAAACGAACTCTATTGCACATCTTTTGTTAATTCCTGTTCTAATTCTTTTCAGGTCTTCATGTTCAAGTTTTGTAAGCCTGTCAAAAACGTCCATTCTTACCTGGCCTTTTTTAGTATTAATTAATGTTGCATATTCTTTTACTTTATCTAAAAGAGCTTGATCTTTCAATAGTTTCATTTCAAAACCAAGATTTATGAGCTCAAGAAGCATACACAAATCTTCCTGAACAAATGGAAAAGACAGTTCAAAATTATTTAGCTTATAAACTGGTTGGCTTAAATCTGATTGTTTTTCAACAGTAATTTCATATCCTTTTTCCCTTAGCTCTTTCAGATCTCTGTTTCTTGTAGGCTCAGAAATTATTTCTTTAAGTTTTAGTCTTTCAGTAATCCAACTATCGAGTTCTCTTACAGTTTTAGCTCCATTTAAAAGAGCAAAAACAATTTCTCTTTGCCTGTCTTGTGAATCTGGATTTTTTAACATTACCATTTAATAAAATAATAGAAACAAATATAATTTTACTTCTATCAAAAATTGATAGAGTATCTAAAACATTTAGACTGTAACATAATGAAGGTTACAGTGAAGGATCTTTATGTTGCTTTCAAGCAGGATCTGTATTTTCGTAGGATTATTAGGCAAACTAAACTATAATTTTAGTTAGCTTTTTAAAACAAGGTAAATTATGGCTATCGAGTTAAAAGAAACTAAAACAAAAAAAGAGGAAACCCAAATAAAGTATGGGCCTGGTAATCCTCACCCTTTAAGTACCAGAAAAACAGAACTTATCTGGGAAGGTAAATACGATGAATGGGGTAACCGTAGAGAAGTTGACATCGCTGGAATGGCAATGCCAATGCAAAGAATAGAAAACGTAGATGAACCTATCAGCAGGCTTAGAGCTTCTAATGAAAATAAAGACCAAACTAAACTTAATTTACTTCTTGAGAAAAAGAAAAAAGATGATTTTAGAAACATGCTTATTTGGGGTGACAATAAGCTTGTAATGGCAAGCTTGTTAAAAGACTTCAAAGGAAAAATTGACTTAATTTATATAGATCCACCATTTGATGTCGGGGCAGATTTTACAATGGATGTTCCTATAGGTAGCGATGATGATGATGAAATTAACAAAGAACAATCCATCATAGAATCTGTTGCTTATAAAGATATTTGGGGGAAAGGAACTGATTCTTATATTCAAATGATATATGAACGTCTTGGTTTGATTAAAGAACTTCTGAGTGATAGGGGATCTGTTTATATTCACTGTGATTGGAGAGTAAACAGTTATATCAATTCCATACTTGACGAAATTTTTGGTAAAGGAAATTTTATAAATGAAATTATTTGGTACTTTAGTCAAGGTGGGAAAGGACAGAAGTACTTTGCAAGGAAACACAATACGATTTTTTTATATGGTAAAACTTCGAATCCCTTATTCAATGAAGATGCTGTGAGATTACCGTTTACACCACACAAGCAGGATGAATCAGGCAAAAATTATGGTGGAAGAATGGGTATTGATAAAGATGGTAGAGAATATGTAGAAAAATGGGGAACGGGGAAAAAAAAATTATACAGATATTATTTGGATGAAGGGAAAACACCAGAAGATGTATGGTTTGATATACAATCTATACAATCGGGGGCTACTGAAAGAGTAGATTATCCTACTCAAAAACCTGAAGCTTTACTAGAAAGAATTATAAAAGCATCCTCAACCGAAGGTGGTATAGTTGCAGACTTGTTTTGTGGGAGTGGTACTACTGGTGCTGTTGCTGAGAAACTTGGACGTCGCTGGGTTATGGCTGATCTAGGACGTTTTGCTATTCATACATCACGTAAAAGATTAATTGAAGTTCAAAGACAGCTTTACAAAGAAGAAAAATCTTATCGTTCATTTGATGTTTATAATCTGGGTCGCTATGAACGCCAGTGGTGGCAGATGAAAGATCTACAAGGGGCAGATGAAGAGCATAGGAAACTTGTACTTAAATTTTATAAGGCAGAGGAAATAAACGATCCTCCATCACCTCTTATACATGGTAAAAAAGGACAGGCACTCGTCCACGTGGATAATATTGATACTCTTCTAACACGAGATGAGGTAAAAGTTGTTGCTAAGTCTGCTAGGGAATTAGGAGCAAAAGAAGTTCATTTACTTGCATGGGAATTTGAAATGGACTTAAAGTTTATCTGTAGTGAAATCGAGGCTGAAGAAAATATAAAAATAAAGCTTGTAAAAATACCTAGGGAAATAATGGAAAAGAATAGAAGTGAAGTTGTATTTTTCGAAATAGCCCTTTTGGAGGCGAAACCCGTTTATCAAAAAGGGGATAAAGGAAAAAAGACGGTAGATATTAAGTTAACTGATTACATTCCCTCACTTGCTGAAGTGCCTGAAAAAGAACTAAAAGCATTAAGGGAGCGTGCATCAGACAATGGATTTGACTTTATTGATTTTTGGGCAGTGGACTTTGATTATAAGCCTGGAAAGCCATTTGAACATCACTGGCAAGATTATCGAACAAGGAAAGATAGAACTCTCAAATTGATCTCAGATCAAAATTATGTTTATCCTAAAAAAGGGAAATATACTGCTTGTGTAAAAGTTATTGATGTTTTTGGAGCAGATACTTCGATAACTGTGGACATTGATTATGACTAAACATGTAATTAATCCTTCAGCACTAGAGTCCTTGTTTGCTCCATATGAAGAACCAACAAAGCATAGAATAAAATCTATAACACCGGGTACTCCAGCCCAAATAATTAATGCACGCAGACCAAGCCCTATTACAATTGCTCAGAATTTAAGAGCTTGGGTTAAAGAGTGGAGAAACAATAGTTATCCTGGTGCATCCGAAACTACAAGAGAACTTTTGCATCACTGGTTTTTTAGAGATCACACTATTAAAAGTAGTGATGGTGAAAGTAACCCATTTAAATATTACTTTTGTCAGCGTGAAGCAATTGAAACATTAATTTATCTAAAAGAATGCAGAAATATAGATAATTTATCCTCTCTTATTTATGAATTTAGTGGAGATGATAGCGAAATAGAATCTGCAGGTATAAGCCCGGAAGAAGAACTCTGGACTAGATATGCCTTTAAAATTGCAACTGGTGCTGGAAAAACAAAAGTAATGAGTCTTGCAATCGTCTGGAGTTATTTCCACTCTCTTTACGAATCTAACTCACCAATGCCAAGACATTTTCTTGCTATTGCACCAGGCATTACTGTTTTTGAACGTTTAAAAGAAGATTTCGAAAATGGAAAAATATTTGACAATGATCCTTTAATTCCACCTGCATGGAAGGGAGACTGGAATCTATCTGTAGTTCTTCAAGATGAAGTAAGTGGAGCAAATACAGGCGGAATACTTTATCTGACAAATATTCATAGGCTATATGATCTTGACAAAAGGAAAAACAACAAAGAAGATGAACTTTATAAATGGGCTGGTCCTCCAGTCTCAAAATCAAAAGCACTTGATATTGGTGAATCTTTAAGAGAAAAAATCACATCACATAAAAAGATTATGCTTCTGAATGATGAGGCTCACCATGTATGGGATCCTGATTCAGCATGGAATGAAGCAATATTGTTCCTAAATGAAGAAGTCAAGAAAAAAGGTGGGGACGGAATATTTGCACAGCTTGATTTCTCAGCTACACCTAAGGATAACAAAGGACAATTATTTAAGCATATAGTTTGTGATACTCCACTTGGAGAAGCAGTTGACGGAGGTATAGTAAAAACTCCCGTAATAGGAAGAGGTGACAAGCTTACTGAAAGAGCAAGTGACGATGCATCGATAGTATATGAACAACATCTGAAAATAGGCTATGAGCGATGGAAGGCATCAAAAGAGGAGTGGGAAAAATCAGGCAAAAAGCCTCTTCTTTTTATAATGACGGAAAGCACAGATGCTGCTGATGACATTGCAAGAAGACTAAACTCTGATCCTGTTTTCAAAGAATTAAACAATAAGACACTTAACTTACACACAAACCTAAAAGTTAAAAAGAAAATAACAGGAAAAGGTAAAAATAAAAAAATAGAGTTTATTGAAAGTGAAAAAGAAATAAGTGATGAGGATTTAAAAGAACTTAGAAAGCTTTCAAGAGAACTGGATTCAAATTCAAGTCAATACTGTTGCATTGTATCTGTTTTAATGCTGAGAGAGGGTTGGGATGTAAGAAATGTAACCACAATAGTTCCACTTAGACCATTGACTGCAGCTTCAAAGATACTGCCTGAACAAACGCTTGGAAGAGGACTAAGAAGGATGACTCCACCTGGCTCTGGTGGAGCAAATGAAATCGTAGCTGTAGTAGAACATCCAATGTTTGTAAGTCTTTATGATGAACAACTTAGTCAGGAAGGTCTGCCTATAGAAGTCCTGGACATAGAAGATATTCCCAAAACCACAATAACAATTTTTGTGGACAAAGAAAAAAAAGATGTGAGTAATCTTGATTTAACAATACCTTCACTAACCAGAGAATATACAAGAAGGAAAGAAGTTGAGATATCAATTGAGGAAATAAAAAAACAATTTGAACAATATGACAAACTTCCTTTAGGTGACAAAGGAAGAATGGAAATAGATTATGAAGGAAGAGCGTTACTTACAGATGAAATCATAGAAAAAATGAAAATAAAGTTAGAACTGCTTTCTTCTGGCTTCGGATCTATTTCTTATTACAGAGAATACATTGAAAAGCTTACAGGGCTTAGTGGATTACATCAGCTCCTTGCACCTTTATTAAAAGACTTTTTAACAGATATTCTTTTTGAAAAGAAAGTAGATATTAATGATCAAAGACTAATAAGTAGACTGGGTGATTCTGATGTAAGAGAACATATCTTTGCAGTCTTTGTGCCTATCTTAAGAGCAAAGACAACAAAGAAAGAAAAAAGAAAAATTGAAGGTGGGAGCAGATCTGTAACTAGCTGGAAACCCTTTCAAGTAACATTTTCAATTAATAAACCTGCTATTGAAGCCAAAAATACTCCGTTTAATCTCGTTACATGTAATCATTCTTTTGAAGAAAGATTTGCAAACTTTTTAAGAAACGCTGATGATGTAGTCTCTTTTTGTAAAAATGCAGGTCCACAAAGTCTAAAAATTGATTACTTAAGTTCTGAACTTAGAACAAACATATATATCCCTGATTTTATAGTTAGAATGAAAACAGGTGAGTATGTCTTAGTAGAAACAAAAGATCTGCATGATAGAGAACAAGCATTTAAGGCAAGAGACGGTAATGCTTGGTGTAAATCAGCGACTACTGAAAAATCTAAATGGGATTATTTATTTGTTAAGCAAACAACGTTTGCTAATTTTAATTCAAACAAACTTAAAGACTTGATTAGGACATGTAAGCCTGATCTGGTCAGTCTTTTAAAAGAAGCTGAATCTGGACAGCTTAAACTTGATCTTGATGATGTACAGGTCGAACAGTCAATAGGACTGAACCATTATATTGATCTTGGGATTTATAATAAACTGCCAGAGCTATACCAAAGAGCAATCAGGCATTCGGTGACTCTGTTTGAAGAAGCTGTAAAAAAAGGAGACCAAAATTTTTCTTTCTCCCACGTTTTTACACCTCTTATAAGACCATTAGATGATTCAACAAAAGCTTTAATAATAGATACATTACTTCCTTATATCCCTGATTCTGAGTCAGGAAGAAAAGATTTTTTTGAACCTGATTATTATGGTGGAAAAACCAATTTAAAAGAAACTGCAGACAATCTTAAAAAGATGCTTTTATATCGTGCTGGTAAATCACAGATTGGACTTTTAAAATTCTGCTTGGATTATGCCAGCGGCAGGGATGATGGTATTCAAGGGATTTTTCTTGCTCTAAGAGATGCTTTTAAAGATTTATCAAACTCAAAGCTTCATAATTATATAAAAGAAATAAATAATTTCAGAAAACAATATGTTGCCCATCAAGAAGGTGCAGAATTAACTGACAAAAAGAAAGCTGAAGCTGCTTTAAAAATATGGATTGATGGTTTGGTTGAATTACATAAGGTGAAAAGTGCTGTTAGGGTTTAAATAATGGCTACATTAAAAAAGATAAAAGTAAAAGATCCTAGACGACAGCAATTTAATGAGTATGCTGACAAATTAGGTAAAATTGATTTAGATGCACTATTTGAAAGGATGAACATAGAAGGGCAATATTCGTTTAAAAAACTAATACCTATAATAAAAAGATTAGCTTCGCTGTTCAAAGACCTTAAAAGCCGTTCATTTGAAAATTTGCCTGATGATGCCGTTGGAACAATCGCACATCAAGAAATTGTATTGGTGGGTAGGATAAATGAAATTGAAACATTTTTACAGGGGAAATATCATAATGGAGTTCAACAAGATTACGGTTTTATTGTTAGACATACTGAGATTTTAGATAAAGAAGTAACTGAAAAAATTATGCCTCAATTACAATATTTAAATCTTGAGACTAATGGCCTCAATGGTAGTAAAACTGAAAAAGGAACTGATTTGTGGTCAATCATTCATTCCAAAATTATAAAGGTTTCGAAAAAGAAGCTTGAAGATGGTCATTTTGCTGACGCGGTTGAATCAGCTTTTAAAGAAGTAAATAATAGAATAAAAAAATATTATAAGTCAAAAATTGGTCAGGAACTTGATGGGGCAGATTTAATGTACAAAGCTTTTTCAGGTAATAGTCCTGTTATACCACTGGACGATTTATCCACAGAAACAGGAAAAAATATTCAGCAAGGATATATGCAAATTTTTGCAGGTTCAATGATTGGTATAAGAAATCCAAAAGCACATAATAATTTAATCATTAGTAAGAGTAGAGCTATTCATCTAATTTTTGTTGCAAGTTTATTGATGGGTAAATTAGATGAAGCAGGAGTTCCTAAATAACTTTAGTATCCATCAAGATCATGTCCGGTGGCCGCAGAGCGCATTAATATAGCCCATTTAATGAAACCTATGTCTGGTGCGGTTTCTGTTCGAAGGATTGAGTCCTGGTTAATTTTGGCTTCCATCCATAAATCAGCGCATAGATCTGAGTTAGTTTTTCAATAGTTTCTTCGAGCTGTTCCTCTGTCATTGGGATAAGTTCTTCTATAATTTTGGGTTTATTGTCTTTCTTCCTTTTCATTTTATTTTTTACTTAACACAAATTATTGAATTTTTAATTTTGTCAAGCCTTTCAAGTCTTGATTTTTACAAAAAGTTGTGTTTGAATTTAATTAACCGGAGGATATATTAAATGACATACTATGCACTATTTAAGAGTGTAGAAAACGGACATCCAGAATTTATAGGAATGTTTGAAACGGAAGGAGTAGCAAAAGAATTCGGAAACTCAGTTTACAATGTTCAGTTTTATGCTAGTCCTATAGAGCTAAACCAACCGCTTGTTGGGTATCCAGAATTTGAGCCTATACAAGAAAGACTAAGGAAGGAAAAGTATAATATTGTTTCAGAATAGAGTTTATGTTGGGTAGTGAAATGGAAAAGATAGAACAATCATCTGGTAAATTAGAGCAAGAAGTTGTTAATTGTTTTTTAGATCGTTTTTTTTCGGCCTATCATAGAGTTGCTAAACTTAAGAAGATTTTTAATTACTATGGTTTTTATAGACCTAGTAAGGATAAACACCCTATAAAACTAGATAAAGGAAAGCCCTTCAATACAGGCAGATTTGCAATTAGAAAAGTAGAAAACAAAGAGTATTTTTTACATGTAAATAGTTTTCCACCAGCTTTTGGTTCGTATGAAGCACAGAATTTAGCTTGGAACGAAGAATTTTATATATTCTTGAGACTAAAAAATAAAAGTGAAACCGTAAAAAAAGAACAAATAATTAAAATCCTTAATAATTTTAAATACCCTAATGAATATATTGTTTTGACTTCTGGTAGCGAAGCTCTTGAAGTTCTAGGAAAAAATTTAATAAGGGTTAAAAATGAGCTAAATGAGATTGGGTACTATGGTAATCTTTCCATTAGAGAATTCCAAGTTCCTGTGTTTAAGTTAAGGGCATTCCGAGTACAGGATTTCATTATTGTATTAAACAGAGATAATATGGGGCAAATTATTCAATATCCACCAAATGATCCGGAAAAGGGGGAATCGGATAAGCTTGTGAGAGATGAATTTTATACATATATTGAAGCTCCATCTAATAATGAACAATTAATGCAAAAACTTTTAGATGAATCTCCTGAATGGTTACAAAGGCTGATTTATAAAGAAAGGCAGGTAGAGTATTTATCAGATCAAGTATTTGTTGAGATAAGAGAAAGGTTTCACTACTTTGACGATACAACTGTAATATCTTACCTAGCAGAGTGGATGTGATTCGAATTATGGTCCTCAAATATTAGATGTGAATGAATATGGCTGAGAAACCGAAAAAAGGCGAATATTTAAAAAAGGAAACTTCAACAAAGAAGACTTATTTTTATCATGACGAAATTAATTCCTTTGATGTTAAAAGTAGAGAAGTTTTCAAAACTGGAAGAAAAGAAATTCATTTTCCATTTAGTAAGCAAGGAAAACAGAAGTATACAAATATAAGATCTATTGAATTTAGAGAAGTCTCTCCTGAAGATGTTAGAGGGGTTTTTAAAAATTCAAGCTTTGGTTTAGGGTTTACTAAAATTTTATCGCCATTGATATATGAGCTAGAACCAAAGTCATCAATAAATAAAGTTGTAATTTCTAAAAAAGATTCTTCAGGTATTAAAAAAGGAACCATTACTTTTAACACCAGAAGTCTGGATAAGGCTTATGATATTATTCAACCTTTTAAATTAAAACAATCTGCAGATCTTAAACAAATAGCAAACAATGAGTTGTCAAAGATGTTTGGAGAAAAGGAGTTTAAACCTAAGCCTAAAAAATATATAAAGGACTACTTATCTTCAAAAGTGTCATCTGAAGGAATAATCCCTGAAGATTTGTCAGATAAAGATGTCCAAGTACTTATAGATTTAATTCCAAAAGAAATCAAAGAAAAGAAGCTAATTTATAAAGTTGAAGAAAAAGTAAATTTTATAAAATTAAATAGTGTAAAAGAGGAATTCTCTAAATTAATAAATCAAAAGACTAATAGTTCTCAATACGAAGAAAAGTGTCAAAAGTTTTTTGAAGATAATTCATGGATTTTCTCAAGTATTCTTTCAATGCCTATATCACTTGTTCATAGTAAAGCGTATGTTGGTGGAAAATCAGTTGATAATGAAGGAGGCAAAATTGCTGATTTTCTGTATTCTAACAATTTAACAAATAACGTATTTATTATTGAAATTAAGACTCCCTTGAAAAAAATAGTTGATTTTAAATCACCCTATAGAGGACCCAACGTATTTTCTATGGGAAAAGAACTCACCGGGGGTCTTATTCAAGTATTAGATCAAAGAGATAACCTACAAAAAGAATTTCATACTCTGTCAAAAGGGAAATACCAATCTTTTAATCCTGTTGCCGTGCTAATTATAGGAAAACTATCTGATCTCACTACTGCTCAAGTTAATAGTTTTGAGCTATTTAGGAATAGTTTATCTGGTGTCCAAATACTTACTTTTGATGAATTACTTAACAGAACAGAATTGATATTAAAAGAGTTTGTGGATAATAACTAAGTTCTTTTCAAGTTCACTAAGCTAAAAACCTTATAATTTCCTCTGGAGTCATAAAATCTTCCTTGCCGTATATAAGATTAGTCAAATTAACTTCAATATCTGAAAAATTATTAGAATTGAGTTTTTTTCTTGTTGCAATTAACCCACAATCAAGCATAAATGAAAACAGATCTTCAGGTACATGTTGCCACGATCTTCCATCAGCATACAAATTTGCAATAATTACTTTAATTCGATATTTAACTTGTTGTGAGTCATCTTTAACAGTCAGCAATAACTCTGTTCTGTCTCCATTAGGCATGAGGCTATTATTATGAAAGATATGAAAAGATTTTCCATCTTCAGAATTTAAAATCTCACACAACTCTTTTTTCTCTTCAAATATCTTAAATGCACCTTGCATAAAACCAGGGTATCGGAATTCACATGCCTCTAGAGTTAATGTTGGTATCCCATAATCCGCTGCTACTTTAGTATAAGAATTAACAAGATTCTTATTAGGTAAAGTGCCCTTTTGATAATAAAAAACGGCTTTCTTCTTATTTTGTTCTTCCATAATTTCAACCACTTATAATTAGTATACTTTAACACTAACAATCCGTTTGCTACAATTTTTATGATGATTGAGACTGATAAAAAAGCTAAACCATTTGCAAAATATTTTGCATCCAAAAAAGATGCTAGAGAGTTTATACATAAGTTAAAAGAGCAGCCATTAAATATTTCATTTCAAAATCCTGATGATGAACAATATTTACAAACAGGTAAATTGATAGATGATCAAAGAATCATAAAAGTAAATATAGATAGTTGGGATAAGTTTAATAGCTTTCTAAAGAGTTACGGCTATCTTGCTTCTGTTAGAAGATTTATTGTTGAATTTATTCCAATCAGTCATTAAAGAAGTTCTAAAATTGTCCAATCCGCCCCATGATAAAGCAAATCTGTCCCTGTGTTATGTCATGAGTAATAGAGCGTCCATGATAAAGCAAATCAGACCCTGTAATATCAAGCAGCTTTCTTAAAAATATAAGGTTTTTCACTGTATATGCAAGTCCGAACTTGATGTACTAGGGGGAGCCAAACTTGTTAAAAGAAAGTACAGAAAGAACCTCTTTTTTAAGGGGTTCTTTTTTGTTTTCTTAACCTAGCCTTATCTCAATATTGCTATATAGCAAATATGCTATACTTTCTATGTGTCGTGGAATATAGAAATATATAAAACAGAAGGAGGAAGAGAACCAGTAGCAGACTTTTTGAATTCTTTGCCAATTAAGCATAAAACCAAAGCTCAATTTGTTATTGATTTGCTTGCTGAACATGGGCCACTTTTAAAAGAACCATTCACAAAACATCTCTCTGGGACTAAGTTAAAAGAGTTAAGAATTCAAGCATCACCCAATATTTATCGAATCTTTTATTTTGCATATATTGAAAAGAAGTTTGTTCTTTTACATGCATTTACTAAGAAGACAGAGCAAACACCAAGAAAGGAAATCGAAGTCGCTGAGAATAGAATTAATGATTATATAAGGAGGCAAAATCATGAGTAAGAAAATTAAAACAAATTACGATCTTTGGAGAGAAGAAAATATGAAAGATCCAGAGTTTAGAAGGCTTTATAAAGAAGAAGAAGCAAAGTTTTCAGTTTCACAAAAAATAAAAAAACTTAGAGAAAAGCTTGGCATGACACAGCAAGGGCTTGCAAAAAAAGTCAAAACTACTCAATCTGCAATAGCAAGAATTGAAAGTGCTGACTATGAAGGACACTCTCTATCTAAACTCGAAGAAATTGCTAAAGCTCTTGGAGCTGCTCTAGTAATTGACTTTATCCCTAAAGAAAAAATCAAGAAATCTGCTTAGAAAAAAGTAGAAGATTTACAAAATAGCTTAAAAAGAAATCCCGAAAATAGTCATATTTACCAAAAGTCTATTGTGATTAGCTTTGAGTGTCTTTTATTTACTTGATGCTAATTCTTCAGCTGCAAGTCTTTTCATTGCTTCAAAAACAAAACGTCTTTGGCATCCTCTGTTTTTATCAATAAAAGGTTGAAAAATTCTCTTGCATTATCTGACATTGCAGCAAGTGTATCAACGACACCGGGTGAATCCATTGTAGTACCAGGATTAAACAAATTATCCATCAATTGCATTCTTTCTGCTATTGCAGGAGTTTGCGTTATAACTTCTCCTATTCTTTTTTCTAAAAGTTCCAAGTTTGGTGGCTCTTTTCCTAAGTTGCCAAATAATTCTTCAACAACCTCGGGAGGAAATCCTAATGCTGGATAAATTAATCTTGCTAGTGTAGGTAACGTTGTTGGACTATATTGAAATAAAATAGATGCTTGACCACCTTTTTTCCTTGCTTCACCAACCAGAACTTTCTCAAAAGTAGCTAACTAATGTAAAACGCTTTCCATCTTCATCAGCTCTAAAATAATCCAAGCTTGCTGTAGCAAGAAGCTCAACCATTTGATTGCCCATTTTTGTTTCAGTAATTTTCACAAGATTCTATTTTAATAAAGGTAAATTTATATTTCCTTCGTCAACTGTTTAAAAATTAAATTATTCTAAAGCTTTCTCTTAACTTTATTCTTTAACCAAAATCAAGCTACTTTCGCATAAATACTAGGCTTTTCCAGTATTATTCTGGTTCGGATTTCATACACTACAAAGAGCACTCTATCCAATAGGCAGTACTTTTTGTGCTGCCTATTTTTATTTAAAAATCACAAATTACTCTAAAACCTCTTTCAGGTTCTTGAATTATTGGAGTAGTGCTGATATTTAAATACAATGGCGATCTTGAGTTTAAACCACTTGTCCATGAACCTCCACGAACAACTCCATACTTTTGATTTGTCGATGAAGTAATGAGCTTTCCATCATTTGCTCCACCATTTAAATCAGTTACATTAGTATTTGTACCTCTTATCGGAATTCCAAGTCCTTCAAAGTCTATTTGTGCAGTATCACTGCCAGTTGCTACATCTCTAAAGCCAAAAAACGTGTTATTTAGTATAAATGGTAAAGATTCATTTGCACCTTGATATGATTCATCAATTATAGTTCCATCTTGAGTTTTTGTTACTGTAAAATCAATCCACTCTCTTACATTTCCTACCAAATCATAGATCTGAAAATCACCATCAAATGTATCAGCACCAATCCCATTCCCATCATCTTTTATAGAATCTGCATTTAAGGTTAATAATTCTCCAAGGCCAGCTAAGGAGCCAAGCCCAACATTTGATACAGCAGTACTATCTAAAAAATGCCCCCAGCTTTTATATCCTGTTCCTGCAAGACATCTGCCACTACTAAGAAGTCCTTGAGTAGGATCATTTGTACAGGTAAACAACAGACTATCTCTACCATCTTGACCAGATCTTGTGTTCCCCCTTTCATTCCAACCGCTTGTAGCAGTTGCACCAAGAACCCCATTTTGTTTTGTGTATCTGCCAATTAAATAAAGTGCATACCACTCTCTCATTTTAATTAAGTGACATTCACCAAGATTAGTTATCTGTCTGCTACTAGCAGCAGCTTGAGCTTCAGCTAGTGTTAAGTTTGTCCATGGAGCAACATTTCTTTTGCTTGTAGGAATATTTGAAGTGCCTTCACTAATTGCTGAAGCATCAGACCTTGATGCTTCGTATTTATCCACCCAAAAACCACCGTAAACTATTCCATCATGAATAAAATAGGGTATTTTAACCATTCTAGTCATATCACCTGTAGTAGTCGTAAAGTTCTGTTCGTTAGAATCATTAATCCAGTCAATTATTATTTCTTCAAGAGGTTTAATTTGTGAAGCATTACAGTCAAAAGTGTTAAATGTTCCATCCTTATTTATATCTTCATTTGAATCATTAATTCTATTTCCATTTAAGTCCCAGCAATTAATTCCTGATATTCCAGTTTCACCATTGCAGATATAATCAGTCTCAAGAACTTCAACAGAATCTAAAATCCCATTCCTGTTTGAATCCAACCCACTTTGTATTTCTTTTCCACCAGTTGCACAATTTGAGCCTGCTGGCTCATCGCTAGCAAATACCAAACTATTTAACCCGCTTGTACCACTTTCTCCTTTTTCTCCATCACAAACATAAACAGTTTGAGAAATCTCTGAAGAATCTAATATGCTGTTTTTATTAAAATCAAGTCCACTTTGTATTTTTTCCCCACCAGAAACACAATTTAAACCAGCAGATTCGTCAGTAGCATTTACTAAACTATTTAAACCTTCTACACCAGCTTCACCGCTAGCTCCATTACAAATATAATCTGTTTCGGAAACTTCAGAAGAATCAAACACACCATTTTTGTTCACATCAAGTCCACTCTGAATCTTCTTCCCTCCAGTTGTACAATTTGAACCAGTAGGCTCATTAATGGTGCTAACCAGGCTATTTAATCCTGCTGTTCCTATAGCTCCGTTACAAACATAATCTGTTTCAGTAATTTCTGAAGAGTCAAGTACATTATTTTTGTTTACATCAAGCCCACCTTGAATCTTTTTTCCACCAGTTGCACAGTTTGCTCCTGCTAGTTCATTTGTAATCTTCACTAAACTATTTAACCCACTTACTCCAACTGCACCACTAACACCATTACAAATGTAATGAGCTTGAAGGACTTCTGAAGAATCTAATACACCATTATTATTTGAATCAAGTCCACTTTGTATTTTTTCCCCACCAGAGATACAATTTGAACCAAGAGGTTCATTTGTAGTTTTTACTAAACTGTTTAAACCACTTGCTCCTGTATCACCATTGCAAACATATTCAGTTTGGGAAACTTCTGAAGAATCCAATACTCCATTATTATTTGAATCAAGTCCACTTTGAACTTTCTTTCCCCCGGTTTTGCAATTTAAACCAAGAGGTTCATTTGTAGTTTTTACTAAACTGTTTAAACCACTTGTTCCAGCTTCACCAACAGCACCATTACAAACATACTCAATTTGGGTTACCTCTGAAGAATCTAAAAGACTGTTATTATTTGAGTCAAACCCATTTTGTATTTTCTTTCCACCAGTTGCACAATTGGAACCACTAGATTCATTCGTAATATTAACCAAATTAGTTAAACCACTTGCTCCTGTTATTCCTGTAGCTCCTGTTGCACCATTACAAACATATTCAGTTTGAGTAATTTCTGAAGAATCAAGCACGCTATTTCTATTTATATCAAGCCCGCCTTGAACTTTTTTCCCGCCAGTTTCACAATTTACACCAGCAGGCTCATTTATAATTTTTACTAAACTGTTTAATCCGGTTGCACCAGCAGCACCTGTAGCTCCTAAGCAATCTTTAACATCAACAAATCCATCTCTATTAGTATCTTCACTTGAATCTTTTATTCTATTTTCATTTAAATCCCAGCAATCTATGCCTGCTTCTCCTTCTATACCAGCAGCACCCTGGCAATCAAAAGGATTACATTGATTATCTCTATTTTTATCTTCAGTAGAAAGATCACAAGCCATATTTAAATTTAAATCCCAACAGCTAAAACCAGTTTGTCCCTCTGTACCAGTTTCTCCTTTTGGAATTCCGTAAGTTATAGTACATGCAACAGGATCAAGAGCAATAGTGGCTTCAGAGTCTGCTGATAATGTAACTGTTGTAGTTGTCGGTATTGCATTTCTATCATTGCAAAGCCCCATTCCACTGGCACCCGTTTCTCCACTAACACCACTGGCTCCATTAAAACCAACAGGTATCCCAAATGTCAAATTACATTTAACAGGATCAAAAAATGTAGTTGCTTGAGAACCAGGAGTTAGATTATTTGTAAAAACCATTAATGTATCTGTCGAAGTATTACAAAATCCCATAGAAAGTAAATTATTACTTTGGTCAGGGCTTACATCTATGTTTTCAACAGCTCTACCTTCATCTTTACTTCTTGGAATACCAACTGTTAAATGACATAAGGTAGGATCAAATACACTTACCGAGTTTGCTTCCGGCAGCAGCTCAATTGCATTTATCATAAGACTTGCATCAGAATCATCACATACCCCGATTGTACCTGAACCTGTGGCTCCTGTTACATCTCCAATAAATACGCCATTTAATAATGTTGAAGTTTCATTAGCCCTTAAAGAGCTACTAATAGTCACATTATGAAAACCCGGGGTGTAATCTTCAGGAAATAATACTTTAACTTTTAAGGTTTCTTCATCTAAACTTTCTACTTCTGCAATGTCAGTAATCTGGACTTCTTTCCCATTAGGATCATAAAAAGAGACCTTGGTAAACAAGTCCAAACCTTTTCCCATGATTGTAAATTGGCTTTCAACTCCAGCATTTATTACTGATGGAGTTATTGAATCAATTCTAAAGTTCTCTTTAGTTATAACCTGAGTTTCTGTTTTTCTAACCCCGTCAACACTGACCCTCAAACCGTATGAACCAGAGAAAACACCCCTAACTGGTACTTTAAATATCTTAAAATTATTTCCTTGAATCAATAAGGGTTTAGCTGAACGCTTCTTCAAATTAAACTTTATTTTATTAATCACTCTTTTTTTTCTTTTGTGATAAACACCATTGTTATTAAGATGACTAGCTCTTAGCCTTTGTAGTGGAAGTATTTCAAGACCAAATACTTTTCCAGACTTTTTATCTACTTGGAGCTTATTACTTTCTGCCCCGGTAACTTCTACAAAAACTGTTTTTGCATCTGACTGTAGAAGCAAGTCAAGCGTATTAATTCCCTGCAATTCAATATAATTTTTGTTGTGCCTAAAAGATGGGAGCTCTCTTGTACGAAGATTTTCCTCAGTAACTTTTGAATATACAGGCAACACACTTGTTGCAATTAAAAAAATTAAAATTATTAGACTTGGATTCAAATTTTTTACTTCCTACTGAAAGGATTAGAAAATGCTAGCTGTATAGAACCACTGTCAGATTTTTTTACACCCTTTCCTTCTAAGAGATTGCTATAAATACGATGAGTTGGATAAGCAAAATCAATGTCATCGTGTTTTGCAAACTCTTCTAAAATTGCTTCTGAAATAAGTTCATGCGTGGTTCTTCTTTCATGGGGCAAGCATAAATATCTAAGAGTAAGTGAAGTGCCAAATGGTTCAATTTTCGTGTGTACAGTAGGATCTAGGGAAGCAATATTAATAAAGAATTTTTTACTTGTTTCAGATAAATCTTCTTTAACTTTTTCAACATTATGAGAGGTGTGTTTTTCAGTAATTTTCTGCAAGATGTTTTTTGCTTTTTTCCAGTCACTTTCATTTGTAATTAACACTGGGATTTCATCCCAGATAAATTTAAATCCTCTATTGTAATTAAATATAAGGTCAGTAAATATTTTTCCATTTGGTATATGTACTATTCTGCCAGTAAATTGTTCTGCATCTACCCAATTCCCAATCTCTAGAATACTAAACTGAAAAAGTCTTATGTCTACAACATCCCCTTTGTGTTCCCCAATCTGAATTCTATCTCCCAAATGCAACGGTTTTCTCCAGATTATTAAAAACCAGCCGGTAATGTCTACTATCAAATCCTTTAATGCTATAACTAACCCCGCTGTAAGAAAACCTAAAATTGTTGATAGATCTTTATAGTCTTTAAGCCAAATCCTACCTATAAATATTATTACTAAAGCAACAGTAATATAGGCAAGTAACTTTTGCCAGATATACCTTGATGCATGCTCCTGAACTCTATCATGAGCAATTTTTAATATTAGCTTTTGAATTAAAAATAAAAATATAACTATTAACAAAGTACTTATGATTTTATTTGTTAAGTTTTCATCCAGATTGAAATTATTTTCAAACCATTGGTATATATAATGCATTAGTTCATTTTATACTGGTTAATTACTCTTGTTAATTCAGCACGTATGTTACTTAACTCAAAATCTGGTTTAATAATATTCTTTATTGTTTTTATGCTTCTGTTTATTAATTCAAAAGAAGCAGCTTTTGCTCAGCAAACCATTTTCAATGTCCCCTCTGCAGATGTTACAGAAAAGGGACATCTTTTTTTAGAACCTGAAGCTCAGTTCTCAGATACATTTGGTTTATTTACTGGCTATGTGGCTTATGGAATCGGACATCATACTGCTTTAAATCTTACAGTGACTGGTGTAGGAACACGTAACATAAGAGATGAACTTCTATGCCTGGGTTCTAAAACTTATATAAATTTACACAAAGAAAGTGAAACCAAATTCACAGCTGGATATCTTATACCAATTTCTCTTAGAGGAAATGGAGTAGGCGGTTATGTTTACTCACATTTAAGTACAAGACTACCAAAAATTAAAACCAGGATTACATCAGGAGTTCTTGTAGCTACTACAGTAATATTTGGAAGAGATGTAGTGGCATACATTGGCGGCATTGAACAGCCTATTACAAAAAAACTAAGTCTCATTCTTGATTACACTTCAGGTAGTCATCCAAATGCTCTGCTCATATCAGGATTTTCATACAAGCTTCCTTCAAATATAGTCTTCGTAGGTGGATATCAAATCCCTAATAACAGACGTACTGCCAGGAAAGGTTTTGTAATTGAAATGGTGAAAAATTTTTAGTTTAAATATTATTTCATTAACTGCGGCAAGGTTATATAGAGGTTTACAAGAATGACATGATTTAATAAGTCCTGTCTTGGCGAGCGATTATTTACGTACTGAAACATATATCCACCTTCAAGGTTTACATTCTCGCTGATTTTTTTATTAATTCCTGCAAAAAACCAGTTTCTGTCAAAACCTCCCTGCGGACCCTGTGGGCGAGAATTAAAGTTAACAAATATTTCATCCCAGGTTACAAATGTCCATTTTTTTTCTTTATCAATTGGAACCCATGCTCCAATCCTATAACGTCCACGGACTGGTACACCACTAATATTTTCAATAAATCTTTCCTCTAATCTAAATCTATTTTCAAATCTTAATTTTGAAAAGTTATTGCTTAATTGAATCTGCTCCCATATTCTGCTTCTATTTGAAAAAGGATAAAATCCTGGATTCCATGAATAACCTTGAGTAAAAGAAAGATGCTTGTTTAAATTATAAGTTAATGAAGGTCTTATAAAAAGCTGATTCAATTTTGTAACATTGTCCTGAAGTCTTGGACTTATTTCCAATTGACCACTAACTTTTTCATTTATTGGAAGCGTTATCCACACAGGTACCCATAAACCAAGATCATTTTCAACTGCTTTACAAGAATAGTTAGGTAAAAAAGTCAGGAGAACTGTTAATAAGACTGAAATTAAATATTTATACATAAAAAAATAAGAATTTATTCTTTTCATAATATCTGATTACATAGGACTACATAAAGTTATATAAGCTCCCTTCTTAAGTGATAATCTTTAAGAATTTAAGATTCTGTCTATTGTTAATTTAAATATCTAAACCAGATATAAATTGTGGAAAGAGCTAATGTTTCTATTCCAATTAGAGCACCAACTTTAAAATATTCAAAAAAAGATATTGGATAGCCGGCTCTTTTTGCCTGATCAGAAATTAAAACGTTTGCAGCTGCACCTATTATTGTTATGTTTCCACCAAAACCTGCACCCACTACTAGTGACCACCAAAGCGGTGTTAGATTCGAATAGTGTTTTCCAAGATTTTGAATTAAAGGTATTACTGTTGCGGTAAAAGGAATGTTGTCTACTATGGCTGAAACTATTGCAGAAAACCAAATAAGTGCCAAAGTTGTAGTTTTGAAATCACCTTTTGTAGCTTTGAAAATAAGCTCTGAAAGATAGTCTATAGTCCCAACCTTTTCTACAGCACCAACTATTATAAACAGCCCGATAAAGAAAAATATTGTAGTCCATTCAACATCATTCCAAATATCTTTTTTATTTTCAAAAACCATCAGTATCGAAGCACCTGCAATTGCAATAGTACCTGCTTCTAAATGCAAGACGCCATGAAAAAGAAATCCAATAAGAACTAAGCCAATTATAAGCAATGATTTAATCATAAGAGGTTTATCTGTTATAACCCCATCCAGTGGCATAGATGTTAGTTTTTCCCTTGACTCTTTTGAAACCACTAATTCTTTCTTGTATAAAAAATATAGAGTAAGAAGCACTACTGGAAAAGCCAAAATTACAAGAGGGCATATATGAATAATAAACTGATTAAAATCTAAATTAGCTGCACTGCCAATCATAATATTTGGTGGATCGCCAATTAAAGTAGCTGTACCACCAACATTTGCTGCAATAATTTCACTAACTAAAAAAGGAATAGGATTTAATTTCAATTCATTCGCTATGTACAAAGTAACTGCAGCCACTAAAATTACAGTAGTAACATTGTCTAAAAATGCAGATAAAATAGCGGTAAATATTGAAAAATAAATAAGAAGTAAGACAAGATTTCCATTTGTTTTTTTAGCAAGGAATATTGAATACCATTTAATTGCTCCTGTTTGTTGAAGAACATTAACCAGTATCATCATTCCAACCAGAAGAAAAATAACATTAAAGTCAACGTATTTAAATGCTTCTTCTTGAGTTATTACTCCTGTTATTAAAATGGCCGAAGCACCAAGAAGCGCAACAACAACACGTGGAATTTTTTCAAGTGCTATAAAAACATAAGCAATAATTAATACAAGATTTGCAAAAATAAAATTAAAAGAGTTCACAAGTAATTACTGTACACTAAAGTATTGTTATTGGGGAATTTAAACAAGTTATATCTAAACTAAACAAGTTGGATAAAATGATGTAAGGTTTAAAAATGAAAGTATTTGATTTAAAAACAAGAAACTTAGCTACTTTACTAAGTGAAATAAATGAAGAAGCAAAGCTCAAACTACCATTTATACTTCTTACAATTTTTTCTTGTTTAATAGCAACACTTGGATTGCATTTAAACAACGCTTCTGTCGTAATTGGTGCAATGATTATTGCTCCACTAATGCAACCTTTACTTGCCATTTCAATAGAAGGGCTGACTGGTGATCTTGAAAACCTTAAGGATGCCGTAATAACAATTACAGTAGGAATAATCACATCAATTTTAATTTCAGCACTTCTTTCTTTAGTCATAAATAGCCCTGAACCAACAGCAGAAATAATTGCCAGAACAAAACCCAATCTATTAGATTTAGGTGTTGCAATCTTTGCAGGAGCTACAGGAGCTTATGTAAGATCGCAGGAAAAACTTGCACAGACTATTGGTGGAGTTGCTATTGCAGTAGCATTAATGCCACCTCTTTGTGTAGTAGGGTATGAAATTGCTCATCATGATATTAATTCAACAATTGGTTCAGCTTTATTATTTATCACAAACTTAAATGGTATTCTCCTTGCAAGTTGTATAACATTCTTTATTTTGGGTTATCATAGATTTGTTCAGACATGGAAATGGTTTGTTTCAACAGCATTTATAACTGCTTTAATTGTTGTGCCTTTGAGCTTTTCATTAGTTGATTTATATAAAGAGTCAAAACTTAAAAGAGAAGTAAAGCAGGTTTTGAAAAAAGAGACTAAAACATTTAAACGAATTGAAATTGTTGAAGTAAGGGTAACAAAGTTCTTAAAACCAATAGAAGTGACGGCTGTTATTAGAGGAGATGGTCAATCAATTACTCCGTATCAAGTAATGCTCATAGAAAATCTCTTAAAAGACAGAACAAAAGAAAACATAACCTTTTCAATTGAGGTTATACCAACTTTAAGTATTATGAGTGGTGAACCTTAAATACAGCTAAGATAAACCTAATTCGATTCTGTGCAATCAAGCCACTTTCTTAAAAATATAAGGCTTTTTTTATTTTCATGAAATCATGCTTCTCAACATCCAAGCTGTTTTCTCGTGAACCTGCATTCTTTGAGTAAGTAAGTCACAGGTTGATTCATCATTTGCTCTTTCTGCAGTTGGGAAAATTGCTCTGGCTGTTTTGACAACAGATTCATTCCCTTCAACTAGTAGTTTTATCATCTCTTCAGCAGATGGAACAATACCAGGATTTTCAAGTATCGATGATAACTTTGAAAATTCTCCATAGGTTCCAGGTGCAGGAAAACCTAAAGCTCTGATTCTCTCTGCAATTAAATCAACTGCCAATGCAAACTCGTTGTATTCTTGTTCAAACATAAGGTGTAGAGTATTAAACATAGGTCCAGTAACGTTCCAATGAAAGTTGTGAGTTTTTAAATAAAGAGTATAAGTATCAGCAAGCAATTTTGATAAACCCTCTGATATTTCTTTTCTTTCTTTTTCGTTAATTCCAATATCAATCTGTGGTAGTGCTTTCATTTTCATCTGGTATTCTCCCTTGTTTTTTACATTTGTAATTATAAACTATTCCTTAGTCAAGCCACTTTCGCATAAATACAAGACTTTTTATTTTATGTTACAAAATATCCCCGATTTGCAAAACTAAGGTAATCTAAAGTAGAAATATTGGTTACAGGAAAAAGCTAAGGTGAAACACATGAAGACAACTATCAAAACTCTAATTCTAATTTTAGTATTTGCTCTTATTACGGTTATGGCCGTCTCTGCACTTAATGAAGATGATATTAGTGCTATATCGGATAATGTTTCTTCACTTAATGATATTCAATCAGAGCTTTCATCCTCAAGCAGTACAAGAAGTCTTTCAAGAATAATTAATTCTGCTGTAAAACAATTGAATGATGCAGTTTCTCAAGAAGGTCAGTCATGTGTTTCAAGACTTAAAGTTGTTTTTTCTAAATTAGATCGTGTAGTAACTGCAATTAAAAACAGAGCTTGTAATGAGTCAAAAAAAAGAAATTGTGTTCCAGGTGAATTAGTAGATCAATTTCAAAATACAATAAATGATTTAAAGGAATTAACTGCTCTGGATGAAAATGGAAATGGAATCCCTGATGTTTGTGATAGTGATTCTGACAGTGATGGTATAGCAGGGAAAAAAGATAATTGTCCTCTGGTAAATAACCCGGAACAAAAAGATGTAGATGGTGATGGTATTGGAGATGCATGTGACTTATTCTTATGCTGTGAAGATAGTAGCTTAACTTTTCCTATTGAAGAATGCGCAAGAAAAACAATTAAATCATGTAGAGAAGATGGTAATGTAGTAATTGGTTGTCTTGGACCTAAAAAAGGAGGCCCTAACGATAAAACAACTGCAGGAGTCGCAATTTCAAGTTCACCAATAATACTTAATCGTACTACTATTCAAAAACTAAGTGTAATTAATTTTGGTACTGGATCAACCCCTTCAATGACTATAATTGAAACTGGCTTTTTCCCATTTAATAATTCTCAGGCTATTTTAATGGGGTTTAGTGATTTTAATTGTGATGACTTTGATATTACTCTTACTCCTCCATCTGGTTTTCCTGGTGGTACTTTTGAACTTGGTCCTGCAGCAAATGGAGCTGAAACCGGACCTCGCAGCATAGTTCAAATTATTGGAGACATGAGTCTTATATTTCCATTAAATAATTTCCCTTTCAACCCACAGGGAAATAATCAGCTGGGTCTGTCTTTCTTTGTTAATCCACAGGATATGACATTTGTTAATTCTTTCTTTGATGTTTTTGTAGATTTAGATTTTGATGGTAGTTGTAAGGGTCCTTTAGGTTCTTCTGGTGGAGCGACAAGTTCTTCAGGTAGTGGAAGTACAGTAACAACTTCAGGTGGAAATACTTCTGGGGGTGGGACTACAGTAACCAGCTCCGGTGGTACAAGCAGCAGTTTTGTCAGTATGCTCCAAGATGCAGTTGGTATGAGTACTGTACCAGGGATGACATACATGGCGAGCACTTATGATTGTGATGATTTTGCTGAAGGACTTGGAATGGATCTTATGGATCAGGGCTTCGATACGACTTTCACTGCCATATGGATGAATAATGGTATGGATGGGCATGCTGTAACAGATGTTCATACTACTAGTGGTGGAATAATTTTTATAGAGCCTCAAAATGGAATGATTATTAATCTTGATGAAGATGGAGATGGAATGGTTGGCTACAGAGATAACATGCACAGTGAGACAACCATGAATACTGAAGGAATGACAGAGATAGAAGTTTATATGGACAGAGATTCAGCAGCAATGGCTGGTGTACCTGTTGATTAATTTCTTTCCTCAATCTGACACCACGTAAATTGTAAGCTTTATTGGAATCTAATTTCTACGGATTAGCAGTTGAACTTAAATCATATAGATAAGCTGCCGAGCCATTAAAATATCCGGGGTTTTTAATTAAGTGTCTTCTTATCCCAATTTTATCCAGGTGTTTTAATATAAGACTTCCTTCATCTTCCCATACATGAGAAAATAAAATCCAAACCCTGCTGTTGCCACGAAGTTTGTTTAATTGATCTATATATCTAACTTTATTCTCAGGAGAAGTAATCCCTAAAACTATTGTGTTATATCCAGGCTTTTCATAACGGTCCAATGCTGAAGGATCTGAAGAATGTTCTGAATATTCTATAAGAAAGTCATCATTAAATCCAAATTTCTTTGCATAATATTTAAAGGCATATTGTGCAGAGTGATAAACATAGATTACATCACCTGGTTTTCTTCTCTCTTTTATAAAAGCTAAAACTTCTTTTATTTCCTGAACTGTTCTTGGAGTTACTAAACAATTTACTGCATACTGCAAAGGACTAAAAATCAAAAATCCAATGACTATAATCTGTAAAAAAGGAGAGAAGCGATTAACAAAATTAATACAGTAACCAGCTCCTTCCGCAATTAAAATCAGATAAAGCGGCACAAGAAATAATAACAACCTGCCAACAAACGGATATTTATGAAAAGAAGAAGCTATTAAAGTAAAAAGAATCGGAGAAGAAAGCATATAGAACAAATGTCTTTTTTTTAATCCCATACAAATCACACCAATTACAAACAATATCTGCGGCAGGCGGTATTGTGATAGCTTCATAAGGTAAAAGACATCTCCAAACCTGGAATATATCCATTCAGGAGTAGGAAGAATCTGCATAAAACTATCAACTCCAAAATATTCAATGGCATTTGCATTTAATTTACTCAGGTTTGCATAATACAAAGTTATTAAACTGGCAATCCAGAACACCCAGCAAACAAACATTCTGCCAACCTTCTCCCAGAGTTTCTGGCTTATAAAACTTATAGTAATAGTAAATCCGATTCCCAATAAGACAAATATCGCTGGGTGAGAAAACCAAATTGCAACAGCTCCAATAACTGCAGCAAATAATGTTTTTTTTAGAGTTAAAGTATTTTGTTCCATATAAACTGCTAAAAGATATAAAGCCATAGTCATGACCACATCACCGGAATATTGTTTTACTTCCGAAGAATAAAAAACCAATGGATCACAAATCGCAAAAAGAAAAAGTGCAATCAGGGCAACTTTTGGCTCAAGTCTATTTTTCACAAACTTATAAAAAAGAATAAGAGAAATCAGTCCGCATAAAATTGGATACAGTCTTAAGATGTAATCACTATTTCCAAATAACTGAACAAAAGATTTTGTCAGTATTAAAAACCCGACGGGTCCTCCTTGATTAAAGTCCAGTGCTTCAAGAAGCTTAAGGTAAGGCCTGTTAAGTATATTCAGAGAAATAAACGCTTCATCTAACCAAAGAGATCTGTTGAAAAAATACTGGTGCAGTCTTAGAAAAGCACCAAAGAAAATAATTAACCAGGGTAATCTATTAAGCAGGGAATTCATTTAGACTCAATATCCACCTTTAATAGTAAGTAAACCATAATATATGCTAAACAATAATATTTTGTAACACGTCATTGCAAGCCGAACCCATTCGCTGCGCTCAGGGTAAACTCCGTGAGGAGTGGCAATCTAGCTATCATTTATGTAATTTGTTGGTGAGATTGCTTCATCGCTCTTGCTCCTCGCAATGATGTTCCTTTGGAGGGTTACTATATTACACTTCCTTTTTATTTTTTCGACAAACTAAATCTGTTATAAATTTCATTTACTTCAAATAATAAATTTAGTTAGGTAACCCCCTGATTAGGGATATTCATAAAAAAAATAAATTATTATAAATCTTTCCTAATATAGCTGCCACTTAAAATCCAACTTTTTCAGCATAAAAAACCCCTCGAAAAAAATTAACCATTTTCAGGGCAACCCATAGTCCATAAATCCTAGAGGTGGGTATTTAAAGACTACGTGGATTAATGTAATTTAAAAAAAAGGCAGGAGAATTTAGACATGAGCAAGCAATTAACCAGAATCTTTTCAATTTTATTTACAGTATTGCTATTAGGGCAAATTGTACTACCGGTACATGCTGCTAAAAGGGGCCCGGTAGGACTTAAGCTGGAAAATTCAGAAATTAATGGAAGTGTTTTAAACCCGGATAACAATATATTAAGAATTCTAGACTCTTCTGTAGATACTACTGTAACAATCAAGCCATCAAAGAAAACGTTAAAAAAGGGCAGTTCCATAAACATTGAAGGAACAGTTGAAGATGGAAAACTTGAAATTGATTTAGCAAGACTTGGACCTGCAAATCTTATTCCAAAAGGAAAATACCTTATTACTGCTACTAAAGGAAAGAAAAAGATAACTGGTCAGTTTCAATATAATCCTCCGACTTTAGTTGTTGCTAGTTATAAAGTTCCTGTTTCAGGCGATACTGCTGATAAAATAAAATCAAGGATCAGATATGAAACTGTTACTGGAGCAGCAGATGACACTGTTACTGACCCAAATTTATTAATTACAGCTTACGTCATTGACCCACTTACAGGTGCAGCATTAGGAGCTTCTTCTACACAAGTTACAATTACAATACAAGCAGATGGTACAGTAACTGCTAACCCTTATATTGAACTAACTGCTCTTGATATTTCAGGAATAGGGGGAAATATTAACGCTGCTGTTATCGTAACAACCAATCCATTACTTGGTACTGTATCAGGAGTTTTTCCATTCGATGCAAACAATAATAGTAGTATAGAAATAGGTCCAATATCAGATGCTGCAGTTCTTGCTACAACACAAACACTCCAACAAGCTCTAGATGCAACAAGTGGAAATCTTGCTAGTGTTTTCAATTTTACAGGACTTGAAGGAAATATTGCAGGTTTAATTGGACCACCAATTATAGCAGCAGACCCGGACTCATTAGCAGCTGCAACTCAAGCAGCACAAGATGCAGCAAGAGCAGCAGCAGACGCAATTGGAGCAGCTACTGGAACTGTTCTTGACACGGTTATACCAGATGCAACTATAGCTGCCAATGTAGTTCTCGATGCTACTGTAGGAAATGCTATAGCCATTGGTACTTCTATTGTTGACCTTGCTAACCCTGTAGAATTTGCAACCCTTCAATTAGTAGATCCGTTCACAGTGGCTAATCTAAATCTAGTGACAATAACAGGCCAACCTGGTATTTCAATAGCGGATCTTCAAGAAACTATTGACGCAATTACTGGAATCGCTGGTCTACCATTTGATTGTGGAACAATAACAAATGGTGTCTTGGACATTAATGAAACAACATTTGCTGAATTTGTAAACCGTGGAAACACTGCTACAACTCCACCAGGCAGTGTTTTAAATTTAACTGCTCTGCCACCACTGTTATCAGGCAATGTCATTATAGGAGGTGGTGCACTTGCTACTGGTGCTCAAGCTGGAGGCTTAACTGGAAATATCTCAGCTCAACAGGGGGCTTTCCTTCCTCCTGCTCTTGCAACAGTAAATATAGTACAAGCTCCTGCTTCAGCAGCAGGATTAGCTGGTGCTTTTTTTTCTCCTGCCCTTTCAGTAATACCACTAGCTTTTGCAGGACAGATTCCAGCAACTTCAGTTGTCCCACAAGCAGGTGGACAACTTGCAAATGCAACAGCTGTTATAACAACAACAGGAACTGGCAATGGCACAGCTTTACCATTCCAACCATTTAATGCTGCCACAAATGGTGCAGCATTTTTAGCGAATTTTGTAGGTACAGGCGCAGCAGGTACACCTCCTCCAATTAATCCTCTTGCAATTCAAGCTTTTGCTACTCAATTTACTTCTTCCTCACCGGGTGGAAATAACACTTTCACAACTGCAATACAAGCAGCTGCAAGTGCAGCTGCAATAGTTGGTGCTGCTCTCCCTCCAGGATTTATCATTCCAACAGCAACTACATTTATTCCTCCTCCAACTGGATTTACCACGGGTGGTGGAACAGCATTTACTCCTCCTCCAGGTGGTTTTACCCCTCCTCCAACTGGTACTCCTCCAACTGGTACTCCGCCAACCGGGACTCCTCCAACTGGTACTCCTCCAACCGGGACTCCTCCAACTGGTACTCCTCCAACTGGTACTCCTCCAACTGGTACTCCTCCAACTGGTACTCCGCCAACCGGGACTCCTCCAACTGGTACTCCTCCAACTGGTACTCCTCCAACTGGTACTCCTCCAACCGGGACTCCTCCAACTGGTACTCCTCCAACCGGGACTCCTCCAACTGGTACTCCTCCAACTGGTACTCCGCCAACCGGGACTCCTCCAACTGGTACTCCTCCAACTGGTACTCCGCCAACCGGGACTCCGCCTCCAACTACTCCGCCTCCAACTACTCCGCCTCCAACTACTCCTCCTCCAAGCACTCCTCCTCCAAGCACTCCTCCTCCAAGCACTCCTCCTCCAAGCACTCCTCCTCCAAGCACTCCTCCTCCAAGCACTCCTCCTCCTGGACCATAAAATAAAAAAGCCCCTTACCAGGGGCTTTTTTATTACTCACAATATAATTAAACCCTTCTTTTTAATTCCTCCCTATCCTTTTTGCTATATTAATCCCAGCTAATCTACCAGTCGCCCACGCTGACTGAAGATTAAATCCACCTGTAAGTCCATCTATATCTAAAACCTCACCGGCAAGATAAAGATTAAAGTTTAATTTTGACTGCATGGTTTTATTATTTACTTCAGAAAGACAGACTCCTCCTGCAGTAACAAACTCATCTCCTTTTCTTCTGGATATTAAAGTTACCTCGATACCAGAAGACAATAAGTTACAGATTCTATTTCTTTCATTTTTTGACACTTCAGCAGATTTTTTATCTTTGGATACATTAGCCATTGTCAACAATTCTTCAACAAAGCTTTTTGGTAACAGTTCAGAAAGCGTGTTAATGATTTGCCTGGCACCATTGTTTAAAATTAAAGCCATTAGCTTTCTTTCATAACTATCAAAATGATCAACTGCAGAAGGATTTAGTTTTATCTTCATAGGAGAAAGTTTTGATATCTCAGAAAAAGCCAAATGAGCAGATAGTGCAAAGACTGCTGGTCCGGAAATTCCAAAGTGAGTAAATAGAACTGGACCCACAACTTCTTTTTTCTTACCCCCGTTTAAAGTAAAAGTTAATTTAGCATTTGGGAAGCTCAAACCTGACAATCTTTTAATCCAGTCTTCTTCTGCTTCAAAACTGTTTAGTGAAGGTCCAAGACTTGTAATAGTATGCCCACAGGCTTTAGCAAAATCATAACCATCACCAGTAGAACCTGTGTGTTTATAAGCATTGCCGCCACTTGTAATAACGACAAGATCAAAGTCATACTCCTTTTCATTTGTCACGATTGTAAATTGTTCATTAAAAAATCTTAGTTCTTTCACTGCTTCTAAAATATGAAGCTTAACCCTTGAACTCTTTTTAAAAATCTTATAAAAAAGATTTACTACATCATTGCCAATATCAGATTTTGGGAATACCCTTAAATCCTTTTCAATCTTTAAAGGAACTCCATTCCCTTGAAACCAATTCATTACCTCTTCCGGAGAAAATGCTAACAATGCTGGAATTAAAAATTTATTGCCTCTTATGTAATTTAAGAGTAATTCTTTCTTATCAGTAATTCCGGTAGTCACATTACATCTTCCACCACCACTAATTGAAACCTTTTTACCAAGGACATCATTCTTTTCAAATAGATAAATCTCTGCATTGATCTTTTTTTCAATCAAGGTTGAAATAACCATCAACCCTGCTGCACCACCACCAATTACTGCAATTTTCATATTTCAATAACTTAGATTTTAACGTTCAGTTGTTTCTACCTACCGCCCTCCTCGCTCATTCTTCGCTTGTCGGGCTTTGCAATGTGCTCACAGTCTGTCACTTGAATATTATACAAATTTTGCCGAGTAAATCGTCAAAATTTTACTGCGTAGAGACGTTTCCTGAAACACCTGTACAGAAATGTTACATAAGCTAGGCAATAACAATTAATCTTTAAGCCTAAAAAAATTACATGCTCCAGGCAACATTATCTTTAAATGCAAAAATAATTAATTTTTTCATGCAATCCTTACAGTAGCCCATTCTTTCTAATTCAAGAATTCCTTTAACTAAACGTTCATTTCTTATTGAATCAGGCTGTTTAGAAGTAACTGCATCTATATCCCAATTACTCTCTAGAAGCTGTCTTAAATCAGAAAGAAAGAATTTTATCTTATCTGTATTCTCAGCAGCTAGTCGAGCTTCCATGACAGGGATCTGATCTCTAAATACTTCTTCTACCAGTTTTTCTCCCTTAAGTCCTTCCATACTCTTAGAAGCATATCTGCCTAAAATATAACTTCTAAATTCTCTCTCATCTCTAAATTTACCTTGTATTCCAAATTGCTCTTCCTGCAATCTCATAAAGGTTTCATCAGCGCCAATACCTTGATCCATGCTTCCCCTATGTTCTGGTTTGACTCCTCCTTCTACCTGCGGCACTCTTGCAGAAACTCTTAAATGATCAAGATATTTTTCAATATCCTTTCTTAGATCTTCTTTAGTTTTAATGGCTCCTGTTGCTAGCTTCACCTGATGTTCAACAAGCTGTTTACAATAATTTTTAACCAGATCAAATAGTGTTTTAGTATCTGGGAAGTCAGGTATTTTAGTACTGTACTGAGTCTGACCCACTCTTGGCTTTCTTTCTTTATCACCTTCTTTCAGAGATGCAACTATTTCATTTCTAGTTTCCTCAAAATCAAATCCCTGTTTTATCTGCGCTTCAAGAGTATCTAAAAGTTCTATTGCTGAGAAACATTCACCTGGATTTACTTGTACAGCTCTTGCAAGCAGGACTTCAGCATCACTGGGTAAATATCCAGTACTGCCTTCATACAGCCCAAACTTACGCTCTCCAACACCACGATTATATTCATCAGTTATATGCGGTACATTATCTCTTAAGAGTTTTTCATCTTTAGCGCTAAAACCTACAACTGTTAAATCAGCTCCCTGGTATAAAAGTGCCTTATGCAATAAATTAAATTGTTTATCTGTTACTAAACATTTCTGTAAAAATTCTTTTGCTTCTTCATTTACAGGCAGCGAAGCATAATAATCAGAATTACCTGGTGGAATAAGTGCAGTCATAACAATCCAAAGCGCAAACATATCAAGTGTATGAGGTGAGATATGTCTTTTACTATCCGGTGGAATTGCCTGCTCAATCTTTTCTTTTAATAAGTTAGAAATCTGATCGTAAGATCTTTCATAACCCATCGGAACAAAATGTATTCTTCTTTTAAATCCCTGCCATGCTGGATAGCGGCTATTTGCAAAATTTCTTATAACAGAATCATTTACAGTTGCTATTTGTAGAACATCAAAGTCATCAATAATTCTCCCCATATTTCCAACATACTCCTGTTGTTTAGCAGCTCCAACACATGTTCTCCCTTTTTCAGCAAACCTTAACCAAAACTGCAAATCATCTAATTGAGGTTCTCTTAAATCATCATAGTTAATTACTCCATGATTAGCAGCTGCCAAATCTCCTTTAACAGTTACAAGTTCTTCATTTCTCAAGGCATTAGCAATAGGAGGTGGCAAATCACCCCAGTCTACCTCTGAAGAAAGTTCTCTAATTACCGTGGTTGGAGGATCCTGTGGTTGTATAACTATTAATCCTTCTCCACCAGTTGAAAGATGTCTTCTAAGCACCTTTACATGACTAAATACCTTACTTATATCTCCTTTATAAAACTTCAGCAGCGCTCTGTACATCTTTTGTGATGTAACATCCAGATTAGATAACAAAACAAAATCTTTATTAAAGTCTTCAGGTAATCTGCCTGCTTTATCAAGTTCACTAAGTATATGACTTCTTTCTTCTCTATCAAACAAGAAAAATGGAGGAGAATTTTTATACGATCTTATAGAAAGAAGAGGATTGCTTGAATTCATGCCGCCAAATCCATTCTCAGATGATTTACCAAAACCGATCGTAGAACCTTCTTCTGATAATTTAGCCATTTCTTCATCAAATGCTATCTCAAATGTATAAATCGCACCTTCATCACTCTCAGAATATATTTCAAGATTGTCAAGAAAAGCATCAAACCCGCATGATTTCCCTGATGAGTTAGGTCCATGCCCCATAATTACTCTGTTTGGTCTTGGCAATGAGGAAAATCCTACAAGTTTACTATAAACTTCATTCCAAAAAATCAGCTGTCCATAAAATTTTTCTTTTGATCTTATTCCACTGGGCAGCCATGGTTTTTTTAGAAATGCAAAATCTCTAAGATCACGTCCTAAATATCTTACTTTTTTAAATGGGGGCTCTCCATATACTTTTTCAGCATGATCAATAGCATCAAGAGTGTATTTAGAAACTGGACGGAGCATTAAACCAGGTTTTCCTAAAACCATATCCAGATATTCTGGAAAAGTTATGATTTGTTTTGACTGTTGAAATTCAAGTTTTGTTCTTTCTGCAAGTGAACGTAAAATACCTGTACTGGAAAATGATGCTCCGGAATCAGAAAATCTTGCCGCAGGGGGATCTTGTATTTTTGCAACACCATCACCTACAACTAAATCCGCAGAATTTGTTGCTGTTAGCCCTACAGGAATAATCATAGTTCCCATATTTTCAAATAATCAACTGTTGTAATTAATTAGGTAAATTATACTAATTAAAAAAATAATCTACAAGGCAAATTTGCTTTGTCTTCTATCATTACAAGTTTAATTACTACTATAATCAATCATTTTTAATCTAATAAAGATTAAGCTAAAGCAGAACAAGCCAAGAAGCTTAGTAATTGACTTGGTTAAGAGAACTTTGGTTCAGGTTTCACTGGCTGCCAAAAATTTAAATTTGGTAACCCAATAATATTTTTTAACACGTCATTGGAGCTCATCTCAAAACTCTTATAGGGTAAGTTTGCATTTTGTCACATAAATATTGATTGAAAAACAAAATGTCATTCCGGGCTTGACCCGGAATCCAGACGGTTACACAATATCGGACTTATCTGGATTCCCATTTTCATGGGAATGACAATTGACCTTATGTTGAAAAAATCAGTTAAGCTCATAGTAGGACTTTTGAGATAGCCTCTTGCGAGCCGAATCCATTCGCTGCGCTCAGGATAAACTCCCTGAGGCGTGGCAATCTAGCTATCATTTATGTGATTTGTTAGTGAGATTGCTTAGTCGCTGTTGCTCCTCGCAATGACGTTACTTTGTAGGATTAATATATAATAGAAATAAATTGAACTTAAATTATTTCAAATCAAAAAAAGATATAGCACGCTTAATTTTAGCTTTAATGTTTGCTATAGTTGGAACGCTTCACTTTGTTTCTACAAAAGAATTTGTTCAGATCGTTCCACCATTTATTCCAGAACCTGAAGCAATGGTTTATATAAGTGGAGTTTTTGAAATTTTTGGAGCCATAGGACTTTTAACTTTACGTTATCAGCGGTTGGCTGCTTCTGGTCTTGTCCTTTTGCTTATAGCTGTACTTCCTGCAAACATTTATATGGCTGTTAACAATATTCAACTGGGTGGAATTATGAATAATCAAATCTTACAATGGATAAGAATTCCTTTTCAGGGTGTTTTAATTTGGTGGGTTCTCTGGTGTACAAAAAAGAGGTAGTTAAAAATGTATCAGATACTTTTGGTAACCTTGGGTGTTTTCAGTATTCATGGAATTTTAATCTTATTGATTATTTTTAGTTCTAGAAAAAGTGATGCCCTGCTTCGTGCTCCATTACTTGATTTAATGGTAGGGCTTTTTACCTGGATTCCATGGATAGTAATATTTTGTTTATATGGCTGGCATGGATTACTTGGGTGTTTTATTGGTCAAATGGCTATACTTTCTTCTTTTTGCAACATTCATACAATGCTGCATAACTATAAAGGTCCAACTATTAAGCACACATTAAATCAAATTGTTGGTCCTACTCGCAATCATTTTGGACTACTGATTAGTTTACTTGCATTGCCAATATTACTGAGCGTTCGTTTGGGACAAATTCTTATTTACCCGCTGCTTGTCTGGACATTAAACTTTCCAAAATATAAGGATGGTGACTGGATAAATATCTCACGTCAAAAATTCAGCGGGCTGGTTGGACATGATTTAGTGTGGTGTTTGTACTGCGACTGGATGACTAGCATCTATTCATTTGGCGGTGAGATGCTAAGGAATGTTGAATCTTTTTGGTGTCCAATTAGATTTTATGATGGTAAAAAATGTGAAAATTGCAAGATTGACTTTCCTGATATTAAGGACTGGACCCCTGCAGATGGTTCTATGACTGATGTTACAACACTGCTTAATGAAAAATATCCAGTGGGATCTACAAGTCCAAGAAGTTGGTATGGGCATCCTGACCGAAAGAAAAAATAAAGGAAAGTGCTTTATTTATCAGATCCAAAATATTTTTTAAATATTGTTTCGTCTAAACTTAATTTGCCGGGTCCAAAGCTTAAAAGGATAAACAGCATAATCATGTAGTAAAGAGGGATCTCAAAACCATTACCTGAAGCATGAAAACCATTCGACCAGTGAACTGTGGCAATTGCAACCACCATTACTACCATCATAGGAACAGATATAAATCTGGTCATCAGACCAATGAAAATTAAAATTACTCCTATCGTTTCTGTAGCAACTGCTAAAACTGCATTTAAGAAGGGAAATGGGATATGTAAACTATCCTTAAACCAAATCACTACATTTTGAAAACTGCTTATTTTTTTCACAGCAGGTCCATAAAATCCATAAGCTAAAATCAATCTCACAATTAAAAGTGACAAATCCTGAAATGATGAACAAATTCGAACAAGTGGTTTTATTAATTTTTCCATCTCATTATTTTACTGTAAATTTGATTCTAAGAGCATAGTTTCTAACTTCAGCCAATAAAGGATCTGTAGCCTGACCTTCTTTAACTGCACTTTTAAGCCGATTATTAAGTGTTTCTACAAAATTTCCATTGGTCATTTTTGTTAAAAGTTCTTCATCCATAGTAACTGTTCCCATGCTTACAGAGCTCAAGGTACGTACAAAATAATTTCTAGTTTCTATCATTGAAGGATGGATGAAGCAACCATTTTCAATTGCCTGCTGAAGTTTTATATTAAGTGCTTTTAAAACAGCTTTCTCAAGTCCTTCTTCCGCTAAGACCTTTCTAACTGGTTCTGCATATTTTTCTTTTCGAGCTGGTTCTGTATCATCTGCCACAAACACTACCATTGCGATTTTACTCATACGAGGCTCACCGAAAGTATGACATCGTATTGAAGCTAAGACATCAGCATCTTCAATGCCAAATTGTCCTCTTGCTATAACTTCCCCAACCTTGGCATGTAGAAAAGCTGTAATTTTAAAATAGTCCAAAGGTATAAGAGGAAGGTTATTTTCTCTTGCAAGGTTTACTAGTCTAGTAGGCTCTAATTCTTTTGCACAGTCATGAGCAAAGCCAGCAACTTTTGCCACATCAGGATCCAGATCTAATGATTCAGCATAAGTTTTTGCTGTTTTTCCAACACGTTTACAATGCTCACGCATTTCCGCACTTATATTTTGTTCATACCATGTTTTAATTTTTGGCAAGTAGCTGCTTACAGTAATCATGAATAATTAATCTCGTGAACAAAAAACTTTCACGATTTATAGATTAACCTCCTTATCAGCTCTCTGAACTGCATATTGAAAGGCATTGCCTATATTTCCCATTTCTTCTGCAACAACTAACCTAGGATGATTCATAACCTCTTTATCATCCAGCAAGTGTGAATATTTTCCTGAAATAATAGCGTAGACAGGAATTATTCTACTAGAACTCCACGGAACAGTAACTTCCCCAAGTCTTACATGAGTATCATTTTCACTATCACCAATAACTACAGCATATTTTAAAGAATCTCTTATATTTTGAGGAAGAAATTTTAAAGAAGCTTCAAAAGCAGAAGCCTTATCTATTTTAATTTCATTATTCGGAGAGAAAAAAATGTAAAAGTATTTATCATGCTCAGAGAGCTTATATTTGACTTTGCTTCCAGGATTTATTTCATTGTATTTTTTAACAATATTTCTTGCTAAAACATCTCCAAATTCCTGAACAAGCTCTATTGGCAGACTTTCTTCCTTAAGCAAATAAATTGCTGATTCACCAGAACAAAAAACAGCATTAACAGGAAGGTCTACTGTTTTAAAAATAGTGTGATGAGAATATGCTATTTCAGGACAATTTGTGTTTTCTGTAACTTCACGTAAGCCAAAATTATTTAACACCCTAAACATCGTTTGAGAGAATGAAGCCCTATCCCATTTAGCTTCAGTTTGTAGAAATGCTTCCCAATCATTATTTGAATCTATGTTTCTCCCTTTTGCTAGCCATATACCTGATGGTTCACCTTTATTATTAACATGCATTTCAAGTCCATTATCAGTAGCCAAAATATCAATAGGAGGAAAACCATTTAACTCTGAAGAAATCTCTTGGACAGATTTAAGATCAATTCCAGTAAGTACAACAAATAGCGCAGTATTTTGTACTTGCCTAAATGCAAGCTGATTACCTCTTAGCCCCTCTGCATTAACTTCTTTTCTATATTTATTTTCTTTCCATGGAACAATAGAATGATCTATATCTGCCCCCACTGCAAAAGCAGGCAATTGACCACCGGTAAATCTTTCAAAGCTTTGTGCTGCTGGTTTAAAATCGAAACAGGATCTAGGTACTGTATTCATTTGATATAAAAATAATCCATGATTACTTTATTTACAACAAATATATAAAGTACTACTATTTTTAATTTATTAAATTTTTCTCATTTTCATCCATTGCTTAATTATTAATCCCCTTTATTGTTCAGTATTCAGTGCGTTATTTCATTAAATAAAGCATTATAAAAATTCTATATCTTTCATAAACATCTACATGATTTCTTTTAATTCAAATGCAATTATAAGTTTGTCAACAATTTAATTGGTCTCTGTAATAAAAACTTGTGTAAATTAATATGCTTCCGATACAAAGAACAACTTTTCATCCTAGCTATGGTCCATTTCCAGTTTTAGATAAGCTTCAAATGGAGCCAAAAGAAGGTGTTACTGCTTTTCAGATCACTGTAAGTGGTGACTTACACCTGCGAGATACCAGTTTGGATCCAAACGGTTATGGTTCAGTCTTTTCAAGACATATCTTTGAACTTACAAAAAAAGTAAAATCCAAAAAATCAAGAATACATAACGTCTACCATTTAAATGGAGACAGCATAGGAATGATTGAATCTGGAGACAGAAAAAACCCTCCATTCACTGAAAAAGGAGATTTAGAGAGTCTTGAATTTGAGTTAGCCGTTTTAGAAAAAATAATTTCTGACAATCCAGCACCTTTTGAAGCTTTAAAAGCTTTTATTCAAGCTTCAGAAGATACTCAACTAGTCTTTGGAGAAGGAAACCATTGTCGTCCGATTTTTCATCCAAGCGCCAGTTTGTTAAGAGCTAAATTGGCTGAACGTATTATGCCAGATATCAGCATAGAAGAAAGAGAAAAAAGAATTTTATTTTGCAAAGTAATGTTCAGCAAAGAATTAGACCTTTATAGCGAGCATTTTCATCGTATAGATCCATTTAATTTTTCAAAAAAAGGAACAAATACATCTGGAGACTGGGTTGTAGTAAACTCTAATGCCGTTGTAAAAAATATGATAGAGGCATTAAAACAAAATATAACAGATCCTACTATCTTAAGAAAATTAATAAGCAAGGTCGAGAGAATGCTCAGGATAAGACCTTCTATTGCATTTCCTCTCTACCTGGAATATGAAGCCAGAAACTTGGATAGTAGAAATGATATTACTGATATAGGAGTAATTAAAAAAGCTCAAGAAATATTAAGATCGTACAATCATATGATTAAAGAACAATTTTCCAGAACACCTCTTTTTCAGACATTACAACATAGACTTCCATTTCCTAATCTACTTTCTTCATTTTTTTCATCTAAAAGAGTCCAGAATCTTGGAGCAAGACTTATTTCATTTTTTGAATCTTGGTTTTCTGATAACAATAAAACCCAGGCAAAAGAAGCCAAAAGAATTTTTAGAGAGAATGGGATAAGTAACACTATAGGAGCACATACTCATAATGCAGACCATGTTGAATTTTCAGTAGGCGATACCAACTGTCATTATATTAATCCTGGAGCATGGCCTGCTTTTAAATTAATGATAGATGGAAAACCTTTAGGCAGTACACATCCAAGTGGTTTTTTTACAGGAACTGTCAATCTAAAAGCTAGAAAAAGAAAAGGAAATTATACCTTACAGACAGCCGAAACCTGGAGTAAAAGAGTTTAAGTTAGAACAAATCCTTAATTTGAGATTTTAAGACTCCTTCTGCTCTATATGGTACTCCATTGCATAGTAATATATTTTCAGATTCTTGATATGGTCTTGAAGGAATAAGATAAATTACTTCTGGTGGAACTCCACTTTCTATAAGAACTCTGTAAAAATTAAATACTGAAGAAGAGTCTTTTTCACTCCCTTCAGCTATATAAAATCGAGAAGTTTCTAGATTAATATTATGTTCTGCTTTTAGGTTTTGTGGAAGATCGCGGAGTGCAGCTTGAAGTCCCTTCATAAAATCATTGTATGTTGCATATAAATTAAAGTTTAAACCTGCATGAACAACATGTTGTAAATTTTGGTCAACAACTAATAAAGAGGCACATGCTGTCATACGATCAGTCGCTAATAAACATAAATCATTTTTTGATAATGTAATTCCATTTAATATTCCCCATGGAACATACTGTAAGCTAAACCCTTGCGGTAGACTCAATATTGTTTTAGGTGTGATTTTTCTTGTAAAACAGAAGTAGTTAGGACTATCTTCTACTAAAGAGATTTTATATCCATTTCGAATCGGCTTAGACAACAAAGCTGAAATTGATGTTTTCATAGTCTTAGATTTCTTTATAATGGGAATTCAAAAGTTATTTGTACTTTAATTCTTTAGAATTTCATTCTAAAGATAAATTTATTATTACCTTAAATTATTTATTATTTTTTTATATCTTTATATGTATGGCTCTTCTTTTTTATACAACCTAAGATAAATTCAAGCTTTCTTGTCTCAAGCAAACTATTCAAATTCCTCATGCCACTTTTCTTCTTTTGTTTCCCATTTTGCATTTAGTTCATCAAATTTCTTTTGTTGTTCTGGATTTAAGATAGTTCTAATTTTATTTTGTGTAGATTTACGCAGCTCAATAAACTTTGGTTTTATTTCATTTCTAAGTTCCGCCATCTTTTTATGCTTTTCATCTATTATTACTGCCAGTTTAGATTTCTGTTCAGATGTTAAATTAAGCTTTTTCCCAATTCTCTCCATCATAGAATGTTTTTTATTACATTTAGGACAACCACGGCAACCATCTTGCCGGAAAGAACTTTTATGACAACCGTGCTTATCAAAGCAGCTTTTGCAATTATGACACCCAAAGCTATTAAAACTTAAGCCTAATAAAATCCCAATTAAAAGTGAAACTAAGATTTGTACCCATGCTATTTTCATGCTCTCCCCTTATTAATTTCATTATTTATAAATAATAAGCTCGTTTTGTAATAGTAGCACTTCAAATTAAAAAATTACAATTACATTCAAAGATTCATCAAAGTAGTTAAAATATACTTTATAAAGTTGTGGGATTTAATTTCTAAGGAGATAAATTATGAAATGTAAATATTTTGCCAGTTTTGTAGTTTTTATTGCTTTGTTTGCACTTAATTATTTAATTCATGGAGTTCTACTTAAAGGGATGTACCATCAGACGGCTTCAGTCTGGAGAACAGAAGCAGACATAAAACATTTAATGTGGCACATGTGGTTAGGGTACTTAATTTTTGCTCCTATTTTTGTTTGCATCTATAGCAAAGGATATGAAGAAGGCAAGGGCAACCTTGGACAAGGACTGCGCTATGGTTTCTGGATAGGAATTCTGCTCTCAGTAATGCAAGGTCTTATTTTGTATACTATTCTTCCTATCCCTTGTAAACTAGCAGTTTGTTGGATTGTAACCGGCATTGCCAAATACACCTGCCTTGGTACTGTTTTAGGACTTGCTTATAAAAAAGAATAATGACCTAAATCAAACATCTTCCAAGCTTACATACTTTAGGTTGTGGACATTCTGCATTAGATTTACATTGTATTATGCACTTTCCATCTCTACATACTTGTCCAATTGGGCATTTTACATTTAGGCAACTTACAGGAATAACTACACAGGGGCCAGCACCACAGGTAGACATACATTTGCCATTATCACATTTTTCACCACCCTGAGCATCACAATCATTATCTGAATTGCAGTCTCGTGGTTTTATACATATTTTCTTTTTCGGATCACAACTTTGACCCATTGTTGAATCACAGTCTTCATCTCTGGTACATGTTTCAGGTTTTACTTTTCCTGGCTTAATACAAATCTTTCTTGAGCCATCGCACATTCTGCCGGAGTCACAGTCATTATCTGTTTCACATGGAGTTGTGCATTGACCGGACTTGTTATCGCAGACTTCATCTGCTTGATTATCACAATCTTCATCTCTATTACAAGTTCCTGGTTTTACTTTTCCTGGCTTAATGCAAATCTTTTTACCTGAGTCACACATTCTGCCGTTTGAACAATCATCATCATCTTGGCATGGTTCAGCACATCTGCCATTGTCACAAACTTCATCACTTGCACTATCACAATCTTCATCTCTATTACAAGTTCCTGGTTTTACTTTTGTTGGCTTTATACAAATCTTTTTATTCGTGTCACACTTACCAGAATCACAATTATCATCTGTTTGACATGGAGTAGCACACCTGCCATTGTCACAAACTTCTCCACTTCCATTATCACAATCTTCATTCTTACCACAAGTTCCGGGTCTTACTATACACTCCCCTTGTTTGCATATTCCAATGCTTCCACATTCATTATTTTTCTTACAAAACTTTGGTAAACAAATCTTAGTACTGAAATCATCAGGGCAATCATTTTCTGCAGTCTTTGTACAAACTACTGGTTTTGGTGCTTTAATGCACAACCCGCTAGCACAGTCACTATTACTGGAGCATGATTCAATCTTACAATCTGCTGAGCAACCATCATTATTATTAGTATTTCCATCATCACACTCTTCACCTAAACCAGATTGGAATACACCATCTCCACATTTTGCCAACTGGCATGTAGGCAGACAAGGTCCATTTAAACTGTTACTAGCTCCATCATCGCACTCTTCATTTTCATCAGCTACACCATCACCACATCTGGAATCTTCATCACCAGAACTTTCACACATTCCACTAGGAGTCACACATGTACAAGTAATAATGTCAAGAACTAGTGGTGAAGGACAATGTAAAGTTACATCACAACCAGAACTACTGCTTCCTACACTCCCAGACACTCCAGAGAACGTTCCACCTGAGCTAGTACTACCACTACTACTTAGATCACTACCTACTCCAGAAAATGTTCCACCACTTGAACTACTACTGCTGCTTCCACTGCTACTACTTCCTACACTTTCTGACACTCCTGAAAATGTCTGATTTAAAGTATTATTTAATTTACATACTTGCTCTGTGCCACAGTCGCTATCAGTGTTACAAGCATCATCCAGGCAAGAACACTTTCCATCAGTACATTGCACATTATTACAGATGACATCAATAGGACAAATACAGTCATCATCTACACATTCACATGAGGTTTCCTCACTACAAAACATAGTCTTGCACAGTGCCATAGCTGCACATGCACAGTTATCATCTTTACAAACACATGGTGTTTCAGGATTACCTCTTAAAATAACGCCTATCTCTTTTAAGCATGCACTAAATGCCGGTGAAATTATTCTGCTGTCAACCCTGCTGTCTCCACCTTCTGCAAAAACACCATTTGGATTTTCGCATACTATTCTTTGAATACATAATGAAAGAAATTCCTCTAATTTCTTTTTCTGTCTTTCAATTTTTATTTTATTATTCTTAATAGTATTTAGTATCTTTATAGGATCATGTTGTCTTTTACCTGTAGATTGCCCGGTAGAGATATCTCTTGGACTTTCAACTTCTGTTTTAAATTGAATTGCTTCTATAGAATCTTCTCTTGATGAACCGCTAGAAGGTTTTCCATTTATACAAAGATCTGAATTTAGAATGCAAAAACCTGTTAATGCCTGTGCAAGCTTGGCATCTTTGTCTCCTCTGCTTGTACGTGATTCATTAAATGCTAAAACTAAAAATGATGTGGATAATGTAACTAGAATTGAAAGGTTAAAAAGAGTTAAGATAAGAGCAATAGCTTTTGGGTATTTAGATAAATTGGAGTCAACTTTTTGAACGTTTTGAGTGTCTGGGGTAGAAGAGCAACAACTTCTTTGAATATTTGATTTAATTTGCCCTTTTTCAAAATCAATATTTAAACTGCACTGATCAGTTGCTTCATTTATTATTTGCTTTGTGCTTGCCTGGGCCTTATAGCATTGAAAAATCGGAAAATGCGGTAAATTTACTATTGTTATAGCAAAAATAAAAAATGTACAAACTAAAGCTCTTATAATTTTTTTCATATACACCGACATAATAAGATTAATATAATAGATAAATAAGCTTAAATAAGTATATATAAAGAAATATTCCGGGATTTATTTGCCATGAGATGAGCTTTGATAGTAGATATAAAATTAACATTGCTATGTTGGATATTTTATTTATAAGTTTAACTACTGTTTTTTTTATTCTGTGTCTGGCATATGTCACTGTATGCGAGAGGCTTTAAGTATCGATGTTAATTGAATATATTCTTGGCGGCATTGTAACTATTGGATTATTAATTTACTTAATTTATGCACTGGTAAATCCGGAGAAATTTTAAAATGATTCTAGCGGACATATTTCAAATCTTTATTTATTGTTTAATAATTTTAGTTTTAACAAAACCTCTTGGCTCCTATTTAACAAAAGTATTCAACCGGGAAAATACATTTCTTGATCCAATACTTTGTCCTGTTGAAAAATTAATTTACAAACTATCAGCAGCCAATACAGAAGAACAAGACTGGATTCAATACACAAAATCAATGCTTTTATTTAATTTTATCGGAATTATATTTCTTTATTTAATCTTAAGATTACAGAACTTTTTACCCTTTAACTACGAACATCTTTCTCCTATTTCTCCAGATCTGGCTTTTAATATTGCTGTTAGTTTTACTTCAAATACAAACTGGCAATCCTATATTCCTGAAACAACTACCAGCTATTTTACTGAAATCCTTGGTTTAACAGTACAAAATTTTTTATCAGCTGCCACAGGCATTGTACTTGCAATAGCTTTCATGCGGGCATTTGCAAGAGAGTCTTCAAACACAATCGGTAATTTCTGGGGGGATCTCGTTCGTTCAGTTCTCTGGATATTACTTCCTCTCTCATTAGTTCTATCCATTGTTTTCGTTTTTGAAGGTATGCCACAAAATTTTAATCCGCCGGTTCATGTACAAACACTTGAAGGTAAAACACAGATAATTCCTCAGGGTCCTGTAGCATCAAGAGAAAGTATTAAGGCACTTGGTACAAACGGCGGCGGTTTTTTTAATGCAAACTCAGCACATTCTTACGAAAATCCGACTCCGCTTACAAATTTTCTTCAAATGCTGGCTATATTTCTCATCGGTGCTGCTCTTACAAACACCTTTGGGCGAATGGTTAAAGATCAAAGACAAGGCTGGGTATTACTCTCTGCAATGTTTATTTTGTTCCTGGGTGGAGCTTTAATTACTTATTTTCAGGAAATTTCCGGGAACCCTCTAATTAAAAGTTTTATAACCGGTGGAAACATGGAAGGAAAAGAAGTCCGTTTTGGAATTATCGGGTCAGCTCTTTATTCAATAGTTACCACAGCTGCTTCCTGTGGCGCTGTAAACAGCATGCATGACAGCTTCTTACCACTAGGAGGAGTAATGCCTCTTATTAATATAATGCTTGGAGAAATTATCATCGGAGGTGTAGGTTCAGGGCTTTATGGCATGCTGCTTTTTGCAATAATGGCTGTTTTCATTTCAGGATTAATGGTGGGAAGAACTCCAGAGTATTTAGGAAAAAAGATTGAAGCAAAAGAGATAAAAATGACTGTGCTTGCAGTTTTAATTTTGCCAATCTGTGTTCATTGTTTTACTGCTTTATCCTGCATTTCTTCCTACGGAGTGAAAGGCCCACTAAATATTGGTCCTCATGGCTTTGCTGAGATTATTTATGCTATCAGTTCAGCAAGTGCAAATAATGGGAGTTCTTTTGCCGGTATAAATGCAAATACTTCTTTCTACAATCTTATTACCGGATTAGCAATGTTAATTGGAAGATTTTTAATAATTATCCCTACAATGGCAACAGCAGGAAGTCTAGTTAGAAAAAAAATAATTCCTTCTTCACCGGGGACCCTGCCCACTACAAATCTAACTTTTGTTTCTCTATTAATTCTTGTGATTATAACTGTAGGCGGTCTGGTCTATTTCCCTGCATTATCCCTCGGACCAATTGTGGAACACTTTTTAATGTTAAAAGGAATAACTTTTTAAAAGATGGCTGACAAAACAAAAAAGACAACTATTTTTGATCCTGTAATTTTAAAGGATGCTGTAATTAATTCATTTGTAAAATTAAACCCTAAAACACTTTGTCGTAGTCCAGTAATGTTTGTAGTTGAAATTGTTACAGTTTTAACTACAATTCTTTTATTTTTGAGCATTGCAAAGGTTATTGATGAAAATCCCTTTTTTATTGGCCAAATTTCACTTTGGTTGTGGTTTACAGTTTTATTTGCTAACTTTTCTGAAGCAATGGCAGAAGGTCGTGGCAAAGCCCAGGCAAATTCTCTCAGACAGACTAAAGTTGAAACCATAGCAAAATTACTAACCAATGAAAAAAGTACTGACCACAAGTTAATACCAGCTACAGAGTTAAAAAGGGATGACCTTGTTTTAGTTGAAACAGGAGGAATTATTCCCGGAGATGGAGAAATTATTGAAGGTGTTGCACTTATTGATGAATCAGCAATTACCGGTGAATCTGCCGCAGTATTAAAACAAAGTGGAGGTGATAAGTCCTCAGTAACAGCAGGAACCTGTGTAATCTCAGACTGGATAAAAGTTAAAATCACTTCAAATCCAGGAGAGTCTTTTTTAGATCAAATGATTGCGCTTGTTGAAGGGGCAAAAAGACAAAAAACACCAAATGAAATTGCACTGAGTATATTGCTGGTTGGAATGACTATTGTATTTTTAATTGCAACTGCAACGATTGAAATGTTTGCTATATATGCCGGGACAACAATATCTATTACCAGTCTTATTGCTCTTCTTGTGACAATAATTCCTACAACCATTGGCGGATTGCTTTCAGCAATTGGAATTGCCGGCATTGATCGCCTGGTCCAGCACAACGTACTTGCAATGTCAGGAAGCGCTGTTGAAGCAGCTGGAGATGTAGACACACTGCTCCTGGATAAAACAGGAACTATTACATTTGGAAACAGAATGGCAAGTGATTTTATTCCACTAGCCGGTATAAGCGAAATGGAGCTTGCAGATGCAGCACAGCTTTCTTCTTTAAGTGATGAAACTCCTGAAGGTCGCTCTATAGTTGTCCTTGCTAAAAACAAATATGGGTTAAATGAAAGAAACATTGCACAGTTAAAAGCTGAGTTCATTCCATTTACAGCACAAACCAGAATGAGTGGTGTGCTTTTCGAAAACAATGAAATCTACAAAGGTGCAACTGATGCTGTTATAGATTTTATTAAACGAGGAAACAAATCTTTTGAACCGCCTAAAGAGCTTAATTTAATTGTTGAACAAATCAGCATGAATGGCAGTACTCCTTTGACAGTAGTAAAAAATAAAAAATTGCTTGGTGTGATTAATCTTAAAGACATAGTAAAAGGTGATATTCGTGAACGCTTTGATGAACTTAGACGCATGGGTATAAGGACCATAATGATTACTGGTGATAATCCACTTACTGCAGCAGCAATTGCTAAAGAAGCAGGTGTAGATGATTTTCTTGCAGGGGCAAAACCTCAGGATAAAATGAATTTAATTCGTACAGAACAAGCAAAAGGAAAATTATTAGCGATGACAGGTGATGGCACAAACGATGCCCCGGCACTTGCACAGTCAGATGTAGGAGTAGCAATGAATTCCGGAACCCAGGCTGCAAAAGAAGCAGCAAACATGATTGATCTGGATTCAAATCCTACAAAGCTAATTGAAATAGTTAAAATCGGAAAGCAGCTTCTTATTACTCGTGGAGCATTAACTACTTTTAGTATTGCAAATGATGTATCAAAATACTTTGCAATTATTCCAGCTATGTTTTGTACAACTTATCCAGAACTTAGAGCATTAAACATAATGCATCTTGAAACCTCACATAGTGCTATTCTTTCAGCAGTTATTTTTAATGCACTTATTATAATTGCACTTTTGCCTATATCATTGAGAGGTGTTAAATACAAACCGGCAAGTGCAGCAATAATTTTACGCCATAATATTTTTGTCTATGGAATAGGAGGCATTATAGTTCCGTTTATTGGGATGAAGATTATCGATATAATCGTTAATTTCTTGAATCTTGTCTAAGAGCGAAATATGCTTAAAAATCTTAAAACTGCAGTTTTAATGACCCTAATACTAACAATAGTAACTGGGATTATTTATCCTTTGGCAATTACATTAATAACACAGGTTTCTTTTTCAAATCAAGCGAATGGAAGTTTAATTTTTAAGAACAAAAAAATAATTGGTTCAAAATTAATTGGACAAAGTTTTACCAGCGCTGAATACTTTCACCCAAGGCCTTCGGAATCAAACTATGATGCTTCTAAATCCGGCGGCTCAAACCTTGGACCAACAAGTAAAAAACTTATTGACAGAATCACTTTCAGCTCTCTCGAACTACAAAAAGAAAATCCAGATATTCCTGTTCCTATTGATTTAGTTACCGCTTCTGGCAGTGGGCTTGATCCACATATCTCTCTTAAAGCTGCAGAATTTCAGATTCCAAGAATATCAAAAGCCCGAAATATTACTAAAGAAAGGACTCTTATACTGGTAAAAAAATATACAGAACCAAAACAGCTTGGAATATTTGGAGAAGAAAGGGTAAATGTTTTACTTTTAAATCTGGCGCTGGATGAGCTATTTTCCCATTCCTAATTTCTGAGCTTTCTGAAAAACTTTTCCTTCTGTAAGAATCGAAGGCGCTATAACCACTTCTACCTGCTGCATTTCTTTTATGTTTTGTGCACCAAGGGTTGACATCGACGTTTTAAGAGCCCCTATTAGATTTTGTGAACCATCATCAAGCTTTGCCGGTCCAAGTAAAATTTCTTGTAATGTACCGATTGAACCTACTTTAATTCTTGTACCTCGTGGCAAAACAGGGCTTGGAGTAGCCATCCCCCAGTGGAAACCATTACCGGGAGCTTCCTTGGCTTTTGCAAATGGAGAACCAATCATCACTGCATCAGCACCACATGCAACAGCTTTGCATATATCACCACCGGTAGACATACCTCCATCACCAATAACATGAACATATCTTCCGGTTTTTAAAAAATAATCATCTCTTGCACTTGCACAATCAGCAATAGAAGTAGCCATAGGAACGCCAATTCCTAGAACTCCACGACTTGTGCAGGCTGCTCCAGGACCAATTCCTACAAGAACTGCACTAGCACCTGCTTTCATATGTTCAAGTGCCACTTCATATGTTACACAGTTTCCAACAATTACAGGGATCTTCATCTTTTGAATAAATTCTTTCAAATTAAAACATGATGATTTGTCATGGGATTTATGCTCTATAGAAACGACTGTACTTTGAACCACAAAAACATCTGCACCAGCATCCTGTGCAAGAGTCCCAAAACTATTTGCAACATTTGGCGTAGATGAAACTGCACATACTGCACCATAAGATTTAATTTCTTTAATTCTCTTTTCAACTAAATGATTTTGTATAGGTTCTTTATATAGCTCCTGCATAAGTGGCACAAAACTTTCATTATCAACATCTGAAATCTTTTTTAAAACTTCTGCACAATTTTCATAACGTGTATAAATCCCTTGAAGATTTAAAACTGCCAGTCCTCCTAATTTATTAATTAAGACTGCCGTTTCAGGACTAACTACACTGTCCATTGCAGATGCGATTACCGGAAACTCAAATTTATGTTTGCCTAAAATAAAGCTTGTGTCGCAAAGTTCAAAATCTAAAGTAATTTTTCCAGGCACTAAAGAAATTTCATCAAATCCAAAGGTTTTACGAGCTTGTTTCTTCCCGCCAATAACTATTTTTTCTTGTGAGATTTGATTTTCATCTTTCAAATACACCATACTAAAGCTCCTTAATTAGCTATCTATGGTACATCTAAAAATTTAAAATTGGAGAAACTATAGAATTAATTAATTAATTTTTTATTAAAGAAAATATGTACAGCTAGGCAGCTTTTTGCTGTGAAAACATTTCAGCTAAAGCGTTATAAACTTCACCTGTTGGATATGCTTCATAAAACTTTTTGTATAGAAAATATACATAATTAAAAGCTGTCTGAGGAGGTACTGTCTCCAGCATTTTCAAATCATCTTCCCCAACTTTGCCTATAAAATCATTTATTAATTTTTGGATTGAATAATTCATCTCTTTAATTCCCCCCTCAGATAATAATGTAACTATATTATGTTAAAGAGATTGTTAAGATAATAAAAATCAACTCTGACTTAACCATCTGTTACGTTATTAAGTAAGATCAAAGTAAAGATAAACTTTTGGGAACCTGACCTTTATAGCTTTAACCTATATAGTCCCCAAAATATATCTAAATTAATGCGATAAATAACCTTCAAGCTTTGTACATCTGTCCGGCTGTCTGAGCTTTCTCATAGCTTTAAACTCTATCTGACGAACACGTTCACGGGTTATACCAAATAACTGCCCTACTTCTTCAAGGGTTCTTTCACGTCCGTCATCCAGTCCATAACGTAATCGAATCACTTCACGTTCTCTGGGTAATAATGAGTTTAAAACTCCTTCAATGTCAGATCTTAACAACTCATCTGTAGCAGAACTATCAGGCTGGGCAGATTCTGCATCAGCTATAAAATCTCCAAGACGGCTGTCTTCTTCTTTTCCAAGCGGAGTTTCAAGAGATACAGGGGTTCTGTTTGCAGCAACGATTTCTTTTACCTTCTGGACAGAAACATCCATTGCAGCAGCAAGCTCATGTTCAGTGGGTCTTCTATTTAAGCCCTGTGACAGCTCTCTGGTTATTTTCTTAAACTTATTTATAGTTTCAACCATGTGCACAGGAACACGAATAGTTCTGGATTTATCTGCAAGTGCTCTTGTAATTCCTTGTCTAATCCACCATGTAGCATAAGTAGAGAATTTATAACCTCTTTCAGGATCAAACTTTTCTGCAGCACGAATTAAACCAAGATTTCCTTCCTGAATTAAATCAAGGAAAGGTAATCCTCTGTTTAAATATTTTTTCGCAATTGAAACAACAAGTCTTAGATTTGCCTGAACCAGTTGTCTCTTTGCAACAATGCCATCATATCCACCATTTGCAATTCTTCTTGCTAAATCAATTTCTTCTTCGGCTTTTAAAAGTGGTATTCTTCCGATTTCTCTAAGGTAAAGTCTTATCGAATCATCGGTGCCTAATTCAAGTTTTGCATCAAAAAGATCATCCTCTAAAACGCCTGCATCAAGATCTGCTTCCAGATCTCCGCCAAGCAAAACATCGCTAAACTCGCTTTCAATCCGAGCTATTTGTTCTCCATCAGGGGCATCAGCATCCACCATAATCTTTGCTACTGAATCTTGACCAGCAATATCTACCATTATTAACTCCTTGCTATTTTTTTATGCTTCAGACAAGCTAAAGCTTCCGTCAACCGCTCTGTTGCGCAGGATCTGATTTGCCCACCTGAAGGCAGAACAAATTCTATAAATAAAAAACTGAATCAAAAACAAAAAAACTACTACATCAATTTAAAGATGACTGATTACCTCATTATTTTACAAAGCATGTAGGGTTTATTATTGATTCTTGGACAGAACCCGCAACCACTATGTTCTTCCTACTACACTTTGTAATTATTTTTCCGGCCTATTCAGCTTAAATTAGAGTAAGTAAGATTTTTAATTTGGTCAGGTATCTATAATTAAATATAACCTTTAAAAGCAGAAATTGAAAGAAGAATTCGTTAAATTATTATTAATGTTTAATTTGAAAAAATTTACTTAACTTAGATTATGAATTATCTGAAGTTATTAATTAACTTTTTAACTAGTTGTTGGTTAAGACTTGAACTTTTACATAAGAAATTCCTTGTTTTTTCCCATCAATTTTATCTGCTGCTTTTTCAGAAAGATCAATTATCCTACCTACCTTAAACGGTCCTCTGTCATTAACCCTGACTATTACTGACTTATTATTTCTTAAATTTGTAACTTTAACCCTTGTATTAAAAGGGAGGGTTCTATGTGCTGCTGTTAATTTATTTTTATTAAATGTTTCACCGTTAGATGTTGTTCTACCATGCCAATATGGTCCATACCAGGAAGCATTTCCATACCAGATTTCTCCTCTTAATCCATCTTCTCTACCGTAATCCAAGATGTCATGAACTTCATCTTTAAAACTTGCCATAGCATTCAAGTTAAACAAAATAAAAAGAGATAATAAACAAAGAAATATATGCACTGCCTGTTTAAATCTATTAGCCATAACTTTGTAAGTTTTACCTTAAAAACATTAAGAAAAAGGACATTATTAATAATTGATTTATGTTTTTCAATATTTACATAATTTTAGATGGTTTTTTCTTCAATTTCTTTAGATAACTGTTCAACAAAAGCACCAAGAAAGATTTTTCCAAGATCACCTTTTTTTCTGGCACGAATAGAAACATTATTTTCACTTAGTTCTTTATCTCCAACAATTGCCATATAAGGAATTTTATTCATCTCGGCATCTCGAATTTTTGCATTCAATGACTCGGCCCTATCATCAATTTCAACTCTGATATTTTTTTCTTTTAATGCACTCTCAATTTTTTTTGCATACTCCACATGGCGATCTGTTATTGGTAAAACAATAACCTGTTTGTATGAAAGCCAGAGCGGAAAAGCCCCTGAAAAATGTTCTATTAAAAGTGCAGCAAATCTTTCAAGACTCCCATAAATTGCCCTGTGAATCATTACAGGCTGCTGCTGTGAACCATCTTTATCTGTGTAATGTAACTTGAATCTATCCGGCAAATTAAAATCAAGCTGTATTGTCGCTCCCTGCCAAATTCTTCCAAGCGCATCTTTTAATTTAAAATCTATTTTAGGCCCATAAAAGGCACCATCTTCAGGATTGATTTTGTAGTCAAGTCCATATTCTTTTAATGCCTGCTCTAAGCCATTTTCAGCAAACTCCCAAATCTCTTTTGTACCAATTGCATCCTTTGGTTTAGTAGAAAGCTCTGCTGTATAAGTCAAACCAAATCCTTTATAAATTAAATCTACCAGTGAGATTACTCCTTTTATTTCATTTACGTACTGATCTCTCCTGCAAAATATATGAGCATCATCCTGAGTAAAACCACGAACACGTGCAAGTCCATGCATTACTCCAGAACGCTCATATCTATATACAGTGCCAAGCTCTGCCATCCTTATAGGCAGCTCTCTATAGCTGTGTCTTGTTGATTGAAAAATCAGGACATGAAACGGACAGTTCATTGGTTTTAAAACATAATCCTGCTCATCCACCGTCATATAAAACATATTTTCTTTATAGAATTCATTGTGTCCTGAAATATTCCAGAGATCATTTTTTGCAATGTGTGGAGTATAAACCATTTCATAGCCGTTTCTCATATGAAGATCTCTCCAATAATCTTCCATTTGCTTTCTTAAATACGCTAAAGCCGGGTGCCAGAGTATTAAACCTGGGCCTGACTCTTCCTGCATGCTGAAAAGATCCATCTGGCGTCCAAGTTTTCTGTGATCTCTTTTTTCTGCTTCTTCAAGTTTTTGTAAGTGATCATCCAGCTCTTCCTGACTCCACCATGATGTCCCGTAAATTCTTTGAAGTGATTCTTTTGTTTCATCAGCCCTCCAGTAAGCACCAGAAACAGAAAGTAATTTAAAAGCTTTAATTTGCTTTGAGTTTGTAATATGAGGCCCGCGGCAAAAATCGTTCCAGACAGGCTTTCCGGATTTATCTTCAAGAATATACAATGTAGGATTTTCATTTCTATATTGATTGAGTAACTCGGCTTTAAATTTTTCTCCCTGTGATTTAAACTCATTCAACTGCTTATCTATATCCTGTATATTTATCCTTATAAATTTCTGTTCTTCATCAATCAATCTCTGCATTTCTTTTTCAATCTTTAAAAGATCATCAGGTGATAATTTATGATCGGGGATTTCAAAATCATAGTAAAATCCATTTTCTATAACAGGTCCAATTGCAATTTTTGCTCCCTTGAAAAGATTCTGAACAGCTTCTGCAAGAATATGTGCAGTACTATGTCTTAAAAACTCATAGCTCCTTGGATCTTCCTGAGTAATTATTTCTACTTTATCGCTGTCTTTTAAACCAGTAACTAAATCTTTAAGCTCACCATTTAATAAAAGCCCGACACTTTTTTTTGCAAGGCTATTGCTTATGGCTTTAGCTAAATCAAGTCCGGTAGAACCTGATGGAATCTCTTTTCTTGAACCATCTTTTAAAATAATTGAAATTGTTGTCTGAGTTTGCATATTTATGCCTGTAGAAGGCTAGAATGTTACGCTTCTACATTTTGTATCTTTCAGCTACTTCATTTATACCAAACAAATAATTATAATCTACACCCAGCTTTTTGAAAGTTTCTTTGCCGCCTTCATTTCTATCTACCACTGCTAAAATCTGGCTTACTTTACAGCCAAACTCAGTTACTTTTTCAATAGCTTTTTGAGAAGAGCCACCTGTAGTAACCACATCTTCTAAAATAGCAATTGTTTCGCCAGTTTTAAGCGGACCTTCAATCCATTTATTTGTGCCATGTCCTTTAAGCTCTTTTCTTATATAGAAAGCATTAACACTCTTTCCAAGTAAATAACTTATTTGAGAAACACCACCAGCTAATGAACATGCACCAACAGCAACGCCGCCAACAGCCTCAATTTCCTTTCTGAGCATTTTAAAAAATAATACTGAAATTATTGCTCCGCCTTCTGCATTAAGGGTTGTCAGTTTGCCATCTATAAAATAGCTGGATTCTTTTCCGCTGACTAAAGTAAACTTTCCTTCTTTATAGCTTTCTCTGGCAAGAATAGTTAAAAGCTTATCTTTTAAAACTTTTGTATCTTCTTGCCAAAAGGTGTTTATTAATTGGTTCGTTGTTTGCACGGTCTAATAATTTTACTATAGATATAATATTTATTGGACAATAAGACATTTTTTTAAAAGTGTAAGGGCAGGATAAATCCTGCCCTATAACAGTAAACAAGAAAGCTTGGTTTATTTTCAATGAGAACTTATGACAAGGTATATAACTTAGTTAAAAAAATCCCAAGAGGAAAAGTAATGACTTATGGACAAATCGGTCAGATGTTAGATTTGAATCCAAGAGTTGTTGGGTGGGCGTTAAATCGGTTAGCAAAAGTAAAGGCAGGTTTTTCTGCCAAAGGCAGACCCACCTCTGGCGGGAAACCTGCCTCAACAGTTCCCTGGCAGCGTGTAATAAATTCAAAAGGCGGCATAAGTACAAATAAACTTATGAATATTCCCCTTGATCTCCAAAAAAAACTTTTAGAACGAGAAGGCATTGCCTTTGATAAAAATCAAAAAATTGATTTGAAAAAATATTTGTGGAAATAACTATTCGCTTTTTACATAATTCAATAATGTTCTAACCTGATCAAGATAGCTGCTTATATACATTACCCTTTGATCACGATCCAGGTATTTTTCCAGGCTGAGCCAATTTTTCACTTTCAGCTGAAGATCTGTCAACTTTCTCTCAATCTCATTTGCTCTATCAGGGCTATAGTTATCAAGTTCTTTTTTTAAATCCTGGGTCAGGTAATAAACTTCCTTTTGCACCTGGTTTTCAGATAAAACAGAAAGTTCTTTTGTAAGTGTAAATTTTTCAATTATTGAATTAAACTCATCAAGCAGTTTTTGGCAGGCAAGAATTGGTTTTTCATATGGGGTAAAAATTGTCTTTTCACGAAACGGACCATTCCTGAGTAAGTTTGATTTAACAGTATTCAGATGTTCTGCTGCAAATAAGGCTATTCCTAAAACACCTGCATTCCTTGCCTGCGTAATCCTCTCAGCAAGTTCTCCCAGGCTTAAGGCGCGGAGATTAAAAGCAGGAATAATAATTCCTTTATCATTAATCATTCCTCTTTCTCTTAAAAGTTTTGTTTTAATTTCTTCTTTTGTATAAGAATAATAAAACGGATAGACAACATCTATCCACCTGTTTACAAGCCAGGTTTCCCAGTCCTGCTGAATCAATTGCATTCTAAGTGTTCTATCAAGAGCAAAAACTGCAGCTGAAATTTTTAAATCTGGTTTTATTTTTCTAAGTTTAGAACTTGTTTCTTTTACAAAATCACTTACAAGTGTTGCTTTCCAGTCTCTCCATATTCTGTTGTTTTTTCCTGTCAGCACAGGAACGATACCAGTCAACTCAACAAAAGCATTTTTACTGGCAGAATCAAAACCAACCTGAGAATCAGCTTTCTGAAATGGAAATCTTATATAATCAAACTGAAAGCCATCCACGTCATAGTTAGCTACAATTTCACCAAACAGTTCCTGCAGGAATTCACAGGCTTTTTTATTTGCAGGGCTTACCCAGGTTTCCGGCTGCATCTCTATCCTTAATTGTCCATCCTGCCCCGCTAAAGCCCAACTTTTGTCTTTGGTAGAAAGTACAGGTCCTGGATATTCTACTGATTTATTTATAAGTAAATTATGCCTGGTATTTCCAACAGCAAACGTCCAAACCCAGGCATGAAGTTCCATCCCATATGCATGAGCAGCTTCTATTGCTGCTTTCAGTGGATCCCAATCTTTAATAAGCGGATTCTGCGGAAGGAGTCTGGAAGGATAAATTGGGTAGCCAGCATTAACTGTTTCAAAAAATATTACATTAAATCCAATACGAGCAAGGTTTTTAATCAAATTTCTAAGCTCAATTGCATCTTTACATGTAACAATCGTTCCCCTGTCAAGCCATATAGCACGAATTTCCACTTTTCTAATCGGAATCCCTAAGGAATAAACAAATGCAAATTCATTCTTTGCTGAATCTGCATACTCTCTGGCAAGTTTACAGTTTCCAAATAAATAATTTGAATTAAAGTCATTTAAAAAATCCTGTCCATCATTAAAATGTTTTTTAAGTAGGTATTTAGGTACAGATAAGTCAAGCTGCTCAGAAATTTGAATAACAAGACTAGCTTCTGACTTTAATGTATTAATTTCTTTTATAAATTTTTCAAATTCCTTTTTTGATATTTTTCTGGTTATATTTAAAGAAATATTATCCCAGACATAATCAATAGCTTTCAGAAGTGTTTTAATATCACTGCTTTTATCAACATCCTGCCCCCAGCTATAACCTACATAAAGCAGATTGTTTAAACCTCCTATTGCAGGCTGATTAGTTTCTCTCCATCTTCCAATAATTTTTTTTGTACTACCTCTCAGATCAAAATCTGAATAAAAATTCCCTACAGGCAGTTCAAAAAATATTTCATCAGTTCTATATTTTAATTTAAGCGCACCTCTTGCAACTATATTTTCCTTCACATCAATTCCCTGTTCATATAAAAAAGTTTTTAACCCTTCTGAAATCGGACCAATGCCGGGACTTACAATTAATCTTCCACCGGAACTTAAAAAGTCTTTTAAAAATATTTGTTCGTTTTGATCTATATCAATCGCAAGTGGAAAAAAAATAATATCCACATCTAAATCTGTAATTTTTGTTTCCGGAGTAATATTGCATATAAATTGATAATCTAAATTTGTCCCTTCAAAGGTTTCAAGAAAAGATTTCCATAGCTGCTGAAACCCTATAATATTGTTATTGCTATAAGTTTCAACATTTTTGTAACTGTATAGCACTCCGATTTTTTCAGACGCCTTAGCTTCTGTTAAACTACAAGCTAAAGCAAGAAATAAACCAAAAAGAAAAATGAATGACGTTCTTTTAGAAAAAACAAAGCAATTGCTTTTAAAAAGATTTAAAGAATTCAAAGCGGTACCTCAAGTTGCAATTATAACCGGCTCTGGCATAAAGCTTTTCAGAGATAAAGAACCACTCCTTGAGGTTAAATATAAAAATCTTCCGTTCTCACCAATCAAAAAAAATGTCAAAGGACATGAAGGGGTTTTAAAGCTCTACAAAATAAAAGATACGTTTGTAATTGTTTTCTGCGGCAGGCATCATTTATACGAAGGGCTGGGAATATTAGATGTAATAGCAACTATAAGATTAATCCATAAACTCAAAATTAAAACCCTAATATTAACAAATGCCGCCGGCGGAATAAATAAAAATTTTAAACCTGGGGATCTAATGTTAATAACAGGATTTATAGATTTAATGCAGTCTACAGAAAGAGGTGTTTTAAGCGGTATCAGTCAGCCCTCTAAAAAAATACAAACAAAGCTAAGTAGCTTAATTCAAAAACACTATAAAAAAGATATAAGGACCGGAATATATGCTGGAGTTTTAGGACCTTCATATGAAACCTATTCGGAAATCAAATTACTTCAACACTTAGGCGCAGGTGCAGTAGGCATGTCAACAGTTCCAGAAATAATATGTGCTAAAAGCTTAGGACTGGACTTTGCAGGAATTTCTTTAATAACAAATGTCTGGGATTCAAAACATAAGCCTTCTCATAAGGAAGTTTTAGAACAAGCTAAAAAGGCTAATGAAAAGCTGGATAATTTAATTTCAGGATTAGTAAAAAAAGTATTTGGTTTATAACATTACAGAGATTATTTTTTATTCATGCAAAACGCTTAGAGGCAAATATAAATTCTTTCCAAGATCCCCAATTCGGCGCATTTCACGAGAAACTTCACGTGCATGAGGACGATCTTCAGGATGCTTTGCCAACATTCTTCTTGTAAGCTCTATTAAAGATGATGGAATATCATTTCTTACTCTTGAAAAATCAGGTTTAGTCTCTGAGTGCATTTTTAGAAGTGCCATAATTGGATTACCCTCTGATATAACATTTAAATCAGGATGGTCAATTGTCCGATTATCATCATCAACCACTTCTCCTTGTTGAATTTCAGCTTCATGACTTTTGGAAACATCAGCTCTAGTTCTTGAAGTTATCGGTGTATCACTTTTGGGTGCATTTAATGGAGAAACAATTGAAAAGCCACTTTGTCCTTGTTTCAATAGGTTAGAATCTTGAACTCTAAATGGCAATAGACCATTTGTAATTGTAAGATAAGTTATCACACCCATAGAATATACATCCAGTCTTGCCTCAGTACGATCTTCACCATCTGCATTATACATATCCTGCAAAGGGATATATGCCGGTGTTCCAATTATTTGTTGAAGATGAGTTAACGTAGTTAAAGAACCTCCTGAAATTCTTGAAAGACCAAAATCTACAAGTTTAACAGTGAGTCGCTCTGGTCCACTCCCCTGCGCTTTTTCTTTACTAACTAATATGTTTGAAGGCTTTAAATCTCTATGTATTATTGGCCCCTCAGGATGAGTATGCAGATAATCAAGTGCTTCACAAACATCAGCAATGTAATAAAGCATTGTCCTAAGATCAATCTCACCTTTATGAAACTGCTTTGCTAAGTATTTAAAATTGGTAGGTTGTTTTTCTTTCGCTAATCCTGTTAATTGTTCCATTACTATGAAAGGCATTTGCACTTCACTACTTAAGTCATGAGCAGAAACAATGTTTGGATGATTTAAAGATGCCAGGATTCTTGCTTCTCTTATAAACCTTCGTACTACTATTTTGTCCTGTAACCCGCTTAAGGATTTTAGGACCAAACGTCTGCCAGTATTAATTTCTTCAGCTTCAAAGATTGTTGCCATTGCACCGCGATCCAACGGTTTTATTATTCTATAGTCAGCTACATGTCCCTTTACTACCAGATCACGCTCTATATTTCTTATTTCTACTTTTCCATCAGTTGCATACTTACCTAACCACGCTCTTAATTTCTGACTCATCTCTCTTGCTATTCTTACAAGAAAAACTATTTCACTGCTTTTATTTGGATATAAATTTTTTCTCGGTAAATTAAAATTGCCTGAGATTCTATCAGCAACAGGAGATTTAAAAATTGTAAAAGTAAACATAAGTAGTTCTTTTATCCTATTAGCTCTATTGTCCTATATCGCATAAAAATATTCAGCTGAAATTCTTAAGAATCATTAAGTGACTTGCCTAATTTGTAGAATACAAATCAAAAAAATGATTTTTATTTTTCTTATTAAATGGTTCAATATAATTGATTGAGATAATAATTAATTTTATTTAAAAACATTTTTTACTACCGCCATCTTTGCTCATTCTTCACTTGTCGGGCTTTGCTGTAGAGGCGTATTGCAATACGCCTCTACAGAAGGATACATTAGCCAGGTAATAACTGAAAACACTTAACACTAAAACGTCTTGTTTACTATAACCTTATCTACAGATGTCAGCTATTGTTGAAAATGACGAGATTCTAGAAATCAATGATTACGTCTCCGGGATGTTCAGTTCTTTATATACTCCACAGACCATCAATCTTAATTTAACAACTCATGAACAAGTAGAATTACTAAACAATTTGGAAAGAAAAATATTTCATGCGATAGAACCTGATCTCATAAACAGCAGCAATCGTATTAAAAACATATACAATAAATCTTTTGAAAGAACTAAATTGTTTTATCTGACTAAAGTTCTAAAAGAATTATTAAAGGTTGAATTTGATTTAAGCCCGCCATCTGAACTCATCCAGAGTAAAAAAGCTTTATCTTATCTTCTTGGAGAAATTGGATATTTAGACAGTCTGGATTTCCTCAATACAAATGAATCATATTCAGATGTAAACCTGGAAGACCTTTCATCTAACAATGAGTTACTAAGTTCTTATATTCAGAAAATCTCGTCAAATAATAATTTCAATTTGAGGCATTTAGATCCTGAGCCAGAAAATGATAAGAAAAGAGACATCATCATACTTGAGCTTTTTAACAATAGATATAACCAATATTTCAATGCATTAAAAGATAAATTTGATATTGCTGCAAGTAAATTATTCAAGGAGCTTCTATTCCATGAAATCACTAAGCTTGAGAATAGCCATATAGAAAAGTTTATACAATATTTATTATATAAACCAAAAGATCTTTCTTATCAAAAGGTCCATTGTCCACTTGCTAAGCAATCCCTGGTATTGCTTGAACACAGTAATGCTTACTATTTACTAAAAGAAGGACAAAAGAATCTTTGTAAAACCTTGAATATTCTCATATCAAGATACAATGCACATAATTCAATCAAGTTTTCACTAACAGAAGAAGACAAGAATTTATTATTATTTTTTATATGGCTTAAGAAAAAACCAGCTGAAAGAATTAAAACAATAAAAATATTAAACGCTTTTACAGAAAGACAGAATATTTTTGCACTGGAAAATCCAAATATGTTAACAGTGCACCTTTGCAGACTCCAAGAAAGCATAAATCAAATTACAAATACAAAATTTGTAAATCCATTAAACACCCCTATTGAGAAGTTGTTTGAGAATAATCTTACTCCGGAAATGCAATATTATGCTGAAATATCCAACAGAGTATCCAGTAGAGTACTACACTTAATGGAAATCACTTTAAAGGAAGAAAAACTATCCATAAAGAAACTTACTACTATAAACCTGGCAAATAAAACCAGGAAGTTCTTTAATAAGATGCTCAGATTTACAGCAGGATTGTTGGTTTGCATTTTTCTGGTTCTTGGCTACTACAATTTTCTTGACATTGAAGGTATTTATAAAAACAACTTTATTAAAGCAGGTAAATCCAGCTTAGATTCTATTCCTTACCCAAGTGAACTTAAAAATTCAAAAGATCCTACTACTAACAAACTTAATCAGAAAAAACGCTTGAGTTACATGAGGGATTTAAATTCGAGATATTTTAATCCGTTAATAATATTACTAGCTCCAGATGTAGATTTGGAAAAGTCTATTACTGTAATAAACAGTCTTTCAATTCCATCCGAACTAAAGGATAAAACTGTTTTAGAACAAGTCAGAAACACCCTTTCCGGAACTATTTCCGAGCAAGAGTGGAAACTGACTTTTAAAAAGCTCTTTGGCTTTAACGTTTTAACAGAATTATATTCCTATGGTGCGATTTCTAATTTTTTATTACCAACACCTTCAAACTACGCAACAATAGATAGAAACAATATGATTAAAATGTTTTTTGCCCCTCCAGAAAAGGGTGTTCTAAGAAAAGACTTTATTATGAGACATAATATCTCTCCATCATCTATAGATCTTGAACCTAAAAACTACATAGACAAATATGACATTGTTTATTCAAAGATATATTCCAACTGTAATTTACTAATTGAAAAAATTAAGAAAAGAAAATCACAGCTTATAAATTCATACAGAACAGTATCAGACAGTAAAGAATTAAAGAAAATCAGAAATGCTCTTTCAGCTATTGCAGTAATTGAAGTTAACTTAAATGATCTAAGACAAAGGATTCAAGAAAGACACGATTACATAGTAAGATACAATACCTATAGATTAGAACTAGAGTGAATAGATCTAATTACCCGCTTCATAGAAACACTTTGCAAAACATGTAGTAAATGGATCGGTATAAGGGGAGAAATAACAAGTATGGGATACTCCATAATAATCCCTACAACTACAAACTTCACTAAATGCTAAAAGCGTTTTCTCTAAAGATATTATTTTATCAGCAGGCAACAGTTCATTTTTACAATTATAGGTTGTTTCAAAAGCATTAATTTCATAAGCCCTTGCTGAAAGTGAACAATTAAAAATAAAGATCAGTACTGATAATATTAGGCTTTTAGTTTTCATGGGTATCTCCGATTTAAGGATTTGAATTGTCTCCTTAATCTTTATATCGGCTTAAAGAAATTAATCCCAAGGAATCTTATAGGGATTAAACTAAACTAAAAACAAAATAAACTATTTTCACTAAACTATTTAATCGAGAAGGGTAACGTCATTGGAGCTCATCTCAAAACTCTGTCTATGGGATTAGCTATTTTTCTGACAAAATAGAAAGAGTGAAAGTAACTTGTCATTCCCGCGAAAGCGGGAATCCAGTATCGGTACCAGTCTTGTCTGGATTCCCTGGTCGAGCCAGGGAATGACATTGTTGACTTTATGCTGAAAAATGTTGCATTTCCATAGTGGTAGTTTTGAGATAGCCTCTTGCGAGGAGGCTCAGAATGAGCCGACGCAGCAATCTCATAACGTTATAGGAGATTCCCACGTCGCTGTGCTCCTCGGAATGACGCAACCAGTTTTACCCCGTTTTACTTAACGCACCCTAAGCGAGATTTTTTATGATAACCTTCTTATCTTTAGGCTAACTGTCAAATGTTAATGCTTAGCAACAGTCAAAACATTATAAACAGTATCTCTCTCCACTGGGACATAACCAGCATCTTGAATTAATTTCTGAATAAAACCTTTTTCAAGCCCTCTTTTTTTAGCACCGGCAGCATGTGTAATACTTTCTTCTTGAACCGTTCCATCCAGATCATCAGCACCAAAATTTAATCCTACCTGTGCAAGTCCTACTCCAAGCTGAATCCAGTAAGCTTTTATGTGATCAAAGTTATCCAGCATTATTCTGGATATTGCAATGTTTTTAAGTGAATCAAATGCAGTTATTGGCTCAACCTTACCTGCTATTTCAGTATCTTCATAATGACAATGCAAAGGAATAAAAGTCTGAAAGCCTTTAGACTTGTCCTGCTGTTTTCGTAACTGAATCATATGATCTAAGCGATCTTCTATTTTTTCTCCAATACCACAAAGCATGGTAGCGTTTGATTTTAATCCAAGCTTATGGGCAGTAGCATGAATCTCAAGCCACTTTTCTGCAGGAATTTTATCTGGACAGGTGTCATCCCGAACTGATTTTGAAAACACTTCAGCACCACCACCCGGCATACTATCCAAACCGGCATCTACAAGCTGTTTTAAAGTTTCTTCAAAGCTCAACTTTGAAAGTTTTGCAAAAAATTCGATTTCAACTGCTGTAAAAGCTTTTACATGCAAAGAGGGGAAAGTTTTTTTAATTGCTTTTAGAAGATCCTTATAATAAGGCAAGGCAGCTTTAGGATTTAACCCACCAACTATATGAACTTCAGTAGCACCACCATTTACACCTTTTCTTACATGTTCTAAAGATTCATCTATAGTATAAGTATAAGCACCTTTTTCATTTGGCAGTTTTGCAAATGCACAGAAATTACAATGTCCAATGCAAACATTTGTAGGATTTAAATGAAGATTTTTATTCCAATAAATCCAATTTGATTTTTCAGGTCCTGATTTTATTTCACGCGCCAATCTTCCCAAGAAACCAACAGTTATCAAATCATTTGAATTATAAAGAGATAGCCCTTCTTCAAAAGTTATTCTTTCTTTGTTTAGAATTTTTTGTTTAATTTGAGAGAACATGGTTAATATTCTACAGAATCTAAATTAATAGCTAAATGAATGTAAAATTATCTATTTAATTTTTTCTACTCTTAATCCTAATTCTTGAGCAAGCTCTGTAAGTGATATTCCTCTTTCATTAAGAAGAGCCACTAGCTCTCCAGCATCTAGATCTAATTTATCTGCTACGTCATCCCAACCTTTAAAGCCTCTTAAACCTTCCACAGTAAGAGAAGCTGGTCTTGCTAAGCTCAGTAAGTCAGCCACGGTAAATGGAGTTATACTACCCGAATCCTCTATCTGATCATTAACTTTCCCTAACGCATCAACAAATGGATTTGGCAAATCAAGAGGATCTTCCATTTCTTCTCCATTATTATGAGCAGTTTTTATATTAACTGTTGTTGCATAACTTGTATGTGATAATACTCTAGTTGAATCAATTAGTTCAGCTTGTAATCCTACTCTAAAACATGGCTCTTTTGGTATTTTAGGAAGCCTAGAAACTATTAAACCTCCTTTTGTTAAAGGAAGCTCAGCAGAAACCTTTCTCCCTCTACGCTTTAGCTCATGGCATACAAGTTCACCACGGCCAAAAAATAGACTTTCTAAAACAGTAATATTTTGAACTCTACTCATACTACACCTTAAAAATTATTTTTATAAGATTCCTAGAATAAAACCTATAGTATTAGATAAAACTATTTAACTTTATAATTTTAAGATTTTTTTAAACTTTTAGGACAATCATAGAGAAATACTTCTACTCAGATACAGGTTTCACAATACAAAACTGATGTGTTAGTAACTCTTACCGTTAATCTAAATTGTAATAATCTAACTAATATAAAAATAATAATTTAAAACTTTGGCTAAAATTTTTTAAGAGAAAAAAGTAGAGGCGTTATAAGCGCCTCTACAAAAGATTAATCAAGAAATCTTATTTCTTGTCTACTTTTTTCCCTAGCCAATAAAACCCTGCTACCATAACCACAAGCAAAGTAATATTTGAACTTAAAAGTGACGATAAATCTCCCATAGCTTCCTCCTTTTGCTTCTTGAAATAGACTTTTTAAACAAAATAAGGTTTCAAGGAAAGTTACAAAGTATAAAAACATAGCAAACTAAAGAATTTAGACCAAATTTAAAACATTAGCCAGCAAAGAAACAAGAGACAATATGTAAGTTCAGTTTTTTTATTGTTGATTTCAGTCATCTTTAATAGTAACTCTTGAAGCAGCATTACTTCCATTTAAAAGAGTAATTCTATTATTTGTTAGTGTTGGAGCACCACCTTCATATCTAAATGTGCCATTTCGAAAAACTCTAATATTACCAACAACCAATCCTTCTTTAGGAATTGGTAATGTTTGTTCTTGAGGATTAGGCTCCTCAGGAGTAGGATCTGGAGTAAATCTAACATGAGTTATATTATGGTCTCTAGGTTCTCCTCCCTCTGTATCGGGAAACAGTGATGGAGTTTCTCCATAATTTGTATGTGGATCAATCGTATGTTCTGGTATCTCTTCTGGCTCAGGAAGTGCTGCTGCCGGGGGTATTCTTCTTTGCTCAAGTCTTATAACAGTCTGATTTATTTCCAGACTAGAATGTTGTCCTCCTAATAACCTACCATGAACATGAGGTTCATGACAGTGCTCTCTTCCATGAGTTCCTCTTCCAAGCATTAAAGCAAAAATTAAACCAAGTAAAAGCCCAAGAATAAGCAATACAAACGGATTAAATCCAAAAATAAGAGCAAACCCACAGCCTGCTCCACCACCTAATAGTCCACCAAACATTGCCCTCATAAGAGGATTGCCATGGCAATGATCATGTGAAGCAATTCTTCTTGGTTGTCTAGCGCATGAATCAGTACTGAAAAAATCCTGAGTAAGGTGTGAGCTTGCAACTGTCGTGGACCTGACACTACCATCTACTGCAATAGATGTTGTTGAAGCAGAACTAAATTGAAATGTACTACTACCACCTGATATGCCTGATTCACCTGTCATTTGTTTTAGATTTGATCTTCCGGCAAAAAGCCGTTATATCAAATCCCCCCAATTACTTTTAAAAAGTACTTAAATAAATGATTAGTTTATAACTATATAAAAGAAACTAATAGAATAAAATTTATAGTCCAAAAATCTCAAATAGATCAAAAAAAGTTAGGAAAACCCTGAAAACTGCATACATTTTATCTTTGTAGAGGCGCGATTAATCGCACCTCTACAATTTTGATCCCTTTGTGGTCTAGAGGAAAAAAAACAAGCCCTCGATCTATTAGTACAGCTCAGCTTAGTGTATCGCTACACTTACACTTGCTGCCTATCAACGCCATAGTCTTTGGCAGATCTTACTACCTTAACGGTATGAGATATCTCATCTTGAGGTGGGCTTCGTACTTATATGCTTTCAGCACTTATCCACTCCAGACATGGCTACCCAGCGTATGCCACTGGCGTGACAACTGGTAAACCAGAGGTCTGTACTTCCCGGTCCTCTCGTACTAAGGAAGTCTCCTCTCAAATATCTTGCGGGTATGCCGG
>JAHFBF010000002.1 GCA_023250195.1 Candidatus Melainabacteria bacterium | reverse complement strand
CAGTACAGGATCTCTCAGCTAATTCCGCAGCAGCGTTGTCAAGCCAGGCAGTAACAAATAACACAGCAGATACAACAGCACCAACATTATCGATGGCAGCAGTAAACGGAACGACATTGACGTTGACGTACAATGAAAGTTTGAATACAACAGCACCAGCAACAAGTGTTTATTCTCTAATGGGAACATCAGCCGCAGTATCAATGATTTCAATAAGTGGAGCAGTAGTAACCGTAACCCTTTCACCGGGAGTGCAGTACGGCGAAACAGTTACACTCGATTACACAGTACCCGGAACTAATCCAGTACAGGATCTCTCAGCTAATTCCGCAGCAGCGTTGTCAAGCCAGGCAGTAACAAATAACACAGCAGATACAACAGCACCAACATTATCGATGGCAGCAGTAAACGGAACGACATTGACATTGACGTACAATGAAAGTTTAAATACAACAGCACCAGCAACAAGTGTTTATGCACTCATGGGAACCAGTGCCGCAGTATCAATGATAAGTATCTCAGGAGCAGTAGTAACAGTAACCCTTTCACCAGGAGTGCAGTACGGAGAAACAGTAACACTCGATTACACAGTACCCGGAACTAATCCAGTACAGGATCTCTCAGCTAATTCCGCAGCAGCGTTATCAAGCCAAGCAGTAACAAATAACACAGCAGATACAACAGCACCGACATTATCGATGGCTGCAGTAAATGGAACTACATTGACATTAACTTACAATGAAAGTTTAAATACAACAGCACCAGCAACAAGTGTTTATTCTCTAATGGGAACATCAGCCGCAGTATCAATGATTTCAATAAGTGGAGCAGTAGTAACCCTAACCCTTTCACCAGGAGTGCAGTACGGAGAAACAGTAACACTTGATTACACAGTACCCGGAACTAATCCAGTACAGGATCTCTCAGCCAATTCAGCAGCAGCATTAAGTTCTCAAGCAGTAACAAACAATACAGCAGATACAACAGCACCAACTTTATCAATGGCTGCAGTAAATGGAACGACATTGACGTTGACGTATAACGAAACTCTTGATGCTGGTTCAACACCTGCAACTTCTGCATTTGGTTTAATGGGAACATCAGCAGCAGTTTCAATGATTTCAATAAGTGGAGCAGTAGTAACCCTAACCCTTTCACCAGGAGTGCAGTACGGTGAAACAGTAACATTAAATTACACAGTACCTGGCGCAAATCCAACTCAGGATACAAGTGGAAACGATGCCGGAGCACTATCAAGCCAGGCAGTAACAAACAATACCCCGGATACTATTGCACCAACATTATCTGCTGCTGCAGTATATGGTACAACATTAACACTTACATACAATGAAAACTTAGACACTGGTTCAATACCGGCAAATTCCGCATTTGGTTTAATGGGAATATCAGCAAGTGTTTCAATGGTTTCAATAAGTGGAAGTACAGTAACAGTAACATTATCATCTGGAGTGCAGTACGGTGAAATAGTAACATTAAATTACACAGCACCAGGAACTAATCGAATTCAGGATACAAGTGGAAACGATGCCGGAGCACTATCAAGCCAGGCAGTAACAAACAATGCACCGGATACTATTGCACCAACATTATCTGCAGCAGCAGTATATGGTACAACATTAACACTTACATACAATGAAAACTTAGACACTAATTCAATACCGGCAACTTCTGCATTTGGCTTAATGGGAACATCAGCAGCAGTTTCAATGGTTTCAATAAGTGGAAGTACAGTAACATTAACATTATCATCTGGAGTGCAGTACGGTGAAACAGTAACATTAAATTACACAGCACCAGGAACTAATCGAATTCAGGATACAAGTGGAAATGATGCCGGAGCATTATCATCTCAGGCAGTAACAGTAAATTCAACAAACACTCCTCCAGCAACACCGAGTATAAGTTCAGCAACTATTAATGGCTCAAATACTAATATTGATGGGACGTTTAACTTAGAGATTGGTCAAACGCTAAGTATTAATTTTATGTCAAATGATCCTGATAGCAATAATACGGTAGCATTATCAGTATCATCATTTACTCCAGCAAGTGTAGGAATCTTTACACCTAATTCACCTGTAAATCCAGGGACTGCTTATTATTCTTTATATGCTGGAGTATATGAAGGTGGAATGACTTATACATTTACAGTTAGAGCAATTGATAATTATGGTTTACCATCAACTGATAAGACTATAAATATCTATGTAGTACCACCACCTCTACCACCAAGCAGTGGCGGCGGCGGTGGCGGCGGTGGCGGCGGTGGCGGTGGCGGTTACTACATACCACCACCACCTCCTCCAATCGGGGCTTATCCACCACCAAATGGTATTTATCCACCCGGAACTCCACCACCAAATGGTATTTATCCATCCGGAACTCCACCACCAAATGGGATTTATCCACCCGGAACTCCACCACCACCACCTCCAATCGGAGCTTATCTGCCACCAAATGGTAGTCCATTACCAGGTACAGTAAATGGACTTGGAGGACTCTACCATCCTCTTACATCCGGTGAAATTAAGGATATTCCAAGTATAGTGGGAGGTTTTCCAAATGCTCCAACTTTCCCATTGAATAATAAGCCAACTAAAGAAGGAAAGAAACCAAAAAATCAACCTACGACTATAACAGGTTCAATACCATCACCTGTTGGTAATAATCCAACAGGATCTAATCCAGGATCTAATCCAGGATCTAATCCAGGATCTAATCCAGGATCTAATCCAGGATCTAATCCAGGATCTAATCCAGGATCTAATCCAGGATCTAATCCAGGATCTAATCCGCAGCCTGCTAACAACTCACAACCAGAAACAAACAAACCTGGAGCAAAAGGTAATGCTGGTAATACATCTGTAGTTTTAACAGGTTCACCCACAAGCTTTACTATTCCTGTTGATTCTGCAGCAGGAAAAATACTAACTGAAAATGTACCTACTGCACTGGACGTTTATGTAAAACTAGTAGATTCAACTTCGGAAGAATTTGATATCAATGCACAAATATTTGTTGGAGTAACTAAAAATTCACCAATTGTCGTCAACACGGATAGTGTTCCTTTAGATGCAGCTGATGGAAATGGTTTTATAATACTTTTTATAAATGATATTCCTGTTGCCAAGATTGCAGTTAATGTCTATGGCTCTAATAATAGAGTGGGTAAAGGTGATGAAATAATAGATACAAGTACACTAAAACCTGTTATAAATTCTGTAATAGTTGTTAGAAATAATAATCTCATTAAATTTATAATTGATGGTGATAATTTCTTTGACAAGAAAGTAGTTGTAAATAATAAGCTGCTCAAAACTCAAAACAGGCAGACTTCTCTTGATGTCCTGCCGAACAATGGATTTATCTTAAAAGACCTGAAAATATTAAATGGCAATAAAAAAATAATTGCAGTATACAAAATAGCCAATAAGAATAATATTCAGGTACCGTTGACTTTAAGCGTAACGAATCCTTATGGTAGAGCATTGAGTGTCATACTTGACCCTATTGTAAATTCAAATCAAGATCTGGAATCAAGAATTGAAAACTAAACTAAGCGTGAGCATCATGGAAGGGTAGATGGAAATAATATTATGGAAGCTGGCACAATAAAAGTTTTACTTATAGAAGATAACCAAGAAGATTTGACATTGGTTAAAGAAGAACTCTCTTCTGAAATATCCTATGACATAGTTGTTGCAGAAAATCTGTTTGATGGACTGGCTGAGTTAAAAAAAAATAAACCTGATGTTGTCCTGCTGGATTTAGCACTTCCGGACTCAAATGGGATGGACAGCTTTATTAAATTCTATGAAAATGTTATAGACGTTCCAATAGTGATTTTGTCTGGATCAAAAGATGAAAAACTTGCTCTTTCTGCTATTAAATTAGGTGCTCAGGATTATTTAATAAAAGGAGAAATCAACAACAAAATTCTTTTAAAAACAATTAAGTTTGCAATTGAAAGATATAAAATTTATAGAGAATTAGAAGGATGCAAGAAAGAGCTCAATGATCTAAAAGAGAGATTAATAAGAGAGATTGATCTGTAATGTATTAGCGTTGGAAACACTGTTAATTAATCCTCCACCAAGGTAGAGAATTAGAATTAACATTAAAAATGCTAAAATCACCTTGTTCTATTTTATGTTAAGTGAAGGATTGTGCTAATGCGACAGTCCGAAACGTTGTTAAGGATTGGCAGATAAAAGAATTTTCGTGCTAACAAAGTTAGGATTTGTCCGATTTATTCGGCAAATCCGTTCAACCGTGTATTATGACCGAAGGAAGCTCCAGCTTGTCTGGAGCTATAAAAATGAATTGCGGAGGGCAACGGGACACTATGCTGATTGAGGACTTTATTTGGGATATTAGACATCATGAAGTTGACCCAAGATTAGTTTGATTTGTATTGTAATCAAAGCCAACTAAATTAAAACCAATCTAAAGACTGATCCATAATCACTCCTAAGATTGGGTATTCAATACTTTTTAAAAGGTATTGTTACTTTAGGAGGTGAAGAAAATGGGATTAAAAACAAAACAATTTACTGTTAGAGATCTTATGCAAAGAAATGTTTTTACAGTTCAACCAAATCAAACTATTTTTTCTGTATCTGTTCTAATGGCTAGTAAAAATGTTGGTGCAGTCCCAGTAGTAAAAGAGGATGGAATATTCGTAGGAATTATTACTGATAGAGATATAGTAACAAGATGTAATGCTCTTGGAAAAGATCCAAATAGGACTAAAGTCTGTGAATGTTTGACAGCTAATCCTACAAGAACAGTTCCAAGTCATTTAATTGCAGATGCAGTAAAGTTAATGTCTGACTTTGGTACAAGAAGATTGCCAGTGGTAGAAAATGACAAACTCGTTGGAATAATTTCAATAGCAGATATTGCAAAAGCCAGTGCCTTCTGTCCTAATGAAAAACATCCAGATGAGACCTGCATTTTAATAGATGTAGCCAAAGAGTTACAAAAATCCTCACACCTAGAACATAGTTGTATCAGTTGTCATCTATAGATTTGAGATGAACAGGCGCAATTTTCTAATATGGGTACCCGTTGCAATAATAAGTTTTATTGCTATTGCTGCTAATTTATTAAACAAGCTTTGGAATTATATTATTGGACCAAAACTTACAGAAGAACAAGAAGCAAAATTAATTGAAAAAAGAATACAAAACTTAGAACGAACTGCTGGTTTGGAAAAATTAAGAGAAGAAAGATTATTAAAAAGTAAAATCTTTATCTGTGATCTGAAAGACTTAAAGAAAAAAGAGGGGATATCATTTGTAGATTTTAATTTAAGACCAGCACTTGCTTTTAAAGGAACGAACTATGAACCAGTTTTAATTTCAAGCGTTTGTACCCACTTGGGTTGTACAGTTCAAAACAAATTAAACAAAGGTAGGTTGCTCTGTCCTTGCCACATAAGCTATTTTGAACTTGAAACAGGCAAACCCTTAGAAGGCCCTGCAAAAACTCCATTACCAATGATTCCATTTGTAGTAGAAGATGAAAAGGTTTACATACTAAAAAATGTTTGAAAAAATCATACAAAGCTTAAAAGATAGATTTCCTACCGAAAAGATTAATTTTGAAAACTTTGTTTTGAAAAAGGAAGTACCAGTACATAAATTAAGCTGGATTTATTACCTTGGTGGAATGACTATGTTTTGTTTTTTAATTCAAGTTATAACAGGACTTTTGCTTTTGCCTTACTATCAGCCAAATATTATCAATGCTTATCAAAGCATTGAATACATAAGTTACTTTGTGCCAAGTGGGATTTTAGTCCGTAATCTTCATGCATGGTCAAGTAGCTTTATGATATTTTTTGCAGTTATTCATTTACTTACTGTTTTTGCAACTAAGTCATATCAAAAGCCAAGAGAACTAACCTGGATGACTGGAGTTATCTTATTAATTATTACTTTGGGTTTTGGATTTACTGGATATCTTTTGCCATGGAATCAGTTGTCAGTAAATGCTACTAAAGTTGGCATGGAGATATTGCAGAGCAGCACCAGCTTTTTACCAGGTATTTTTAAACTCCCTGGAGAGTTTTTTGCTACTAACCTTAGAGGCGGAGCATCTATTACACAATCAACCTTAAGCAGATTCTTTGCACTGCATGTAGTTATTTTGCCATTTATATTTCTTGCTTTAATTGCAATTCATTTATTTTCAGTTCAGCTCCATGGAATGAGCAAGGAAAGCTTTAAAGTTAAAAGGTATGAGAAGTTCTTTCCTGACTTTTTTGTAAAAGATCTTGCTGTTTGGTTGTTTCTATTTCTAGTCTTATTAGTAATTGCTCAAACAATACCTTATGATTCTTTCTTATCATATCCTCTAAAAGCACAATACATTGACAATTCACCAACACCTGCTGGCATCAAGCCTGAATGGTATTTTTTGTTTTTGTATTATCCGCTTGAAGTATTGCCAAAAACATTTGTAATTGTAAGTTCATTCCTTATTTTTGTTTTAATTTTACTTACTCCGACTTTCTTTAAAAGGCTTTCCATGAGATCTCATATTTTAATTGCACTTTTTACTTTTGTATATTTGGTAATTTCAACTGTTTGGGGAGGGGCCATTGTACAGATTATTAGAAAATAAATCTTTAATAACTTTAGTTGTACTTTGCTTTTTCCTTGGTAGCAGCCCGGTACTTGCTTTCAGTGAGTTTCAAACTTACATTGAGCAGAAATCTAAAAAGCAATTGAACTGTGCTTATTGCCATAGCCATGTAAACGGTCCTAATGGTAATGAAGCTGGACAGCTGGGTTTATTAAGTGAAGAACAAAAACAATTAACTGCTTACAACCAATTTTTACAAGGAAATAAAGAATTGGTTAATAGCCCAATTCTAAATGAGTTTGGAAATTATTTGGTTAAAAAGCTAGACTATGACACAATTGTAAAAGCACAGGATGATCCAAATAAAATTGTTGAGGGACTTAAAGACTCCGACTTAGATCGAGATGGTATAAACGATTCAGAAGAAGTGCTGGATGGAACTTTACCAAATGATCCTTTAGATGGAAATCCTTTTAAGTTACTTCTAAATAATATAAAGAAAAACTGTGTGGGGATTTGTTTTCAAGCTATTGCGATTTTGTTACTTATTATTTCTTTATTGAAACTTAGAAATTAACTAAGCCTTGTCTCATGGCTTTAACAGCTGCCTGGGTTCTGTCATCAACACTTAGTTTATTTAAAATACTTCTAACGTGTGTTTTTACAGTGGCTAATGTTACAAAAAGTTTTCCACCAATTTCTTGGTTGCTTTTTCCATCAACGATTAATTTTAGAACTTCAAGCTCACGATCTGATAAAGGGACTATTGGGATTTGTGATATGGTTTTCGTTAGCTTTTTTTCATCAACTAAAGCAAGTCCTTTGGCAAAGTCTGATTGCTTGATTTGACTAACTTCTTTCCCGTAAAAATTCCTTAAAACTTTTTCAGCAACTTGACTAGAAAGCCATGCATTGCCTTCATGTACTGATTGGATTGCCGTATAAAGTTGTTCAGGTGCAGTATCTTTTAAACAGTAGCCATCAGCACCACTTGCCAAGCTAGCTATTATTTCACGCTCTGCTTCATGACTTGTAAGCATGATTACTTTTATATTCGGATTAGATTCTTTAATCTTTTTTGTAGCTTCAATACCGTCTAATTCAATCAAGCCAATATCCATAATTATTAAGTCAGGCTTTTTATTATTGGCAAAATCAACGGCTTCTTTTCCATTTGCTGTTTCAGCAATTATTTCAAGATTTGGATATTTTTCAAGCGAGACTTTAAGACCAATTCTTGTCAACACATGGTCTTCCACTAGCATTAGTTTGATTTTTTTTGATTTATCTTCTGTCATTTACTTAAACCTTACATAGGTTTTTAATACAAAACATCATTCCTAAGGCTTAGATTCATAAATACTATATTAATTTTAAACCTTTAATACAGTAGATTTCATTAGATTGTCTGCCTGTTCATTGATGAATCCCTGATAGATCTTACCAGTCTTTGGGTCTTTATTGCGTTGAATTAATTCTAAAACTGTATATGGGTAATCATCTACTGCCTCAGCCTGAGTAAAAATTTGTCTGAGTTTTGAATCCTTTCCTCCAATAATACTTCCTGGAAAGGGTACACTTTTTTCCCTTAATAAGTTAATTACTTCTTCAATTTCAATTCCTTCTGGCATAAGTACTGCAATATGATGAAACTTATATTCACCAAACTTATCAACCCAATTCTCAATTATTTTTTCTCTCTTTGTATCTTTATAAGATTGATCTATAAAAAGAGCTGGATATATTGGATGGCGATAAACATTTGCCCACCAGCCTTCTTTTAAGTAATCTACTTTATCTTCATATTTCCAACCTAACTTTTCATATTTTTTAGCGGTGTTATTTACATTGTGTGTTCTTACAGCCATATGATCAATTACATAATCCCATCCTTTTTCAAGACAGATTTCAGCATATTTTGCGGCTGCTTTATTTCCTTCAAAATAAATTAATAAAGGTTCATAAAATTCCTTCTCAGATTTATATTTGGCAATGGTTTTGTTTATTGGCTCAGGGTAAATCATATTATTAATTTACCCTGAAATTTAAAAACTATATAGAGCCTTAAGTATGAAAACAGTCATCCTTTAGAATGAAAAATAGAAATATAAAACTAATTATTTAAGAAATCTCAGGTATCTTAAAATTTATAGTTGCACCTTTTCCACGTGTACTTTCTGCCCAAATCTTACCCCCATGTGCTTCTACAATTTGCCTGCTTAAATATAGTCCAAGACCAGTACTATTTGAATTTGAATTGGATCGTTTGGATTGCCAGAATCTTTCAAAAAGATTTGGTAAATCTTCATTAGATATTCCAATACCATTATCCTGAACACTAATTATTACGTTCCCATCTTCATCTTTAACTGCTTGGAGCTCTATTATTTCATCGTTTTGGGTATATTTAATCGCATTTGTAAGCAGGTTTACTATTACTCTTTCTATTTCAAATGGATCACATATAAACCGAAAGTTTGTTTTTGTAACTTTTAAATTAATTTCTTTATCTTTAAGAAGTGGTTTAATTTTGTCATGTGCTCTATTTAAAAGTTTAGAGATTTCAATTTGTTCTAAAAGAAGCTTGTATGACTGTGATTCATATTTAAAAACAGACAGTAAGTTATTCACGAGTCTTAAAGTATGTTCATTGCTTTGAGTTAGTAGATTTAGAATTTGTTTTTGATTTTCATTTAACTTCCCAAAATATCCTTCTTGCAAATGTCTGTAACTGGTTTCTGCAGCAATTAATGGAGTTTTTAAATCATGTGTCATAGTACTAACCAAATCTTCTAATTGCTTGGCTCGTCTTTTTGCTTCTTCTTCTTGTGCTTTGCGATCACTAATGTCTCTAATTACGCTAATTATAAGCATGCCGTTTTCTGTTTCAATGGGCGATATTGTTATATCTAATGCAAATTCAATACCGTCTTTTTTTCTTCCATAAAGGTCAATTCCACTTCCCATTGGTCTTCTTACCGGATGCTTAGAATAATTGGTTCTATGGTCTACGTGTTTGCTTTTAAAGCGATTAGGAAGCAGTATTTCAACAGTCTGCCCAATTAACTCATCAGGCCTATATCCAAATGTAATTGTGGTTTGTGAGTTTATATACCTAATCTTTCCTTCATTATCTACAATTACAATCGCATCAGGGATTATCTCAATAAGTTTGAGAAAATCAGCTTGTGTGGTTTTTATATCTTCTAAATTAAGCATTTTGTATTTAATCCGTAACATGATTTTATTAGAAAATCATGTTGCTTTGCAAAGTACACTTGGTCTACTTTAATATAACATCAGGTAGGTTTTGCCAAACAAGTCGGACAAAACCTTTCTTTATATTACTTCAGGGGTTTCACTTTAACTTTAAAAATGTTTGAGGCTTGCCCAGTTACATTTATAACTTGAACAGTATGTACCCCAATATTACTGAAAGTAATTGTTACATCAATATCTTTTGGATTAACAAAGGTTGATTCAATATTGTCACTGCTACTATCAATTTTTATAGTACTGTCGTTTGCAAAATTATTACCCACAATCATAATTTTTACTTCTTTTCCAAGAGTAACACTTGCTGGTTTAATACGTATAATTTTTGGTGCAAAAGATTGCATTAAATTAAATAGCTCAGGAAACTTTTGCCTAAGATTATTTGTAATTTTATGTCCGCTTGCATCAAAGTCCACTCCAAAATCGTTTAATGGTCCACCACCATTTGGATTTTGGTGACAGACACTACACATATTTTTCATCTCAGACCTGGCAAATTTATCCTTGTTAAATATTTCCATATATTGTGGAAAGGCATTTGCTTTTAATGGAACAAGAAACAAGACAAGTAGAAATATAAAAGTTTTGTTTTTTATTTTATATGCTTCAGACAAGTTGGAGCTTCCTTGTCCAATTCCTTTCCCTCGATCGGATTTGCCGGATAAACCAGATAAATCCTTTAATAAATGTTTTTGTTTTATCTTCATATTAATTTCTCTATAATTCTGAAACGTAATCAACCAGTGCTTTTATTTGGACATCGTTAATAGGAACCTTATATTTACTACTTACAAGCTTAATGGCTTTTTCTATCTGCCCTGGATCTTTTTTCTTCCCAATTCCTTTTAAGCTGGGTATTACCTTATCTCCATCATCACTTATTTCTTTTGCATCACTATCCCATCTGCCGGCAGAACCACCACCTGGATGGCATGTACTACAGGAACCGTTAGGACCTTTTACTTTATAAAAAATATCTTTCCCTGATAAAGTTTCTTGTGCATAATAAGTCCTCGTGAAACTTATTAAAGTCATTAGAAAACAAATTGTAAGTATTATTCTTATAAACATATCCTATTGATTTTGCTCATTTAAGGGAAATTGTAGTGGAAGTTCAGACTTTGCTGGAAGCCTGTACTTAATAAAGGGAAAACCAGTTGACTGATGACAGCCATTACAACCATTTGCTGCTGATTTAAATGACTTATTAAATGCTACAAAGTTCTTTTTGTTTATAGCATCTTGTAATGTACCTTCAGTAGGATTTTCGGCACCCCCTAAAAAACTTTCTTCGAAACTTATTAAAGCTTCTTTTCTCTTTGGCCTAGTTATTTCAGCAACTTCTTGTGCTTCACGTAACTCTTTTAACTCATAATTTGCCAGATCCCAATTACCGGCTCTTGCAGCATAAAAAATTGCAGTAAATCTTCTGCCTATTTCCTGCATTATTACTCCCAATCCTGGTTGAATATCACCTAAAACTTTTAATTTATCATCAGTAAAATCAGGATCACCATAGCTGTTTATCCAGGTTTGTACCTGTGTGTAGGTTTGTGTAGTCTGTGCCAGTATAGGCTGCAAGTTCATAAAAACATAACTTCCAACTTGTATAGTTAGTAACACTACAAGAACTACAATAAATCTTTTAAATATTCCAGCCATTATTATTATCTATTCTCCTATTTTATTTACTTTTCCTGTTTAATAATTTACTATAAGCTAACTTTATTTACAATAAAGAAAGTTCACTAATAATTATTCTTAATCCTCTAATCATTTTTCACTTACAAATATAATGCTACCCCTTAGCTTTGTAACTAAAATCCTTCTTGTGGCTAATCTAAAGGATGATTTTTTAATTTATAGTTTAGTGGCTATTACTAAGTATTTCAATCTTAGGAGTAAGTTAATTTTATTTTATTTAAAGGTATGTATTAAGTGGGAGGGGTTGTTTAGCAGTACCTGCACTAAAAACTCTTATAAAAGGAGGTATATAAAAATGTACAATCTGGTTAAAAAAATATTTCACCCAAATTTGTTAGTAATATATTTCATTGTTGCTTTTGCTGTGCTTCTTTTTGCACTTGTAACCTCTTTTCCATACATTAAGGGGGATGCTCTACAAACTAAACATTATCCTCTTAAGATTAATAGAACTTTAGCCCAAGAAAATTTAACTTCTAATTTATTGCCTGCATTTAAGTTTAACAAATATTACATTGAACTTAAAGAAAGAGCAGAAGTTGAGTTGTTCATTATCCCGGATAGTAAGAACATAAAAGTAGAAGTTATTGGTGCAGAGGGAATTGGCATTTCAATTGACAGCAATAAATTAATTCAAAGTGGATTAAAAATAATGAAACCAAAAAGACCAAGAAATAATATCAGTAAAAGAGAAGCTCTTATTGAATCAATGGTATTTAGAACAAAAGCCATGTTTGACTTAAGGAAAATAGAAAACAAAGCTCAGACAATTAATGCAATAGACTATAAGATTTATAAAATTCCTGTAGAAGCAGTTTTGCCTGGTTCTTATACAATTAAAGCTACTGTTGATGGTGGAAGAATTTGCACCGCAAATATCCTTACTAGACCTCAATTTAGAGCAGATTTTATTAATCCAAGCACTGTTGAATGTGGTGGTGAAAGGATAATCTCGGTTTCAGGCAAAGGTTTAAATACTCTGACACAGATAAAAATAGAAGGAACCGACATTAACGTAAAAAATATAGATGTCTCTGAAGAAAATATTGCAAAAGTAAAACTTTTAGCTTCCAGTAATATTGAACCTGGATTTAGAGATGTAATTGTTAGTTCTCCACTACTAGGCATAACAGAAACATTAGTAGGTGCACTTGAAGTAAAATGCTCAGCTTTTGCAACAGAAAGTTTACCAGTAACACAAGGTCCACAGGGATTACAAGGTGAAAAAGGAGAAGCTGGATCTCCTGGTATGGGTATTTGTGAAAACACACAGGATGGTCTTATGGTTTTTGTAAATAATTTACCTTCAGGAAGTCAATCCAGTGTATTTTTTGATCCTGTGCTTTGCAATCTTACATTTGGTATTCCAGTTGGTTTTAATGGTGTAAATGGTAGTAATGGCACTAACGGTACCAATGGTATTAATGGGGCTGATGGAATGAGTGTTTGTACTGATATGACTTCAACACTTTCTATATCTTCAGTTACTCTCTCACCTGGATCTATAGCAACATCCAATTTTGATCCTGATGCCTGTACTCTTGTTTTAGGATTACCACAAGGTAATAAAGGTGATACCGGAGCAACAGGTGTAGCTGGTACTAACGGAGTAAATAGTTTAGTAAAAATCACTACTGAATCTACTGGTGCTAATTGTACTACTGGCGGTAAAAAAGTTGAAAGTGGTTTGGATTCCAATAACAATGGAACACTAGATGTAATTGAAGTGACTTCTAGCAATTATGTTTGTAATGGTGCAATTGGAGATACCGGTGCAAATGGAGTTAATGGATTAATCAGCTTAGTAAAAGTTAGTGATGAGCCTGATGGAAACAATTGCAAAAAAGGTGGAACTAAAGTTGAAAGTGGTTTAGATTTAAATAATAATAATGTTTTAGATAGTAATGAAGTTACTTCAACAAGCTATGTCTGTGGGAAATAACCTCTTATGATTAACCAAAAGGATGATTTTATTTTTCAAATCTATACTTCTGGCTGAGAAACTATCGTAAGATTTAGTGCATTATATAAGTGTATAAGTTTTATATTAAACAGGTAAAGAAAAATGACTTACGAAATTGTGCAACCTATACAATTACATCCAACCCATAATGAAAATATTTTTACGGATCATTTTCTCCAAACACATCATATTTTTAAACCTCATATTTATTTATCAGACTTAGCAAGATTAATCTCTGACCCTAGAGTATTAGCAAAGGTGGAAAGAAATCCATCTCTCAGAGCAGCTGTTTTTAGTAATCCTTTTTTGGCTGAAGAAATTTCTCACAGCCCTTCACTTTTAAATATGCTGGCAAGCAATCCGGCACTTTTAAGTGCTGTAATTAGTAATCCAAAGATACTTGGCATTATAAAAGAAAATCCAGCAATTCTGACAGAAATTTTAAGAAATCCTGCTCAGTCAATTGAAACGATTTTGCAGAATATTTCAGAAAGAAATAAATCAAATAAACCTGAGGAAAACATAAAAAATATTGCCGACAATAAACTCATTCAGCCTCAAGTGCTAAATAAAGTAGAAAAACCTATTGTTACCATGACTAAGATTCCATTAGCAACAAAAGAGGCAATTGCTAAAGTAGATCTTAAAATTCCTATTAATATTCTTAATGTAAAAACTATAGAAGGAAAAGTTCAAGCAAAAATACCTTTAATTCAGAGACAGAATGCACGTATTTATATAGATCCAAAAACACTTGCTCTGCATCCTTCACTTTTAATTTTGCTTGGGGCTGCTGCATTTTCTGCAAGTAGAACCAAGATTACAAGTAAACAAGAAGAATTAGAAACCCAGTCAGAAAGACAAGTAACTATGTTAGAAGAACCAAACCCGATACATGAAGTAGAGGAAGCTAGTGAAGTTCACTTGATGAAAGAGACAATAGCATAGTTTATTTTTGTTCTTTTTGCTCTTTCTTCACACCTGTAATATATCCAAACACCGTAATGATTATTAATATTACAGATGTTGCCTCAAAAATAGAAAACAATTTTGCTAACCATCCAACTGGGTGAGGTACACCATAGCCTAGAGATGTACCAGTTACAAAGCTAAAGTAGAGTCCATCAAACAAATTATTTATGCTTTCAGAAACATTGGCAATTTCCGGAAATAATTTCCCAACCAAATAATACAAGACTCCAAATAAAAACATGACTTCAATGGAGTTTAAAATAACAAGAAGAATAACTCTGTTTACTGAGGGCCAATCTCCCTTTCTTCTGTAATTGCCTTTTACAATTATTGATAAGAGAACAAACATTATGTCTGTTAATCTAAAAATGCTTAATATTGTTACAAGCCAAATAAAAAAGTTACCAAGCAGACTAATTTCTTTCCAGCAAAACAAGTAAACTATTTCAAGCAGCCACCATATACCTATATAAATATCTATTGCTAGAGCAGATTCTCTAGGAAGCCACATTGAGGGTGACCAGAACCTGTTTGTTCCAAGCAGTCTCCATATAAATGGATACCAAATACCCAGATGATGTCCAAACGGTGGCTCTTTATGATGTGCCTGTTCTTGCATAGATTACAAGACGTAAATATCTTGACTTTGTACCAGTTCATTAAATTAATAAAGCCCTACACCTCCTTGTTATGGTAAGTGTAGAGCCTCATTAATAAGTCAAGATTACTTTGTTACTTTTACCTTGACTGTTCCATCCTTCTTTTCATCTTTTGGAATTGTTATTTTCAAGACACCATCTTTGTAGCTGGCATCTGCTTTATCTTTTTTTACAGCATGTGGCAGAGAAATAGTTCTTTCAAAAGAGCCACGTCTAATTTCTTTGCTGTAGAAGTCCTTTTCTTCTGTTTCTTTCTTTTCCTCTCTTGAACCAGAAACCTTAAGATAATTTTCTTCGACAGAAATGTCTACTTTCTCTGGATCAATACCAGGAAGATGCATCTCAGCTATAACATTTCCATTCTTTTCATATATATCTGCTGCTAAATCAAAACCAAACTTCGGTAATGCCATAACTGGAGAATCTTCATCAAAGAATCTATCTAGATCTCTAAAAGGCTTCCACCTCAATACAGGAAAATCCTCATCAAAAAACCTGCTTAAACCATTAGATGGTTTCCATTTTGTAAGTGTCATATTGTTACCCTCCTCTTAACTTGCTTTTTACAATATTAAGAATACCTGGCTTTAATGAAATTGAAATCAACCCTACGAAAATCCAAAGGATGATTTTGATTGAGAAAAATCATCCTTAAGTTTCTCCTTCTGGTTGATGAATCAATTAGTAATTAAGGGCATTATATAAATAGATTAAATTATTAAAGTAGGAGATAAAGCAATGACAATAGCAACAGAAATGCAGGTACAACAAGTAATGCAAACAAATCTTGTAACCGTAACCCCAAAAACAAGTATTTATGAAGCAGCTTTATTAATGGATGAAGAGAATGTTGGTACTGTTCTTATAGTTGGTGAGCAGAAAAAATTACTTGGAATGATAACTGACAGACAAATAGTTACTCGTGTTATTGCACATAAAAGAGATTTAGGAACGACAACAGTTGATGAAATTATGACAAAGTGGCCTATGACAATATTCCCCGAAAGCACTTGTAAAGAAGCTTTGGACATAATGGGTGATTACGGATACAGAAGATTACCTGTGGAAAAAGACGGGAAGTTAGTCGGTATTATTTCCATGAGTGATCTAGCACCAGTTGTTGAATTTGATGATGAGTGTATTGCAGATATGGTGAGGGAGCTAAGTGATGATGTTAGATATAAATAAAATTTAAAGGGCTAAGAAAACAAAGTATTGAAAGGATAAACTTATGAAAAGCATATTAATAGCAATGGATGAATCTAAGTCAAGCAAGTCTGCATTAAATATAGGTGTTGCATTAGCCAGGATTTGTGGTGCAAAAGTAAAAGGACTTTATGTGGAAGATATTATGCGATTACTTGAATGGCAGCCTGTTGAGCTCATGGGTGCAGCAGTTGGGGCTACTTCAGCCACTCTTCATTCACGTCCAACATTGGAAGAAGTAGAGATTGAAAAACAGTTTATTGCTGAAGCTGACAGATTAAAAAAGAGTTTTGAAGAAGAATGTAAAAAGTTTGCTGTAAACTATGAATTTTTCACTAAGAGAGGAAAGGTTCATGAAATAGTTGAACAAATGACAAGAACAGTAGATCTTATAATAGTTGGCAGGAGAGGGAAAACTTATCCTGAAGCTTCAAAAGAACCAGGACCAGTTACAGAAGATTTACTTAGAGTTACTACACGACCTGTACTGGTAGTACCTGAAAATGCAAAGGTGAATAATAAAATCTTAATAGCCTATGATGGTAGCCAGAATTCACAACGTGCTTTAAGCATAGGAGCAGCATTTGCAAAGCTTTTAAACTTTGACGTAAAGGTTGTCAGTGTAGCAAATGATATTGATTCTGCACAGAAACCTCTGGATGAAGCAAAGGAATTTCTTACACCGTATGAGTTAAATGCTACATATATAGTAGATTTTGGAGCTGCTATGCCCTGGATAGGAATTGCTAAGCAGATAAAGATTTTTGATCCTGGGTTAGTTGTAATAGGAGCCTTTGGTGAAAACAAACTTATGGAATTGATTTTTGGAAGCACTACGAAAAATGTGTTGATGGAAGCAACTTGTCCAGTGTTACTCTGTAGATAAGGATGTAGCTGTATAAATCCAAAATATCATTTCTAAAGAAGGTGGTTAGCTAAATGTTCCTTAAAAGCAAGTACTATCAAAAAGTCCAATCATGGGTAGAAAATAATAAAAAAAGAAAATATCCCAAAAGATATTTTGTCATGCGACTAGAAGGTGAAGATGCAAATAAAAATGCAATTTTTTCATCATTTAAACTTGGAATAAAATCACACATGATTTTTCGTGGTTACCTGGCAAAAATAGCAAGTCTGCTACCGCCATGTGGACTACAAAGACTTATGCTGAGACTTGCAGGACTAGTAATTGATAAGGATGTTTTTATAGCACCAGAACTAACTATTGATGTAGTCCTCAATGGTTGGACCAGATTTCACAAAAATTCTTCAATTGGAATAAGAGTCAATTGTTTTAATCATTTGTTTGAACAAAGCGGAAGGATGATACTTGGTTATATAGATGTAAGAGAAGGAGCTTCAATAGGAGGTTTTACAACCATATCTCCTGGAGTCACTATTGGAAAAAATGCAGATATCGGAGCTGAAGTAAAAATAGGACCAGGAGTAAGAATTGGAGATAATGTAAAAATAGGCCCTGGAACAATGATAGCTCCATTTATAACAATAGGCGAAGGAGCAATTATTTCATCAGTTGGCAGTGTTGTTCTTGAAAGTGTCAAACCATACACAAAAGTAGCTGGCAATCCAGCAAAAGAAATACCTGGCAAAATTAAAACGAATAAAAGAAAGTTAAAACTTATATTAAATCCAAATCTTGAGACCAAGCAGGAAGAGGAGGTTTCTTCTTCAACCTACCATGAATTTATTTCAAGAATCCTCGATATTAGAAGAACTTACTAGCTCCTTACTATTTAAAATTAAAAAGGTAGAATTATAAGAGTGAGTAAGAATTAATGAATGGAATTATTGAAAAAACAAATTGGTACATTGTAACCGGCGGGCCTTCTACTGGAAAATCAAAAACTATTGATCATCTTGCATATTTAGGTTATCTGATTCGTCCTGAAGTTGCCAGAATTTTAATTGATGATGAATTAAGCAAAGGAAAAACTATTGAACAAATAAGAGGTGATGAAAAAAGTTTTGAGCATAAAATCCTAAAGATAAAGATTGAGACAGAAGAATCTGCACCCAAGAAAGATCTTATTTTTTGGGAAAGAGGTTTGCCGGATAGTATAGTTTATATAAAAAGATGTTCAGGTGATCATAATCTTGCAGTACAAACAAGTAAGAAAAGGCAATACAAAGGTATTTTTATTCTTGATTTACTTCCTCTTTATGAAAAAGATTATGCAAGAACAGAAACGAGTGCAAAAGCTAAAGAAATTCATGAAGCTCTATATAATTGTTACACAGACCTTGGCTATAAAGTTATAAGAGTACCAGTTGCTTCCATCTCGGAAAGAGTAGAGTTTATTATCAAGCATATCTATAAGGATAATCCATTATGAAACTTTCTTTCCATGGAGCAGCTAGAGAAGTAACAGGTTCATGTCACCTGGTTGAAATTGGGAATATAAAGATTCTGATTGATTGTGGAATGTATCAAGGTGGAGGTGGGCTTGCTGAAGAAAACTTAAAACCATTTGGATTTAAACCAAAGGATATAAATTATCTTTTACTTACCCATGCACACTTAGATCACTGTGGAAGAATACCACTTTTAGTTAAACAAGGCTTTTGCGGTGAAATTATTACCACATCTGCTTCTCGTGAATTAGCAAAGCTTGTTATGCTTGACTCTGCTCATGTACATGAAGAAGAAGCTAAAAGAAGCGCAAAACATTTTAAGAGGAGTTACAAATATAGTAAAAAAAGTAGGCATCATAATACTCATCCGCTTTACAGCACTTTAGATGTACTTAACTCATTGGATTATTTTGGGCATAACGCAGTATATGAAAAACCAATAAAACTTTCAAAAGGGATTCAAGCAACATTCTTTGATGCCGGACACATAATTGGTGCTGCATCAATACTGTTAGAAATTGAAGAAGGTAAATCAAAGAAAAGAATTATATTTTCCGGAGATATTGGCAATAAAAATAAACCAATAATTCGTGATCCAGTTCCTTTGCCACAGGCAGATGTTGTAGTTATGGAAACAACTTATGGAGATAGATCACATAAATCAATTGAGGAATCTGTTAATGAATTTTATCTGGCAATTAATGATACGTTCAAGCGTGGTGGCAATGTTTATATTCCTACATTTGCTCTTGAGAGAGCCCAGGAGCTTCTATTTTTTTTAAGAGAAGGAGTTGAAAAAGGTAAACTGCCACGTAATATGCAAGTGTTTCTTGATTCACCAATGGCAATTTCAGCAACAGAAATCTATAAACATCATCCAGAATGTTATGACGAACAATTTACAAAACTCTTTAAACAAGATAAAGATCCCTTTTACTTACCAAGCCTAAGTTTTACAAGAGATGTTTCTGAATCAATAGCAATAAACAGTATAAAAAGTGGAGCAGTGGTTATGGCTGGATCAGGTATGTGTACTGGCGGACGCATTTGCTCACACTTGAAACATAATTTGTGGAGAGAAGAGTGCAGTGTGGTTTTTGTTAGTTTTGCAGCAGGAGGAACACTTGGAAGAAAAATAATTGATGGTGCAAAAACAGTTTATATCTACGGAGAAGAAATAAGCGTACGTGCAAAAGTTTATACAATAAATGGATTTTCTTCTCATGCTGGACGTGATGAATTAATTCAATGGCATAAAAATACAGGTAAGCCAGAAACTACTTTTTTGGTTCATGGTGCTCCTGAAGCTATGGCTAGTATTGCTAGTGAGTTGAAAAATAAAGGACATCAGATTAAAATGCCAAAACTTCATGAGGTTTATAGTGTTTAAGATTCTACATCAAAGTACATTGCGGTTAAATTGTGGGGGGACGCCTAACACTTCGCTGGTAAATAATAAAAAAGCCCAAACAGGTGCTTGGGCTTCTAATTCATCAGATTTGCGATCCACTCAACATGGTTGCGGAGGGAGGATTTGAACCTCCGACCTTCGGGTTATGAGCCCGACGAGCTACCAGACTGCTCTACCCCGCGATATAAAGTATACACTGTCTTTAAGAAAGACCTGATTATTATACACTAATAGTTTCTGCCTAGTTATGTAACATTTCCGAGTAAACTATTCATCTGATAAGATTTTGTCGCGGTAAATAAAAACTACTAATATATAACTATGAATTTAGAAGATGCGCCAAAAAAGTCAATTCTGGAAATTATCTCAATTAATCAGGAAAAACTATCTGCAGATGCTATGAGGTTTGGTATAGAACCTGGTGAATGTGTCCGAATAATTAATAAACTTCCCGGTGGTCCCATAGTTATTCAAAAAAACGAACAACAAATTGCAATAGGACGTGAATTGGCTAAAGCTATTGTGGTTAAGATAGTTGACCATGGTAAGGCTTGATGAAGAAAACATTTGTCCGGTTTATCCGGCAAATGCGATCAGACGAGAAGAATTGATCGATATAAAAACAACAAAATGATAACTGCTGAAATTAAATTAAGTAATAGGATTAGCTAAGTTTACTTTGTCCGATTTATTCGGCAAATCTGGTGGCTTTGGATAGAGTCTCCTGCTTAAATATTTTGTTCCTATATGAGTTATAACTGAAAGAGGAATTGCACCACCAAATATAATAAGAGTCAAAAGGTTAAAGTTAGGCACTGAATCTGGTTCTAGCACAATTAATTTCACCTCGGATCTAAATTCAGACAAGTTTTCATAAACATTTGTTCTTCCATATTGATCTCTTGATGTGAGTTTGCCATCTTCGTTAGTGTACACAAAACATAGATTTTCAGAAAGTTTACCTGAACCTTCAAACCTGAATGCAGGATATATTTTGTTTGGTCTCAAAATGTTTTCTAACTGGGAATCTGATAGAACCCATGTTCTGATTACATAGTGATTGCTATAATCAGGAATTGGAATCAAATCATCTCTTACAGCGTCATTAGCATTCATATTTTTGAAGATCTGGTTAGCAAGGGGAATAACGAATGGGGCTTTGCAGGGCTCATCTATGTTTCTTGCTTTGTCAATAATTCTTGGATTTTTTAAATCTCTTACAGTGGCTAAATGTTTTGGTCCATAGAACATATCTATTTCATAAGTTATATATCTATTGTGTTCATCTGGATCGCTTAAGTTATATTCTCTAATTTTAAGCATCCTTTTTAAGCCTTCTACATGTTCTGGTTTAATTTCATCTCTGTTGCTTTTTAAAAGCATACTCATTAGAGGATTCAATCCACTTTCTTTGGAGCATAACCATTCTGGATTTAATGCTAGTCTTTCTGTTCCGTTATCATTTTCGCCCCAAGTTAATTTATTGAGTGTTTTATATTCTTCTAAAAGAGTTAAAGTGTCGCTAGTGTTTATTTCATCATTAGTTTGTTTGCTTTTAATTCTGGCTTTTAGTCGATCAACTTCCTGACTTGATTCAAGTTTCCCCATACTGCCTGGTGGAATTTCTAAAGCTGCACAATCTTGTTTGATTTTTTTTGAAGAAGGGAGTCCATCAAAAAAAGGATCAAAGTTTAAAGCTTGACTATAATTGGAATCTTCTTTTGGCTTAGATGCTCCTGGAGGTGCTATTCCTAAACCTCTAGCAGCTTTATTTAACAAACTGTTTCCTAAAGGGGTACAAAGCAAAGGTGTTATTACTAAAACTGTTAAATACACTAGCCATCTAGATGTTCCTAGCGTAACCCATGAACAAAGCTTTGCTGTGGCTTTTAATGTTTCTGGACTTATGAGACGGCTTGGAGGTGTTTTTATAGGCTCTTCTGGAGGTACTACAGCAACTTTTTCTGGTATAGGTGTATTTGCATCTACGGTAGGTGGATCTTTAGGTAGAGAAACTGCACCAGTAGCCATATTGACATCAGTTATTTGCATTTTAGTTATTAATGATTGGGATTATTATATATGATTTTTAAATCTAAAAAGGTTTTTATGAAGATTAAGATAAAAAACTCAAAGTTCATAAAGCATATGTACTTATCACTCACTACTTTGGGCATATAATCGCTTTAGTTATTCTGCAAGTGAAGGTTCGCTGTGAATTCAAACCTGAACGTCATAAAGTTTTATCGATAAATAGCGAAATAATCTGAGTAGCAGTTATTTTGCGTTAAAAATAGCTGGAGGCAGATTTGAACTGCCGACCTATGGGTTATGATTTTTTATAACGCTTCGTCGCTGCTACGCAGACTCCTTGCTATTTTGATGTTTTAACTCACAGCGCTCGGATTTTTGTTTTCGGAAAATCCTCGCTTATATATCTAGCTGGAGGCAGATTTGAACTGCCGACCTATGGGTTATGAATCCATTGCTCTTACCAACTGAGCTATCCAGCCGTATCATTATTAACATGTTAGATTATAACCAAGATGCCAAATTTTTGCTTTAATTTTACTTATTATAGAGATGAATGATAAATTACAAAATTTAAATAACTCTACAAGAAACATTTTTAAAGGTTTTTTTGTTTTAATTGTTTTCTTTTTCATATTTTTTGCAATTAATTTGTTCATTTCAATACTACATAACAAACCTAAATCAGCATATGATGTTTTAAGTTCTGAATATGAAAAATCTCAGTTAAAACTTCAGGATACAAGAGTTCATAATTGGAGTGAGTTAGATAAGAAAAAGTGAAAAGTTGAAAGTTAAAAGTGAAGTTTTAAGATTTAACCTTTAAGTTTTCAGTTTCTCAGTGCCCACAGTGCTCTTAATTTAGTCGTGTAATTTACTGCCATGTTTATAGCAAATACTCCAAGCGAATGTAATGCAAATCCTTTATAAAGACATTGTGCATGTTGATCTTCTGCTTCATCCTGCAGTGGCTTACTTCCTTCAGTTGATTTTAATACATGGTGAATCTTTGCGGGTTCAGGGAATCTCTTCTGAATCCTCTTTAAAAAGCCTTCATTATTATCTTTTGTTTGATTTAAGTATTCCGGCTCTACTAAAATACCGCGCGGTACCTTATATTTTTCAGCTAATTTTTTGTCTGCATTTAATGCACATGTACCATTTGTAACTCTATGTCCTAACCACCATGATGGAATTACTGTACAGAGCTTTAAAATTCTTTCAGTTCTTTCAAACCATCCCTGGGAAAGGCATATAGTACCAATCCATTTTGGAATAGTTGTTTGCGTAAATAAAAGTCCAAGTTTCGGATATACTCCATGTGTCATATCCAGATTATTGTCAACGACCTGGAGGAATTTGCTTTTCTTTACAGCTTCTCTATCTTCAATTTTATTAAGTAAAAAGAAATTTAAAATAGGAGATATAAATATTGATCCTACACCAACAATCTTTTGAAATAAATTAAGTCCTCCAGTCTCGCCAAGCTCCTGGCTTTCTTCATCGCTTACATACCCTTTGGTTCCGGTAAATCTATCTTCTCGTAAAATATATTTTCTAAATCCTCTAAACAACAATCCATAAGCACCCCAGAATCCACCTTCTATAAAACTTTCACCGATTATAGTTGCTTTTTTTAGCTTATAAGCAACTTTTCTTGTGTTGTCTGTAGCTTCAAATTTGTCGCAGAATTCCTCTATTTCCTGAGCTTCTTTTTTATAGAATTCTGCTTTGTCTTTCTTTCCTGCTTTTTCAAACAGGGCAGCAATAAATAATTTATCTTCGACTTCTTCTGATCTTATTCTTTGTAAAGCAGGTTTAAATTTCTCAAAATCTCTTAATTCATCCATATTGAATTTTAATAAATTCATTGCATCTTTTTGAAGCTTTTCTGGTAGTGTTGCTTTGCTGAGTGTTTTACCCACAAAGGTAGTTAAGAGTGGTGATATGCCTACAAAAATAGTTGCTGAAGAACACTCAACAAGGGATTCTAGAAATTTCTTTATCCCTCTAAAGGCATCTGCAGTTAATACAGGAATGTCAAATCCGGTAATATCCAGAGCAGTTCTATAAGTTGATTCTCTGGAACAAACAATACTTGCTAGATCTTTATAGTAATTCCAGTTGGATTGTGGCAGTACTCTATTACTTTGATTTGTTGCTGAAATACCGGTCATATATTAAAAATGGATTTTGAAAAATTTTTAATTAAAGAATACTAAAACTACAATGTTTTATATATTATGCATTGTAGTATTTTGCTGGATTCAATAGGGGAATGCCTATCTGTATTTCGCTATTTAATTTAGATTTTTTTAACATTTTGATTACTTTGATTAAATGTTTTTAATACTACTAAATGCGTCGATTATAGAAGCTTTTATTTTTTAACTCTTATACACAGAGAGTATTTTTAATTCTGTCAGAGCTTTTAATTTATTTTCAATTTCTTTGGCTTCTTCATGGGTTAACCTCTTTAGAGGTTTAGTGGGAAACTTTATTTTTTTAGCATCTTCACCATGAGCCCCTCTTGTAATCAGGTCCCATCCGCTTGGGTAGGGTCTTGTAGGTGTATTTAAAGCTACTTCATCAGGTCTTATTTCGTTTAATAATTTTGCTAACTCTTCAATCTGATTTTTATTTTGTGGCATAAACATTATTTGAATTTGTAGTAAAGGTCTACCGTCGTAAATCTTTATAATATCGTCTTTTAATTTCTTAATTCCTAAAAGGATCAAAGCATGATCTATTCCATTTGCTGGTCTGTTGATTTCTTTAAGCGTTTTATCATTGGTTGCGTCAAGTTTTACTGAAATTACATCAGCATTTAAAATATCAGCTCTAACGTTTTGATCATTTAATAAGGTGCCATTAGTTAAAATCGCAATTGGGATTTTAGAGGAAGTGATGTTTTTAATTTCTTTTATGACTTCACCAATATTTATTGCCAGAGTTGGTTCGCCGCTGCCGCTTATGGTTATTACATCGGAGTTTTGCCAGTTACTTACTTTAAAATCTTCAATAACTTTTTTTGTTGGTATAAAAATCTTTCTTTCATTGGTTATTTTTTGTATAAAACCAAGCTGGCAATAAGTACAGTTAAATGAACATGTTGATGTATCCATGATTAAGTCGATTCCAAGAGATTTTCCCAGTCTCCAGGAATCTACAGGTCCATAGATAGAAGAAATACTTGTTGTTGAGTTATTTGACATATTTCTAATTGTAATCCGTCGCAGTGGTTTTACTGTATTTACTTTTTATTAGCTTATTAAACTTGATATCATTTACACTTATCTTATATGAATCCACCCCGAATTGTTTCATGTTCTCCCGCTCATACTGAAATCCTTTGTTTGCTTGGCAGGCAAGATTTAATTATAGGGAAGACCGCCTATTGTGACTTTCCAAAAGATTTATTAAAAGAAAAACCAGTAATTGGTTCATGGATAAAGCTTAATTATGAGTTAATTGAAAAATTAAAACCCGATTTAATTATTACAAATAGCATTGTTCAGGAAAAGATTGCAGTGAAGCTGAAAGAAGCCGGTTTTAATGTCTATCATTCTGATCCATTAAATTTAGAACAAATATATTCAGATATTTTAGAAGTTGGAAAAATAGTAAATGAAAAGAAATGTGCAGAAGAACTGGTGGAAAATATTAAAAGGCAGTTAGCTGAGATTGAAAACAATAAGCCTTCAAAGCTTTTAAAACCAAAGGTTTATATTGAAGAATGGCATGATCCTCCTACAATTTCAGGAAATTGGATTCCAGAGTTGGTTCAAATTGTAGGTGGTGATTATGGACTTATTAAATCAGGCAAAAGAAGTATGCCAATCAGCATTGACAAACTCTTTGAATATAATCCTGAGAAAATAATTATTTCCTGGTGTGGGTTTGGTGAAAAGGTAGACATAATACAGGTGCTGAACAGATCCGGTTGGGATTTACTTGACGCAATAAAAAACAAACAAATATTTATAGTTGATGATAATCTTTTAAATAGACCAGGACCCAGGATTGTTGATGGTGCAAAAAAACTACAGGAAATATTTTTTAGCAAAGTATATGCAAAATAATTTAATATCCCTTGCTCTGTATAAAGAAGATGCAAGTGAAGGTTTTTCTGCAAACGAAAAACTGGAACGTCAAGAAGAATTAGCCGCTAAGAGTGGAGTGTTTTCTTGAAAACACGGAGCGCTATATAAAAAGAATGAAAACAAAAGATACAAAAGACATATTAAGAGTAATTCCACTTGGTGGACATGGTGAAATTGGGAAGAATTCCTGGATTCTTGAAAGTAAGGGAGAAATTGTAATTGTAAATTTTGGAATGATGCTTCCTGGCTTTGATTTGACAGGTGTAGATCTTATATTGCCAAGTGCGACTTATTTAAGTGAAAATCAATCACAAATAAAGGGCTTGATATTAACTTCTGCTCATGATGATTGTTCTGGCGGAGTATTTTATCTCTTGGATAAAGTAAAAATTCCAAAGATCTGGGGTTCAAAACTTGCTCTGGAAATGTTAAAGTCCCAGATAAAAAATAATACCCTGCCTGAGTGTGAGTTTCTTGAACCGAGAAAAGAATTTAATGTCGGAGAATTCAGTATTATTCCTATAAGAAATACCTCTATGCTTCCTGATACTTATGGATTGTTTATTAAACATTCAACTGGAAATGTTTTATACACAGGTTCATACAAAGTTGATCAAACTCCGCTTGATGGTAATCTGCTGGATTACTATACATATTCTAAAGCTGGAGAAGAAGGGGTAGATCTTTTAATTAGTGATTCTATAAATATTGAATCACCCGGGTATTCTCAATCAGAGCGTTCAATTACTAAAAGATTTGATGAGATATTTAAAGAGTCCTCTTCAAGAGTGATTATTGTTAGTTATGCTAATAATTTATATAAGTTTCAGACTATATTTAAACTGGCACAGAAAAACGGCAAAAAGATTTTTCTTGCTGGAGAATACCTGACAAATAAAATTCATACTGCAGTTAATGCAGGTTTTATTGACTTTGATAAGAAATTATTTATACAGGAAAAAGAGCTTAACAGTTTAAAAGACAATGAAGTCGTTATTCTAGCTTCCGGGAAATACGGGGATTTTTTATCTACTTTAATCAGCGTTGCAAAGAATGAGCATCCTCAGATTAAAATTAAATCTAAGGATATTATAGTTGTAAGCTCTAATCCTGCGCCAGGGATTGCAAGAATTCTGGCTCATACTATGGATCAGTTTTTTGTTCAGAAAGTACAGATTATCGGTGGGCGTGGACAGGGAGTACATTCTTCAGGTCATGCGGCACAGGAAGAATCAAAGTTTATGCTTACAGTTACAAAGCCCAGGTCATTTGCTCCTTCACATGGAGAAGAAAGACAGCTTGTTCAGTATGGAAATATTGCAGAGATGATGGGGATTAGTCCAAATGATATTCACATTTTAAAGAATGGTGATGTTCTTGAGTTAAGAGAACAGGTTGCCAGGGTTGCAAATAAAATACCAGCCCCGTCAATTTACTATAATCAGGCAAAAAAACTGGATATAGATGAAACTACAATGAAAGAAAGAATATCATTGTCTAAAGAAGGAACGATAACAATAGCACTTGCTGTAGATAAAAAAAGAAATATTATTGCAGGTCCTGAAATTTTAGCTGAAGCATGTTCTTTCGCAAAAGGGAAAGACTGGAGAGCATTTTGTCTTGGGACTGTAGAGTTAGTAAAAGAAGCGGTTAAACAAAGCGTTGAAAAAGAAGAAAAGGAAATTCTAAATTTAAAATCAATTGTTAGGGATGTTGTAAATAAAAGTGTTTTAGAGCTTATTGGTAAGCGTCCTTTAATCAATGTTTCAATTCAAGAAATAGCTGCTGGAAATCAACTTGCAGCTAAAAGCCAATAGTTGACAGATAATAACTGAAAATATGTCAGAAGAAAGGGATGAAAAACTTGAGGAATATTTTTCATGGATGCATCCATTTGCAGTTGCTGTTTACAACATCTCAAAAGAGTTTAATATTGGTTCACTGCTTAGAACAGTGCATTGTGCTAAAGGCAAAGAATTCTTTTTAATTGGAGATAAAAGTTATAATACCTATGCCGCAGTTTCGAGTGATAAATGGACAAAAATAAATTATTTTGAGAAACTTGAGGATTTCCTTCTATTTGTGAAAAATAGTGACTATAATTTAGTTTTAGTTGAACAAACGGAAAACTCAAAGTCTTTATTTGAATTTAATTATCCTAAAAACCCTTTATTTTTTCTTGGAGCTGAAAAAGGTGGATTACCGGCATTATTTAAACAAAGCAGCGGTTTTCCTGTTCTTGAAATTCCTCAATTTGGCTTAGTGCATTCACTGAATCTTTCGTGTTCGGGAAGTATAGTAATATATCATTATCTTCATGAATTATATAAAGATAAGAGAAATTTAAGTGAAGGTTTTTCCATCTGCGAAAAACCGGAACGTTAAAAAGAATTAGCCGCTAAGAGCAGAGTATCCAACCCTTTTTAAGATAAAATAAAAAAGGGTTGACACGGAGCGATATATGAAAGATCCTTATTTAAAACCGGTGATTTTTGGTGGATTGTTAATCGCAATGCTTTCAGTAGTTTTTGTGCCGGCAATATTTTTATGGGCAATAGCCGGTGGCTATGTAACTGTTAGACTTGCAAATAAAATTACCAAACAAATTGGATCTATTAGCGATGGCCTTTTTTTAGGGCTATTCTCAGGGATTATAGGTGGAACCTTCCTTGATATTCTTACTCTGATTTCTTTTAGATCTTCTGATAATCAGCAGATGTTGATTAGAACTCTGGAAAAAAATTGGCCAAAAGAAGCCGGTTCTATACCGAATTTTTTAGAGCTGTTGCCTGCTTTGTTTCTAACTACCAGTATTTTTGTGATTGTTATTACGGTCTTATTTGCTGCACTTGGCGGTTATATAGGGATATTAATTTCACGTCGTAAAAAAAAGTAGAGACTGGCATGCCTCTACTAATGAATTTTTAATTTGCCGTTTTTTTCTACATCTTTTTTTGTATTTTTATTTTCCAGCAGGACCTCTAGTTTTTGTAGTTCATCTTTTAACAAGGGCATTATTTTTTTGGCTCTCTCTCTTATTGATCTTATTTCTAAAATTGCTTGTTTCTCTTCATGAGAGCATGTCAGATTTGTGGAAATTAAAAATAAAAGTTCATCAGGTTTACTTGGCAGTTTTATTTTCTTTAAATTCTCTTCATCAGAAATCAAATCAAAAATTTTCAAAGCTTTTGAGGCAAGTTGTCTAATTTGTTTTAAGAATGATTTTAATTCATTATCTATCTCGATGTCTGTATCTTCATAAGGCTGAATTTCTGCTACAAAATAAGGTTCTTCAGTTAAAAGACTTATTATTTCAAATCTTTCCCCCCCCTCAGTAAAGATATTCATCGTTCCATCTTCCAGATTCTCAACATCAAGAATTTCTACTAAGGTGCCTACTTTAGCGCACAGGTTATTTTCTTTTTCGAGAACAATACCAAACCGCTTATCTGTCTTTAAGCAATCGGATATAAGCTGCTTATATCTCTCTTCAAAGATATGAAGCGGTAAATTCATTTCTGGGAACATAACTACCTCTGGTAAGGGGAAAACAGGCAGCATATTCTTTCTTTCAGTCATAGGGATATTATAACCTCATTATGCAGGTAAGAATGAATTAATTAGTTTTAAAACATTACTAATTGTTAGATTTGTAGTGTCTATAACTATTGCATCTTGTGCTTTTGATAGTGGTGATATCATCCTTGAGCTATCAAGGTCATCCCGTCTTTGTATTTGTTTAATGAGAGCATTTGTTGAAATTCGTTCGGAGAGGTTTTCTAAATCTTTTTTTCTTCTAATTGCTCTTATATAAGGGGATGCTGTTAAATATATTTTTAAATCTGCTTCTGGGAACACTGTAGTTCCAATATCTCTTCCATCCATTACAATAAATTGATTTTTAGCAATTTCTCTTTGTCTCTTTACCAATTCTTTGCGAACATTTTTTTTGCTGGATACTTTGCTTACTTCTTTGCTTACTACCAGTGATCTGATTTTTTTTGAAACATCTTTATTGTTTAAAATCACTGCCTGTCCTTTTTTGTTTTCTCTGAAGGTTATTTTTATTTTTTTCAGATGACGGGTAATTGTATTTTCTGACTTGTTTAGGAGATCATTTTCAATGATGTATAAGGTGACTGCACGATACATTGCTCCGCTGTCAATGTATAAACATTTGAGTTTCCTGGCTAATAATTTTGCAATTGTACTTTTACCCGAGCCTGCCGGGCCATCTATTGCTATCTGGTGGTTTTTATTTTCAAGCTTCATTTTTAAATTCGAAACTTTACGTTACTTCAATATTATCTATTAATCTTATTTTTCCAATCCTTGCTGCGATTAGATAATAAAACCCATGCTTTGCATCGTCAGCCACTTTGTCTAAATTTGTTTTATCTCTTGCTTCAAAATACTCTATCTTAATTTCGGGAAAAGGGGAAAGAAATATAAGGCTTTCAAGAATGGACTTATTTATCGAAAACATGCCACTGCGAGTATTTCCTTTGGCAAGCTTTAAGGATTTATACAAATTTGCTGCAATGACTTCCTGCTCATGGGTTAAATATTTATTCCTGGAACTATATGCAAGTCCTGTACTTTCTCTTGCTGTAGGACAGGATTTGAGAGTCACAGGCAGATTAAATTCTTTTATAAGCCATTTGATAACATGGAGTTGTTGTAAGTCTTTTTCTCCAAAATAAATAAAATCAGGTTCTACTATGTCTAAAAATCTTTTTATAACTGTTGCAACACCACTAAAGTGATTTTGTCTGGTTCTCCCACATAGAATATTCCTCAATTTATCAGGTGGGGTAATTGGATTTTTTTTTGCATTTTCTATATCAGGATATATTTCACCTGCCTCAGGCGCAAAGACAAAATCTACATTGTTTTCTTCGCATATCTTCAGGTCTCCAGTTATATTTCGCGGGTACTCATTAAAATCTTCATTTGGTCCAAACTGAAGAGGATTTACAAATATGTAAACAATAGTTGTCCTGCATTCATTCTTAGCAGCTTTTATAAGAGAAATATGTCCTTCATGCAATGAGCCCATAGTAGGAACTAATGCTAATGGTCTTTCAGATTCAGCAATTACATTTTTTATGTCTTGAACTGATTTAATTAATGATGTCATATGATATCTTAGGTTAGGATAACATAAAAGATATTCATCTTATGCTGAAGTTCCTGGAAAAACTGTTTGGTGAAAATAGCGAGGCTAAAATAAAGGCTATTCAACCTTTGGTTGAAAAAATAAATAGCTTGGAAACAGAAATCTCGAAACTTTCTGATGATGAACTAAAAGCAAAAACCCCATATTTTAAAGGCATAATAGACAATAAATTAAAAAATGTTGAAGACAGATTATTAATACCTGAAGATGCTCCAAAAATTCCTGGAATTATAAGGACTACAAGAGCCAGAGCTACGTCTGAAGTTCTATATGAGATTTTGCCTGAAGCTTTTGCGCTGGTTCGAGAAGTCTCAAAAAGAGTTTTAAATATGAGGCATTTTGATGTACAGCTTATGGGTGGAATCGTACTTCATAATGGAAATATATCTGAAATGAAAACTGGTGAAGGTAAAACGCTGGTTGCAACACTGCCGGTTTATTTAAATGCATTATGTGGGCGTGGAGTTAATGTAGTAACTGTTAATGATTACCTTGCAAAGCGTGATTCTGCATGGATGGGTAAAATCTATAACTTTTTAGGAATGGATGTTGGGTTGGTTATACCGAACCAGAAGAAAACCGAAAAATTATATTCTTACAGAAAAGATATTACTTATGGCACTAACAATGAATTTGGTTTTGATTATTTAAGAGACAATATGGAAACAAATTTAAAGAACTGTGTTCAAAGAGATTATTTTTATGCAATTGTAGATGAGGTTGACAGTATTTTAATTGATGAAGCAAGAACCCCCTTGATTATTTCTGGAATGCCTACCAAAAGCCAGAGAGAAATTTACATTACAATGTCTAAACTTGCTCTGAGACTTAAAAAGGGGAAGGATAAAGATGATCACAATTGTGATTATTGGGTAGATGAAAAGGCAAAAAATGTAATTCTTACTGATGATGGTATTAAAAATGCAGAAAAGCTGCTTGGTATTGATGACTTGTGGGATATTCGTGCAAACCTGGCTCATAATTTGTTGCAGGGATTAAAAGCAAAAGAGCTTTTTAAAAAAGATATTGATTATGTAATAAAACCGAATCCGGAAAATAATAACAAGCAGGAAGTCGTAATAGTTGATGAATTTACAGGACGGTTAATGATGGGGCGACGCTGGAGTGATGGGCTGCATCAGGCTATTGAAGCTAAAGAATCAGTACCGATTCAGGAAGAAACTTTGACGCTGGCAAGCATTACTTTTCAGAATTTATTCAGACTTTATCCAAAATTAGCAGGGATGACTGGTACTGCTTATACAGAAAAGGATGAGTTTAGAAAAATCTATAATCTTGATGTGGTTTCTATTCCAACAAATAAGATAAATGTCAGAGGAGATATTGATGATCAGGTTTATAGAACTGAAAAATACAAATTCTATTCTTGTATTGAAGAGATAGTGGAAACTCATCTTGCAGGAAGACCGGTATTGGTAGGAACAATAAGTATAGAAAAATCAGAATTAATTTCTGAAGTTCTATCGAAGCCTCAGGTAATGACAAAAGTAATGCAGGAAAATGCTCAAAGAGTTTTAAAAACTTTAAAAGAGAGAAAAATCAATAATGAACAGACTGAAAAGTTAATAAAGCTTTTAGATAGACCAGGAAATCTTAAGGGTTGTGATATTAAACCAATTATTGAAGAACTGAAAAAAACATATAAAGATAGTGAACTTGCATTTGTCCTGGATAGATTTGAATCATCGGTTGTAGTTCTAGAAGCAATAAGAAATAAGATTCCACACAATGTCTTAAATGCTAAAAATCATGAAAGAGAAGCTTATATTGTTGCTCAAGCGGGAAGGCTTGGTTCTATTACGATTGCTACAAACATGGCTGGGCGCGGTACTGATATTATTCTTGGTGGAAATCCGGATTATTTAGCAGCCGAAGCTATGACTAAATTTAAACTGGAACAAAACAGCCTGGAATATAAAGAAAAATGGAAAGAATTATTTCAAAAGTTTAAAGATGAGTGTGATAAAGAGCATGAAAAAGTAGTAGAGCTTGGTGGGCTTCACATTATAGGTACTGAAAGACATGAATCAAGAAGAATAGATAACCAGCTTCGTGGAAGAGCAGCCAGACAGGGAGATCCTGGTTCAACGAAATTTTTCCTTTCACTTGAAGATAATTTAATGAGAATCTTTGGTGGAGAAAAGATTTCCAGTATTATGACTTTTCTTAAAGCAGAAGAAGATCTACCGATAGAAGCCAAGATGGTAACTAATGCTGTTGAAGGGGCACAAAAACGTGTAGAAGCTCATAACTTTGATCTCAGAAAACATGTCCTGCAGTATGACGACGTAATGAATACCCAGAGAGAGGTAATATATCGTGAAAGAAGAAGGATATTAGAAGGTTCAGATATAAGTGATTCAGTTATTGAAATGATAAACGCCCATGTCCACAATACTTTATATTCCCATATAAATCCTGAAACTCCTCCGGAAAGCTGGCAGGATGAATCTTTGCCCAATCTCTATAAAGCACTAATTGCTGATTTTCCTGTATTAAATAATACTCTTACTGTAGAAGAATTGAGTTGTAAATCCTTTGAAGATCTGAATGAAGTATTGGAACAGGCTGCACAGGATGCATATTCAATTAAGCAGAAAGATCTGGGTGTTGAAAATATAAAAGAAATTGAACGTCAGATTATGCTTCATGTTATTGACTCTAAATGGGTAGACCACCTGCATAATATGGATGCCTTGCGTGAAGGGATACATTTAAGAGGTTATGGTCAAAAAGATCCATTAATGGAATATAAAAAAGAAGCTTTTGATATGTTTGAACAGCTGCTTATTGATGTAAAACGTGAAGCAGTGGTTTTACTTATGCATGCTCAGATTGAAGCTGTTGAGCATGACAGTGAACATGATGGACATAACCATGAAGAAGATGATGAGGAAAGCGAAGAAGATGAGGAAGAAGTGGAAGTTTAAGAGAATTCCTTAGCCACGAAATCAGTACTAAAATCTCCGGAAATAAATTTTGGATGTTCTAAAACCTTTAAATGAAATGGAATTGTAGTATGAATTCCGGTAATGGCAAACTCATCCAGTGCTCTAATTCCACGCTTTATAGCAAGATTTCTGTCTTTATCCCATACAATAAGTTTTGCAATCATTGAATCATAATATGGAGGGACTTCATAACCTGTGTAACAGTGGCTGTCCACCCTTACCCCTGGTCCACCCGGTGCAATATATCCGTCAATTCTTCCAGGTGAAGGTGCAAAATTTTTCTCCGGGTCTTCAGCATTTATTCTAAATTCTATTGCATGACCATTGATTTTAATATCATCCTGTTTTAACCAGAGTTTTTCACCACTGGCTATTCTTATCTGAGCTTTAATTAAATCAATATTATAAATTGTTTCTGTAACTGGATGTTCTACCTGAATCCTTGTATTCATTTCCATAAAATAAAAGTTTTTAGTTTCCAGATCCAGGATAAACTCAATTGTGCCGGCATTTCTATAATTAATTGATTTTGCAGCGTTAACTGCATAGAGTCCGATCTTTTCTCTTAGCGTGCTGTTGATGTGTAAGCTTGGTGCTTCTTCCAGTAATTTTTGATGTCTTCTTTGTACTGTGCAGTCTCTCTCTCCAAGATGAATTACGTTTCCATGCTCATCAGCCAGTATTTGTACTTCAATATGTCTGATTTTTGTAATATATCTTTCAAGATAAATACCGGCATTTCCAAAAGCATTGTTTGCTTCCTGAGCTGCAGAATCAATACTTGAGATTAATTGCTCTTCATCATAGGCTACCCGCATCCCTCTTCCACCACCACCTGCTGTAGCTTTTACAATGACAGGATATCCAATATTTTTTGCACCTTCAATTGCTTTTTGTGAGTTATCTATTAGACCGTCAATTCCTGGAATTACAGGGACCTTAGAATCTTTCATGATTGTTTTAGCAGTAGATTTATCTCCCATTGAAGAAATATTTTTTGATGTTGGTCCTATGAATTTAATTCCATGTGATTCACACATTTCAGCAAAGGTTGCATTTTCAGCTAAAAATCCGTAGCCGGGATGAATTGCATCTGCTCTGCACAAAATTGCAGTGCTGATTATTGAAGGGATGTTTAAATAACTATTTGCTGATCTTGCAGGACCGATACAATAAGCTTCGTCGGCTAGCTCTACATGAAGTGAAGTTGCATCAGCCTGAGAGTAAACTGCAACAGTTTCAATTCCAAGCTCACGAGCTGCCCGGATAATGCGAAGTGCAACTTCACCTCTATTTGCAATTAGTAATTTTTTGAACACGTTTTGATTGGTGCCCTAAACCGGGCAGACAAATGGATCTGCCCCTATAGTTATTTCAACTCTACTTTGCCGCCAGCAGCTTCAATCTTTTTCTTAATGCTTTCTGCCTCGTCTTTTTTAAGACCGTTTTTAAGTGGTTTTGGTGCTCCGTCAACAAGATCTTTTGCTTCTTTTAAGCCTAGTCCTGTTACTTCACGTACTACCTTTAAAACTTCAATCTTCTTATCGCCTGCGCTTGCTAAGACTACATCAAATGCATCCTTTTCTTCAACTGGGGCTGCTGCTACTGCTGCCATTGCAACAGGTGCTGCTGCTGTAACACCAAACTTCTCTTCCATCATTTTCTTGAGTTCAGATGCTTCAAGAATTGTTAATGTTGAAATATCTTCCAACAATTTTTCTACTTTACCTGCCATTTTTTTATCTCCTTTTTTATTCCTTACCTGTGGAATTCTTTTTAGCTACTTCTTCTGTAAGAAGGGCAATGTCTCTAATTAAACTTTCAAAGATACCTACTATCGATGCAGTATTTGCAGTAAGTAGTCCTGCAATCTGACCAAGAAGAACTTCTTTTGAAGGGAGTGATGCAAAGGTTTTAATTTCATCCTTTGTTAATAATTTTCCATCTAGAACCCCACCCTTTATTTGTCCTTTTTCAATCTCCTTGATAAATTCAACAAATGTTTTTGCACATGCAGTGGGGTCACCGAAACTTAATAATATTGCAGTAGGACCTTTAAGGAATTCTTCCAGTTCGGTTAAATTTGTTTCTTTAGCGGCAAGTTTAATCAATGTATTCTTTGCGATTTTATAATCAGCATTGTTTTTGTGTAGTCTTTTTCTTAAATCGGTAATTTCTGCAACAGTAAAACCTCTGTAATCAGTAACAATAGTTAAAGTAGATTTTGAAAACAACTCTTTAAAACTTTGTACTACTTCTTTTTTCTCTTTTAGCTTGTCCATGTTGGCATCCTTTATAGATAAACAAAAAACCCCACTTTTAAAGATGGGGCCAAAGATTAGTAAATTATTTTTAATTTACCTCGGTTAGGGTTACTTTAAAGACTTTTCTAGAACTTGGTTCTAGATTATCTCCTAACTTTCTTTGGCAAAAATGCAGATATTATAATGAACTATTTACTTTATATTGTCAAATTGTATAGCGTTGCAAACACTAATAGTGTTACAAGAGGTAGTTTAAGTGCACTATGTAAAGCCCGACCCGCTTCGCCCGCAAAGCGAGGCGAGCAAGCGAAGAATGAGCGAGGAGGGCGATAGGTAAAAACTTTACATGAAACGAGGAGAAGGGCTGTTTTTTTTGTAATATTGGCAGTAACGTAATGCTGCACTTAATGCCAGGATGGCTCCCTCTGCTCCAATTCTTTCGGTAACTGATGCTGTAAGTGGGAGACCATTTAGAACGTTTTGAACTTTTGCTGGCTGCATCATTGTGTTTTTTAATACTATTGGGTTTTCTTGCATTGCCCTCTGGAGTTCATTTGTAAATGACTGAGCTGCATTGGTAAGCTTTTGTATTTGAGGAATACTTGAAGAAGATGCTTTAGCTGTGTAGTTACCAGTAAAGTAACCAGGCAGAAAATTTAGATCTTTAGTTGAATCTCTTTTTACAAGATCGGTGTTCATAGTTTCCTTAATGAGCATGAATGTTAAAAATCAAATTTTTAAAATAACCCTTAGAGCTATCCCGGTCAAACTACCAGTAGCAGGTTAATATCAGGTTAATATCGTAGAAATCCCCAACAGGCATGTCTAACACCTTCAGGAGAGGACTTCTCAAGCATTTTTGATACAAAAGGCAAATTACCCGGGACAATAACAGCATTTTTATCTATTTCAGCTTTTTTGTGTTTTAAATCTTTGCATAGAGACAAATACCCATAAATTGGCGCTGGAAAGCTTATTCCTCTAAATCTTTCTCTTCTTAAAATACAGGCATTATAGGTCATTTTAAATTTTGCTCCAGACTTTCTATTTCCTTTCGCTGGATTGGATTTACCAGGTAAACCGGATAAATCCTTTAATTGTGAAAGCCGATTCTTACTAATATACTTACCCCTGAGGGTTATCTATATTTAGGACTTACCCTAAGAGAAGTTAAATTAAAATGAAATCTTTTCCTATTAATGATACGTTAATTTAATTTCATCTGTTCTAAAAGAATTAATTTCTTTGGATCCATATAAACCCATAAATCACCAGGTCTCCACATTATGGTTTCTTCGCCTGAATAAATATAAATCAATAATCTTTTAATTATTTCCTGAGCTTTTCTATTGCTTCTGCCTCTTGGATCATTTGCAAGTTTTGTTCTTAGAAGTACTGCTTCTTTTCTTGTCTGGCAAAATGCCGGCCCTGGATTTACTCCACCAGATCTACATAAGATGGCAATTTTTCCATTTGCTTGTGGCCAACCTAAAACATATACACTCATGATATTTCAATACCTCAGTAATTTAAGAATATATTCTCTCCCATAATAGTTCCCTTAACTCTGTTTTTGTTAGTATCCCAGAGAGTAATATTTGCTTCTTTCCCAAAGCTTAATTCACCAAGTCCTAGCGGACACAGTCCTAGCGGACACAATCCCAGCGGACTTAACCCTAAGTCTTTAGCAATTCTTAATTTATTAGCGATTGGTCTTGAAGCACATATTAAAGCCTCTTCAATATTACAAATTCCCCAATTCACTAAATTAAAAACACATTTTTCAAGAGGAGTTTGTCCACCTCCTAAAGTTCCCTGCCTTTTAGCTAATGTGAAAAATTCTGTTGAAACCATATCAGTAACAAGTGAAAATTGTTCTTTACCCTTAAGCCGGTATAAAAATTCTATTGTTTCCTTGTTTACATGAAGTCCATCAGCTATTACCATGCAGCAGACATTCTTCTCTTTTAACAGTGAGAGTATAATCCCATCTTGCTCTGGAATAATTGTATTGTCATCTGTAAGTTTCAATTCCAGGGCTTTTAAATTTACCGGATTATTTCCTCTATGTGAAAAACCTTCAATACCTTTTAAGGAATTAAACATATGAGTAACACAGTCTAGTCCAAACTTTTTTATTGCTGTTTTTCCTTCTCTATAAGTTGCATTACTATGTCCAATTGAAACTAAAATATTATTTTTTTGAAGAAACTTTATTGCTTCACCAGTCTTATCAAGCTCTGGTGCAAGGGTAAAAATCACTATATTTTCTTTTATAAATGGTTCAAGGTTTTTAATTGTCAGTTCTTTTTGAACATATTTGCTTTCATGAACCCCGTATTTTGTAATGAAAATACCCTCGAGATGTATGCCTAATATTTTTGCACCGATGTCATTTTTTGATTGTTTTATATAAGAGTTTATGTGATCAATGGACTGAGTAATTTTTTCTTTTGGTGCAGTAATAATTGTTGGGCAGAATGCAACCACGCCGGATAATGCAAGTCTTAACCTTAAAGCATCAATTTTTTCAAAACTTGGAAGATTCCAAAAGTCACAGTCTTCAAAGCCATTTAATTGAGTGTCAATAAATCCTGGTGCAACAATACAATCTTTACAATCAACTACTGTAAAATCATTCTTAACAGATTGTTCTTTAGGTAGAATTATTCCATTTGAGATATGAATCTCAGATGCTTTGTCTAAGTCTAATGCCTTAACAAAATTTGTAAGTTTTAACTTTGCGGATTTATTTCTTATCACCATAAATGCAAATTATGACACTTTTTAACATACTATAACTACAAATCTGAATGGCACTGAAAATTTGCATATAAACAGCAAAATAATCTATGGCAGAACTTGTTGTGTATTGTAAAAACTTGTATCACTAACAGTCTATTTTAAACTACATTAAAGGTTATAAATCCCCTAGAACCTAGACAAATCAAGCTTTTTAGCATATCATCTTAATTACCTTAGCATGTGTAATTTGACTACAATGATGAACTGGCAAAGAAAGGTTTTGTTCGATTTATTCGACAAAACCTAAATTACGATACATCAAACAGAGAGTAGATGCACTTTGCAAAGCAACACAATTTTATTAGAAAATCGTGTTGCGGAATAAATAATAAAAACGGAGGATATATGAATAAACAAGACTTAGTACTTCAATTAGCAAATAAAGAACAGCTTACACAAAAGAAAGCTGATGAAATAGTTTCTACAACTCTTGAATCAATTATGAAGGCCCTTTCAAAAGGTGAAAAAGTTACATTGGTTGGATTTGGTACCTTTGAACCAAGAAAAAGAAAAGAAAGAAAAGGCAGAAATCCAAAAACTGGACAGGAAATTATGATTCCAGCAAGTATTGCTCCAAAGTTTTCTGCAGGGAAACAATTTAAATCTTCAGTAAATAGAAGATAATTCAATAAATTGATATTAGCTCTGTGTAGAGGCGTAATTAACTGCGCCTCTATTTTTTTAGATACATTTTATATAAATCATTGCTTGATAAATCGTATTCTTTTGCACAAAGCTTTGAAGCTTCTTTTAATGATGTTCCTTTGGAAATGTATTTTTTCATCTCATCAATTATGTCATTATCAGGTTTTCTTGTTTTGTTGGATCTGATTTCTTGAAAGTCAAGTACTAAAACCATTTCACCTTTGAATACTCTTTTTTCTGTCAAATTGAGAAAATCCTTTATTTTCCCATGCCAGGATTCTTCGTAAATTTTTGTCAGCTCTCTGGTATGAAAAATATTTATTGTCGGGTATTTGTCGTAAATCTCCTTAATATATTTTTTTAAATCGTGTGGTGCAATATATAAAACTGCCACTGAACAATTTTTGCTGAATGAAGAAATCAGATCATTTCTTTTCGATACTTTTTCCGGCAGGAAACCAAAGAATGTAAATTCATTGAACTTTATAGGACAAATTGATAATGCACTGATTAATGCACATGCTCCTGGTATAGAAATCACTTTTATTCCATTTTTATATGCAGTTGAAATTAAATCAGCTCCCGGATCTGATATTAATGGACTTCCAGCATCAGAAACAAGAGCAATGTCCTTACCACCGTTTAAGTAATCTATTATTCTTTCAGCCTCTTCTTTTTCATTGAACTTATGAAATGATATTAGCTTTGTTTTGATTTCATATTTATTTAATAATTTTTGAGTAATCCTTTTATCTTCACATAAAATAAAATCAACTTCTTTCAGAATCCGAATGGCACGAAGTGTAATATCCTCAAGATTGCCAATTGGCGTTGCTATGACATAAAGAGAACCATTTGTTTTATTCTCTGTGAATTGCATTTTAGATATCTGATCCCATAAATAAATCAGGCTGAGATAATTTGTCGAGAATTTTATTTCTAATAGTTACCAGCTGGTAATTATTTAAATCTCTTGGTCTTGTTGCAGCAATTGTAGTGTCGAAAAGTAATTTGCCGGGTTTTCCGCCGATTATCAGAATTCTATCGGCAAGTTTTAATGCTTCATCCACGCTATGAGTTACAAATAAAACCGTTTTTTTTGTCTTGGTCATTAATCTGGTTAATTCAGTCTGCATGCTCTCTCTGGTTTGCTGATCAAGAGCTCCAAAAGGTTCATCAAGTAATAAAACTTCAGGATCAACAGCCAGTGCTCTTGCAATAGCAACTCTTTGTTTCATTCCTCCGGAAAGCTGGCTTACTGAATGATCTTCATATGCAGAAAGTCCTACCAGATTTAAGTATTCAGAAGCTTTTTCTCTTGCATAATTATTTTTATGATTTTTTGTAGTTAAACCAAATGCCACATTATCTAAAATATTTAACCATGGGAAGAGTGCATATTCCTGAAAAACCAATGTACGTGAGCTGTCTGGTCTTATTATGTCTTTTGAATTGAAAAGTACATTTCCTGAAGATGGTTTTATAAATCCAGCAACAAGTCCTAAAACTGTTGTTTTGCCTGAACCAGAGGGTCCTAAAATACATACAAATTCTTCTGCATAAATTTCAAAACTTAAGTCCTGTAGGATGACTTCATTTTTTGAATTGTTGTCATATGATTTCGTGACATTAAGAAATTTTATTTTTGGATTGATCATTTTAATGTTAGGCAAACACATTGGTTTACCCTTACTGCAGCCCCCATGCCAGTCTTACTCTTTTTTCTATTGTACCGAAGAAAATATTCTCTGTTAAAAAGCCAATCACTCCAATTGTTGTAATCATTGCTATTACTTCTGACATATCAGCCAGTGATCTGCCCAGCTCTAATGTTTGTCCGATTCCAGAGCCACTTATAAAAAGTTCACCTGCTATTAGTGCTCTCCAGGCAAATGCCCAGCTTAACCTTAGTCCAGTAACCAGTTCTGGAATCATCGCTTTAATAATCACATTTTGATAAAGATGTAATCCTTTGCTTCCTAAAGTTTGCGCTGCACGGATTAAATTTGGCGGAATATTTTTCATGGCGTTTCTTGTGCTTAATGTAACAGGTAAAACTGCTTCTAAAATAATAATAAATATTACTGCGCTGTCAGTTATTCCAAACCAGAGCAGGGCAAGTGGAACCCACGCTACGCTTGGTATTGATTGCAGTGCAAGAATTATTTTGCCAAAGGTTACATCAAGAATATAATATCGTGCAAGCAGAATACCTGTGATTATTCCAATACCTAATGCCATAAAATATCCAATTAAAACCCGGATAAGTGAACTGAAAATCGCAGTTGTATATCCACCCTTTAAAAATCCATGGTAAAAGCTTTCAATGACTGATAATGGAGAAGGAAGAATATATGATGGTATATGCCCTAACTTTTCAACAAGATACCAAATTGAAAAAAGTAAAATAAAAAAAGCAACTCTAATTAATGTTATTTTCACGTTTTTTATCTAAAAATCCTTTTTTATAATACCCTGCAATTATGCCAATACTTTGGAATTCTTTCAATACATTTAAATCTAAATTATTGGTAAAAGAACATCTTTTAAAAGCCTTTGCAATAATAGCTTCATTTATTTCTTTTTTTGAGATCCTTGATATAGCATTTTTAGTAACTTTAACTGCTTCTTGTGGATGGTTAGCTATAAATTCATTTGCCTTACTGTTAGCGGTTAATAATTTTTCTATTAAATCAGGATTCTTGTCTGCAAATTGCTTATTTGTTACTAATAGAGTTACAGGATAGTTACCATTATTTAAGATTGATTTTTCATTAACCAATAATCTGCAAATATTTTTTTCAATTAAGATTGTTCCCCATGGCTCCGGTAAACATGCAGCATCAATTGACATTGTAAAAAATGCAGTTCCTGTATCCTGAGGTGGAATAGCGATGATCTTTGCCCTGCCTAATAAATTATTTTGTTTTAAATATCCTCTTAATATTAAATCCTGTGTATTTCCATATTGAGGAACTGCAATTCTTATATTGCTTTGTTGGGGCAATTCATGAATTGCCTTTACACCTACGATTACAGTGCCGCTGTTTGCTGCATTTGCTAATAATTTAATGGGGATCTTTCTATAAGTTGCATTAATAAAAGGTCCTGGACCAACATAGGCAGCATCAAGTTGATTTGTTATAAAGGCATCTATAATGCTGTTTCCTACTACAAAGTGAACTGGTTTGAATTTGACAGTATCCCCCAACTCATCCTGAAAAATATTTTTCTCAATTCCTACAAGTGCTGTAGCATGAGTAACATTAGGCATAAAGCCAAGTCGAAGAACTGTTTTATTGGTATCTTTTGATAAACTGCATGAATGTAAAGGGAGTATAAGCACTACAAAAAATACAAAAAACAAAATGACTTTGAAATCTATCTTCATCTAAAATAGGATATCATTATGAGGCATTACGCAGCTTTTCTTTCGGAGGATTTTCTTAGAACCAGCTCTGCTAATCCAACTGCAGTAATATCTTTTGTAATAATTCCATCTATTTCAGCATCTGTGAATTCAATATGATATTTCTCTTCTAGGTCCATTGCAATGTCAACTATATCTAATTCAGTTAATTTTAGGTTTCCTTTTAAAAGAAAGTTTGTTTCTATATTTGGAATACTTCCTTTTTTTATACCGTCTTCATATAGTGATTTAATAAAATCTATAATACTGGTTTGAATCTCATCTATAGTAATTTCAGAGGCAGTATCAGCTTTCGTGGCTTTTGGAGGTGACGGAATGAGTCTAGGACTTATAGAATCAGTTCTTTTAGGCATAAATGCTCCTTTAAATTTATAAGGAGTGCAAGGCTTTCTCCTTTATTTAAAATGCTTGGTATTTATATTAAAAAATTATACCTAAGTACAATAAATTTGTACAGTAAATGATTAGACTTATTTTTAATGAGAGGCTATTTCAAGCCCTTAATAAATTCCAAAAGCTCACTATTCAAGGGTACTCCATCAATTATTTTTTGAATCTTGCCTTGTTTGTCAATCACAAAAAGCTTTCTACTGGCATAACCTTTTTGTTCTTGATAAGTGCCATATTTTTTAGCTGTTTCACCGCCTACATCAGCTAATAATGGGTGAGTAAAGTTAAACTTTTTGGCAAATGCTTCATGGCTTTTCACATCATCACAACTAATGCCAAATATCTGAGTGTTTCCAGCTTCGAATTTTAAAAGATCATCTCTGAAAGCACAATTTTCAGTAGTGCATCCGGGAGTGTCATCTTTTGGGTAGAAAGCAAGAATAATATTTTTCTTCCCTTTGAACTGAGAGATAGAATATTCACCGCTTGGATAAGCCTTTAATTTAAAGTCAGGGGCATCTTGTCCGATTTGTAGTTCTGTTTGAGTTGTCATTGTATTACCTCCGTTTATTGTTATTAAAAAAAATATTATTAGAAAGGCAGAATAAATCCTGCCCCACTTTAAGAACGTAATCAATCGAGTAATCTGCTTGCAGCTGTTTTCCAGCAAACATTTCCCCAGAAAGCATCAATGTATTTTCCTCTTTCTGTAGCTTTGTAATCTCCAATATATGCATGTTCCCATACATCCATCACAAGAATTGGCTTGTAACCGGGAATATTTCCGATTTCATGATCAGCTACAAAATGATTTGAAAGTTTTTTAGTGGTGGGGTCCTGGAATAAAATTGCCCAGCCAATTCCTCTCATTTTTCCTACATTTTTAAAATCAGTTTCAAAGGTGTTCCAATCCCAAAAACATTCGCAGATTTTTTTGTATAACTTTGAATTTTGATCTATTGCCATACCGCCTGGAGTCATGTTGTCAAAATAATATTCATGTAAAACCATTCCACAATATTCAAAACCATAGCGTCTCTTTAGTTCGCCATATTCTGGCGTACCTGATTTTCCTGCTTTTGTTAACTCTTCTACTTTTTGATTTAAAGTGTTTGTGTTATTTACATAACCTGCATAAAGCTTAAAATGTTCTTCTAGCTGCGCATCTGAAATGCCTTTTAATCCTTTTAAGTGTGAAAAGGTTCTTGCTGTATAACCGGTTGTTGCTGTTGCCATGTTTGATTCCTCCCAGAGAATATTTTCTTAACTAAACCTAGAATACCCAATAACTCAGAAATTAATTTGTATGATACAAATTAATCGAAATAAAAATTGAGAAATACAAATTACTTCACTTCAATTGTTTTAGCGCCAATCCAGGATAATTCATAAACTTTTTTCATGGCATCTGCAATTGCTTTACTTTCAATAATTACTGACATATTCTCTTCATAGTTTAAAAAAGCAATTTTATCATTGTAAATATTAACCTCAATATCCAAATCAAATTTATCTTTAGGTAATATAACCGTTTCTGAAAGCTCATCTTTGTCTCTGGCTTTATGTCTCTTATCCCATAAAGAACCAATTGATGCCATTCTTTTTGCTTTTATATTCAGCCCAACTCTTTTTTCAATATAAGTTTGATCAACCGTTGAACGTTCAAAAAATTTGTTTGTATTCCATTCTAATATTTCTTCTGGTTTTTCTTTAAGGGTATCGTCATAGATATTTTGAACTGCCAATTCTCCTTCATAAAAAGTGATTTTTGGTTTTGTTTGTTTAATGTTATAAACTGCATGGAGTTCGGGAAGCATTTCTGAAAACTTTGTATAAACATCACCAATGATGTTGAGCAGTTTTTCTGGTGGTTCAACCAAAAACCGGGTTTTACCTTTTACTTCAGTCTTGCTCATAATTCCTCTTTGAACGAGATAATCAAGAACAGAATATGCAGTAGTCCTTTTTATTCCAGCTTTTTTTGCAATATCCTGAGCAGAAGATAATCCAAGTTCAAGTGATGCTAAATAAACATTTGCTTCATTTTCTGAAAAGCCGAATTGTCGGAGAATATTTCTTATGTTCATGATTTTAATTATACAGGAATGACGATATTTTCGTCAACACTTAAATTGATAAAAAATGCTTATAATAAGACTTATTTTAAAATAAGTTATTAAATGAATGTTAATTAATTGTCTATAAATTTGACATTAATTATTGGTTCAATTATCATTAAAAAAACAATAAAATATTTAATTTTTAAGAGGAACTTTTTTAAACCAGTTATTAACGAATGAAAATTACTACACATAATGCACAGACAAGAACTGCAAACACTTCACGTGCTTTAAATGGATCTACAAAAGGTGTAGTGGAAAAATGCAGAGTTTTAATAATCCCGGCTTCTGTAAGTGCAATATTTCTGTTAATGGTATATAAACATTTTTACTTAGAGAGAGAAAACTGATTTTAATAAAGATTTATATTGAATAATATTTCAAAAACAAGTTTAAATGCAAAAACACAGCCACAATTAAAAGGTAGTTGGAATTATTGTAGAGATTTTGCAAGCATTCTATGTTCCAGAGAATCTACTTATAGAGGTGCTCTTGATATTACAGGCTTAGATCTTCCTTTAATAGTTGCTGATCTGTTTAGAAGTTTTAAAAAGGCTATGGAATCAGCTTTTGAAGGACTTTCTGGTACTACGATGGTTGTAATTGCACCATTGTTAACTACTTATGTAGGCAGGATACAGGCTGAATTTATTCTTCCGAAGGAGATGCAGAAAGATGTACTCCATTATTTGAAGTTTTCGATGTCTGAGCTTCGTGATTTTAAAAACTTTGAAACTGCAATAAACAGAATTAAAATAGAAGAAACTGAAGATAAGCATTTTATTTCATCTCTCTATTCAAGAACAGGTAAAGAAGATTTAGCTGAAAAATATAAGATGCAAGCAAAAGAAATTGAAGATTTTTATGATAACTTTGTTGCTACTGAAGAAAAACAAAAACTTATATACAAGCTTAAGAAAGCCACTATCATTGGTGAAAGTTTAATTGAGGGTTGTTATTGGGGAAGTTTTGGTTTGATTATGAGATTGTTCAGGAAATATGTATTAGGAGAAAACAGATTTACAGGGACCATGAACTATGCATCAGAAGAAGAAAGCAGCAATCTTGGTGAATCTAAAGAATTAACGATTTTTCAAAAAGCAGTAGGGGTTGGTTCTATATTCATTTCACCTGTTTTAAATTCATATCTTCTAACAAAGGTCGAGGATAAAGAAGCTGTTCAAAAAAGTAAATTCTTGCAAATTGTTCAAAACCAGTTTGATATGACTCATGGTATTTATCCAAAACTCGGACTTTTATTTTCAATGACATCACTTCCAAAGTGGATCAGTGCAATAGTAACGTCTCAAGGATGGTATGAAAGAACTGAAAGAATCTTAAAATTATTAACAGTTATACCATCATGGTGGTTAGGACATAGAATTACAAATGGAACATTTGCATTAAATGCCGATAAAGAACTCAGTGGTAAATTTAATGTACAACCTGGTATTTTAGTTGAGCCTGAATATTTAAGTCAAACAAAAAATGGAACTGAAAGCTATTTTGAAAGAATTCAGAAGAGTTTTCCTGAGCCTGCAAAGATTCATCATGTAATAAAATCAACTGAAGGAAATGAAAAACTACAGAATGAGGCTGAAGATGCACATGCAAAATGTTTGTATAAAGGATTTGCAGCACATTCATTGATGGTTTGGATTATAAATATGGGAGTAAATTATGTAACAAAATTAAGGATAAAACATGCCTTGGAGAATTAACAGCAATTACTATTTAAATATTTTCTTTAAATATTCTCCCGTGTAGGATTTTTGGCACTTTGCGATTTCTTCCGGTGTTCCTTCGCAAACGATCTCCCCACCCTTATCTCCACCTTCAGGACCAAGGTCTATAATCCAGTCAGCTTGTTTAATAACATCAAGATTATGTTCTATTACTACTACTGTATTTCCTGTGTCAACCAGTCTGTTCAAAACAGAAAGCAGATGCTCTACATCATGCCAGTGTAAACCAACGGTTGGTTCATCAAGGAGGTAGATTGTCTTTCCTGTGCTGCGACGTGATAATTGTTCAGCTAATTTTACTCTTTGTGCTTCACCGCCGGAGAGGGTTGTGGCAGGCTGTCCAAGTTTTATATAACCTAATCCTACATCAAGCAGTGTTTGTAATTTTGCTTTGGCTTTAGATACGGCATCAAAAAACACAAGAGCTTCTTCTACAGTCATATTTAAAACATCGCTTATTGAAGCACCTTTAAATTTTACTTCAAGGGTTTCGTGATTATACCTTGCTCCTTTGCATACTTCACAGGTTACAAAAACCGAAGGTAAAAAATTCATTTCAATTTCATTTAAACCTTCACCACGGCAGGCTTCACAGCGTCCACCTTTTACATTAAATGAAAACCTGCCCGGTTGGTATCCTCTGGCTTTTGCTTCATTGGTCATTGAAAATATTTCACGAACAGTGTCGAATAAGCCCGTATAAGTAGAAGGGTTACTTCTGGGTGTTCTGCCAATCGGGCTTTGATCAATAACAATTATTTTATCTAAGTTTTCAATTCCTTTTACATCGTCTATTTTTTCAGGTTTGCGGGTTGTTTTATAAATTTTATGCTGCAGGAATTGAAACAGGAGATCGTTTATAAGACTTGATTTCCCTGAACCACTGACGCCTGTAATTGCTATAAATTTTCCAAGCGGGAGTTTAATATCTATATTTTTTAAATTATTTAATTTTGCACCAATTATTCCCAGGTATTTTCCATTTCCTTCCCTTCTTGTTTTTGGTACTGATATTCTTCTTTTTCCAGACAGGAATTCTCCAGTAATTGAATTTGATTCTGCAATAATATCCTGAATTCTTCCGACTGCTATAATCTCTCCACCATGCAAACCTGCATAAGGACCGATGTCTATTAACCAGTCACCTGCTCTTATGGTTTCTTCGTCATGCTCTACTATAAGTAATGTATTTCCAAGCTCACGTAATCTTTTTAAGGTGTTTAATAATCTTGTATTATCTCGCTGGTGTAAGCCTATTGATGGTTCATCTAATACATATAAAACTCCGGATAGTCCGGAACCAATCTGAGTGGCTAGTCTAATTCTTTGTGCTTCGCCGCCGGATAAAGTATTTGCAGAGCGATCAAGCGATAAATAATCCAACCCCACATCAATTAAAAACTTAAGCCTTGCTTTGATTTCAATTAATAATTGATGTGCAATTGTTTTTTCTTTTTGTGTTAATTTGCTTGGGAGGTTTACAAAAAAATCCATTGCCTGTTTGATTGAATATAAACATAAATCAGAAATGGAAACATCGCTTACAGTAACTGCCAAGATCTCTGGTTTTAATCTTTTCCCTTTGCACTCATTGCAGGGAGTTTTTGTCATGTAGTTTTCTAAATCTTCTTTGTGCTTTTCAGACTCGGTTTCTTCATATCTTCTTTTTAGCTGATTCACAACTCCCTCGAAATGTCCTTTATAAGTCCAGACTTCGTCGCCGTCCCAGGAGTCAACTTTAAACTTTATTTCTTCATCTTTCGTGCCATATAAAACAACTTCCTGAATTTTTTTTGGAAGCTCCTTCCAGGGATCTTCCAAATTAAATTTAAAGTGTTTTGCAAGTGATTCTAAGAGTTGTTTGTAATAAACATTATTTGTTTTTGCCCAAGGAAAAATAGCACCTTCATTTAAGGATTTATTTGGATCTGGAATGATTAACTTTGAATCAAATTCAGCGTTGTGACCTAACCCATGGCATATTGGACAGGCACCATAAGGACTATTAAAACTAAATGCTCTTGGTGATACTTCCTGTATTGAGCCATGCCCAAACGGACATGCAAGCTTTTCGCTGAATAAGTAATCTTTTTCATTATCAAGATCTTCAATAACTGCAATCCCTTCCCCTCTTTTTAGAGCAAGGGAAATACTGTCTGCAATCCTTGAGCGTGACTGTTTTTTAATAACCACTCTGTCAATGATTAGTTCAATATCGTGCTTGAAATTCTTTTCAAGTTTTATTTCTTCTTCCAGTAAAAAAATCTTTTTATTTACTCTGATTCTTGCAAATCCTTCATTAAGCAGGGCACGGAATAATGACTGATATTCACCCTTTTTTCCATGAACAAGTGGTGCAAGAATATGAGCTTTTGTCCCTTCTTTAAGGGATAAAACCTGATCGATTATTTGATCAATCGTCTGAGGTTTTATTGTCTCACCACAGGTATGACAGTGAGGGACACCAATTCTGGCATATAAAAGTCTTAGATAGTCGTATACTTCTGTAACCGTTGCTACTGTAGATCGTGGATTATGACTGGTAGATTTTTGATCTATTGAAATTGCAGGGCTTAATCCTTCTATCGATTCTACATCTGGTTTATCTAATTGACCTAAAAATTGTCTTGCATAAGATGAAAGACTTTCTACATATCTTCTTTGCCCTTCTGCAAAAATCGTGTCAAATGCAAGTGAGCTTTTCCCTGAACCGCTGACACCGGTTATTACTACCAGTTTATTTTTTGGGATGTCAACATTTATATTTTTAAGATTATGTTCTTTTGCACCTCGTACTTTTATGTAAGAGGTTATTGTCTCAGAAAGAGGTAAATTGGATTTTTCGATAAGTTTTTCTGGTGACATATTTCTGTAGAGGCGTATTGCAATACGCCTCTACAATCTTATAATAAAAGCACTTACTTGCAAGCAAGATAATGAATATATCACCTAAACTAAAACATTTTCCTCTTTTAATAATAATATTAATTACTACTTTACTCTTTCTGAAATCCAACTCAGTTAATAATATACCTTCAGAAGATCCAAAATCACAAGCGACTTTAGATAGGGCAATTAAATTAAGCAAGCTGAATATTTATAGCGCCATATCAAATCTTGAAAGTATAAATGAGCTTTCTGGTTATAGTGAATATAAAAAGGATTATATACTGGCTAAGCTTTATGAAGAAAAGAATGACTTTAATAAAGCAATTTCAATTTACGAAAAACTCCTTAGTAGAAATTATCCTCTAAAGGAAAGGGTCCTTTTTCATTATGCATATTTAAATACACGACTTGACAATGATCTGGTGGCTCTAAAATATTTCAATAAACTTATCCGGGAATTTCCATCTTCCCATTCAGCCCCTCAGGCTAAGTATTATTTAGCACAAGCCCAGTTAAGATTACGCTTAACAAAAGATGCATTAAATACTCTTTCGTCTCTTAAATCTCAATACTCAAAAACACAGTATGGAATTGCTACTAATTATTATTTGGGTGAAAATGCCTACAACAATCAAAGATTTAATGAAGCACTTCAATGCTGGAGACAATATTTGAAGTTAAGTCCTGATGGACGTTTTGTAAATGAAATTGCTGAATATCTTTCTAAATTAAAGTCTTATTTAACCTCAGCTGATTACTCTTTGCTTGGAGATGTATTTTTTTATAAGAAAGACTATATTAAAGCAGCACAGTATTACAAGATTGGAAATAATATTCAAAAGTATTATAATCTGGGCTATTCATTATTTAGGGTTGCTAGAAGTTCCGAAGCTCATAATTATCTGAAAGAGTTTTCTTATCACTATCCAAAATCAAAGAATGCAAAGCTGGCACTTTTGCTTTCATCAAAGTCAATCCCATCATTTGCGAGAAAAGCATTCTGGGAAAAGGTTGAAAAAGATATTCCCAGTCTTGCTTATTATGCTCTTTACAAACAATCTCTTTTAGAAGAAAGTGATTTGCACAGAGAGCGTAAATTAAGAGCTTTGATCAGTTCTTATCCTGATACAGAGTTTACTCTTGATGCGGTTTGGGTAATTATGTGGGATAAGATTAAAGACAGAGAATATTCAGAGGCAGAGGAAATTGGAAGCAGGTATTTTGAGCTTAGTAAAGATTCTTCTGTAAATGCGAAATCCGATACAAGGGCAAAGATTGCATTCTGGTTGGGAAAGATTTGTGAACTTCAAGGAGAAAAAATCAAAGCAAAAGAATATTATGCCTTGACTGAAAACATATTATTTGACAGCTATTATTCTTTTAGAGCACATAATCGCCTTCTTGCATTAAGTGGTCAAAAAGATGAACAATGGAAGATGCAGGTAAGTCCAAATATCTTAAATGAAGATTTATGGTTAATCCCTCTGATAGTTAAACAGGAAACCACAAAAAAATATTTTGGGGTGACCGTAGCAGAGTTAATCAAACTTCATCAATATAATGAGGCAATTGATTTAATTGGAAAGAGTAAATTCCCTTCAAAGCAAGTCACAGCCTGGTTAAAAGCTTTAAATTCTGAATATGATAGTTCAATTGATATTTCAAGTGCAGTTATTTCCAGCTATTCAATCAGCCCAAATCGTCAAATTTGGAAGCTGGCTTATCCTCTGTATTTCTGGCAGTATATCTTTAACACCTGCTCAAAATATAAAAACTTAGACCCTTTTTTAGTTTCTGCTCTTATAAGACAAGAATCAAAGTATGATCCATATGCCTGTTCGATTTCAAATGCCTGTGGTCTTATGCAGTTAATTATTCCAACTGCAAGATCAATATCAGGTCAACTTAGGGTTAATATCAAATCACGAGATGTTCTTTTTGATCCGCAGACAAATATTATATTTGGAGTCTATTATTTAAATGGACTGATTAATGAATTGAATAATCCTTTATTTGCTGTTGCAGGTTATAATGCCGGGCCACAAGCTGTAAAAAACTGGATAAGCAAATTTGGAACCAGAGAAAATGATCTTGATTTTTTTGTAGAAGAGATTCCTTATGATGAGACCAGAAATTATGTAAAAAGGGTATTTTCAAATTATTGGACTTATTTAAGGCTTTATAGAACCAATTAAACCGTAATTACGAATTTTATATAATCAATATAGTAATTTCATAATTAGCCTCACAAATCAGTCAAATTTCAACTATTCTCAATAAATAACAGATAAGGCTATAAAAATAAAAACTTTGTTAACATTTTTAATCTAAAGCAATCATTATTAATTCCTTAATTTTTATTAACTAACTAAATTAATCTAGTAACTTTTAATCTTGTAAACATCTTAAGTAGCAAGTCCGGCACATTCGCTTCGCTCAGTGTAAACTCCGCAAATTATGAGTGAGCCGGCGGTGAAAAAAAACGAGGCAATCAAATGACTACACTAATGGAATATAAAACATTAAATAATGAGGTTCTATATTTAGCAGAAAATTCTCTTGTTGAAAAATTAAGTGTTCAAGAGTTAATTGATTTAATACTTGACACTGATAATAATTTTGCTGTTGTAAGGTCACGTCAGGAATTAATAAATAGAGGGAAAGACGATATAAAACTTAGAATCACAATAAAAAAGACATGTAAAAATGCAATCAGCGCTCTGGAAGTCCTGCTAAAACAAAGTGATTGTGAAGCTAGTGCGGATAAAAACATTATAAAGTTATATAAAAGCAGGTTTTTAAACTTGGTTAGTCTGGTGGATAAGTTACAGTTAGAATGGCAAAAATACGATTTATTTCTGAAACGTTAATAAACGAAATTCTATTTATTTAAACGATGCAAGAAATCTATATTTTAAGACATGGTCATGCGCAGGAATCTGATAATGGTTTGAATGATTTTGATCGAGCGTTAACAGAAGAAGGTATAGAAAAAATAAATAGACTGAGCAGGTTCCTTGATAAATTGGATGTAAATTTAGAACTTATTTTATCGAGTCCGTATGCAAGAGCAAAACAAACAGCAGAAATATTCCTGTCAAATCTAACTTTAAAACCCGAATTAAAAACAGTAGATTTTTTGGCTTCCGGAACTTCATGTAAGGAGATATCAAGAGGACTGGTGGATTACTCCTCAAATAAAAATGCATTGCTGGTTGGTCATTCTCCAGACCTGGAAATATTTTTGGGTAAGCTTATTGGAGCAGATAGAATTACTTTAAAAAAAGGAGCTTTAGCGAAAGTTAAATTTCAGAATAATATTGAATTATCAGGTGAACTTGAATGGTTGATTATTCCGAAACTTATCAAGAAAGTAAAGACTGCAAAGTTAGCCTAAGTTTGAGCAGCTGCTAAAAGTTTTTTAATCTTTTTTCTGGATTTCTTTTTTAACGGAAGTATTACCCCTGTTCTGATTTCAGGATGAGCTTTTAATACTGATGCTGCGACTTTTAGTTTTACTCTTTTCCCGTTAACTGTTGTTCTTACAGTCTGAAGATTTACTTGAAATCTTCTTTTAGCAGTAGGGTTAAAGTGTGCTCTTAAGAATGAGTACCTCATTCCCGTTTGTGCTTTTTTCCCTGAAACATCACATTTTCTTGACATGATTTTTTCTCGTTTATGTTCCGTAGTTAATAAATGGGAGCAGGCTCATTTGCCTTGCGCGTTTGATTGCGCGGACAATCATTCTTTGTTGCTGGCATGAAAGACCGGTAATTTTTCTTGGCAGGATTCTGCCTCTGTCTGTAACATACCGGGATAAGAATCTTACATCTTTAAAATCAACTTCTTTTAAATCAGGTTCTAAAGGTTCCCATTTTTTTTTCTGAAAGAATGCCATAATTTACTCCGATAAACTTTATATTCTCAATAAGCTTATAAATTATAACTTAAAAATGTTTCAATGGTCGTTCTTTTTAGAAATTTTTCAAAGTAAATACAAGGAATTGACTAGGTAACAATAGTTTATATACACATTATTAACATAAGAAACTAATTTTCTTTGGATTTGCTTTCTAACCAATATAAATAATCACTTGTTGATTTTTCACCAACATAAGAAATCAACTTGTTTTTTGCTTCTATGTCATCTTGTGAAGCTGCTAATCTTGAAAATGAATCAAGTAAATCTTTTTTTATTGTGTTTAATCTGTTACCCATCGCTTCTTTTATTTTTTTACCTTTGATCATCCTGTAAGCAAAAGTACTAATATTTACCGCATCACTTCCAAGTTGTAAGCCATTAGTAATAAATCTTACAGAAGTATCCTTTGAACTTAAGTTAAGTATTCTTACTCCAACCATATTGGAAGTTGCAGCTAATGCTCCAATATCTCGAACTAATCCAACACGATTTAATTCTTCATCCAGTCTTTTAACCTGGAAATCATTTTCAATTGCTTGGTTTAAAAGAGCTTGTTCAATTACACCAAACTTAGTAACTTCTAAATTAAACCTGTCACTTTGTGAAATTGCATTCAATGGTGAAAGAGTATGAAGAAGAAATAAGAGTAAAATATACTTTCTCACTTGTTTTTATATTGTTTTAAGTAAACTTGCCTCTTCCCACAACCGCTTGAAAAAAGCAATTAGTTTCTTTTATTTATACAACCACAAGCATTTCCTACACCAGTTGGGTTGCACCACATAGATGCATTTCCAGCACTGTTTGCTTCACAACACATCCCTGATTTTTCTACACAGTCAGTATCACAAGAGACTGGCATTGTACAGTTTCCTTTACTTGTTGAGCCTACCTCAAGTAAAAATGTACTTGGTGACATTCCACCTACAAAGGATAATCCAGCTGTCTTTGTCTTTTTTCTGGCTTTTCCAAAGTTAAGGTCATAAACACCATCTTGACTTATTTTTTTCTTTTTTCCTATTTCTCTGAAATCTTTTGCAGGCGCAATTCTTATGGGGGGTCCTTGAAAATCAGTTATAGTAACTGAAAAATTTGTATCTTCCTGGACAAGTTCCTTAAATTCAGAATTAGCTTCTGATGAGAAAGGGTAAAACCCTCTGCCTGAAACAGTGACTTCCTGAGCATCATTAAACTCAATTGGAGTTTGAGAAATGGAAGGCAGAGCAATAATCATTAAAAAGAAAGATAAAACTGCAATTACAAATCTTGATTTCATAAATTCCTCTTCTCTTGTTTGATAATCCGAAAAATATTTTAACACAACTGGGCTTACGGAACGATTTTATCCACTTTATTTTTTAAGAACAGCAACTTGAAGAGGATTCTCTAGCGTAACTGAAATTTGTGAACCGCTGTAAAGACCGACATCTTTTCCTTTTGAGACTAATGCAGAAGTAGCTCCAAGCCCACCACCAATAGCAGCACCGGACCAGGCTCCTCTTCCAGGTCTTCCACCGGCTATTGCACCAACAGCAGTTCCAAGTGCGGCACCAACACCAGCCCCAAGAACTGTTTTACCAACACCTTTTGCAAGTCTGGCACCACCAGTTTCACCGGTTAGTGAATATGTGCTTGAACTGATTGGATATTTCTTGTCATCAGAAGCTTGAATTGATGTAAACTTTATAGCTAAATATCCACCCTTTCCTGCTTTAAATCTTTCAGCAGGGGTTACGCTAATTACTTCACCACTTGCTTGACTTCCGGCAGATATAGCAACGTCTTCTCCAATTACTATCGGAGAAGATGTTGTTCCTGTAATAATGTCGCCTCTTCTGCTTGTTGCAGAGTTAACTGAGTTTTGAAGTGTTAGATTCAGTCTGGTTCCATTTGGAACGGTTACAACTTTTTGCCCAAATAACTTACTAAGGAAAGTACTATTGCTAAACTGTGCAAAAAGTAATGCTCCTAATAGAGCAGCAATAATAGTAAGTAGAATTGGCGTTAATTTATTTGATTGTGATTTTGTTTCTGTCATTTTTGATCTCCTGGTCTTATTTTACATTTTTTACATTGAGTTTTATATCAAACATTTGATATTTCTTGTTACTGTTCTCTTGTAATTATAGATTGAAAGTATTATTATATCTTTCAATCCGTTAGATAGCAATTTTTGCAAGAGAGGCATTATGAAAATCCTGAGAGTGCTTCCGTTTGTCCCAGCTGTTTTGTTTTTAGTTAGTGGACATGATTCTGAACAACCAATAAAAGGCTCAAAGGAGAAGAATCTGCCGGGCATTGTTGTCCCTGAAATGTCTACAGTGTCAAGTTTAAGATTACCACCACCTTTAATAAAAGGAGAAACTGTTTTAGAGGTTGAGGAATCATTCAGATTAAATGATAAAGAAGTGCATAAAAAACTTTTAAGCTTAAAAGTCGATGCATCAAATGATGACTATAAAAAATCTTTATTTCTTGCAAGAGATACAATTAACAGTTTAGAAAACTTAACTCCTGGAGCTAATACTCATATTAAAAGTTGGTTATTAGTTCAAAAAGATTTAAAAGGTATAAGTCAATTGCCATTTCTTGAAAGATATATAGAAAGACTGGCTATTCATGGAGAAACGGATCTGGATGATGCTTTGTATAGTTTTACAGCTACCCAGGCATTACCTGTAGAGAGTCTTATGGATAATTTACTTAAGTTGCATAGATATTCGGGGGTTCTTAGAGTTAATAGACTTGTAGATTTAAGTAAAAGTCCAGAAGAAAAACATAAAGCCCTGGAGAGTACTGTAAATGAATTTATAAGAAATTTTGAAGACAAGGACTATAAAAAAAATGACAGAGTCTTGGCTGTATATTTGACTGGAGTTATTCAAGAAGGAGAAGAAGGCGGAAAAGATATGTTTGCCGTAGGAGGAGATCTCCTTATAAAGGATTTGCAAAAAAATGGATATAAAATCTTTCTCTTTGAAATTGATAAGGATAGTCAAATTATTGAAGGAGCTAAACGTGTACAGAAGGCTACTGGAAAATCTATAGACTTAGTTATGTTCTGTGGACATGGAACTAATACAACTACGAATTTTGGTTTAACGGAAAGACTGATTTCCAAGAGAAGACCGGATGCAAAATATATGGATTACTTAAAACGCAAACATTCTGATTATGCACGAACAATTAGCACTGAAGAACTTTGGAAAATTGATAACATTGCTTCTGGTGGTTTAACGGAAGACAGCGCTCATTTGGACACAGGTGATATAGGTATTATGAAATCATTGAAACCATTGTTAAGTGCTGATGCCAGAGCTGTTTTTGCCAGTTGTAGTGTTGGAAATGAGGAGAATGGAGCTTCGCTTGCAAGAACTGTATCTAAGAATACTAATGTAATAACATTTGGATGTACAGTACCAATTCGTGGATTAATACTGCAATACGACAGTAAAAAACTTGTTACTGGAGTAACGTATCTGAGTGAATCTTTTGAAAAACTTGGAGCTGATCACTCTAAAGTATATTTGCCAAAATAAATTACACAGTGTGCATTGTTCGCATTTTAAGAACAAGTTGCAAATGCTTCTGTATTCTGAACAGCTGGTGACTGTATCCGACGTTAGAACCAGGATTAGAACAAGTAAGCCATATATTTTTAGTAAAATTGCTTGACCTTCAAGGATATAGTCAGATTTTGTTTACCACTAAATAAATCAAGTTAAAAAAATCATAACAAGAAATTTTAACAAGATTATTGATGTTTAAATTATGGCAAATTGTAGCATTGAGCATCATTAGGTCTTCACAAAATAGATCTTAATAAAATGAAGGATTACTTATAAGAAAAACATAATGTTTGGTATTTATTTATTCTGATTATTCTTCCATGTTAAGCTAAAGTGTTTTTTTATTAACTTGTTTCATCAGACTATTAAAACTAAATATTTTTATTAGGAGGAAGTGAAAAAAATGAAGGGAAATAACAAGGCTGCTATAAAATCAAATATTGCGACTAGTGACTTTAGCCAGAAAGCAAGTCGTCATGATTTAAATCATGACGATTCAATTCCGTTAAATTCGTTTTTTAAAGATACTTTTGAAGATGAAACTAAATTGTTAGAAATTGAAGGCAAAGTTTGTTCTTATGGAGATACAGTTCACTATGCAAAAAATCCTAAATTTTTCACTAAAAGTTTAGGAAGCTATCTGTATGATAGTAAGGAGAAACCATACTTAGACTTACAAATGTGGCATTCAGTAGCTAATCTTGGATATGCAAATAAACGTGTAAATGATGCAGTAAAAGACCAAATTGATAAATTACCACAGGTTCCAAGCCAGTTCTTACATTATGAAAAAGTAAAATTAGCACAAGCCATTGCTGAAAGTGTTGAAGGGCGTTTTGGATTAAAAGGACGTGTTCATTTCAATGTAGGTGGAGCACAAGCAATAGAAGATGCACTTAAACTAGTAAGAAGAAATACTGGCAAGCAACATATGTTTGCATTTGAAGGAGGCTATCATGGTAGAACCATTGGTGCCTCAGCAATTACTTCTTCATATCGTTATAGAGAACCCTTTGGTGAATTTGCCGATAGAGCAGATTTTATTCCATATCCATATTCTTTTAGATGTCCAATTGGAAGTACTGATGAAAATGCTTGTGAAGATTATTATGTGAATTTTTTTGAAAGAAAATTTGAGCATGAATATGCAGGTGTATGGAATCCAAAAACTAATAAATGTGAGTTTGGAGCATTTTTTCTTGAACCAGTTCAAGGAACTGGAGGATATATTGTCCCGCCAAAAAATTACTTTAAGAGAATAGAAAAAATTTGTAGAGAACATGGGATTTTAATTGTTGTTGATGAAATTCATATGGGCTTTTACCGTACAGGGAAGTTGTGGTCTATTGAGCATTTTGGTATAAAACCAGATATTATAGTTTTTGGAAAAGCACTTACTAATGGGTTAAATCCATTATCAGGATTCTGGGCAAGAGAAGAACTTATAACACCTGAAATTTTTGGACCAGGTTCAACTCATTCTACTTATTCTTCAAATTCAATAGGTACGGCTGCTGGGCTAGAAGTAATGAAGATTTTTTCAGAAAAAGATTATTCTAAAATAGTTTTAGAGAAGGGAGATTATTTTCTTAAACTTTTGAAAAGACTACAATTAAAATATCCTGAGATTGGACATGTCGGTGGTTTAGGATTGGCGTTAAGAGTAGAGTTGTGTGAGTTGGATGGTTTTACACCAAACCGTAAACTTGCTGAAGATATTTTTCGGTTTGGACTTGATGATCAAATAAAAATTGATGGTAAAGAAGTCGGACTGATTTTAGCTTTAGGTGGCTATTATAAAAACGTTCTAACACTTGCTCCTTCATTAGAAATCACTTACAAAGAAATGGATTTAGCTCATGATATCTTAGACATTCTAATAACTAAAGCAAAAACAAAGCCAATATAAAAATATGAATCAGCCTAAATTTGAAATTTACTGTGATTTTGACGGAACAGTAACCCAGAAAGATGTAGTTAATCTGATTCTAGAAAAATTAGCAGATCCACAATGGAATAATATAGAAGCTGAGTGGTTAGAAGGTAAAATTACTAGTCACGATTGCTTGTCAAAACAAATTCCACTTATTCAGGGTGGGTGGCTGGCTGTTGAAAACATTTTAAATAATGATGTAAAATTGGAACCTGATTTTAAATCTTTTAGTATTTGGTGTTCAAAAAACAATATTCCACTTTATATTGTTAGTGATGGCTTGGATAAAGTGATTAACACTGTCCTGTCCAAAGAAGATATAAAAGTAGCATCTATTTGGTCAAATAAACTTGAAATTACTGAGCATGATAAATTTTCTATTTCATTCCCCCGTCAGTCAAAATACCCAGAATGCAAATTAGGTTTATGTAAATGTCAAGTTATAGATCAATCAAAAACTAAAAGTATGAAAATAGTTATTGGAGATGGTTTCAGTGATACTTGCTGGGCTAAAAAAGCAGATTTAATTTTTGCTAAATCTAAATTACTTGATTTTTGTAAAAGCAACAATCTTCCCTTTCAAGAGTTTCAAAACTTTACTCAAATCTCCTCATATATAGATCAGTCTCGAAAAAAACAAAATAGAAAAGCAGCTGTGCTATTAATACATGGATTAACTGGAACACCTAAAGAAATGAGGCCTATAGCTAAGCACCTTAAGAATCTTGGATATAAGGTTGAGGCTCCAATGCTTGCTGGGCATGGATTAGGGCATGAAGAGATTCTTGCAACAACTTGGCAAGATTGGGTGCAAAGCGCAAGGCAAGTCTTAAATAATTTAGCAGATGAGTTTGATGATATCTATATTGTTAGTTTATCTGTTGGAGGTTTAATTGGAATACTTCTTGCAGAAGAAAATTCTAAAGTAAAAGGATTAGTTTTACTTTCAATTGCATATGGTACTCCAAGTCAAGGAACACCCCAATTAAAATGTTTACTACCATTAGTGTTTAAATTCCCATTTTTAAGAAAGCGTTTATTTTGGACAGAAGGACCTCCTTTCGGAATTAAAAATAAAAGACTTCAACAAAATATTGAAAAAATAATGAAAATTTCTAATAATGGAGAAACAACAGAACATGGTTTTTTTAGAACATATGTTGAATCTTTATACCAGCATAAATTATTAGAAAATGAGGTTAAGAAAAGAGCAATTAACGTTTCTTGTCCAGCTTTAATAATTCATAGTTTTGAAGATACTATGCTTTCTCCATCAAATGCTGTTTCTATTTATCAAGATCTAGCTACTAATCATAAAATTATTAAATTTATTACTGGATGTGACCATGTAATGACTGTAGATTTAAAAAAAAATGAGATCGTAAAAGAAATAGAGTTTTTTATAAAGAACCCTTCAGGAAGTGAAAGTGAATATTCTATGGGGTTTCAGAATGATTTAACTTGTGAAATTATCCCAGAATCTAACTTAAAAATAGTAAGTACTATGCCTGACTTAAATAATGTTGATTGTGATTTTAAGAGTCATACTGTTATTGTAAAAAAAGGAGAATTGCTAATTTTATCATTATCAGTAGTTGAATCAAGAATGGGTTTTAGCAGCCTGTTTCCTGGCGTATTAAGATCAGGATTTAACTTTTTAGCTAAGTTTCTCTCGTCTATATTGAACCCTAAATGCTTAAGTGTTCAATCTGTTTATGTAAATAAAGAAGTGGAGCAAAATTTTGTTAAGGTAGCTTTTGAGATGGTTTTTCAATCTGTAAATTTTTTGACAATTGATTTTTCTGCTGAAATTTTATCTTTTTCTGGCAATCTTGTTAATGAAGAAAAAGAAATTTTAACTAGTGCAATTCCAGGCTTTAGAAGATTAACTCTTCAACATCTACAAACCTCAATTTTTATTAAGAGAAATAATTATATTCTTTATTATTTATTAGAAGCTTTTAGCTCTACTGATGATACAAAATTATTTCAAGAGCTGGAAATGATTTAAAATTAGTAATTGTAGACTTATTAGAAAAGGACCTTAATTTGAAAAAACTGGGCTTGCAGGACGATTTCAGAACTTTTTTGAGAACATCTGTATCAGTCTATTCTGTCGCCCTTTCATATGGAATACTTTAGGCGCCTGGAACGCTTGCCATAGCTGCATCATCTCTACTCATGTAAATTTCTATTTGACTCATACCTTCAGTTGGCATAAAAGTATCTACATGCATATCAACATTTGCACCAACCATTCTATCCATATTTTCATCAAGATTAATTATCATTCCAGTCTGTGGTTCTACAAATATAATGCCTCCACTTGTATTATGAATATCGGTAACAGCATGTCCGTCCATTCCACCATCACGCCAGATTGCTGTAAAGCTAGTATCATAACCTTGATCCATAAGTTCCATTCCAAGATCACCTGCAAAGTCAGCACACATATAACCATCCGTATATTCCATTGAAGGGACATTACTCATACTAATTGCATCTTTTAGCATACTAATGAATGTGCCACTTGAGGTATTAGCAATGTTGCCTGATGTGTTAGTAGTTCCACCCGAAGTATTTGTAGTAGTACCACTTGAGGTGTTAGTCCCAAATATGTCATGATTTCCTCCAAAAGGATCAAAAAGTCCTCCAGAAGTTTGATAGCGTACAGAAAATTCAGGAGCAATAACAGGAAAAGTAATTATACTACCTGAAGAAGAGTCAATTGCAGTTAAACCAGCTCTTCCTGCGGGTAAAGGAGGAAGACAGTTTATTACTATATTACCATCATCTCTACATGATTGAATTGTTTTCTTCTTACATGATTCCCATGAAAAATCTAAGCTTGAGTCTTCACAGCATAAAAACAAATCACAAGCATCACCTATTCCATTACCATCAGTATCTATTTGGCTGGAATTGCTTATTAAGGGACAATTATCTTTCTTTCCAACTAGCCCATCCCCATCTGGATCACTATCACATACATCAATAGTCCCATTCTCATCATCATCAATGCTTAGTAGAGTTTCAAGCTCATCAATAAAATCTTCTATATCTTGCAAAAGTATTTCAGCTGAATCACTTGATATACATTTTTTCCTTATTGTTGCATTGCAAGTTTTTCTTAGCAGCTGGTTTTTTACTTTTTGCAATCTTGAAAGAACCGTTTTGATATTTGAAGTGCACGATGCTCCTGGATTACTAGCTGAATTATTTAATTGATTTACAATTGAGCTGATTTCTCTTGATATGCTTCTTCCAGCTGAAGATCCTGCTAGGCTGGATTGATCATTACTTATGTTAGAAATGATGTCAAGAAGATCTTGAATGTCACTTTCGTCTATTGCAATGACACTGGTAGCTAATATTGAAATTAGTCCTAAGGAGATAAAAACTTTTTTACTAAAACTAATCATAGGGTTTAAACCTATAACATTTTATAGCTTAAGTGTGCCTTTTAGTTTAGTCAATATAATTAAATGTTGATAGATTGGTACAATTTCTAAAACTAGAACCAATTAAAATCTAAGGGTATTAATCTTTTTGTTCACATAAATTTTCTGATAGTAGTAGATACCGTTAGAACTAAAATTGTACAGGATAAGCCATATATTTATAGTCCAAAAGATAGGTTAGTTGCATAAATTATTTTACCCCACCATGCCTGGCGCTATTGTTTTGCACAGTGTCAGATTTGGTTTATCAAAGCATAAGGACATAAGTAAAAAGATTATTCCAAACAAGTAATTTTCTCTGTTTCCCTTATAAACAAAGATATAATAGCACCAATTAAAAATATAATAGACATAGAAGCTGCTGCATAGCCTATGTTTCCACTAAACTTCTGGACCAGATATCCACTATATAAAACTCCAAAAACAGTAATAATTCTAGAAGTACTAAAACAAAAGCCTTTAGCTGTTGACCTGATTTTTGTTGGAAATAATTCTGGGAAATAAATTGCAAAACCAGCCGGAATAATACCTTCAACAAAACCAAGTACAGATACAAAAATCAGTAATGCAGGGCTATATTTGTGAAAAGAAAAATACATAAAACTAGCGATCAAGAAACAGGTTAAATATGACATGAAGAAAATAGGTTTTCTTTTAAATCTCAAAAATAAGTAACCTGCAAAGTAATTACCAACGGCACAGCTAGACATTAATATTAAAGTTGCAATTGTTTTTCCTTCTTGTCCAGCATTTAATGTTCTCTCAATCCAAAGAGGAAACCAAAAAAGCAAACATCCCCATACACCAACACTTAAAGTAGTACCTAAAAGAAAACTTGTCCATAATTTATAGGAATATTCTTTTTTAAATATTTCCAACACGTTTGTGTTTTTTTCTTTAATTGAAGACCATACAGTAGGTTCTTTTATGTTTTTTCGAATGAAAAATACTAACAATGCTGGGATAATTCCAATAAAGAAAATTAATCTCCATCCGAAAGGAAAAAATAAAAAATTCACAACTAGTGCTAATATATAACCTAATTGAAAACCTGTTGCTAATAATGCTGTGGACATTATCCGTTTTTTAGAGTTTACTGATTCAGAAAGCAAAGCTACACCAAGTGCCCATTCTCCTCCAATACCTATTCCACTAAAGAAACGAAATATTGAAAGATCAATCCAAGAATAAGCTAGTCCTGAAAAGCCAGTAAATAAAGCATATATAAGAATAGAAAAGGAAAGGGATTTTACTCTACCAATTCTATCTCCTAAGTAACCAAAAATAAATCCTCCTAGAGCCCATCCGATTAAAAAGATTGCTAATATAATTGAAGCAATTTGTCCAAAATTAGAATTATTCTTGCCAATTAATTCACTTAATGCTTGATTCGCTACTAGTGGATAAAGCGAGCTGTCAAATCCATCAAATATCCAGCCAAGCCATGTTGCAAGTAAAATATTTTTATATTGTTTTTCATCAATCAACACAAACAAATTAGATTTACTTTATTATTAGAACCTAGTTTTACTTACCCTATAAAAAACTGGGGACTGTGTACGATGTTAGAACCAGACTTAGAGCTATTAAACCATATATTTTTAGTAATAAAACGATTAACTTATAGATTAATTAAAAAACGTGCAATATTGCGCAACTATTTAGGGTAAGACCTTGCGCATTCTTGCGCAAGCCCCTATACTAGAATTATGATTTCTTTTGAACTCAACTTAAAGCTAGAAAAAGAACTGAAGAAGCTGGAAGCTTCATTGATTGAAAAATATGATGAAATTAAGCATTTAAAATTAGAAGAAAGAAAATATATTGAAAAGCAAGCTTTAATAAGCAATGTAGGTGCATCTACAAGAATTGAAAATGCTGTTCTAACTGATATTGAAGTAGAGTGGGTTGATACTACTCTTACTAAAGATGGTAAGACTACTGCATTTGAATCAAAAAAAGAATACATTTTAAATAAACTCTCTAAGGATAGAGAAAGAAGTATAGAAGAAGTTGTAGGATCTAGGGAAGTCTTGCTAACTATATATAGTCAGCATAATGAGATATTCCCATTAACTGAATCTGTAATAAGAGGCTTACATAATGATTTGCTTAAATATTATGAAAAGGCTAATCGATATAGGGGAAATTACAAAACTTCTCCGAATAAAGTTATTTCAATAAATCATTTAACTGGAGAAGAAAAAGTAGTATTAGAACCTTCGCCACCAGGCATTTTAACAAAAACAGCAATGGCAGATTTGATGGCATGGTATAACAAGACGATAAATGAGTATACTCATCCTGTTTTAGTTGCCTGTGAGTTTAATTTTAGATTTCTAGCGATACATCCATTCCAAGATGGAAACGGAAGATTAGGAAGAGCCTTATTTATTCTTTCACTGCTTCAATCAGAAAATAAATATTTGTCAGCGATTACACCTTTAATTGCTATAGACAGGCATATAGAACAAAGGCGATCAGAGTATTATTCAATACTGCACAAAGTGTCAAATGGTAAGTTTTATCAAGATTCAAAAAAATATAATCTTGAGTTACTATCATGGTTTTTCATCAAAGTTATATCAGAATCGTTAAATGATATTGATATCTATAGAAATAAATATAAAAATCTAATTAAATTGTCTGAAACTTCATTAAAGATTTTAAACTGTTTTAAATTAAGTCCAGAAAAAAGAATTCAAGTTATGGAACTAGAAAAAAGTACAAAACTACCAAGAAGAACCATTCAGTATTCTTTAAAGGCTTTAACAGAAAAAGGTTTCTTACAAAAAACAGGTCAAGGGACTAGCAGTAGATATCAATTGTTTTTTTAACTTCTGGGCTTGCGGGACGATTTTAGAACTTTTTTGAGGAAAAATATTAGCCACAAGTTTGCTTATTAACAAAGTTATACTATTTACGTAACCTATATTTTCTTTCTAAATCAGATACAGATGCCCAAAACACAAAATATTGATGACCATACCATTCCCGATTTTCGCCAATAGTAAAACCTGCTTTTCTTATTAAATCATCATGTTCGTAAGCAACAAATGACTCTCCAACCACTTTACCTTTTTCACTACTTTTTGCTAAATCAATTATAGTTCTTATAAATGGTAGTATAATTCCTGAATTATGTTTATCCTTATGAATCGCTATCGCTTCAACATAAGCATCTGAGTCAGTGTGTCCCATACTTTTTACATATTCAGAGTTTAGTTGTACACAAGCAGCACCATAAATTGTTTTGGGATCTACTTTAAGTACAAGATAGTTTCCATCTTCAATTTGACTTGAAATCCATGATTCTTTATCCCATCTAAACTCTGGAATACCATCCAGATGAAATTGCTTATTTAAAGAAACAATATCTCTCACATCAGCTTGAGTTGCTTTTTCTATTCTCATTGCAAGTAAGTACGATTATAACTTAGATAGACAATAAAAGCTGGGGAGGTAGGATTCGAACCCACGAATGTCGGGACCAAAACCCGATGCCTTACCACTTGGCGACTCCCCAATAAGAGTCATTTTTTAATTTTCAGTTTTCTATCCATTTTTGTAAACGCTCCATAATTTGCTTTGGTTTTTGCCTACGCAAATTATTTCGCTTTTAGTGTCGTTTATTAACAACGTTCCAGTTTGTCGTATAAAGACAAACCTTCACTTAGGATCTTGTAAAAACATTAATAATCTTTCAGTATTCGGATAGTTAATTTATCTTAAATTATAATACGATAGATGGATATTTATGTCTGAAGTAACCTTTATTAGTAACAAAAACCGAAAAGAATCACCTAAATACTTTTTTGTTTTTCTGATTGCTGTAATTACATGGGTTTTACAGATTTCAATCTTTAGCAGATTTATGTATTTTGATACAGTGCCAAATTTAACACTCTTAGGCTCAGTTTTCATTGGAATATCTTTTGGTCCTTTAATGGGGACTTTATTTGGAATAATCTCCTCTTTTTTAAGTGCAAATATTTTATATGATCATGTATTTTACATTTCTTACCCTTTGCTTGGTTTACTTGGAGGTATTTTAGTAAAAAATCTTTTTTCTGATGAGCTTTTATTTTTTATTTTACTTTGTTCTTTAATTAGTTTTCCTGTTGATTTCTTAAATGGCTGGCAGTATAGTTTTAATAATCCTATAAATCTTATTGATCGTTCTTTGCTTGTTGGCTTAAATGGAATTGCCTTAAATACCCTTTTTGCGCCGTTTTATTATATAACCATGAAATTTGTAACTAAAAGGCTTCATCTTAGGTAGATATTTTTCAGATCTTACGTCAGGATATTCATATGAAATATCAATCACCACGTGGAACTCAGGATATTTTGCCGAAAGACTCTGATAAATGGCAAAATATAATTAATGTTACTCGTAAACATTTAGAATATTACTCATTCAAAGAAATTACAATTCCAATTTTTGAACACACTGAGCTTTTTCAAAGAAGCGCTGGTGAAAGCTCGGATATTGTTAATAAGGAAATGTATACTTTCCTGGATAGAAGTGATCGTTCTCTTACTTTACGCCCTGAAGCAACTGCTGGTATATTGCGATCGTTTATTGAAAATGGTTTGCATAGAGAGCCAAAGCCAGTGAAACTCTGGGCATATGGACCAATGTTTAGATATGAAAGAGCTCAAACCGGCCGCTATAGGCAGTTCCACCAGATAGATGCTGAAGTCCTGGGGAGTAATAATGTTTCATGTGAAGTTGAGTCAATTTACTTTTTACATTCACTTTTTTCTGAGCTTAACATTGATTTTAGGATTGAAATAAATTCTTTGGGAGACTCTGATTCAAGGAAAGCCTATAAAGAATATTTTCAAAAATATACAAAAGGTTTTTTAGGTGATTTATGTGATGATTGCAAGCGTCGATATGAGCAAAACCCGCTTAGAATGCTTGATTGTAAAGTAAAAAAAGATCAGGAAATCTATGCGGGTGCTAAAAAGCCAATTGAATTTTTGTCTCAGGTTTCATCTGAAAGGTGGGAAGAAATTAAAAATCTGCTTGGATTATATAAAGATCAGAAAAGTGTAAAAAATATAATAACAAATCCAAATCTTGTTCGTGGACTTGATTATTACAATGATTTTGTATTTGAAATTAAATCTACAAGTGATGTCTTAAAAGGACAATCTACAATTTGTGCAGGTGGCAGATATGATGCTCTGGTTGAATCTTTAGGTGGGCCTGCTACACCAGGATTTGGCTGGGCAATGGGAATAGAAAGATTATTGTTGGTAGTAGATCCACCTGAAAATAATACTATGTCAATTATGATTCTTAGTAATCAGGAAGATATTTTTAAGATTACTGATGAGCTCTGTAAAGAGATTCAAAAAAAAGATTTAAAGATTAATGTTGAGATTAATTTTAATCCACCAAATCTTTCAAAACAAATTGATGCTGCTGTGAAAAAAAAATTAAATTTTATATTGTTTTATCTGGATGAAGAAAAAGGTTCTAATAGCTTTAAATTAAAGAATCTTTCATCAAGAGAAGAAATGAAATGTGGGAATAATATAAATGAATTGATTAAGATCTTATGCGGTGAGTGCAGTAAGGTGAAAAAATAGAAATGCCGACACAAATACCAGATGTAAAAGAAAAGATTGGGGCTGGACTAACTTACTTGACGTTAGGAATATGGGGACTTATATGGCTTTTAATCTCTTCACGCAGTTATTTTGATCAAAAAGATTTTATTCGATTTCACTGTTACCAGTCTATTTTTGTCGGATTGCTTTTTATGTTTATCCCTCAGGGATTTGCTATTTTGTTCTCACTTATTATTCAAATAATCGGATTGATTCCTCTTTCATCTCTTATAACTGATGCTTTGCATGCTGTTCATGGTGTTTTACAAACCATCTTTCACTATGGATTACTTGCACTTATTATTTATTGTGTGATTTCTTCTTTGTTTGGCAAGTATACAAATATTCCATATATTTCTCAAATTGCAAATAGAATGTTGCGGTAGATTGAATAATTTCTATATTCTGAATGTTTGGTTTTGTTCAGGCATTTCTACATTAAATCCTCTTGCCTTAAGCTCACCGGCAAATGTTTGCATTGGCTTCTCACTTCCATGGGCAAGAAATATTTTTTGTGGATTTTCAGTGTGTTCAGCCCATTCCAGAAGTTTTCTTTGTCCTGCATGAGCTGAAAAGCCATTAATTGTATGGATTTGAGCTCTTATAGGAATATCAAATCCATAAATTCTAATATATTCTGTACCATTTCCTGCTCTGAATTTCTTCTCAACTATTTGTCTGGGCAAAGATCCGGGTGGAGCATAGTTTAAGAAGATAAAGCTACACTCCTCTCTTCCTAAATTATGCTTCATATGGTGAAGGATTCTGCCGCCATTGCACATTCCTGATCCTGCAATGATTATTGCTCCTCCTTTTACTTCATTTATTGCTTTTGAATCGGCAGGAGTCCTTGAGAATTGCAGGGTTTCAAAATCAAAAAGACTATAACCACTTCTTATAAGCTCCTGTGCTTTTTGACTGTAAAATTCTGGGTAACGATTGAAAACGCTTGTGGCTTCAATAGCCATTGGTGAATCAAGAAAAACTTTTGTGTCTTTTGGAATCTCATTAGATTTAATTCCCTGTTTAATGAAATATAAAATTTCTTGTGTTCTTTCAATTGCAAATGCAGGTATAAAAACATTTCCACTCCTGTTAAAGGTCTCCCTAATAATGCTGTAGAATTCTGCTGTTGATAAATCTATTGGTTTATGGTTTCTGTCACCGTAGGTGCATTCCTCTACTACAAAATCTGAAGTTTGTGGAAATACTGGGTCATCAATAAAAGGCTTGCCATCATTTCCTATATCACCTGAGAAAGTAATTACTTTTGCTCTACCATCATCTATTTCAAGACGAATAGAACTAGCTCCTAAAATATGTCCGGCATTAAAATATGTAGCTCTAACAACTCCAGGAATTATATCAACAGGCTTATTATATTCGACAGGTTGAGTAAATCTTCTCATTATTCTTGCAACATGTTCTTCAGTATAGAGTGGCTTAATATCTTCACCATATTTTTTCTTTCGTCTCTCTACTTCTTCTTCCATTAGAAAACTACAATCGTTTAAGACTATTTGAGTCAGATCCTGTGTTGGTGCTGTTGCAAAGATTTCTCCTGCAAATCTTTTTGTTTTGCTTGGATTTGCAACTAGTATTGGGAGCCTGCCAGTGTGATCAAGATGAGCATGAGTCAATAATACTGCTTCTATTTCTTCGGGTTTTAAGTCTCCAGGCAGTTGATTGTGTTTTATAATCCCGCCATCTTGAAAAAGCCCGGAGTCAATAAGAATTTTTTTCTTACTGTGACTACTATTAAGAGTGATTACAAATAAGGAGCCAGTTACAGTTTGCGCCGCTCCATAAAATCCAATTTCCATAATATTTTTTGTTTATAGAACTATTTCTAAAAATAATAGCATTATTCTTTATAGAAATCCCTTAAAGATAAAATAGATTTTTTGTGTTTTATTTGCCCTTAATGTATGTAATCTGTAAATGGTTAAGTGGACACAAGAGTTCTTAATAGTTTTATAGCGGCATTTAATTGTATGTCTTTGTCACAATTTTTTATGTCTGTCCCATAGTGAAACCAAGGCCCGTTTTTATCTCGTAAGGATTCTTTGCTAAGTTTTACCTCTAAGTCAGGAATTATTCCAAAGCCTTCTATATCAGTATGACTTGGAGTCAAATATTTGGCTACAGAATATCTGATAAAAAATTCCGGATGATCACTGTAGTGTTGAATAGTGTTCTTACCAAAAGTTCTTTCACCAACTGAAATTGCTATATCATTTTCACTTAGTATAGCGGTAAGTATTTCAGCAGCACTGGCTGTTTTACTGTTGATTAAAATTATGATAGGTCCTTTACATGGTAATCCTGCATGCCTGGTTTTTATCTCTTCTACATAATCTCCTTTATTTACTTTGTATCCTTCTATAGCATCGTTTTGTAATAATGACTCTGATATAGAAAAAGCAGAATCCTGGGTTCCCCCGGGGTTATCTCTGAGATCAATTATTAATCCATTTTTATTTAACAATCCAATTAATTGATCTGTAAAATCATAGGACGTTTTATTTGTCATTCTTTTTATTCTTATATAACCTATATTTCCTTTCAATATTGCTGCATAGATATCTTTCTCTCCAGTAGTCGTGGAAGTTGTTGTTAATTCACTTTTTAGCTTCATGTAACTGTAATCATCACCCAGGCTGCTTAACATGATTGAAACAGCTAGTTCAACATCTTTACTTGAGTTTAGTTTGTCTTTGAAAGCATTTTCCCAGACATTCCAATCCTGATTATTGAATGTTCCATCATAATATTGCTCTTTAATAAGTTTCCATACTGAGTAGTATTGATATTCGTAGTCATTGTAATCATCTGGTTTCTTGCTGGTTATATTGCTTTGAAAGTAGTGAGCTTGATAAGCTGCAGTGTATCTTGCTTCTTGTTTTTTTGATGCAGTTTTATCATCTATAAAGGTTAATTCTTCAGCAACTTTTTCAGAAGGAGAGGTACCAGTGTTCTTTATTCTTGGAAACCTGTTAACAGTGAAAGGACTGCCAGCTATTCTTTTATTATCGAGAGACATCTTGTTTAATACCTTAAGTTGATGCTAGCAATCATTAATTCTAAAGAGCAATTAAAAAGTCAAACATTGCAGATTAAATTTTTTTAATATGTTGCGTGAAAGACTAATAATGGCTAATTTACATCATTTTCTTATAGTAAGTTAATAATGAGTTAACTGTTAGTAAAGCATTGTATTGTATTGATTATACTTTTACTAAATTACTTTCTTTTAGCTTTTTATTAAACTCATCCAGAGTCCTGTTTATATGCATTGAACAGAATTTTGGTCCACACATTGAGCAAAACTCTGCTGACTTAAAGTATTCGTGTGGAAGAGTCTGGTCGTGGTATTCACGTGCACGATCAGGATCAAGTGCTAATTCAAATTGTTTATTCCAGTCAAAGTTATATCTGGCTTTTGAAAGAGCATTATCTCTGTCAGTGGCTCCTGGTCTATGTCTTGCAATATCAGCAGCATGTGCTGCAATTTTATATGCGATGATTCCATTTCTGACATCCTCTGGATTTGGTAAGCCAAGATGTTCTTTTGGTGTGACATAACAAAGCATTGCTGCTCCAGACCAGCCTGCTAAAGCTGCACCGATTGCTGATGTTATGTGATCGTAGGCAGGTGCTATATCAGTTACCAATGGTCCAAGAACATAAAATGGGGCTTCGTGACACTCAGAGATCTGTTTTTTTATATTCATATCAATTTGATCCATTGGAATATGTCCTGGACCTTCAACCATTACCTGAACATCTTCTTTCCATGCTTTTAAGGTCAGCTCTCCAAGAGTTTTTAATTCAGCAAATTGAGCCTTATCGCTGGCATCATGGATGCATCCGGGTCTCAGGCTGTCACCCAATGAAATAGTTACATCGTATTTTTTACAAATTTCAAGTATTCGATCATAGTGTGTGTAAAGCGGGTTTTGTTTATCATGTTTGATCATCCACTCTGCCATAATGGAGCCTCCCCGGCTGACAATCCCGGTTATTCTTCCTGATACTAAAGGTAAATGTTCTAATAAGATTCCACAATGAAGAGTCATGTAGTCTACACCCTGTTTAGCTTGAAGTTCAATTACATTAAAAAGCTCATCAGCAGTTAATTCTGAAACATCTTTTACATTTTGAATTGCCTGATAAATTGGTACTGTGCCAATTGGAATTGGACTTTTTTCAATAATGGTTTCTCTGATTTCATCTAAATTGCCGCCTGTTGAAAGATCCATTGCAGTATCAGCGCCATATTTTATGCACATTGCAAGTTTTTCAAGCTCTTCATCTACATTTGATGTAACTGCTGAGTTTCCAATATTTGCATTGATTTTACATTTTGAATTTATTCCAATGCACATTGGTAACAGGTTTGTATGGTTTACATTTGCCGGGATAATCATTCTTCCCCGGGCAATTTCTGAACGAACAAACTCCGGAGTTAAGTTTTCAACTTTTGCAATATACTCCATTTCTTCTGTTATGATTCCTTTTCGGGCATAATACATTTGTGATTTATTCAAATCGTTTTTTCTTTTTTCTAACCAAGCTGATCTCATTTATTTACCCCTTTTTTATTTGGACAAACACATCGGTTTGCCCTTACAAATTATTCCTTAGCCTATGTATAGGCAGGTTTTAAAGTGCCTTCTACCGTACTACACCTTCTTTTTGACTAGAAGCACTAGCATATTCTTTTATAGGAATCCTTCCGGCAAGATATGCTTTTCTTCCAGCTTCTACTCCAAGTCTAAAAGCCTCTGCCATTTGTGCAGGATTTTTTGCACATGCAATTGCTGTGTTAACTAAAATAGCATCTGCTCCCATTTCCATTACTTGTGCTGCTTCTGAAGGCACGCCCAATCCTGCATCGACTATAACCGGCACAGAGGATTGTTTAATTATTATTTCAATATTTGCTGCACATTTTACCCCCTGTCCTGAGCCTATTGGAGAACCAAGCGGCATTACAGTAGCACAACCTATTTCTTCAAGTCTTTTAGCTAAGACAGGATCTGCATTTATGTAAGGTAAAACTACAAATCCATCTTCAATAAGTTCACGAGCAGCTTTAAAAGTAGCAATTGGATCGGGTAAAAGATATTTTGAATCCGGGATTACTTCAAGTTTAATCCAATTGTTAATTCCCATTTCACGGCTAAGTTTAGCTACTCTTACTGCTTCTTCTTTTGTCTGGCATCCTGCCGTATTTGGTAAAATCCAATATTTATTCATATCAATTTGATCTAAGAGTCCGGCATGTCCAGGAGCATTTAAATCTACTCTTCGAATGGCTACAGTTATAATTTGAGCTCCGGATTTTTCGTGAGCCTCATTCATAGTTCTAAAATCTGTAAATTTCCCGGTTCCAATCATTAATCTTGATTGGAAAGTTTTCCCACTAATTATTAATTCATCTTTTTTTATTTGTGGATCTAAAACTGATTTCAATGTAAACCACCTTTATTTTAGTGGCGTGGTTTCTAAAAGTATTAGAGAACAATTCAAAGTATCTATTAAAAAAACAAATTTTCTAATTCTCTGATTTCTGCTTCTCTGATTCTCTAGTATTCCTCCGCCAGCATTACCTGGATCAGGTTCAGGGATTAGTGTTTCCACTTCTCAGCTTTTCTAAAAACCCAAGACCTAAATTCTGATTTTCTGATCCTCTGATTTTCTAGAATTGCACTCCCAAGTTGCACTATTAACATATGGAATATTAACATATAGAAGATTTTTTAATGAATGTTGAAATGATATGGTGCTTTATTAGTATTATTGTTGTTGCCTAGCTTATGCAATATTTCTAAGTAAACTATTTATCTGGTAAGATTTTGACGATTTATTCGATAAAATCTGTAGAACGTTACAAATGGCAGACTAGAAGCACTTTGGAAAGCCCGACAAGCGAAGAATGAGCAAGGATGCCTGTAGGCAAAAACATGTTATTTCTAATTAATCCGGCAATTTAACTTAGGGTTAATGTTTAAAAGTAATAATTCATCTTACTTGATTGTTCCTAAATTAGGAGTAATTTATTTAGTTATGTTTATTTTTCACCTTAGATCTTACCGGCCAGCGCTTCAACAAGTGCCAGTGTTTCATCCACAAGTGCCAGTATTTCGTGTACAAGTGCCAATAGCACAAGTACCATTTGCAGTAGCGCGAGTACCATTTGCAGTAGCGCGAGTACCATTTGCAGTAGCGCGAGTACCATTTGCAGTAGCGCGAGTACCATTGTCAACAGCACGAGTACAGCCAGCTCGTCCAGCTCGTCAAATTGCACGAAATGTTGGTGGATATGACTTTACTGTTCCTGGAGTTTTTTCTAACGGGGTATATAGACCTGGCTTCAGTGTTCATAGAGCTCGTAATGGAGCTGAAACTATAACACTACCTTCATATCGAACTGCAAGTGGAGTAAATCTTGATCAACTTGTTTATGGATCCCAATTGGGTTTTGATAATCCATATGCCTATAATTTGGGCTTGGGTCAACTGCCATATTACCAACAACAAAGATTTAATCGGACGTTTTCTTAGAAGCAAAAAATATTACGCATATCAAAAATTAAAGGTTTAATTTAAAAATTATTTAAAGTAGGAGGTTCTGAATCACCTCCAGAATTTTGAGAGACTTCTTCCTGCTTTGGAATAACAATATTTATTGCCTGTCCCGGTACGGGTACAAATGAAGGTACTTTAGCTGTTTGTTCTTGTGCTGCCGGCGGTGGCTGCATCATAACTGTTCCAAGAGGGTTTGTAATATATAGTCCTTTGCTTAATGCCTGTTGATTTGCTTTGGTTACCAGCATATCTGCTTTTGTCTGTAACTTTTCTGCTCTTGCTCTTAGATTTGCAGCTTTAAGACTAAGTCTTGTTGCTTTTTTCATGTTTTGAATCGCATCTTCCTGCTGCTTTATAGTTTTATAACTTCCTTTTGCATGCATAAGCTTTTCCTGTGCTTCCACAAAAGGATCGTTGATTGAACCGGCTAATGGTTTTTCTGTATCGGCCATGGCAGATAAGTTTACAGATAATACGAACAGAATTAGTAATAAAAATTTCATGTTTTTTCCTCTTATATTGCTTTTTTTGGTTATAACTTTTACAAAAGTTAATTGCATCAATTACTAGAGTTAATGAAATTCTGAAAATGTTCCCAGCTTATGCCGGATTGTATATGTTTTAAGGCTACCTCATATCCCTCTTTAACAGAATCTGCTTTTTTAGCTAAAAATAAGGCTGCTCCTGTATTTAATGCAGTAGTTTTTATACACTCTTTTTCTTTTGAAGAAGTATAGTTTCCTTTTAAAACAGATTCAAAAATTAATTTATTTTCATTTTTATCTTTTATTTTTAAGAGTTCTATATTTGTTAATGGCAAACTAAATTCTTCCGGGCTGATTGTTCTTTGAATTATTCTTTTATCAGGTCGTATCTCCCAGAGATTATTTACTCCGCAAAAACCAAGTTCATCCAAATATACATTTTCAGAAATCTTACAGCAGGCAATAATGGTATTCTTTTTTAAATTCTTTTCCTGTATTAAAGTCTCGGATAAAAGATTTCCCCATTTTATATTTGATACTCCAAGCAGATGAAAAGCTGTTTCATAAGGGTTTGTCAGAGGACCAAGCAAATTTACAAAACCAGGAATCTTAAGTTCTTTGCAGATTGGTTTTACAGATCCAAAAATCTCTCTTAAATGATTGGAGCTGACAAACATTAAATTCGTTTTTTGGAAACAGGATTCTTTTAGACTTTCACTTATATCCAGGTTAATGCCAAATTCGTTTAATATATCCACACTGCCGGATATGCTTGTATTGCTTCTGCCTGAATGTTTTATTACTTTTACTCCAAGTGAAGATATGATGATTGCAGTTAGGGTGGAGATGTTAAATGTATTTAATTGATCTCCTCCTGTTCCACAAATGTCAATAGCATCCCTGTATTTTACACTTTGTTTTTGGCTTGAGTTTATTAGGTTTGCCAGTGTGCTTAATTCAAAAGGGGTTTCACCTTTTTTTCTCCAAAGGATAAGTAGGTCTTTTATTTCTTCTTCTGTTAGTGATTTATTCTTAAATTCCTGATAAAGAGTATCCAGATCATTGTTATTTAAGTCGTTTTTTAATTTTAATTTCTCTAGAATATTACTTATCATGAAAAGACCTTTTACGATTTATTTTGCTTCATCAAACAAGGATAAACTAAAAGAAATTAAAAGTATACTTTCGTATGAAAAATTAACCAGGTTAGTAAGAATTAAATTAGCTCCACAAGGTTTCTCTGTAAATGAAAATTCTAAAAGTTTTTTAGGAAACGCTGCAAAAAAAGCTTGTGCTTTATCTGAAAGATTAGGTGTTTATGCTTTTTCTGATGATTCTGGAATAGAAATCTTTGCTCTAAATAATAAACCGGGGGTAAAGTCTGCGAGATTTTTCAGGAATGGCAAAGGAATGCTGGAGATAGTAGAAAAAGTTAAAAATAAAAAAAACAAAAAGTGTTGTTTTACCTGTGCAATTGTAGTTACTAACCCAAAAGGAAAAGTGATTTTTAAAACAAAGAAATCCTGGTATGGAAAGGTCTCTGAAAAACCTGTTGGTAAGAATGGGTTTGGCTATGATCCGATTTTTATTGTTCCTGAATTAAATAAAACTTCTGGAGAAATTAATCCCGGGTTAAAAAATAAACTGAGTCATAGGTCTATGGCTATCCGAGCTTTTGTAAAATGGTTAAATAAGACTTACAGTAACCTTACTTCTTAACCATAAATGTTAAGTTTAAAAACTTTCTGTTTACGGATGTCATAATCTTTGTTAGGATAATGAGTAATTAATCAAGATGGGTTTTAAATTTTCAGATGAAGTCTGTTGAGGAGATTTTTTATGGATGGTATTACTGATATTAGTTTTGTCCCTAAGCTTACTGCACAAACGGTTGATTTAAGAACCGGTGAATTACAAAGAGCTATTCCTGCCATTAAGTCATTGGAACAAGATCCTACATTATTACCAGTTGTTAATTATGATAATCCTCTTCAAGTCAGCAGTAATCTGGTGAGGATTGTACCAGCTTTGCTGCAGGAAGGAAGCAAAGTAGCAGCTACAAAAGAGTTATTAAGGCTGGCTCAAGATTCTTTTGTTGATTTTCGGATGCAGGATTTTGCTATATATGCAGGTGTTTTACTTGAGAGAGGATTAGTTGATCGTAAAGGGCTTCTTCTAAAAGTAAGTGAAGCTGTTTTTGATAATTTGGATACTATGAAAGCACTTGAGAATGGATTAAACAGTAGAAATAAAGGAGAAATAAAACCAGATTCTTTCTCGATTGGTAATAGAGTATTTCCCCCAATGTCAATTAGTAGACTAAGAAGTGATATTCCTTTTGCCGTAGCTGTAATTCATGAAAATTTACTTGCAGGACTTGTAAGAGGAGCTAAAAAAGGAAATGATCCGTTGCTTACAAAGATATTTATTCCAGAGCTTCAGGAAACAACACCACAAGAACCAATTGAACTTCAAACAGCACATTTAGAACGTTCTTGTTGTCCTGGTAACCATAATCATTAGCATTGATAGTTATGATCGGTGAGTCTTACCCTCATCATCATGCTCACCCGGACAAATAGCATAAATTTTAAACTGAATATCTACTATTTCAACACCTTTTTCCTGAGCAATTCTGTGGCCAACTGCATTTACAACATCATCTTCAAATTCCATGGTTTTATTACAATTTAAACAAATAATATGGTGATGTGGTCTTTTGTCTTTATTAAGTTCATAGTGTTTATGTCCTTCTGCAAAATCAAGTTCTCTTAAATATCCAAATTGAGATAGGAGTTTTAATGTACGATAGGTTGTTGCTAAACTGATATTTTCATTTTTTTTCTCAAGCATTTTAAATAGGTCTTCTGCACTGAGATGTGTGCCATCTTTAAGTTCCATGAATATCTGTAAAATCTTCTCTCTTTGAGGAGTAACTCTTAAGCCCTTGCTTCTTAGGTTTTGAAAAACGTTTTCTGTAGTAGAGTCTTTTGTCATAAGTAGTAATATTATAAGGCTTGTTTTAGATTAGCTTTTGGTAAAGCTAGGTTTAAGAAGGTTATTAGGTCTAAAGTTAAATGAATTAGAATAAATAGATAGAAAACGAGGTTTAAATCAATGTCTGAAAATCAAAAGGTTTCAATTCACACTGAAGGTACACCAAATCCAAATGCTCTTAAGTTTGTATTGGATAAAATAATTCTTGAAAGTGGTTCTGCAAATTTTCCCGATAAAAAATCAAGCAGCAACTCTCCATTAGCACAAAAGCTTTTTGAACTTCCTTCTGTAATAGAAGTATTTTTTGGAAGAGATTTTATAACAATATCTAAGACTTCTGATTCATCCTGGGATAGCATTTATGATTCATTATTGAAAATTATAAATAGTCATTTTGAATCTGGTGAGCCTATCATATTAAAATCTGAAACAGTTACTGCCAAAGGTTCAAATGAAATCGAACAAAAAATACATGAGATATTAGATAGTCAAATTAGACCAGCAGTTGCAAGTGATGGCGGAGATGTGATTTTTGATAGCTATACAGATGGTGTGTTGAAATTACATTTGCAAGGATCTTGTAGCTCTTGCCCAAGTTCAATTATGACTTTGAAGATTGGTATTGAATCGATGCTTAAAAAAGCAATTCCTGAGCTTAAAGAAGTAATTTCAGTTTAGGGAGTAGGGAGTCGTGACTTTCCACTACAGCAATTTAAATATGCTCCATAGATTGGAGCCATCTCTTTGAGTTTGCTTGGCAGGATTTTTACTTGATTATTTAATTCTTCATTTGCAACATCAATTGCTTCTTCACATATTACTTCCCAATCATAAGTTAATCCGCCATTTAAAATTATTAAATCTGGACCCAGTAGATAAAATAAGTTAATTAACCAGCTTGCCAGTTGTAGCTGGGCTTTTGAAATTATTTCAAATGCTTCAATCTTTCCTGATTTGTAATCACTATATAATTTTTCAATTGAGTTATAAGGTGTATCTTTAAGTATGGTACTTCCGGATATTAAATCTGTTGCTGGAATTAATTCATTTTGATCTGGTACAAGTAACTTTTGCATCCTTAGAGCAGGGGTATGACATGTCATGTCTTTTGAATCTGATTTAAAAGGTTTCCCATCTTTTATGAGTGCTGCTCCAATGCCTGTCCCAAGATTTAAATACAGTAGGGATTGGTCGCGGACAATCCCTACGTCAGAATGATGCTCACCTAACGCTCCACAAATGACATCTGTTTCCCATATGTAATTTTTTATATTAAGAGTTTTTGTCAGGGTATCTATAAAAGGGTAGTCTAACCAACTTTTCAAATTAAAGCTTTCACGTAAAATACCATTCTTATCCCATAATCCAGGCAGGCTTAATGACATCTGTGATAATTTCTTTGATTTTTCTGAATACAATGATGAAATCTTTTGAATCTGTAATTCCGGATTTGAATGTGTGGGAAAAGTATCTGAACTTAAAACTTTAATTTTTGAATTATTGGATGTGACAAATGAAATATTTGTTTTTGTTCCTCCAATATCTATTACAAGTATCTCTTCCATTGTTTTAATTTTCTGCTGTTGTTAAATAAATCTTTTTGCCATCTGATACCAATGTTATAGTACCAGTTTCGCTTAAAAAATAACTTTTAGCCGGCTTGGATTTTAACCATAAAATATCTTTTTTGGATTTTTTTGAGAGTCTTTTAAAGTCATTAATAATTATTCTTTTTGGGAGAGTGTTGAATATTGTATTTATTGGTGGGTCTTTTTTGTTCAGAATAGGTAATTTTATGTATTCGGATTCTGGTGAAATTTGTTCGTTGTAGTTTTTAATTATATCGATGGATAGATTTTTATACCTTACTTTGATTTTATTCTTTTCATCTTTTACATAATTGCTTGGGAAGTAAACCCTCGGACTGTTATTTAAATTGTATGTAATTGTATTAAATGAAGAATTACTTAGCATTAAGAATTCTTTTAGATTGTGTTTGTTGAAATCCTGCGGTCTTGTAGATAAATAGATTGGTCTTTCATTCGGTGGCATTATTAATATTGCATCCTGGTTGTAAACAGGTAGGAAGAATATTTTCAGGTATTTGCTTGTATCAGTAATAATACAGGTAATGAAAAATACAAATATAAGTACAAGTAAAGAAACAAAAGCTTTTGTTCTTGAAAATCTGACAAATAAAAAAACGAGTAAAAGCAATACTATTAAATATGTGAGAATTAATAAATAGAAATTTAAACCAGGTAGAAATATCTGTTTAAACTGAACTTTGTCCAGATAGCTTACCCAGCCAAGAAATAGCTCTGATGAATAAAATAGTACTTTTTGAAAAATACAGTTTATTACAGGTGTTCCGGAAAATATTAGATTCAGTATTCCTGTTATTAATATTAGAGAAGCAAGTGGAACTGCAGCCAAATTTGAAACTAAACCTAATAGCTGTATATTGTGAAAATAAAATACAATCAAGGGTATAACCATAATTTGTGCAAATAATGACTGATAGAAAGTGTTTAAAAACCAGTTTTTGCTTTTTCCGATTGCTTCATTGGCAAAGAAATCTAAACCAAGAAATCCTAAAATAGAAAGTTGTAAACCTGTATCTAAGAGGCTTATTGGATTGTATAGAAAAAATCCAATTGTTATTATACTTATGCCCGGTAAAGCTTTCATTTTTTTATCAAACAAACTTCCTGTAAGCAATAAAATTATAAAAACAGTTGCTCTGATAATTGATGGAGAGAAGTCTGCAATTGCAGAATACAGCAAAACTGTACAAATACATATCAGCGTAGGAAACAATCTTTTTTTATAATTAAATAATCCAAATAATGAAAAGATTCCAACAGCTAAAATTGATACATTAAAACCTGAAGCACTTGTTATGTGGCTTAAGCCAAGACTCTGGATCTTCTCTTTTAATTTACTGCTTAAGGCGCTGGCTTTTGAACCAAATATTATTCCATTTATAATTGACAGATTCTCTCCATCTAGAAATTTTTTGTTTATTGAAAGCAATCTATTTCTGAGCTTATAAATTATTTTTGTTACTTTAGTGCTTTTGGGCTCATCTAGAAATACTAAAGAGCCATTGTCTGCTTTTAGTAAATAGTGAATATTCTTTGTTAAAAGAAATTTTTTTTCATCAAATAAGCCCGGTAGAATTGCACTTTTGGGATACTTTAACACTCCTGTTATTTGAATAGTATCTTCAGGTTCATACTCTTCATATTTTGAACCGGTAACCTGAATACTGCAATTATTTATAAACCACTTATTTTTGCTGTCTGGAGTCTGAATGGTTTCTAAATTCAAATCATATGTTTTGTAAAACATATTGTTATTTGGTCCGGATCTAATCTTTCCAATATAAATATATCTTTGATTTAAGAATTGATTTAAATGTGGCTCAGTAAATTGTAAATAACTGGCAGCGTATAAGTGACCAAATATTATAGCGACAATAAGTAAAATGATTTTTTTACTTTTAAAAAATAAGAATAGAATTAATATAATCAGGCAGAGTGAAATCAGGATAATTAGATCTATATGCTGAAAATAAAAAGTTGTTCCGATTAATATACCCAAGCAAAAGATGCAGAGTGGATTTTTGTATTCACATAGAGTCACGATTAATCGTGACTCTGTAATTGTTTCATTAGATGAGCCCATTAATTTCTATTTAACTGAACAAGTTTGTGGTGCAAAGACTAGTCCTTCTTTTTTCATTCGGGCTACACCTTCCTGTATGCGTTTTTTATCAATAGTCAAAGCAATTCTAAAGTAACCTTCGCCATATTCTCCGTAACCGCTTCCGGGAGGTACGACAATACCGCATTTGTCTAACATGGCAGTGGCAAAGTCAGAAGAGTTTTTAAATGTAGGAGGAATTGGCAGCCATAAATAAAATGTACCTTTGATGGGTTCTTTTATATTCCACCCAAGTTCTTTAAGTCCGCTTAATGCAACATCTCTTCTTTCTTTATAAATAGAGATAGTCTTATTTATGACTTCTTTAGGGGTTTCAAATGCTGCAATTCCCGCTCTTTGAATGGCTTTAAAAATACCACTGTCTATGTTTGTTTTCATAGTACTTAAGGCTTTTATTACCTTTTCATTTCCTACTGCAAACCCGATACGCCAGCCTGTCATATTGTAGGTCTTGCTTAAACTCTGGAACTCAAGTGCTACATCCTTTGCCCCTTTTGCTTGGAAAATTGATGGTGCTACATAGCCATCATAGGTCATCTCAGAATAGGCATTGTCCGACAGAACAATGATGTCATATTTTTTAGCAAAAGCAATTACTTCATCATAAAACTCAATTGGCGCAATGGCTCCTGTTGGATTGTTTGGATAGCCGACCATTAATATATTTGCTTTTTGTGCAATATCATTTGGTATTTTTGTCAAGTCAGGCAGCCAATTGGTTTTTTCTGTTAGTGGTGTTATGAAAGGTTTACCGCCACATAAAATAGTTGAACTTTTATAAACCGGGTAGGCTGGATCTGGTAGTAGAGCTATATCCCCTTGATCAATTGTTGCAAAGATACAATTATGAATAGCTTCTTTGGATCCAATTAATGAAACACATTCTGTGTCAGAGTTGAATCTTTGTCCAAATCGTTTTTCAAACCAATTAACAACGGCTTCACGAAATTCTTTTGTCCCTTGATAAGGAGGATAATTGTGTGTGCTTGGATCATCAATAGCTTTGTGCATTGCATCTACAATATTTTTTGGAGTTGGTTGATCAGGATCACCAATACCCATATTTATAATATCTACACCTTTGGCAATTGCTGCCAGCCTCTTTTTGTCAATTTCAGCAAATAAATATGGTGGTAATGATTCTATTCTTTTGGCAAATTTCATTTATGTCTCCTTATGATAACCTTCAAATTATATCTAGTAGAGTCGTTGCATGCAACGACTCTACTAATTAATCTTTTCTAAGATTTAAATCTCCAGCTATTTTATCCATCTTTTCTGCAAGTGTAAAATCTAATTCTGTAAGACCTGCTACCCTATGTGTTACAAGCTCTACATTTACATTACCATATACATTAGACCATTCAGGATGATGATTCATTTTTTCACAAACCAGAGCAGTGCCAACCATAAAACAAACAGCCTGATTGAAATTCTTAAACTTAAACAATTTATGAAGCTTTCCATTTTCAAATTTCCAGTTTAATAGTTTTGTAATTCTGGTTTTTATTTCTTCATCATTTAACTTTTTTAATTCCATAACTTCCTTATATTCTGTACAAATTTATAAAAAAACTGCAAAATTTGATGTAATTTCTATAAATTTTACAATGTCTTGTATTTATTTATTTGCTCTAATTCATTAATATAACGACTAATACTAGCAAATTTGACTATTTATTAGGTAATATATTTTATTGTAGATTATCTAATTAAGCTTGTAGAAATTAAGGAAATAAAAAGGAGATAGTTATGGCAAATGAAAATTTAGTGGTTGGTTCAAAGGTAAAAGATCTAATTAAAGAATCAGATCTTAGAACTGATGGAGATCTTATGGAAGCTCTTTCTGGTAAAGTTGAACAACTCTTAAAAGAAGCAATGCAACGCTGTAAAGAAAATGGAAGAAGTACTGTTAGACCCTGCGATCTATAATTTCTTCTAAAAATGATATTTAAAAAGCTCACAGGTTTTTAATCCGTGAGCTTTTTTTATAGCTTATGTCCTGGAAAATGTTTAACAGTAAATCTCTTTAGTGATTCAAAGTATCCATTGACAGATGGGTTGGATGCTGCAACTTCCATAATATCCTGATGACCTACACCGTCTATGATATAAATTTCCTTTTGTTCTTGATCTAGAAGTCTTGCACTTCTGTAAATTTGAAGTGTTTGTCTGAAAGGAGTACAATCGTCAGCATTGCCATGAGCCAGATGGATAGGAATATCAACTTTTCTGGCAAGGTGTTTTGAGTTTAATCTTTTGTCTGGGATAATACTGGAAGGAATTTCCGGGTATCTCCATTTTGTAATATCTCTAATAGAGCTGAATGGGTAAAGAAGATAAATAGCGCCTATCTCTTTTCCCTCTGGTTTTAACTTAGTAACATAGGTTTCAAGAGCAAGTGCCCCACCAAGAGAGACACCATAGATAAGAATATTTTTTCCTTTAAGTTTTTTTTCATTAATCAGATAGTCATACATTCTTTCTGTATCTCTGACTGCACCTTCAATTGTTGGGCTTCCTTCGCTGATTCCAAATCCTCTATAATCAACCATTAAAACATTTGCATTTAGTTCTTCTTTTATTTTTTTGCATTCTGGATGGCATTCAAACATGGACCCATTATATCCATGCAGATAAATTACAGCTAAATCAGAATTAGGATTTTCAAAGTAATAACCATATAAGTTTGATTCATCCGGTTTAGAAGGGAGTAATTTGATCATTTCCAAAGGTTCTTTAGGACGTTTTATTACTAGTCCAGGCTGAAATAGTTTTCTATTTAATTCCCCTTCAATGAGGCTATCTACCCCAAGATCAACTCCAAGTGCAAGGGCCATATGATTAAAAACATAAAGAGTCGTTGCTGTGAATTTTAATATTCCACTTCCAAATGAGCTATTGTGAGCATAGTCCATTAGTCCTTTAAAAGAACTTTTTAAAACAGATGGTTGATGTTCTTCGATTTTTACTGATGACTCAGTGGGAAATTTTTGTACCTGACTGTCATCTCCCAGAGTTCGATACGTACCCGAAGCATGATTATTAGAGATTGTAACTGGGATAACAGTAGACATATAGGTTGTTTTTGTAAATCAATTAATTTATATTGTACTCTAAACCAGCCTTAAAAGTTAAAACGAATTGTAAGATATTTATAGTGTTATAGTTGGGTTTAAGTGGGCTTTATGTTTAATCTAAAGGTGAAATTAGTTTATATATAATATATTTGAATTTCATTCATTGCTAACTAAAATCCAATGTGTTAGATTTAAGCCTAATTGAAACAATATTTAAATGCCCTTAATTCTTCAATGATGAAATGAGATGACTCAATGCGTGTAGCTAAGCTTGTCGAAACTTCAATTGCAAGACCAGGAATAGAAACCCGTGGTAAGGTCGTAGGCCCCAAGGCTATTGCTCGTACTATTAGAGAACAATTGGGTGCTAGAAAAGCTCTGACTTTATTACCACCGGTAAGTGATGATTGGGAAAAAGGACCCTTAAAATATTTTAAATGGTTAGTAAAGCTTCTACAAAATGGTTCACGCATGAGGGAAGCATTAAATAAACTACCGGAGCATATTGAATTGTCCGGTATTAAATCTAAATTTATAGTTGATAGGTCTCTTGAATTTGATCCGGACTGCCCCAATGAAAGAATTCCATATGATCCTGTAACTGATATGAGTGCTGCTGCAGTAAAAAGATTACTTCAAGAAACTCAAATTGAGCCAAGTCAAATAGGCAGTTTTTATTTGGCAACTACTACCCCTAATTCATTTGATCCTCCTCCGGCAGTAAGGGTTTTGGCAAAATTGATTAGAGATAAAGCTATTCCAAGAAAAGTAGTTGAAGGTGATGGAAGACGGAATGGATGGAAAACTCGAGGGGTTAATGAAGGGTGTGTAGGTTCAGTTATAGCTTTAGAGAATATTGAACAAGATATGGAATTAAGAGCATTAAGTGATCCGAATGATCATAGATATGCTTTAGCAGTTTTTGCTGCTGCTAATAGTATTCATATGAAACCGGAATCTCCGCATGAAATTATAAATTATGGAGATGGCGCTGCTGCTATGTTGTTTATGTGTACAGAAAATGACTCTGGAAACATTACTATTGCTGATGAAAAGCATGACATGAAAGAGGTTGATAAAGTGGTCCATCAGTTGAAACCGTTTAATCGATATTCTATTTATGAAAAATTTTTAAGATATTTTAGTCCTACTTCTAACTATGGAGCATCAAAAAGAGTAGCAAAAAATATTGCAGACAGATGTCCTGATTATTTATTGTCACTTGCTGCTGATAATGGTTTTAATGTCTGGGATTTTGATCATTTAGTTTTATCTCAAACCAGTAAAGGTGTAGTTGATAGGGTAGAATTTGGTGTGGCTGAAAAGATTAGAGCAAGTCTAGGATTAAATCCAAACATTAGACCAGAATTGAAGGCTCATATTGAAGAAATGGCTGATGAATCAAGTTTTACTCTTTTAAAGGAAAAAGATTTACTCACTACTAATCTATTTAGAATTATTGAAAATGATCGATGGACTGAGTTACTTCCAGCGATGTCTAGAGATGAAGTTGAACTGATGAATTATATGATATTACTTCACCAGTCAGTTGTCAGAACTTATCCGACCCATAGTTATACAGGGGTCTCCTCTATACCTATGGCAATTGCACAGGGAGTAATGGATAAAACAATTGATTTGCGAAATGATTCTATAGCAATGGTTTCATCCGGCTTATGTGGGAGAATGAAAGGAGCAATAATTAGTAACAGTTCTTTTGATTCAGGAGAACCAAACCTTGCTTAGACGATAAGATAATAATATGTCTGAAGAATCAGAAGAAGAATTAAGAATTATCGAAGAGCGTAACAGTTCTAAAGAACCAAACCTAGAGTTTGCTGTATCTATTAACGAGCCGATTGAAAAAATATTTTACAGAGAGCCTGTTATTGTTTTTCCTGATACAAAAGTAGCTGATGCCATAAATCATTTTATTGAAAAAGATATTGGATGTGTTTTAATCGTTAAAAAAGATAATAATAAATTGATTGGGATCTTTACTGAGAGAGATGTAATTAGAAAACTTATTAATAAGGGATTTGATCTTTCAAAAGAAACAGTAGATAAATATATGACAAAAAATCCTGATGCCCTATTTTTAAGTGATCCAATTACTTATGCACTAAATCGAATGGCAGCAGGTGGATATAGGCATATTCCACTGGTTGATGAAAATCATTGTCCTGTAGGCTTTTTATCTGTAAGAGATATAGTAGAACATCTTGCAGACTATTATTCAAATGAAGTTTTAAACTTACCACCAAGCCCGCATGAGAAACAGCGTTCACCAGAAGGTGGGTAATCTCTTTCTATTTATAGTAGGAACAAGTTGATTTTTCACTCCGTCTTTTAAAATCCTATGTTTGCATTACAGTCTGAATCAAAACCAAGTAAAGATGAAAATAAAAAATCAGGTAATCAATCTATCACTAATAAATTACTGTTGGTTTATAAAAAGTTAAAAAACATTGCTAAAGCTGAGATAAATTCTAAAAATAAATTTAAGCTTGCAAAACTGAAAGATGAGCAGCTGAGCCGAATAAAATTAATCGAATCTGACATGGATTTGTTTCTTATTGCTTATGAATCCGATAAACAGTGTTTCAATCAAAAAATCCAGATATTAACCCGGATAAATAAGTTGTTAAATGACTACTCAAAGCTTATTGCTGAAGATGATTTTAGTAAGTTTTTTGAATAAAAAATTCATTTAGCTCATTTAAAATTTTACTTGAAATGGGAGCTTTCCGGTTGAAGATGTTGCAGTTTTCTTCAGCTTGTTGTGCATTTCTTATGCCGGGTATAGTTGTTGATACTGCCGGGTTTGAAAACGCAAAATGAAGTGCATATGCTATTAATGTTCTTTTATCATCGCTTCCTATTATAGTTTTAAATCTTTCTATTTTTCCCAGGATTTCTTTAAGATTGGTTCCTGTATATTTGTTCTTACGAAAATCATCATTTGCAAAAGTGGTATTTGGAGTAAATTTTCCGGTTAGTGCTCCATATGCCAGTGGTACTCTGGCTATGATTCCTATGTTGTATTTTTGTACTTTTGGAAATAGGTTTTGTTTTGGTGTCTGGGCGCAAATATTATATACAACCTGAATAGTATCAACTCTCCCGGTTTCAATCAGCCCAAGTACTTCATCTTCCATATTGTCGTGTACTGACACTCCGATATGTTTGATTTTCCCCTGTTCCTTAAATTTACAAAGTGTTTCATACCACTCAGTATCATTCGTCCAGTTTTCACGCCATGAATGCAGCTGTATTAAATCAATGCAGTCAACATCAAGATTTCTAAGACTGGTTTCTATAGATTCAATAATTTTTTCTCTTGGAAAAGCATCTTTTGAATGGCTATCAGGTGGAGGTGGCCAGGTGAGCGGAGGAATCTTTGTAGCTATATAGATTTTTTCTTTTCTTGTCTTTAAAACTTTTCCGATTACTTGTTCGCTGTGTCCATTCCCATAAGCAAGAGCAGTATCAATAAAATTTACACCAAGATCAATTGCTTTATTTATGGCAGCTATAGAATCATTGTCATCCTGTGGACCCCACATATTTCCGCCAATTGCCCATGCACCAAAGCCAATAGCAGAAACTTTTAATCCGGTTTTTCCTAAAACTTTATATTCCATAATAAACCTGGTTATAATTGTCTCATATGAACTGCTGGTTAGTTAAAACAGAGCCTGAAGAATATAGCTTTGATGAACTTCTTTCAGATGGTAAGGTCATCTGGGATGGAGTCAGAAATTTTCAAGCCAGAAATAATCTTAAAGCTATGCAGCAAGGTGATCAGGTTTTTGTTTATCACTCAGGCAAATCCAGGGAAATCTTAGGTATTGCTGAGGTTATAAAAGAATATTATCCGGATCCTTCTGATAAAACCGGTTTGTGGGTAGTTGTTGAATTGAAACCTGTAAGAAAATTAAATAAACCATTTGCTTTACTTCAAATTAAAAAAGAAAAGTTATTATCAAAATTACCTCTTCTAAAACAGTCAAGACTTTCTGTTATGCCTATTGGGAAAGACGAATTTAATTTTATAAGCTCTTACATGGGCTAGTATTGTATCATTATAAGAATGAATAAACTTTTAATGGAAAATATGGCAGGGGCTTCATTGGAATCTTTAGAACAGAAAGTAAAACAATCAGGGAAAGAGATATTTAATAAAATTAAATCCTCTACAACCTCATTTTTTAATCCTTCTTTTTGGTCTACAAAGTTAATGGATCTGGCTATGAAGGATGAAAAACTTAAGGTTCATTTATTTCGTTTTGTTGATGTTTTACCAGTTTTAAGATCAGGTGATCAGGTTGTTTCACATATAAAAGAATACTTTGGTGATCTGGATGGTGAGTATAAAGAACTTTTAAAGTTTTTAACACAGTTTTCCGGTGGTGGGATTGTAGGAAAACTTGCTTCAAATTTGGCTATTAAAGCCGGTGTCTCTGAAATGGCAAAAACATTTATTGCGGGTGAAAGCGTTAAGCAGATTATTCAAAAAGTAAAAGATTTTAGAAATAAAAAAATGACATTCACTATAGATATTTTAGGTGAAACCGTTTTAAGTGAATCCGAAGCTGATTATTACCAGAAGTTATATATGGATTTAATTTCTGGTTTGTCGGATGCATCTTCAGGATGGGAAGGGGTAAAGCTGGTTGACTCTGCGCCTTATGGTGAACTGCCAAAGGTGAATGTTTCAGTAAAGTTATCTTCTTTATACTCACAGGCTGATCCGATGAATTTTCAAGATTCTGTTTTTCATTTAAAGGAAAGACTAAAACCAATTTTTACGCTTGCAAAATCTAAAGAGGCTTTTGTATATTTGGATATGGAGAGTTATGAGCTGAAAGATTTGACCATAAGTGTTTTTAAGGAAATATTGAGTGATAATGAATTCAAAAATTGGAAGTATGTTGGTATTGTACTGCAGGCTTATCTTAGAGATTCTGAGGATGACTTGTTAGATTTAATTAAATGGTCAAAAGAACGTGGAGTGCCTATCACTGTAAGACTTGTGAAAGGTGCATATTGGGACTATGAAACAATTATTTCAAAACAAAAGCACTGGAAATGTCCTGTTTTTCAAGATAAATCCGGAACAGATGCAAATTACGAAAAACTATCAAAAATATTAATTGATAATTATCCTTATATTTATACAGCTATTGCCAGTCATAATGTCAGATCCATTGCTCATGCTAAGGCATATGCTGAATCTGCAGGACTGCAAAAAGGAGCACTTGAGTTTCAGTTTTTATATGGCATGGCAGATCCTGTTAAAGAAGCATTGGTTGAATTAGGAGAAAGAGTTAGGATTTATACCCCATATGGTGAGTTAATCCCTGGAATGGCTTATCTGGTTAGAAGACTTTTAGAAAACACTGCAAATGAATCATTTCTCAGGCAGGGATTTGTAGAAGGTGTAAATGAAGATGAGTTGTTGACAGATCCTGAAAAGTTGATAAAAAAACATTTTGATAATGATCTGCTTACTGGATTTCAAAACGAACCTGATACTGATTTTACAATTTCTAAAAATCGGATGTCTATGCTTGCTGCTATAGCTGACCTTAAAAAGTCTTTTGGCTTTAGCTGTCCACTTGTTATCGGGGATAAAAAAGTACAAACATCAAATTGGGGAGAGTCAGTAAACCCATCCAATAATGCTGAAATTATTGGAAAGTTTGCTCTGGCAGATACAGGTCATGGTGAAGAAGCTATTTTAACTGCAAAAAATGCTTTTAAGAAATGGTCTGAAACCTCAATTCAAAACAGAATGCTGATATTATTAAAAGCTGCTCAAATAATGAAAGAAAAAAGATTTGAGTTGGCTGCACTTATGGTTTTAGAAGAAGGAAAGCCATGGCGTGAGGCAGATGGCGACATTTCTGAAGCAGTTGATTTCTTGAATTATTATGCCATTGAAGCAAAAAAACTTTTCACTTCAGAAAAACTTTTAAGTCCAAGTGGTGAAGAAAATCATTCTTTTTATCAACCACGAGGAGTTACTGTAGTTATATCTCCCTGGAATTTTCCTCTTGCTATTTTATGCGGGATGAGCTCTGCAGCAATTATATGTGGTAATACTGTAATTTTAAAACCAGCCAGGCAGGCAAGTTTGATTTCTGCAAAATATATGGAAATCTTGCTTGAAGCAGGTTTGCCATCAGGTGTATGTAACTATTTGCCGGGAGATGGAAAAACTATAGGAAGTTATCTTATTAAACACAAGGATATTCATGTTATTGCTTTTACTGGTTCAATGGAAGTTGGATTGTCGATAAACAAATCTGCAGCTGAAGTTGCCTCCGGACAGGATTTTGTAAAAAAGGCTATTTGTGAAATGGGCGGAAAAAATGCAATTATTGTGGATGATGATGCTGATTTAGATGAGGTGGTTAAAGGTGTTCTATATAGTGCTTTTGGTTATGCCGGTCAAAAATGTTCAGCAGCCTCCAGAGTAATAGTATTAAAAAATATTTACGATCTATTTATAGAACGTTTGGTAAATGCTGCAAAAAGTATACAGATTGGTCCTGCTGAAAATCCAGGTTCATACCTGGGGCCTGTAATTGATAAAAGTGCTTATGAAAGTATAAAAAAATACATAGAGATTGGTAAGCAGGAAGGGAAATTACTTGTAGGCGGCAATGATTCTTTTAAAGATGGATATTTTATTTCACCGACTATATTTACAGAGGTAAATCCAAATTCAAGAATTGCTCAGGAAGAAATTTTTGGACCTGTTTTGGCTGTAATTAAAGCTGAAAATTTCAATAATGCCATTGATATTGCAAATGGTGTGAGGTTTGCTCTTACTGGTGCTTTGTTCAGCAGAAGTCCGGCAAATATTCAAAAGGCAAGAGAAGATTTTAAAGTAGGAAATTTATATGTTAATCGTGGATCTACTGGGGCTAAAGTAGGCCGCCAGCCATTTGGTGGTTTTAAAATGTCAGGTATAGGCTCTAAAGCTGGTGGTAAAGATTATCTACTCCAATTCGTTGAACCTAGAGTAATTACAGAAAATACCATGAGACGTGGATTTGCTCCGGATTAATAAATATTTTATATTTTCCTTTTGATGGTTTTCTTACACCTTAGTGCTTTTTTCAATAATTTTTTGGCTTTATCAGGAGAATCTCCTTCTTGTAAGCTTCCTAAAATTGTGCTGACTTGATTGTCGATGTTAGTTGCACAAGTGATCTTTTTTTGTATTACTTTCGTAGATATAGATGAGCTGTTATCGCTAATATTGGCACTTAATTCATTTAAGAGATCTAATGATTTTGCAAGATCGCTTATTTCATCTTCGAATGATGGGTTATTTGAAGATAAATTATTGTTTACTGTTGTTTCCAGAGAGATTGCCTCTGAAATGAGTTCTTCATTTGTTTTTACTGCTCCACCGGAAGTAGAAGTGGAGCCAGAACTTGATGAAACTATTGGTGTCATAATGAGTAAATTAAAGGTACAGGGACTTCCTTGTGGTGCAAATGATAAACCAAATGTATCCACTTGTGATGCCATACTGAAATCCAAAAGGAAATTACTATTTCCAGTTACAGTAAATGAGGGTCCAATTTCTGCAAAGTTTGCTGCTGGTGCAATTGTACAAGGACCTCCTAAAAAATTTGTAAATGTAGCTTCAAGGCTCATATTTTTAGGAAACTGATCCTGGAAAGCATTGTTTGAAATATTTGAAAATGGAAAAAATCCTGAGTTTGATATCGTAGCTTGTTGTGGAAAAACAGAATCAATATCAAATGTTTGTGCACTTGCTAAAAGTGGAAAGATTAATAAACTTGATAATAGGATTACATAAAGAATTCTTTGATTAATTGCCATTGTTATTCTCCTTAATTCGTAATTATTCTAGTTACTTTTATGATTGCTAATTTGTACAGTTGGTTTGTGTAGTTACTAATCTTTATAAATAGGATTATTCAAATCTTTTGTTTTATATTTAAGTAGTTCATGAATAATAAATACAAAATTTTATCCTTCCCATCGGTGCTTCTCATTCTGTTATCTTTATGCTTTTTTATCTTTTTCTTTGGAATAGGAAGTTATGGCTTACTTGATAAGGATGAACCTCGTTATGCCGGTACTGCTCTTGAAATGCTTAAGAATAATAATTGGATTGTTCCAAAGTTTAATTTTGAAAATAGGTTTGATAAGCCGATTTTATTTTACTGGTTGATTGCAATTTTATATAAGCTTTTTGGAATTAGTGATTTTACAAGCAGATTACCTTCTGCGATTTGTGCAACTCTTTGTGTTTTGTTTACGTGGTATGTAGTAAAAATTGTTTTTGGTAGAGCAGCAGCTTTTTTATCTGCAATAGTTTTGCTTACATCAATTGAGTTTGTTCTGCTTGGAAGAAGAGCTGCTACGGATATGGCTTTGTGTCTCTTCTTTACTGGATCTATGTATTCTATCTTTTTAAGTTACTATATTAAAGACTTTAGAATAAAAATTATTTGGTGTATCTTAGCGGGTGTTTTTTGTGGACTTTCGGTTTTAACCAAAGGTCCTGTAGGAGTTTTGCTGCCACTAATTGTTCTTACTGCTTTTTTAGTTGTTAAGAAACAATTTGATATCAAACATTTACGAGTTTATTTTATGATTTTGTTTTTTGCTTTACTCGTAAGTCTGCCATGGTATATAAAGGTTCACTTTGCAACAGGTGGAGAATTTACGCGTGAATTCTTTTTTAAGCATAATTTGAAAAGATTTACAGCTGTAGTTGGCGAACACCCTGGTCCGTTCTGGTTTTATATACCAGTAGTTTTAGGTGGATTTATGCCGTGGACTGTTTTTTTTCTCAATGCAGTTATATGCACATTTAAACGTCTTTTTAAAAAATCATTTAATAAGCTTTTATTGTTTTCTTTTGTTTGGATACTTACGGTGTTTTTGTTTTTTTCTTTTAGTACTACAAAGCTTGCTACATATATCCTGTTAATATTCCCTCCTCTTTCAATTGTCACAGGTTATTGGATTTTAATTTTGTCTAAAAAAGATCCTAAAATTGTAAAAAAAATAATTATGTTTTTGTTCTTAGTCTTAATACCGATATTCTTTTATGTCTTCAGTTTACTTCTGAAATGGAATATAGAAGCATTACTTAAAACCCTGATTTTATTAAAAATGTCTATGTGTGTAGCTTTTCTTTTCTTTGGGTTATTATTTTCTTTTTTTTATTTTAAAAAAGCTTATTCTTTGATTATTAGTTTTGCTTTTTGCTTTATCTTTTCGTTTATTTTTGGACTTAATACTTATCTGCCACCTTATTACAGGCATACTCATGCAGACTTAAGAGACTTTGCTGAGCTTATTAGTAAAAATGGTGGAAGTGAAATTATATCTTTTGGTATGTATCGCCCTTCAGTTGCATACTACAGTGGTTTGCCGGTCGATTTTAATCCAAAACCAGAACAAATAAAGAAAATTAAATCTTTTAGAAAGGGTTCTAAGATTTTTATAATAGGGCATACTTCTGATATTGAGCAACATAAGGGTTTGTTTCAGAGAATAAAAATTGTTAAAGCTGGAAAGAAATATTTTGTTGCAACTTTGTAAATAATTACATACAGGAATATTACTTTTTAATTTGATATGTTTACTATCTTTTTTAAATTTATTGAATATAATTAATTTCAATTAATTAAAATAATGTTTTTGTTAGGAGCTTGTAGGAGAGTGTATGGGTTTATCTAAGCTTGCGGGTGCTGTTTTGTTACTACCTGTTTTTGCTGTCCAGCCCAGTGAAGTTAGTGCACAGCACCTACGTGTACCTGCACAAGTCAGACCACATACTGTTTCTGCTCCAATATATGAGATAACTGAAATTATTAATGATCCAGACAGGCTGAGTGAGCCTGGTATAGCGGCATACTATAAGGTGAACACAAAAGGTGATTTTTATATTACTCATAATACAGATAGCACTTTTTCTTTAGCTTATAGAAGCGAGGATATTACTAAAGGGTTACTGTTTCCTGAAAAAGCTGCGGGGCAACTTGTTGGAATAGTAGATGCAGCAAGTGTTGGTTTTCCAGGAGGATTTGAGATACGTAGCGCTGGTAAAGCTGCTTATTCAGTTAATTATGCCTCACATATAAAGTCATCTGTTTCTCTTTTGCATATTCCAACTCATACGCAGGTCTCTTCTACTTATGCAAAAAACATGATAAGTGCAATAAAGTCTTTGCCTGAGCCATTTACAAGTGAACTTGCAAAGCAGGGGATAACAGTGATGATTGCAAAGGATTACAATGATGCTTACTATTATTACTATCCTTCCTGGAAAGAATATGATAGGTGGAAGACTGAAGATCCTGCAAAACCTCCATATGAAATTACTCCTAAAGGCTATGTGGATAATAGAAAATACTCAAGTACAGGGGGCTTTTTCATTGATAAAAAAGCTGTTATTCCTCAGATAGTTACTCAATATGGAACTGGTAAGCTTGTTGATCGTTCTGATTCCAAAGATTATATAGTTCGTGTTTTATATCATGAATTAGGGCATGCACTTGATTATGCTTATTCATCAGCTTTTTCAGATAGTGATAGTTTTAAGTCAGCTCATGCTTTAGATGTTAAAAGTTTTTCTGATGAAGATAAAAAGAATTTAGTTTATTTCTACAATAGTAGAAGTGAAGCATTCGCACATTTAACAGCTGCTTTGTTGGGAGGTCTATCTAAAGATGAAGCTGCGGTAATGCTAAGCAAATTCAAGCGCTCTGCTGAAATTATAAGAGAGGATGTTTTACCTAGAATTGGCGTTAATATTAGTGTTGAAGATATTAGAAAAAATATTTATCCTGATTATAATCGCAAAGCTCCACCAGTTAAAACATCACAGGTTATTTCCATACCGGATATGCCTAGAGATTTAGTGCCTCAATTGGCTTAATGTCCAAACATTGACCTTATCCAAATAGGGAATTTCCTGAGTAAGATAAATTTCTCGGCAATTATATAAGCCAGATAGAAACTCAGTACTCCAAAGAGATAGGAATGTTTGTTTTCAATATTTAATATTTTTTTGCTTAAGGATTTAAACAAGTTTACTTTTTCAATTACGATACTTGAAAATACTGCAATTATTATTCCTAAAGCCATGTCTGAAGGATAATGGAGCCCAAAATATAATCTGGGTAAGACTCCTGCTATGAGTACAAATAGAAATGCCCCAATACCAATAAATCTGTTCCACAGAAATAAGCCAGTAGCCATTGTTGCAATAAGTGCTACTGTATCGCTGGGGAATGAACCATGTTTTGGATTTCTAACCCAACCTTCTCTCCACAACGACTGAGTATCTGAAGTGGTAATCGGGTTATAAATCAAATTTCCTAACGTTACAATTGGTCTTGGACTGTCGATTAATGCATTTAATATTTCAATTGTTCCAAGAGTAAGGATAATACTAAATAAAATGTAGAGAACCCTTCTCTGTGAGTTTATGTCTGATTTGGATTTTCCATATTGCCAGATGCCAATTGTCAGTGCAACTAATATTGCTGTTCTTAGTGCATCAATAGATAGAAATAAAAGTGCTAACGTGTCCCAGAATTGTGATTTACCGCAAAACTTATTGAAAAATAGAACAGTTGCTATGTCCCAGCTGTGATGAGGTAATGCAATCATGTTATTTCTTTTTGGACTTAAACCAGCTTAATGAAACAATGCAGAAAGTTGTTGTACTTAAAATAAGCATTAAACCAGCAGGCATAAATGCATGATTCTGTGCAAACCTGTAAGAGAAAAATCCTGCAAGAACTAAGCTTATTGCAGAAACATATAAATATGAAGACTTGGCTTGAACCTTGCAGCTAAGTAAAACTACCAGTCCGCTGACAGCTCCTGTAAGCAGTGAAACTTTACTGTGGGCTTTTAAAAACCCCATTAACCCGCCAAGAATTAACATTACTCCGTATATTAAACTTACCAGTTTGCTAAATTTATCCATTGTTTATTTCCTCCAAATATGACTAGAAGACATTGTAGATAACTTGTTCCGTAAGATCAATGAATATAAAAACAATATTAAGTTTTTGTTTTTATGTCCATCAACAGTGGTTTTTAGGAAGAATTGAAAAAAGTGAATTGGGATAGATGATATACTAAATAGCCTAAAAATCAATTTTAATAGATTCTCACTGAATAACAACAAATTCAAAACAATTAATTATAAGAGTCTCTGTTGCAATAGTTTTTAAGAAATATATTCAAAGGAAAAACATGCAGGAAAAAACGTTTAAATCTAAATATTCTTTTAATGGAAAAAAAAGAAATAATAACTCACGACACAACTTCTTTGGAAAAAGACAAAACAACACTCAGGAACTGGAAACATCAAGATATGTAAGAAAAGCAGTTAGCGGAGCTTTGCCTGAAGAATACATCCCCAAGAATCAATTTTCTAATTTTGAAGTAAGTTCACAGCTTAAAAAAAATATTGCGGAGCATGGCTATGTTAAACCAACCCCTATACAGGATCAGGTTATCCCAATTATTTTACAAGGCAGGGATTTGCTTGGAATTGCAAATACCGGGACAGGAAAAACCGCTTCGTTTTTAATCCCTTTAATTGAAAAGATTCTAAAGAATAAAAATGAAAGAGTTTTGATTATTACTCCGACAAGAGAGCTTGCATTACAAATAGTTGATGAATTAAAAGCATTTTCAAAATCTTTGAATATTTATTCAGCAATATGTATTGGTGGTTCAGGCATAAGTAACCAAATATTTGCATTAAAAAGAAATCCAAATTTTGTAATTGGAACTCCAGGAAGATTGAAAGATTTAATTAATAGGAGATGTCTGAATCTTTCTACAGTTTCTAATGTGGTACTGGATGAAGTTGACAGAATGCTTGATATGGGATTTGTTAATGAGATAAAGCATTTAATATCTTTACTGCCGGCTAAAAGACAATCGTTGTTCTTCTCAGCGACTGTTTCAAAAGAAGCTGATAATTTAATTGGAAGACTATTAACCAATCCAGTTAAAATCTCAGTAAAATCTGGCGATACTCCGGATAATGTTGAACAGGATGTTGTTAGGGTAAAAGATAAAAGTAAAAAAATCGAAAGCTTGCATGATTTGTTGATAAAAGAAGAGTTTAAAAAAGTATTGATTTTCGGTAGAACAAAGAGAGGTGTTGAGCATTTATCAAATACTCTGCGTGAAAGAGGCTTTAAAGCAGGCTCTATCCATGGCAATAAATCTCAGGCAAAAAGAGAACAGGTCTTAAGACTGTTTAAAACAAATCAACTGCAAACCCTTGTAGCTACTGATGTTGCTGCCAGAGGCTTGGATATCGCTGACATAACACATGTTATTAATTATGATCCACCGGCTACATATGATGACTACATTCATAGAATAGGTAGAACTGGTAGAGCTAATAAAACCGGAAAAGCACTAACCTTTATAGGGTAATTAAGTTTCTATATTTGCAGAATTACAAGTGTAGTTTTTTTTCGTAAGCGAAAAACCAGAACGTCGTGAAATGAGATCGCAAAAAGCAAAGCACTGTTATAAGTGGATCTAATCTTTCTTGCAGAATTTCTAAGCGAAGACTTTCACTAAAGAAAGTCTTCGCTTGCTAAATGATGAACCTAATAGCCGAAGAATCTGCGTAGCAGTTCTGAGGCGTTTACAAAAAACCGGACAGGGAGGGATTCGAACCCCCGGATAGCTTGCGCCATCAGTAGTTTTCAAGACTACCTCCTTAAACCACTCGGACACCTGTCCTTTTTGTTTGTATTTGAAAAAATCTAGGCTTAGATTTTTTCTCTTCTTTACAGTGCTCAGAACATTACTCATCGCAACGCTCCTCGCTTATAAATTTAAGAATAGCTTTAACATTTTATATTAAGTTTATTTTTTTCTACTTAAAAGCTTTAAATCTCTTTATTTAAGACTCTGCTTTACATGTTTAAAATTGGTAAAATTGTACAGCTTATATTATTTCAATATTTTAGGACTCTAAAAAATGTTTTTATTGAAGATAGATTCAATTGCTGTACCTGCTGCTAGTTGCAGTGAGCTTCGTTCGGGCAAATTTTACAGGTTTACAAAAGAAATTCAGCAAAACACTATTTTGAATAGGGCAACAATAGAATTACTTGGTGCAGAGCTGCCAACGGCTGGAACTGAATTAATAGGAAGAAACTGGGTTTCAGCAGTAGAGTCAATTTTTAGAATTTCCCTTTTTATAGTTGTATCGCTTTTTGTACCGTTGTTGTTTATACCGGGATTAAATAAATTGGCAGCAGATAAATTTACTTTGCCTGGTGAGTTTAAAAAACATTTTTTGCATCAATTTGAAGACTTAACTCATAAAAAAAACACTAAGGAAGATAATGAGAAATTTAAACAAAAACTAGTAGCGGTTGAAGGAGAAGCTGCGGTAAAACAATATCTTGGTCCCAATGAAGAAAAACATGAGAGTCGGGTACAGGAATATAAAAGTAAACTGGCTAAAGCAAAGAGTGATGTTATGCAGAAGGATATTTTGTATGTTGGACTTCTAACATATATGGTTCCTTGGGTTCAAAATTGGTTTACAAAGAATATTTTAGGAGTCGTAGGATTTACTGGTGAAGAAACTTATCTTGATGAGTCTCAAAAGGACGAGAGTGTACAACTTCATGAAAAAACCAAGTGGATAAAGTTTCCTCTTGGATTTGTTTCTACTATTTTTGGCAGTAATTGGTATTCTGACAAAGTTTATAAGGCTGTGACTTCAAAAAATGAAGCAATTGGTAAGGGTAAATTTATGAATTTTATCAAACATAATCTAAAGCAATTTGACTATTATAAGGAGATTTATGCAAATAAATTAAATCTTGCCGGAAGTTATTTGTTTGGTGCAGACTTTGGAGTCTTGCTTGCATGTAGATCTTTAAATGAGCTTTGTGAGCGCATTTTACGATTGGCAGTTTTTTGGCCTACCTTATTTTTAGGAGTTGAATGGGTAAACTATAAACTTGGTGAAAGAAGTGATAGATTAAATGGTACAAAACTTGTAGATCATGCTTCTCCCAAAGAGCTTGGCATAAGACAAATTAGAAGCCTTGAAGAACTTGAAAATGCGCTCCAGGAAGCAGAAAGTAAACAGGATAAAGAACAGGCTGAAGTGATTTCAAAATCAATAAAAGGGCAAATTAAAAATTATTGGACCAGTATAATGTTAGACTCAGCTGTAATGAGTATAGGTTTGACATCTGCAAATATTGTTGGGACCAAAATCAGGGTAGAAAAGTTTGGAATTTATTAGTATTGTTATCAATTGATTTTTATTGTTATTTTAAATCGTAAATATGTAGTAGAATAATTTCGTTTCACTATTATTTTATGGCAACTTCTATTATAGAAAGACCAAAAGAAAAATTTGCACAGACTCAAAGAAAAGATCTCTGGTGGCTGGAGCCTTTAGTTTATTTTGTTGGACTCAGCTGCTTTCTTGGTTATGCAACGTGGGCAGCATTTCAAGGAAAAAATTATGAATGGGGTCCTTATCTTTCTCCTTTTTATTCTCCATTAATTACTGTCAAGTGGTGGAACCTTTCACCTGCATTTTTAATACTTTGGGTTCCTGCGGGCTTTAGAGCGACTTGTTACTATTACAGAAAAGCTTATTATAGATCTTTTTTTATGGATCCTCCAGCATGTGCTGTTAGTGAGGGTTGTAAAAAGTATTCAGGTGAAACTAATTTTCCTTTGATTCTTCAAAACATTCATCGTTATTTTTTAATTGGTGCAACTGTTTTACTTTGTTTTTTATGGAGCGATGTAATTAAAGCATTTAATTTTAATGGACACTTTGGAGTAGGTATGGGAACAATGGTTCTATTTGCAAATACTTTTTTATTATCCATGTATTCTCTTTCATGCCATTCTTTTAGGCATTTAATCGGTGGGTATAAAGATGGCTTTAAGTGTGGTTTTCAGCATGATTCTTATAAAGGAGTCAGTTGTTTAAATGAACATCATATGTTCTGGGCATGGACAAGTTTGTTTATGGTAGGGTTTGCTGACTTTTATGTAAGAATGTTAGCTATGGGGATTTGGATGGATATTAGGTTATTGTAATGTTGAGGCAGGTTTTAAACCTGCCTTTACAATCGGAGATTATGAGCACATTAGATAGATTCGAAATCCACACTCACGATGTCCTTGTTATTGGGGCTGGTGGGGCTGGTTTGAGAGCTGCAATTGAAGCATCAGCTAATGGAGTATCAGTAGGGCTTGTTTGTAAATCTCTTCTTGGTAAAGCACATACTGTGATGGCAGAAGGTGGTGTTGCTGCTGCTGTTGCAAATGTAGATAAACACGATAACTGGCAGACACATTTTAAAGATACTGAAAAGGGTGGCAAGTTTCTAAATAACTGGCGTATGGCTCAGCTTCATGCACAGGAAGCTCCTGAAAGAGTTTTAGAACTTGAAAGATGGGGTGCGCTTTTTGATAGGACTTCAGATGGAAAAATTCTCCAAAGACCTTTTGGTGGACATACTTATAAAAGACTTTGCCATGTAGGGGATAGAACAGGACTTGAGATGATTAGAACCCTTCAGGACAGAGGTGTTCATATGGGCATTGAGGTCTATATGGAATGTACTATTACAAAACTTTTAAAAGATGACGGAGATAAAGGAAAAATTACTGGAGCTTTTGGGTATTGGAGAGAAAATGGGAAATTTGTAATCTTTAAAGCTAAGTCTATTATTCTTGCTACAGGTGGAGTGGGAAAAGCATATAAAATTACATCAAATTCATGGGAATATACTGGTGATGGTCAGGTGTTAGCTTACAATGCTGGTGCAGAGTTTCTAGATACAGAGTTTATGCAGTTTCATCCTACAGGGATGATCTGGCCACCTGGTGTTATTGGGATTCTTGTTACTGAAGCAGTTCGTGGTGAGGGTGGAATACTTACAAATAAAGATGGTTTTCGCTTTATGGAAAAATATGATCCAGAGAGAATGGAGCTTTCTACGCGTGATGTAGTAGCCCGGGCTATTTATACGGAAAATAAAGAAGGGCGTGGTAGCCCGCATGGCGGCGCCTTTTTAGATATCAGCCATAAGGGAGCTGAATATATAAAGAAAAAACTTCCAAGCATGTATCATCAGTTTAAAGAACTTGCTGATGTAGATATAACTACTGGACCAATGGAAGTAGGGCCTACCGGGCATTATTCAATGGGTGGTGTAAGAGTAGATGCTGAAACTGCAGTTACATCTGTACCTGGTTTATTTGCGGCAGGTGAAGTAGCTGCTGGTTTACATGGTGCAAACAGATTAGGTGGAAATTCACTCTCAGATCTTTTAGTCTTTGGACGTCGTGCAGGATTGTATGCAGCAGAATATGCAAAGAAAAATAAATCAGAATTAAAAATCAATGAAAAAGATATAACTGATGGTGAAAAAGAAATGCTTTTATTCTTTGAAAGGGATTCTGGTGAAAATCCATATTCTGTTCACAAAGACCTGCAGGAGTTAATGCAGGATTATGTAGGTATTTTTAGAACAGAAGAAGATTTAAAATATGCAATTGAAAATCTGAAAGTACTAAAAGAGCGGGCACAAAAAGTAAAAGTTGATGGTTCCAGAATGTATAATCCTGGCTGGCATATGGCATATGATCTTCAAAATATGATTTTATATTCTGAAGCAATTGCGAAATGTGCCATACAGAGAAAAGAAAGCCGCGGTGCTCACAGCAGGATTGACTATCCAAAGACTGATCCTGAGTGTGGTAAGTGGAATAGTGTAGTTAGAAAAGCAAATGATGGTTCTATGATTGTTGAAAAAGTGCCATTGTCAGAGATGCCTCAGGAATTAAAGAAATTATTTGAGGAGAAAGAATTGATAAAGAAATAATGTAAGGGCAGACCAAGGTGTCTGCCCGATAGATAGGAAGAATGATGACTACATGTACCTTAAAAAAAGAAGAAAAGAGTCCGCACTCTTCTGATGATTTGAAATCAAAAATTGTCACATTGAAAATCTTTCGTGGTGATAAAAATGGTGGTTCAGAAGTTGAATATAAAGTGCCTGTAGAAGAAGGAATGGTTGTTCTGGATGCAGTACATTATGTGCAGAGAAGTATTGCCCCGGATTTAGCTGTCCGTTGGAATTGTAAAGCAGCAAAGTGCGGCTCCTGCAGTGCAGAGGTAAATGGCAAGCCTCGTTTAATGTGCAAATCCAGATTGGATGATTTTGATTTAAGTAAAGAAATAAAAGTTTATCCTATGAAATCATTTCCGATTATTAAAGATCTGGCATGTGATGTTTCGTGGAACTATGAAGTAAATAAAAAAATCACACCATTTACTCCAAAACCAAATACAGACTGGACGATGAGTCAGAGAGATATTGATCGTGTCCAGGAATTTAGAAAATGCATTGAATGTTTTGCATGTCAGAATGTTTGCCATGTGATTCGTGACCATGACTTGAAACCAAAGTTTGCAGGACCAAGATTTTTTGTAAGGGTTGCAGGTCTTGAAATGCATCCGTTAGATGCGGCTGATAGACTTGAAGCTTTAAAAAATGATATGGGAATAGGCTTTTGTAATATAACAAAATGTTGTACAGAAGTCTGTCCAGAAGATATCCATATAACTGATAATGCAATTATTCCACTTAAAGAAAGAGTAGTGGATAGGTTTTATGATCCTTTGAAAATGATATTTAGGAAATTGTTTAAAGAAAGATAGGCTAAGAAACCTGTAAATAAACCTCCACTTATGTTCTTCAATTCAAGAAATTAAATGGAGGTTATTTGTTTTGTACTTACTGTGCACCCTTTGCTAGCTCCGCATACTTCTTTACAAGATCTAGGTGCATCTGCATCCTTAGGGTGAGCAGATCCTTTTCTGATATTACTGGTCCGATATCAAGAAGCTGATAGTATCTTATAATGTCTCCATCCTCCAGAGCATCTGACAGTCCTTGTTCATATATCTCAAGTGGTGATAGTGGTTTGGGTTGTGGTGTAGTTGCTGGTGGTGCAGCTGGTATCGGTTGAGCTGTTGTAGGGACCATCCACATTGAAGTTATTAAACTGGCAGCAATCATTGTTAAAAGAAATTTCTTCATAAATCATTCTCCTTGTTAAAAAATTACACCTAAGAGTGTTTTACCTCCCCCCCATTTTTTTCAACAGGTTGTTTTGTGAAGATAGAATTTTAAGCTTTGTTTAAGACTTGAAAGAGATATCCCTGAGAATATTTTAAATTATAAAGCAATCTTACCTAACACTTTATCCATAAGTTCTGTGTAACCTTTAATTTCTGAATAAATCTTATTAGCAACTTCTTCTTTGTAAGTATGGACTGTTTCATTCCTTGAATCTGTCATTTCTAAAAGTTTTTCAGTTTCTTCTTCAGTTATAAGTCCTTGAGAAAAGATTTCACGGAAACAATCTTTTGGAGAATTTATTAGAACACCCTTCTTGATTTTTAAGAATTCCTTGCAAAATTTCCAAAGAGTATCAAAAGTATATTCAAATCTTTTAATAGTTGCATCTCTTATTATTATTGAATAAGGTTCTTTAAAAATCTCGGTTAGTGTTTTTAATGCTTTTTGTGCATCCTTAAGTTTTAATTTTAGTCTTTCCATACTTCTATATCTTTTAGTGCTTCATTTTTAAAATCTTCTGAGACCTCATTAAAATTTACCATTTCAACTTTATATGGAATATTTGAATTTTCGAATTTTTCTTTAAGAAATGTAATTTTTTTTGTATCAAAATTGTCATAAGGGATGTAGCCAATATCTACGTCAGAAGCTTGATAATTATCACCTCTAGCCCTTGATCCAAAAACAAAGACTTTTACTCTTTCGTTTTTCAACGCTTCAAGAATTAGGTTTTTTAACTCAGCCAGGTATTTATTCATTATTGTCCTAAAACCTTACCCTTCAAGCACTTTTTTCTTTTCATCTTCCGTTATTCCGCGCATAGTTAGACTTATTCTGTTTCTTTCATCGACTTCACGAACTCTTACTGCAATTACGTCACCGACTTTTACTACGTCCTCTACGCGCTCAGTTCTCTTATCCTGCAGTTGTGAAATGTGAACCATGCCTTCTTTGTTTGGAAGGATTTCAACAAATGCTCCGATTTGTGCAACGCGTAAAACTTTTCCTGAGTAAACTGCACCCGGCTGAATTCTCTCAACAAGTCCCTGTACCCATTTTTTAGCTTTGCAAGCTTTCTCATTATCAGGTGAAGCTATTAGGACTGTTCCATCTTCTTCAATATCAATCTTTGCTCCGGTTTCTTCTGTAATCCTTCTTATCATTTTTCCACCAGGACCAATTATTGTACCGATATCAGACATATCGACTTTCATCGTCAATATCCTTGGAGCCCATTTTGAAAGTTCTGTATGTGGCTTTGGAATTGTTTCAAGCATCTTTTCTAAAATATGCAATCTTCCAATTTTTGCCTGTTCAAGAGCAATCTTCATTATTTCTAAGGTTATGCCGCCAATCTTGATGTCCATCTGTAGAGCAGAGACACCTTTTTTAGATCCTGTAACTTTAAAGTCCATGTCACCAAGAAAATCTTCCAAGCCCTGTATGTCAGTAAGAATTGCAAACTTATCACCTTCTTTTATAAGTCCCATTGCTATGCCAGCAATCGGGGCTTTAATAGGAACTCCTGCATCCATTAAAGAAAGGGTGCTTCCACAGGTACTTGCCATACTTGTAGAGCCGTTTGATTCCAAGACTTCTGATACTACACGAATTGTGTATGGAAAATGTTCTTTATCAGGAAGAACAGGTGATAATGCTCTTTCAGCTAAAGCACCATGACCTATTTCTCTTCTGCCTGGAGTTCTGCTTGGCTTTACTTCACCTACAGAATATCCCGGGAAATTATAATGATGAATATATCTTCTTTCTGTCTGTGGATCAATGCTGTCAAGTTTTTGTGCATCACCGCTTGTACCTAATGTACAGGATGAGAGAACTTGAGTTGTCCCTCTTGTGAAGAGTCCGGTACCATGTACTCTCTCTAATAATCCAACTTCACATGTTATTTGTCTGACTTCATTGCACTTTCTGCCATCAGCACGAATTCCTTCCTCGAGAATTTTCTTTCGCATTAGTTTTTCTTCTAAAACTTTAACTTGTCCTTGAATGATTTTTTCAACTTCTTCAGGTTTCCTTTCGTACTTATCTTTTAGTTCTTTGAAATTTTTATTTTCCAGTTGATCTATAAATGCTTTTACAGCTTTTTCTTTTGCTTCTTTTAGAAATTTTTTGTGGACATTCTTGTCTTTTACGTTGTCCATTGATTTTAAAAGAGACTCTTTTGCATGCTTTTCTACAAGTTCAACCAGTGCTTTATCAATTTTAGGCGTAGTAACTTCTGCTTTTTTTAAGCCATATTGACTGGCAAACTGTTCCTGTGATTCCACTTGTTGTTTAATAACTGTTTGTGCAAAAGCAAGTGCATTTAAGATTACCTCCTCTGTCACCAAATTTGCTCCAGCTTCAACCATCATAATTGAGTCAGCGGTTCCGGCAACTATAAGATCCAGGTCACTTTTTTCAATTTCTTCAAAAGTTGGATTTGCAATAAATTTGTTATGAATTAATCCCACTCTAACTCCACCGATAGGACCATTAAATGGAATATTGGAAATTGAAAGTGCAAATGATGCTCCAAGGATTGCTAAAACGTCAGGCGGGTTTATTTGATCAATGCTTAATGCCGTTGCAACTACCTGAACATCGTTATAATAATTTTCAGGGAATAACGGTCTTAAGGGTCTATCCATTAGACGGGCTGTTAATGTAGATTTGTCCGGTGGTTTGTTTTCTCTTCTGTTAAAACTTCCTGGTATTCTGCCAATTGAAGTGAATCTTTCTTCAAAGTCACAAAGCAGCGGGAAAAAATCAATATCTTTTCTTTGTTCGTCAGATTTTACTGCAGTAACTAATAAAACGGTATCACCGCATCTGATAGTTACTGAACCATTTGCCTGCTTTGCAAGTTTACCGGTTTGAATAATTATGTCTTTGCCAGCAATATTGATAATGGTTTCTTTTATTTCCTGAGTTTGATTATTGCTTGCTTGTTTTGTGTCTTTTTCTTCTTTCGTATCTAGATTTTTTACGTTGCTCATGTTTTTTCTCTCTTTTTTTTATTTAACTACTAACTAAAATTTGTTAATTAGTAATATTACCCATTCCTATACTCAGGTCAATGAAGGATTAAATAAGCAATTGTGTAATGAAAGGAAAAATTATCTTATTGACAGCTGATCAGTTAGTTTTCTGTAAGACTCTGGATTCTTTCTTTTTAAGTATGCTAAAAGAGACTTTCTGTTTCCCACCATCTTCAATAAACCCAACTGACTCTGGTAATCTTTTCGATTTGTAGTTAAGTGACCCGACAACTCTTTAATTCTTTCAGTTAAAATTGATATTTGAACTTCTGGTGAACCAGTATCCTTTTTGTTCTGCTGGTGTTGAGAAACTAACTCCTTCTTTTTTTCCTTTGTAATTGCCATTTAATATTTTTACCTCTATATTCAAATATAATCTACCATAATTCTCCAACTCCTTAACATCTAGATAATTCTTTTTTCCCTAATTATGTATCTATTTTATGAAAGTATTAATACTTTTTACCTTATTTACACCTTACGGCCTAAATTATTTCGTATAAGTAAATATCTAACTATCTGCGACAAACATAAGCGTTGTTAAGGAGCTTCCATAAAATAGCGACTTATTTTTTGTAGTTTTGAGCGTTAGTAATTATGTCGCGTTGTATAAGTAAGAGTTGCTATATGTTAACCTCCCTGCTATTATTTACTTTCGCCATAAAATTGGTAGAGTTGAATCCTGAAAAAATAATATAAGAGACGAAAACTTTTTAAATATTGAGTGTAGAAAGAGAATTTGTTAAATGTTTTCACAGCTTAGAGCCTTTGTCTGATTTATTCGGCAAATGTGATCCTGTGAAAATAATTAATAGAGGAAAGGTTCAGCTTGTCTGAACCTTTAAAAATAACTTTTCTATACTGGAATATAGTCCTGTCAAAAATTTGAGATGTTAAGAACTAATGAGCTATGGAGAGTTTGATCCTGGCTCAGGACGAACGCTGGCGGCATGCCTCATACATGCAAGTCGAACGCCCCGCAAGGGGAGTGGCGGAAGGGTGAGTAACGCGTAGGAATCTGCCTTGGATTGGGGGATAACCTGGGGAAACTCGGGCTAATACCGCATATTGCCGAGAGGTGAAAGATTTATTGATCCAAGTTGAGCCTGCGTATGATTAGCTAGTTGGTAGGGTAATGGCCTACCAAGGCGACGATCATTAGCTGGTCTGAGAGGATGATCAGCCACAATGGAACTGAGACACGGTCCATACTTCTACGGAAGGCAGCAGTAGGGAATTTTGCGCAATGGGCGAAAGCCTGACGCAGCAATGCCGCGTGTAGGAAGAAGCATCTTGGTGTGTAAACTACTGTCGGCGGGGAAAAACAAAATGATTGTACCCGCAAAGGAAGCATCGGCTAACTACGTGCCAGCAGCCGCGGTAAGACGTAGGATGCAAGCGTTGTCCGGATTTATTGGGCGTAAAGAGTTCGTAGGCGGCATTCCATGTCTAATGTTAAATCATAGAGCTCAACTCTATACCTGCATTGGAAACTGGTTTGCTAGAGCAAGGTAGGGGTCAGAAGAATTCCTGGTGTAGCGGTGAAATGCGTAGATATCAGGAGGAACACCGGTGGCGAAAGCGTCTGACTGGGCCTTTGCTGACGCTGAGGAACGAAAGCTAGGGGAGCGAAAGGGATTAGATACCCCTGTAGTCCTAGCCATAAACGATGGATACTAGTTGTTGCGGGTATCGACCCCCGCGGTGACGGCGCTAACGCATTAAGTATCCCGCCTGGGAAGTACGTTCGCAAGAATGAAACTCAAAGGAATTGACGGGGACCCGCACAAGCGGTGGAACATGTGGTTCAATTCGATGCAACGCGAAGAACCTTACCTGGCCTTGACATGTCTGGAATCCGGTAGAGATATCGGAGTGCCTTCGGGAACCAGAACACAGGTGCTGCATGGTTGTCGTCAGCTCGTGTCGTGAGATGTTGGGTTAAGTCCCGCAACGAGCGCAACCCTCGTTGTTAGTTGCCACCCAGCCGCAAGGTTGGAGCACTCTGACAAGACTGCCCCGGTTAACGGGGAGGAAGGTGGGGACGACGTCAAATCATCATGGCCCTTACGGCCAGGGCTACACACGTGTTACAATGGGCGCCACAACGGGATGCAACTGCGCAAGTAGAAGCCAACCCCTTAAAAGCGCTCTCAGTTCAGATCGTAGGCTGCAACTCGCCTACGTGAAGTTGGAATCGCTAGTAAATGCAGATCAGCACGCTGCATTGAATACGTTCCCGGGTCTTGTACACACCGCCCGTCACACCATGGAAGCTGGTGACGCCCAAAGTCGATTTCCTAACCGTAAGGAAGGAGTCGCCTAAGGCAGTGCCGGTGACTGGGGTGAAGTCGTAACAAGGTAGCCGTACCGGAAGGTGCGGCTGGATCACCTCCTTTCTAAGGAGAACTATAAAACATGCAAAACATGTTTATGTAGGTCGGACCTTTTGAAACTGAATAGTTTCTCAAATACTTTTCAGTGAATATTTTCAGGTGACAGGATTGTATTTCGGTATAGAGAAGTTTTAAAAAAACAAGGTTAAAGATTAGCTGTTTTTATTGAAACAGCTAATCTTGTAAGCCAGGTTAGTAATAAAACTAAAAAGATTGTCCCAATAAGAAATCTAGAAAGATTCTTTCCTTCTTTTATTTCTAATTTTTGCAACTCATCGTTTTTTAGGATTTCATATTTTGGCGTAAGAATCCATCCTGAGAGTAGTCCAGTAAGTATTCCACCTATATGAGCAGAGTTATCGATTCTTGGCATCATAAATCCCAGGATTAAATTTATTATTACCAGAGTATACATAGATTTAAATTTGTAATCAGCACCAGTAACATTTCCCTTTTGACTAAAGTAAAAAGAAATCAAACAACCAATTATTCCAAATACTATTCCTGAAGCACCTATTGCAATTCCGCTTGAAAATTCATAACTCGTTAATGTTGAACCCCAGTTTGTAAGTAAACAGATAAGTAGAAATTTTATTGAGCCATAAATAGATTCAAGTTCTCTCCCGAAGATATATAATCCAGCTAAATTTAAAAACAAGTGCATTAAGTTTCCGTGTAACAGTGCACATGTGAAAAATCTCCAGTATTCACCTTTTGTAATTCCTTCGTTCCATTTAGCACCAAGAATTATTATTCCTTTTTCACCAAAATGGGCAGTGTAGAATAATTCAACAATAAACATTATTAGAATTAAAATAATTAACAACCTGGTTAGTATTGGCTTATGTTTTGGTATCGTTGGATCGAATGTTACGTAGTCGTTCTCATTCATTGTTTCTAACTTCTGTCCTGTATCTTATTGAAATCACAAATTTGTTCAAATAAATCTTTTCCCTGTTTTAAAAGCGATTGCCTGGCTTGTTTTATCTTTGGATCAGGGTCGTTTACAAGGACTTTTTCGAAGAAATTGTTTATTGGGACTGTTAGTCCGGATAACTCTTTTAAATAGTCATTTACAGTCTTGTAGTCTTTTGATCCTATTTGCTGAAAACTCTGTAATAGAACTTTTTCTTGCTCTGTTTTAAGAAGATTTAAATCAGTGTTTCCATTGTTATTTATTTCAACTATTCTTACTAGTCTCTTGGCAGCAGTTAGAAAAGGATTAAATAAGTTCTTGTTTTCTTCATTAAAGGATTTTAGTGAATTAATTTTTTCGCATGTTGAAACCAGGTCACAAAGAGGCTCACCGACTGAAATTACAGATTGGATTATATCTAGGTCATGTCCCCTTATTTCCATGTTTGCAATAAATCTTTGAAGCAAGAAATCTTTGATTAGTTTTTCTACATCAGAGGTTAATTTGTCTTTTATGTTTGCTGGTAAAAGAGGCTTAAAATTCTTTATAAGGGAAGATATGTCTAAAACTAATTGTTTATTTAATATGTTGTCTACTATTCCTTGAGCTTGTCTTCTTAATGCAAAAGGATCTGCGGAGCCAGATGGAACCTTTCCTGCAGTAAATAAGCAGATAACATTGTCTAGCTTATCTGCAATTCCTACTATTAACCCTGAGATAGTAGTAGGAAAAACGTCTTGAAAAAATCTTGGATAATAGTGTTCTTTAATGCCTATTGAAATCTCTTCATTAAAACCATTTATCTTTGCATATTCTGAACCAATCTCGCCCTGTAATTCAGGTATTTCAAAAACCATATGTGTTGTTAGATCAAGCTTGCATAACTTTGCTGTTTCTATCAAATCTTCTTTTGAAATTGATATTTTTTGTTTTAAGCCTTCATAAATAAGTTTGCATAATTTTACAAGCCTGCTTATCTTTTCTTCCATTGAGCCTAATCCTTTTTGGAATGTAATTTTTGATAAGCCATTAATCCTTCCATTATAGGTAAATTGGGGCTTGGCGTTGTTCTCTTTATAGAGATCTTCTCTGAAAAAGAAACTTGCATCATTTAGTCTTGCTCTTACTACTTTATTGTTTCCATTTCCAATTATTATTTTTTCTAAATCAGAGTGCTTTCCATTTATTACTACAATAAAGTTATTTGATGGTTTGTTATCATTTAATTTAACTGTAAAGTACTTTTGGTGTTTCTTTAAAACGGTTTGTATAACACATATTGGCAATGATAAAAAACTGGTATCAAAATTACAAAGTATTGTATCAGGGTATTCGGTAATGTTTGATACTTCTTCAAGGAGTTCTTCATCTAATACAGCTGTTCTGCCAACTTGTTGAGCTTCTTTTTCTACAAGCTTTTTAATTGTTTCTTTTCTTTTTTCCTTTGAAAGGACTACGTAATGCTTTTCAATTGTTCTTTCATATTCTTGAGGTGAGCTTATGATTATTGGTTTATTCTCTTCAAAGAACCTGTGCCCAAATGTTTTATTTGAGCTTTTGATCCCGGCATAAGTAAAATCAATTATTTCGCTATCTAAAATTGCCAGAATCCATTTTATGGGCCTTGCGAATTTTTCGTCATTGTTCCCCCATTTCATAAATTTTTCGCCAGTAGTGTTTTTAATAGAGCTGTATAAAATTTCGCTTAAAATATCTTTTGTCTTTTTACCGCCGATTTTTGTGATGGCAAAAATATATTCTATGTCGTTTACTTTTTTTCTTATTAGATCTTTTGGCTCCAGATTATATCTTTTTGCAAATCCAATTGCAGCTTGTGTTGCATTTCCACTTTGATCAAAAGCATTATTTGAAGGTGGACCTTTAACTTCCAGCACTTCTATTTTTTGTTCCTCTATAAGGTTTGTAATATAAATTGCTATTCTGCGTGGAGTATTAAATGTTTTAATACTTTCTTTCTTATATGAAATATTATTTTCAGTTAAACCTTTTAAAACATTTTCAAGAAGCTGATTTGTAAGGCTTTTTATTAAGCCAGGCGGTAATTCTTCACATCCAATTTCAAAAAGTAGGTCAGCCATTTTTATTTGTATTTCTATTTAGATAACAGTATTTGATTTATTCATAATACAGCCCTTATTTTAACTTGCATTATAGGTATATAAGCTGTTAAAATAACCTAGCTTAACTGAAAATTTTAAATTAGAAGGATATTTATGGCTTGTCCAAAAAAGAAAACCTCACATAGAAAACAACATCAAAGAAGAGCTAAATGGGTTGCATTTATCCCTAATATTGCCAAATGCTCAAACTGTGGTGAGCCGGCTATTTCACATCATGCCTGTAATTCCTGTGGATTCTATAATGGTAGAGAATATCCTAAGGCTCTTCAAAAAAAGAAAAAAGTTACTGCCTGATCTGCGTTAGAGTATTAATTTATACGATTTTGGTAAAAATTATGAATTATGTATTTGAGCAAATTATATGCTTTCATAATAGAAAGGCTTTGTCCGGTTTATCCGGCAAAGCCGATCTGACAAAAAGAAACAGCCGGAGGAAGCGCAAACTTGTTTTGCGCTAGATAAAAAAATGACAGTAATAGCAGTTGATGCTATGGGTGGAGATCATGCACCTCATGAAATAGTCCATGGGGCAGTTTTAGCGGCAAAAGAATATGGAGTTAGTGTTCAGCTAATAGGGCAGGAAGATTTAATTAAGCAGGAGCTTAAAAAGCATTATACAGAATTTCTACCAATTGAAGTTATCCCCGCGGAAGAAGTAATTGAGATGGCTGAAACTCAGCCAGCTACTGCAGTAAGAAAAAAACCAAATTCATCAATAGCTGTTGCCATGAATCAGGTTGCTACTGGAAAAGCCAGTGGTGTTGTTGCTGCGGGCAGTACAGGTGCAGCAACAGCAGCAGCACTATTTATTTTAAAACGCATTGAAGGAATTGAGAGACCTTGTATTGCTGCTGTTGTTCCATCACGCCTGAAGCCGGTTATTCTTGCTGATGCTGGGGCTAATGTTGAATCAGTTCCTGAGCATATTTTTCAAAATGCGCTTATGGGTACAGCACTTTCAAAAGCTTTATTTAAAATTGACAGACCAAGGGTCGGACTTTTAAATATTGGTGAAGAGCCTGGTAAAGGTAGTTCTGTGGTAAAAGATGCCTACCAACTTCTATCCAGTGAGCCAAATTTAAATTTTATTGGTAATGTTGAGGGGAGAGATGTGCCTGAAGGCATATGTGATGTTTGTGCTTGTGATGGTTTTGTTGGGAATGTTTTTTTAAAAACGGCTGAAGGTGTTGCAAAAATGGTTACTTCAATGCTTAGGGAAGAATTAACCAGAGATGTTAAAAGTCAGTTAGGTTCTCTTTTGGCAAAGGATAGTTTTTATAGATTAAGAAAGAGAATTGATTATGCAGAGTATGGTGGTGCACAATTGCTTGGAGTAAAAGGAGTTTGTGTAATTGCTCATGGAAGTTCAAAGCAGATTGCCATCAAAAACGCAATTAGAGTTGCAAAAGATGCTTCTGATGCTAATGTTATAAAATTAATTGAAAATATGGTTAAAGCATATGTTAAAAGTTAAATGTTAGAGACACGATTAATCGCGTCTGTACTTCTGAGGCAATTGCAAAATGCAAAAAAACTACGGTGTAAAATTTCTTTCTTTCAGTGGTGCTTTGCCTTCCAAAGTTGTTAAAAATACTGATCTTGAAAAATTGTTTGATACATCTGATGAATGGATTTATACAAGGACAGGAATTAAACAAAGACATGTCATTGATAAAAACGAAAGTGGCTTATCACTGAGTGTTGATGCAGCTAAGCAGGCACTAAACAAGGCAAAAATTGATCCAAAATCGATAGATTTAATTATTGTTTGTACGGCTACTCCTGACAAGCTCTATCCCTCAATGAGTTGTATGTTACAAGGAAAAATTGGTGCCGTTAATTCTGCATGTTTTGATTTGTCTGCAGCGTGCTCTGGATTTATTTTTGGCATGACAGTTGCTTCTCAATTTATTTATACAGGGCAGTATAAAAACATTTTATTGGTTGGTGTGGATATTCACTCTAGGTTTGTTGATTGGAGTGAAAGATCTGTTGCTGTGTTATTTGGAGATGGTGCTGGTGCTATTGTGATGAGCAGTTGTTTAGCAAAAGATGATGAGTTGAAGGGTTTTATACTTCGCTCAGAATCAGATTCTAAGTTAGATTTAACTTTAGACAATGATAATATTTATTTTACTGATTTACAAGATCAAGTCAAGCCTGATTTTGTAAGAATGAATGGAAAAGCTATTTATCAGTTTGCATTGCGTGTTGTGCCTGAAATTGCAAAGGAACTTTTGGATAAAACAAATATGTCAATGGAACAAATCGATTATCTTGTTTTACACCAGGCTAATCAAAGAATTATTGATGCGGTTGCTGAAAAGCTAAAGGTTGGCAAAGATAAGGTTCTATCAAATATAGAAAAAGTAGGAAACACTTCTGCAGCAAGCATTCCACTTGCTATCGTTGATGCTTTAGCGTCTAATAAAATCAAAACACCATCTACAATGCTTTTAATTGGTTTTGGGGCTGGATTAACATGGGGAGCTGCTGTAATAGAGTGTAATATCTTGAAGTGAGTGTTTTTACTTACCGCCCTTCTCACTCATTCTTCGCTTGTCGGGCTTTGCAATGTGCTCCTGGTCTACCTTTTATAACAGTTTACAAATTTTACTGAGTGAATCGGATAAAATCTTACCTCGTAGAGGCGTTTCATGAAACGTCTCTAGAAAGTAACAAGTGAGTTTTAAATTATGTATAAGGCTAATTACAAACAAGCATTTTGGGCAGTATTTTTTTGCTTATTATTTATACCTATAACAAATACTTTTTTTGTTAATTTAAGTAAATTAATTAAATGTTTTATTAATAACCATATATATAAAAATTCATTAAATGAACTTATTGGTGAAAATAATAATCTGAAGGGTAAAGTGAGATACTATAAAACTACTGATGGATTTAAATCTCTAATAAAAGAACGTTTAGAAAAAGTGGACGAAGGGGAAATATTAATTAAATACTCTGAGTAACTCATGAAGCAATTACAATTAAAAGTTTCAAAATCTATTAAAGAATCAAATAGAGAGATTGAATTATCTGTTGAAGCTCCTGTTGATGTATCTGATAAAGCTTATTCTCTCGCATTGAAGGAGATTTCAACTAATATTGATTTCCCTGGATTTAGAAAGGGGAAAGTTCCAAAAGAAATTGTTGAGAAGAAATTTGGGATTGCTTATATTTGTCAAAAAGCTTTTGAAAGTGTGTTTAGTGATGTCCTTTTAAATGCAGCTGAGCAGGAAAAGTTGGATATTATAGAAGTGCTTGAGGTCTCTTCATATGAGCTTATGCCTGGAAAACCTTTAATGTTTAGGGTCCTAGTTGAATTAAGACCTGACGTAAAAATAGGCAAGTATAAAAGCTTAAAAATTAACACAAAAAAAATGATTTATGATAAAGAAACTTTTCTTAAAAAAACATTAGACAGATTAGTTACAAACTTTATTACATTTCAAAATGTCTCAGGAAGAACTTTAAAACAAGGTGATCTGGTTAATCTTGATTTTGAAGGAAAGTTTGAGGATGGTTCAGATATTCCAGGTGGTAAGGCTGAGAATTTCCAAGTTTTATTGGAAAAAGATAAATTTTTGCCGGAATTTGTCGACAAATTACAAGGTTTAAAAATAGGTGAAGAAAAAGAAATTTTAGTTACATTTCCTGATAACTATACAAAAGATTTTTCAGGCAAGAAAGCTAAGTTTAAAGTTAAGGTTAATGCAATTGAAGAAAAAGCTTTTCCTGAAATTAATGATGAATTAGCAAAAAAAGTTGGTTTTGAAACTTTAGATAAGCTTAGGGTTCAGATTGAGATGCAAATGCATTCTATTCAGGAGTCTAATAATTATAAAGAGTTTGAAAATAAGCTTGTAGATGAAGTTATTAAAAATTCAAAATATGAACTTTCCCCAAGAATGATTGAAAAAGAAGTTGATTATTTGTTGGCTGATCTTAAGAAGAACTCTGAAAAAGATGGTGTTAAATGGGCTGATTTTAAGAGCGATCCAAAAAATAAAGATTTATTTGAAAAAGCTAGAGAGGCAGCAGCAAAAAGGATTTCCATTGATTTGGTACTCACTTCAATTATAAAAGCTGAAAATATTATAGCTTCTCAAGATGAAATTAATACTGAAGTAAAAACTAGAATCCTTCAGCTTGGGGAACAATACAACCATCTACAAAACGATAAAAAATTTACAAGTATGGTTGAATTTGTTGTACTAAGAAACAAAGCTGTTGATTTTTTGATTAAAAACAATGAGGCTATCTGGAAAGAAGAAAAAACAAAGGATATCCCGGATTAACATTGTGTATAATGAACATGAAGTAGCTAAATGTAGTAGGAGGTAGTACTAAAGTGAAAAATATGGATGTAAATAAATATTTAATAGAGTCTAAATTTGAAGCACCTGTTTATAATTATATGCCTTATGTTATAGAACAAACACCACGTGGTGAAAGAGGGTTTGATATTTTTTCCAGACTTTTAAGAGAAAGAATAATATTTCTTGGACTGCCTATTGATGACAATGTTGCGAATGTAATTGTTGCCCAATTACTTTTACTTGATTCTGAAGATCCGGAAAAAGATATCATGCTTTATATTAATTCTCCTGGGGGGTCAGTAACAGCCGGGCTTGCAATTTATGACACTATTCAGCATGTTCGTTCAGAAGTCTCAACTATATGTCTTGGACAGGCAGCCAGTATGGGTGCATTTTTGCTTTGTGCTGGTGCAAAAGGGAAGAGGCTTGCATTGCCAAGATCGAGAATTTTAATTCATCAACCTTTAGGTGGTGCACAGGGGCAAGCTACTGACATTGAAATTCAAGCAAGAGAAATTCTTAGAATTAAAAAACAGTTAAATGAACTTATGGCATCCCATACTGGTCGACCGGTTAAACAAATAGAAAAGGATACTGATAGGGACTTTATAATGACGGCTGAAGAAGCTAAAGAATATGGGATTATTGACCAGGTCATTCTTAAATTAAGTGATGTTAAGGAGAAACCCCCTTCTCTTACCTCTGTTTAAATCTGTATATGTAAACGTTATCTTATACAGATCTTAGGTATATGGTTGATTTAATTGCATTAAAATTAGGGTTATAATTACTAATTAATAAGTTTAAATTTATTAATTTCTAAATTTGTTTGATAATTGTAGTTATTTGGAACTATATTAATGATAGATACAGTCCATAGTTTAGAATAATGGATTTTTATAAATGGCAAAACACGAAGACACAAGATTAAAATGTTCTTTTTGCGGTAAAACTCAGGATCAAGTTAAAAAACTTATAGCTGGCCCAGGAGTTTATATTTGTGATGAGTGTGTTGATCTCTGTAATGAGATTTTAGATGAAGAGTTGTTTGATTCAAGTTCTCAATCTCAAGGTCAATCGAAAGAACAATCAACCCCGCTTATAGCAAATATCCCAAAACCTTCAGAAATAAAATCATATCTGGATCAGCACCTTATTAGTCAGGATTCTGCAAAAAAGATTTTATCTGTTGCTGTTTATAATCACTATAAGAGGATAAATCATAATCTTGAGTCTAAAAATTCAGATGCTGTTGAAATCCAAAAATCAAATATTTTACTTGTTGGTCCTACAGGTTGTGGGAAAACATATCTAGCCCAAACGCTTGCTAAATTTTTAAATGTGCCTTTTGCTGTTGCTGATGCTACTACTCTTACAGAAGCAGGTTATGTAGGTGAAGATGTTGAAAATATTCTTCTTAGACTTTATCAGGCATCTGATTATGATGTTAAAAAAGCTGAACGTGGAATTATTTATATAGATGAGATTGATAAAATATCGAGGAAATCTGAAAATCCTTCAATTACAAGAGATGTTTCAGGAGAAGGTGTTCAACAGGCTCTCTTGAAAATGATTGAAGGAACCACTGCAAATGTTCCTCCTCAAGGTGGCAGAAAGCATCCTCATCAGGAATTTATTCAGATTGATACATCAAATATTTTATTTATTGTTGGCGGTGCTTTTGTTGGTCTGGAAAAAATTATTGAACTTAGACTAAATAAAAATAGAGGATTAGGATTTGGCTCTACACCAATGACACAACTTGAGAGGGATATAAAAGCTTCTCAAGAATTTAAATATTTAATTCCGGATGATTTACTAAAGTTTGGCTTAATACCTGAATTCGTTGGTAGAATCCCTGTTATTGCAGCGCTTGATGCTTTGGATGAAAGTGCTCTTAAGAGAATTCTGGTTGAACCTAAAAATGCAATAGTAAAACAATATCAGCAATTATTAAAGCTTGATGGAGTAGAACTTTTCTTTGAGCAGGATGCAATTAATTCGATTTCAAAAGAAGCCATTAAACGTAAGATGGGAGCAAGAGGTTTAAGGAGTATTGTTGAAGAGATTATGATAGATATTATGTATGATGTTCCATCAAAACAGGAGATTAAAAGAGTTTGTATTACCAAACAAATGGTTCAAGATCGTGCAAAAGCAGAAATAGTTGAGTTACCATTAGAAAAAAGAAAAGATGAAATAGCATAGCTTGTAATATAATTTATTCTGATATGAAAATAGGTGTTCCAAAAGAAATTCTTGATCAAGAGTGCAGAGTTGCATTAACTCCTGCCGGAGTTTATGCTCTTGTAAATCAGGGGCATAACGTCTTCATTGAAAACAATGCGGGTTTTGAAAGCAGTTTTTTAAATGATGATTATGTTGATGCCGGGGCAACGATTTTGCTTAAAGCCGAAGAAGTATTTAATGTTGCAGATTTGATTTTAAAAGTTAAACAACCCCTTGAACATGAATGTAAATATTTAAAACCCTCTCAAATACTTTTTACATTTTTACATCTTGCAGCTGATAAAAAATTAGCATCTGATTTGTGTAAATCAAAAGCTACCTGTATTGCATATGAAACTATAGAACTGCCTGAAGGTTCCCTTCCTCTCCTTATTCCAATGAGTGAAATTGCGGGTAGGATGTCAGTTCAGATTGGAGCTCATCATCTTGAAAAATATTTTGGTGGGAAGGGTATTCTTTTAGGTGGTGTTCCTGGTGTAGAACCTGCAAATGTTGTGATTATTGGTGGAGGGACAGTCGGTATTAATGCTGCAAAGATGGCTATTGGTTTAGGTGCTAAAGTTTTTATTCTGGATAATAATTTAAAGCGCTTGCGAGAACTGGATGACTATTTTAATGGCAGATTGCAGACTGTTTATTCTACACAGCATAAGTTAGTGGAACTTATTTTAAAGTCAGATTTGGTAATATCTGCAGTTTTAGTTACAGGCGCTAAAGCTCCAAAGTTAATAACAAAAGAACTAATGTCTAAAATGAAATCAGGATCAGTAATAGTAGATGTTGCAATAGATCAGGGAGGGTGTGTAGAAGGAGCAAAACATACAAAACATTCTGAACCCGTTATGAAAATTGGAAATGTTATTGTTTATGCTGTACCGAACATACCTGGTGCTGTTCCAATTACCAGTACCACTGCTCTTACTAATGCGACTTTGCCTTATGTTCTTAAACTTGCAAACAATGGTTATAAAGCAGTGTTTGATGATATACCCCTACAAAAAGGTGTAAATATTCATAATGGTTTTGTTGTCCATGAAGTTGTTGCAAATGCACTTGATATGGAATATCTAGCATTAAAACCCTGATAATGAAAAAGTTATGGTCTAGCTTATGCAAGTGTACTTTGCAAAGCCCGACAAGCGAAGAATGAGCGAGAAGGGCGGTAGGAAAAAATGAGGAAACCACATTTTTTATATGGCTCGGATTATACCGCTATTACAGCACGCATTAATGAGCTAAAAAAAGAAATTGGTAATAGTCCTAATTTAACTGTTGAAAATCATGTTTTGACAAAGCTGGATGAGATTGATTTTTTTTTAAATCAACCTTCAAGTCTTTCATTATTTAAAGATTCTTCTCTTGAAATTATTGAACTTAATTTAAGGGCTTTTAATCATCTTGAAAAAAAATCTAATACATTTGTTGATTTTATACAAAACTGTTCTTTCAATAAGTCTATAATCTTATTTCTACACATAGAAAAAATTGATAAGACTCTTTCAAAGAAACTTTCAGACTCAGAGCTTTTTAAACAACTGAAAAGCATTGCAATATTTAACGAATTTAATAAATTAATGCCATGGCAAACTGAGCAAATAAAAGAAAAAATCATCAAATTGGCAGAGAGATTTAGCCTTAATTTTAATAAAGAAGCATTAGATTTGTATATTGATCACATTAAGGATAATTTAAATGATTTAGAACAGGAATTAAGAACTATCCATTTATATCTTTTACCAAACAACTTAGTCGATGAGAATTGCATTAACACCTTATTCAATGCAGGTTTGGATATTGATGATTTATTTGATGCATTAATAGGTTACCAATTAATTTCTGCTTCAAAGTTAACCCGCCTGATTAGTAAGTTTGATTCACCTTTGTATATTATTGCAGCTCTTCAAAGTAAATTCAGGCAAGCACTTTCGATAAAATCACATTTGGAATTAAATATAAGCATTTATCAGATCTCTCAAATTTTTAATTTCAATTCATATAAACTAGAAAAAGATATTAATAAACTTAAAAATATTTCATCTTATTCTTTAATTAATACTATTGCAAAATTGTCAGATATTGAATTAAAAGTAAAAACTGGTCTTGTAAGTGATAAAAGTATTATTGATTTGCTTTCAATCCAATGTATGCCTGTCTTAAAATAGTAAATTTAGCTTTTTATATTGCTTAAAATCTTGTCAAAGTTTTCATCTGTGTTCCAGGTGATTTCCAATACTGAATGCCAGAAGGTAACTGGTGCACCACCGCATAAATGCTCTATTTTTACAGCATCTTTTTCAGTTGTTACCAGATCTTCAATATTATATTTTTTTGCAATATCAATCAGTTTACTTATATCTTCAAATTCATAATTATGGTGGTCAGTATATATGATATGTTCAATAATATTTAATCCGGTCTCAATTAAGCTGTCATTGAATGATTTTGGATTACCGATTCCTGAAAATGCAATTATTTTTTTATCTTTTATTTCGTTTGGATTCACTGTTCTAATGACATTTATACCTTTAAAACTTTTTATCTTATAATTCATTTCTATTATGGGTTTTCCACTGGCATATTCTTTTATTTTATTTAATGTCTCAGTCTTTAGTGTAGGATTCTTTGAATTTGATAAAACAATCGAAGTTGCTCTTTTTATTGAATCTGGCAGTTCTCTCAGTTCACCGGCTGGCAACAAATAGCCATTATCAAAGGGTTTTTCTCCATCAAGGATCAAAATATTTTCATTTCTATGTAGTCTTAAATATTGAAATCCGTCATCAAGAATTAATATCTGGGCTCCCAGTTTTAGGGCTGATTGTGCAGTTTGAATTCTGTTTGCACCGGATAAAACAATTGCTTTAGATACACTTTTTGCGATTAAATATGCCTCATCACCGCTTCTTTCAGGATCAGTCATAATCTCTTGACCATCACTGACAAGTATATTTTCTTTGTTTTCACGATCAGTAATTTTTCTTTTATATCCTCTCGATAAAATGCCAACTTTATATCCTTTCTTTATTAAATACTTTGCAATTTCTATGGTTAATGGAGTCTTGCCTGTTCCGCCACAAGTGATATTTCCAACGCTAATAACAATTGATGCAATCTTTTGAGTTTGTAATAACCGGAGTCTATAAAACAACAATCTTGTTTTATATGCCAGAAAATAAAATATTGAACCTGTGCTCAATAATAACCTTATAAAAAAATTAGACCTAATCCTTTTATAAATAAGAAAGAATTCGTTCTGCAGTTTCTTGAAGTACATTTTGATTTCTTTTAATTATTCCTTTTCCGTTTCTCAGGGTTGTCTCTCTTATTTCTTTGTTTGATATTGCTTCTTTAAGCTTACATTCTAATTCAGGAACATTGTGTACCTGTACAATGGCATCTTCATTCTTAAATAAAGTTGTTAATTCCCTGATCTTGAAATTATATGGACCAATAATGGTGTACGATCCTGCCCTTATTGACTCAATTATGTTATGTCCACCAATTCTAACAAAGGTACCACCCATTACAGTAATCTGTGATGCTTTATAGTATTGAATAAGTTCTCCAATTGTATTTAAAATCAATATTTCCTTATTTGATTTAATTATTTTATTATCGGTTCTTAGTACAGGTATGAAATTATTATGAGATATTATTCTTGAGATCTCATTACTTCTGTTTACATGTCTTGGAGCAATTATCAACCTTATATTTTTAAATTGTTCTAATAATTCTTTATATAGATTAACGGCAATATCTTCTTCGCCTTTATGTGTGCTGGCAAATATAATTCTTATATCATTTGTTCTTTCAAGATTTGCTGGAGTATTACTGTTAGCCTCTTCAATGTTTCCATTTGAAGAAAACTTTATGTTTCCTAATGTCTTCAGTTTAGACTTTTCAATTCCTAATTCTTTAAACTTATGAGAGTCAGATTCTGATTGACTTAAAACCTCTGTGAAATTATTAATTATAGCTTTAAAGTAAAACTTAAAAAATCTATAGTTTTTAAATGATTTGTCTGAAAGCCTTGCATTTATTAGTATCGTGGAGATGTCTCTTTTGTTGCATTCTGAAAGCAAGTTAGGCCATATCTCTGTTTCTGCAATGATTAACATCTTTATTTTTACAGAATTAAATAAAGATTTAATTACCCAGGGCAGATCAAATGGGAAATAAAAAATTAAAAAATCTTTGTCTTTTGTTAATTCCTTTAAATGCTTGTATCCAGCATCTGTTGTAGTTGAAATCATATATGGATATGATTCTTTTTCTTTCTTTAATTTTAAAACAAGAGGCCACACTGCATTAATTTCACCAACAGAGACAGCATGAAACCAAATCCAATCTTCTTTTTCTTTCCAGACTCTAATGAGCCTATTTGACCAGAATCCAATCTTTTGCCAAAATCCGGTTATCATTTTTTATGCTCCACGATTTGCTGGTTTTGTTTCTCTTTGTTGAGCTGCTTTTAATGTGTTTGCCATTAGCATTGCAATTGTTACTGGACCAACTCCACCTGGAACTGGTGTTATTGCCTGACATATTGAGCTTGCATTATCATAGTCCACATCTCCAACCAGCCTGCTTGCATTGTTCTCATGTATTCTGTTTATCCCTACATCGATTATTATTGCATTTGGTTTAACCCAGTTTTTTGTAATTAGCTTTGGTTTACCAATAGCTGAAATTAAAAGATCAGCGCTTCTTGCGATTTCTTGAATGTTATCAGTCTTACTGTGCGCAATTGTTACAGTTGCATTTTTTTCAAGCAATAATATTGATAAGGGTTTGCCGACAAGGGTTGATCTTCCAATTATTACAGCAGAAAGACCGCTGATGTTAATTGAATAATGGTTTAGTATTTCTATTACTCCTTGAGGTGTACATGGGGTAAGAGTCTTTTGTCCTCTCATTAAGTTGCCAAGATTATAAGGATGTAAACCATCTACATCCTTATCTGGATCAATTGAATTAATTACTTTCTCTGTCTTAATATGAATAGGCAGAGGTAATTGAACTAATATTCCGTCAATTTTAGGATTTAAATTTAATGAATTAATAAGACTTATAACTTCATTTTCAGAGGTATGTTCCTGCAGGCGATGCACTTCAGAATAAATACCAATATTTTTCGTAGCAATTTCCTTGTTTTTTACATATGTGTGACTTGCTGGATTATCTCCAACTAAAATTACTGCAAGTCCTGGTATTCTTTTATTTTGTAACTTGAATAATTCAATCTCAGACACTGTATTCTTTAGAACTTCACCAGCTACAGATCGTCCATTTAAAATAAGAGGTTTAGTTGCCATAATATTCATAATTAATGATAACTTATTTACCAAAACCATTAACTAAAAACTCTACTATAGGAGTAATTTGTCCTGCAGGTGGGATGAATAGTTATAAACCAGTCAAATTTGCAATAGCTTATTTAAAAAATCTGGGTTACAAAGTAAAGCTTGGGAAGTCTATTCTTGTTTCAGGGAAGGCGTATAAATACTTATCAGGTACTGATAATGATAGATTAACGGATTTGTATAACTTTTGGAATGATAAGTCAGTCGATGCAGTTTTTTGTTTGCGTGGTGGTTATGGATGTCTTCGATTATTGGATTCTATTGATTTCAATCAGATAAAAAAACAAAAAAAAATACTACTTGGTTTTAGTGATATTACAGTTTTACTTCTTGCATTTTATAAAATGTGTAATTTGCTCACCTTTCATGGACCATTATTAGGATATAAATTTATTGATAGATACTTAAACCCGTTTGATGATAATACTGAGAAAAATTTGTGGAATTTATTTGCTGACCCCCAATTTAAATTTTCATATTCAAATAGATCTCAAGGAATTGCAATAAAAGATGGTAAAGCAAAAGGTAAGTTACTTGGTGGGAATTTAACTGATATTTGTTCTATGATTGGGAGTTGTTATCTCCCGAGTTTTAAGGGTTCTATTTTATTACTGGAAGATTGCTATGAGGAACCATATAAAATAGACCGATTACTGACTCAGCTTTCTAATGCAAGGATATTTACTCAAGCTAATGGTGTGATTTTTTCAAGTTTTTATAAATGTGGATTTAAAAACAAAAAAGAAATTATTGATTTACTAAAGGATCGGACATTAAAATATGAAGTGCCAATAATTTTCAATTTTCCAGTTGGGCATGATCTTAAAAATTATGTGCTTCCAATTGGAGCAAATGTTTTATTAGATACTAACAACTGTACTTTACGCTCAAGTTCATTGTAGAATTAATTTACTATGACTGCTTACGTTTTACCTTTTGAAAAAATGCATGGGCTTGGAAATGATTTTGTGATTATTGAAAGGAGACATTTGCCGGCTAATCTTAATGATAAAGCTCTTTCTAGATTATTATGTGATCGTCATTTTGGGCTAGGTGCGGATGGGCTTATAATTGTTGATTTATCTATCTCACGTGATGCTGATTTTGCGTGGAATTACTATAATGCTGATGGAAGTGATGCTGAAATGTGTGGCAATGGCATGAGGTGTTTTGCAAAATATGTTTTTGAAAGAGGATTTACAGATGACTACACATTCTCAGTCCTTACGAAAGCAGGTATTATCAAACCTTTGATTGAATCTGATGGCACTGTTACAGTGGACATGGGGGTGCCTGAGTTGCCAGAGAAAACAAAAGAAGAAATAAAAATTGATTCCAGGATATTTGATTATACTTATATTGAAGTTGGGAATCCACACTGTATAATTTTTTTAGATAAAGATATTTCTGATAGTGATTTTTATTTGTATGGACCTAGAATAGAAAAAGATAAAAGATTTCCAAATGGGGTTAACGTTGAGTTTGCAAGAATTCTTAATAGTAAAGAAATTAAGTGCAGGGTGTGGGAAAGGGGATGTGGTCCAACACTTGCCTGTGGTACCGGAGCATGTGCTGTTTTGCTTGCAGCCAATATTAATAATTTGTCAGACACCTCTGCAAGTATAAATCTTCCAGGCGGTTCGTTAAACATTAGATGGGATAAAAATTCAAATCATGTTTTTTTAAATGGACCTGCAGCTTTTGTTTATACCGGACAATTTAACTTAGATCCCAAGTTGGTCTCTAGCTGATTTTATGAGGAGAGGAAGTATTAGCAGATAAAAAATGAATGATTTTCAAACAGATTTTTTATCACGCAGAAAGCATTATAGAGAAAGAAGAAATAATGTACGCAAGTTTTTCTTTTTTTTCTTTTCGGTTTTGTTTGTTTTTTCTGTTCACTTTCTTCTTCGACTCCCAAGCAAAAAGCCGCTAATTATTGAGATTGCTAAAAGCTATTTATCTAAAGATGAATATATAAGCCAAAACATTTCTAAACAAGTAGCGGGTAAAAATTTCTTTTTTATTTCTCCAAGAGTCGTAACTAAAAATTTGATTTTATCTTCTGGACTACTTAAGGATGTTGTGGTTAGAAAATACTTATTCCCCAAACTTAAACTTCTTATTTTTGTCAAAGAAAAACAGTTGTGGGGCAAGTTAATTACTAACAATGAAAATTACCCAATATATATTACTAATGAGGGTAATCTTGTTAGCGGGGATTATATAAATCTCAAATTGTTGCCAGTAGATTTAACATTGGTCCTTTGTCGCAACAGTAAGCTTCTGCCAGAAGGTGTCTTATTGATATTGAAAGATGTCCTGGATTTTTTTAATACTAATCTTAAAATTAAAATAAACAAGTTTCTTGTCACCGATAAAAACACATTGGAAATTTATACAGACAACTCTATTACAATTAATGCTGGCTACATTGATTCAAACATTCTAAAAAAGATTACAAAATTAACCGAGATATTAACTCAGATAAAAAAGAATTCTTACTTAATTCAATATATTAATTTATCCCTAGAAAATGGTGCGGTTATTAAGAAAGCTGATGATAAGAAAATAAATAAAAAATCCATTAAATCATTTATGATTTTGCATTAGCGCTCTTTTGGTATCTACTTATTATTAATGTCACTCTGAGAAGTCTTGCCATTCTTAGGGTTTACAATGACATACTATCCTCAATGTGATATATTATTAACCTTGTTCTGGTTGGCAGGGGGGAATTTGAGAAACACAAGACCAAAAGATAGATTATCAAGAAAGTATGGAGAACTGCTTTCAGGCATGCCTATCTTTGAGTTAAACAAAAGACCATATCCACCTGGTCAACACGGGCTTAAAAGAACTAAGAATTCAGAATATGGAAGTTTGCTTCAGGAAAAACAGAAACTAAAGCATTGCTATGGTATCCCAGAAAAACAATTTAGAAGGTATTTTACAAAGGCTATAAAGTTGAAGGGACCAACTGGCGAAGTGCTTATTCAGCTTCTTGAAACAAGGCTTGATAATTTAGTTTGTAGAATGGGTTTTGCGCCTACACTGGCAGCTGCCAGACAATTAGTTACCCACGGACATATTCTTGTAAACGACAAGGTTATTGATATACCGTCTTATATGGTTAAGCCTGAAACTGAAATTTCTCTTAAAGGTGATATTAAAAATAACGAAGTTGTAAAAGCTGCTATAAAAAATACACCTCAAGTTTTAGATTATATTTCTGTACAAAAAGACCAATTTAAAGGAAAGCTCTTACAAATACCACAGCGTAGCCAAATCCCTGTAAGTGTAAATGAACGATTAATAGTCGAATTTTACTCAAGATAAGCTCATTACTTTACTAAATAAAGAGCGCTAACCCTATAAGAACCCCCAAATTCTTAGTCCTTTCTTTAACTTCTTTTGCAAGAATAATACCAATCTTAACCTTTCTTATAAGTTAATAAAGTAAGCTGATTTATAAATAATAAAAATATGGGACATCTGGAACAAAATGAAATACCACAAGCTTCTTCTATCGGATATCTGGAAGAACAGATTAACCTTTTAAGGTCAATGCTTTCATATGGGTTGGGTGTGAAAGAGACAGAAATAAGAATTAGTTTTCCCACATTAAAGAATTTCTATTTCATAAATAATATCTATAAATCATCCTGGGCAATTTATATTCATGATGAGAAATTACCCAAACTTTTATATACAGGAAATTTTTTAATTCAAGGCGGTAATTATGCGAAAAGATCAACTCGTTCAACATTTGGGATTGATGCATTGTCATCACTAACTTCAATAGCCAATACCTTCTCAAGTGAAGCTTCAATGTTTAAACAAAACTGGACTCTTGATTTGGATCTCTCTCAGGACAGTGTAAATAAACTCAAATTTTCTGTCAAAGAATATAAGGATTTTTTAAAATTATTAAATGGGATTAGAGCCCAGTGGTTATTACATTTAAGTGAAGAAGGGAATTTTGATTTTGTAATAATTGAATTTTCAGAACCAGCTGATCCAGTATTTTTTGTTGATTTGGAAAATGTGGATAGCCTGGCGGCAAAGATTCGAACTTACTTTAAACCAATATCAGAAAATTCTATAAAACTTTTCCAAAAGCTTGCTCAAGGTACTGAATTTGAAGGAAGATTTTTTAATCTGCAGCCTGGTATGTGGTTACGGGATGATGTAATTGTTGAGATAAGAAATTTTTATAATGAAAAATCTTTAGAAGAAAAGAAAAATAAATTATCGGGTGATACTGAACAAGGTTATATTAATCCTTTTAAAATTCAGACTTTCAAGCCTATTTATTAGACAAATTGTTTCTTTCTAAAGTAGTCTTTTAGTCAGGTTTCATATCTTATTGCCCTTTACCAACAATAATATAATGAACTTGTTCAATTATATTTGTAATTAAATCTGAGGTTTTTTCAAGGGATCTTATTGTAGCCAGCAGCTGAGCTTCAACTTGAGCTTTCTCTCCACTCTCCTGTGCAACTTCTTTAAGTATTTGTTTATATAACAGATCATGTAAATAATTAATCTCTGAAAATAATTTTGTAGTTTCTTTAACTGGATCCAGATTGAAAGATAAATACAAGGTTAAACTTACTTTTAGCAGCTCTGTAACTGCATTAGCCATCTTTTTTAGAGGATCTTTTATTTCAGCTTTTATTATATGAACGCCAGATAATAATGATATTGTTGAAAGATAGTAATTTGTTGTTTTTTCTAAACTTAAAACAATCTGTAAAGAACCAATTACAAATCGCAAATCTTTTATTAATGGTTGTTGTAATGTTAGTACAAGAAAACATTGATCATTCAACTCTTTACTTTCTTTTTTTACTTCATTTGTAATATCAATTAGTCTCTCTTCAAGTTTATTTGAATAGGTCTCAAGTAGACTGTTATACAAATCAGAAATCTCAATACATTTTTCACCTAAAATATAAACCTTTTGTTTAAGATCTGTGAGGTCTCTTCTAAGTGGTGTACGTGTTGTCATTATTTTATTTTTCTACTCCGCAACACAATTTTCTAATAAAATTGTGTTGCTTTGCGAAGTGCTCCTGATATGCTTAATCTTTCGTTATCCAGGTTTTGCTTAATGAATAGGACAAAACCTTTCTTTGTTAATTCTATTGTTTTAGTTGAATTATACATACTAAGTAATTACTTTATTTTATTAGGCTTGTTACATTTGCGCTTATTTACTTGTTTCAGGCTTTCTAAATAGTTATCATATCTCAAGCAATATAATAATGATAGATCAGATTGTAGGAGAAAAAAATGGATAAATTTCTTTTGTATGGAATAATTGCCAGTTCTTTTTTAGCAATTATTACTGGATTGTTACTGGCTAAGTGGATTATGAGTTTAAATCCCGGTAGTGCCAAAATGCAGGAAATTGCAAAAGCAATTCAAGATGGTGCAAGTGCATACTTAAACAGGCAATATAAAACAGTATTTATTGTAGGTATTCTATTAGCAGTTGTATTGTACTTTACCCTTGGTTTCTATACTTCTTTGGCTTTTATAATAGGTGCATTTTTTAGTGCCTTGGCTGGTTATTTAGGGATGAATGTTTCTGTCAGAGCAAATGTTCGCTGTGCTCAAGCTGCACATAAAGGGCTTGCTTCTGCACTAGATGTAGCTTTTAAAGGTGGACTAGTTACAGGACTACTTGTTGTTGGACTAGGTTTGCTTGGGGTCACTGGTTATTTTTTAATATTACAAATTATCCATCCAAATCATATTAATGAAAATGTAAGGGCTTTAATTGGGCTTGGATTTGGTGGAAGTTTGATTTCTGTATTTGCAAGACTAGGTGGTGGAATATATACAAAAGCTGCAGATGTTGGTGCAGATTTGGTTGGGAAAGTTGAAGCTGGTATTCCAGAAGATGATCCAAGAAATCCTGCTGTTATAGCTGATAATGTTGGTGACAATGTTGGTGACTGTGCTGGTATGGCTGCTGACTTGTTTGAAACATATGCTGTATCAGCAATTGCTGCAATGTTATTAGCTAGCATTGAATTCCAAAGTTATATTGCAAAAGGAAATTTATATCCAATAATTTTTCCTTTACTATTAGGATCAATTTCAATTGTTGCTTCAATTATTGGATCTTTCTTTGTGAAGCTAGATAAGTCACAAAATATAATGCATGCTCTTTATAAAGGGGTAATTTATAGTGGTCTTATTTCTGCAATTCTTTTTTATCCTGCGACAAAATACTTTATGGGAAATTTAGGTATTCCCTTTATGAAACTTTATTTAGCTTCACTTGTCGGACTAATAGTTACAGCCTTGATTGTCATGATCACTGAGTATTATACGTCAACCCATTTTAAGCCCGTAAGATCTATTGCTCAGGCATCAGTTACAGGACATGCTACAAATATAATTGCTGGTCTTGCTGTTTCAATGAAATCTACAGTTCTCCCAGTTCTTACGATTGCATTTGGAATTTTAGCTTCACATTCTCTGGCAGGAATATATGGTATTGCATTAAGTGTTATGTCGATGCTTTCAATGACGGGAATTATTGTAGCAATTGATTCATATGGTCCAATTACTGATAATGCTGGTGGGATTGCAGAGATGGCGGGACTTCCAAAAGAAATAAGAAATATTACCGATCCACTAGATGCAGTTGGTAATACTACAAAGGCAGTTACTAAGGGCTATGCAATTGGTTCTGCAGGGTTAGCTGCAATAGTATTATTTGCATCATATACACAGGATTTGCAGGATCATATGATTTCACTTGGTAAAAAAATGCCGGACTTTATCATAGGAGATCCATTTGTTTTAGTCGGATTGTTTATTGGAGGATTAATTCCATTTCTTTTTAGTGCACTTGCTCTTGAAGCAGTTGGTAAAGCAGCTTCACAGGTGGTTGAAGAAGTCAGGAGACAATTTAAGGAAATTAAGGGTATTATGGAGAATAAAGCTAAGCCAGACTATTCAGCTTGCGTGGATATTGTTACAAAGAGTGCGATAAAAGAAATGATTGTTCCTGCATTAATTCCTGTACTAACCCCAATAATCATCATGCTTCTGGGTATAATATTCTTAAAATCCTTTGATGTATATGCAGCACCGAAACTAATTGGAGGGGTACTTGTAGGAAGTATTGTTACAGGCATTTTTCTAGCAATTATGATGACAAGTGGTGGTGGTGCCTGGGATAATGCAAAAAAATATATTGAGGAAGGAAATTACGGTGGTAAAGGTTCAGATGCACATAAAGCTGCTGTAACTGGTGATACAGTGGGTGATCCATATAAAGATACAGCAGGACCAGCAATTAATCCAATGATTAAAGTATTAAATATAGTTGCCTTGCTAATAGTTAAATATTTATAAGACAACAATAGGAAATTTAAAAACTAAAAAAGAAAGGAAATGTACTGCAATTTATCAGTAATATAAAATACTCAATAAATTATCTAGTCCTTCTTTCTGATAAATTCTAATACAAAAATGTTGATAACCAGAAATGCCACTATACTTGATATAGATGAAATATATACTATTGAATGTGAAACATATGGTCCATATCATTGGTCTAAAAAATCATTCACCAATGAATTTACAAACCAATATTCAATCTATTTAGTTTGTGAATCGAATTCTGACAATAATAAGAAAATCTTAGGTTATGCTGGTTATTGGATTGTTGCTAACGAAGGACATATAACTACAATGGTAGTAAGTCCAAAACATAGAAGAAAGCATATTGCTGATATATTATTATACAATTTAATTAATTCTGCATTACTTAATAATATTAAATGGTTAACTTTAGAAGTAAGAATTTCAAACCTAGCAGCTATTGGTTTATATACAAAATATAATTTCAAACAGCTTGGCATAAGAAAAAACTATTATCAAAGTAATAATGAAGATGCTTTAATCCTTTGGACAGATGATATTTCAAAACCGAAATATAACGACTTCCTAAACGAGCAATTATCTCTTATTGAAAATGAAATTAATCTTAAGGCAATTCGGAATATATAAGCTTTTTAAAAGAGCATAGAAATATATCTTATTAAAAACAAAACTGATACTACTGATATATTGCAATACATTCAATCGCATGGAAGAAAATTATTATCTAAATTTAAATAACTATCTGAATACTAGCTCTGCAATCTACTATTTCTTTAAAATGAAGAATTAAGCTAAAATTCAACTAAGCTGCTTTCAGATAATTCTATATTATGTGGAGTTATTTAAAAGAAAGACTAAAAGGTATAAATAGACTACATTAAGTATTATATTTGTAAAAAATTTGGGCATTACATAAAATATAACTAGTTTATTAAGAAGGAGTATTAACCTTGAGTAAAATCTTAGTAATTGATGATGATCCTTCAATCGTTGAATTAGTAAAAATAAACCTTGAAATACAAGGGCATACTATATTTACTGCAAATGATGGCATAACAGGAATAGCAGTGGCACAGCAGGAAGTTCCAGATTTAATTATTCTCGATCTTATGATGCCAGGTACAGATGGATTTACTACTTGTCAGAGAATTAGGCAAAGTGAAAGAACAAAAGACATCCCAATTTTAATGTTAACAGCTCTCTCCAGTACCAACGATAAAGTACAGGGGTTTAATTCTGGTGGGGATGATTACCTAACCAAACCATTTGAGTTACCAGAGCTTTATGTAAGAGTAAAAGCACTGCTAAGAAGGTCTGGTAAAACAACTGCAGCTGTAGCACTTCCTGAAATATTACATGTAGATGATATTACGTTAATACCTGAGAGTAGAGAAGTAAAAATTACAGATAAAGTTATCAGGTTAACACCAATAGAGTTTGAAGTACTACACTGCTTACTACAACATCATGGGCAAACAGTCACTACAAGTAAATTACTTGAAGAAGTCTGGGGTTACTCTCCTGATGACGATGTAGATACTATAAGAGTTCATATCAGACACCTAAGAACTCGCATAGAAATCAGTAATAAAAAATATATAAAAACCGTTTATGGTGGTGGTTATCAATTAATTCCTGAAGGTTTTATAGGGAAAGAAATCCAGACAATTGAGCAATCAACAAAAGCAGAACAATAACCTAAGGTAAAAAATTACTAACGTTTGATATAGTTATAAACTGTCAGAAACATAGCAGACATTCAGGACGCTTAGCTCAGTTGGTAGAGCACTTGTTTGACGTACAAGTGGTCAGAGGTTCGAATCCTCTAGCGTCCAAGTCAGTGTTTAATGTTTTTTAAATCTTTATCAATTTAATTACTTTTATTAAAACAATAAGTAAAAGTAAAATAATTGCAAATAATATCCACGGTAAGTAAGAATTGTCAAAGGACTTGTTGGGTATATCTCTATTTTTCAATTTTTCTCTGTGTATGATTTTCTTCTTTAAATAAGAATTCATACTAATTAAATCCTCTTTATTAATAAGATCTGTATCTAGGGCCGGGTCTAATTCAGCCCTATCAAGGACTTCATTTGAGCTATCAGTGCTTTTATAAATTTTTGTAGTTATATCTGATTCTGGCAATTCATCATCATCTAAATTAAAATTTGAATCATTTGTTGTGTCTAAAGAGCTCCCTTGCATAGAATCCATATCCTGTGAAGTAGTTACCTCCTGTTCAACAGCATATGAAAAGTTAAATAAAAAGAAACTAATTATCAGAAACAATAATATATAAGCAAATCTTATATTCTTTGATTTAAAAAAGAATTTATAATTAGGTTCATACATTGACTTACCAGTTAAAATAACATTGTCATCATAATGAAATACTACAACAAAAATATTGCAGCTTTAATAATTGTAATATGCATAATATGCATATTTATAGGATTATTTACTCCAAAGTTAAAAATAGAAACAATTAGTTCAAAATATACAGTTCAAAGTAGTAAGCACTTTCCGGTTATGCCTTCACCCTTTTTTAAAGGGGGATTTAAAGGTGAAAAAATATCAGTAATTAAATTAGAAGGAATTATAAATGATTCGACAAACTCTTCATTTTTTAAAGATTCAACATCAAGTAATTCAGTATTAGATTTAATAATAAAAGCTACAAAAGATCAAAGTGTTAAAGCAATCGTTATAAGAATAAATAGCCCGGGTGGTACAGTAGCTGCAAGCCAGGAGTTATACAAAGCAGTAATAAATGCAAGAAAGAAAAAACCAGTTGTTATAACTATGGGAGATATTGCAGCATCAGGTGGTTACTATATTTCCTCAGCTGCAAATGCAATATTTGCAAACCCAGGAACCCTTACAGGAAGTATTGGAGTAATAACTTCTTATTTAAATTTTTATGATTTATTAAATAAGATTGGAGTAAAAGGAGTAGTTATAAAATCTGGAAACTATAAAGATATTGGCAATCCAACAAGACCAATGACCCCGGAAGAAAGAAAAATTCTACAGGCGCTCCTAGATGACACTTATGATCAGTTTTTAAGTGATGTGGCTAAAGGTAGAAATATCCCCAAAACCACCATTGCTAAAATTGCCCAGGGGTTAATTTACACAGGCAAACAAGCTAAAAAAATTGGATTGGTTGATTATTTAGGTGATTACAATCAGGCTATAAAACATGCACAAAAGCTTGCTAAAGAAAGATTTCCATATCTTGCCAGAAAATACGGAAAAGCAGAACTTCCAATTGAAGAAACCTGGAAAAGTGGATCAATATTAGATGTCTTTGTAGGTGCAATAGAAAGCCATATAAATCCATCTATTATAGACAACAAACTACTAAAAAACTATTCTTATTCAAAATATCAACCTCTCTGGCTTCTTGAATAGAGCTCTAATTAAAAAGCTGACCTCTTTTCCTTATCTTTCAAAGGAAATTGTGAATAATAACGAAATGGTTTTGGGAATTTTTTTAACTCTTTTACTTTTTTTAAAACAATTTCTCTGACTTTCTTTTGCTGATCATTTATAGGTAGAGTAGCATCAATTACAGTCAATCCATATTCTTCAATCATTTTTTCATATTCAATTAAAATCTTTTCCTGAAACAATTTAAAACTTTGTTTAATATCAGCCGCCAGATCCAAATCCATGCCAGCCTCATAATATTTAATTTCAGCTCTGCTGCTTAAAATACGATCAAGTGCAATATTTAAAGGTACCTTGAAGTAAAAAGCAATTGTAGGTTTAACTGCAAATTCATAAAGTTTTCTAACCCATAATGGATCTACACCACGTGCAGCATCTCTAGCAAAAGCTGTATAAATATACCTATCTGCAAGGACTATTGCACCAGCTTTAATTGGTGGAATAATTTCTCTTTCAATTCTGTCAGCAAAATCAGTAGCATGAATCAAACTAAATGTAGTAGGAGTTAAAATTTGTTTTGCTTTTCCGCGTCTAGTAGTAGTCTTAACAAGTGGAGAAGAATTCCACTCACTTAGAAATACTCCAAACCCTTCGTTTTGCAACCATTGATGTAAAAGTTTTAACTGTGTACTCTTTCCAGAACCATCGATCCCTTCAACAATAAAAAGCTTTCCCGGATATTCGAAATTTAAATCTTTATTCATTTCTTGATAGCTCAAGACAAGCTTGAGTTTCCCTCTGTCAATCCCTTTAAATACTATTACGCTTTCTTCCCTAATAAGTTATATAACAATGCTAGGTTAGTAATATTCTACAGTGAAATCAATTAATTACTGGTTATTATTTAGATTTAACTGTATTACAGTAAAATTTAGGATAAATATTTATAACTCAAGTACAAAAATACATTAAAAAGATTCCATTAAATTGATTTAATTTAATAGTTTCATATGAATAAAATCAAAGAGCAAAAAACTAAAATTTCAATCTTAGGTGCTGGAAGCTGGGGTGGAACCTTGGCGTGGTTATTAAGTAACCAGGGATACAAAATTTCCTTATGGACTTTCAGTAAAGAAGAATGGAATCTTCTAAACAGAACGAAAACACTGCTTAGACCGAAAAAGGTTAGATTAAACAAAAATATTCAAATTACAACAAATTTAAAAGATGCAATAAGCAAAACAGATATAGTCATAATTGCAGTTCCAACAAATGCATTCAAAAGCTTAATTATAAGACTAAAACATTTAAACTTAAGTAAAAAAATAATTTTACTTAGTGCGACAAAAGGAATAACAACAAATGATTATTTGAGACCATCACAAATATTAAAAAAATATTTGCCAAAAAATAAAATCGCGGTTTTATCGGGTCCAAACATTGCACTTGATGTAATATCAAAGGCACCAATAATATCCGTTATTGCATCAAGAGATCTTAAAGTTGCAGCACTTTTACAAAAAATAATTTCATCAAAATATTTTAGAATCTATATAAACAAAGATATAAATGGTATAGAAATCGGAGGGGCACTGAAAAACGTTATTGCTATTGCAGCAGGAATGTCTGATGGTTTTGGTTTTAATATGAGTACAAAAGCAGCTCTCATTAGCAGAGGACTAATTGAAATTTCAAAAATCGCAATAAAAGAAGGAGCAAATGCTAAAACACTTTTAGGAGCAGCTGGCATAGGAGATCTAATAGCTACTTGCTGTAGCAAAGACAGTAGAAATTATAGAGTAGGGTATGAACTGGCAAAAGGTAAAAATTTGTCAGATATTTTAAAAAAATTAGGACAGGTAGCAGAAGGAACAGAAACTGTAAAATCAATGATTAAAATGGCAAAAAAATACAAAATTAATACCCCTATAGCAAATGCTGTTTATAAAATTGCTATAGAGAACAAAAGACCTAAAATCGTACTGGAAGAACTTTTAAGTAGACCACAGGCAAAATATGAGATTGAGTTTTAGTTTTATATAAAACTTAGAGCATTAAATATAGTTCTTATGACACTTTGGCTAACTTCTCAGCTTTTTCTTTTACTTCGTCAATATCACCAACCATATAAAATGCCTGTTCTGGAAGATGATCATATTTCCCTTCTAATATTTCTTTAAAGCCGCTTACTGTTTTTTCCAATGTAACATATTTACCTTTGGTTCCTGTAAAAACTTCAGCCACAAAGAATGGTTGACTTAAAAATCTTTGTATCCTTCTGGCCCTGTTAACAGTAAGCTTATCTTCTTCAGACAGTTCATCCATTCCAAGGATAGCTATAATATCTTGTAATTCTTTATATCTCTGCAATGTCTGTTGAACACCACGGGCAACATTGTAATGCTCTTCACCAACAATGGAGGACTTTAGAGCAGTACTTGTAGAAGCTAATGGATCAACTGCAGGATAAATACCAAGTTCAGCAATCTGCCGGCTTAAAACAGTAGTAGCATCAAGATGTCCAAATGTAGTAGCCGGTGCAGGGTCAGTCAAATCATCGGCAGGAACATAAATAGCCTGAACTGATGTAATAGAACCATCTTTAGTACTCGTAATCCTTTCCTGCAATTCACCCATTTCAATAGCCAAAGTAGGTTGATAACCAACTGCACTCGGCATTCTGCCTAAAAGTGCTGACACCTCAGAACCAGCTTGAGTAAATCTAAATATATTATCCACAAAGAATAAAACATCTTTTTTCTGAACATCCCTGAAATACTCTGCCATAGTTAAAGCTGACAATCCAACCCTCATTCTTGCACCTGGTGGTTCATTCATCTGTCCATAAACAAGTGCAACGTTTTCAATAACTCCTGATTCTTTCATCTCATTCCACAGATCATTTCCTTCTCTTGTTCTTTCACCAACTCCTCCAAATACAGAAATACCCTTATGAGCTTTTGCAACGTTATTGATAAGCTCCATAATAATGACTGTCTTACCAACACCAGCACCACCAAACAAACCAATTTTTCCACCTTTTACATAAGGTTCAAGTAAATCAATAACCTTTATACCTGTTTCAAAAATCTTTATGTCAGTATTTTGTTCAACAAGTTTAGGCGCTGTACGGTGAATTGACCATCGATCCGTACTTTTTAGCTGTGGGCCTTCATCCACAATCTCACCAAGAACATTAAAAATCCTTCCTAAAGTTTCATCACCAACAGGAACTGATATTGGCTTTTTGAGATTAGAAACCTTCATTCCTCTGGATAACCCATCCGTAGAACTCATAGCAACTGCTCTTACTTTATTATCACCAAGAATTTGTTGTACTTCAGCAACGACTGATACTTCTTCATTTACAGAATTTTTTGTTTTAATAAGAAGTGCTGTATAAATATCCGGTATTTGACCTGGTGAAAACTCAACATCAATAACAGGTCCAATAATCTGTGAAATAATTCCTTCTTCTTTTGAAATTGTTGTCGTCATAAAATGTCCTTTTATTTAAATTACATAATTAACCATAAATATTATCATTCAGAAGAAGAATAGTAAACAATAAATTGATATCAGTTTGTCAGGACTTACAAAAAGCTCAACCCTACACCCTAAGCATAATTTGGAAGCAAGCAGACATGGAGCGTGGGCATAGGATTGAGCAAAAAAAATGTAAGTCCTGATTTATTTATACTGATTAGAATCAGGAGCTGCTATAACATTTTTATTTAAACCACTTGTACCTGGATTTCTCAAATTCTCATTTTCAGCATTAATATCTTTTAGATTTAAATTCTCATTAATCACAACATAATTTATATTTTGGACTTCATCATGGCAAACGTATTTTATTGACGTCGGGGTCTCTGTAACAAATTTATCAACGAAAAAGAATATAGACAGACTATCATTTGGATAAATTATATATGTTTTATTCCCGGATAAAAAACCTTTTTCATTATTTAAATTGGCATTGTTTTTTCGAAGCAAACTAAATCGCATTGCTGTATTAGCTGCAGATTTCGTTATACCACCAAAAGCTATAGAGGCAGCTCCTGCTGCAATATTAACTACTGCAATCTTTTTTGAAGCTTTCTCCTTTCCTAAAGTCGAGATATCGGAAAGAGGACTATAATCAATCCCGAAATCAATACTATACCCTGGTATTGAAAAAGTTTTATCAGATCTGTTTTCAAAATACAACTCATACAAATCAAAACGTTTAGATACAGACTGAGCAATAGGTGGATCATTAATTTTTCTTACTACATATTCAAGCCCATCAACCTTTTCCAGGAATGCATAAGTCGCTTGAACTTGTAAACAAAGAAAAAAAAATACTAAAAATATCCTGTAAAATCTCATAATATCAAAATAAAAATCATGAAAAAGTCCTTTCTTTAAGGATACCCACTAATTCTTAACGATTTTTTAAATCGGAGAAACTGTAATTAAATTGCAAATCCTGATTTTTCCCCAAAAGATAAGATTTGATTTGATTTAATGGAAGCTTTGCCTTAAATACTTCAGCATCCTGAGCTGATTTTAAGGCTTTCTTTATTATGCCTTTTAAGAGGATATTTACTGTTTTAATTTTAATCCTACCAGGCAAAAGCTCAATTACTTTAAAACTGCAGGGGTAAACAACAGGACTTGGAGCATTAACAAAAACACAACCATTGAGTAAATGAACCCTATTAAAATACCCACCACCAGAGAGAACCAGCTTAATCTGAGGGTTTACACTAATAATTTCAGTAATTCTTTTTACAACAGAATTATTTATAATTTCCCCTTCTGAACCAAGCAGGGGATAGTGCAAACTTACTACAGTTACTACATTTTGATTCTGCGACAAAGTAGAGAGAAACCATTGTAATTGCTCTTTAGAAAGTTTTGGATTATCAAAAAGTGAAACACTATCTAACCCAATAAATAAATAATTTTTTATTTTTCGTAAATGCCACAGAGTATTTCTTTGAGAATCAAAAGTTTTTAATGATTGAAGAAGCTCGTCAGTATTGTATGCCTTTATTTCATTGGTCCCTAGGTTCATAAAGATGTCACCTTTGATCTCACTAACCATATCTAAAAAAAGCGTCCATAAGTTTTCATCTTTTCTTAAATCAGATATATTGTTTCCACCAAATATTACAATCTCTGGATCCAGCTTTTGATTTATATACTTAATTATCTCTTGAAAAATCGCCTGGCTTTCATATACCAATACCCCAAACCTTTTCTCCAATATATGTTTTTCAAGCTGATTCTGAGAAGGAGTATTATACAAATTTAAGTCTGATATATAAACTATACTGATCTTGTCATCACTAACATATGATGCAGATCGAGGCAAATTCTGCCCAAAAAGATAAATTGAGGTTATTATAATTAAAAAGATTTTTTGTTTTATCGTCACAAATGTTATAAACCAAAACGATAGCTTAATTTACTACTCAACAAATAGTATTATAAATGAGAAATGAAAACAAAAAGCTTACTAAAATATTTAACAGCTTTCATTTTAATTTTTATATCATTTGTGACTTATCCATTTGAAGCAAATTCAATAATCAACAATTCAATTAATACAGAAAAAATGAAGTCATCAATAAAACTTAATACAGAAATAAACGGAATAAAAGAATTTGAACTGCCGAACGGTTTAAAAATACTACTAAAATCAAACAATTCAATTCCCCTACTAACATTTTCAATCTGGTATAAAGTCGGATCAAGAAATGAAGTGGCAGGACAATATGGGCTTGCACACTTTCTTGAACATATGATGTTCAAAGGTACTAAAAAATTAAAGAAAGGAGAGATTTCAAGTATTATTCAAGGACTTGGCGGCGTATACAATGCCTTTACTTCCATTGATGGAACAGCATATTACGAAACTATCTCACCAAAATATCTTGAGGACATTCTAAAAATTGAATCTGACAGAATCACAAATTCAGTCCTTGACCAAAACGAATTAAACCTGGAGAGAAATGTTGTTTTATCAGAATACGAAGGAGACTTAAATAATCCAGCTATCTACCTTGGTCAAAAAGTTAGGGAGCTAGCATATGACATAAGCCCTTATAGAAATCCCACTATCGGTTATGAAAAAGATATTAAAAATATTGACTCTAAAATAATGCATGAGTTTTACAAAAAATATTACAGTCCAAATAATGCAACAATTGTTTTAGTTGGTGCTTTTGATGAAAGTAAAGCCTTAAATTTAATCAGCAGATATTTTGGAAAGACAAAGAATGATAACGCTGATAATTCTGATTCTATCCCAAGGGAAAAAGAACAAACTAAACAAAAACGTATAACCATTAAAAGAGCTGGATCATATAAACTTATTGAAATTGTTTATCACATAACTGATACTAAGGACAATGACATATATCCGCTAAACGTTATTGAAGAGCTGTTAATTAAAGGAGAAAAAAGTCCTTTAAAAAAGAAATTGATTGAAAAAGGCTTGGCTACTGAAGTTTATGGAGGAGCTGAATCAAATAAAGATCCTGGACTATTTCAAATAGTAGTTTCACTAACTCCAAAAGCCACCCATAAACAGGTTGAAAAAATCATTTTAAATGAGTTGGATAAATTAAGAAAAACCCCTCCTTCTAAAAAAGAAATCGAAGGTGCAATAAACAGAATCAAGGCAAATTATCTCTTTGGGCTTGACGGTACATACAATCAAGCACTAAACATTGGATATTTTGAAATAATAAATAGTTGGAAACAATCTCAATCCTGGACAGACACAATATCAAAGGTAAGTCAGGATGATGTTATAAGAGTACTAAACAAATACTTAAAGAAGCAAAATTGTACAATTGGCTATTTTATTCCTAAATTACAAAAGGGCGAGAAATACGAAACTCTTCCAATCAATGTAGGAACAACGCATAGCTATAAAGAAACTAACACAATAAAGAAAACAAATACAGTGAAAAACACTTTTTCAAACGACTCTTTTAAATATGAAAAGATTCACTTGAAAGATAATTCTGATTTGCTGTTTTACAAAGAGATTGATTTACCAATCACTTATATATCAGGAGTAATTAAAGGTGGAAGCAGTTCACTACCAAAAGATAAAGAATGGTACTGTCAGCTAATTACAAGAGCACTAGAAAAGGGAAGCAAAAAATACACTAAAGAAGAAATTGAAGAAACTCTTGATAACACAGGTTCTCAAATCAATTTTTCATGTGATGAAGAGTCCTTCAAATTCACGCTGGCAGCTACAAATGAAAATCTTTCAAAATCAATTGATCTGCTATTTGATATTTTGATGAATCCAACATTTCAAAAAATCGAGATAGAACAAGAGAAAAAGAAACTAATTGCTGAAATAAACGAGCAAAGAGATAGTACATCAGAAAACGCAGCCAGAAGATTTAATCAAATCATCTATCCAAAAGATCACCCTTACTACTCAAATACATTTTCAGAAGACATTAAGCTAATTAAAACAATTGACAGTAAAACAATTAAAGATGTCCATGACAGCTTAATCAGAAAGAACAAAACAATTATCACATTAATCAGTAATATCAACAATGCTGAGCTAAATAAAATAATAAGTCAAATCAATTCTGGGCTTGTCTCTGACAGAAGAAAGGAGGAAGGCAAAATAAATATTCCTGACACTCTATTAAGAGAAAATTTAAAAACTGAGAGTATTACCATAAAAGATAAAATGCAGTCAGATGTATTACTCGGTCATTCTGGAAATCTAACAAGGACCGATCCTGACTTCTATAAAATGAATATTGCAAACTACATACTTGGAGGAAGCTCTCTATCAAGCAGGTTAAGTAAAAGAGTTAGAGATAACTCCGGATTAACTTACACAATATATTCATATATAAACAGTTCACATGGAAAAGGAGAATTCGCAGTTTATTTTGGCTCAAACAATAACAATGTAGACAAAGCAATAGAGCTAAGCAAAGAAGAATTAAAGAAATTTGTACAGAACGGCATTACTGAAGAAGAATTAAAAAGAGCAAAGGCTTCATTAATCGATTCATTTATATCCAGGAATTTATCTACTTACAGAAATATTGCAAATACTTTCAGCGGCATTGAATTTCACAATCTTGGAGAAGATTACATTAATAACTATCCAAAAATTATAAACTCATTAAAGTTAAATGAAATCAATACTACAATTAAAAAATACATTCATCCTGATAAATTAAATATTGTAATTGCAGGTGAGTATAAAACCTCAAAAAAATGAGTCTTTTTAAAAAACAGATTGTTATTATTGGCGGAAGCAAAGCTTCAAAGAAACAATTAAATGCAGCCTATGAAACAGGAAAAGAGATTGCAAAAAATAGATATATAGTAGTTTGTGGCGGAAAAGGCGGCGTAATGGAAGCCGCCTGCCGCGGAGCAAAAGAAAACAAGGGTTTTACTATAGGAATTATTCCTGAATGTGACCCTGAAGATAATTTGGATAATAAATACTTAGACATAGTTATTCCAACAGGTATAAACTCTGCAAGAAATTACATAGTACAGAACTCAGGCTCAGTAATCATTATGATTGCAGGAAGCTATGGCACACTAAGTGAGCTAGGATTTGCCCTTTCACGCAATAAGAAAGTAATTGCACTAAAAAGCACCTGGGCAAAAATTGATAAAAAGATTATTATTGCAAAAAACGCTAAAGACGCTGTGCTAAAAGCTATCAAATATATTAAGTAAGTTGCTTGCCTTCTTCAACAGCTTCAGCACATGGAGCACATATCGTAGAATGCTTAGGATTTTTACCTATGTCAGTGGCATGCTTCCAGCAACGAGGACATTTTGAACCATCTGCTGACAAAGCTTCTATGCTGTAATTAGAAGTCTCTAATAACTCAACTTTAGAAACATTAAAAATAATTGGTAATTCATCTTTGTATTTAGAAAGCAATTCAGCTACTGTTTTATCTGAATTAATAATTAGCTTTGCTTCAACCGACTTACCAATAACTCCATTTTTACGAAGTAATTCTAATTTGTTATTTGCATCAGATCTTATTGGCATTAAACCTGCAAAATCAATGTAAAGCTTATTATTTTCAAATTGACTATTTGAAGTAATCCATTCTAAACAAATTGGAGATTCTAGGGATTTATTAAAAGTTAACGGCAAATGGTTCCATATATCTTGAGCTAAGTGAGGCATAACAGGAGAAATCATAGGTAGTAAAGCTTCTAGGATTTCCTTTAAAACAAACTGAACAGACTGTCTTGATGATTTTTTCCCTACATATAATCGATCTTTTACAATATCAAAATAAAAACTCGAAAGATGAACTGCACAATAAACCTGAAGCATTTGATAGTACTTATAAAATTCATAATTTTCAAATGCATTCGTCACATCTCGTTTTATTTCTTCAAGCTTACAAAGTGCATATTTGTCTATATTCCAAAGTTTTTCATAAAACATACTAGTATTCTTTGGATTATAATCATGCAAATTACCTAAAATAAATCTGATTGTATTTCTGATATTTCTATAAATCTCTGCAAGCTGCTTAAGCATGGTTTGACCAATTTTCATATCAGAAGAGTAATCAGTACTTGCTACCCAGAGTCTTAAAATATCTGCCCCATATTCACTAATAACTTTTTCAGGGTCTACCACATTCCCTAGAGATTTAGACATTTTCCGTCCATTTTCATCCAGAACAAAACCATGAGTAAGAACTGTTTTATAAGGTGCTTTCCCATTAATAGCTACAGAAGTTAAGAGAGATGACTGAAACCAGCCCCGATGCTGATCACTACCTTCAAGATAGATTTCGCTTGGCGAACCTTTTTTGTTTTTATCAAACAAATCTGGACTTTGCTCAACGACGGAATAATGCGTAGAACCAGAATCAAACCAGACATCCATTATGTCTGTTTCTTTTTTGAATTTTATATTTTGACAGGAGCATTTATATCCATTGGGCAATAATTCTTCCGCTTCTAATTCCCACCAGACATTTGTCCCTTTTTGTTCTACAAATTCTGCGACATGCTCAATAATAGTTTTATTTAAATGTTCTTGATTACAGCCAGTACAATAAAAAGCAGGAATTGGCACACCCCAGACACGCTGTCTACTGATACACCAGTCTGTTCTCCCTTCAACCATTGTATAAATTCTATTCTCACCAATTTTCGGGACCCAGTTTACTTTTTTAATTTCTTCCAAAGCCTTATCCCTAAAATCTTTTACACTACAGAACCACTGTTCAGTAGCACGAAACATAAGCGGGGTTTTTGATCTCCAGCAATGAGGATAACTATGATAATAATCTTCCTGATAAATTAAAGCCCCAGCTTGAGCTAAAAGTTCAATAACTTTCTGATTACCACCTTTATGAGCATATAGTCCTTTTAGATTTTCACCGGCTTCTTCCATTAAAAGTCCCTTAGCATCAACAGGTGAGATAACTTTAATTCCATATTTATGAGCTACTGAAAAATCTTCAAGACCATGCCCCGGAGCAGTATGAACACAACCAGTGCCGGTTTCCAAAGTAACATGATCACCTAAAATAACAAGACTTTCTCTCTCATAGAATGGATGCTTGCATACAGCATGTTCTAAATCTTTACCCTGCAGGCTTTCTAAGGCTTCACATTCTTCGGTTATTTTTTTATTAAACTCACCTAAAAGTTTTTTTGCCAGTAAAAGATGTCCAAACTTTTGAGACTTTACAACTACATATTCAAAATCTTTATTTAAACAAATCGCCATATTCCCCGGGATAGTCCAGGGTGTAGTAGTCCAGATTACTATTTTTAAATCTTTAAACTTATCCAGCTTTTTTGCAGTACTTGATAGCTTAGTAAGCTGAAAAGAGACATAAACACTTGGTGATTTATAATTTTCCACATATTCCACCTCTGCTTCAGCAAGTGCAGTCTGACATGTAGCACACCAAAAAACAGGCTTTAAACCTCTATAGATATAACCTTTATCAACCATTTCGCCAAAGAGCCTGAGCTGTGCAGCTTCAAACTTTGGATTTATAGTCATATAGGCATGCTCCCAGTCACCAAGCACACCTAGTCTTTTAAATTTTTCTTCTTGCGATTTTTTATTTCTTAAAACAAATTCAGTACACTCTTTTCGAAGTTCTAACGGTGTAAGTTTGTTCTGACCTTTCTCCTCTGACCTCTGAGCTCTGCTCTCTGACCTCTGGACAGCACTTTCTATAGGCAAACCATGACAGTCAAAACCTGGCAAATATGGAGAATAGAATCCTTTTAAAGTTTTATATTTAACAACAATATCTTTTAAAATTTTATTTAAAGCAGTCCCTATATGAATATTTCCAGAGCTTAAGTATGGAGGTCCATCATGGAGTAAAAATCTTTCTGCATTTATCTTTTTACGCTTTTCCAAAGCTTTTTCGTAAATTTTATTTTCAGCCCAGAATTTTTGAATTTCAGGTTCTCGCTTTGGACCATCACCTTTCATTGGGAAATCTGTCTGAGGCAAATTTATGGTTTTTTTATAATCAATTGGATTTTCTATTTCCTTGCTATTCGTCATAAATAATATTTAAGCACATTAAACAGAAAATCAACGAACAATCATAGAGCCAATACCGGTATCTGTAAAAACTTCAAGTAAGATAGAATGCTTTAATCCACCATCAATAATATGCACAGCATTAACACCTGTCTTTATGGCACTTATTGCAGCAGTTGTCTTCGGAATCATACCACCTGAAATATGCTTGCTTTGAATCAGTTTCTTGGCTTCAGCAACAGAAAGTTTTGAAATAAGAGAATCCAGTCTCTTTGAATTTTTTAATATACCCGGAGTATCAGTCATTAATATTAGTTTTGAAGCCTTTATGACAGAAGCTATGGAACTGGCTACATTATCAGCATTGATATTATAATTTTGACCTTTTCGATCTGCTCCTACAGAGCTAATTACAGGGATAAACCCTTTTTCCAGGAGTGTCATCAATATATCAGCATCAATAGATTGCACTTCACCAATGAAGCCATATTTTTTCATTTTAGAAATTGGTTTTGCAGAGAATAGTCTTCCGTCTTTCCCACAGAGTCCGATTGCTCTTGCCCCAGATACATTTATCAAATTAACAAGATCTTTTTGAACCTTCCCAACAAGAACCATTTCAACAATTTCCATAGTCTCTTTATCAGTAACCCTGTAACCATCAACAAATTTCACAGGAAGGTTTAAACGTTTTGACATGGTACTAATTTCAGGTCCACCACCATGAACTAAAATCAATTTAATTCCTACACAACTAAGTAAGACCAAATCCTTAATTGTTTCTTTTTTTAACTCAGGCTCAGTCATGGCAGAACCACCATATTTAATAACAAAAGTCTTTCCATGGAATTTCTGAATATAAGGAAGCGCCTGTGATAAAACCTGCACTCTAGAATTTGAAGTTTTTTTATTTGATTTTGATTGCATAAATTTATTTTTTAGATTTATTTATAGCTTCTAATGCATTTTTTGCAGCAACCTGACTTGCTTCTTTTTTTGATTTCCCTTTCCCCTGTGCTAATTTATTGTTATTCAAAACGACAACAACTTCAAATTCTTTGTTATGCTCTGGACCTGTTTCAGATACAGTCTTATAAAGGGGTAGTCCAAGATTATATTTCTGTGTGTATTCCTGCAAAATAGCTTTATAATTATCAATTTCTGTGTTTTTTCCAGCTAATTCCATAAATTCTTTAAAATATTCATAAATAAATTTTCTTGTAATATCAATTCCACAATCATAGTAAATAACTGCAAGGATTGCTTCCAGGGAATCAGCTAATATTGATACTGGCATAGATCTTTTTTCATTTTTACCAACCAATATGTATTTTTTCAAGTCAAGTCTACCTGCTACTTGAGTTAAGACTTTTTCGCTTACGACAAATGCTCTTAGCTTGCTTAATTCTCCTTCAGAATAGTCAGGGTAGTCTTTCATTAAATATTCACTAATAACAAGTTTTAAAACTGCATCTCCAAAGAATTCCAATCGTTCATTGTTTTCAGTTTTGCTCTTTTTATTTTCTTTTAGATAAGAGGAATGTCTAAAAGCTGTATCAAGCAAAGTTAAATCTTTAATATTTAGCTTTAAGCACTTTAAAAGGCTTACTAAATCTTTTTTCCTACCTGGTGTCAAGTAAGTATTCATAGTTATTACTATACTATTTTTTACCGTCGGCTCGCTCTTTGTTTGTGTATAACAGCATGGTTATGCTGTTTTGGCTTCGCCGGCTTTGCATAGTGCATCTGGTATGCTAAGCCCTGCGTTAGTCAGGTTTCGCCAAACAAGTTGGACAAAGCCTTTCCTTATTAATCACTATTTCAGTTATTCTGAGAAATTATAAACTATGTTACATTAGGGTTTGATGAAAACCACAATTCAAAATTTTGAATTAATAACCAGAAAAAATTGTAACATTAGGTCAAGACAATGGTGGGTAAAATATTTAAAAAAGCTTAAGGGCTTACTTACAAAGCATTTACCAAAATCAAAAATTCTGCTTGCCAAAAATTCAACTCTTACCCTACTAATAACCAATAATACTGAGATTCAAAAACTAAATTACAAACACCGAAAAGTAAATAAACCAACCGATGTACTGTCATTTCATCTAAATAAAAGAGAACAAATAGAAAACAACTATCTGGGCGATATTGTAATTTCTTATGAACAAGCTAAAAAGCAGGCTTCTGAAAAATACTTTCCCATAGAAAGCGAGCTGTTAATGTTACTAATTCATGCTTATTTACATTTACTTGGATATAACCATAAGCTTAAAAAAGATGCAAAGCAAATGTTTGCATTACAAAACAAACTGCTGTTAGAACTGACTTTTTTAAGTCGCTAGGTATAATTATTAAACCATGAAAGAAATTACTGTATATAATTCACTGACACGAAAAAAAGAAATACTAAAACCAATCAACTCCCCTGATTTAAATATTTATACCTGTGGTCCAACTGTATATGATCATTCACACATTGGTCATGCAAGAGCATCAATAACCTGGGATTTTATAGTGAGATTTTTAAGATCTTTAAATTATAAAGTTATATGGACAAGAAATATTACAGATATAGACGACAAAATAATAAACAAAGCTAATGAGCTTAATTTACATCCTGATAAAGTTGCAAGAATATATGCTCATTCTTTTCACGAAGATATGCATGCATTGAATGTTGACTGGCCTGACTTTGAGCCTACTGCTACTCAACATATACCAAATATGATTAGTTTTATCGAAGGGCTTATCAAAAACAGCTCTGCATATCAGATCGAAAGTGATGTTTATTTCTCAGTATCATCATTTAAAAACTACGGACAGCTTAAAGGTCAGCCAATCAGCGAACTGGAAAAAGGTTTTGGAAGAATTGAGGTAAATATTAAAAAGAAACATCCTCTGGATTTTGCACTCTGGAAAGGAGTTAAAGATTCAAATGATCATGGCTTTGAAAGCCCATGGGGAAAAGGAAGACCAGGATGGCATCTTGAATGTTCTGCAATGAACTATGCAATATATAAAACCAATCTTGATATCCACGGAGGAGGAGATGATTTAATATTTCCTCACCATGAAAATGAAATTGCACAGAGTGAATCATTTACAAAATCCAAATTTGCAAACTATTGGCTCCATAACGGCATGATATTAGTTAATGGGAAGAAAATGGCAAAGTCAGAAGGAAATTTCATAACGATAAAAGATGCTCTACAAAATACAACAGGTAATGCACTTAGATTTTTTATGCTTAACAGCCATTACAGAATGCCTGTAAACTATACAGAAGAAGGAATAACTGCAGCCAAAAACGGAATAGACAGAATTACTGAAGCATTGTCAGACTACACAACTAACTCTATTAATCCACCTAATGAAGAAAATGAATATACTAAAGAATTTAAAAGCGCAATGTCAGATGACTTTAATAGCCCTCAGGCATTAGCTATTCTTTTTAAACTAACTGATAATATACATAAAGAAAATGAAGAGAAAATAAAACTCAAATTACAGGCAACTTTGTATAATTTATGCTGTGTACTAGGATTTGACTTATCATTAAACCCCAAAACAAATACAGGGAGTAGTACTAAATTAATATCAAAAATAATTGATAAGTTAATGATATGGAGAAAAGAGTGTAAATTAAAAAAAGATTTTATTAGTGGAGATAAAATAAGGGATATCTTAAATGAGACAAATATAGAAATAAAAGATCTTCCTGAAAACACATATAAATGGCGAATCAAATCTTAATAATGACAAACGACTTCAAGAAAAAATCAATTTCTATAGCTATTGCAATTGTTATAGCCATAACCTCTTGCTGCTCATCGGAAGCAAAGCCTGAAATTAATGAACAAATTGACAAAAAGCATTTATTAACTGAATTAGATCACATAAATATTTCAGTCAGAGCTGCAAAAAACGTTAAATCAGTTGAAGAATTAGTTAAATCAAAAAGACCCAAAGCCATATATATTGAACAGTGGATTTTGGCAGAAAAAGGCAATGAAAACCTTTTACAAAAATTACATAAAATCGCTCATAAATATGAAGCAAAGCTTTATTTATTTATAGGAAGAGACAGTTGGTTTGGAAGAAAAGGACTTGTAAATGTTATAGCCGCTCTTGATCAGTATGAAAATCATATAGATGGAATAATTCTTAAAACCCAGCCCAATAAAATAAATATCTGGAAAAATGCTGTTGAGTTTCAAGTTCAGACATTAAATCAAATGCTTGATGCATATTCAGCTATTTACATAGAAACAAAAAAAAGAAATAAGCAATTCATTGCTGATTTTCCTTTTTGGTTTAGTGCTTATGAAGGACCTAAAAAAAGTTTTGCAGAAAATGTTTGTGACTATACAGACAAGGTCATTTTTCTCATTGATGATTTGGACAAACTTGAAAAGTTAGACATAAAATGGAATGATATAACATGTGCTTATAATATTGATTTAACTAAACATGCTACTGTACTTTCTGATGATGATATAAGTGATATGTATAAAACAATCAAATCCAAGCTTACCTTTTACTCCAACTTTAATGGATTTATCATTGATTCTGACTCGAATGTTGATTTTAAAGAAATAGATGAAGAAATCAGCGAGAAAAACTAAATTAAATTTAATAACTAATAGCTCCAAAATCGAGCAAAAACACTTACTTCTACATAGGGTTATCACCAGGGTTTCTGTTTTTTAATTGAATTGCACCGAATTATTCATTTAAGTATAACCAAATGAATAATTTAAAAAAACCTATTTTTTGTCTGATAATTTCAATAAGCTGCTTATTGAGTAATAACTGGCAGATTACAAACGCTATAACAATTCCAAAAGAAAAAACAGTTAACGCAAAAGAAGGGTTTTTAGGTAACTGGAATATGCAGACAATAGTTACAAGCTCAAATTGCCCTTACATTCTTACCGGTACAACTACAGAATCCAACCTAGAAATAAAATCAGCAGCAACAAAAAGAAAAGAAGTAAACTTTCTCAAAGCTTTATGGAAAGGTGGTAAATGGACAAATAGTTCAGGAACCATAAAATTACTGAACGAAAGAGAAGCTATCAGTGAAAGAGTAACAAACTTTAAAACAAATGATAAAAACAAATGGAAGTCCATATTAATTGATCATCTGAAATTAACTGAAGACAATACAATTCATTCCGAAAGTATCGTATTGCAATATAAAAACGGAAAGTTCATTGGAGAGTATAAAACTTTTTCAATCTTAACAAAATCTGAATAATTTTAAATTGTTATTACTCACCGTAAAAAGTTTTTGATATCCCTTTTGCCAGATCCTATAGATTTTGTCAATTCTTTTTATAATTTGAGGACTAAAATCTTTCATTACAAGACAGTTAACTCTAAGATGTTACTGCCTAGCTAATGTAACCCTTCCGTAGAGGCGTATTGCAATACGCCTCTACTATAAAGTAAGATTTTATCCGATTCATTCGGTAAAATCTGAATAGTATTAAAAGAGAAAATATAAAGCACAGAAATGATCAATCATTACAACATAGCACAAAGATCACTACTTGATTCAATTAAACTTTTTAATCCAATAACAACAATCAGAAATCCTGTTTTATTTATAACTGAATGTTGCTTGATTGTAATGGTAGTTTTAACTATTAAGCCGGATTTATTTGGATCAACAACACTTACAAAAGAGATTAACCTAATAATCTCACTAATACTTTTGTTAACAATATTATTTTCAAACCTTGCGGAAAGCCTTGCAAGAAATTATGCAAAAGCATTGGTAGACAGCTTACGAATTGTACATGGAGATATAGAAGTTAAAAGAGTTTTGGATAATGGCTTAATAGAATACATTTTCACTTCACAATTAAATAAAAATGACATCATTAAAGTAGAGGAAGGAGATCTTATACCAATAGATGGTGAAGTTATTGATGGTGTTGCAACTGTAGATGAATCGGCTATTACAGGAGAATCTTCTCCTGTACTTAAAGAACCAAGCACTGATACTTCAAGCTCAGTAACAGGCGGAACAAGAATTTTAACCGACTGGTTACTTATAAAAATAACCTCTGAACAGGGACAATCCTATTTAGACCAAATGGTCAACATTGCTGAAGGCATTGGAAGACAGAAGACTCCTGGTGAAATCCGTTTAAACACACTGGTAATAACATCTACAATCTTATCTCTATGTTTAGTTACTATACTAATAACAGTTTTTAATTACTTAAAGATAAAAATAGAAATAAGTTTTTGGATAGCTTTATTAATAGCTCTTATACCAACTACAATTAGCGGATTGATCAACTCAATTAGAATTGCAGGATTTGACAGAATGAATAAGTTAAATGTCCTTGCAATGTCAGAACAGACTCTTGAAATAGCATCAAATTTAAATATTATCTATTTAGATAAGACAGGAACAATTACATTTGGAAACAGAATAGCAACTGAATTTATCTCTCTTGGTGCTAATTCTATAATTGACGTAGCAAAAGCAGCATATATGAGCAGTTACTATGATCAAACACCGGAAGGAAAATCCATTCTTGCCCTTTCAAGAAGATATGGCATAGAAGATGGAATAAAAGAAATGAAAGTCATTCCTCATGAATTCAACTCACATATAAGAATGAGTGGGATTGATTTAGAAAATGGTGAGATTTTAAGGAAAGGTGCCAGTGACGCAATAAAAAAAATGGTTATTAGCAAAAATGGAAAGATCTGGGAAAACACTGATCAAGTAGTGGAAAGTATTTCTATTCAAGGAGGCACACCACTATTAATATCAAAAAATAATGAAATCATAGGATTAATACATTTAAAGGATATTATTAAGACATCTCTAAAAGAGCGATTTAAAGAACTCCACAACACAGGAATAAAAACCATAATGTGTACAGGGGATAATAATTTAACTGCTAAAGTAATTACAAAAGAAGCAGGAATTGATGAATATATTGCTCAGGCAAAGCCACAGGATAAAATCTTATTAATAAGGGAAAATCAAGCAAAAGGATTAATTGTAGGAATGATTGGGGATGGTACAAATGATGCACCTGCACTTGCACAAGCAGATATTGGTTTAGCAATGAATTCAGGAACTATAGCAGCAAAAGAAGCTTCAAACTTAATTGATCTGGATTCTAATCCCGCAAAAATAATTGACATAATCAAAACAGGGAAACAATTAATAATAACCAGAACTTCTCTTACAATGTTTTCATTCACATCTAACATAGCTAAATGTATCATAATTCTTCCAGCAATTATTCCTTTCAAAGAATTCCAAATTTTAAATATCTTAAATTTAACCTCTAATATATCCATGATAATATCGGTACTTGCTCTTAACGCATTATTAATACCATCACTTATGCCAGTTGCACTAAATGGAATTAAAATTAAAAACTTGACCCATAAGTACCTTGTATTACAAAATTTAATAATATTTGGCATGGGAGGATTAATAGCTCCATTTGTCAGTATTAAATTAATAGTCATATTAGTTGAAAGATTTATTAAATGATTCTAATTAAAGAATAAGAGGATTGCATGCCAAGAAGAGCAGAACCAGACGAAATATTAAAACAAATTGTCAAACTCTCTTCAGGAAGACATAAAATTTTTCTTGGAATGGCTCCCGGAGTAGGCAAAACTTACAGAATGCTTGAAGAAGGGAAGGAACTTAAGAAAAAAGGAGTTGATATTATCGTTGGCTATATTGAAGCTCAAAACAGATCTGAGAATCTGGATCTTCTAAATATACATGAAATCATTCCAAAAAAAGTTTTCAAAGTTAATAATAATGAGTTCTACGATCTGGATCTTGAGGCAATAATTGAAAGAAGACCTGCAACAGTAATAATAGATGAATTAGCTCATAATAACTTCCCTGGCTCACTTAACCAAAAAAGATACCAGGACATAGAAGAACTTCTAAGCAACGGGATAAGTATTCTATCAACTTTAAACATTCATCAACTTGACAGTATTGCCCCCATAATAGAAAGAAATATTGGAATAAAAATAAATGAAACGGTTCCCGACTGGGTCTTAAACCAAGCCGATGAAGTGGTCTTAATAGACATATCAGTTGATGAATTGTATAACCGTTTACAGATAAAACAAATATACTCACCCGAACAATTAAAACATGCAATGAAATATTTTTTCAAAAGGAGTAATCTGGTTTTACTTAGAGATCTAGCTTTAAATTTAGTTGCTGAAAGGGTTGACGTAGAAGTTGTAAATGAAAAACTAAGCGCTAAAATTAAAGCCAGAGTTTTAGTAGCTGCAAGCCCAAAGGGAAAATCACTGAATTTTATTAAACATGCCGGTGAACTATTGAAAATTTCACATGCCGATTTAGATATTTTATGCATACTTACAAAGGATATTGATCATACTATTATCAATCAATTAAGAGAATCAACTAAACTATATAATGGAAATTTTTTTCTTGTAAAAGATTTAAGAAAAAGCATTGCTGATGAACTTGTTCACTTTATTAAATTAAACAGAATAACTCAGGTCGTAATGGGTTATTCAAAGACATCCAGATGGAAACAGTTATTTTCAGATTCTAAAGTTTTTAAGGTTTTGGAAAAAACAAGCAACCTAGATGTATTAATCATTGATAATAAAAAAGAAGGCTATCAAACTCCGGCAGAAAATAAAAACAAGGAGTTGGAGGTAATTGATAAAATTTCAGACAATCTAAATTTGGGAAAACTGAAAATTTACATTGGTATGGCTCCTGGTGTTGGAAAAACCTATAAAATGCTTCAGGATGCCCAGGGATTCCACAAACAGGGAATAAATGTCTTATTGGGAGTAATTGATACACATGGAAGACCTGAAACTGCAGAATTAATGGAAGGCTTAAATATATTACCTTCCAAACTAATTGAACATAAAGGGAAATATTTACAGGAATTTGATCTGGAAAGTGCAATTTTAGCAAAACCAGAATGCATATTGATAGATGAGCTCGCACATACTAATGTATCAGGAGCAATAAACAATAAACGATATCAGGATGTTCAATATTTGCTTAGAGCAGGAATTAATGTAATGTCAACAGTTAACATCCAGCACATAGAAAGTTTAAATGACATTGTAGAACAGGTAACTGGAATTAAAGTAAGAGAAACTGTACCGGACTGGATAATTTCTCATGCAAGTGAAATTGTATTAATTGATCTAAGTCCCGAAGCTCTTCAGGAAAGACTTAAAGCTGGGAAAATTTATTCTTTGAATAAAATCGAGCAGGCACTTACACATTTTTTTCAGAAAAAAAATCTTATTGCACTCAGAGAACTTTCCCTTAGAGAAGTTGCTGAAAGCGTAGAACATGAGATGCATCCAAGAGAAAAGAAGCCAAAAGTTTTATGCTTTGTAGACATAAATTTAAATACATTACGTTTAATAAGAAAATCCGCAAGAATTGCCAACAGATTACAAGCAGAACTTATAGTTATGCATATAGCAAAAACGACCAGCAAGCTTTCAGAAGAAAAGAAAATTTCAATTATAGAACTTGAACAATTAATTGTAGAGCTGGGTGGAGATTTCAGACTGGTTGAAGGAAAAAATATTGTAAACGAAATAATACGTGCCGTAGAAAAAGTCAAACCGGATTATACCGTTCTTGGTGAAGCACGAAAAAAAGGAGTATTCACATTACTGCAAGGTGGAATTATAAGAAATATATTAAATAAAATCTCCAATTCCCATATATGGGTTATTGGAGATTTCACAAGAGAAGGCAGTACATAATTACTCCGCCCTCCTTGCTCCTTCGTCGCTTGTCGGGCTTTGCAAAGTGCATCTATCCTGCTTAACCTCCCATTATTCAAGTTTTGCCAAACAAGTTGGACAAAACTTTTCTATGTTAAGCCTCCTATCCAGTCAATTAACAGATGCTAAATAATTATATTTTTATCAATTAAAGACTTGAAGTAATAATAAACAGGTATACCACCAAATATTAAAAAACTTATCAATAAAATACTGCTAAAAGAAATATCGAGATTCACAATATTGATTCCGGCTACAAACAAAATAACAATTACTACTATTGAAACAATAAAATACATCCCAAAAGAACCAAATGGAATTTTAAAATAAGTCCGGGCATTTTTGTTTTTCCTTCTAAGGGCAATAAGCGCAAGAGCTTCTAATAACATTGCAAATAGATATAACAGAACATCATAAATAAGAAGCTTTTCGAAACTAAGTAAGACTAGAATGCTATACATAAACGCAAAAAAGAGAATAGAAACATGCGGAGTAAAAAGCTTTTTATGAGATCTTGAAAAAAAAGAAGGAAGGAATTTATCCTGCGCCATTGTTTGAAAAACTCTGGTAGATGAAAGCAAAAGTGAATTAAAAATACCAAGACACATAAGCATACCGCCGATTGCAAGAAGAATGCCAAGTAAAGGATGATTCATCGAATTTGCAATATAAGAGAACTGTCCAAATTTCCAATGCTGCCAATCAGTATCAATTGATGTTCCAACTAAAATAGAAAAAAAATAAAAAAAGACAATAATGGGAATTGTAATAAACAATGCTTTAAAAAAAATTTTATCCGGTTTATCAACTTCATGTAAAACAGCAGAACTATTATCCCAACCAATAAAATTCCAAAACGCAAGAGATAAGCCATATAAAAAATTTTTCGAATCAAGGTGCTGACTGGATCTAAAAATTGGCAAAAAGTTAAACGACATATGGCTGAAGCCAATAAATATAAACATTAAAAACGAAAAAAGTATGAAGAACTTAAATAAAGTTAAAGAGTAACCTATAGGTTTAATACCATAAATATTTAACAGTGCACAGGACCAGATAACTGTTAATTCCACAAAATATAAGGCTAAACTGTTCATTTCAGGAAATAATATTTTTAAATACATAGTAAACAAAATTGGATAAAGGGAAAGATCAATTAACGAATATAAGAGACTCCACCAGCCTTCCATAAATCCCCAGAATTTACCAAGCCCCATCTCTACCCAGCGATAATAGCCGCCTTGAACAGGGTATGTACTTGATAATTCAGCCACAATCATAACTTCAGGGACAGTCCAAACAAGAGGAAGAATCAAAATTAACAAAAGAGTGGTAAATGGTCCTACTGATGCAACAATATCTTCAAGACCATAAGGTCCTCCACTGACTGAAAAAAATATTATTGATATAAGAGTAAGTAATTTAGCTTTGTTTTTCATAAACCGTATCATAAAATATACTAAAGAGAAATAAAGTATAATATGCAAAGCTAAGATGACTGTAATAGAGTTAAAAAATAACAAATTTCAAAAACTATATCCTATCAACCTTGGAGTTAATGAAATAGGGCATCTAACAATATCCGGCTTTGATACTGCTGAGCTGGTAAAAAAATACGGGACCCCGCTTTATGTAATTGACGAAGCCACCTTTGGATACAATGCAGACGAATACCTGAATAGCTTAAAAAAATATTACAGTAATTTTTTAGTACTCTATGCCGCAAAAGCTTTTGCATGCAAAAAAATATTTAGACTTGCTAATGAAATTGGACTTGGGTTGGATGTAGTGTCAGGTGGAGAATTATATACTGCTATAAAATCTGATTTTAATTTAAAAAATATTTATTTCCACGGCAATAATAAATCTCAAGAGGAAATTCAACTTGCAGTTAAAAATAATGTGGGGAGAATCGTTTGTGATAATTTTTATGAATTAGAATTACTGCAAAAGATTGCAAAAAACGAAAACAAAGTCTTAGAAATTTTAATCAGATTAACCCCTGGAATTGAGTGTCATACTCATGAATATATTAAAACCGGACATTTAGATAGTAAATTTGGATTTGATCTTGAGTATCTTGATGAGGTTTTAAACCTTATTACAAAAGACAGCAAAAACCTCTTATTAAAAGGCTTTCACTCACATATAGGTTCACAAATATTCGAAATTGAACCATTCTCGGATTCTGTAGAAATTTTATTAGACCAGTTTCAATATGTAAAAGAAAAATACAAAATAGAACTTGCTGAATTAAACATTGGTGGTGGGATAGGAATTTCATACACAAAAGAAGATGATCCAATACCTATTGATGAATGGGCAAAAGTCACAACAAATACAATAAAACAAAAATGCAAAAAACTTGATTTGAATTTACCAAAACTTATATGCGAGCCTGGCAGAAGCCTTATTGCTCCAAGTGGAATAACCATATATAAAGTTGGCAGTATTAAACAGGTACCAAACGGAAGAAAGTTTGTTTCAGTAGATGGAGGAATGGCAGATAATCCAAGACCAATAACTTACCAGGCAAAATATACTGCAGTTGTGGCAAATAAAATGAACTCTAAGGAACTGGAAAATGTAACTATTGCTGGAAGATACTGTGAAACCGGGGATATTTTAATAAAAGACATTGAATTACCTAAAATAATTCATGGAGATTTAATTACTGTATTTGGTACAGGTGCCTACAATTACAGCATGTCATCAAATTACAATTTAGTGTCAAGACCAGCCTGTATTCTTGTTAATAATGGAAAATCCGAGATCATTATCGAAAGAGAAACTTATGATGATTTAATTTTAAAGCAGAAGTAATGATAGAAACTTAGACTTTTCTTAAATTAACAACTTTTGAAAAATAATCATCAACCTGTGTGGAAAGTTCTTCATTAGTCAGTCCTAAAGATTGTTTTAATTTACTACCTATAGCTTCAACACAATCCGTGCCCATTCCTTCACGTAGACCTAAAGAAAGTCTTCTTAAAATAACATCGCTAACGGTAAATGCCATTTCTTCAGTCACAGCATAGTCAACCTGCCCAAATATATCAAATCCATTTGGTGATAATAATTTTCTTCCACCTGGATCTTTCTGAAGTAATTTTAATACATCGATAGAATTAGTACCATATAAATCAACAAGATGGGAAATAACCTCAAACGGTATCCCTTCAATACTTCTAGAAAGCGTCTCTTTAAAACGTGTTTCTGAAATATTTAAATTTCCTGGGATAGGGTTTCTTTTTGTTTTTGTCGGTATAAATTTATAACCTAATTTTTTAAACGCTAAATCAGCTACCCCTTCTGATAAATTACGATAAGTCGTAAGTTTGCCACCAATAATCGATATAAAATTAGAAACCCCTTCTTTTTTATGATCAAAAATTAAATGTCGTCTGGTAATACCAGCAGGATCTTTATCACCAACAAATGGAAGTGGTCTCACTCCTGCATAAGAAAAAATTATATCTTCTATGGAAATTTGTTTGTTTTTAAAAACTCTATTAGATTCATTAATTAGATAAGAGATTTCTTTATTTGATATTTTTAATTTATCTAAATCACCATCAAAATGAATATCAGTTGTACCAATCAGATAATAATCCTGCCATGGAATAATAAAAAAAGGTCTTCTATCAGATTTTGCACTAACATAAATTGCATTTTTTGGACCTCCATCAAATTGCTTGATAACAATGTGACTGCCCTTTGTTCCTCCAATCTTTCTATCAATATCAGAACTTGCAAGACCACAAATAGAGTCAACCCATGGACCTGAAGAATTTATAATCAACTTCCCTCTTGCAAAAAGTTTTTTACCTGTAAGCCTATCAACGAACTCTACTCCAGTAATAGAATCCCTTTGCTTTGTAAAAAAAACTACTTCTGCGTGGTTGATAACAGTAGCTTTGTTATTCTTAGCCATTAACGCATTAGCAAGGCACAGTCTCTCAGGATAAGTAATCTGAGCATCATAATATAATGCTGCTCCAACTAAATTCTGACTATTAATGCTTGGCTCAAAAATTTCAAATTCATTTTTTGACATCATTCTATGAGATGGCAAACTCTTGCCAATAGACAATAAATCATATAGAAGCATTCCTGCTTTAATAGTCCAATAGCCTCTTTTATCATCTTTAAAAATCGGTATGCAAACAGGAAGTGGTTTAACTAAATAATTTGCATTTTTCAGTAACAATTCTCTTTCTTTAAGCGATTCTCTTACTAAATTAAATTCAAGAAATTCCAAGTATCTAAGACCTCCATGTTTTAATCTGGTATTAGTACTGGAAGTTGCTGAACCAAAATCTTCTTTTTCAATTAATAAAACTCTAAGTCCTCTTTCAGCAGCATCTCTAGCAATTCCACAGCCATTTATCCCACCACCAATAACAATAAGATCAAATTCCTCGTTTAAGTCATTTTGATTAACTCTATTAATCACTTTATTAGTCCTCAATAATTCAGGAATTCCCGGACCCCTGCTTCTTAGAAGCTGAGCATCTCTCTCTGTTCCATGTAATCTTACAGACATATAAAGCCTTAGAAAAAATTAACGATTGATTTTATACGAAATACAGTAATTAATGTGTAAAATTAATACAAATCAATCAAATGGATATTATTAAAGAAAAAGCAGTTGGAATCCTTGGAATAATTACAATACTTTTAATTGGTTATATTTTATCAAACAATAGAAAGATAATTAACTACAAACTTATAACAGTAGGCATTTTGCTTCAGGCATTAACAGGATTTTTCATTTTAAAGGTACCACTTGGAAGGTATATTTTTGGAATTTTAGCTGGCGTAGTTACAGCTATTTTAGAACTTTCAAGAGTTGGCGGAAAGTTTGTATTTGGACCATTGGCAAATCAGGACTTGCTTTCTAAAACATTTGGAAGCTCAAATGGTTTCATTTTCATAATTCAAATTATTCCAACAATTGTTTTTATTTGTGCTCTTGTTTCAGCACTTTATTACTTTAATATTTTGCAATACATCGTAAAAGCTTTTGCCTGGGTTTTTAATAAGCTGCTTGGAGTAAGCGGTGCTGAAGCTCTGGCAAATACATTGGTAGCAATAGTCGGGCAGGTAGAATCAGCAATAATTGTTCAGCCCTATCTAGGAAAAATGACAAAGTCTGAAATCCTTACCATTATGACAGGCGGAATGGCCTGCATTTCAGGCTCACTTATGGCTATCTATTCCAGCTTTGGCATAAAAACCGAATATTTATTAGCTGCAAGCTTTATGGCAATTCCAGGGAGTTTTGTTCTATCGAAATTATTTTATCCTGAAGACAAAACACCACTTACAAAAGATACAGTTAATGTTAATTTTAAAATTAGAGAAAAAAATCTTGTTGAATCAATTTTAGACGGTGCCTACAGCGGAATAAAAATAAGTGTCGGTGTAATAGCCATGTTAATTGCATTTATCAGTCTTATCGCCATGATTGATAAATTACTTTTTGCTTTAAATCATGCTTTAAGTTTAAAATTTTTACTGGGCTATTTATTCACTCCAATAGTTTATCTACTTGGAATACCCTCAAATGACATAAATACAGTAGCTCAACTGATTGGAACAAAGATATCTCTAAATGAATTTATTGCTTATTTGGATTTTACAAAAGTTCAGGACACACTTAATCCAAAAACAATTGCAATTACTACATTTATTTTATGCGGCTTTGCAAACTTCTCAAGCATTGCTATTCAAGTAGGTGGACTTTCACAAATGGCTCCAGAAAGAAAAAGTGATTTTGCTGAGTTAGGATTCAAGGCTATGATTTGCGGTGCATTAACTTCCTGTGTTTCAGGATGTATTGTGGGGATGTTGTTGTAAGATTTATTTAAAGTCATTTACAAAACTTGGTCCAATTTTACAAGGCTTGATTTCAATCTTTTGCCAGACTTTGCTTATAACATATGGTTCTTTTTCAAGGCAAGAATTAAGATCTTCTCTTGAAGAAAAATTATATACAACTACTGAACCAATCATTTTCTCAGCTTCACCTAAAATAGCTACCCCAAAAATCATATTGCCATTTTCTTTTAGTTTATTACTATAATCTATATGACTTTGCCTTACAGATAAGCGTCGCTCTAAGGCTTTTGCATCATTTCCATCATAGGCTACGAGTAAAAACTGCATTATTTAAATTTTGCCTTAAGTTCTTTTGCTCTTTGAGGAGAAATGCCTAGCTGGTGATCTACAACTGGAATTGAAAGCGTATCCTTTTCAGACTCTTCATAACAGGGTCTTTCACTTTGATAGAAAATACCGGTAGCAATAGGCTCTGAGCCATCAGGGGTTTTCATAGCAACTGCAAAGGCAGCTTTTATATCGCTGGTATCATGACCTTTTGCATTCAGATCGTAAGTAGTATCCTTATAAAATTTTGCAGTGTTAATTTTATTAAAAGTTACACAGGGCGAGAAAGTATCAATGAGTGCAAATCCCTTATGTTTAATAGCAGCCTTATAAACTTCAATTACCTGCTTAGGATTACCAGTAAACACACGCGATACAAAACCGGCTCCAGAACCTAAAGCCAAGGTTAGTGGATTAAGTGGAGCTTCAGGATTTCCAAATGGAGTAGATTTTGTTTTCATTCCTAAAGCACTTGTAGGTGAGGTTTGACCAGTCGTAAGTCCATATATGGAGTTATTCATTACTATATAGGTTAAATCTATATTTCTTCTTAATGCATGGATAAAGTGACCTACTCCTATACCATATCCATCTCCATCTCCACCAACAGCAACTACTGTCATATCATGGTGAGAAAGCTTGAATCCTTGAGCGTTTGGTAAAGATCTACCATGCAATGTATGCATACCGTAAGTATTTATAAAACCAGGTAGATTTGAAGAGCATCCTATCCCTGAAATAACTGCTATTTCATGCTGTGGAATACCCAGCTCAGCAAATGCACGCTGCAAACAGTTAAGTACACCAAAGTCTCCACAACCCGGACACCAGTCAGGATGTACATCTCCTTTAAAGTCTTTAGGATCTAATGCGGGTCTATCTTTTCTATCTATTATATTTGCAGTCATATTTTTTGCCTCTTGTTCTGTACAGGAGGGTTTTAAACCCGCCTCTATCAAACACTAATTAATTGCTTTTTTTTTATCTCTAATCTTTTTAGCTCATTTACTATATATTCACCGGTAAATGGTTCCCCATCCCAGCGATTAATATGCTCTGTAATTTCAAATCCAGTCTCAGTAAGGATTTGACGACATAGTGCATTGCACATATTAGCCTCTACAGATATTAAACGTTTACACTTCTTAAATAGTGCAAGTGTTTGTTCACGAGGAACAGGATAAATATCCGTGAAATGCAGATGGTTGGCTTTTACACCTTCTTTTTCAAGTAGCACCATGGCTGATTTAATATAGGCATAAGTAGAACCCCATGTAACAAAAGTAGTTTCAGCATTTACATCTCCTTCAAGGATTGGTGGACTAGCATCACCGTTTTCAATCATGAGCTCCACTTTATGCATACGCTTAGCATGCATTTTTATACGTGCCTCGCGAGCATGTGGCAGACCGGCATCCACATCAGACATAAGATGCCCATATTCATTATGTTCATCACTTACTACCAAGTGCATTGCACCAGGGGTTCCAGGACGTACTCTGGGTGATACACCATCTTCAGTATAAGCATAGCGCTTATACTTTTCATTACTATTCCATTCAGTGGTAAGTTTTCCTCGTTCAATTTTAATTTTAGAAAAGTCTAAATCATCAACTGTTCCAAAGTGCTCTGACAGGAAAAAATCACTCATTAATATAACTGGTACCTGATATTTTTCAGCAATATTGAGTGCACGGGCAGACTGATAGAAACAATCTTCCAGATCTTTTGGAGCAAGAATAAATCTGGGAAATTCTCCATTACCACCCATTGCTAAGCTAATATCTGCCTGTTCTATTTTAGTAGGAACTCCAGTAGACGGGCCACCACGTTGAACCAGTATAGTAACTAGAGGAACTTCTGCCATAGCAGCAAGCCCAAGCCCTTCTACCATAAGGCAAAAACCACCACCAGCAGTTCCGGTAGCTGCACGTACACCAGCATGTCCAGCACCAACAGCCCAATTAATAGCTGCAAGCTCATCTTCTACCTGTTTAACAATTAACTTATCTGATTGTGCCAAAGTAGAAATATAGTGAAGAATACCCGTTGCCGGGCTCATTGGATAAGCAGCATAAAATTTAAGTCCACCTGCAACAAGTCCCATTCCTATAGCATCATTGCCAGACAGAAACATTTTAGGAATATTATTGCCTTTAAGTTTTAATTCAAGTGGTTTAGTGTTTGCTTTTGTCCATTCAAAACCAAGATTAAATATTGCATTATTCAGTTCAACTACTTTTTCACCTTTTTTAAGAAATTTATCTTTAATAAACTCTAATGTAACTTTGGCATCAAGATTGAGAGTTTGTACTAAAGCACCAGCAAGCATAACATTGATCATTACCGGGTTTACATCAGTTAGCTTTACTGCATCCACCATAGCTTTAAAATCTAAACCATAAAAATTAACATCGGAACGCAAAGATTCTATTTCTTCTTTTTTTATGCTGCCGGCATTATAAAACACAATGCCACCAGATTTAACATCAGGCACATGTACTGCCGGTGAAGTTTTATTGAAAAGTAAAACTACTTCAGGTTCTTCACCATGGTCATATTGTTTCTCCGAACCAATTGCCATTTGCAGCCAGACATGACCACCACGAATTGCTGATTGGAAAGAGTTATATGCTAGAACATGCAATCCCATTCGTGAGCAAGTTTTACCAAGTAATTCTCCAGTAGACTGTATACCGTCACCAGCCGCACCTGCAATTCTTACTATTGTGCTATTTGCCATCTAAATTATTTTATCCGATTTTTAGTCATAATCAACAGAGAATTTATTATGTATCTCGCTTATAGTTAAAAAATACCTAATTGATCCTTAGCTTCTTCAGATGCCATTATTTTCGGGTCCCATTTTGGAGTCCAAATTAGTTTTACTTCTGCATCTTCAACTCCAGGTATAGCTGCTGCTTTTGTATGGACGGCTGCCATAAGCTGAGGGCCTACCGGGCAGCCCGGACTGGTTAATGTCATTTCAACTAAAACTTTTTTACCATCATTCTGAAAATCCACATTGTAAATTAATCCAAGATCAACAATGCCAATGCTAAGTTCAGGATCCTGAATTGGTTTCAACGCTTGCATCACGTCTTCTTTTGTAAGTTTAGCTATTTCCATAACCCATCTCCTTTTTATTTATGAAATCTCCACATGTTCATGCCCAACCAATGCCTCTTCAAAAGTAGTCCATGGTAGTAATGCACATTTAATCCGTACCGGAAATTTCTTTACACCTTCCAATGCTTCTAAATCACCAATATCAATTTTTTCTTTATTAGATTTATCATGCATCAAATCTTTCAGATATCTTGATACTCTTTTTGCCTCATCAATAGTTTTTCCACGTAACATATCAGCAAGAATTGAACCGGATGCAACACTTATTGAACAACCGTGACCTTCAATGTGAACCTTATCAATTTTTTTATCTTTCATACACAAACTCAGCCTAACCTCATCTCCACACAATGGATTCATCCCTTCCGCATGATAGTCTACCTTATCCAAAGGTTCTCTACCACAAGGCTTTCTATAATGCTCAAGAATAATCTCCTTATAGAGCTCATCTAAATGTGGCAGCGCCTGGCTTTGAGTTTTTTCTTTCATTTGAATCATTTTGAAACTCGTTCTTTACTTTCCCCCTTTAATTCCTTACATGCTCCAACTTCAAAATAATCAAAAGCCTTTTGAAGTACACTTACAAAAATATCAATTTCTTCTTCTGTATTATAGAAATAAAAACTAGCTCTGGCTGTAGCTGAAACACCCAGCCTTTTCATCAAAGGCTGGGCACAGTGATGTCCAGCACGAATTGCAACGCCATCCTGATCAATAATTGTGGCTATGTCATGAGGATGAACGACAGGATTACTAAATGTAATTATTCCTGCTCGCTTACTTGCATCACTACTTCCATAAATTTTAAGAAAAGTAAATTTACTTAGCTTATCCAAGGCATATTTTGTAAGCTCAATTTCATGTTTATGAATATTCTCTAATCCAATTTTCTGAATATATTCTATCGCTACACCAAAAGCTATTACATCAGCAATATTTGGAGTACCTGCTTCAAATTTCCAGGGGACATCATTTAAAGTAAAGTCTTCAAAGGTTACTTTTCTAATCATTTCTCCACCACCTAAAAACGGCGGCATTTTTTCCAGCAACTCCTTCTTTCCAACCAGTACACCGACACCTGTCGGTCCACACATTTTATGAGATGAAAAGGACAGAAAGTCACAACCCAAATCAGTAAAATTAATTTTCATATGTGGAGCACTTTGCGCAGCATCAACGATCAAAATAGAACCATTATCTTTCGCCAATTTAGCAATTTTTTTAATATCATTTACCGTACCTAAAACATTTGATTTATGAGTAATTGAAATGATTTTTGTTCCTTTTACAATCAACTTTTCTAATTTTTCATAATCTAACTCATACTGATCTGTAATTGGAATAAATTTGATGTTTATTTTTTTTCTCCCCCGCAGCAGATACCAGGGAATGATATTTGAATGATGCTCCATTTCCGTCAGTAAGACCTCATCACCATCATTTAAAGATTCACCCAGAGAATAGGCTAGTAAGTTAATTGATTCAGTTGTATTTCGTGTAAAGATTACTTCAGAAGCTTCGTCACATGAAAGAAAACTTTTCACCTTTGCTCTTACATTTTCATAAGCAGAGGTTGCTTCTTCAGCAAGTTTGTGAACACCTCTGTGGATATTTGCATTATAATTTTCATAATATTCAACAAGTGCATTTATGACAACTTTTGGTTTTTGAGTTGTTGCAGCATTATCAAGATAAACAAGAAGCTTATCATCCCAGATTTTTCGTTCCAGAATAGAGAAATCTTTTCTGATTTTTTCTATGTCAAACATTACCTATATTTATCCATTCCATTATATTGGGCAGACACAAAGGTCTGCCCTTACATCTCTATTCCGTAAGCTCAACCTCTAACTCATCATTTAACACCTTAACATTATATGTTTTAATCTCAACAGCAGCAGGCATTCTAGTAGCCTTTCCTGTTTTAACATCAAATCTTGCTCCATGTCTTGGACATTCCAGCTGACACCCATCCAGCAATGTACCTTCCCCTGAAACAAGCTCACCATCATCATGAGAACAAACATCACTAACTGCAAAGTATTCACCATTCACATTACACACTACTACTTTAGAATCACCCATCTGATAAGATTTTGCCTCACCAGGAGCTATTTCTGATTTCTTTATTTTTGTCTGCAGCGACATTTCTACAACACCCCAAGCTTATTTTTAATTTTTAACATAATATCTTCACGTAAACTCTCTTCAGGAATTCTTGAAATTGTAGGTTCTACAAATCCTTCTATAATCACTTGTTCAGCTTCTTTTTGTGAAAGACCTCGTGACATAAGATAAAAAACCTGATCTTTATCAATCTGCCCCACGGTTACACCATGATTACACCTGGTTACATCATTTGTAAGAATTTCGAGTTCAGGAATAGATTCCGCTTTAGCATCACTGGATAAAAGTAAATTCCTATTTTCCTGGTGAGCATCAGATTTAACAGCTTCATGAGATATTTTCAAATTCCCTGTATAAGCAGAACGTGACGTATCTTTAAGTGCAACTCTAAAATTTAAATCCGATTTTGTATATGGTGCATTATGTTCAAGCGTAGTATGATGATCAAACTTCTGAACACCATCACCCAGAACAATCCCATAAGTAGTAACACCTGCATGGGTTCCACAGAGATCTGTACCAAGATCGGCTTTTGATATTTTTCCGCCCAGCGCAACTATTACATTTGTCAACTCAGCATTGTTTTTAATCTCCGCTCTTTGAAAAAGATGACTGATTGTCTGCTTTGAATGTAATTGTAGATTTGCATAGCTTAACCTGGACTCCTTTTCTAGAAATATTTCAGTAACGGTATTAAGCAACCGCTTAGAATCTTCTGGGGAAGACATTTCATCAATCAAATTAAGACTTGAACCTTCTTCCAATAAAATCAAAATTCGTACAGCTTCAAGACTACTTAATTGATTAAACAATAATCTTACTGTTATAGGTTTTTCGATTTTTACATTTTTAGGCACATAAAGAAAATATCCACTGGACCATATAGCTTCATTAAAATATGCAAATTTGTTTGGACATTTAGCAGTAAGCTGACTAAAATATTTCAGAATCAAATCGTTATATTTTTCATTTCTAAAAGCATCACTAAGCTCAATTAAAACAACACCCTTTTCTGTAGCTTCATTATCAAGAGCAAAAACAGGTTTTAGTTTTTCAGAAGAAACTATAGATCCATTATTTGAATTAAACTCAAACCAGCTTGGATCTGAATATTTCCAGAGATGCGAAACTCTATTTGGTAAAGGTTCTTTTTCATATGAAATTAATGCTGATAATCTTTTTTCAAACAACCATTTAGGCTCATCTGAGGGGAGTTCAAAACTCTTTTTTTTTTCCTTGGTTTTCATTTTTCAACTCTCAATTACCCTACAGCCCCTTCCATTTCAAGCTCTATCAAACGGTTAAGCTCTACAGCATATTCCATAGGAAGTTCTTTTACAAAGGGTTCCATAAAACCATTAACTATCATAAGTTTTGCCTGCTCTTCAGAAAGACCTCTACTCATTAAATAAAACAGCTTTTCATCTTCAATCTTGCTTACTGTAGCTTCATGTTCAATCTGAACACCCTGTTCATCTATTTCCATGGTCGGATAAGTGTCTGATCTGGATTTTTCATCCAACATAAGTGCATCACACTTAACTGATGATTTAACATTTGCTGCCCCTTTAAGAACTTTCAGTAAACCTCTGTAACTTGCTCTGCCACCATTTCTGGATATAGACTTTGAAATAATAACAGAAGTAGTATTTGGAGCAGCATGAATAATTTTTGCACCTGCATCCTGATGCTGATCAGAACCACTTGCAAGGGCTACAGAAACCACTTCTCCATGAGCCTTTTCACCAACCAAATAAATTGACGGGTATTTCATTGTAAGTTTTGAGCCCATATTTCCATCAAGCCATTCAACTACTGCACCTTCATGTGCAACTGCACGTTTTGTTACAAGGTTATAAACATTTTTAGACCAGTTTTGAATAGTCGTATATCTAATCTTTGCGTTTTTAAGTGCAATTAATTCAACAACAGCAGAATGCAGAGAGTCTGAGCTATAAGTAGGTGCTGTACAACCTTCTATGTAATGAACAGAGCTTCCCTCATCAGCAATAATTAAAGTTCTTTCAAACTGACCCATATTTTCAGTATTAATTCTGAAATATGCCTGCAGAGGTATTTCTACTTTTGTATTTGGCGGCACATAAATAAATGATCCGCCTGACCAGACAGCACTGTTTAATGCTGCAAATTTATTGTCTTCAGGAGGAATAATTGTAGAAAAGTATTTTTTTACTATTTCAGGATGCTCACGTAACCCTGAATCCATATCGAGAAAAAGCACACCAAGTTTTTTCAAATCTTCTCTTAGTGAATGGTAGACAACTTCTGATTCATACTGAGCTGAGACACCGGCTAAAAATTTCCTTTCTGCTTCAGGAATACCAAGCCTGTCAAATGTGTTTTTAATTTCCTTAGGAACATCTTCCCAATTTTTTTCTTGTTTTTCACTGGATTTCACATAGTAAAAAATATTTTCAAAATCAATTTCACTTATAAGCTGAGTGTTTCCCCACTTCGGCATTGGTTTTTTATAAAAGATTTCAAGAGATTTTAAACGAAATTCAGTCATCCACTGAGGTTCATTTTTCATCTTTGATATGCTAAGAACAATCTCTTTAGTAAGCCCTCTTCCAGATTTAAAAGCATAGTTTTCTTCTGAATCATGAAACCCATACTGATATTCATTGTTTAGTTCAAGAGCCACATTACCCACCTTAAGCTTTAACAGCTTCTTTTTCTGTCAACCAATCATAGCCCTTCTTTTCTAATTCCAAAGCTAGTTCAGGGCCTCCAGACTCAACAATATTTCCATCTACAAAAACATGAACTTTGTCAGGCTTTATATAATCAAGCATCCTTTGATAATGTGTAATTAACAAAACACTGACAGAAGGATTTTTTTCTTTATATTTATTTATGCTCTGGGCTACTAATTTTAAAGAGTCAATATCCAAGCCGGAATCAGGCTCATCTAAAATAGCCAGTTTTGGCTCAAGCATTGCCATCTGAAGAATTTCCATTCTCTTTTTTTCGCCACCGGAAAATCCATCGTTTATGTAACGAGTAGCAAATACATGATCGATTTCCAGATCATCCATTTTTTCATAAAGTAGTTTTCTGAAATCCCGTGGTGAAACAGCGTCACCTTTGAGAGCTTTATTTGCCTGTCTTAAAAAATTTGCAACTGTAACCCCAGGAATACTAAGAGGATATTGAAAACCTAAAAACAAACCCAGTTTTGCACGTTCATTGGGCTTTAAATTATTTATAAGGGTACCATTAAAATTAATTTCCCCGGTTGAAATCTTATAAGCAGGATGCCCCATTAAAGCATTTGAAAATGTACTTTTTCCGGAACCATTCCTTCCCATAACTGCATGAATTTCTCCTGAGTTAATTTCTAGGTTAAGTCCATGTAAAATTTCTTTTCCATCAATTCCTATACTTAAATTTTTAATTTTTAATAATTCAGCCATTTTATTTTTCCTTTAAAATATCTCCCAAAACTTCTCTCTAATTATACTTGACAACTTTCTCAAGATTAATAGGGGATGAAATAGTTAATGCTAATTCTTTTTTTAAATATTTAGTTAGAATATCTTCTTTAGAGATAAGGTCAAATAATGAAATACGTTCTAACATACCAAACAATACCTGTGAAATTGACATCCATACAGATCTAATAGAACAACAACTAATATGAACACATTTCGAATCATTCCCCGGAAACTGCTGGCATGATTCACTTTCAAATAGTTCACCACTTAAAGATCTTATAACTTCATCTAAATAAATTTTTTCAGGCGGTCTAGACAATTTATAACCACCATTTTTTCCACGAACACTTTGAATTAAATTTGTCTGACGTAAAACTGTTAATAATTTTGCCGCGTAGTCAGTAGTAATATGCTCTGCCTTTGCAATATCTTCAAGTGAAGCTAGTTCATCTTTTACAGTCAGCACTGCTACTTGAAGCAAGCATCTTAATCCATATTCTTCCTGAGCTGTAATTTTCATAATATCCTTAATATCCTCTAGAAACATCTTTTAGGTATATTATACCTAAATCTTGACAACTTATTCAAGATTTAACCAATTTCTGGGTATAATGTTATTAAACAAGGATAAAAGACATGCCTATAAACATGGAAATTGTAAATCTGTCAGATTCTGCAAAAGAAGAGCTAAAAAACCTTATTATAAAAGAAACAGATAATCCTGATGGTGTAAGACTAAGCCTGCTGGCAGGCGGTTGTTCAGGACTTTCATATCATTTACAATTTGATAAATTACAAGAAAAAGATTATGTCTGCAACTACGATGGAATAAAAGTTTTTGTAGATCCAAAAAGTGCCCTTTATTTAAGTGGCGTAATTTTAGATTATCAGGGTGGGTTAACAGGAAGAGGCTTTGTATTTTCAAATCCAAATGCTAAAAAAAGCTGCGGCTGCGGTACATCATTTTCAGTAGGAGATAAAGAAGTAACTCTTGAATTTATAAGCAGCAAAAAGCCCATGAATGTATGCCCAAGTACTAAAGATTAAGCCTCCTGCAAGTTTTTCCCTATCGCCTTCTTCGCTCATTCTTCGCTTGTCAGGCTTTGCAATGTACTCATGGTCTACCATTTATAAATTATGCAAATTTTGTCAAGTGAATCGTCAAAATTTTATCGTGTAAATAGTCTACTTGGAAATATTACATAAGCTTGTAAGTAATTTCTGCAACTATTTAAGATATAAAAAGTCATATATTTGTGGCTGATTAACCATAAATAATATGAGATTTTTACCACTTATAACAATTACATTGATTTTATTTTCTGGCTTTTATTTTAAAGTCTACAGTAAAGCATCTTTAATTCCAGACACAAAAAAATATGAGGCAATTGTTTCCGGCAAATTAATCAAATCAAAAGTCACAAAGTCAGGTAATTTATATTTAACAGAATACAAGCTGGAAATAACTAAGTGGCTATTTAGAAAATCCTATATAGAAGAAAAGAGGATTATAAAAATAAAGATTCTTGGCGCTGATTTGCCTGAAAAAGGATTGATAATTAAAGCTTCAATTTCACCCGATAACATCGTTTTAAATAAAGAGGCTGTTTTTCTGCTTAATAAAACAAAAAAACAAAACCTTTACACCATTCCAAAGGAAGGAATACTCTATAAGGAAATCTTATGAAAAAAACAATAATTTACATCTCTCTTTGTACAATAATTTTATTTTTGTTTTCTCCCTGTTCTACAGCATTTACCAGAGTCGTAGATCTTGTATTTGACGGAATGTCAGTCGATCCAGAAAAAATTACTGAAACATTAGAAACAATTAAAAAAAATAAATTAAAAAATGAAACCATTAAAAACCCTGCAAAGTTAAAACCCGACAAGCTCTTCACAATTTATGCAATGCAGGCAGATCCTCTAAATGTAAAAGTAGAAATAGACACTTCTGGAAATTCTGTAAGAACAAAAAAAGATATTCAGCTTCCTATATCAAATGAAGAATTTTTAAACAAAATAGCCGAAGCAATAATGATCTGGGAAAGTGTTGATATTGCAAAGGTAAAATTTGCTCCTTTAAAGTTTGCATCCGGACAAGTAGATACAAATGACGGCAAGAATATTGTAACTTTTCGAGCAATAGAAGATAAAGATTTTGGGGGCTCTATAGTAACTATAGTAAATTTTGCAAAGACAGACACTGTTACATTTATGAATCAACTAATAATGGTAAAGCCTGGCACAATACTTGATGCAGATATAGTTATTGATCCTGCAAACAATCCATGCATTGCTATTGAAACTACAGAAGGAACCTTAAAAAGTGGCGGTGATGATTCTTCTCCTACCATTGAAGGTGGAATAGATCCAAATATTCCGGCAAAAGATCTTGAAGCTTGTGCCGGAAAAATAATCGGTGGGGATTTAACAGATCTGGCTGTAGGAGGTATTGGAGATTTACTTGGACTTACAGGTTCTGCCATTACAAGCTCTGCTACAAGCCATGTTTCAAAAATAATGACAAGGTATGAACTAACAGATGATGACAAAATTGGACTTGCAAACATTTATCCTGACACTGAAAAAGTAAAAGTTCTTGGGACTCTAAAAGGTAGGGTAACTTTAAATAAAAGACCTGTAAGAGGTGCTCATATTGTAATTGAAGATACAACAACAGGAGAACCAGTTGCCAGTGCAGTATCTGATCTTATTGGCAGATTCACAATCATTGCTATACCCCCTAATACCTATAATATTTATGCCGAACCTTTAGATGGTCCTATAAGGAAAAAAGGACTGCCACTAAATTTCTTTGGCTTTACTGCAGATTTAAATTTCACAACCAACCTTTATCCTACCCCCGTTGTTATATCAGAAGGCAAAACCACAAGAATTAAAATCCAGGTTAACGAACTCTCTGCTTCTGCTTTTAACATAAATTACCAGACAAATGTTTTAAGAGAAGTTAACGTAAATGAGAGTGGTGGTTCAGCACTTCTACCTATAAAAATATCACCCGGTCAAACTTTAACAAATTTACAATTTTGGGGAGACAATATAAGTACTGTATTTGGAACGCTTTCTGTGAGTGGACCTGGAATAACTGTTAGTAATGTTATGAATGCCAGTATTATGATTTCACCTAATGTTGTCTGCGAAGATTGTGATGATACTCCAGAAACCATGTGCAACAGAAGCCCGTTGTGCCCGGCTACACAGGAATTAACAGATGAACCTGATCAGGTTAATGGCATCACTGCAGATATCACATGTGCTTCTGATGTTACTCCTGGTCCAAGAAATATAATTTTTACAGGTGACCAACTAGATGCAACAAGCCCTAGTTTTGGACTTAGAGATCAAATTACCGGTGGCTTGTTTGTTATAGAGTAGAAGCGCGATTAATCGCGCTTCTACTTGATCAATTCTTGAAGTTCACCTGTTTTATAAAGCTCTCTTGTAATATCACAACCGCCAACAAACTTACCGTTTATAAAAATCTGTGGAATGGTAGTCCAATTTGAATATTTTTTTACGCCATCTCTTAACTCATTATCCGAGAGAACATCTCTGGTTTCAAATGGGACATTCAATGCATTAAAGACCTCTACAACCGCTGCAGAAAAGCCGCATTGAGGTGCATCTTTAGAGCCTTTCATATAAACCATTATTTTGTTTGATTTAACTTCCTCATCAATCTTTTTTAAAATATCAGTCATTTTCATATCCTCCATTTTTTAAATCGCATGTCCTATATCTCTGCTAAATGTCCCTTTAACTTTTTCCCACTGAGAAGGTGAATAAGTTTTTAAAGTTAAAGCATGTATTTCATTTGATTTCATTTCATCTGAAAAAATATCATAGATAGTTTTATGCTGTTCAACCAAAGTCTTCCCTTCAAATTCAGGAGATACAATAATTGCCTGAATATGATCACCGCCTCTTAAATCAATAACTTCTACAAGTACAGTTTTTAGTTTTTGTTTAATTCTTTCTTCCATTTGAGAGACAGTTAACATAAATACTCCTTAATTTAATTTTGGCATACGTCTTCCGAGAAAAGACATAAGATTATCATACTGCATAAATGGATTTGTTTTTTTTTGATTTTTCAGATCATCATGCTTTTTATCAGCATAATTATGCCCGGGGAAAATCAGCATATCATCAGGCATTTTCATAAGCTTATTACAGATAGTGTCAAACATCTGCTCTGCATTACCACCAGGCAAATCACATCTCCCACAACCATTTATAAATAGTGTATCCCCAGAAACTAGATTATTATGGATTAAAAAACATTGTGAACCCGGTGTATGTCCGGGAGTATGAACAAATTCAATTTCAATATTTCCAATTTTTAATTTCTCACTTGACTTTGTTCTTTTTACATTTTCTTTTCCCCAGTCAAATTTAAAAAAATCCGCTTCTTTTTCATTTATATAAACCGGTATATCTAAAGTTCTTAAAAGCTCTTCAACACCATTCGTATGGTCAAAATGACCATGAGTAACAAGTACTGCTTTGATTTTTAAGTTATTTTTCTTTGCTTCATCCTGCAATAACTTTACATCCCATGCAGGATCAATAACTGCCACTTCACCTATAGTTTTGTCACCAATAAAATAAACAAAATTTTCCATTGGTCCGACTTCCATTTGATGTAATAATAAATTTTTCATTCTTTAGTTATTTTAACCTAGTTAATACTATTTTTTTAATTTTAATTCAAAGAAAATTTAATTTTTTATTTAGATTCTCTCATAGAAATTTCAATTGAACTTTGTTAATCTTTTAAAAGATCAATAATCTAATCAAAATTAATTATATTCATATTATAGAAACACAATATAATTTAATAAATAAAGGAGAATAAACAATGCCTGCAGTATTAATAGTTAATAAGTCAGATGGTAGAACAATACCTCTAACTCCACCAGTACAAGTTATAGGAAGAAGCTCTACTAAGAGTGACATAGTTCTAGATAACAATGATGGTGTCCCATTCCGAAGAGAAGGGGCAACTGAAGACGAAAACACCTCTATAACAGTTAGCAGAGGACACGCTCAAGTTGCTTTTAGAGAAATCGATGGAGTATGGACAATAGTTGACTTAGAATCTCTAAATGGTACTAAAGTTAACTCTGTCCCTGTTAAAGCAACTCCAGTAGCATTACAGAACAACGACAGCATTAGCTTAGGTTCAATAAATCTTAGATTTCAGCTACAAAACGAAGGCAGAGAACCTGCTCCAACTGATTCAGGAGAAGTAGAACTTAGCGCTGTAGATATTGTAGATGTTGTTGTCAAATAATATTTGCATGGGAGTTGCTTTAAATGAAAGTACTACAATCCATAGCCAATCCACGTGAAGTGCACATATTGTTTCGTGGCGGAAGGCGCACTCATAAAGTTGGAAGAATTTCAGAAGTACATACACCTGTAAAAGAGAGTGGAGTCAGCAGACAAAACACAATCCTTGTTGACTTACCAGGAGATAATATTCTTGCCGTAGATATGGGCTCTACAAATGGAACCTCTGTAAACGGCGAAAAACTTAAGATTGCAGATGAAGTCGAAGTAAAACCCAAGGATATTATAAAATTCGCATCACAGGCTTATCGCTACAAACTTCTGGATAAACTGCCTCGCAAACCAATTGATAGAAGTGATAAAACTGAACTTTTATGAAATGGACGATCCGTGACTTGAACACGGGACCCCACGCTTATCAAGCGTGTGCTCTAACCAACTGAGCTAATCGTCCGTTTTTATAACGCCTCGGAGCTGCGGAGGTTATCCTGAACAAAGTGAAGAACAGACTCCTCGGCTATTAGCTATCTTATCCCGCACGCTCAAACTTTTGTATCCAGAAAGTTCTCGCTTATAGATAATGCAGGAAAGAATCAGAATTCAGAAAACAAATTAATTATAACTTGCAAAGTTCTTACAATAAAACAAGCTTTTTATTTTAAATGCTTGACATACAAGTCTTAAATTGATACTTTATTGATAATAAGTTATCTTTAAAAATTTAATTGGTAAAAATCGATTCGTAATAGCATTACAGTATAAATAAATGAAAATGGGATTATATGACGAACCTATAAAAAAAATAAGAGTTAGTGTTAACTATCTGGACTATATGTCATTAAAGTGTAGAAACCCGGATGGAATAAAAGAATTAAGGAAACTACCGGGACTAAGCTATTCTTTAAATCAACATGGTTTCCCAGAAAGCACAGAAATAAATAGCTCTCCTGTAAGAGCTTACACAGGTGGATTACTTAATCTAAACCAGGCTTTAGCTATTGCATTAAGACCACGTTCAAGAAATGAGTTAAGCGAAGAGGTTAGAAATTTCCTGGTTCTTAATAAGGATCCAAGGCTTCCACAGAAAACAGAAGACGAGGCAACAGAAAAGGAAACAATAGAAAGGAGAATAAGAGAAAGAGCAAAACCTCCAAATAATCAAAACAATAATCCTGAAAGTACTTTTGACTTTTCAGAGCTGGGTTCAAAAATGGACATGTCGCCTGCTGCTGTTGCATATAGAGATCTACTGGGGCAAAAAAGAAGAGATACAAATGAGTTCTATATAACAAGAAGGTTTTTATTTCCGCTTGCCATGTTTGGGATTCAGTCTGCTGACCCGGCATATACTGCAGCAATACTTGGTGCTAATGACTTTGGAGTAAAACATCGCAACCCTGAAATAAGATCAGCTTCAATATTAATATTGGATGGAATTGTTAAATCTATCTGGTTAAAATTTCAAATGGCAAAACAATCCGAAACACTTCCTTTTATTAGAGAAGATGGAATCGAGAATTTCTTGTCTATAATTACATTTAAAGATTTAAGTGACGATTTAGGAAGTCTTCAAACAATAAATAACGTTCTTACACAGGATGGGTATGGAATTAATGATAGTGATTCCGATGTACAAAACCTAGCTGAAATAACAGTACAAAATTCATCCAAAGCTCAAAGAGTAATTAAAGGACACTTTGAAGAACAAGGCTATGTTGATTAATTCTTTTGGATTAAAACTTTAAAATAATCTTCAACAGACTCTATATTTAAAACAATATGACCTTCTTCAAGAACGCTTGGTGGAACACTTTCAATAGCTTCACCGGAATCCAGCAGCACTTCAAGTTTTTCTCCGCTTCGCATTTTCTCTAATTGAATCTTTGTTTTGACAAAGTTTAGAGGACATTCAACTCCTCTTAAATCCAAAGTAATATCAGGAATTATGTTTTTCATCTTTTACACCTTAAAGCATTTATTAATTACACAAAAATCAGGTAATGGACATTCTTCTCTTGTTTTCATTTTTACCCATTCTTTTTTAAAACAATCTCTACTTTGAATATATCCATATACAAAATCAAACATGCTGTCCATATCCTGACCATGAATTTCAGATAGACATTTTAAGCAAAACTGTTCTTCTACATAACCTAGAGCAAGATTCATGTTATATGCTCTTCGGCAAATGCTACTGCCACATTTTAGACATGGGAAGGGGAAATCCATATCGCTATGGTATCAAATTTATCGTGAATCGATGTAGAGGCTTGCCATGGCAAGCCTCTACAAACATTTATTTCTTTGTAGGCTTTTCACCAGCTTTTGGTGCAACCGCTGGTTTAGCAGCCTCTTTACCAGGTGTTTTTGCAGCAGCTTCTTTACCAGGAGCAGCAGCACCAGGAGTCGTTGTAGCAGCACCAGCAGCTGGAACTGCAGCACCTTCAACAGCAACTGCAGCAGCAGGAGCAGCTTCTTCAACTTCATGTGTCTTAGGTACTTCTACTTTTACCAGTACTTCCTGAGGTTTTGCAAGGAGCTGAATGTTTTCTGAAATCTTTAAATCTTTTGAATGAATTGCCTGTCCAATTTCTTTAATCTCTTCAAGATTCACATCAATCACATCAGGAATATCTTTTGGTAAGCATTGAATTTCAATGTCATTATGGGAAATGATTAATATTCCGCCGGCAAGAATTGCAGGAGAAGTCCCAATATAATTCAAAGGAACTTTGACCTTAATCTTCTCATCACTTTTAATCTTATAAAACTCAATATTTAAAAACTTATCTCTAACAGGATCAACCTGTACATTTCTAATTAACACTGGAAATTTTTCACCATCAACATTTAATTCGTTAATGTGTGAATAGGCATTATGAGGTATTTTAGAGAATTCTTTTGCGTTAATCTGAACTGAATGTGATTCAAATCCATGTCCATAAACCGTAGCAGGGACAGATCCTTCAGATCTTAATTTATTCGGAGTTTTCTTTTTTTCTCTTTGTTTTGCATTTATTGTTAGTTGTTTTGCCATAGGGTTTATATTATAACTTAAATAGCTAATTCTTCAATAAATCAAAGAGATCTTATATCTATACAGAAAACATCTTACCCTAAAGTTCACTTTGTTCAATACATTGATTAAAAAGCAATACTTTATTTAAGTCTTTTGAATTAAAAACCAAAGGCTCTAAATCTTCAGATATTTTTTTAAAGTTAAGATTTTTACACTTATATAAAATCTTTTCTTTTTGTTTTCAAATCAAGAAATTTCATAGCTTCGTTCTATCATGGACAGGTAATATTTTTCTTACGTATCCATGATGAAATAATTTTAAAATTTGTAACTTATAAGTATATTAAAAGGAATTATACAGGTCTTAAATACCGTTTTTATGCTGCTACTGCTGTCTTAGGCATTACACCTTTATAATGTTCTTTAAGTGCTCCTAAAACAATAATAGAATTGGTCTCTGGATTTTCTCCTCTACGCAAACAGTCAAGAGAATCTTTTACTATATCATTTGCAGCAGCTAGCTGTTTTAGAACTGTTGCCGGTACTCCCTGTAACCATAGATTTAACTCTTTAACAGGATCTGAAGCTGCTAGTTCCAGCTCTCTTTCTTTTTCAGCTCCCTTGTGAGCAGCAAAGTTATGTAATACTGTTTCAGCTTCTAGCTCTAATTTTGGAAGTTCTTTATCTTTCATCGCATAAAGTGAAGAGCCTTCAAGTAACTTTCTCCATTTAGAGACACCTGCATCTCCTAAATATTTTTCTAGTTTAAATCTTTCAGCTGAACCAGGTGCAAGTAATTTTCTCAATTCAAGCAAATTCGTACAACCCGCTATCTTCGTTTCAATTTCAGTTTCATGAGTTGTTAATTTAAATTGACTCATTTTTACTTGTCTGGTTAATTCTGCATTTAATCCAAATACCAGTTGTGGTATTTCATCGACATCATGCGTTAGTAACTTGTCACGTGTAAAGAAAGCTGTTAGTTGACCATAAACACCCTTTAATCCATCATGTTCTTCACCATTAAATTTTAAGGCTAATAAAAGTTTCTTCAAGTCAACAGATGTTAATGTACCACTACAATTAATTTCAGATAAGCTCTTCTTCAAACTAGCAGCAGTCGTTGGCTCATTACCATCAACACTAACTTGTAAGAGAGGAATAACCTTTTTAATTAAAGCTTTTATATGTGGATGATTTAATCTCTCCTGGATTTGTTCTTCAGAGATTCTTTTCCTCTCATTGGTTGTGTTTAATGTTGTAATTTCTGCAGCATATTCAGTTTCTAAAGCTTTTTTATGTTCAACAAACTCTGCATGCTCTTCAATATATTTCCTTAATCCCGCTATTGTAATCTTTTTAACACCGCCCTCTTCTAAGACTCTATCTGAAGGTACTTTCCCTGTTCTTATATCAGTAACATATTTTTTTATTGCATCATTTACAATTCGTCCTTGTATTCTTGTATATGCTAAAGCTGTTAATAATTTATTAGAATCTACATCCAGGTCAAATATTCTTTTATCAATTTTTGTTACGTGTTCTTGCTCATCTCTTATAATAAACTTATCGAAGCCAGGAATACCATCATCATCAGAAACTAATCCTAATGTATCGTGCTTATTACCATTATAGCCACAGCTCAGCCTAGTTTGCAAAACACCATCAATCTGAATATCACTATAACGTCCTAACTCTTTGCCAATCATTTCACAGACTGTTGGAAGTGTCGCTGCAGTCATAGAGACTTTTACTTTAAGTAACCTAGATCTTAATCCTGCTAATTCAGGTGGTATATCTTCTTCTCTTTTTATTATTCCCTTTGCCATCAGGTTTTCAATTCCACACATTTTATTAACAGTCCCATTACCAGTCATAAGTATGTGAACTTTATTAGAATTAAGTAAGTCTTGAAATCTTTTTGCGATAAATGCCATCTTGGCTAAATTTGGAGTTCCATCATCTCCTTCTGCCAATTTCCACATCTTATCTATTTCATCAATTGAAATTACTCTAATTTCGTCATCTTTACAGTCATTAGCAAAATCTAGCAAACTACCAATTGCCATCTGGAATTTTGTTTCTGTAGAAGTTGATAACATATCAGTAGCTTGCTGTAATGCTTTGCCTTCTTCTCCAGCTACATCTTTAGCAACATCAGCTACTTGTTGTAAAACACTTTTCTTGCTAATACCTTTAGCTAATACATCTCCATTAAGTTCTTTTATAATGACCTTTTTACCTTTAGATTTTCCATATTGTTCAAATTGCTTAAGAGTATGATACATGGTATGTGTTTTACCAGTACCAGGACCGCCTATATAAAATGCCCTCACTGCAGACTCTCCACTCCATAATTGCTCTATAGGCCTTAAAATATCTACTCTTTCATCAGAGTTATAACTCATTGAAGTTGGGGAATGATCTGTACTATCTTCATCTCTTAAGTAACCTTGATCTTTAGCCCAGTTAAAATCAACATCTTTAAGCATTTCAGGCAGAACTCCACCTAATACATATAGGGATCGCTCTTCTTCATCAGCTATAAACGTTCCTTGAAAATGAGAATATATAGAACCAGCTACACTTAATACTCCGCCCCACTTTAATAAGGTACTTAAGAAACCAAACCTGGAGCCTGGTTTTTCAGGATCATCACTTTGCGTTGCTCGCCCGAGTACAACAGATGCAAATATAGCTAACACCCCACCGATGTTACCAAAAGTAGGAATTTTTTCTCTAAGCCAAAACATCCAAGACGAATGTGCCTTTGGATCTTTATATGACTCTCTAGAACGACTTTCTTTATTTGTACCAATGCCAGGAACAGGTTTACCTAAATAACCAGTAGCTGTCTGAACAAGACCAGATTGAATTATCGCTGAAAAGAAATTTAATCCTTGCTTTCCTGCCTGCATTGCACTGTTAGGGTTAATCATAATTTAAGATCTCTCTTAATCCGATATTAACCAATTTATCTAACTAAAGTAAATACCTAAGTTTAAAAAGATTGTTAAATTTTTATTAAGGTTGGCTATTTATTAAAAAGTTAAGTTAACCTATGTTAGTTTTCTTAACCGTTTTTCTTAACTGTTCTAACTTTTACAGTTTAAATATTTAAGCCGCTTTCTCCACATTAATATTTTTAGAAATAATAACTTTCCCTGTTTTAATTATCTCTTCAAAGAAGCCTTTTGTAACAGAGTGGTTTAATTTATTTGGGTGTATAGCAATAACTTCCAGACTTGGATTAAAATCCCCTACTAATGTATCAAGGTAATATCCATTCATTCCTTTTAGCTTATCTTCCGGTAAATCTTTAGAAATTATAAGAAGATCAATGTCACTTAATTCTGTCGCAGTACCTGCAGCATATGAACCAAATAAAATTGCTTTGTCAATATTGATCTTTCCATCTAGTTTAGAGAGATAATCATTAATAATTTTATTTAATTTTTCTTCAGTAAAGAGTTCAAGCATTTTATTGCATCCTTTGTTTCCTTTATTAATTCCTTACAATTACTAATATTATACTTATTTTCAAAAGACACCACATCATCTGGATACCGTGAATCTATATAAGCCTTATCCAAAACATCTAGCAATTTCAATTCTTTTTGCTGTAAAACAATATTGCAGCAATCTATAGCCGGCTTTTTAAGGCTGTGTATTTTTGGTGGATTTCCTTTAGCTTCTTCATATATCCCTTTAAGTAATTTTTCAATTGTTGTATGCAAATGATAAATTACCCCTAAAGGTTCACCACCATTAAGAGATAATTCAGCAAGTCTTAGCTCTTTATTAGCAAGTGTTAACCAATTTTGAGTTGCTTCTTTCATAATCAACTAAGAGGTTAATTTTATCACTACCAAACATCATATAATTCAATATTGTAATAAAATCACCTTGGATTAAAGAAAGTAATTATAACCAAATGAAAAATATTATAAGCAATTACTTTAACTTCATAAAATTTGAACATTCTATTTTTGCATTGCCATTTGCACTTTCTGGAACGTTCCTGGTTAAGGATTCAGGACTTCCAGAAGCTAGAACAATAGTTCTAATAATTCTTGCAATGGTGGGAGCTCGCTCATTTGCCATGAGTATAAATAGAATCATTGATACAAACATCGATCTTAAAAATCCAAGAACTAAAAACAGAGAACTCCCGGAAGGCAAGATCAAACTGTCAAATGCAATCATCTTTTCTATAATCTCACTTTTAGTTTTCATTTATGCTGCATTAAACTTGCCAAGAATTTGCCTACTTCTTTTGCCGATAGCAGCTGTCTGGTTTTTTATTTATCCATTTACAAAAAGATTTACATTCTTATCACATCTATGGCTTGGAGTTGCTCTTGGAGCTTCGGTTTTAGCAGGATGGTTAGCAGCTGGAGGGAATATTTCATCTTCTATTCCTTATATACTAGGCTTAGCAGTTACATTCTGGACAGCAGGCTTTGATATTATTTATGCCTGCCAGGACTATAACTTTGATAAAGAAAATAAGCTTCATAGTATCCCTTCAAAATTTGGAATTAAAAATGCACTTTTAATTTCAAGGATATTTCATTTTTTAACTGTTTTATTTCTAATTATTCTTAGCACCTTAACAAAAGCTTCTTTTATTTACTGGCTTGGAGTAATATTTGTTTCAGCAATGTTACTTTATGAACAAAGCCTAGTAAAAGAAAACGATCTAAGCAAAGTTAATCTTGCATTTTTCACTATAAATGGATGGGTTAGTATTGGGTTTTTTGTTTTTATATTGCTGGAAAAGTTAATATGACCAAGGTATTCATCACAGGCGCAACAGGATTTATAGGCGGAAACCTTGTAGTGAAGTTATTAGACAAAGGATACAAAGTAAAAATTCTCGTAAGGCAGAATGTAGAGACGCGCCGTGGCGCATCTCCAGAACGTTACCTAGGGAAAGATAACGTAGAAATAATTTGGGGTGATATCCTTGAACCCGAAACATTTGCCGGGAAAATAAATGACTGTGAAATAATTATTCACTCTGCAGCGATAATTGCATTCTGGAATGGAATCTGGGATAAGGTCTATAAAGTAAATGTAATTGGCACAAAAAATGTTTTGGATGAAGCACTTAAAGCAAACTGCAAGAAGTTTATTCATATAAGTTCTGTAGCTGCAGTTGGCTATGGTGAAAACAATGAACCTATAAATGAACAGCATCCATATAATTGGAGTAAACATAAAATTTGTTACATGGAAACAAAACGTGAAGCAGAACTCGAAGTCCAAAAAGCAATTAAAAAAGGACTAAATGCAGTAATGGTAAATCCTGCAAATGTATGGGGAGCTGGCGACTTCCGAGGCAGAAGAGTAACCCTAATAAAAGCAATTAAATATGGCTTACCTTTTTATGTAAATGCAGGGACCAATTTTGTAGATGTAGATGCTGTGTGCAAGGCTATTATAAATGCAATTGAAATTGGTAAATGCCAGGAACGATATATTTTAGGCGGAGAGAATCTCACTATTAAAGAATTTCTTGGAATTATTGCAGATGAACTACATGTAAAAAGACCTTTTTTACTACTACCTAAACTCCCTGTAGTTCTATTTTCATATATACAGGAAGCTCTTGGAACAGTTACAGGAATTTCACCCCGACCAGCTGCTTCACAACTTTGTTTCTTTGGAAGAAATATTTATTACAATAGCTCAAAAGCAATTAAAGAATTAAAGATGCCGATTATCCCATTTAGGGAGTGTATTAAAAAGACAGTAAGATTTTATAGAGAAAATGGTTTATTATAGGCTTTGACATTGTAGGTACGTAGCATGCTACGTACCTACAAATAATAATCAAAACTTTCCTTCACACCTGTGAATCTTCATAAAATTACTTTCACCGCGGGCTGCAATAGGCAAGCCACCTGTAACAATCACTAAATCACCTTTTTTAACAAAGCCTTTTTCCATCAGTGTTTTTTCCACCAGATACATCATGGTCTCGGTATCAGTAATATCTGTAAGTAAAATCGGTGTAATCCCCCAATACAAACTTAACTGACGACTTACAACCTCATTTTGGGTAAGTGCCATTACCTTAACCGGTGGTCGTTGCTTTGAAACCAGATTTGCTGATTTCCCAGAAAGTGTAAAAGTAGCAATTGCAGTGGCTTTTACGCGCTCTGCAAGATCACATACACTTCTAGCAAGATTTTCCTGAACACTGCTTACATCATGCCTATAGCGTGGAGCAACACCTTCTGTAGAAAGGGCAACTTTATGCATTGTCTGAACGGCTAAAACAGGATATTTGCCAACTGCGGTTTCACCGGAAAGCATAATTGCATCAGTACCGTCAAAAATTGCATTTGCAACATCACTTAACTCCGCACGAGTAGGTCTGGGTGAATTAATCATTGATTCAAGCATTTGTGTAGCAGTAATTACCAAGACATTGTTCTCATTTGCTTTTTGTATTATTTGTTTTTGTATTGCTGGAAGCTGCTCATAAGGAAGCTCTACACCAAGATCTCCCCTGGCAACCATTATTCCATCAGAGACTTTTAAAATATTACTTAAATCCTCAATTGCCTGCGGCTTTTCTATTTTTGCAATAATTTTTATTATCGAATTTGCCGGCAAATAACTTCTAAGCGTAGTTATATCCTGAGCAGAACGTACAAAAGAAAGAGCAACCAGATCAATCCCAATTGACAGACCATGTTTCAAGTCTTCAATATCTTTTTCTGTAATTGAAGGTACATCTTTAAGATGTGTATCAGGAAAATTAACTCCTTTTCCATCACTTAACTCACCACCAAGAACAATTTCACATTCAATGTTTTTATTGTCTAGAATCTTATGTACTTTTAATTCAATAATTCCATCATTCAAGAGTATTCTATGACCCGGCTTAAGACTGTTAATAATTTGCTCAAAATGAACCACATAGAACCTCTCTTCAGTACCAATAATATTTTCAGCAGTCAAAAAAACATTTTTTCTATCCCGCAGATTTATGGATCCATTTTTTAATTTCCCAACCCTGATTTTTGGACCCTGTAAATCCAGCAAAATCCCGATTTCTCTTTTAGTTTTAAGAGATAAATCCCTTATATGCTTAACAACTTTTTCTCGAGTCGGCAAATCACTATGTGAACAGTTAATTCTAAAAACATTTGTGCCGGCTTCCATTAATCCATAAATAACATCAGGGTCCTGCGAAGCTGGACCAATAGTAGAAATTATTTTTGTTAATCTTGAGATTGGCACAGTATAAATTAACTTTCAAGCATCATTTTTTTAATCTGTGAGGCGATTTTCAGAGCATCAGAATATTCTCTCTGCCACATATTCCTTCCAAAAATTAATCCTGTTGCACCATTATCCATTGCTGCTTTTGCTTTGTGGATTAAATCCTGATCACTCTCTTTACTTCCACCGGAAAATAAAACCATTGTTCTGCCTGCAGCATGAACAACCTTTGCAATAGATTCTTCATATGACAGCTTTAAAGTATTGTAAGGTTTTGGAAGCTTATCTAATTTGGTTTCATCAATTTTCGGAACATTGATTTTAACTATATCTACCCCAAATTCACATGCCAGTCTTGCTGCATAATCAATTGCATACAAACTATCTTTCCCGCCTTTTGCTTCAATTGCAGAACCTCGGGGATAAGACCAGACAATAAGCGGCATACCATATTTTTCACAATCAAAGCGAACTTCCATTAACTGTCTTATATCTCTATCCTGAGATGGCGATCCTGCATACAATGTATAACCCACTGCATCAGCTCCAAGCCTTACTGCATCTTCAACACAGGCTGTTAATGGAGAGAATGAATTATCATCTGAAGGAATATTTGTCTTTCCGTTTATTTTTAAAATGAGGGGGACTTTACCTACATATTTTCTTGAATATTTTTGAGCAAGCCCTATATGCAGTGCAATAGCTGAATATCCACCTTCAAGTGCTAATCTATACTGAAAATCAGGATCTTCGCTTGGAGGATTTGGGAAAAAGTTTAACGGACCATGCTCAATACCCTGATCAATTGGCAAAATCATTAATGTACCATTTGCCGGACCATGCTCATAAAGCATTCTATATAATCTGGTTTTTTTACCAATTGAAATATCCAACTCTTCTAATTTTGGTCTTTTTACTTTCATTTTGAACCCACCCACTTTAGTTTCTACTGCCATTTGTATTTCCTCATTTTATATATTAAACAACAGTAATAATTATATCTTGTATACTAAAACAATTAAAGAAAAAAACCAAAACAGGGAAAATGTAATCATGAATACAAAAAATAAAATTACTACATTAGTTATATTTTTAGTGTTCTTTGCTTTTTTGGCAAAAAATTATATATTACCTACAAATGCAGTGATACCAATTGATTCTGACACGATAGCTGATGTTGCAGAGGAAGTCAGCAAATCAGTAGTAAATATTGACACATCACCTGAAGTTAAAGAAAATGAGCCCAAAAAGAAAAACTTAAACTCAGACAATCCTGAAACAGTAATTCCTAGAGTTGAACATCCCTCAGAAGGAGGAACAGGTTCTGGAATTATCATTAGACCAGATGGATACATTTTAACAAATTTTCACGTCGTGAAAAATGCAACTAAAATTACAATTACACTTCAGGATGGAAAAAAATACGACGGTAAGTTAATTTCACACGATTCATACAGCGACTTTGCAATAATTAAAATTGATGCAAAGAATTTATCTGTTGCAAAGTTGGGAGATTCAAAAAAATTACGCCCAGGAGAGTGGGTAATTGCAATAGGTTCTCCGCTTGGGCTTGAACACACTGTTACATTTGGAATTATAAGTGCACTTTCAAGACATGTAGGTGTCACTTTTGGTTCTGCTCAGGGCGCATTTAAGTATATTCAAACTGATGTAGCAATTAATCCAGGTAATTCAGGGGGTCCACTTGTAAATTTAAAAGGCGAGGTTATCGGAATAAATACTTTTATTATTGGTAAACCTAATACACAAAATTTAAATTTTTCAATTCCTGCTGATTATGCAAAGTCTGTATCTGATGAATTGATTTCACACGGAGCAATAAGCCATCCCTATCTTGGAATAAAAATGTCGCCCCTTGAAGAAGAAAAATTAAAAGTAGAGGGTTTGCCAAAAGATACTCCCGGTGTATCTGTGATTGAAGCTGTTCCAGACAGCCCTGCACAGTTAGGTGGAATTCAGCCCGGAGATATAATTCAAAAAATTGAGGATGAAGAAATAAATGATCCAAGAAAAGTTGCAGAAGTTGTAAGAAACAAAAAAGTTGGAGATAAGCTGCATGTAAGATTACTTAGAAGTGGAAAAGTTAAAACAATTACACTAAAAGTAGGTACATTACCTGATGAAGATGGCTTGGCAAATGAGCCATAGGCACATTTCACACACATAGTTTTCTTAGATACTCATAACTGTAAATCCCCGTAGTGTGATTATCACTCCAGGTAAAATGCAAAGCATAATTACCAACAACTTCTGCTTTTATTAAATTTATATCCGAGGGAATCTTATCAAGAGAAATTAATTTCTCTCCAGTTACCTCATGCCTACATAAAGCACAGTGACAATTAGATCTAAGTTCACGAAGATTATAAAGACATTCTTTATTATCGCTCCAAATAATTTTCAAATTATGAACAGAATCTTTTGTTACAAGCTTTGGGATAAAATCATTCATTACAAAAATCTCGAGTGTTTCAAGATCTCATTACATTTACATTTTAAGCGTTCCTGTGGAACGGTCCCAATTAATTTAAATAGAACTTTTCTAAGCCTATCAAGGTTTTGTTGAAAAACAAGCATGACCTCACTATGACTGACAGGAGGTACATCTCCCACCAAGCCAGAATCATAATCAGTAGCCAGTACAATATTTACCACACACATCTCAAGCTCTTTTGCCAGATGAGCTTCAGGATATTGTGTCATGTTTATAGTAGACCAGCCCATTGATGTAAACCACTTTGATTCAGACTTTGTACTAAATCTTGGTCCCTGAATAATTACAACAGTTCCAGTCTTATGACATGAAACCTTACAGTCCTCTGTAGCTTTTATAGCAAGCTCTCTAAGCTCATGACAATATGGATCTGCTGCACTTACATGTGTAGCAATCGGTCCATCATAAAAGGTATCAATTCTGCCGGAAGTTCTATCTACATACTGATCGCTGATTACAAAATCTCCCGGTTTAATATTTTTCTGCAAGCTGCCTGCAGCACAGGGACTTATAATCCTGGTTACTCCAAGCTCTTTCATTGCCCAGAGATTTGCTCTGTAGTTAATTTTATGCGGTGGGATAGAATGCTTTCTACCATGCCTTGGTAAAAATGCAACTTTTTTCCCTTCAACTTCTCCTAGAAATAAATTGTCAGAAGGTTCTCCATATGGAGTTTTAATTTGAACTTCTTCAATTTTTTCCAAAAAATTATAAAAACCCGATCCACCAAATATTCCAATTTCAGCTTTATGATCTGACATAGTTTTATAGTATATAAAAGAATCTTGATTTTTTCTTAAAGTATATGCAAATTCTTAGTACTTGATAATTGACTAGCCCAATATTTAACAAAGTAAGGTTTTGTCCGACTTGTTCGGCAAAACCTTGACAATGCTACTTCTTGCCTACCAGAAGCACTTTGCAAAGCAGCACAATTTTATTAGAAAATTGTGCTGCGGAAATAAAACTACTTCTTCAAAGCCTGCTTACTTAATTTAAATTCATATATATTCATTTGTTCAAAATCAGAAGAACCACAAATGTTACTGATCAATGCTACAAAAGCTCTTAATCTCTTTTTCCAGGATAAAGAACAAAACACGAAGGACAATCTATGCAAAATCCAACCAACAATTCCATCAATATGAATATTCTTAAATTCTGCCAGAGAATTTCTATATCCAAGAGAAAGAAAGTCAACCTGAAAATCATATTTTAATAGCTTCATTGGAATACTATTTATTTTTGCACAAACGTTTTGAGCACAAATTTTAGCCTGGCTTCTGTAAAAGAAATTCGTTTTTTCAAGATTTTCTCCAAGATCAAGACAATTTGCAATTTCTCCAATCATGAATACATTATCCAAGCCCTCTAACTTCATATAAAGATCTACATTACATGACGTGGAAAGAGTTTTTAATCTTCTTAGCAGACCAAAAGAACCTTTCAAATTAGCAAGAATAGTTGTTCCAGAGAAAATAATATTTTTATTGTTTATTGTAATTTTATTATTTTCAATTTTAGTTATCTGGGAATTTGTATGCAAAGTAATCCCTTTTTTATTCAAATTATAAAAGATTCTATTATTATAAAATGGCTCTTTGCTTAAAGTTATTACATTGTTTTCTTCAATTAAATTAAATTTCAAGAGTGCCTTTTTTATTTCAGGGAAATAGTCTTTTACCAATCTATTGGCAAAATCACTTATTGAGCAGGAAAGCTGAATACCTTCTTTGCCTGTTCCGATAACAGAAAAAGTCAATAGTGAACTTTTAGTTTCGGGGTCACCTTCAAACACAGCTTTTTCCAAATTTCCCAGAATATGAGTTCTTAGTTTTAAGACATCACTTAAATTTTTAATCACAAAAGAATTGCTTTGATTATCAATATCAGGTTTATCAAATAAATCATTTTGTGGTGCAAGGATCAAATACTGATAATTAACTTCCCCTCTTGAGGTTGAAATAGTCTTTGACTGAAAATCAATATTTAAAACTTCTGCCTCCAGATATGAAACCCCGGGTCTTAAAAAAGCAACCCCTCTTAGCCATTGACAGATATCTCCAAGATTACATGAATCACATAAATACTGACTTAATAAGTCACTGTATAAATAATGATTTTTATCTGACACTAACAAGAGATCAAATGGTTCTCTGAGGTTAGCTAAAGAACGCTCCAAGTAATTAAACACTGCTGCAGCACTATAACTACTTCCAATAACAACTATTTTCGGATAGCCCATATTCGTATATTGTACACGCAAAGTAGTATGTTAAGCAAAACGTGGCACGTCATTGGAGCTCATCTCAAAACTCTTATAGGGTAAGTTGGCATTTTGTCACATAAATATTGATTGAAAAACAAAATGTCATTCCGGGCTTGACCCGGAATCCAGACGGTTACACAATATCGGACTTATCTGGATTCCCATTTTCATGGGAATGACAATTGCCCTTATGTTGAAAAAATCAGTTAAGCTCATAGTAGGACTTTTGAGATAGCCTCTTGCGAGGAACAACTTTGTTGTGACGAAGCAATCTCCCAACGTTATGAGATTGCCACGCTCGCCTCGCCTCCGACTCGTCGGAGCGGGTCGACTCTTTCAGAACCTCCTCACAATGACGCGTTACCAAAAAAAATTACACTTAGGTAATGTTAATAAACTTAAACTGTAACCAAATCCAGGCTTATATCCTGCTTTGATCCTTTTATAAATCTTAGATAAAACTGAAGTAAATCATTTGATCTTGTTAAAGAAATTAAATCAATTTGCTTAATGTTTTGTTTTAGTGCCCATGCAATTGAGACATTCAGTAATGTAGATGCAATATCCTGCCTTCTGTATTGAGGCTTAGTATAAATATCTTCAATAACACCTTTTAAAACCAAATCTGACGAAGGAATTGTTATAGCCTGAAGATATAAAAATCCTTTAATTTCAGGACAGACATGCCGCGGCATGTCTCTATCTTCTTTATTATGCGCAACTAAAAGAAGATTATAATTTTTTTCCATTTTTCTTCTGACAAATGCCCGCCAGTCTTTTCCTTCCGGCAAAAAATTGTATCTATCAGGTGCATATATCTGCTGAATAGTTGCAAGGTTTGCCCAAAGTTCTGCAATTTCTTTTACATGATCTTCATTAGCAGTAGAAACAACTAAATCACCATCAATAAAATTTACATCATTATCCAACTCACTTATATTTTTTAAATTTGCTAACTCGTTAGATGCCTTTAAATCTTTATTAACAGCACCTTCATCTTTAGTGAAATTCTTTTCTAAATCCATTTATTTAACCTCTTTATAACTTATTACTGACTTCCAAACATACAAAGTCAAGTCCTTAACCTTTTTGACTTTTATTAAAGAAATTTCATTTTAAATAAAAACCCTCTCATTTTTTAGTAAGAGGGTTTAAGAATCGGTTATATAAATGGAATTACTTACCAAGGGTCTTTTGACCAGGTGTCCAACCAACTGGGCATAGTTCACCAGTTTGGAATGCACTTAATACACGCAAGGTTTCATCAACACTTCTTCCTACCTGTAAGTCATGAATTGTTGCTGCTCTTACCTTACCCTCTGGATCAATGATAAATGTGCCTCTAAGTGAAATCCCTTTATCCTCTAGAAGAATTCCATAATCCTGGCTGATTTTCTTTGTTATATCAGAGATAAGTGGAAAGTTTAATTTACCTAAGCCACCTTGTTCACACCAACCCTTATGCGAGTAAACACTGTCAATGCTTCCACCAATAAGCTGTGCATTATTCTTTTTAAACGCATCGGTTTTTTTATTGAATTCCAAGATTTCAGTAGGACATACAAAGGTAAAATCTAATGGATAAAAGAATAATACTACCCATTTTCCTTTATAATCTGATAACGAAATTTCTTTAATCTGGCCATCCATATATGATTGAGCTTTAAACTGCGGTGCCATTTGACCCACTAATGGTCTTGAACAGGTCATCATTGAAGAACCGTTCATACTAACTGTTTTTTCTGTCATTGTAGCCACTATATCCCCCTTATATCTATCTTTTAAAATTAACCTTGTGTACTATAAGATCTTACAACTTTTAAATAAAACTGAATGTATTTTTACATTTCTAATGAGAGATAATACCTCTAGTTGTTAATATTGAGAGCGTATTACAGAATTAATATCTAGTTTGATAGTGCTAAATCAACTCCTAAGCCTGGCTGAAAGGATGGAATGATTTTGTTATTCTCAAATGATAAACCACTAAATGGATCCTGTTCCAGTAATAAATGTCCATCCAGGTCTAAATAATCTGCCATAGGAGACAAACTGGCAGCAGCAGAAATAGCACAGGAAGACTCGATCATACATCCAAGCATAATTTTCAAGTTATATGATCTTGCCAAATTAATCATATTTGAAGCTTCAATAATGCTGCCGCTTTTCATAAGTTTAATATTTATGCCATGCACTTTTCCTGCTAACGCTTCAACATCCCTGCTTCCCATACAGTCTTCATCTACAAATATCGGAATAGGAGATTTTTCATAAACATCAAAGAGTAATTTCACACTGCCTTTTGGTAATGGCTGTTCAAGAAGTTCAACCTTATAAAGCGGTAAAAGATCAAGCATCTTTTTTGTAGTTTCCAGATCCCAGCCACCATTTACATCTACTCTTAAAATACAGGAATAATCTTTTATCATTTGATTTATTTTTTTTAAAATGTTTAGATCCTGCTCATAGCCATGTCCAAGTTTTATTTTTAGAATTCTATATCCATCAGATAAAGCTTCCTCTACTTTCTGTTCAATAATAAGCAGATTATCAAGCCCAATCGTATAAGATGTTTGAGGCAAATGTTTAAAACCATTTCCATTTTCTAAAAAAGGGTCATCCTCCTGAAAGAAAAATTGGTATAAGGATTTATTATTAATCTTTCCAATTAAATCCCAAAAAGCCATTTCTATCGCAGCTCTGGCTGATGGAGCAGACAAACGAAAAACATTAGAAGAAAAATAATTTAGATCTTCTTTTAATTTATGAACATTTGTTATATATTCTTCAACTGATTTTCCTGCAATAAAATCATTAACAAATTTTATTACCGTATTTTGATCTTCCCCGTAATATGATGATGGGGCAGCTTCTCCATAAGCCACAATATCTCCAAAAGAAAGTGTAATTAAAACATTTTTTGCATAAGAGATCGATCCACGCGATATTCCAAAAGGATGTTTCAATTTTAGATTTAACGGTCTGACATTCAGCTTTATTTTAGACATGACTTAAATAATTTTTCTCCACCGTTTCTTACTACATCATCAGCAAGCAACCCTGTTTCATCTTCAGCCTTCTTTATAGCATCTAGAGCCTGTTCATTTGTAAATCCCTGCATATTTAAAGCAATACCAGCTACTTTAGCATTTCTTAAAGGCAATGAAACAGACTCATAAACCTTAATAAACTGATTTAATGATTCAATCTCAATCTTTGTATTTCTTAGATATTTGTTGCCGACTTTATGACACAGTATAAGTTTATGCGGTAGTGAACCATGATATAAAGCCAGAGTTACACCAGACCATGCAGGATGCAGTATAGAACCCTGTCCTTCTACAAAAGCAAAATCACATTTTTTCTTTGCCACTTTTAAAAGCTGTTGTTCAATGGCACCTGCCATAAAATCACCGATAATCGCATCAATAGGAACACCATTTCCACTTATCATCATGCCTGTCTGCCCGGTAGCAACAAACTCAGCCTGAAAATTATTTTTTCTTGCCGCTTTTGCAAGCTCAAGCGAAACTGTCATTTTTCCAACTGCTGCATCAGTACCCACAGTAAGTACTACCTGCATCGGTAAATCAAGCAATAGTGCATTTGCAATAATAAGTTCTCCTTTATACTTTCTAACATCCCATATAAAAGTTTTTTGTTTGTTTGCTAATTCTTTTATTTCTGGAATATTTTCCAAGAAGTCATGCAGCCCATTAATAATATTCATTTTCAGATTTATAGCAGCTTTAATATCTGACAACCATTCAAGCGGAAACTTTCCGCCTGCCGGGGCTATCCCTACAAGCAAAACATCAGCATCAGGTCTATTTTTTTTTGCAGATTCAATTGATTCAAAAATAGGAATCTTAGGTAATCCGCTTACAACATCAGAAACTGTTTTACCAGCTAATTTCCTATCTACAACAGCAACGGTCTCACAGATTCCATATCTTATAAATCCAATTCCTGTTTTTGCAGATTCTCCGCCAAAACTATCCTGAGCATAAATAATTACTTTGTTTTTAGTGGTTAGCACAGCTTATCTATTCCCCAAAGAAATAATTAAAAAAACCTTAAAGATTAAAAAAAACTAAAACTTGCTTCAAAGTGGATAATAACTCATTTTTCTTAACTAAACGTCCATCATGAATGGATTATATTATTACTACTTAAATAAGAAAAGACTATTTAAGCTTATTTAATATAAAAAGATAAATAAAAAATGCTCTTACTTATAACTACTAATACCGCTCAACATGTTAGCTGGTGGATACAGTCCATTGGCAAAGAGGGTAATGTTACTCGTGAACAACTAGAAAAGTGGCACCTAGAAAAAGAAAGAAAACCCAGTGAAGTAATTACACCATTAACAATCCTTGGACTTGCTGAAATAGGACTTGGTTTAGGAGGTGGCATTTTAGGAAGTGAAAAACTAAAAGTGCCATCATTTCTTATAGGAGCAAAAGGACTTGCTTTAGCAATAGGAGGCTGGGTCAACACCTATAATTTAATTTCTGAGGCAAGGAGAAAAGCAGCAAATGAACAAAAGCAGGCACCTCCTGTTGAAGATAAGCCACCACAAATAACTGAAAAGATTATTGAACATCACCATCACTATCACGATCTCCCTGAAACAGATAGAGAAGCTCTTCTTGAACCTGAAATAGGAAGTGGTGCAAGACTAAGGATACACCCAGAAGAAGGTGACGGGCTTAGTGGAGAAGATGTTAGGGCATTGATTGAAGAACCAGTCTCTGAAGGGTTAGCAACCTGTGATCAAAAGTCAATCAAAGAATCATTAAGAGAATTGCAGCTATTAGAAGAAAAATTTGATATTGAGAGAATTTTAAGTATTGTAAGAAAAGTACTAAAGAAATGTCCACAACGGCAGTACGCAAATATTTCAGAAGAAGCTTATTTGGAAATTTTTGAAATTGGTAAGAACTTAGATATAAAAGTTTTATCAAAAGCCATTGAAGACAAAGATCTTAAAAGATGGGCAATGCTATGCCTTATAGCAAAAGGAACAGAAGATGCTGACAGAGTACTTATAGAGGCTATTAAACAACAAGAAAATATGAAAATTATGATTAGTTTTATAGGCAATGAAAATGTAGAACAATTAACAGCTAGAATAACTGAAATTTTAAAAAAAGCTGCGGCTTAGTTAAAAAGATATGGTAAGCAAATATTTCGTAACACGTCATTGGAGCTCATCTCAAAACTCTTATAGGGTAAATTTGCATTTTTGTCACATAAATATTGATTGAAAAATAAAATGTCATTCCGGGCTTGACCCGGAATCCAGACGGTTACACAATAGCGTACTTATCTGGATTCCCATTTTCATGGGAATGACAATTGGCCTTATGTTGAAAAAATCAGTTAAGCTCATAGTAGGACTTTTGAGATGAGCTCTTGCGAGCCAAACAAAGTGAGGCGGGGCAATCTAGCTATCATTTATGTAATTTGTTGATGTCATTGCTTTGGAGGTTACTAGATACCCACACAAATAAAAATCCCCATAGAAATTCTACAGGGATTTAATGAGTTAAACAAAAACTTTTTCAAGTTTTAATTTATTTTATTAAACTGAAGCTGGAGATGCTACAGGAAGCTCTTCTACTACAGCATTAGGCTTAAACGTAACTAAAACCTTCTCAGTTAAAGTCTTAACTGCTTGCTCTCTGTTACCGCTGAAAGCTCCTAATACTTCATCAGTTAAAATTTCGTTTGAAGGAATTTGTATCGCTGAAGAAATAATAACTCTGAAGACATCTGCAGAGATTGGCTTTCTATTTACACTTCCCAACATAGCAGTAACTATACCCTCAGCCCTGAGAACTGCTGCATTAATAACGCCATCACTCTGCAATTCTCTTTGCTCTGTAATTTGAGTACTTCTTAGCTCAACTCTTGCTCTAATAGCATCAGTTATAGTGGTTTGAAATAACGCAGTTTCTGCTGCAACATCAGTTCCACCACCTACTTTTGCATCAAGTTCTTTAGCTGCATTTTCAGCAAGCCTTTCAAGAGCTCTGGCATTTACTTTTTCTTGAAGTGGACCTCTTGCTTCCCCTAAACCAGCTTCATAGTCAGCCCATAAGCTACGCTTCCGATCACCAAACTCTCTTCTAGCTAAAGCAAGTGCTGCTTCTCCAGGGGTCCTAACTCTTTCCCCATCAGGAAGTGCTGTAACCAATTGACTTGTAGGAACTAATGATACTGCCATATATATACTCTCCTTAAATATTTTTAATTTATATAAACCTAAACCGTGAATAATATACTAACAGCGAGAATTTAAAATTTCTAGTAGGAAAAATTAAATAAGTATTAAGATTGCTCTTAATTTTGTATCGCTTAAAAATAGAATTTTAAAATCTTATTTCAAATTTCAAAATTAAAGAGTCCATAACTAAGTAACCAATTTAATAAAACCATCAATCAGTTCCGGGTCCCACTGTTTTTCTTTTCCTTCCTTAAGTCTTTTAATAGCTTCTTCAAAAGGTAGAGCTGATCTATAAGGTCTAGAACTAGTCATTGCCTGATAAGCATCTACAATACTTACAATTCTTGCACCTATTGGAATCTCTTCCTTTTTAAGTCCATGTGGATAACCCGATCCATCCCAATACTCATGATGATACAGCACCAGATTTGCAACTTTCTCCAAAGGCTTTATTGGTTTTAAAATTTTTGCTCCGATAACGGGATGTTTTTTCATAATCTCATATTCATCTTTTGTCAGCTTTCCCGGTTTACACAAAATATTTTCAGGAATGCCAATCTTTCCAATATCATGCATTGCTGCAGCAAGACGAACCCACTCAATCTCCTGCAAATCCAAAGAAATCTTTTTAGCCAGAATATATGCATATTCTGAGACCCTGTTGCTATGCCCTTCTGTATAAGAATCCTTTGCATCCAGCGCAATAGCAAGACTTTGAATCGAGTCCAAAATATCAGTGCTGTATGTTCTCATCTCTTTATGATCACTTATTTGTTTATTAATTGTTTCAATCAGCTCAGGACCTGTTTTAAAGTTTGTTTTCTTAAAAATAATTTCCGGAATTGCATAAGAAACCAACCGCTGCCATATCTCTTTAGGCTGTCCTTTGATTTCTTCAACACTGGAAATCTGAAATTTCCCTCTGGACTTAGAAAGAATCATAGCCTGCTCCAAAAATCCTAAAAGCTCCTGAATAGAAGCAGTATGCATAGGATAGGTAACAAAAGAAAAATTATATTCAACCAATCCAACCCCAAGCACTAAAAAACCACTCAGCTTTTCTTTTAATTTTTCTGCTTCAATTTGAGCTTTGGAGTGATCTACATTTTTCATAATCACAACGAACTCATCATTGTTATATCTTGCGACCTTATAGATATCCTTATAAAGCCTGTTTAAAAATCTTGCGGTTTGAGACAATACTAGATTTCCAGCCACAAAACCCATATTTAAATTAACTTCTTTTAATTTTTCTATATCGATCATTGCCAGACTAAAACATGAATTATTTACCTGAGCATCAACCTCCAGATGATTAAGTTCTTTTAAAAACTCATCTGAATTAATAACAAAATTATCCAGTTGAGACTGTCTTGACTGCCATCCTTCTTTTAATTCAAGATTTTTTCCCGTTAAAGCACTTATTAATAGTGCGACTTCTCTTATACATTGAATTTCTTCAGTTTTCCAGATTCTTCCATAATCACATTGGTGTAAAACAATAACACCTAAAGGCTTATTTCTACAAACCAGAGGATAACCTAAAACAGATTTTATCGACAATAAAGATTCAACATCTTTTGAAGGCAACTCCTGAAGTAAGACTTTATTATTATTTAAAATTAAAACCTGATTATTCCTTATTATGGAAAGCCATTCATCCTCAATAGATGAAACGACATTCACAGACTCCAAAAATCCCTTTTTAACGAACTCTGTACTTAAAGTAGCATCAAAAACAGAAGATGCATTTTCAGAAAAGAATTTTATCTGGCATCGAGAAACATCAAGAAACAAAGCAATTTCTTTTGCAAACAAATCAATCTGTGTTTTAAATTCAGATTCAGTATTTAATATATGTTCAAATTTGCTTAACAACTCCTCTTTGGAAATCAACAACTTTTGAGAGACAAGATTAGATCTGGTTTTTAAAGCATTTGTCAAAAAAGAAAATATAACATTATAAACATCAAGTTCATCTTTAGAAGGTCTTTTTTGCCAGTATAACTCCAGATATCCTTCAAGCTCCAAAGGTACTATATAATTCTCTGATATCCAGAATGGCTTTTCAGTATTTAAGATCTCAGTGTATCTATGATTGATCTTTTCTTCATTTGAATTATTTGAGACAACAACCATCGAATTATCGCTACAGACATTTAAAATTAAGCTTTTTGTATTTATAACCTGCTTTAATAAATTTGCGATTTTTTGCAGCCATATTTTGCTGACTTCCGGCATTAAAAGATTTTCTACAAGCTCTGCAAAAACAGAACTTTTAAGAAAATCTGCCTGCGCCTGTTGTAATTTGATGTTCATTAAAGAAATCCAGTCATTTAAGTAGAAGCGTAGCGTGCTACGCTTCTACAGCTTGTTTTCTTGGACCTTCCCACAAGTTCGTATTTTTTGCAGGATCAGACTCTGTAATTTCAAACATTTTAGTTATAGTCTGTGCTGCTTTCTGAAATACATCAGCCCTAATTTCAATTTCATTTACATTATTAATAAGAGAATTAAGTACACTTTCCAGCTTATGATATTTCATATTCGGACAGAGTGGCAAAGGAAAAGTAGTAACTATTGTCTTATGAGACATATCTCTCTGCATTCTTGCAACCAGCCCCTGTTCAGAAAGAATAATAAATTGTTCTTTTGAATGATTTGAAACAAATTTATATATTTGAGATGTACTGCCGACAAAATCAGCTAATCTCCATACTTCCGGATCACATTCGGGGTGAGCAACGACTACAGCCTCTGGATATTTCTCTCTCATAACAAAAACATCTTTTGGTGTTATCTGATAGTGAGTAGGACAAAAGCCATCATAAATATGTAATTTTTTATCCGGTAATCGCTCCTGAACCCATACTCCCAGACCTTTATCCGGAACAAAAAGAACTTCTTTCTCTTTAAATGAACTTACTACCTGTACTGCATTTGTACTGGTGCAGCATACATCTGACTCAGCCTTAACACCAGCACTTGAGTTTACATAACAAACCACAGGAGCACCGGGATGCTCAGCTTTAAAAGCACGTAAATCATCCACAGAAATCATATCAGCCATAGGACAACCAGACTGCAAGTCAGGCAATAAAACAGTTTTCACCGGATTTAAAAGCTTTGCAGTTTCAGCCATAAAATGCACACCGCAAAAAACAATAATATCAGCATTTGTTCTAGCAGCAGCTCTGGAAAGCGCCAGGCTATCTCCAATATGATCTGCAATATCCTGAACTTCAAGCCTTTGATAAATATGTGTAAGAACTACTGCGTTTTTTTCTTTAACAATTTTTCTGATTTCTTCTTTTAACGACTGAACGTCACGCTGTGGAATAGTTTTTCCATTCCCATTTTGTAAATCGTGCTTTTGCTTTGTAATTTCAACAACCATAATAAATTTATTTAAAATAATTATATAGCTTTATCTAAGATTTGCTGTTAGTGAACTTGAAGACATTTGAGATAACCAATATAATTCAGTATTTTTGCGAGAAATCGAGTGCTTAAACTCACTTGGCAAACTCATAAAGTCCTGCCTATAGTGAACCCCTAAGCTATGTTCTCTTTTAAGCGCAGCTTGACATATCAAGAATGAAAGCAAAATCATATTCTTTAATTCCTGAACTTGACAGTTAAGACTTAATTTGTCTGGGTTTAACAATTCAAAGAGAGAAGTAAGGTAATCCAAATGTTTACTTAAAACAGACTTTGTTCTTATCAGGCCTAAAGTATTGGAATTATTTCTTTTTAAATCAGCGGTCATTCGAAAAACAATATCATCATCATATTCTTTCAAATCCAAATCAATTTCAAAATGGTTAACATTATTTAAAGTTACTTTAGAATTTTCCGATAATTGCTCTACCAAAAAGTGCGGAGAAACTATACATTCAAGAAGTGAATTACTTGCAAGTCTGTTTGCACCATGGAAACCATTTGAAGCACATTCCCCCACACACCACAGATTACCTATATTCGTAGCTCCAGATAAATCACATTTAATACCACCAATAAAATAATGTGCAGCAGGAGCTACAGGAATTCCGATTTCAAAAAATTCAATTTTTCTATCCAGGCATGTCTGATAAATAGAGGGAAATCTTGATTTGAAATAATCTTTATCAAAATTCGAAATGTCTAAAAAGACATGACTTGAATTTGTTTTTTCAAGTTCAAAAAATATCGCTCGTGATAAAACATCTCTTGGAGCTAATTCTCCCTGTTCGTGATAACGGTTTGCAAAATATTCCCCTTTTATATTTTTCAATTTCCCACCCTCACCTCTTATAGCTTCAGAAATTAAAAATGGTTCTCCCTTATCAAATAAACCTGTTGGGTGAAACTGAATCATTTCAAGATCCTGCAACTCAGCCCCGCCACGATAAGACATTACTATCCCATCACCAGTACAGACTTTTGGATTTGTTGTATTTGTAAATATCTGACCAATTCCACCAGTAGCGATAACAATATCATCAGCTAACAGTGCATAATGATTCCTTGTAACATCTTCAACTAAAACTCCATTTGCATTTTTCCTCTCATCTGTTAAAAGAGCTAAAGCAACAGTACCCTGAGAAATTGAAATGTTTGGTTCTCTGCATGCTTTGTCCACCAGCACCTTTGTAATATATCTTCCTGATGCATCACCACCCACATGACAGACCCGTGAAGTTGAATGAGCAGCTTCTTTTGTCAGGTGAATTTTGTTTTGCTTAGTTAAATCAAAATTTACGCCGTATGAAATTAATTGTTCCAGGCTGGAACCTGAATGAGCAATAATTTCTCTTGCTACATCAATATTTATTAGACCGGTTCCTGCATTTAAGGTATCCTGTAAATGTTTTTCTACACTATCGCTCTCACTTAACGGAACAGCAATACCTCCCTGTGCATATAGACTTGAACCTTCAGTTACAGCTTCCTTGGCTAACATACAAACTGTTTTATTTTTTTTAGCAAGTTCAAGTGCACAGATTAAGCCACTTATACCAGAGCCTATTACAATAACATCATATTTGCCAGCAACATCAAATCTCATAGGAATAATAGTATAGCGTATGGGGTATTACACACAGAGTATCACATTTAACACATAGGAAAACCAGGACTTTCACAAAAGCGAACCTATTGCCCGAAGCATAATTTGGAAGCGAAGCGGACATGGAGCGAGGGCAATATGGTGAGCATAAAAAGTGAAAGTCCCAGAAGCTTAGCAAATAGCATTTAACGAAAAATCAATCCACCGGGAATTTTTAACCATGTAACTGGTAGAAATATAATTAACACCTGACTCAGCATAATATTTTATATTTTCTTTGGATATTTGCCCACTTACTTCAGTTAAAACACCTTCAGGAATTAATTTTAATCCAATTTTTAAATCCTCAACACTCCAATTATCAAACATAATGATATCCGGCTTACATGAAATAGCTTCTTTTAATTCATCAAAATTTTGAACTTCAATTTCAATTTTATATTTATCTTTATAAAATTTTCTTTCAGTGAATATGGCATTTTTCACACCACCGGCAACTGCAATATGATTATCTTTTATTAAGATCATTTCACTTAAATTAAATCTATGATTTTTTGCACCACCGGCAAGGATAGCCTCTTTTTCAAAAAGCCTCAGGTTTGGAGTTGTCTTTCTTGTATCAAGAAGAATAGCCTTAGTATGTTTAATTAACTCAACTAACGCTTGAGTAGTCGTAGCTATTCCTGATAAATGACAAAGATAATTCAAAGAAGTCCTCTCTGCAAATAAAATCGCTAAAGTATTTCCAGAAAGACTGCAGACAATATCTCCTTTTTTAATAGGATTACCATTGTTTAAATTTGTTTTTATAACAATATCTTTATCAACCAATACAAAAGTTTTTTTAAAGATATTTAATCCTGCCAGAACAGCATTTTCATTAACAGTCAGTTCAAATTTAGATTTGTGATTTTTATCAATTAAATTAATTGACGTTATATCACCAAGCTGCCCTTTATCTTCTTCTAAAGCACTAAGAATAAGTTTTTCACTTACAGCGTTTTCCATAATACAAATATTATATGGGAAGTTTACTCTTCAGATGCATCCATTTTGTCTTCTACTATTGGTTCTTCAGGCGGCTTTTCTTCAGGAAGCAATACTTTCTGTCCAACTTTCAGCTTAAACTTCTTATCACCTTTAACCAATTCAATCATTGGATCATCACCTTTTGCCTTACCTTTTACAATCTGCTTTACATACCATTCATCCACTGGATCCAATAAAGAAACTTCAAGTCTATTTGGTACTGCCATACTCAATGCAGTTTTCAACTTACTATCTCTTGCAGCTTTATCATCATCTTCAATTACTTTGTAATCCGCATTATAGATATTTACAAGAGCCAGATTTTTATTATTAGCACTTATTACTCCTACAAGCTCGACCTGTTGTCTGTCAAGAGAGATTTCACGTGGACCAGTATTTTGTTCCTCGGATTTTTGCTGAAGAACTTCTTTGGGCAGCACTTCTTCCTGTCCAAACGGATCAAGTCTACTTTCAAGAGCTTCTCTTGCCATTAGAATTAAAGCCTGTCTTTCTTGTTCAGTTATGGGACTAAAAGTTTTTTCCTCCAAATTTTCTGCAATTTGCAGTTTTTCTTCTTTTTCACCAATCACTGCTTTATTACTGGTCTGAATATTTTTTATTTTAAATAAATTCTTGACAATAACTTTTTTGTTTTTTATCTGGTTAATAGAATTACTGTTAATTATAGGTAATAAATAATTCCAAACCGAATACCCAAGCGTAGCAAGTGCGCCACCTAAAATAATTATTCTTATTGGAGTAAGTTTATAGCCAAATTTCTCAAACATATTTCCAACCTTTTTTTCATTTTTTTTCTCGATCTTTCCAGTGACAACTATACCAAATTCTAAATTATTGAACCTATCAAGTAACTTACTAAACCAACCAATGTTCTTTAAAGCATCATTTATGATATTTTCAGGCAGAGGCTCAAATGATACATTTGGGAAAAGTGCTTTATAAACTGCTTTCCCGGCAAAAGGCAAATTTTCAATAGTCTGGCTAGTATTTTCTAACTTTTCTTTATATATTTTTTGCTCTTCTTGCTTATCTTCTCTGAACTCTATCTCCAACTCTCTATCCTCTATCTTTTCAAATTCTGCTTCAGGTCTTTTTTCAGGATAACTTGGAGTATCTAGAAGTTCTGCCTCAAGCCCACCCCCAAATATTTCTTCAATATGAGAACCATCTTTTTGCGTTAACGTCCATGGAAAATTTAAAGTTTCACCTACTTTTGGTTCTACTATTTTAGATTTTTCTTCCAGTTGTTCAGAAGGTTTACTTTCCTCTGATAAAAAGTAAGGTTTTTTCTTGGATTTTTTAGACTTAGCCTTTTTTACAACTTTTTTTTGAGGGAGTGGTGGCCATATAAATTCAGCCTGCTCTCCAGAAGAACTAATTAAATCATCTTCAGTCCTTGGAGTAGATGGAAAACTCGGTGACAATAATACATTTTCATCTTTCTGCACTACTTGAGCTTCCAAATCAAAAGTAATATCTTTCTTAATTTCTGTATTTTTTGGTTTAAGAACAGACTCCTTAGCAATAACACTTTCTTCTAAGGTTAAATCTTCAGACTCTTCTAAAATATTACTTAAATCAGTAAATGGATTTTCAGTAGTTAAACTCTGTTCAGGAAGTCGGGACTCCTGGATATTTTCCTCTACTTCAACAATTAAAGGAGGCTTCTCATCTTCAATCTTTTTCTTTCTAAGCGGATTTGTATTCACTTTATCAAGGATTATTTCTGATTCAGTCTTCCTGACAGGCAAGTTTAGCTCTAAGAGCTTATCATCAAGATAAAACCGGGTAATATTACCTGATTGAAAAGTACTATAAAGATTCTGAAATTTATTTAGCTTTATTTTCCTGAAATTTACCCGTGGAATATTTGTTTTAAAATTAGAAACCGAAATAGAAGTTATATATTTGTCAACATCTTCTATTGATTGATAAAATTCGTTTTCAGATCTGTGTTTAAGATCAACCATCATTTTTATGCTTCAGATAAACTCTGGAAACACAATTAACCATGTTTCCAGAAAAAAGTTTCCTTACTTATTAGATATATGAAATGTTATGGAATCGGAATAACTCTGAGCAATTCTTCAAGAGTAGTACGTCTTTTTCTTACTTTCTGTATACCTGCATGAGAAAGTGTTGGAACACCCAGACGAGCTAATTCAGCTTTAATTTCATTTAAGGTAGCTTTTTCCTGAATCATTTGCTGAATTTTTTCACCTACAGGCATAATTTCAAATACACCTTCTCTACCAGAATAACCCGATCCATTACATTTTTCACAACCTTGAGCTTTTGCAAAGATCTCATCTTTTGATGACGTTAAATGTAATAATTCAAGTTCCTCAACTGAAGGTTTATATTCTTTATGACATGTACAAACCTTACGAACAAGTCTCTGGGCTACAACTCCAATTAGTGCACTTGCTATTAAAAATGGCTCTACACCCATATCCATTAATCTAACAACAGTGCTTGACGCATCGTTAGTATGTAAAGTACTTAAGACTAAATGCCCGGTAAGTGCTGCCTGAATAGCAATTTCAGCAGTTTCCAGATCTCTAATTTCACCAATCATTACAATATCAGGGTCCTGACGAAGTATGCTTCTTAATCCCGCAGAAAAGGTTAAGCCTGCTTTTACATTAACCTGAACTTGATTAACTCTTGCCAGCTGATATTCAACCGGATCCTCTACAGTCACAACGTTTTTTGTAGTATCAACCAGTTTTGCCAGACTTGTATACAAAGTACTCGTTTTTCCTGAACCTGTGGGCCCAGTAATAAGAATCATCCCCTGGCTTCGACTAAGCCACTCTTCATAAATTGAAAGTCTTCCTTTTGGCATACCAAGATCAAGGAGGTTTGAGTAATTGTTTTCATGAGGCAGCATTCTAATAACACACTTTTCTCCATGAAGAGTTGGAAGTGTGGATACACGAAGATCTACTCTCTGTCCGCCTAAAATTTCCGTAACACGTCCATCCTGCGGCTGTCTTTGTTCTGCAATATTTAAGTCAGCAATGATTTTTATCCGAGCAATAACAACTTTTCTTAAATCCTGCACAGTTGAAAAATATCTGCACAGATCTCTTAAGATTCCATCAACACGAAATCTTACAATTAATCCTTTTGTAGTTGGTTCAAAGTGAATATCACTTGCTCTATGATTTAAAGCTTCTGCCATCAACGCTCTGACGTCATTTGCAATTGCACCTTCATCAGTTGCCATAATTTTACGTACTGGGATTTTTTCAATTGTAGCTTCCAGTTCAGCTCCAAGCCTTGTTGCAGGTGCTGCCGGTGTCTTGGCTAAAACGGTTTCCTGCTGTTCAGACAGAGCTTTTTGTTGTGCTCCCTGTGGTAACTGTGGTTTAGGAGAATATGCTGTTGAAGCCTGGGACGGTATATTAGCAGAAGTTTTACCAATTAATGAAAACCACTTATCCCAGCTTTCTATCTTTATATTTCTAAATTCAATCTGACAACCATTCAAGAATTCAGAAACAGTATTTTTTAAAGATGGTTCATGATTCTCAGGAACACCAACATAAAGTTTATTGTTCCAAAAAAGCAATGGTATAGCCTGCTCTGCAGGCCAGTTAGAAGGCATTGCAGATAGTAATTGTTTATCCAAGTATTCAAAATTTAAAGTGCCTGCAGAATCAACAAGCAGATTCAAAGCATCATTTAAGTTTACTTTTCCGTTTTTTAATAATTGTGTCAACGAAGACTTCGTTGGATTTGCAGTTGCCATTTTTTATATATCGCTCTGTGTTTTCAAGAAAACACTCCGCTCTTAGCGTCCGACTCCTTTCGACACTCTGATTTTTCGTTTACAGAAAAACCTCCACTTGCATTTCTTTCATTTGATTAGACTTACCAGGTTAGATAAATTTCCAGTAAATCAGACAAATGCTTCTTCTACAAAAATATAAATAACTTTTCTGGCTAAGTAGAAGTTTTTAAAATGATTCATAAAACCCCATATCAATTTTATTATTTACATTTTTAAGCTAAAAATAACATTTTATTCGGGACTCCAGTAAGGTTAAATGTTAAAGCTCCTACATTTAACTTAGAAAAAGTACCAATTAGAATGCTTGTTATATAAGAATTTCAATCTTTTTATATGCTTTAGATATTTATTATACCTATAAATTGATTAAAGCTTATTAATATACTCTTAACAATTAAACTATTATCCTAACTCTGTAATCTGTCAAATATAAGGAACTTAACTGCTAACACAAATGGAACGTCTCTACTTTCAAATCCATCATGAGATAAACTGTGAAAAATAATTTTAACCATTCGATTTTTGAAAAGCGAAAAAAAAGACTCATAAACGAGTTGCCAGAAAATTCAATTGTCATTATTCCAAATAAACCTCTTTCAATACGATCAAACGATGTAGAGTACAAATTCAGACCTGAAAGTAATTTTTATTATCTAACCGGTTTTGAAGAGCCAAATTCAATTTGTGTTTTAAAAAAAGAGAGGAAACATTTTACTTACATTTTATTTGTAGAACCAAAGGATAAAGAAAAAGAAATCTGGACAGGAAAAAGAGCCGGCAAAGAGGGAGCAAAGCAAATCTACAGAGCCGATGAGTCATATTTATTTTCCGAATTTGAAAGTAAATTAAAGTATTTTTTATCCGACACAGAACATGTTTACTTCCCTCTTGGGCAAAATAAAAATCTTGAACTGAAAATCACAAGCATCATTGACGAGTTAAAAAGAAGCAATCGTACAAGCACAAAATCACCTAAAAATATTTCAGACCCAAGGGATCTAATTCACAGAATGAGATTAATAAAAGATAATTATGAAATTGAATGTTTAGAAACTGCAGCAAGCATTGCAAAAGATGCACATATACTTGCAATGACCTGCGTAAAACCAAAAATGTACGAATACGAGATAGAAGCAATAATTGAGTGCAGGTTTAGAACACTTGGTGCAAGCGGTCCTGCCTATCCATCGATTGTAGGTTCAGGCAAAAATTCAACAATCTTACATTACACAATAAATAATAAAATAATTCAGAAAAACGATTTAATTTTAATTGACGCTGGCTGTGAATACAATTATTATGCTTCTGATCTAACCAGAACATTTCCTGCAAACAAAAGATTCAATCCTGCCCAAAAAGCAATCTATAAAATTGTTCTGGAAGCACAGCTCAAATCTATTGAACAGATAAAACCAGGACGAAGATTTATTAACTCCTATAATAAAGCTGTTTACATTCTGGTAGAAGGATTAAAAGATCTGGGACTTTTAAAAGGTTCTACAGAAAAAATAATTAAAAAAGGTGAGTATAAGAAATTTTTTATGCACAAACTTAGTCACTGGCTTGGGTTGGATGTACACGATGCCGGACCATATCTGGATGCAAAGGGGAAATCAATAAAATTAATTCCCGGCATGGTTATGACCGTTGAACCCGGTATTTATATTCCAGACACTCAAGATATACCAAAAAGATTCCGCGGAATAGGAGTGAGAATTGAAGATGATGTCCTCATAACAAAAACCGGAAATAAAGTTCTTACAGACGGAACACCTAAAACTATTGATGAAATTGAAGCCTTTGAAGCTTAAAACTTAAAGCTCAAAGGTTAAAACTTTTAACTTGGTTCTCTATTCTCCAAAAGGGTTTGATGGTCTGCTTGTATTTAGAGAATCTGAGGCACCGCTACCAGACATTGCATAATCAGTTGTTCCCATAGGAGGTACATTTGTTTGAGGTTGAGCTGCTCCGCCTGCTTGACTTGGTGCTGGTGAATTTGTATTTTGTATCTGCTCAGATGGTGCTGGTGCCGAAGAAGGCTGTGTTAGCCCAGGAGGAGGCGTTGTTGTTCCAGGAGGGAGTTGTGTTGGTGCAGGTGCTGAAGGAGGAGGTGTAGTTATTGTGCTTGCGGCTGGAGCAGCATCATTTTTTATGGCTGATTCAAGCGAAGCAGCATCTTCTTTCTTTTCTGATGACTTTACCTGTGCTGATGGAGCGCCAGATGAAGTTGTTTCACCGGCAGATCTTGCAGTAGACGTTGCAGCTTTTTTTATTTTAGTTTTATATCCACCAGAATAACTGGGTGAAGATTTTAAAGGCGCAGGATTATTCATATTATCAGTATTTTTTGGTTTTACTATATAACTCAAGCCATTTGAATCAACTAATTCTATTCTTAGAGTAGGGTTAAGTAATATTTTTGAAACAGAGAAAATCTGTGAATCATCTACATAATCACCAACTTGATATTCCCTTGCAGGCTCCTCAGGTTTATCAAGATTTTTTATTAAAGCACGAGGCTTGTTTCCAACCAAATATATTGCAAGTAATTTAAAATTCTCATCAGGAGGTTCAACTGCCTCTTCTTCTTCACTTTCATTGTCCTCTAAGTCACTTTTTTCATCAGCAGAATCGGTGAGAGATTTTTTATCATGTGACATTGTATTTTTAGTCTCTGGTAAAACTTTAGATGCACTGTCTCTTGCCCAAGAATTTAAAGCTATTAGGAAAAATAAAACAACAATACTTAAAATATAAAAGTTTTGTTTAACCATATACATACTATTCCCTACTTTATTCAATTAGAATACACTAATTATAACTTTTTATTTTCATAACGCGAAATAACTGCTAACGCCCAAATTTAATAAAAGACTTCACTATTTCTCTCCAACCCCTTTCGACACTCAGGTTTGTACTTACAACAAACCTTCGCTTATATATAACTTATTGCATTGAGGTATATTAATAAACAATAATTCAAAAAAGCTCTATAATTTTCTATATTATGATGTTAATAAAAGATATTATTTCAATAATTTGTCCAGAGATACTTCTTTTAATTGCACTTTTAATAGCCATCTTACTCAGCACTACAAAGTTCAAAAATTTTATCTGGTTTACAACCACAATTTTAATGCTTGCAGGAACTGTTTACCTACTTAATAACCCTATAATTAAGCCAATTCAGATTTTAAACGGTATGTTTATATCAGATGATTTAAGTTACGTATTCAGACTTCTTACCTTAATTGTTGCTATTTTAATTACGCTTGGTGCAAATAAATACACTGAAGGGTTTATCCATAAAGGTGAATTTATGATTTTAATCCTCTCATCAGTAATTGGAATTATGTTTCTAGTAAGTGCAAATGATTTAGTAACAATCTTTGTAGCACTTGAAACATTGAGTTTAGGTTCCATTATGCTGGCTGGCTACGCAAAATATGATCTTAGAAGTAATGAAGCTTCACTAAAATACTTACTTAACAGTGCCGGTGCTTCTGCAATATTTTTATTTGGCCTATCAATTTTATATGGCTTATCAGGCTCAACACAGCTTGATGACATCAGGCAAAAATTAATCCAGTTAAACAGCTCAGGCAGTTTAAATCAAAACATCATTGTAATTGCATTAATTTTAATTATTGGGGGGCTGGCTTTTAAATTAGCAAGTGCTCCATTTCATATGTGGTCACCGGATGTTTATGAAGGTGCGCCAACACCAGCTACAGCTTTTTTATCCGTTGCCTCAAAAGCAGGAGGTTTTGCAATTACCATTAGACTGCTGCTAATAGTATTTGGTTTTTCATTTACAGTATGGCAGCCAATTATAATCATAATTTCAATACTATCAATGTTAATCGGAAACTTTGTTGCCCTTGGCGAAGTAGTAAACAAAGCTTCAATTAAAAGGCTAATGGCATATTCTTCAATTGCACAAGCTGGATATATCTTAATTGGCATTGCACTTAACACCCATGAAACAGTTTCAGCAAGTGTTTTTTACCTTATTATTTATTCCATCATGAATCTTGGCGCATTCTTATGCATAATTGCATTTGGAAATGAGGCTAACTCCGATGCAATCCCTGATTACAGCGGACTAGCAAAGAAAAGACCTCTTTTAGCATTTGCTTTTTGTATTTGTTTGTTTAATCTTGCTGGTCTACCAATCCCACCTGCCGGATTTATTGCAAAATTTATCTTATTTAATTCTGCTTTTAGTACCGGCAATATAGGAATACTTTTAGGTTCCATTGCTTTAATAACTACTATTCTCTCAGTTTTTTATTATTCATATATTGTGAAGCTTATGGTTGTAGACAAGCCTTCACAAATTGTTCTAAACATGGATTCAAACAAAGAATCTCTTGGACCTTCTATGGAATTAAATACAGCTGTTTTAATTTCTGTCCTTGCAATATTCATACTTAGTGTAACTAGCAACCCAATACTTCAACGCACAGACACATTGAGTAAAACTATTATTTACACCAAACAGATAGTTTCTTACAGAATAAAGTAGGAAATAGCATAAGTCCTTAAAAAAAAATTAACCTGAATTTAACTTAGTAAAGATTTAAAAAGAAAATAAATTTGACATACATTTTATCTTTATAAAACCCTAACCTTAAAAATTTAGGATTTTAGATGTTGCAAGGAAAAGGGAAATCAAATAGGGGGAAGTCATGTATATGTACAATGCACAAACTGGTGGATTTAGAAACGGGAGTATTGTAAATAGGCAAGCTCCAAGTATTAAGAGTATTAAAGCTATTAACCCATGGTCAGATTCAGATGGAGAAAAAGATGCCGACGGAAACCCAACAACAAAAACAACAACAGAGTCCTTAGAAAGATCAATGATAACCAGAGCCTTGGAACTCCAAAGAGCAGCAATTAATTCTCTAAGAGAAGCAAGAAAAAAGGCTGATTCTAATACAGAAGATCAAGCCCTGCCAGCAGATGAGATAGCCATCGCATAGGATGTTAAAGCATATTTTCAATTATTGCATCAGCAAACTGACTGGTCTTCAGAAGAGTTGCACCTGTCATTTGACGTTCAAGATCATAGGTAACTCGTTTTTGTTTAATAGTTTTTGCAAAAGCCTTATTTATCAGTTCCCCTGCTTCATTCCAGCCCAGATGTTCAAGCATCATCACCCCCGACAAAATCATTGAACCGGGATTTACTTTATCCTGGTTAGCATACTTTGGTGCAGTTCCATGTGTAGCTTCAAAAATGGCAATCTCATCCCCAATATTTGCACCAGGAGCTATACCAAGCCCACCAACCTGTGCTGCACATGCATCAGACAAATAATCACCGTTTAAATTTGTAGTAGCTATAACTGAGTACTCATTGGGTCTGATTAACAACTGCTGAAACATATTGTCAGCAATTCTATCTTTTATAATTATTTTTCCAGAAGGTGCAGTACCATTATGCTCTTCATAAAGCTCTTTCTCTGAAACAGTCTCATCACAAAACTCATCACTTGCGACCTCATAACCCCACTCACAGAAAGCTCCTTCAGTAAATTTCTGAATATTTCCTTTGTGGACTAATGTAACAGAAGGCTTTTTATTCTGAATAGCATATTGAATAGCTTTTCTTACCAACCTTTTACTGCCAAACTCTGAAATAGGTTTTATTCCTATACCTGAATCAGCCCTTACAGTATGCCCAAGTGATTTTAAAAAATCTATTAACGATTTAACTTCTTTCGTATCTTTTTTAAATTCTATTCCACTATAAACATCTTCAATATTTTCTCTAAAAATAATGAGATCAACAAGCTCAGGTTTTTTAACAGGGCTTGAAACACCTTCAAAGTATCTGACTGGCCTAACACATGCATAAAGATCAAAGATCTGTCTTAAGGCAACGTTCAGACTTCTAATTCCACCACCAGTAGGAGTAGTAAGCGGACCTTTAATAGATACCTTTAGGTCTTTAACTTTTTCAATAGTTTCTTTTGGCAGCCAGTCTTTTGTAGAATCAAATGCTTTTTGCCCTGCCAAAACTTCTACCCATGAAATTTCTCTTTCACCCTTAAAAGCTATTTTAATAGCAGCATCTAGAACTTTTTTTGTAGCTTTCCATATATCAGGACCAGTACCATCACCTTCTATAAATGGAATTAAGACTTTATTTGGGACAACCATTTTGCCGTCTTTAAAAATTATCTTTTGTGCTTCTGTTGTCGTTTTCATTTTTTATGCTCACCATATACCCACGATCCATGTCCGCTCCGCTTCCAAATTACGCTTAGGACATACTGCTTTAGAGATTGTCAAGCAAGGCTTCAAGCGGAGGGTTTTCCACATGCGAAAACCCGAAGCGTCATAAATCTTGACCGCAAAAAGCGAAGTAATTTGTGTAGGCATAAGCCGAAATAAATTACGGAGCGCTTATAAAAAGCGGAAGACGGGGCTCGAACCCGCGACCTTCTCCTTGGCAAGGAGACATTCTACCACTGAACTACTTCCGCAAAATACAATTGACAATTGAGAATTGAAAATTGATAATTCATATTTAATTCTCAATTTTTGTCCTCAGTTTTCAAATTCAATGCTAAATTTAACATATTCTTCTACACCATGCCAGAGAGCGATTATTTAGTAAAAGCAATTTCCAAAAACGGTGCATTCAGAGCAATAGCAGTTTCAATCAATAATTTATCTGAAGAAGCAAGGCAAAAACATAATTTATCTCATACAGCAACCGTTGCATTAGGAAGGACTTTTGCCTGCGGTATATTACTGTGCTATACACTAAAAAAAACAAAAGGACATCTTACTTTAAAAATAAAAGGTAATGGCCCGCTTGGAGGGATCATTGTAGATGCAAGTAATGAGGGAACCGTTAGAGGTTATGTAAACCATCCACAAGTTGAATGTTTTGATAAAAAGGGATACGTAGATATTGACAAAGCTGTTGGAAAAACGGGCTATATACATGTAAGTTACGATGCTGAAAAAGGGAGTCCTCATCACAGCTCATCAGAATTAGTATCAGGAGAAATCGCAAAGGATATAGTTCATTATCTGGCAATCTCAGAACAGATCCCCTCATATATTTCCTGTGGAGTATATCTGGATCCGGATTTAGGGAAGGTTCTTCAAGCTGGTGGTATTCTGATTCAAACTATGCCAGGGACAAAAGACAAAGATCTAAATGTGCTTGAAGAAGCTGTTTCAAAGATTGATCCATTTTCAATCTTGCTTAGATCTGGATTTACTCTTGAACAAATTATTAAAAAAACTTTAGCAAATTTTGAAATTGAAATTGTTTCAGAATTTGAAGGTCTATGTTTTCACTGCGGATGCAGTCAGGAAAGATTTGAAAGTGCAATAACATCTCTTGATAAAAAAGAAATAAAAGAAATTATAAAAGAAGTAGGCTATGCAGAAGGAAGATGCCATTTTTGCAGCAGTGTTTACATGGTGTCAAAAGAACAGCTTGAACTTCTAATAAAAAGACAGAGTTGATAGAAACACTCTGCAGAATAAATTTAATATCCCTCTATGACTGGCTGAAACATATAATCTCTTGGCTGACTTCTAGCTGTTTCATATTCATTACCATCAAGCTTTGCATCAGCATAAGTTGAAGCTGCACCAATTAAAGCTGGAACCTGCGGTAAAAGCAATACAGGGAACAATTTCTCATTATCATAAGTTTGAAATGCCATAAAATATCCTGGATACTGAAAAGGTTTTAGACTAAGTAAAGCAGTAAGTTTTAAGAGGTGTCTGGCTGTACCCCTACCTTTAGGTGGTGCAGTATAACCCAATCCACCATGTGGAATAGCACCAGTATTAGAACCAGGATAAAATACATTTTCATATACCGGATTAGCTTCTGTTGGTTGAATAATACTTGGAGGCGTTCCTTGAACACCGGCAATTGCACCATCTCTCACCGTCTGCACTCCTCTTACTAATTGCCCATCAATAGAATACAACCCAACAAAACCACTTGGATGGCTTATTATTATCTGTGTTGGTTTTATCTGTTCAACCAAAGTTTTAATATCTGATCTATAAGGAACACTAAATAATTCAAAACCTGATAAAGAAGAAATCTCTCTATAAGAAAGTTCAGCACCGTTTAATCCCACTAATAAGCATACAGGTGCATTAAATATAGGGATATCGGATGGCTGTGTTTTAACACGTTGAATAACCTGAGGCGAAGAAGATTCATAGGAAAAATTTGGCAGACAAAAGGCCGTCATAAGAGATAAATTACAAATCAGGATAAAAGCTGTTTTCATAAGAAAAGTGCGTGTGTTTAATTTTTGCATATTTTGTACATTCATTGGTTCTCTCCAAATATAGAAAGAAGAATAAATGCATATGGTTATGATACGTTAAAAGGAATAACCTAATAATTAAAGTCTTTAGTGAAAATAACATAATAATTGCAAAATAAAGACTACTTTATAAGCCTGTTTTATAGTTTAATGTTAATCATAGCTACCCCTTAAAGCTAACCCTAATGAAATCAATAGAACAATTAGTTAAAACCATAGCAAAACTACGCTCACCTAAAGGATGCCCTTGGGATAAAGAGCAAACTCATAAAACACTAAAAAGGTACTTAATTGAAGAAACCTATGAAACTTTAGAGGCCATCGACCGCAATGACCCACAAGCATTAATGGAAGAACTCGGAGATGTTTTACTACAGGTGGTTTTACATGCCCAGATAGCATGTGAAAATAAAGAATTCTCTTTTAGCCAAGTTGCGGATTATGTAAATAAAAAAATGATCTCAAGACACCCTCATGTTTTTTCAAACACACTTGTAAAAACCAGTGAGGAAGTTATGACGAACTGGGAAATAATTAAAAAAACGGAGAAACCACACAGAAAAGATATATTTGATGGAATTCCAATTGCATTACCAGCATTACTAAAAGCACTAAAAGTTTCAAAAAAAGCAGCAAGAGATGGTTTTGAATGGAAAAAAGAAATTGATATCTGGAAAACATTAAACAGTGAAATAAAGGAATTTAAAGCTGCCTGCAGGGGACAAAACAAACAAAAAAAAGCAGATGAAATGGGGGATATCTTATTTACAATTGTAAACATTGCCAGATGGTGCAAATTAGACCCCGAAGATTCATTAAGCATGGCAACAAAAAAGTTTATTTCAAGATATACAAGGGTTAAAACTAAGCTTAAAAGTTCAAAAAAGGGAATAAAAGAACTATCATATAGTGAGTTAAACAATTTATGGAGATTAGCAAAAAAACAAGAAAGGAAAAAAGATGACAAGTAACGGTTTCGTTAAACATAAAAATAAAATTAAATTAATCCAAAAGGCCATTTTGACGGGAGTTGGAGCAGCTATATCAAAAGATACTATTAGAAAGGCTGCAGCTACTTTATACAATGATATTCAAAAAGAGGTTCACAAATTACTTGATAGTCTGGAAGAACAGGGCGAATTAAAAGCAAAAGAAACAAAAAAGCTTGTTCTTGAACTTCAAAAAAAATCCGAGATGGAAAAACTTAAAATTTATAAAGAGCTTAGAAAAAACACAAAACCCTTTATAAAGGCTGCTCAGGAGGTACTTTTAACCCCAATGAAATTAATCCAGGGAAGAATTGGGATATCAAGGAAATTTAGAACCAACAAAGCAGGAACTAAAAGCAGAAAAACTTCCAGAAGGAATTCAAGAAAGAAAAGATAATTCAAGCATTGCCATTGTTTATAACCTGCTGTGCAACTTCTTTAATAGAAACCCGATCATTCATGGATTTCTTTTGTAAGTGATGCATGGCTTCAGATTCGTCCAGAGAAAGTTTTTTCATTATAATACCTTTAGCTTTCTCAACCAGTTTTCTGATTTCAAGTTTTTCTTTTAAGTCTGAAATATCGCTATAAAGAGTTTCAATTTCTTTTGCCCTGCTTTTAACTGTTTCAATAGAAGCAATTAAATCTTGAGGCTTAACCGGTTTAGTTAAATAAGAAAATGCACCTATAGTTCCAGCTTTTTGTATAAGTTCAGGCTGGTTATAAGCTGTAAGAATAATTGCAGGAATTCTTTTATTTAAAGCTACTTGAATTTCTTCAGCAGCTTCAAGTCCGTTAATATTAGGCATTTTAATATCCAGGATCATTAGATCCGGGATTGTAAGCTTAGCCAGTTCCAGGGCATGATGACCATCTTTTGCTTCTGCCACCACTTCATAACCAGCCTCATTTAAGATTTCTTTTAAATCCTGCCTGATTAATGCCTCATCATCAGCAATTAAAATTCGTGTTTTATTACTTTTGCTTTGCATCTGCCTCTGCTTCTATCCTTACTTCAGTTCCCTTTTTATTCTCAGATTTTAAATCTCTGATAAAGATCTTACCATTTAAATCTTCCGTAACAAGAGTATTAATAATATGCCAGCCCAGACTTTCAGGATTCTCCTTATTAAAAGACGCTGGAACACCAACACCATTATCCATAACAACAAGAGTAAAGCCGGTTTTACTATCATCATTCCAGAACAAATCAATTACAACTTCACCAATTAGCATATCCTGAAAAGCATGCTCATAACAGTTTGACACCAATTCATTAACTATTAAAGCCACACTTGTTGCCTGTTCACTGTCTAAATAAAAACTTCCTAAACAATTAATAGAAACAGTAATCCGTTTTTCTTCATAACCAAGGGTATGCTGCAAATTCCGAACAATATCTTTTATCATCTGACCAATATCAACTATTTGGACATTATCAGCATGAGCCAAGAATTCATGTACAAGCGTAATACTGTCAAGCCTTAAAATTGCCTGCTTAAAAGCTTCTTTCACCGCAACATCACTGGATCTTCTAAGCTGCATTCTAAGAAGCGCCGCTACTGCATTAAGATTATTCTTAACACGATGATGTATTTCTTTAATTAAAGCACCTTTTACTTTGATTTCTTTTTCCTTCAAAGTCAACTCTGAAACATCCCGAAGAACATGAATCTTGTTTTTTTCCGACAGATCAAAACTTGTGAGTTGCAAGGTACCACCAATACCTGAATACCTTTTTTTAATTAGATTAATTACCGGTTCACTTTGTATAACTTCCGGATGAAAATCTTTGAACAAAAGGGAGAGCTTTCCACCCACTGAAACATCTCTTATTCCTAATACTGAAACAATAAGATTTTGCGCCATGTAACTGATGTATAAAAGTTGATCAAAGTTGTCTGTTAAAATAAAGCCTTCCTGCCCAACCAGGCTTGGCCAATGTTTCAATTTATGACGTTTTTGATTTAATGCACCGACTAAATCATCAGCAACTTTATTCCAGTTTTTACCAAGCAAACTTTCAGTAAGATACAAATCCTTCTCAAAAGATAAAGTAGCTATAATTTTCTCATAATGATAAATAGGGCAGACTACCTGCTGAGTTGGTCTACCAGAAATGATTACACCATAGACCCCCACAGTCTTTTTACCACTATCAAAAGCTTTTTTTACAAATGGTTCTGCTTTTGAAGTCAGGATACGCCCCACTGAACTCTCCAAAAACAAAGTAGGATGTCCATGAGGTCTTTTAATATCCACAAGAACATAGTCATCTTTTTTCTTAGCTCCCACATAAACCATTAAATCTGTCGCTAAAAGATCTGATATAAACTGAAAGTTATCCATTATACTTTCAAGTCGTCCGATTTCCTCCTCACTCAAAGAAGAACTCAACAAACAAAGTTCTCTCACTTTAGACTTTTTTTTATTATTCACCACCGGCTCGCTCATAATTCGCTTCGCCGGCTTTGCATACTGCTTCCGGTAAGCCTCCCCATACATTTATCAGGTTTTGCCGAACAAGTCGGACAAAACCTTTCTTCATAAATTGCTATGTTAGTTATTGTAGACATGATAAACAATTTATATTATACGAACAAATTTCCTCTTCCCGATTTGCAAAACAGAATTCCTGTAATCAGCTGTTACTAAAAAGTTGGGATCATCTATTCTTTCTGATTTTAGTTTCACCCCACCACCTTCTATAAGCCGCTTAGCTTCTCCTTTTGAAGAAGCCAGATTGGTTTGAAATATTAAATCAGTAATTTTCAAGGATTCATTTAATTTATATTCATCCAAATCTTCCGGAATCTCATTTTTTTGGAATTGTTTTATAAAATTAGCTTTTGCATTTTCAGCACTAATAGCGTCATGCAAAAGTCCAACCAGCCTGTATGCCAGTTCCATTTTTATATCACGAGGATTTTTGCCGTTTTTCAGTTCTTTACTAAAATTTGCTATTTCAGCAGTTGAAGTGTGAGTAACATTAAAATAACCAAGAATTAATTCATCCGGAATACTCATAGCTTTTCCAAAAACTTCATTTGGAGGATCTTTCAGAGCAATATAATTATTAAAAGACTTTGACATTTTCTTTTTACCATCCAGACCAATCAATAATGGCAATAAGATTACAAGCTGTTCTTTTTGATTAAAATGTTTTTGTATATGTCTGCCAAACAACACATTAAAAGTCTGATCAATCCCGCCAATTTCAATATCAGCTTCCACTTTATAAGAATCATAACCCTGTAAAATTGGATATAAAACTTCATGAAGATATAATGGCTCACTATTTTCAATTCTTAAACCAAAAGCCTCCTTACCAATCAACTGATTAACTGTCACAAGGTGAGCAAGTTTTATAAACTCAGTTGAACTGATTTTACTTAACCAGTCATAATTATTAATCACTTCTACATTTTTCAAATCTAATATTTTCCCTACCTGCTCCAGGTATGTTTTTGCATTTTCCTGAACCTGCTCATAAGCCAATGGAGGACGAGCTTCATTCCTACCACTGGGATCTCCAACCATAGCAGTAAACCCACCAATGATTAACACCGGTCTATGACCATGATTTTGAAATCTTCTCAGCAAATGCAGACAAACCGTGTGCCCCAAATGAAGATCGGTACTGGTAGGATCTATTCCAAGTTTTACTCTAAGCTGTCTTTTTTCAGTAGAAGCTTTATCGTATAGTTTCTGAAGTTCAGATGGTCCTCCAGGCAAAAAGAGCTGTTTATCATCACCCGCAAGAGGCATAACCAACTCTGAAACCTGTTTTATAAACTTTGCCGGGATATCCGCCATTTTTATACCTTTGCCTGACTTGGCATTGACTTAGAAAGTATTTCTTTTAAAAATGATTCTACCTTATCTTTATATTCACCACCTGGCTCTAACTGAAGATATCTTTCAAACAATTCTTTAGCTTTTGTATTTTTTGAATCCCCTAAAGACATGTATGAAAGTCCCAGCGCATAGTATGCCGGTGCATAATTTTCATTCAGCTCAATTGATTTTAATAAATAATTTTGAGCTTCCTCAGATTTTTTTTCCTGCTGATACAGCAAGCCAAGATTAAAATAAGCAAGGTGGTTATCAGGTTGCGCTGAAATTATTTTTTTATAAGTGTTTATTGCCTGTTCAGTTATTCCAAGTTCTTTAAAAGCATTTGCAAGAAGGATCAAGGCATTTAAGTCATTTGGAGTTGACTCCAAATATCCATGAAGCTGTCCAATCGCACCATAAAAATCGTTTTGCTCTATTAAAAACTGAGCTAATTTAAACCTGCTCGCAGTTGTATTATCCAGAGTTGCCGCAACCCTATATTGCTCTATAGCCTCCTGAGTAGCACCACTTTTAGCTAAAAACTTTGCATAAGAAATTCTTGCATCTACATTGTCTTTGTCTATATTCAACCATTCTTTATATGCAACTTTCAAATTAGTTGAATCATTTAAATTTTCATAAGCTTTGACCAAAGCCTGATAAACCATTTTCAAAGGTTCATATCTACGCTCAATCGCCTTTTTAAAATAATCTACAGCTTCTTTGTATTGTTTTTCTTCAGTTAAAATATTTCCAAACTCATAAAGAACTTTTGAATTTTCAGGTTCTTCTTCTATAAGTTCACTGTATACTATTTTAGCTTCAGCAAAATTCTGACTCCTTTGAAAACAAAGAGCAAGTCCTCGCTTTGCATCCAGTTTAGTTTCCTTTGAAACATTCTGAAAAGAGATTAATTTTTTATAATGCTCAATAGCACTCGGATAATTCTTTTCTTCATGGTAAAGTCTTGCCAGGTTAAAAAGTGCATACTGGTTTTCAGCAGCTTTTTCTAGAACTTCATTCCATATAGATTTTGCTTCAGGGTACTGCTCTGCAAGCTGTAATAAATATGCTCTGTTTATCAGAAGTTCTATATCATCAGGTTGCAGTTCAACTGCTTTTTCATACTGATCAGCAGCTTTTAAATAAGCACCTGTTTTCCAAAGAAAATTAGCATACTCAATAGGAATAGCAGGATTATTTGGCTCTAATTTTAAAGCAATCAAATAATCATTATCTGCTCCTTCAAGACGACTTAATTTGTAATGAAGCTGCGCCCTGTCAAGGTAGAATTCAACTACTGAATTATCTAAGAGAACAGCCTGATTAATACTTAGCTCTGCATTGTCATATTCTCCAAGTGCTATCTCAGCCTTAGCCAGGTTATACCATAAAACAGCATTATTGGGCAGATGATCTAAAACACTTTTGTACTGTTCCTTTGCAAGAGCATAGTTTTTTAAATAGTGGTAAGAAGAAGCCAGAACCAATCTAGAACGAAGATGTAAAGGATAAGCAAGTATTACCTTACCAAGGCTATCCACTGCACATTTATAATCACCGCTTAAAAAGCAAACATTGCCAAGAGCAGATTTCATTAAAAGATTTTCAGGTTCTATAACAATGGCTAATTTATATTCTGAAAGAGCTTCTTCAGGCTGTTTGTTTCGTTCATATGTCAGACCAAGAAAGAAATGAACCAAAGCATCGTTGGGATATAATTTCACAGCGTTTTGAAAAGTTTTAAGTGCAAGAGCCAGCTTCCCATCTTCAAGATATGTTTGACCAAGTACTAATAAAGTTGAAATATCACTTGAGCTTAAAGAAAGAGATCTATTGAAAGATGAAATTGCATTTTGCAAATCACCGTTTTTGTGATATCTAATCCCCTCATTAAAAAAAATCGGTGAAAACAAAACCTCCTGTTTTTTTGCACATGAAGGAGTAAAAGTAGAAACAAAACAAATTATAAAAACAAAAGAAAGCCTGAGAAAACTTTGATAATTTTTCCTGTTAAACATATAGTTTAATTATATATCAATGACGTGTTTCTATTGATAGACCAATCCTGCTGTTTTCATTCGAAGAGCTGCTTCGCGCAATCTTTCTTTTTTATCAACCAAAGCTATCCTTACATAGCCCTCACCATATGTACCAAAAGAAGAACCGGGGATTGTTGCTACATGTGCTGTATGCAGGAGATCGTATGAAAACTCAAGACTTGATTTGTATTTTTTAGGCACTGGCAACCAGATGTACATAGCACCACCGGGCTTAAGTATGTTCCAGCCAAGACCTTTAAGCTCTTCTAAGATTACATCCCTGCGCTCTTGATAAATCATTGAATTTTTCTTATGCTCGCTGGAAGGAATCGAAAAAGCTTTTATACTTGATGCCTGAACAATGTTACACACACCATAATCAGTATTTGTCTTAATTTCATACAGTGCTTCAATAATTTTTCTATTTCCAGCAACAAAAGCAATTCTCCAGCCAGCCATACTATAAGTTTTTGATAAAGTGTGAAACTCAATTGCAATATCCTTTGCACCTTTAACCTGGAAAATACTTGATGCTGTAAAACCATCAAAAGTAATCTCCGAATATGCCAGATCACTTATCAAAAGAATTTGATTTTTAATGCATAGATTTGTAAGCTTTTCCAAAAATTCAAAATCACAAATTGCACCGGTAGGATTATTTGGAAAACTGATAAAAAACAATTTTGCCTTATCTAGAACTGATTGAGGAATTGAATCAAGGTCAGGAATAAATTTATTTTTTTCCAACAGCGGGAGTTCATATACAGTACCTCCGGCAAGTAAAGTACCTCTTGCATGAACTGGATAGTAAGGACTTGGAACTATTGATAAGTCACCAGGATTAATTATTGCAAATGCCAGATGAGTAATCCCTTCCTTAGACCCTGACAGTGGGAGGATTTCATGTTCTGCATCTATTTGAATTGAAAACCTTTTATTCATCCAGGCAGCAGCAGCTTCTTTAAACTGTTTTTGTCCCCAGAATGGAGGGTATCGATAATTCGTTGGATCCTGAACTGCTCTAACACATTCATCAACAACAACTTTTGGAGAAGGCAAATCAGGACTTCCCAAGCTTAAATCAATAACATCTATACCTTTATTTTGCAGTGCTTGTTTTTCTTTATCCAGCTTTGCAAAAATATATGATGGAACATAACTCAACCTGTCAGCAAGCTTTAAAAAACTTTTTACGTTTCCTGTTTCATTTGCTTCTTTTTCAGACTTTATTGTCATTTCCTTTTACTTTAAACGCAAAATAACTACTACGCCCAAATTGAATAAAAAAAACTTTGCTATTTCTATGCAGATTCCCTTTGACGTTCAGGTTTGCGTCTAAAGCAAACCTTCACTTGTACAAATTATAAGAGTTTTATTGTAACAAAATAGACAGATTTAGGCTAGATATTGCACAATTTTTAATAGTCAGGACTTGTCCATATCATATCAACTAAACTGGCACGTCAGCACAAGTATTATTTTTGCGACGCAGGAGCTTAGTGACAGCCAGTTTTCAAAGATGCTAACTTTGCATAAGTCCTAACAGTGTAAAATATTTAAGTGATCATGAAAAAACTAATAATAATTGGCGGTGGAAATATGGGATTTGCCATTGCCTCCGGAATATCAAAAAAAGGTCTTTTTTCAAATAGAAGTATTCTGTTTATAGAAAAGAAATCTGAAAGAGTTAATTATTTAAAGAGGATGGGATATTTTGCCAGCAATGATTTAATTAAAACAATTGTTAAAGAGAGAAAACTTGTAGAAGTAGTTATTCTAGCCGTCAAGCCAGGTGATTTTAACGACTCAATAACCCTGCTAAAGAAATCAGTTCAAAAAAACACTTTAGTGATTTCAATACTAGCAGGAGTAAAAATAAAAAGCCTAGAATTTCACCTTGGCAAAAAACAACCAATTGCAAGAATCATGCCTAATACTCCCTGTCAAATCGGGGAAGGAATCAGTGCTTTGGCTTTCAATCGAAATGTCACAGGAAAAAGGAAAGATAAAGTCAGAAAAATCTTTGCTTCAATTGGAAAAACTATTGAGATAAATGAAAATAGCTTTGACTTAATTACTGCCATTTCAGGTTCCGGACCGGCTTACTTCTGCTACTTCATAGAATCAATGATTGACAGCGGTAAAAAGCTTGGTTTAAATCAAAAGCTTTCAAATAAACTAATTTTACAAACAGCAAAAGGAACATTACTCTTGCTTGATAAAAATAATTTATCTCCGAATGAGCTCAGAAAAAGCGTCACCTCTCCAAACGGCACTACTGAAGCTGCTTTAAAAACATTTCAAAAGAAAGGCTTAGCTAAAATAATTTTTTCAGGGATTAATGCTGCAAAGGAAAGATCAATAGAATTAGGAAGATTAAATAAATGAAATTTTTGATTATTTTATATTTTATACTTTTCACTGTCGCAAATTTTACTCCCATAAAAGCAGAAGAACCCCTACAGATAGGTACAGAAACAGAAGATATCTCCCTGACTGACGATTTGAATATTGCAAAAGCTCAAGCCTTAAAATACCCCGACAACCCAGAAGCACACTTTAATCTGGCAATTGCACTCAGCCGTACAAGTCTTGTAGAAGAGGCAATTAAAGAACTAAGAAAGACAAAGCTTCTAATAAGAAAACCTGAGAATATAGGAATCATCGATAAAAAAATAATCGAATACAGGGAGATGTTAAAAGATAAGACAAATGAAGCTTACGCAAACAACATAAGATATCGCTTAGCATTCAGTCATTATTTAAAAGCATATTTGATTTCAAAAGACATTCAAAAGTCCGTAAAGGCAGGTTTGAAACCTGCCTCAACAAACAAAGAACAAAAAACTAAATCCAAATCTCTCAACCTGCTTACTTCAAAATCATTCGCACTTAACGATTCAAATCCAGAAATTAAAAAAAATCTCGAAGAAAGTATTTATTATTTCGACGAACAGCTAAAAGTAAATCCAAATGACATCTGGACAAAAGTTTATTATGGTTTTATTCTGACTGAACAATATAATGATTTGCACAAAGCAAAAAGATTATGGACTGAAGCAGCCAGACAGGATCCAAATAATCCTGCACCACACTTCTTTCTTGGTGAGTTAAAAATTAAAGAGGGTAATCTTAAAGAAGGTATTCTGGAAATTTCACAGGCATTATTATTAAGATCATTGGGAAACTAGTAGAGACGCACTATAGTAGGGACTTGCTATGGTAAGTCCCTACTACAATTCTGGTAGAATTTACTCTCTAATCATATTTCATGCCAAAACGAACAAATATATCAAAATTTATTCCTCTAATTTTAACAATTAGCATGATTATATTCTTCGTCATTTCATTCTCCAGAGGTAAATCAATAGTTCAAAAATCAGAAAAGGAAATAAATCCAGCTCTCCAGCTCGTTGAATCTGAAGCAAAAAAATATGTGTTAAGGGAAATGGACCCAAAAACAGGGCTAATAAGATGGGACTTGAGTGCAAAGGAAGGTAATACCGAAAGTAACTTACAATCAGCAACTATAAATGACATAAAAGCACACGTTTACAAAGAGAAGGAAGTGGTTTTTGAACTTTCAGCTCCACATGCTAAAGCCAACTCACTGACAAAAGAAATTTGTCTGTTTGGTAAAGTAACCACAAAAAATAGAGCCGGTGATTTTCTTTTAGAAAGCAACCAATTATCTCTCGGGATGGGGACATCAATTGAAGCACAAAAAGGATTCAATCTGTCCTTAAAAAACAATGGAACGGTAAAAGGAGAAAGTGCTTTGGTAAACGATGATCAAAGTAAAATTACTGTCACAAAATTAGAAGAAGCTGTTTTTAAAGACATCCAGCTTTCCGGTGAAAATGTTTATATTGAAAAAAACAGCAAGGGTGAAATTTCAAGTGCCCTAATCAACAATGGAGGTAAAATCATTTTAAAAAACAATGATACTCTTTCAGCCGACACGATAAAATGGGATAATTCCGGTAATATTGAAGCAAGCAGTAATGTGGTTTACAATTCTGAAGAAAAGCTTGTTAAAGCCGGTTATTTAAAAATTACTCCAGATAAAAAAGTTCTTGCAAAAAATAACGTAAGTATTGTCCATGGCAAAACTGAATGCTATGGCAATACTCTTAGCTATGGAAATAACTCTTTTATTGTAATAACAGGCAACCCTGGAGCTATTCAAGGCGATAAAAAAATACTTGCAGATAAAATTGTTTATGATGTTAATTCAAAGAAGGTTCAGGCTGTTGGTAATGTAAGAACAATCATCAATCATAAAGCATAGTCATAATTAATTAATGAAAAAATATATTTTATTTTCTTTAATACTATTATTCCCGCTTACTGTACTGGCAAGCGAAACAGCTTCAGAAGAGTTTGAAATAAAACATGCAGATTCACTTGAAACAGATGAAGCACAAATAAATATTCAGGGAAATATCTCAATCAAATATAAAGATGCAATCATTGAAGCCCCTGATGGAAAAATTAAGACCGATTCGGAAGGAAAGCCGGACAAAGCTCTTTTTTACAATCGTGCAAAAATAAAACTTAAAGACAGAAATATTGAAGCAGACAAAATTACAGTTTCAATTCATGATCAAACTATTTACGCAGAAGGTAACACCACTTCAGAACTGAAAGACAAAAACAACAATTCTATTACTATTGCTTCTGACTACCAGGAACTCCATTGGAATGGAGAGAACGCAAGCGCAAAAGGAAACATAAAGACAGTTTATCAGGATACAAAAGTAACATCTGATGAAGCAAAAATTATCTATAAAAACAAGAAACCATATCAAGCAATATTTACAGGAAACACAAAGCCGGCTTATCTAGAACAACAGAATCATGAAACCTATGCAAAAGAATTTATATTTGATATAAACACAGATGATATTTATGCAAAAAGAGAAGTTAAAAGTATAATTTGGCCATATAAAGCAAAACCAAAAAACGAACAAAATCCAATATCATTAAATGCCGATGAGCTTTTCATAGATCACAGTAGTGGCGAAGTAACTGCAAAGAGCGAAACAAACAGGGTCAAAATTACTTATGAAGACACAAAAGGGGATAGTAATGAAGCATTACTACTAAGAGATGACCAGAACGAAAAACCTGAAAAAATAATATTTAAAGGTAATGCAAAAGTAAGTCAGGCAGACAAAGAGCTGTCTTCTGAAGAGGTTGTTTTTAACTTTAACGATAAAAAGCTGACCAGCAATACCATAACAAATGTCAGACCAAAAACATTAATATTCAAGAAAGGATAAGGAAGTATAATTTTAGCTATGGGGAATTTCCTTATTGACAGTATAAAACGCTATTTTGGTTACGTAAAGCATTTTTTTTACAGCTTAAGCTTCCAGGTAAAGCTTATATTTTCACTGATTTTAAGCATCTCTATTTTTATTACGTTGTGTACATTTTTAATTGTTCAGGATATTCAATCAAATATAGACAATCAGGTTCTAAAGCTAAACCATAATTTAAAGGTTACACAAACCCTGGCTCAGCTTGGTGCTCAAATACTGCTTCCTGATTACAAAAACAATAATATAAGAAATTCACGATTAGAAGAATTGATTAATAGTACAAGTAAAAAAGATCCAGAGATGTATTTTGTGGTTTTTACTGATAATGCTGGAAATGTTTTAGCAAAAAGCAAATTTGCACATTTATATGACATCTTTAAAAATCATTCAAACAAAGTTACTCCTCCAAATCATGTACCCTTTATAAGAATTGCATATTCAAAAAACGGCAAGCTGTTAACCATTGCCGAGCCACTTCAATTTAATTCCAATTTTTTAGGCTGGGCCTGGGTAGGTTTTGCTGATGCAGGATTTACAATTGTAGGATCAAAGAAAGAATTACTTGCATTTTTATTTGAAATATTTCTACTTGTCTGGATTTTGTCGGTAATTGGTGCAATTGTAAACTCATTAATAATTACTAGACCTCTTAGAAAGCTTGAAAAAGGTGCAAAAGCAATCAGTGAAGGACGTTTTGGTTTTCAGCTTCCATTAAAAGGTTTTTTAGGGAAAGAACTATCACTGCTGGTAAAAGCATTTAATAAAATGTCAAAGCGTCTGCAACAATACGAAGAATCAAATATCGCAACATTAAGCTCAGAAAGAAACAAGTTTGAGTCAGTAGTTATGTCAATTGCAGATGGTGTTATAGTCCTGGACAAAGAAAACACTATCCAGATTATAAACCCAACAGCAGCAAGACTCTTAAATAGATCAGGAGATGAATTAATCGGACAAAAAGCAAACAACATCTGGGATGTAAAAGCAAACGAACAAATGCTAAATTACTTAAACAACATAAGGATTATTGATATAGAAGGAAGCTCTCACGAATACTTAAATTTTGAACTTGTAAGAGAAAACAAAAATTTAAGATTAATAATAACTCCTTTATATGACATAAGCAACGAAAAGCTTGGAGCAGTAATCGTAATTCAGGACAGAACAAAAGAAGCAGAAATTGAATTAATCAAACAAGAATTCATAAGTAATGTCAGCCATGAACTAAGAACTCCTATTACAAGTATTAAGTGTTATGTAGACACTTTATGTTCTCATAATGATCAAATTGACGAAAAAACAAGAACTGAATTTTTATCTATTGTAAATGAAGAAACAGACAGATTAAGTAATCTGGTAAATGATGTACTTGAGTTATCAAGATTAGAATCACCTTCCACTAAAATCCAGCTCTCAACCCAGGAAGTTTATCCACCAATAGACTATGCTCTTAAATCTATAATGGTTCTTGCGAATAAAAAATCCATTAAACTCCTTACCGACATTAGTGAAAATCTTCCAGCACTAGACATCCATCAAGAATACATTGAAAGAATATTAATTAATTTAATTTCAAATGCCATCAAATACACACCGGGAAATGGAATAGTAAAACTTGTAGTAAAGAAAGAGGAAGATTCTGTTTTATTCCAGGTTATTGACAATGGTATCGGCATTCAGGAAGAGCACATCCCTTTAATATTTGAGAGATTTTATAGAATTGAAAACAAAGTTCACACCATTAAAGGAACAGGCTTAGGTCTTACTATTGTTAAAAAATCTATTGAGCAGCACGGAGGTAAAATCTCAGTTCGAAGCAAACTGGGAGAAGGCAGTATATTTGAATTTACACTTCCAATTCCGGAGCAAAATACAGGTATTTCAAAAATAAAAGATTTTAAAAAGGAATCACAAATAGCTAAGAGTGCCTAAAGTATTTTTGCAGTATAATAATTAAGTTAACGGTAGCCGGATCGGTAGCTCAACGGTAGAGCAGAGGACTCATAATCCTTTGGTTATAGGTTCGAATCCTATCCGATCCATTTATAACGCTCCATAATTTTTCAACTATTATTTATTAAATTTTGAACTTTAAAAAATTATTTCGCTTTTTCTCAATCAAACCTAACACTTAATCGGATTTGCCCAATAAATGGGACAAATCCTTTAATTACCAATTGCTAGAGCAATGTTTTAGTGTTTAATAACAAACTTATCCAACGGTCAAAGCAGGTAAAAAAGTTCGAATCCTGTCTCTTTATTAAGACTTCCAGAGCTTAATATCATTTCTAAGCTTTGTATGGGTTAAATCTATAAGTTTAAATGCAGTACTTTCATCGTTATTGTCAAGAATATATCTAATAGCCATTTGCCTGAGCATGTTTACCTGATCTTGGGGTACAGCTAATGTTATTTCAACAATATCAACAGGCTTAATGTGGTTTGAATGTCTGGTCTTAAGAGCGGTACTCATTAATTTAATCCTTTATTTCTTTTACTTTTAAGTCCCTATCGTACAGCAAAAATTAAGCTTCCATTAGATATTTAATATTATTTTTATTTTCTTTATCTAAAATCTTTACAAATAGGTAATAAGAAAACTATTATTTATTATTGCTTAAATATACTTTAGCTATACTCCTAATACATGCTATTTATAAAACTTAATAGAGGCAAAATACCTGGAACTAATTTATTAGTGTAAGAACAAGATGATTTATCCAATCATTACTGGAGAAGGAGGTGAAACTATATCTCCAAGCCCTGCTTCTTGAAGAATTCGTTTCATTTGAGTTTCATCAGCTGTCTTATCTACAAATAACTTTCCATCAAGATGATCAATTTCATGCTGAATACATCTACAAAGCAAATCATCTTCAGCAGCCAGTTTTCTTTCTTTTCCTAATAAATCCTGATACCTGACAATGATTTTCTTAAACCTGATTACATCAATAACAACATTCGGAAAACTAAGACAGCCTTCTTTTGAAATAATCTGACCTTCTTTGTGAATAAGTACAGGGTTTATCAACAGCAGCGGGGTATATGCAACTGTTTCTTTCTTTGTTTGTTCATCAATATACCTCTTTGAAGGATAATCAACATCAAGAACTAAAATTCTTTTACTGACACCAATCTGAGGAGCTGCAAGACCAACACCATCAGAGGCATACATTGTTTCAAACAGATCCTCAACAAGCTTCCTCAACGATTTATCAAACTTTATAACTCTGCTGGTTACTTTTCTTAGAGTAGGATCACCATATTTTACAATCTCTTGCTTAGTCATATATTTTTCTAAATTCCGTATGAAAATAATACCACAAAACTCATGTAAAAGCAGCTTTCATAAGGGTTTTACGGAACTTTATCTGATACTATGCTGAATTAAAGGCAATGCAAGCGCTGACAATATCCATTGGTTAAATTCAGAAGGCACCTCTTCCATACAATTATGGCTTGCCCAGTTAAATACTTTATAGTTAGAGTTTGGTAACTCATTATGGAGTCTTTTTACCATACTTTTTAAAGCCACATAATCAAACCGTCCAACTGAAAGATAAACAGGACAATTTATTTTTGGCACCTGAGCCAAGAAATCCCGCTGAAGAGAGTTTCTTACTATGGCCCTTACAACATCCAGATCACTTGATATTGCAAGCTTATAATGTTTTTTTATAGGCAATTTTAATATCAGGTTTATTTTTTTCTTTAGATATTCAACTGGTTTCCCTAAAAGCCAATTATAATATTTAAACAAAATCTTTGGTATTCTTGCGGGTAATGAAACAAGCAAAAGCCTACAAACTTTTTCAGGATATTTTTCAGCAAATCGTGCAGCAAGCACAGCACCAAATGAATGTCCAATTATAGTCATTGGGCAATTATCAATCCCTATATAATCAAATGTTTCTTTTAAATCATTTAGATGTCCTTCCAAAGTACAAAAGCCTCCTGGATTAACTGACTTGCCATGTCCTCTAAGATCAATTCCAATAATTCTATAATCAGATTTACTTAATAATTTATACTGTTTTTCCCAAATATCATTTGCACTGGCAGTACCATGAATAAATAAAATAATTGATCCGTTTTTTTTATTGTCGTAAAAAGATAGAATCATAATTTCTTGTATTTAAATAATGCAAACCTTCTAACAATTCCATTATTCCCAAATCAGCAAACAGTTAAAAACACTTATTTTAAGTTGAAGTATAAGTGTTTAAAAACGGGGTAGAATCAAAGTTTCCTGAATCACCAAAATCCTTAGCTTCCTGCAAAGCTGCTAAATCTATAATTTGTTCTCTTAGAACAGATGCAACTTGATCTAAATTATTCCCATTTTCACTTACATAATTATAAAGCTCAATTGGTTTGCCAATTTTTATTGTTATTGTTGGCCTACTCAGCAAGTATTTAAAGTATCGCAGGTTATAAGTCCCACTTAAAAATATTGGAATAACTTTTGTTTTAGAATCAATTGAAAGTTTAGCAACCCCACCTTTGAATTTTCTTGGAATTGGCCCTGGTGAAATATCCCCCTCAGGAAATATCCCTACCCTTCCCCCATGTGATAAAACCTTATTTAAATTTTTTAGTACCCTTTGATACTCTTCAACACTGCTCCCTAACAGTACAGAACCTATAAGTCTTGCTAAAAGCTGTGTAAATTTGGACTTTAATGCTCTCTTAGCAATTATAAAACTTACTTTTTTAAAAGGTCCAAGAGCATAAGCCGTAAAAAAGCCATCATAAAAATTCTGATGATTTGCAGCTAGTATAAATCTCCCATTCTTAGGGATAGACCTTTGTCCTTCAAGTTTTATATTACAAAAGAATGACAATACAATAAATTGCAACATCCAGAGACAAAAATAAAAGAATGATTGAGATATTTTAACTAGTTTTAATTCTAATCTATTTATCATTAATGAATTTTTAATGTACTTTTTACTTAATATTAACCATTCTCAAGCATTATCTACAGAGTCTGGATAAGCGACCGATAACTAATTATACATTATTAAAAACTTAAAAGGATAGAGATAACTAATGGATGCAAATCGAATTACCCCCGGACAAAGCAACCTTCCCAAGCAAGTTAGCGGTGCACAAAATAAAAGCGGGGAAGAAGCTTTTCATAATATGGCGAAATCAGATGGGTACGACAAGGGTACCTTAGAATCAGCTGTTAGTGAAAGAACAAGATTAACAAGAACCAGAAGAGCTGACAGAACAAAGAAGAAAGACTCATCTCTTTTTGTCCTAGCAGATGATGAGGATTTACAAGAAGAACCTGTTTATAGAACTGTAATGGTTGACGGAGTATTGTTTACATTAAGACTACTGGCCATCGTATAAGACAACTTACTATTGTCTAATACTTACTTTATCTTCTATGCCCAAATACAACCTAGCTGCGGCTTCTGAAAGCTTTCTTATTCGTAAAATATATGCCATTCTTTCATCACGACTAACAGCACCTCTTGAATCAAGCAGATTAAAACAATGAGAACACTTTAAAATATAGTCATATGCAGGCATTAGTAGTTTATTTTCAAGACACAATTTACTCTCTTCATAGTAAATGTCAAAACGTTTCTGTAGAGAATCCACATTGGCAATTTCAAAATTATATTTGCTCTGTTCATATTCATTTCTTTTATAGATATCTGAGTATTTAATATCTTTAGTCCATTTAAGATCAAAGACATTGTCTACATCCTGCAGATACATAGCAAGCCTCTCTAGACCATATGTAATTTCAACTGAAATAGGTTTCAAATCTATCCCTCCTGCCTGTTGGAAGTATGTAAACTGGGTAATTTCCATTCCATCAAGCCAGACTTCCCAACCTACTCCCCATGCACCAAGCGTAGGAGACTCCCAATTATCTTCCACAAATCTAATATCATGCTCTTTTGTTTTTACCCCAATTTTTTCCAGACTGTTTAAATAAATATCCTGGATATTATCCGGTGATGGTTTCATAATTACCTGATATTGGAAATAATGCTGCAGTCTATTTGGATTATCTCCATATCTTCCATCAGTAGGCCTTCTGCATGGCTCTATACAAGCCATATTCCAAGGTTTTTCCCCAAGCACATAAAGAAAAGTAGCCGGGTTCATTGTACTGGCCCCTTTTTCAATATCATATGGCTGCATAATTACACAGCCTTGCTCTGACCAATATTGATTCAGCGTTAAATATAGCTCTTGAAAAGTTAGAGACATAAATAAAATAATATCATTAATGTCTAAAATGCCTTATCCCTGTAAAAACCATAGCAATATTATATTTATCGCAAGCTTCTATAACTTCAGGATCTTTTATGCTTCCACCAGGCTGAATAATCGCTGAAATGTTTGCCTTTGCTGCAACTTCAATACTATCTTTAAAAGGGAAAAAGGCATCTGATGCCATAACAGCATTTTTTGAATTGAAATTTGCCTGATTAAGTGCAATTTCCACAGAAGCAACTCTGCTTGTCTGTCCTCCGCCAATACCAAGTGTTTTACCGTCTTTTGCAACTACAATTGCATTTGATTTTACATGCTTGCAGACTTTCCATGCAAAAATAAGATCAATCATCTCTCCTTCAGTTGGTTTTCTTTTTGTAACCACTTTCAGACTGTTCACATCCAGAATCTCATTATTAAAATCCTGAACTAGATACCCTTCACCAATTTTTTTAATATCAAACTGTTTTTCCTGACTCATTCCCGGTTGAATTTTTAAAATCCTTAAATTGGGTTTTTTCTTAAATAGTTCAAGAGCAACGTCCGAATAGTCCGGAGCAATAATAGCTTCCAAAAATATCTTTACTAACTCAGAAGCAAGCTCTACATCCACAGAATTATTAAAAGCAACTATCCCACCAAAAGCACTGACTGGATCAGTATTCAAAGCTTCAACATAAGCATGTAAAAGAGTCGGTGCAATCGCAACACCGCAGGAATTATTATGCTTAACAATTACTGCAACAGGAGTTTTAATATCAAATTCACTGGCAATATTCCAGGCAGAGTCTAAATCAAGATAGTTATTAAAAGAAAGTTCTTTTCCCTGCAAGACCTTAGCATTTGCCAGACCTAAATTTGTCTTTGATGAAAGATACAATGCAGCCTGTTGATGAGGATTTTCACCATAACGTAAATTCTGCTTTAAGGTTAAGTCTAAATTTAAATTTTTCTCAAAAGTATTGTGACTTCCATTCGGAGAAGATTTATCTTTCGAAAAATATCTTGAAAAGAAGTCTGATATTGCAGCATCATATAAACCTGTGGTCTGAAAAGCTTTAATCATTAATTTCTCCCTTAAAGAGAGCATAATATTCCCATTATTTTCAGCAAGATTTTGCAAAACGGTTTTATAGTCATCAAAATCACAAATTACAGTAACTGCAGAATAATTTTTTGCAGCACTTCTAATCATTGACGGTCCACCAATATCAATATTTTCAATAACTCTTTCCAAAGGCACTTCAAGACTAGTTGCTACTTCCTGAAACGGATAAAGATTAATAACCACCATATCAATCGGCTTGATATCAAGACTCTGGATTTTACTCATATGGTCCGGTTTATCACGTCTTGCAAGCAACCCGGCATGAACAACAGGATGCAAAGTCTTTATTCGTCCTTCAAGCATTTCAGGGTATTTAGTCAGTTCACTTACTTCTATAACAGAAATATTATTTTTCTTTAAAAGTTCAGCAGTGCCGCCGGTAGAAATAATTTCATAGTTATATTTTTCTGTAAGCTCCTTAGCAAACTCAATAATTCCGTCTTTTTTATAAACACTGATTAATGCTCGTTTTTTCATAACAGGTTAATTATATCCGAAAAGGATAATGAAATTACAAATAAAATCTAGAGAAATGTCATTCCCAGCTTAACTGGAAATCCAGACGATAAAAACAAAATTAACGTATTTCTGGATTCCCGCTTTCGCGGGAATGACATCATCCGTAGCAACTGTCTACATAAATTCTGATAGTATATATAAATGACCATTACCCATAGAACCCAATCTTTTACATCAACTCAAAGAGATGCCTGGGTTGAAATTAATCTATCAGCCCTTGAAAAAAATTTTAGAAAATTACATGATGCGATAAAGACAAAAATAATGGCAATTGTAAAGGCAGATGCCTATGGTCATGGAGCTGCAACTTTATGCCCAATATTACAAAGCCTTGGAGTTAATTCTTTTGGGGTAGCAACTGTAGATGAAGGCGTTTCACTTCGTCAAGCAGGAATAAAAACACCAATTGTAATACTTGGAGCTACACCATTTTGGGCTTATGAAAGTTGTTTTTTAAACGATTTAACAATAACGATTTATTCACCAGATCAAATCAATCAACTTAAAGATGCTGCAAAAGAAGTTGTATCAAAAATTTCAGTCAAAATACCTATCCAGTTAAAAATTGATACAGGGATGAACAGACTTGGAATTGATTACAAGGAAAGTTTAGAAGTTCTTAAAGATTTAACAAATTCAAACTACTTAGAACTTAAAGGTATTTTCACTCATCTTTCAGATGCAAATGATTACAATTTTTCAAAACTTCAAAAAGAGAGATTTGATCATGCTATAGAAGCATGCCATGATCTGCCTGTACAGAAACACATTGCAAACAGCTATGCAGGAATTAACTATCCTGAATTTAGATATGATCTGGTCAGAGTAGGAATTGGGCTGTATGGTCAGGAATTTAATTTTCTTGAACCTCTGATTTCACTTAAAGGAAGAATAACAAGAATACAAAAAATATTAAAAGGTGAATCAGTAAGTTATGAAAGAATCTGGACAGCAAAAAAAGACAGTGTAATTGCAACAATTCCCATAGGATATGCAGATGGAATAGATAGAAGACTCTCAAATAAGATTTTCGCTATTTACAATACTAAGAAAGTACAGCAGGTTGGAACAATTACAATGGATCAAATGATGTTTGACGTTTCAGAAATTAAAGATCCAAAAGTTGGGGATGTAATAACTCTTCTAAATAACGAACTTACGATTTCATCATGGGCAGAAATCCTAAATACGCTTTCTTATGAACTAATCTGCAGGCTCAAAATGAGACTGCCAAGGGTTTACACAAGGGACTAATTGACAACGGAGAATTAATAAAAGATTCCATGATTTTCAATTCTTAATTCTCAATTAGATTTGTATTTTCCCTTGTTCTTTTAAAATCAAATCAATTACTTCACGGACACATCCAGAGCCACCTTTAGCTTCGGTAATCAGCTTTGCTTTTGATCTTGCAGATGGGTGTGCATCTTTTGGACAAACAGGCAAACCAATAATTTCCAAGACAGGAACATCTAAAATATCATCCCCAATATAAGCAGCCTGTTCAATCAGAATATTTAATTCAGCACATAACTCTTTGATTTTTTTTGCTTTATCATAACAGTGCTGATAAATATGCTTAACTCCAAGTTCATTAAATCTGTTTAATACAATAGGACAGTTTCGTGCACTAACAAGTGCAATTTCTATACTATAAGACTGAGCAAGTTTAATTCCCTGACCATCACGAACATTAAATCTTTTTATATGTTCACCATCTTTTGAATAAAAGAGGGATCCATCTGTTAAAACACCATCTACATCCAGAATAAGAAACTTAATATTTTTGATAATTTGCTTTAATTCACTTGCAGACATAAATATAGTTTACAATGAAATAGTATGAAATACGGAGGTGTACCGAAGTGGTCGTAACGGGACTGACTCGAAATCAGTTTGACGGGGTAACCTGTCACGTGAGTTCGAATCTCACCACCTCCGTTTTTTATAAGTTAACACCTTCAGGCTTAACTAATACTCTAGAGAATAAAACAATCGCTAAACCTGCAAGTACACAAATCTCCAGATTCCATTTCACTCCTAAAAAAGCAATAGCATAAAATGGCAGCGCAAATAATACAGCTGTAATCCAGACAAGTAAATTGTAGTTATTTAAAGAAATATTTTTCTTATTCTTTGGAATCACAAATAAAAACACATACGATGGTGCAATCAAACTATAAAAAGCCATAAATACTCGATAAATAAATTCATTTATTGTCATTCCTAATGGCAGATGATTTGCATTAAATATTACAGGCAGCAGATAAATTACAACACCTAATATCACCAACAAAAAACTATTTCTATTGTTTTTCCTAATTATTGGAAGAAGCAATCTAAGATGAAAAAACACCGTAAGCCCTGCCTGAATTAACATATGAAAAGTTAGAACATAAATATATATTAACGGCAACTGACTTTGATCTTTAAGGAGACAAGAAACACCTTCAATTATGCTTGCCACAGGTCTTGCATAAAAAAAAGTAAAAACTATCATTAGAAGAAACATAAAACAGAATCCAACCGTAAAAGCAATTTTTGAATTTAACAGGGTATTGGATTGTCTTACCTTATGAAAAGTTAAGTCAAGATAAGGACATAGTAAAAATCCAAAAATAAATACCGGTGTTAGATGTAAAAGAGCATTAGTATTATGAATTAAATTTCCACTCTTAAAAAGATCGATTTTTTCCACAGGCACAAAATGAAAAGTTAAAATCAGGCAAATCAAAGACAATATCCATACAATAAAAGCACTAAACCTTTGATTATCATCAATCCGTGAGCCTGACACATATATTAAAACAAGCACAACACATACAGCTAGTGTAAAAATATTTGGAACAATTGTGCCAATCCACCCAATGAAATAAATTTGAAACAGAATTGTAATTATTGAAAATACACTGCAGGCAATTTTATGCCTTTCAACCATCTCCTTACTCATTTCAGGTTTTGCCAGAACATATGCCATTGCTGTAGCACCTAAAACATTAGGAACAGCAAATATTACCCATCCCCATACACCATAATCACGGATCAAAATTACAGGCAAAAACATTCCAATACACCATGTCCATGAACAAGCTAAATAAAAAGCCCATCCTAACGTCTGAAAGAAATTATTCATTTATATGGCTTCAGACAAGCTGAAGCCTCCATAAGTCAAGCTATAAGATGGATCGGTTCTGCCAATTGAATTGGACAGAACCTTTAATCGTGAAAGTGATTGAAACTTCATTCTCATATAAAGGTTATTTCCTTTTTTTTAAAGCTATTGGTGTTGCATGAAAAGTAATAGTACACTTTCCGACCCTACGCTGCTTTTCATTAGGAGCATACATTAATTGGTGAATGGTCATATCTAAATCAATATTAAATTCGTTCCCGACAGAAATAAGTTTTTCAATATCTTCACGCGGAGTCATTTTGTAAATTGCAGGACCAATACAAGGCAACAAAAACCTGTATTCAAGTTTCTTGCAGACAACTCTATACAAACCCTTTGTTTTTTTAAATACATACGTGCCGCCAGCAATTTCACTGTTACCCAACAAAATAGCCCCGGCCATTGCATTGTACCAATTTTTATTAAATCTTCTAAATGGAAGTATTGCCACATCATCTTCTTTAGTCATTATTAGCCCGCTTGAAAAAGCAAATGGTAGCCATATTAGCGAACAAACTTTATTCCAAAAATTATTTTTCGTAGAGAGTTTGCCAATAAATGTTTCTACTTTTTTTAAAAAGCCAAGATTTGGTTTTTCAATATCAGCAACAGATTTAGCAGACAGGACTATTTCTTCTTGTTCCTTGGTTTTAATATTTTGCATATTTAAATCTGTATTTGTCAGTTAATCTGACCCTGTATAAAATTAAGCTTTTAATTCTAGCATGGGAAAAGACTAAAACCTATTGTTAGATACAATATTCTTAGCATAAATATGGAAATCGAAAACCAAAATCCTCCTTTAATATCAATAGTTTTACCTGTGTATAACAGAAAATATATTTTAGAGCGTGCTTTAAATTCTGTTATTCAACAAACATTTAAGAACTATGAATTAATTATCGTAGATGGCGGCAGTACAGACAAAATTGAAGAAGTCATTTTCCCTTATTTAAAAAAATATATAAATTTTAAATATATTCGTCATCCAAATCTAAACTTACCGCTTTCCCGCAACACAGGTATTTTAATTTCTCGAGGGGCTTATATTACATTTATAGATTCTGATGATGAATATAAAGTTGATCATCTTAAAAAAATAGTTGATTTTATGAAAAGTAATTCTGACATAGATTTTATTCATTCATTCCCTGAAATCATCGGCGATGAAAAAGATATGTGGTTGCCAGACTCAGATGATCCGACTAGATTAATTCACGCAAATGACTGTGTATACCCGGGCACCTTTTTTGCCAAGAAAGAGGTATTTATACAAATGCGCGGTTTTAAGGATGTGCCTTTTGAAGATAGTGATTTTTATAAAAGATTGGTTTCTTTTGGTGAATTTAAAATTCACAAATCAAGTGAAAGGACATATGTTTATTACCGCAACATCGAAGATTCTCTTTGCAATAATTTAAAAAGACTTCATCATAATGGTTAAGTTGTTTGCTTGGAAGGGTTACATTAGCCAAGCAGTAACCTTATTACAACCTCCTGACTCCGCCTAAATTAAAGAATCTAAGCTTAGATCGCACAAATTTTAAGTTCTATAGGTCCTTGTGGTATAGTAATTGAGCCTGATTGTCAGGCTAGTAGGAAAAATTGGTGTTTGTGATCTTGAGAAGAGTATTAAGTAGTTATTTGAAGATAGTTTTCTTTATTCTCTTTCGAAAGTTGTCAAGTACCTGAAAGAAAGAGGAAATATGTCAAAAAAATTATTCGTAGGCAATTTATCGTTTGAAGTTACAGATTTTGATCTTGAAGATCTTTTTAAGCAGCATGGAGAAGTTATATCAGCTAAAGTAATTCTTGATAGAGACACTAATCGTTCAAGAGGATTTGGTTTTGTTGAGATGAGTTCTGACAGTAGCGCACAAAGCTCTATTGATGCCTTAAATGGAACCGAAGTAAAAGGAAGAGCTATTAATGTCAGCATTGCAAAAGAAAGAACAGAAGATAGAGGTGGTTTCCGTAATTCCGGTGGTGGCGGCGGTGGTTTTAAAAAGAAAAGATATTAAATTTTAATATCTTTTTCTGATAGTTTTTTATCAATAAATACTGCTAGTTAAAAACAATAAAGAGCTAATAAATATACTTATTAGCTCTTTATTATTACCACCTGGTTTATGCAATATTTTCGAGTAGACTATTTATACGGTAAAATATTTATCAAACTGAAGGCAGATATAAATGACAGTAAAGAAAAACGATAAAATTAAAGTTCACTATATTGGAACACTTGATGACGGAACAATCTTTGATAAATCAAGCAATGAACAACCCCTGGAATTTGTTGTAGGAAATGGACAAATAATACCCGGCTTTGAGCAGGCCGTTCTTGGAATGGAACTTAATGAAGAAAAAAAAATTACTATTAAAGCTGAAAATGCATATGGCCCAAAAAACGAAAAATTAATAGGCGATTTTCCACGTTCTTCCCTTCCAGAAGATTTTACACCTAAAAACGGCATGGTTATTACATTAAATGATCCAGAGGGCAGAACAATTCCGGCTACTATTGTAGGTATAGCTGAACAAAACATTATCATCGATTTAAATCATCCTTTGGCAGGAAAAGATCTCAATTTTACGATTACCCTTATTAACATTGAATAGATATTTTCTTCAATATTTTTTTAATTTATAGAAACACAAAACGAAAAATCGCAATCAGTCTCTTACAGAAGTCCTGTTTATAAAATCAACAATCATATCTTGAACCCTTTGATTTTCAGTAACTGTAGTATGTGTACTACCTGGTATATGCACAGAAGTAACATTTGGATTATGAGTACCAAGAGATTCTCCATTGAGGAAATATGAATTATCCTGATACACATGCAGATACGGAAGTGGGGTTCCACTTTGTTGAGGAATTCCTATTTCAGCTCTTCCTAAATGATAATGCCCAAGCCTGACTGGATCTACACAAGTCACACTGCTTATTGGCAGTCCATTTTCATTGCCGGATTCATTTGTATACCTTATAGCTGTACCACCACCAAAACTGTGTCCTATAACATGAGCATGTTCACTATTCATTCCACTAAAAAGTCCTTCTCTATTCCTGGCAGCATTTATAATATTTCTTCCATGAGCATAGACAACTTCTGTATGTAAAGAAGGATCACTAGAACCAAACCTATATCTTAATGACTGTTCAGCATCACCTGTCCTTAAAACCAGAACCGGATGCCCGGCTTGATGAAACCTTTCTGCAAGTGTATTTATCCCACAGTCAGTATCAAAAGTTTGAGTATTTCCTAAAACTAAAATAATTAAATCTTTGTTTGAATCTGAAGGTGGAGGAAAATATCTAAATACTGCTCTCTCATTGTTTTGTCCAGGAATATATTGAATAGACTTCTGGTAATCTTCCATACTGAGCCCATTTCTATTCTGCACTTCTTGAACAGGTCCTCTTATTCTCATTCTTTCAGACAAATTAAAAGCCTGAGTAAACGGATTAAATTCTCTTATTACACTCCAGATATTTCTTGCAATGCTTACTACTCCTTGAATAAACCTTGTAAAAAATGAAGGTCTTTCTGCAGGAACCTCAGAATGCGATCTAAAACTATCCCTGCCACCCGTTGAAACAGCAGAACCTCCAGATGAACTTACTGCGACCGGTATAAACTGGCCGGGTGTTGTCAGGTTTTGCCTAACTTCTAAAGCTGGTGCAATTGCATTCATATTTTATATTGTTCTTAAATAAATTAGTCTTCAAAAAATACAAAGAATAAAAATTCAAAATATTTATGGGTAAATACAATAATTCGTAAAAAGATTATCTATTGGTTTAAAGTTTATTAAGGCTTTATTAACGTTTTGTCTGCTCTTCTTTTTTCTTTTCAGGTTTAGAAATTTTCCAAAAAAGTAACTTAGGTAAAAGAAATCTCTGATTTAGAGCCATAGAAACCTCATCACTTGTAAATGCGACCTTTTTAGCAGCCAGGTTTGTATTATTTATTATTTCCTTTAAATCATTTTGAATCAAGGGATCTGCTCTTATTTCATCCAACTGTTCAATTATTTTTCCTGCACGAATTAAAAGATTGTTTACGTTTTCAAAAGCTGTTTTATTGTTTGCTAAATTGTTTGCATTACTTACAGTTTGATTTAAATCCTTTGAAATAACATTTGCCTGTATAAGCAGTTTGTTTAAATTGTTTTGAGAATTTGAATCGGTTGCAAGATGTTGCGTCTTATCAATAGCAGTATTTAGCTGCTCTACAGTACTATGTGCCTGTCCAATTAATTGTTTCAGTTCATGTCCTTGTGGAAGACCTTTAATAACATTATTTGTGTTTTCTACAAGGTTTACCGCTCCAGATGTTACATCCTGAATGCTCATACCGACAATTTTCGGATCAAGCTGATTTAAAATCTGGCTTATTTTCTCAAGTGACTGAAATGCATCAATGGTGGGTTCTCCTGCTATAGTCTCTCCATCTTTTAAGATGACCTTTGACATTCCTAATATAATATCCAGATACTTATCACCTACATATCCACTTGTTCTTATAAAGAATTTTGAATCAACAGGAATGGTGACTTTTGGTAATTGGATTCTAGTTTGCACCAGAACTTTATTTTCTTTTGTATCCAGTGTAAGGCTGTCTACGCGGCCTACTCTTAATCCGTTTATTCTTACAAATGAACCTTTAGTTAATCCGCCTACATCATCATAAACAACCGTAAAATACCCTTGTTGCTGAATAGTAAATTCTCTTAAAAAAGCCCAGCCTACCACAAGTAGCACTAAGCCTGTAATAACAAAGATTCCTATTTTAACTTCATTTATATTTTTCATGTTGTTATCAAAATACTAATCTTACCTCATTCCAGCAACCCTGAAAATATAGGACCGGTTACTTCAGCATTAACAAATTGTTTTACATAAGGATTATTAGAATCAAAAAACTCCTGAGGACTACCTTCCCATACAATTTTTCCTTTATATAACAAAGCAACTCTCTGAGCTGTTCTTTTTATTGTGGAGAGCTGGTGAGTAACAATAATGCTTGCTACGTGAAATTCCCTTGAAAGTTTGTTCATGTAATCTTCAATCAAAGTAGATAAAATCGGATCAAGTCCTGTGGTTGGTTCATCATAAAGTATTATCTCTGGTTTACTTGCAATTGCTCTTGCAAATCCTACTCTTTTTCTTTGTCCACCAGATAATTGATCGGGGAAATAATTTATATATTTTTCTAGACCTATAAGTTTTAAGTTTTCAAGTATTTTTTTTTCTTTTTCTTCTTTTGTAAATTTGTGGTTATCTAAAGCAAGTTCAATATTTTCCCCTACAGTGTAAGAATTTAATAATGCACTTCCTTGAAATACCATACTTATTCTTTCTGTTAAAACTTTAACGGTACCACTGTCAGGATTATCCAAACCCGCAATAATTCTAAGTAAAGTAGATTTCCCAACTCCTGAAGGACCCACAACCACTATACATTCTCCCCTCTGGACGTTTAAAGAAATATCATCAAGGACCAATAAGTCGTCAAATGATTTACTTACATCTTTCACCTCGATCAAATTCATTTATATAACACCTTTTCTAATTAGGATGTATTGCAATACGCCCCTACCTCACAAATGCCGGGTCTAAAACCTTTGCTACTGAATAAACACTGTTTGTAATTAAAAAATTAAACAAAAATATTCCAACCATTGCCCAGACTACTGATTTAGTAGTGGTCTGTCCTACACCAGCTGCTCCACCACCTGTTTCCATTCCGAATGTGCAGCTTAGAGTGGCTACTAGAGCACCATTGACAAGTGCTTTTGTAAGAGCAATTATTATATCTTTATTTCCTACAACTAATCTAAAAGAATCAAAAAACATGTATGGATCCAGATGAACATAAGTAATTGCAATTAACAGTCCTCCAATACTGCCAATATAAATAGCAAAAACTGTTAATAGCGGGGTCATTATCATTGAAGCCAAAAGTCTGGGCGCTACTAAAAATCTAATTGGGTTTTGCTTCATTACAATCAGCGCATCAATTTGTTCAGTTACACTCATTGTGGCTATTTCAGCAGCCATTGCTCCGCCAATTCTTGCTGCAATCATTACACCAGCTACGACAGGACCAATTTCTCTTACGATTGACACAGCTACTGTCGTACCAAGTGCACTTGTATTTCCAACTCCCATGAGTTGTTTGGAGATTTGTAAGGTTAATGCCAAGCCAATAAAAAAGCTTACAATACCAACAACTGGTAAGGTGTCAAATCCAAATTTGCTTGCCTGTTCAATAAACTCTTTTTTTGCAAACTTGCCTATAAAAATAACATAAAGAGCCAATAAAAAAATTTTAAATGATTGCCCTAGCTCTATAAGCCAGATAAATGGTTGATTTCCAAATTTAGTCAATGAAGACATCTTTTATTTTTACAACACAGCATAATTACTAACACAGGTTATGTCACTATTTTGTTGCTGATCCTTAATCTATCTTATTGCATATCTGTATACCCTTATAAGATTTTATCCGATTCACTCGATAAAATCCGAATAGTTACAAGAGATTGTAGGGGCGTTTTGCAAAACGCCCCTACTGAAATTCTTTATTTTTTAATAACTTTCACTTAACCATTAATGGGTACACTGTCTGCAAGATTAGAAATGCTGGGGGTTGAAACGTTAGAGGGAAAAAGGAGATTATTTTATGAGTATCTACGGCCAAATAGGAAACCAGTTAGGTATAACTGCCGCTGCTTTTATGGCAGCAGGGGACACTGCTACAGCTGAAATATTGCTGGAACAAGCAGGTAATAACAATGCAGCCGATGCAATTGAAGCTCAAAGACAAAGAGCACGATTAGAATTAGTTAAACTATTTAGAGGATTAATCGACGCAGGTATATAATAGCCTGCCTGTTTTATACTAAACACACCTTTAATAATCTCTTAAAGGTGTGTTTTTGTTTTTTTAACTTGACATTTTATTCTCAATTTATTGTCTAAAAGAGTAAAATCCCGGAATTCTAAGTCAATTTGAGTATTTTTATATAGTTAGTAAGCTTTATTTAAGCATCTATAAAAAAACAAATTTACTATTCCTTGTCAATAAATCAACCAACTTTGCTTTATATATTTGTGTTGATCAAATAAGAATAATTGAGGATTGAACTATGCCCGATGTACCTTTTTCACAACTAGTAATGCAGTCACATACGGGTCTTACTCAGAGAAATAATGAGGTTCATCGAAATATACGAGATTTAAACGAGATTCATATACAAGGAGAAATTTCTGACGCAGACTATCAAGCATGGCTAATGTACTATAACATAGCAGCACGATCTGTTAATGCATCTTTTGGAATCATTGCAGAGGCAATAAAAGCTAACTTTGATAAGTTTAAGAATTATGTTGGGCTTCTTCGTGCAGGTATTGCATAGTACTTAATCTCTCCTTAAAAGATTTCAAAGGATCTAGAACAAGCTCGCCGTTTATTACATTAATTTTAATTTTTATACCACCTTGCTCACTTATTTTTCACTTGCCACCTCTAGCAAGCCTTACCTAGTGGGTCGGGTTAGGAAAACAGGAATCATGTACAATATAATCTGGCAACACTATTACGAGGAGACACACATTTGCTGCGCTCAGGGTTAACCCTGGAACATGAGATCTCCAAACAATACCTGCCATTCTGAGCTCCTTCACTTTATTCAGGGTTAACTCCAGCAAACTTACTGATATTGCTCTTCTCCTGGATTCCCGCTTGTGCGAGAATGACAATTAAAAAAGAATACCCATAACATTAAAGAAAGATTTTTACACGATTGACTATTTAGCTGGCTGTGCAACTCCGCGACTTGCCTTCTCCCATTTGTTATCAGCTACTTGTTCTGTATTTGAATCTGCAGCCATTGAATGGAATTGTCCTGATAAGTCCAAAGCCACAACTGCAACATCAGTAGCTCCATCAAAAATAGCTCCCAGCGACTCTGCCTCTGAAGCAACCTCTCCTGACGCACCTGCAGCCTGCTCATAATTAGCTGCATCATTTGCTGAACATTTTATTTTACTAGCATCAGAATTAGAAGCTGGACTAGAACTAGGACTAGAACCAGGAGTAGAAAAAGAAAAAGCACCGGAAAAAGCATTGGAAGCTATACTAACTAATCTACTATATAAGGACTGAACAACTGCATCACCATTCCCAGCAATTCCATTTTGTGGTCCTTCAGTCTGCGAATTTGGAAAACTGGTAAGCGCATCTCTTCTTATTTGTAAGAAATTCAACTGCTCTAGAAATTCCCGTTGCTGCTGGGCAAAATTTGGATCAGATGGATTTAACTCTGATAATCCCCTTGTAATTCGAGTTATTTGATTTGTTATATCGTTTATAGTAATAAATGACATAGTTTTTATCCTTGTTGTGCCTTACTTTGACTATATGCAATCTGCTCTTTGTACTCAGCATCCAGCTTGGCTACTCCCAGTTTCTTTAAAACCAGTAATAATCCTTCGTTATGCGCCGATGCTGACTTTAAATACAAGTCAGAGATTTTCAATTCTTTTTTACTGACCATATTAGCTTGCTCTATTAATTGTTTTGCAAGTTTATCAGATCTTTCAGAATCTTTTAAAAGGTCATCTGCCTTCGTTCTAAATTCTTTTGCTCTTGATTCCAGCTCATCTGCAATTCTGTCTAAAACTTCAGGGTCTGCATTTACCGGAACAAGAACTTTTAAATTATCCGGAAGCATCTCTATAATTTCTTTAACAGCACCTATTCTTTCTTCTTTACTTAGTTTTCCCTGTCTCAGACTGCTTGCCTTTGCTCTCACCGCAGCAGCTTTCTTTATTAAGTCTTCGCTGACTTCCATGTATTCACGGGCTTTTTCCGCCTTTTCCTGGGACTCATTCAAATAGCTGTTACTTTCTCGCAAAAGTACCTGAGAAAGGTTTCTACTTGATTTATTTTCATTTAACAGATCCTCAGGACCGCTCACTGCAGAAATAGAATTTGGCTCTTTCAGGTCATTTGATATGTTTATTGCATCTACCATGACAGTTTTCCCTCTAAATAAATAGGGCTTCCCCAGTACAGTTTCTGTAACTGGGGTATTAAACCAGATCATAGTTACAAACAGGTTAAAGTTTAAGTCTAAAATTTAAAGTTAAAGTTAAAGTTAAAGTTTTATGATTACTTAAAATCTGATTAAAAATTAATTTGAGGTAACCATTCTAAGGGGTATCCTCTGAGCTGCTTGATGTTCGTCAAGCCTTACACCACGAGATAGGGCTACCCTACCGGTTCTTGCAATTTCTTTTATTCCAAATTTACCCAGCAAATGAACAATTGCATTAATTTTCCCTTCATCCCCTGTAACCTCAACAATTAAAATATCTTCAGCTACATCTACTATTCTTCCTCTAAACAAATCTGCAATCTGAATAATTTCAGACCTTGTAGTTGTATTTGAAGAAACTTTTATTAGTGCAAGTTCCCGATCTACAAAACTCGATTCTGTAAGATCAGTGATTTTAATTACATTAATCAGTTTATGAAGCTGCTTTGTAATCTGTTCAACAGCTACATTGTTTGCATTTACCGTTATAGTGATTCTTGCATAAGCAGGATTTTCTGTTGGGCCTACAGTAAGAGATTCTATGTTAAAACCACGCCTTGAAAAGAGCCCTGCTATTCTGGTTAAAACTCCTGATTCATTTTCTACTAATATCGATAAAACTCTTTGCATTTTGTATCATTATACAATGCTGAAAGTCAGTAGGAGCTTGTTGCGACAACCATCTACTTTTAATAATATGATAATATTGCTATATAGCTGAGAATAAAAATGCCAAAAGTAATTGAAGAATTTAATAAAACAGAAAATCAGGAAATTGGACAAAACAGTGTCATTGAAAATGCTGTACGTGACATTCTTAAAGCAATTGGTGAAAATCCAGATAGGACAGGTCTTTTACTTACACCAAACCGTGTAGCAAGAATGTATCAAGAACTTTTTTATGGTGTTGACAAGGATCCAAAAGATGAAATAACCATTACTTACAGAGAAGATCATGATGAAGTAATTCTGGTAAGAGACATATCTTTTTACAGTGTCTGCGAGCACCACTTAATCCCCTTTTTTGGAAAAGCCCATGTAGCATATTTACCTAAAGACGGTCTTATTACAGGATTAAGTAAACTTGCAAGAGTAGTTGAAGTTGCTTCAAAACGTCCGCAGATTCAGGAGAGAATGACTACTCAGATAGCCAGGGCAATTATAGATAAATTAGATCCACTTGGTGTAGCTGTAGTTCTTGAAGCTGAACATCTGTGCATGTCAATGAGAGGCATTAGAAAAGCCGGGAGCAAAACCATTACTTCTGTTTTAAAAGGAGTATTCCAAACAAATCAGGCATCAAGAGCAGAAGTTTTATCACTGATAATGGGGAATTACTAGTACTTAATCCATAAAATTATTTGAACGGAGCGTAGTTTGGAAGCAAACACAGAGCAATGGCAATACGGTGAGCATAAAAAAGTGAAAGTTCTATGGGCTGATATTTAAAAGATGATGCACTCGTAGCCATTATATTGCGTTATATAAAACATCTTCGACAAATTCAACTGCACTTTTAAGGCTCTGTGTTGAAGCAGTATTTTTACCTGCAATGTCAAAAGCAGTTCCATGATCTACGCTAACACGTAAAAACGGCAATCCTAACGTAACATTTACTCCACGTAAATCAGCAACTGCTTTAAACATTGGCAATCCCTGATCATGATAAAAAGAAACATAGACATCATACTTTTGTTTCTTCCCTGAGAGAAAGTCCTGACCAGCTCTGGCTAAAGTGGCATCAGGAGATAGTGGTCCAAAAAGCTTCAGCCCTGTTTTTTTTAATTTACTAATTATTGGAATAATAATCTTTTGCTCTTCTCTGCCAAATAAGCCTTTTTCACCTGCATGCGGGTTAAATCCTAAAACTGCAATTTTTGGATTTTTAATTTTAAACCATTTTTTAAATTCTTTATTTAATCCAATTAAAAATTCCGAAAGACTTTTTTTTGTAATTTTTGATGCTACATCTTTCAATGGCAGGTGTCTTGTGAATAGTGCCAGGCGCAAATCATTTGCCACAAAAAGCATAATTACTTTCTCTGAGCTTACTTCACAAAATCTTGCAAGCTCATCCGTTTGACCGGAAAAACGAATATTTGCTTTATTTATCATTTCTTTGGAGACAGGGCCTGTGATTAATGCATCTATTGTTTTATTGTTTGCAAGCTTTGCCGATAATTTTAAACATTCATATGAATGTTTCCCTGTCATTTTTGATGGACAACCCGGTTTAAAATTTAAATGGTCTTTTATTCCAATCACATGTGGAGTGGAACTATATCTCCAGTTTCTTAAAATTTTTCTCAAAATTTCAGGACCAATCCCTGCAGGATCACCATAAGTCATGCCTATTTTAAGGTTCTTTTTCATAGTTATAATTTATCATGGATAAGCATAAGATATAATTTAATCTGTTGAGGGGAAATTAACGACAAGAGAGGAAGTGCAAAATAAGTTTGCACTACATAAAAATGAAAATCTTAATCGAAGGGAAAAATATTGAATTAACTGCTGCTCTAAAAGATTATGTTAATGAAAAGTTCAGCAGACTACAGAAGCACTATGAACATATTATTAAAGAGCATGATATCAGGGTAAAACTAAGCACAGCTAAGAACCCAAGAATTACAAATGACAGCATTACTGAAGTCACAATATTTCTTGATGGGAAAATAATTCGTTCAGAACATGCCAGTGAAGATATGTATGCCAGCATAGATCTTGTATCTGACAAATTAGAAAGACAGCTTCATAAATATAAAGATAAGGTATATAGAAGTCTGCAGCATAAAGAAAGACCACTTCCAAATCCTGAATTGACAGGAGTATTGCTTGAAAACAGCAACAATAACCATGATTATGAAGGGAAAATAATCAAATCAAAAAAATTCCATTTGCATCCATTAACCCCTGAACAAGCCACCGATCAATTAGATCTTATAAGCCATGATTTCTATGTTTTTATAAATTCAAAAACAAATCAGATAAACACTATTTATCGAAGGAAAGATGGAGATTACGGTTTAATTGAACCAGTTCTTTAAGTCTTGAGATCACCTGTTGTTTTGTTTCATTAATGGTTCCTGAATTATCAATAATAAAATTAGATTTTTTGGCTTTTATATCTATTGGAAGCTGAGAATCTATTCTTAGCTTTATTTCTTCTGGTGTAAATCCTTTTTTCAACAGTCTCTCCGACTGAGTTGTACTGTTACAGGTTATGCACCAGATTTCATTGTAGAAATTTTCCAGCCCACATTCAAACAATAAAGGAATTAAAACTACAACTGCAGTCACATCTTCACTCTTGTTCTGCAAAATAAAACAATTCAGAACTCTGTCAACTTCAGGATGCACAATTGATTCAAGCTTTTTTCTTTTTAAATCATCATTAAAAATCAGGTGGGCTAAAGCTTTTCTGTTTATGTATTCGTCAGTTTTATTACTGATAATGCTGCCATCAAATTCGTTTTGAATTTTTTGAGTAACTTGATTTTTTGTTTTTAAAATATTTCTTACTATTTCATCAGTATCAATAACAACAAGCCCCAGTTCTTCCAAAATATTTCCCACCAGACTTTTTCCTGTGCCAAAACCTCCGGTAACTCCGATTAAATAAGGAGTATTGGTTGTATTTTTATTATTCTTTTCCACTTGATTTGATCGGTTTTTTTATTTGATTAATTTTTAATTTGTTATTTTTTATGGTGTTTTTCTCTTCTGATTGTAAATTATTACTCAATGAGCTCTTTAATTCATCAATTGTAGGCCTTTTAGGTATTTCTGGAGGTGCTACATACGAAGAAATAAATTGCATTAAAACTATTGTTAGAATACTTGTTAGTAAAATGTTTTTCATAAGCTTATATTATAAAATGAATCAATTGATGTAAGTTCCAGCTTGTCTGAAGAGTAGTAAACATAAATATATTAAATGCTAAAGAAATTTCTTACCTTGAGCTATAAAAGAAAACCAAATGGTTACAGCTTAATAGAAACTATGGCTGTTCTAGCTGTTCTTGGTATAGTCATGGGACTTTTATACGCATATTCAAACAATGGCTGGAAATTCTTTTATCAGAGTTATTCAAGAGGCTTATCACAGGTGAAAGCCAGATTAGCGGTTAGGATATTATCCGATGATTTAATAGATGCAAATAAAAGCAGAATAAATATAGGCAGAGGAACATCATTTGGTATTCCATTTCCAGATGATGTAAAAGACAGCTCACCCTTTATTTATTTTACAAAACCGGTATTTTATGAATCAACTGGTGATGTTATCGGATATGACTACATTTTATATTATTATGCAAAGCCCAAGCAAACTTTTGAGGAAGTATATTCAAGAAAAATCCGGAAAGCCTCTGAATATTTGATTTTAAAATCCATAAAATTCAAGAGTCAAAGTAAAGTCTATACGGAAGATAGAGAAAAAAACTGGCCATTCCTGCCTCCTGTTTTAGAAATATCCAAATCTACACTTCCAGAAGATGATGAATTTATTAAATCCTTAGGTCAAAACTTTACTGCTTCATTACCTGAAACAAACAGTAGTACTACTCCTGGCTCCTCATCTCTTGGATCCTCTTCATCAAGCAGTGCAGGAAGTCCATCAAACAACTTATTTCTAGATCATTTTTCACAGTTAAAATCAGCAAGCAGAACCCTGCCTATAAGTGGTAACTTTACTACAAATGCACTGACTGACCCCTTTACAAGTGAACAGGCAAGTTTTCTTTTTGGGCAGGATTACAAAAATGATCAAATAGTAAAAATTAAAGTGTCTATTGAAGAACCACCTTTATATTTTGGAATAATGGCGGTAAAGTCTGATTTTGAAATTAAGGTTACTCCAAGGAATTAAAGTATAACGACCCCGTGTCATTGCGAGAAGCTGCAAAGCAGCGACGTGGCAATCACTTAACGTTATCAGATTGCCGCGCTCGCCTCGTCTCAGACAAGTCGGAGCGGGTCGACTCTTCGAGTCTCCTCGCAAGAGGCTATCTCAAAACTACCACTATGGAAATGCAACATTTTTCAGCATAAAGTCAACAATGTCATTCCCTGGCTCGACCAGGGAATCCAGACAAGACTGGTACCGATACTGGATTCCCGCTTTCGCGGGAATGACAAGTTACTTTCACTCTTTCTATTTTGTCAGAAAAATAGCTAATCCCATAGACAGAGTTTTGAGATGAGCTCCAATGACGTGAAAGCTATCTCTGCCCAATAAGTTTATGCACCTGTGGAGTTACCCGAATTTTTGGATAGATTTTCAAGAGATCTCTTTGAATATTTAATAGTTTTAATTCGTCCGGTGGACCTGTATTATTTATTTCAGTGACTGGTTGAAGGAATATTTCCAAATTATTTTTCGGATAAACAGATTTTATTATATTAATCGAATGAATCAACTCATCCGATAGAGTATCTTCTGTAATCACAATTTTCACCCAGACGCTTTGAAGATTTTTTGCTTTTAAAGATATTTCTAAAAACTCTTTATGTTTATCCCACAGGATTCCGGTATTCGCTGAAGAAGGCAGCTTAAAATCCATTGAAATAAAATCCAAAAGATTAACTATTTTGCTTAATTCTTTCGGTCTATGACCGCCTGTCTCCAGATAAACAGGAAGTCGAATTCTTTTTTTTAAAAGAGGAAGAAAATTATTTAAAAAATCACATTGCAAAAGAGGCTCTCCCCCTGTTAAGGAAATACTGTGATGTAATTCTGGTAGTAATAGTTTAATATGTGATAAAAGGGTATTATCATTTAGAGGATTTTTGACTTTGTGAAATTTCCTTGTACCGGCACCATCTTCCATTGAACACAACTCAGTTCTTACCAGACTATCCGGCGTATCACACCATGTGCAGCGTAAATCACAAGCGCTGAACCTTACAAATATCTGACGAATCCCGACAAAGGGACCTTCACCCTGAATTGCTGAATATATTTCATTTAGATAGCAGTTATTGTGTTCAGTCATGGCTTTTATTTTAACTTATGTCTTCAATATTCCGGGTAACGTCATTGCGAGCCTTTGAAGAAGGCGTGGCAATCTCATAACGTTAGGAGATTCCCACGTCGCTTTGCTCCTCGGAACGACGTAACTTGTTCTACCCAGTTTTGCTTAACACTCCCTGTCTTCTTTATTTGCTAAAATATTTCTCATGAAAGCAAGAGTTGGAGTATTAGGTGCAACAGGTTATACAGGTGTAATCCTTACCAAACTTCTTTTAGATCATCCAGAGGTAGAAATTAATTATTTATCTTCCGAACAGCATGCAGGAAAATATTTCTATGAGGTTTACCCAAACTTCTTAGGAAGACTTGAGGAGAGACTTAAACCTGTTGATTTGAAAGATATCTCAGCAAGCTGTGACATTGTTTTTTGTGCTACTCCAAATGGTTTTGCCTGTGAGTTTGTGCCAAAACTTTTAAGCAAAAATAATAATATAAAAGTTATAGATTTAAGTACCGATTTCAGATTAAAGAAAAATATCCCATTAGGCAAAAAACAGGATTTAAAAATTGCATATGGGCTTCCCGAAATTCGCAGAGCAGAAATAAAAACTTCAAGAGTGATTGCAAATCCAGGCTGTTATCCTACATCTGCAATTCTTGCACTTGCACCTGCTATTAAAAATAAAATTATTGATTTAAATTCAATAATCATTGATTCAAAATCAGGTGTTAGCGGCGCGGGAAAACAGCTAAAGCAGGAATTACAATTCTGTGAAATAAATGAATCATTTGTGCCGTATAATCTTGCCGGAAAACACAGACACATCCCTGAAATTGAAAATGAGTTACGTGCTCTTTCAGGTTTTGCTGAAAAATTTAATGTAATTTTTTCTCCACATTTATTGCCAATAAGCAGGGGGATACTAAGCACTATTTATGTTAATTTAGCTGGTAAGTGGAAAAAAAGTTTAACCCAGGAAGAAATTTACAAACTTTACACAGATTATTATAAAAATGAAAAATTCGTTAAGGTCTTACCTGGAACCACCTATGCTAATACAAAGAATGTAAAATATACAAACTTTTGTCATATAACTCCAATAAAAGACGAAAGAACTAACAGGTTAATCTTAATTAGTGCAATCGACAATATGGTTAAAGGTGCATCCGGTCAGGCAGTCCAAAATATGAATATAATGCTATCACTAAAAGAAGAAACAGGGCTTAGCAGTATAGGAGAAATCCCTTAACACGAATTCATGACTTTAAGGCTTTGTCCGGTTCATCCGGCAAAGCCGATCCTGTGTGAAGGAGCAACAGAAGGAAGCGCAAACTTGTTTTGCGCTATTAAAAAAAGAAGAGACGGGTCTTGATAGTGTCGGTGAAATACCATAAGATAGCTAAAGAGTCGCATTAATCGCGCTTTCATAATATTAAAACATTTTATACATTAGAAATCATGATAAAAAATTTTCAAGAACTTATCTCTCAAATTAAATCTCAAATACCAATACATGAACTTATTTCAGAACATATATCTATAAAAAAATCAGGACGCGGGTATGTAGCTTTATGTCCTTTTCACAATGATCACAATCCCTCAATGCATATAAACCCTGACAAGGGTATCTTTAAATGTTTTTCATGTGGAACCGGCGGCGATGTGATTTATTTTTATTCCCAGATAACAAAGAAAAAATGGTCAGAAGCTATAGTAGACATTGCTGCAAAATATGGTTTTAAAGTTGAGTATGGGGATGAAAATAAGCCGGAAACCCAGATTAAAAATCAGTTACATGAAGTCAACAGAGTTGCTTTAGATTTTTTTAAAAAGAATTTGTTCTCAGAGAGTGGACCAGCCTTAAATTATCTTACAAATATAAGAGGGTTTTCCCAGGAACTTATTGAAAAATATGAGATTGGTTTTGCGCTTGATCGCTGGGATTCATTATTATTACATCTTTCGAAAGACAAACAATACACTCAGGAATTAATTATTGCTTCAGGCTTATTTGTACCAAGAGAAAATTCAAGCGGTTATTACGACAGGTTCAGAAACAGAATTATAATTCCTATATTTAATGAAAACAATAAAGTAATTGGTTTTGGTGGCAGAACAATAACAAATGAAGAACCAAAATATCTCAATTCGCCTGAAACACTTGTTTTTAACAAAGGAAGTATTTTATATGGTTTAAATTGTGCAAAAGATGAAATTAAAAAATCCGGTTATGTGATTTTAACTGAAGGGTATTTTGATGTAATTTCAGCACATAATCATGGGCTGTTAAATACAGTTGCTACTCTTGGTACTGCACTGACTCCTCATCAGGCAAGATTACTTGGAAAATATACAGAGACTAAGAAAGTCTGTCTTTGTATGGATTCTGACAATGCGGGTAAAAAAGCAGTTGAGAGTATTTTTAGACTGATAAACAGTCCTGAAAATTACGTTTCACTTGATATAAGAGTTGTGTCTGATTTAGGTGCAAAGGATCTGGATGAAGCTTTAAAAGCAAATAACCTGCCTGCAGTAAAAACCAAAATTGAAAGTGCTCAAAAATTAATTTATTTTATATTTGATAATGCAATAAAACAATATACTTCTATTCAAAGTGATTTTGAAAAAAAATCTGTTCTGGATGAAATTTTGCAGATCATTCTTGACTGGAAAGATCCACTGGAACAAAATGACTGCATTAAGTACATCTCTCATAAATTAGGTATTGAAGAAGAGTTATTAAATCTTAAAGTAAAAGACAAATCACGCATTGTAAAGAAAAAATTTATCAGAGGTCAAAAATCAACTCCTGCTTTAAATAATAACGAAGAGCTGTATACCATGCATTCAACAGAAAGGTTTAAACATGCTGAGATTGAGCTTCTTACTTTATATGTAAGTTCATTTCCATACAGCAGTAAACAAATCAAAAATGAGCTGAATGAAATTCAGTTTATTGATGAAAAACATCAATTAGTTAAGGATTTCTTAGATAATATTTCACAGGAAGAAATTACTGCTGATGAAGTTATAAATAAATTAGTTCAGGAGTTTAACGAGTACAGGCATATAATGACTACTGTTTCCGATCTTGCCTGGCGAATCGAATCTGATCTTACTTTAAATTATTCCAGGAACAAAATAAAAATTTTATCTGAAGCAAAGGAATGGATAAAATGGTGGGTTACAAATAAACAAAAACTAACATCTCTTGCCGAGATGTTAAAAGACTGTAAGGATACTGATGAGGAGTCAAATATTCTTTTAGAAATGATAAAAGTAGTAAAGGATTCCAATAAAATTAATGGCTAATAAATAATGAAGAAATTTGCTGTTTTATTTCCCGGACAGGGCTCACAAAAAGTTGGTATGGGGCTGGATTTGCTTGAAAAAAGTCCACTTGCCAGAGAATTATTTGATAAGGTTGACAGCATAACAGGAAGAAAAATCAGTGAAGTATTTTTACGTGGACCAGAAACTGAATTAAATCAGACTAAAAATACTCAGCCATCTCTTGTTATTGTTTCGGCTTTACTAACACTTTTATTAAAAGACGAATTGAAAAAGAAAAATCTGGACTTTATTCCAAGTGCATGCTGTGGGCATAGTCTGGGAGAATTTACAGCACTCTGGTTCTGCGGACTACTATCACTTGATGATTTAATAAAAATAGTTGCAGTACGCGGAAGCCTTATGCAAAATGCTCCTCCAGGTTCTATGGCCGCTGTGTTAAACCTTACAAAAGAACAGGTTGAAAGTCTATTAAGTACTAATAATCTTAAAAATAAGATTGTAATTGCAAACTATAATACTCCAACACAACTGGTAATTTCCGGCGAAAAAGCAGCCATTGAAGAAATGGTACCAACAGTCAAATCATCAGGTGGCAAAATAATTATTTTGCCTGTAAGCGGAGCATTTCATTCACCTCTTATGGATATACCATCAAAAGAATTCACAAAAGAGCTTGATAAATTACAAAGTACTTCCAATGCCAGTATTCCAATTTTTCAAAATGTAGATGGTAAACCCTGTACAGATACAATACAGATAAAAGAAAAAATCAAGAAACAAATGACCTCATCAGTTTTATGGACTCAGACAATCAATAATCTTGCAGATAGTGGAATTGATACTGTAATTGAAATTGGATCCGGCAAAATTTTAACCGGGCTTGTAAAAAAAATTAATCCTGCTATTAACTGTTACAACATCTGTGACTATGCTTCACTGACTGATTTTGTTTTGTCCAGCAGTTCTTTAGTCGGGGCATGATCCGGCAATAATAAATGAGCATTTTCAAGCATTGCTAATGCACCATACACAGAACCTTTCTGCAGATATAATTGCCCTAACGTAAAGTATATTTCACCATCATAAGAATTTCTTTTAATTGCACTATTTAAAAAGGATACAGCCCTGTCAAGATCACCAAAGTGAAAATACGCATAACCAATAAATTTCTCACTATCCTGATTTATATCAAGTAATTTATTCAAGTGTTCAATAAGCAGCTTAATATAATCTTGATTCCCGGCTCTAAGCAGTGAATAGACTGTTAATTCCAGAAAATTTCTAATCGTAAAAAAAGATGGAGACTCGTGAATGTCTTTATTTCCCGAAAACAACTCTATTAAAAATTCGCACCAGAACTTTGCTGCTGAATCCGGACTACTAAGCAGTATTTTTTTCGCTTCTTGAATTTCTTTTAATATTATTAGTGCAAAGGCTGCTCCAGAGGGATTATCCGCTTTAACATATATATCTCTTGCTAAATCAAATTTCCCAAGTGTCAAACAGATATCAGCAATATTTTGAAAATGCCTGGTTTTCAAATTTTCTTTTAGTTTAGAGGCATTTAATAAATCTTCAATAATTTGTTCAGCTTTATTAAATTTATCTTCATTAATAAAGTTAAAGGCTTTGGAAATTTTTTTATCTATAAAGTCAGGTTCATGCATTTTTTTATATGGCTGCAATTTTCGTCTATTATATATATTCCCAGGATCGAATTTGCCCAACTAAGACGAAACAAATCGTTTACATTATAAATTGCCATGTAATATCTGTCTGGTTCTAGTAGATAATGTTTCTATCTACCGCCCTCCTTGCTCATTCTTCGCTTGTCGGGCTTTGCAAAGTGCTCCTAGTCTGCCTTTTATAACATTGTACAGATTTTACCGAGTAAATCGTATAAAATCTTACCTTATAAGTTGTTTGCTTGGATGTGTTACATTAGCCAGGCAGTAACTGCATAACTTCTACAAAATATGACAGAAGCAATAGAAAAATCAACAACTAATGACAAAGCATTATATGTAAACCAAATGTTTGCTGCAATTGCTGAAAGATATGATCTTTTAAATAACTTGATGACCTTTGGGTTACATAATAATTGGAAGAAAAAAACCATTGCTCTGGCATTATCTGCGTTAGATACTCCTAAATCAGCGCTGGATTTATGTTCTGGAACAGGCGATCTGGCAATAATTTTAAGCACTATGGTTCCTGAAATAAAAATAACCTGTGTCGACAATTGTCCTGAAATGCTTAATCTTGCAAAAGATAAAATTAAAAAGTTAAAAATTGAAAATATTGATTTTCTATCAGCAGACTCTGAAAACTTACCGTTCTATTCCTGGTCATTTGACATTGTTACTATGGGATTTGGTCTTAGAAACCTTATAAATAAAGAGCAATGCCTGAGCAGTATATTTGGGCTTTTAAAACCCGGTGGAGTATTTGCCTGTATTGATCTTGGTTATCCTGTCAATAATTTATGGCAAAAGGTCTATTTTTCTTATTTTGATAATTTAATTCCTAAATTAGGCGAAGTATTTGCAAAAAATAAAGAAGCTTATACTTATCTTCCACTCTCTCTTAAGACCTGGTACAAGCAGGAAGAATTAAAAAATTTGATTTTAAAAACCGGATTTAAGAACTGTTATTTTAAGAATCTTCTTGGTGGTGCGGTAGCTATTCATATAGCAATCAAGTAGAAGCGTAGCATGCTACGCTTCTACAGAAATCATCGTTGGTAGCATTTCTTTAAATAATTTTTATAATTATCCGAGACATCATTAATATTATCGGTTCCAAATTTTTCCAGAAATGCATCTGCTAAAACATAAGCAAGCATTGATTCAAGTACTACACCTGCTGCCGGTACAACACAAATATCAGATCTTTCAAAATGTGCCTGAGTATTGGATTTTGATTTAATATCTACTGAGTCCAGTGGTTTTATAAGGGTGGGAATTGGTTTTGTAGCAACAGTACAAACAATTGGCTGACCGTTTGACATGCCCCCTTCAATACCACCCGAATTGTTAGTCTTTCTTTTATAACGCAGTCTATCATTGCTCCAGTTTTCATCTACGTAAATCTGATCATGAACATGAGAACCATAAAGCTCTGAAACCAGTTTACCAAGACCTATTTCAACTGATTTTACAGTATGCACAGACACCAGTGATCCTGCAATTCTACCGTTTAAGCGCTTGTCCCATTGTGAGTATGAACCAAGTCCTACAGGTATTCCAACAGCTACTACCTGAATAAGCCCACCTAAAGTATCTCCCTGAGATCTTGCAGCATCAATTGCTTTTTTCATTTGTTCAGAAATTTCCACATCAGGACATCTGACAGGTGACATTTCAGCCTTTGAAAATAAATTTCCATAGTCATTTCCAAGTGTTTTAATATCTATAGAAACAGATCCTATTCGTAGAACATAACTTAAAACTTTAATATCAAAATGTTTTAGTAATCTTTTACAAATAGCTCCGGCAACAACTCTACCTGTAGTTTCTCTGGCACTTGATCTTTCAAGTACATTTCTTATATCTTCATGTCCGTATTTTATAGCTCCGGGTAAATCAGCATGACCGGGTCTTACACGAGAAATATACTTTGAATCAATTTTTTCTTTTATCTCAGGATTATTTAAGTCCTGAAAAATTGGTGACATAGCAATGTCCCAGTTTTTAAAGTCATTATTAAATATTTTTACTGAAACTGGTCCACCAAGCGTCTTTCCATGCCTAACCCCACCGGTAAAATGAACCTGATCCTTTTCAATCTTCATCCTTCCGCCACGACCATAACCACCCTGTCTTCGAGACAGGTCAATATTTATGTCTTCCGGTATAAGTTCTAATCCTGCCGGAACACCTTCCAGGATTATATTTAACTCGGGTCCATGCGATTCACCTGCAGTAAGAAATCTTATTGGCATGTGGGATTATTTAGCGATCCACCTTAAAATATGTTTCCATCCATTCAAGAATAAAATTCTTCTTTCAAGCGACTCTTCAAAGAACAATCGATCCTGGACTGGAAGATTTAGATTTTTTAATCGCTGTCTTAAAGAAGAAACCTTTTTTGAATCAACTGATATTTGTCTTTCCACATATCTATAATTAAATCCTCTTCTTCTTGGAGCCTCACTACGCTGCTCTCCACGAATGCCTATAGTTAATGGTGTTCCTTCGCTTGTTTCTTCTTCAGAAGCTGCTCCATTTACGTCAGAATCACTTTCAATCTCATCTTTCAAATCTGACTCAGATTCAATATCTTCAATCTTTTCTTTTTCTTCCTTCTCTTCTTCTTTTTCTTTTGTTTGTTCTTTTGAGCTTACAGTTTCTTCGATTTCATCCAGTACTGTTTTTAAAGGTTCCTGACTCTTTAATTCCTTAATTTCCTGAATTGTAAGTCCATTTGCTCTAAGTTTTGCTATTTCCTGAAGAGCCTGAAATGTTTCCTGTGAAATTGTTGCTTTACCGCCATTTCCTGAAGATGGCAAATCAAAATCTTTTAAATATTTTCTAACAGTAGATTCTGAAATATCTAATTCATTTGCAACTTCTTTTACAGTTGGTTCTTTCGTTTTTGTTTCTGCTTGTTTTGCCATTGATCTATTATAACGCGACATAACTGCTAACGCAGATTATGTCGCTATTTATCGGCTAACCTTCTACGGCATGAAGGTTTGCGCTTTTTGGCAAACCTTCATTTATTAACTTACTGAATGCACTTAATATAGTTTTACCCACTTAAACCATCTTGTACAACACTTTATTTGTATGTAGCTTTTGATTATAATAATAAACCCATTACTGCCTAGCTAAGTAACATTTCAAAGTAAGCTATTCATACTCTAAGATTTTATCCGATTTATTCGGTAAAATCTAAATAACATTAATAAGAAGCAGCTCAGATGCACTTTGCAAAGCCTGACAAGCGAAGAATGAGCGAGGAAGGCGGTAGGTAGAAAAACCTGATGAAAAAGAATAATTTGAAACTCGACATTTTCCCTAACCGCTATCCAAAACGGAACTATACCATTACTATCAATTGTCCTGAGTTTACTTCCATATGTCCTAAAACAGGCTTACCGGACTTTGGAACAATAATTATTGAATATATACCTGATAAGTTCTGTATTGAATTGAAATCATTTAAATATTATCTCTTGAAATATAGAAATGAAGGTATTTTTTATGAGTCTGTTGTAAATAAAATTCTTGATGATCTGGTGAAAATTTTAAAGCCAAAAAAAATAACTGTTACAGGAGACTTTACTGCAAGGGGTGGAATCAGCACTTCAGTAGTAGCAGAGTATTCAAAAAAAATCACAAAGTAATAATAACTACTCACGTCATGGGAGCTAAACCCATTCGCTGAAGGCTATCTCAAAAGTCCTACTATGAGCTTAACTGATTTTTTCAACATAAGGTCAATTGTCATTCCCATGAAAATGGGAATCCAGATAAGTACGCTATTGTGTAACCGCCTGGATTCCGGGTCAAGCCCGGAATGACATCTTGTTTTTCAATCAATGTTTATGCGACAAAATGCAAACTTACCCTATAAGAGTTTTGAGATGAGCTCCTACGCTCAGGGTAAATTCCATGAGGCATGGCAATCTCTATAATACTGTAATCAAACCAGCCAGATTAAACAATGGAAGCTTAAGTGGTTCTGTGGGTCTTACTGTTATACCGGAAGCATTATTTCCTCTGACTGCAGCTTCAACTCTAGCCCAATAAGTATCCATCTTGGTAGTTTTTATATCCAAACCTTCCTGGGTTCCCAGACCAGCTACTGGATTGTTAGTGTCCCCATCTTTAATTTTCCTTAGTTGTTCAAGCGTGTCATCCAGATTAGCTACTTTGAGCTGTAAGCCAGCTACCAGTGCACTTCTTAAAATATCTGAATCTCTTTGCTCTGAATCACTTACTTTTTCACCATCTTTCTTTTTCTTTTCAACCTGACGAACAAACTCTATTCCTTTTTGCAATATTCTTAAATAGTTTCTTGACTTCGCAACACTTTCAACATTCTCTTTAAGAGCTGCAGGAGCTGTCCCTGTAGCAAGATCAGTTGTCGTAGTAGTTAAATCTATTGTTGTTGCAGTTGTAGCTGGATATATTCTTACTTTAACTTCATCTGTCGTAATTGAGTCAGTATGATCCATATGATTTATCTTATAGTGCCTTGCTGCTGAATATAGAAGGGTAAATTCGTCAGGAAGCAATCTTTCCCAGCGACTATTACCTGATTCAATACATTCAAGATTAAGATTTCCCTGTAGGATAGCCGTACTTGGAACATCAGTACCAGTAGGATAAGCAGTTGGAGGAGTAACTAGAGCAGGAGCTATTGTACCTGTTCTTGATCCAACAACATAACCAATTAAAATTGCTATTCTATCTTTTAACTCAGTTGAAGTGATATTACTACCTGTACCATTGCCATTTTCATAAAGGAATTCATTCCTGCCTTCATTAGCTCGAAGAACATCTCCAAACTGCTTATCTGTCCATCTTGTCAGAAGCTGACAACAATTATCCCTAAGATTAGTAATAGTAGAGGCAGCATTACCACTTACAACATCCTTTGAAACCTTGAATTTATCATGAGTGTCCCTACTTACTTTATACAAATAATCGGAGATTTGCTCTGGAAGTGGATCTGTTATCGTAATTTGAGTTGGCTTGGCAGCATCAGCAGCTGCTGCTGCACTTTTCTTTCCTCTGTACAAACCTATTGCACCAAATAAAGCAGTTATAGCACCCAGAATTATACCTACCAGCGAGAACCTGTCAAAAAAAGTATGATCAGGAGCAATAGATTTCCCAATACCCATAATTCCAACAACAGTAGTACCGGTAAGTGTTAAAGCTAAATTTTTAATAAAACCACCAGCATAAGCTCCATGCTCTGCAAGCGTTGATTGAAGCGTGTTTGTACTGGTAGGACGAGCGTATGATCTTGCAATAATTGGTGTAACTGTAGTCATATAAAAGTCATATAAAAGTAAAATAAAAATTTATAAAATGATTTTATTATTAAAATTAGAACTTATTTTTTACTGACCTCCTTATAAAAACTAAGAGGAATTATTCAGGCTTATGGCGTAGTTTTAGCAGGTGTTGCATCAGCCTTACCGCCAAAGAAACCCCATCCAGCTAAAACGCCTCCTACAATACCCAGGATAGGTCCTAACCATGACATTCCATCTTCAGAAGCATTTTTTGCTGTTGCAATTAATCCAATTACAGCTGCAAGTCCACCGGTTAATACTTTCCAGTGTTTACCACACCATCCCAAAAATCCTTTGCTTTCTTCTGCTGCTCCGGCAAATTTAGAAATAGTTGCTTTTTGTTTTATAGTTCTACCATTAACAGCAAGATCTATTTCTGGTAACTGTGTATCTGCACTGATTGTTTGTCCTGATTTAAGTGAAATCTTAACTTCCCTGGGTTTACCAGCTACTCTTTCAGCAGCAAAAACAGTTCCAGCACCTAAAGCTGTAACTTGAGCATCTGTAAGATCTGCTGGGTAAGTTATAACAACACTTCCATCTGCAAGTAGAGTTCCTGTTGGAGCTGCTATATCTTTTGCTTTAAACTGTACCGTATCTAAATCAACTGACTTCCCTTTATATTCACCTTTAAACTTAAGATTAGTCCCATCTGTATAAGTAGCTGGATCAATTTTAATTTTAAGCTTGTCACCAGTTTGTGACACTATTGTTACTCCGGGTTGTGCTCCTACTGCCGTTACATTCGTAAGTCCATTAAGTGTTATTTCAACTTCACCTGTAGCTAAATTATATTCATGAGGTTTACTATTTATTGGAGCCTTAATTTTGGTATTAATATGGTCATCAGTAACAACACCAAATCTTGTTTTTGCAGCAGCAAGTAAGTCAGCTTCCTTACTACCACTAGGATCGGCATCATAATCCGCCTTAAGTGCAGCGTTTGCAGGTTTAGCCAGTTCTGTAGCAAGTAATGGCGTAAGTATATCTGCTTCTTTGGTTAAAGTTGGTAATAATTGGGGTAATAATTTCTCAGCAATTTGTACTATTGTTAGTGCCATTTTTTTTATTTATCTCCTTAGTTAGATACTATCTCTTGTATCTATAACTTTTGGCTTTCCTATTACTCTTCAATATATTTTTCTTATATGATTCTTGAATTTTGAGAACAAGCCAAAATGCTATATACATACACTTTACTAAATTTTAACTTTTAAAGTCAAGGCCAAATTCAATTTGAAAGTTAAAATAATTCTTAAGTTTTGTTTTAATTATTTTTTCAAAGATTTATTACATAAAAATTTAGATTTATTTTCTTAATCAAAATTCATAACTTAGATTAAGAGGATTTCTTGATAAGTGTTCAAGACAGAGAGCATGTCATTCCCGCGAAAGCGGGAATCCAGATAAGCAAGCTAAGTTAAAGTCATCTGGATTCCGGGTCAAGCCCGGAATGACATTTCTAGCTCTATCTAAATTCTGCATCAAATCCGGAATGAGAACAGAGCAGGTTAAAATAGTTAAGAAGAAATCTCTTAACCAATATGTCAAAAATAAGAAAGTCTAAAAATCTTAACCTCTTAACACTTAAAACAACTTACCTTGGCATCGGCACTAATAAAGGTGATAGAGAAAAAAATATTTCAAATGCACTTAAGCTACTCAGCCATATAAAAGGAATAAAGCTTTTAAAAGTTTCAAAGATGTTTAAGAACCCTCCTCAGGAAGGAATTAAAAGCGGATATTTTTTAAATGGCGCTATAAAGCTTCTTACATCATTAACTCCACTTGAATTATTGAAAACCTGTAAAAGTATAGAAAGAAAGCTTGGCAGAAAAATTGGCTATAGAGGCAAAAAAAGATCCAGAGTTATAGATCTCGATATTTTATTTTATGGAAATGAGGTTATCGATACTAAAGAACTTACAATCCCACATTTAATGATTGAAAAGAGAAATTTCGTTTTAATTCCACTTATGGATATAAATGAAGAACTCATACATCCGGTTTTAAAGAAGAGCGTGGGGGAGCTTTATTCTGATTACCTCGCCCCTACAAGCATTAAAAACTGTGCAAGAGCTGTATGAAGACTTGAATATTGATGTGGATGTAATTTAGGCTGTCTATATCTCTTATGGATTTCAAGTCGTATCGTGGGAATTGAAAAATCTTCAAAAAGTAAATGATTCATTGTTTTAATTTCTTTGGAAACAACATCTTTTGAATCATAGCCGATTTCTTTAAAATCCTTTACCTTAAGCATACTGGTTAATAAATGCAGATATTCCGTTCTATCTATTAAGGATCTTTTATCCCAACTATTTAGAACTAACTCATGAGGACTATTCCAGTCTTCAGTGCCATGAAGAATTAAAACAAGTTTTACATCTATTTTCTTGATTAATTGCTTTAAAAAATTTACATAAGGAGAAGTTAAATAACAAACAGGATCTGCCACTGCGCAGTAAGAACTAATAAGAGAATGACAGCCGGTTAATTTATGAAGTAATACTGCAAGCGAACCCGTATAAGATTCAGAAGCATGCCAGTTTCCTTCCGTAAAAAATGCAGTTGAGTGCGGCGCTAAAACTAAAATAGGGATTTCACCGCCATAATATTCATAATCAAATTCTCCTTCCGGAGGATATTGTTCAGAGCGTCTTTTTAACTGTGCTTCAAACTGTGTAGACCAGGCAATTGTGTCAAAATTTGTAGGATGATTCACTAGGTAATAAAGAGCTTCTTTTAATTTATTAAAACGTGCTTCAGAATGAAATAATACCCATGGACTAAATGGTTCGTTGCCTACCACCACTACCTGCTTTCCCTGTCCATGAGCATAAAACATTTCCATAGTTGCAGATTCTGTAACCTGTGTAAGATTTGCTAAAAGTGAATCTGCTCGGTCTATCAGTGAAAGCGAATGTTTTACTGTACTTGTAGCTCCATCTACACTTGATACAAAACCAGTTAAATCCAAATCCAGAGGATTAGCTACAGTAATGCCCGATCTTATAAATGTACTTGCAGCATAAGTTTTCCAGTCAGCCGCAATTGGCAACAATGGATCATTTAGTGTAATTGATGGCCCTGATAAATATACTGAGCTTGGCATAAGTGCTACCCCTAATTTCTCATCCTTAAAGTCTATTTTATTTTATATATACCACTTTTTAACAATTTTTGGGAATGTATATAAAACAAAGCAAAAAAGCATTAGAACCACTCAAATATATATTGGACGATGACATTGTTAAGGGATTAATAAGAAGGAGAGATGAAACGCTCTAACAGTTATAAGGATTTGTCCGGTTCACCCGGCAAATCCGAGCAAGCGAAAGAAATTGACCGAAGGAAGCTCCACCTTGTCTGGAACATAAAAAAAATGGCTAACTATCAAAAAAGAACATATGAGAGCTGGCAGGAGATTGACACTGAAACACTTATGCAAGGGCTTATTTTAACAAAAGAAAAATTTTCACAAATCGATCCCGCAACTGATGACTTTGCACTGACTGGAAATTTGCTTATAGATTTATATGAAATTGCAGAAGAACTGGAAAAAAGATTATTGTTTGCATAACAATTTTTTCATGTCATTGCGAGCCGAACAAAGTAAGGCGTGGCAATCTCATAACGTTTAACGAAATGAGATTGCTTCGTCAGGACTTTGTCCTTCCTCGCAATGACGTTGAACGCTATAATGTAAACCATTATGCAAGTCTTGCTTGAAAAAGAGAAAGAAGATTTCAAACAAAGAACTCAGGCTTTTATAGATACTCGATTAAACAAATCCAAAGAACTTAATTTAAAAGCTCTTTGGCAAAACTTATATAAAGAAGGATTAATAAATAAAGAGAATGGGGTTTTGCAAAATATCCTGCTTTCAGAAATCCTCTGCAAATTCAGACCTGGAATAGGATTGTTTTTAATTACACAGTTCACTTGTATTGAAATTATTAAAAACTTTGCTTCTGATTCTTTAAAAGAAAAGTATTTAAACAAGTTGTTTTCAGGTGAGAATATTTCCTGCTTTTCAATCACTGAACCAAATGCAGGTTCTGATGTAAGCATGATTGAAGCTTTTGCTGAAAAGAAAGGAAACAGCTGGTTATTAAATGGTCATAAAATCTGGGCAAGTAATGGTTCTATATCTGACATTATTATTACCTTTGTTCAGACAAAATCTCATAAAGATAAATCAGGAATAACCTGCCTTATCATCCCATCAAAGTGTAAAGAAGTGGAAATTTTAAAAGACACTCCAAAGTTAGGGGTAGAAATCACTCCATCAAATGAGGTCTTTATTAAAAACTTAACTATCGATGAAAACTCTCAAATAGGCAATCTTGGAGATGGAATAAAAATCGCACTCAGTACTATAACGCTTGGAAGAATATTTTGTGCAGCTCAGGCAGTTGGTTTGTTAAGCGGGGTTTTGGAAGAATCCATTAAGCACAGTACAAAAAGGAATCAGTTTGGGAAATCAATTTCAGATTATCAGGCAATAAAATGGTACATTGCCGATATGACAAAAGATCTGGATGCCGCAAGACTTCTTTTACATAAAGCAGCATGGACAAAAGAAAACAACTCTGAAGAATTAAACAAGCTCTCAAGTATGGCAAAATATTTCTGTACCAGTGCAGCTCAAAAGCACTCTGCAAATGCAGTTCAAATTCTTGGAGGAGCTGGATTGATTAAAGACTCCTATGTAGCATCTGCCTATAGAGATTCAAAAGTTTTAGAGATTTACGAAGGAACAAATGAAATACAAAGATTGGTTATTGCAAGAGAAATCTTATAAATTAAAAGATTTCTTGCGACAGGTAAATTTAAACAAAGATAAATTAAAAAAGATCGAAGCTCTTTTACACGGAACATTTCAGAGTAATAAATTTGGCAGCGGATTTGATTTTAATGAAATCAGAGAATATAAAATGGGGGATGATTTAAGACATATAAGCTGGAGCGCTACAGCAAAAACAGGAACCCTGCAGACAAAAGAATACCTTGCTGAAAAAGAGATTTATTCTTATTTTTTAATTGATATAAGCAATTCAATGCTCTGTGGAAACAAACCTGAACCTTTTATAAAACTATTTGCATTTTTATTAAACATGGCTGCTGCCTTTAGTGAAAAAGTCGGCGGTGTATTCTTTTCTGAAGAAATTAAACATATATTTTCTCTGTCTCATGCCCATTCACAGACAAATCTTATTTTTGAAACACTTTTAAATATACTTAATAACTCAAGTACAGAGAACAGGAAGAATTCAACCCTTCAAACAATTACAAATTTTTCCAGTGCATTGGACTTTGCTAAAAGATCATTTTCAAAGAAGGGAATGATTTTTATAATCAGTGATTTTATAAATCTTTCTAACTGGGAAAAATCGGTTTTTGAAACTTCCCAGAAGCAAAACATATACTTATTTCAAATTTATGATCCACTGGATTTCAGCCTGCCGCAAAATGGTTATATTACCCTGATTGATCCTGAAACAAAGCAACGTTTTACTGTTAATACTGATAGTAAAATGGTTCAGGAGAATTATCATAACTTAATGCTTGAAAAACAAAAAAAGCTTAAAATGTTTCTTGAAAGTATAGGAACTCATCATTTACTTATAGAAAAAAGAGACTTCATATAAAATAAAAGTTAAAATTATACGACAGTTTATTCAGATGACAAGCGACAACATAAAAGATTACGACATAGTTATTATTGGCGGAGGGCCAGCAGGCTTGGCGGCAGGTTTATATGCTGCTCGCGGAAACATGAGAACAATTATTCTTGAAAAGTTAATTCCCGGCGGGCAGTTAAATAATACTCTGGATGTAGAAAATTATCCCGGCATGGATCATGTAACCGGACCACAGATTGCAGAGGCAATGGAAAATCAGACCAAACGTTTTGGCTGTGAAATTGTAAATAACTGCAATATTTCAGAAGTAGAATTAAATGAAGGTAAACACATTGTTAAATCTGACCAGGGAACCTACAGAGGGAAAGTATTAATTGTTGCAACTGGTTCTGAATATAGAAAACTCAGTGTCCCCGGTGAAAAAGAATACAGCGGCAAGGGAGTAAGTTACTGTGCAGTTTGTGATGGAGCTTTCTTTAAAGAAAAAAAACTCGTAGTTGTCGGTGGTGGCGACTCTGCAGTAGAAGAAGGTACATTTCTTACAAAGTTTGCAAGCAATGTAACTATAATTCATAGAAGAGATAAATTCCGTGCTGAAAAAATCATTCAGGATAGAGCATTTAAAAATCCAAAGATCAATGTTGTCTGGAATACCGTAGTTCCTGAAATTAAAGGCGATGGAAATTCCGTAGTCGGGGTAAAAATTAAAAATATTGTTACCAATAAAGAAGAAGATTTTCCCTGTGATGGTATTTTTATTTATGTTGGACTTGATCCAAACACACAGTTGTTTAAAGGCAAATTGAAAATGGATCAAGCCGGTAGGGTAGAAACCAATGAAAAAATGGAAACAAGTTTCCCCGGTGTTTACGCTGCTGGAGATGTAAGAGAAACACCTTTAAAGCAGGCAGTAACGGCAGCTTCTGATGGCTCTCTGGCTGCAACAATGGCAATAGAATATACAGAAGGTTTGGATGATGGAGAGTGAAACATTGTGATAGGATTAATTAGTTAAATAAAGAGAGGTTTCATGAGAAACAAAAGACCGTATAATAATAGAAACCAAACCAAACGATATAGCCAAAGACCAAGCAACAGAGGCAGCGTTGCCGGGATATTTACTCAGAAAAAAAACCTGGACATTAACTGTAATGTCGGACAGGGGTTTGGCATTTACCAGAATCAATTTGAAGAAAAATTAATGCCTTATGTAACCTCTATAAATATTGCATGTGGAGCACATGCCGGCGATCCGCTTACTATGACAAAAGTTATAGATCTCGCAAAAAATCACAATGTCAGTATTGGAGCATTAATTGGTTTTGATGACAGAGTTGGAAATGGTGAAAGAGAAATATATCTTGGCGTGGAAGAATTAAGAGCAATGGTTCTTTATCAGCTGGGAGCATTGCATGCACTGCTTCACTCAAAAGGACTGGAAATTAGACATGTTAGAACACATGGATTTTTATACAAACAGCTTTATACTGATGTTTTAATTGCTGAAACTGTAGCAAAGGCAGTAAGTGAGTTCAGCTCATGGATTACTCTGGTTGGTTTAAGTGGAGCTGTTTTAGCTACAGCATGTACAAATGCAAATATCAAAGCAGGTCATGAAGTACAGGTAGCTCGGAAATATAGAAAAGATGGAACAATTCTACCCTGCGGCTCAAATGCAAGTATAAACAATCTCCTTGAAAGTACTGCAGAAAAAGCTCGTGAACTGATTCAAACAGGAAGATTAACCTGTGAGGATAACAGCAAAGTACGCGTAAATGCAGACACCATACATATCCCATCTGATAATGAACAGTCCATTGAACTGGCCAGACTGGTCAGAGCAATGGTTCCTGAAGCAAAGCCATTACATATGGATCAATTTGATAAGTATTTTGAAGGCATATCAGTCTTAAATTAGGACTATGTCATTCTGAAGGAGTAAAGCAACTGAAGAATCTCACAAAAGCAATATTGGTCAACAAGAGATCCTTCACCTTTGGCTCAGAATGACATATAGGTATTATGAAATCTATAAAGAAACTAATTGGACAAATTATATCTGGAGCTTTTTCAAAAGGACTTTTATTAAAACTCTCAAATGCTTTTAATATAGAAGAGTTGAGAATTGGAAAGTTTGCAATTATTGAAGGTGAAAAAACAAAATACTTTTCAATGGTTACAGACATTTTGCTTGAAACCAATAATCCTAAATTCTTAAATCATATTCCATCTCCTGATGAAAATTTTATAAAAGATGTTTTAAAAGGTTCTTCGGTATACAGCCTTGTGCAGTTAACACCCTATTTAATGGTTGATTTAAAAAGTACTATTATTGAAGATTCTGCACTAAAGGTAAAAACCATACCACCTCACTTTTCAAGTGTTTACGAAGCTCTTGAAGAAGATATTGAACAAATCTTCGGCAAAGAGGAAAAGTCAAATAAAAACTTTCATATTGGATATCCACCTGAGATGGAAATCCCTCTCTGTATAAATCTCGACAAGTTTGTTCAGAGATCAAATGCTGTATTTGGAAAATCCGGGACAGGAAAATCTTTCCTAAGCAGAGTCCTTTTGTCTGGAATCTTAAAAAAAGATGCAGCAAGTGTTTTAGTTTTTGATATGCACAATGAATATGGCTGGCAGGGCACAAGTGAAGAAAGTAAATCTATAAAAGGTTTGAAACAATTATTCGGCGATAAGGTTGAAGTTTTTACCCTTGATCCTGAAAACAAAAGTTTTACGTTTAAAGACGCCAGTGACTTAACTATAGGTTTTAATCAGGTAGAAATAGAAGACCTGGAATTGCTTCGAGGAGAGCTTGGTTTGTCTGAAGCAGCAATTGATCATGCAAGAATGATTCAAAGAATTCATGAAAGAGACTGGTTTTCAAAAATTTGCAATATGACTGTTGGTCAGATTGAAGAGTTTTGTGCTCAGAACGGTGCAAACATAGGATCAATACTGGCTTTACAAAGAAAATTAAATACTCTTGTGGATTCCGTTAAATATTTAAAACCTGTAACAAGTTACGATGGTATAAAAAAGATCCTTAGCTTTTTAACAAGTGGAAAAAGCGTAGTCCTGCAGTTTGGGCGATTAAATAATTTAAAAAGTTACATCTTAGCTTCAAATATAATCACAAGGCGAATCCATACTGAGTATGTTAATTTAACTGAGCAGTATATGCTGGATACTACAAAGTTTCAGGAGCCAAAAAGGCTTGTAATTACTATAGAAGAAGCACATAAATTCTTATCTCCACAGGTTGCAAAGTTTTCAACCTTTGGAACTATTGCAAGAGAGCTTAGAAAATATAATGTAACTTTGCTGATTATTGATCAAAGACCATCAGGAATTGACAGTGAAGTGCTCTCACAGATCGGTACACGGGCTACGCTGCTTTTAAATGATGAAAATGATATTAATGCAGTGTTTGTGGGTGAATCCGGCGGGAATAATTTAAAAACAATTCTCTCCCAGTTAAATCCAAAGCAGGAAGTTCTAATGTTTGGCTATGCAATGCCAATGCCAATCGTAGTGCGCTCCAGAAGATATGACTCAGAATTTTATAAAGCAATGAATAAAGAAGAGAAACTTACAAAAGAAGAGATTATTAGGCGTGGAGAGTTAGCTGCTGCGGAGTTATAATTTAACTAACATTTGTTTCATTAACATGCAATGGTGTAATTGCTGCTTCAAAGAGCAAGTCAGTAACCTCTTCAGATTCAAGACCACTAAGAATAAATCCATTATCGTTAGAAGTAACCTCTGTATCAATATTTCCAATATCTAAAGATGCTTCTTGACCACTTGCAAATTCTCTTTCTTTTTTAATTGATATAAAAATAAGTTTATCAATAAGATAATTAAAAAAATTCTGTTCGCGGACTAAGTCTATTGCTCCCTGTGCATAACCGATATCTGTAAAAGTTTTCTGGACCTCTAAGCATCTTTGCTTTAGAAAATTCTCGTTAATTAAACGTTTAAGTTGTACAAGCTCATCACCTTCACGCTTAATCCGTCTTTGAGCAAGTGCAACAGCATATAAATAGTCAAGGTATACACTTGATGGAATTTCAACTGCACCTCGAGCTAATGTACGCTCAGTTTTTAAAAAATCACGAGTCTTATTATCATTCTCACAAACTGCAAGTCTAAAGAGATTTAACAAGTTTACATTAGAACGTGTTGAATTAAACTTTCTTGCAATATGCATAATTCCAAGATCACTTGGATTTAAGAGTTTTATTTGGGACATTAAAAATACTTTACCAGATTTTTCCGGTTAAAGGATCTTAATATATGTATGGAAATTACCCGAATAAACTTAACTGTCCGGATTCTATCCGGGATTGAATTGTTTCTTTTTTTTGAAGTGGGGCTTTTACATCTGATTTGTTATACATAGTATTCATAATGGTTTGAGCTCTTGCAAGAAGTTCTTTTGGCAGCCCTGCCATTTTAGCTACTTCTATTCCATAGCTTCTATCTGCTCCGCCAGGAATTACTTTTCTTAAGAAAATTACATGTCCCTCTTCTTCCTTTACAGTAACCTGATAATTACAAATCGATTCATATAAATCAGCCAACCCATTTAATTCATGAAAATGAGTAGCAAAAACCGTCCGTGCCATTTTGTTTTTTACTAGATATTCAGCAAGTGACCATGCAATTGCAACACCATCATAGGTACTGGTTCCACGACCCACTTCATCAAGTAGAATTAAACTTTTTTCAGTCATTCTATTTATAATCGCACTGGTTTCTACCATCTCAACCATAAATGTAGACTGCCCTTCAGAGATATCATCAGATGCACCGACACGTGTAAAAATTTGATCGACTATTCCAATCTGAGCATAATCACACGGTACATAAGATCCAATCTGGGCGAGGATTACATTTAATGCAATTTGCCTCATATAAGTACTTTTTCCTGCCATGTTTGGACCAGTAAGTATTATTAACTGCTGTTTTGATTTTTTATCTATGCCGGATTCCAGATAGCAGTCATTCGGAATAAAATTATTAAACCCAACTTTTTTTTCAATAACCGGATGCCTTGAAGCTTTTATATCTATAATTCCCGAATTATTTAAAACAGGTCTTTTATAACTGTTTATAACTGCTGCCTGCGCCAGAGAAAACAAGGCATCCAGGCATGCAATATTATATGCAAGTTCTCTGATTATTGAACTATAGTTTTTTACTTTTTCTCTAATTTGGCAAAAGATTTCATATTCTAAAGTTTTAATTCTTTGCTCTGAGTGAAGCGCTTTTTGTTCAAACTCTTTCAGTTCCTTTGTAATAAATCTTGAGGAATTAACCATTGTTTGTCTGCAAATGTATTCCGGCGGAATAAGCGATAAATTACCTTTACTTATTTCTATAAAATATCCAGATATTCTGTTAAAGCCAACCTTAAGATTTTTAATCCCTGTTCTTTCTCTTTCAATAGCCTCAAAAGAGCTCAAATAGCTATCTCCATTTTCCATTATTTCTTTTAATTGTTTTATCTCATCATTAAATGTTGGCTTAATTAAGTTGCCTTCGGTAAGTATATTTGAAGGATTATCCACAATTGCATTTTCTATTATTTGCACAACTTCCACAATTTCTTCCGGGTAGTTAATGGTTCTTTGAAAAAGAGGTGATTTAAAATTTTTAAGTTTTACGGATAATGAAGGGATTTCCATTAGTGATTCTTTTAGAGCCACAAGCTCTTTAGCGTTAACCGCGGAAGCACTCAGACGAGAAGTAATTCTTTCCAGATCAAAGATATTTTCAAGTGATTTTGTAATATCACTAAACATATATTTGTTTTGAATTAATTCTTCAACAGAATTCAATCTTAAATTAATCAAATCCAAATCTATGAGTGGCTGTTCAACCCATGCTCTGAGCCTTCTTTTACCCATCTGAGTTTTTGTAAAATCAACAGCCCAGAGCAGTGAACCGTTGTAAGATTTATCCTTTGTGGTTTCTGTAAGTTCCAGATTTTTCCTTGTTATTTTATCGAGATTTAAAAATGAATCAATCCGGTATGGAATAATTTTTTCAAAGCTTGGTCTTTCCTGTAGCTGTGTTTTGTCAATATAAGCCAATATTGCTCCAACTGCAATTTGTCCCAGAGTTGAATCTTTTCCGCCAAGGCTGTCTACTGATTGAATCTTCAATTCTTCTTTAATTCTTTTATCTGCAAAGTCTTTAGTAAAATATTCATCTTCTAAGCCGGTACAAAACCAGTTTTCTTTAATTATTAAATCGATATCCTGTATTTTTTCTTTAACTATCTGGTTTTCGTTTTTTTTGTAAACCACTGGAACCAGTAACTCTGAAGGCATTGTCCTGTTTAACTCTGAAATTAACTCATCAAAATTTAATTCGGTAAAGAAGAACTCTCCACATGACACATCTGCATATGCAAAACCATATCGGTTTCTTTTTTTATCTTTACAAACAGAAGCAACATAGTTATTTTTTGTTTGTGGAAGCCAGTCTGTTTCAAGTATAGTACCTGGTGTAAGTAATTTGGTAACCTCTCTTTTTACAATACCCTTGGCTAAAGCAGGATCTTCCATCTGTTCACAGATTGCCACTTTAAAACCTTTTTCCAATAACCTTGAGACATAGTTAATTAGTGCTTTTGCAGGCACTCCTGCCATTGGTATTCTACCGGTATGATAAGTTGCTTCTGCTCTGCCTGTAAGTGTAATCTCTAATTCTTTTGAAATAATTTTTGCATCTTCAAAAAATGTTTCGTAAAAATCTCCGACTCTAAAGAAAAGCAGTATATCCAGATCATATTTGTATTTAGTTTCAAGGAATTGCCTCATTAGTGGAGTAAATTGTTCCGGATTTTGAGGCCATTGCGGCTGTTCTTCTGATTTTTCTTTTTTAACCAAACAAATGTTCATGATAATGATTTTCAAGCCTTGCCTTTGAGAAAGGATCTTGTCTATTATAATAGGAGAACATTATGGGGATTAAATTGCTTTTAAATAAAAAAGAAATATCAAATAAGCTAGTATTGATACTTTGTGCTTCATTACCATTTTTCACTTTTACTGCCTGTGGGTTGAAATCTCAAAACCATATGCATGATATCCCACCGGTCAAAGTAGAAACAATCAAAATTTCCACTTCACCAAAAACAAAAGTTATTGAATCGGTCGGTGAGTTAAGAAGTCCACAAACCACAGAAGTTAATTCCGAAAATATGGGGAAAATTATTTACTTAAATATCCCTGAAGGAAAAGAAGTTTCTGCTGGTCATGTTTTAGCAAGATTAGACGACAGCACAACTATTGCCGATATAAAAGTAACAGAAGCAAAGTTGAAAAATGCACGTGAAAATTTCAAACGAATGCAGGCTTTAAAAAATGAAGGAGCAATATCTCAACAATCACTGGATAATGCTCTTGAGGTTTTACAAACCGCAGAAGGTGAGTCAGAGAAAGCTACCTCTGTTGAAACAAAAACTACAATTACTGCTCCATATTCCGGGCTACTGAGTTTTCGTAAAGTTAGTTTAGGGGCATTTGTTGACTCCGGAGATCCTATTGTAAGGATAAGTCAGGTAGATCCACTGGACCTTATCCTTAGTCTTCCTGAACAATATATTTCAGAGATAAAAATCGATCAAACAGTTAAGTTTAAGGTTGGTAATACTTCTAAAGAGTACTCTGCAAAAATTACTGTTATTGATCCGTACATTGATCCTAATACCCGATTTGTTCAGATAAAAGCAACTGTTCCAAATCCAAAAAGAGAATTATTACCCGGAAGATTTGCAAATATAAATTTAGAAGTTGGAAATATCAGCAATGCAATTTCAATACCTTCAGAAGCTTTAATTCAGAACGGTTCTAAAAAACAGGTTGCCATTGTTGCTAATGACAATATAGTATCCTTTAAGGACGTTACCGTAACTGAATGGGATAAAGATAAAATTTTAATCTCAGACGGACTCACGGTAGGCGACGTAATTATTACATCCGGACATCAAAAAGTTCACCCTGGCAGTAAGGTTATTCCAAAAGAATTCAATTCAATACATAACAAAATATTGGACAAACAAATTCCTGAATGAATTGAAAATAAACCACTATGTTAATCTCTGATTTAGCTATAAAAAGACCTGTACTATCTTTAGTATTTAATATTCTAATAATAATAGCCGGTATTGTAGCTTATGAAGCGCTTCCAGTTCGCGAATATCCCGATATTGAAACAGCAATCGTATCAATAAAAACAACTTATACCGGAGCAAGCTCTGAGACAATTGAAAGCACAGTTACACAACCTTTAGAAGAAGTTTTAAATGGAATAGATGGAATCAAATCTATTTCATCTATCAGTTCAACAGGTATAAGTACTATAAATATAGAATTTATTCCTTCAAGAAACATAGATTTAGCAGCTACTGACGTAAATAATGTTGTTCAGAGTGCCCTGGGAAAAATTCCGCAATCAGCTGACAAACCAATAATTGCAAAATCTCAGGCAAACTCCGGAGCTATTATGTGGATTGTCCTTGTAGGAGACAAGTATTCCCAGGAAGATTTAAGTGATATTGCAGATCGAATAGTAAAAACTCCACTTCAGGTACTGCCGGGCGTAGGCTCAGTGCTTATTGGTGGACAAAGAAAATATGCCATGAGGGTATGGCTGGATCCTGAAAAGATGACAGCACGGGGAGTTGATGCAGTCGATGTAAGAAACACAATTTTAATGAGTAATCTTTTACTGCCGGCTGGAAAAATCGAGGGTGAAACCAGAAAGTTTAATATTTATGCAAATGCACAGATTGCAGATCCGAAAGTTTTTTCAAATTTAGTTATTCGCAACTACAATGGAACCCTGGTAAGAATTAAAGATATTGGCGGAGTAGAAATCGGCTCAGCAGATTACAACTCCCTCGTAAGGCATAACGGAAAACCTGTAGTTGCACTCGGTGTTATAAAACAATCAAAAGCCAATGAGCTGAAAGTTGCTGAAGAAGTAAAAAGGATATTACCAAAAATAATAAAATCTCTCCCGAGCGACATATCACTTAAGATTGCAGTAGATAATTCAAAGTTTGTAAGAGCATCTCTAAAAGAAGTTACCAATACGATATTAATTACAGTTATTTTAGTTGTGCTGGTAGCTTTTGTTTTTTTAAGAGCTGTTTCACCAACCGTGATAATAGCACTGGCTATTCCCCCATCTATAATTGGTCACTTTGCAGGACTAAGAATTCTGGATTATTCAATTAATGTTCTTACTCTTCTTGCACTTGTCCTTGCAATTGGACTTGTTGTTGATGATGCTATTGTCGTTCTGGAAAATATATTCAGACATCAGGAGAATGGAGAGAATAAGTCAGATGCAGCAATTTACGGTAGTAGAGAAATTGTTTTTCCTGTAATAGCAACTACTGTTTCTCTGGTTGCAATCTTTATTCCTTTATCTCTTTTCACCGGATATACGGGAAGGCTATTTAAGGAATTTGCTATGGGCATTGCCCTTAGCGTAGTATTATCCGGTTTTGTAGCACTGACCTTAACCCCAACACTTTGTTCAAAATATCTTCAGTACACTTCAAAGCATGGAACAGTTTATTACATGCTTGAGAATTTTTTCAGCGGCTTAAATAAGCTCTATGAAAAGGGCTTAAGATGGACACTCAGTCATTCATCAGCAGTATTGATTTTCTTATTTATCATAATGTTTGGGATAGCAGGACTGTTCATTATTATTCCAAAGACTTCTATACCAGTTGAAGACAGAGGGATGTTTGTAAGCATAATAAAATCTCCTGAAGGAGCAACTCTTGCTTATACAAATCGTACACAATTAGAAGTAGAAAAAGAAATATCAAAGATTCCAGAAGTTACTGATTACTTTTCTTCAATTGGACTTGCTATAGGTGGCCCGCCAAATACAAGTAACGGACTTATTTTTACAAGGCTAAAAGACTGGAGCCAGAGAAAAGTAAAACAACAAAATATTGTTCAAGCTTTATTTCCTAAGCTTCTTGGTTTACCCGGATCTTTAGTGTTTGCTTTAAATCCTGCTTCGCTTGGACAAAGCGCACTCAGTAAGGATGTTCAGTTTATAGTTAAAGGCTCTTCAAATAATTTGGAAGAACTTGCAAAAGTCAGCAACTCTATTCTTGATAAAGTTCGTCAAATACCAGGACTCATAAATGTAGACAGTGATTTATTAATAAGCACTCCCCAGATTGATATTATTTTTGACAGAGATCGCGCGGCAGATTCAGGTGTTCCAATATCAGAGATTTTAAATAGTCTGCAGACCCTTTTTTCGGAAGGAAGAGTCAATGATTTTATTCTTCGTAATAAACAATATGATGTAATTACTGCATTGTTACCAAAATACAGGAGCATGCCGGAGCAGATAAACCAGGTTTATGTACATGGAAAAGGTGGCAGCATGATACCACTTAACAGTTTTGTAAAAGTAATTACAAAGATTGCGCCAGCACAAATAAACCACTATGATCTTCAACGTTCAGTAACAATAAATGCAAGCCTTGCTCCAGGCTTTCCACTTGGAAAAGCTTTGGATGAAATAGCCAAAATAGCTAAAGAAGAATTGCCAACCGGTTATACCACAGCACTTGCCGGTGCATCCAGAGAATTTGCAGAGACATCCACAGAAATATATTTCACCTTTGCAATTGCAATTGCATTTATTTATTTTGTTCTTGCTGGATTATTTGAAAGTTTTATTTACCCATTCATTATACTTTTCAGTGTTCCGCTTGCAATTTTTGGAGCTCTGTTGATCCTTTTACTTACAGGAGATACTTTAAATCTCTACAGTGCAATTGGAATAATACTTTTAATTGGGCTTGTTACAAAAAATGCAATATTAATTGTTGAGTACATAAACCAAAGCAGAATTAAAGGAAAAGAATTATTTGAAGCTGTTATGGAAGGATGCAAAGTCCGCTTCAGACCAATCCTTATGACCAGTACCACAATGATTCTTGGAGCAGTCCCACTGGTATTTGCAAGTGGTGCCGGTGCAGAAAGCCGACATCCAATGGGTTTAGCAATTGTAGGTGGTCTTGTTTTTTCTACATTTTTTACGCTTTTTGTTATCCCTGTAGTTTACATATTAATGGTAAAAGTTGTTAAGAAGTTTAGAGCATAGCTATTCATTATTTCTTTGTTAAACTTTCTACACTAACTAACCCTAGACTATGTAATAGATCAGCCTGTGTATTATTGTAGGCAATTATTGCATCAACCTGAGAACCCAATGCTCCTGAATATTGTTTTTGAGCATTTAAAAGTTCTGTATTGATCCCTATACCATTTTCCAATCTTAGCTTTGCCAGTCTAAGCGCTTCTGCAGCAGCATTTACACGCTTCCGGGCTACTTCTAAAAGTTTTTCTGTGGTTTGTACTTTAAGATATGCTGAGCGTACTTCCTGTTCAACCTGCTGATTTGTTTTTTCTATGTTTGTATTATAAAGTTTTGCTTGATTTCTTGCCTGACTAATTTTTGATAAAGTTGCCAGCCCCAATCCCTCACCTATATTCCAACCAACCTGAACACCAATAAATCTACTTGCCATAAGTGAATCATCATTACTTGCCAAAAATGGCTTACCCGCACCTTTTATTACATCTGAGACATTAGTTATATCGCTTAAGTTGGTTTGCTCTAAAACTCTTCCCCTGTTAATCATTCCTACTATTGGATTACCACTTGCATCAAGTGCAATTGCATCCGGGATAACTTGAGAAATTTTTGTTCTATGAAAAAAAACACGTCCTGTCCCGCCATATTGTCCATAAAAATTTGCGCTTGGCAGAAAGCCTGAATAAGCAGCTGCAATATAATTTCTTTGTGCTTTATATTCCAGCCTGGCTTTTTTAATCTCCGGCCTGTTATCAAATGCGGTTTTTAATATTTCAATTATTGGTCTATCAATATTAAAAAGTTTTTTAACAGTTAAATCAGCCTGACTTGGTTTTATGTGAGTACCCTGTTCTAAGTTTAAAAGTTTTGACAGATTAATGGCAGCTTCTCTAAAATTTGCCTGCTGCACTATAAATGACTGCTCCTGCTCAGCAAGTTGTACCTCAGACTGTAAAACATCAAATCTTGTACCAGCCCCTTCCTTTTCCAAAGCTTGATTTAACTCATATACTCCTTTTGATTCTTCAAATGATTTTGCCAGGACATCTAACTGAGCTTCTTCCCTCAGTAGCTGATTATATGCTTTTGTAACAAGAAGTAATATATCTTTCATTGAAGCTGAAAGATTTTCCCTGGAAGATTTAAATATTTTATTTGCAGCAAGTGTGTTAAAAAAGCCTTTACCGCCTTGAAAAAAAGGATAATCAAACCTCATAAAAGCATTTGCATTGCTTGTCTGTGACATTACTGCAAAAACACCACCAACTAAAAATGTTCCGTCAAACCTCTGGCTTGATGCCCCCAGACTATAATTTGGTAAATAATGTGAAAGGTTCTCCCAAAGCCTCCATTTATCTATATCTTTTTGATGCTTTGCAAGCTCCACATCCAAATTTTGTGCAATAGCCAGATTTAATGCCTCCTCCAGGCTTAATTCCATTGGTACATCAATTCTTGCTTCAAGTTTTATTGGAGTACCAAATTCTCCAGACTTAAAAATTTCATCGGGTGTAGATGTTTTTAATTGAATTATATTGCTGCTGTTGTTTTCTACAGCAGCATTTGAATAAGCAAAATTAAAGGTTAACAAAAATACAATAAACAAAAACAACAAATTGTATTTTTTATAGACCATCGTTATTTATCGACGTTCTACAAATCGATGAAGTTCAAATAGAAATCACTTCTTTTTAAGAAAGACCAAAAGGAACATAAAGAGATACACCATGGTGTATCTCTACCAGTGATAAATATCTTACAGCTTATTTATTTACCTTATAAGAAAGCGAAACTCTGCTGGCTAACCCTTTTGAATTTATAGCTTCGATTACTACAGTACGAAAACCTGTATCAGCCATTGAAGGTGTCCACGTCAAAGTGGCCTCAGCACGATTTTTGGTTTTTTCATCTTGTACTACATTCAATTTTGCTGAACCAGGCAGCCCATATGAATTAACTGTTATTTTTTCACCTGGTTCACGATCAAACATTAATAGTTTTACATTAACCTGATCACCCGTTTTTACTTTTTCAATAAAGACTCTTTGGAAAGAATCTTTTTCTTTACCAGCTATTAAGACAATAGGTGGGAGAGAAGGTGGTTGGTTTGGATTTGCCGAAGGTTGTACATACTTACGTTCAAGCTCTTGACGTTCAGGCTCTTGAGCATAAGAAATTAATTGAGAACTTACAAATATTAAAAGAACTAAACCAGAAAGAATTTTTTTATACATCGTGATTACTCCTTAATCTATTAAATCTTACTTTTTTCAAACCGCTTAAGTAATTATAACGGCTCAATTTTAAGTTTCTTAAATATCTCTTTATCTTTGTTAATTTTCGGGTTATCTGTGGTTAATAATCGTTCCCCCATAAAAATACTGTTAGCACCTGCTAAAAACGCTAATGCCTGCAATTCCTCACTCATTTCAAGCCTTCCGGCTGAAAGTCTTACTTTTGCTTTAGGTATTAATATCCTACAGGTAGCAATTGAACGAATAATTTCAAATGAATCTACATCTTCCTGCCTTTCAAGGGGGGTCCCTTTTACCCTTACAAGAACATTAATTGGCACTGATTCCGGCTGAGGATCTAAATTAACCAAAGTTTTAATTAAGCCGATTCTATCTATTTGACTCTCCCCAAGTCCTAAAATTCCACCGCAACATACCTGAATGTTAGCATTGGAGACATATTGAATAGTTTGTAACCGATCTTCATAAGTTCTTGTTGTAATTATCTCTTTATAAAACTCTGGAGACGTATCAAGATTATGATTATATGCAGTAAGTCCGGCTTTTTTTAATTCAAAGGCTTGTTCCTGGGTAAGCATACCTAATGTGCAACACACTTCTAAATTAAGCTTTGCAACCTCTTTTACGAGTTCAAGTACATGTTCAAATTCACTATTTGTAGGAGCACTTCTCCATGCTGCCCCCATACAAAATCTGGTAGCACCGTTTTTTCTTGCTTCTTCTGCCTGTTCCAAGACAGTATTTTTTGACAGCAGTTTATAATTTTCGACTTCGGTTTCATATCTTGAACTCTGCGGACAATATTTACAGTCTTCAGGACAATTGCCACTTTTAATATTACTTAAAGTACAAAGCTGTACTTTATTCAACGGCTGATATTGACGGTGAACAGACTGGGATTTAAAAACCAATTCCAGAAATGGAAGATTATAAATATTGCTTACTTCTTCCAGGGAACATTTTTCTGATTTTTCAATTATTGTTTCCATTTTTTATCTTTTTACAATCATTCTCTGTCAAAGTATAATCGATAAAATTAATTTTTAGTTTGTCCTCAAATGCTTTTTTTAAATTTATTTTAGCCTGTTCAAAATCAGGATTTTTTCCTAAAAGCCTGCGCATTATGTCAAGTTTTATTGAACCATGCTGTAAAACATAATTTTTTTTCCTGCACTGGGCACTCCCTATGACTTTCATGTCATTTACAACAATGTCAGCTTCTGTTTTCGAACTAAAGCAATCAAAGTTTTTAAAATAGTTGTTTGCTGAATAACCAAATTCTCCTTTCAAATCATATATGTTTAAAAACGTAAGAAGGATTTCACCGATTTCAAGATAAAGCTGTTTAACTTTGTATCCATAGTTTATAAAGACAGAATAAGTAAGTTCGTCGTCCTGCAATCCATGTAAAACAGCCTGTCCACCTGTAACTCTTTTAACAACTGAAGCCTTTTGGATTGGTTCAATTACTAATTGATTTGCTCCAATTGAAAGAGTAGGCTCTACCCATCCATAGACCCTGAGCAGTGGAAATTTGATGAGCTTATTTGACATTGAGTCCAGTAAAAAATTATCACTGGACATATTAAAAATTCCATCATTAGTCCCTGTGTCCAAAAAGAACCAGGTTGATGAAATATTATTTATGTAATTTAAATTTTTTTCTTTCAAGTTTTTGAAGTTCTTTTTCACTTAATTTACCAATATTACTCTCTGGTGAAAGAGAAAACACTTTCTCAAGGCTAGAAATAGCTTCTTTTTTATTTTTCAAAATCAAGTTTAACACTCCCAAATGATAGTAAGCCGAAGCATAATCAGGCTTTAGCTCAACAGCTTTCTTAAAATTTATAATTGCCTGGTCTAAATCTTTCATCTTTTCATATGTAATTCCAAGGTTATAATATGCCTCATAAAACAAAGGATCCGTTTTTATGATTTCATTAAACTGTTCCTGTGCTTTATCATAGATTTCTTTAGTTAAATAAATAAGCCCTAATAAATTTTTCGAACGCAACAATAACCTTCCATCAGTAACTTCTTCTTTCTTATTTTCAATATCTGTTATTAAAGCAGAAAGAAGCTCCTGAGGCTGATCATAGCTTTCTTTATCAAAATATATTTTTGCAAGATTATATCTTGCAAAAAAGAAATTATTGTCTTTGGATATTAATTCTTTATATAATTCTTCCGATTTCCCCACATTGCCATTTATATTTTCTTCAACAGCTTTATTGTAAAGATCTTTTATGCTCTCAAGATTCTGATCTATCTGGTCTTCCTGAGGTTTTATTTCCTGAGGTGGTTGAGCTTTTAACAGCTCATTAAAAGATATTTTTATAACATTATCTTTCGTGGAAATTATTTTAGGAAAGGGCTTGAAACCTTCCTTCAATACAAGAATAATTGAAACTTTTATCTTTTCATTTTCATATCTTGCCGTGCCAATTGTTAAGTCTGTAATAAAATTGACTCCATCCAACAATCTTTTTTTTGCTAAATCATCAAATTTAAATTTATCGTGAAGCCTGCTCTCCAACAATTCAATCAAAACCTTATTTGGACTCTCAAATTTGGAAAATCGGGCTTCTGGATATCGTTTAGCTACATCTATCAGGAGAACATTATTTTCTGCGTTTACATTTAGGACCTCTGCAGTTATATTTTCTCCTAAAGCCTCTGAGATAGACCCACATAACAAAGAAACAAACAGTATTAAAATTATTTTTTTTATGCCATGATTTAATTTCATCGAGTTAATCTGTTAGACCAGCTCCCTTAATCTTGAATCCAGCTTCTTAGGTTCTATGCTTAAATCTATGGGGATTACTTTTTCGGAAAGTAAAAAGCTTTTTTGTAATATAGCATTTTTAAGCTCAGTACATATTTCCAGGGCCAAAGCCATGCTGGATAATGGAGCTGAAAGAGTAGGTTTTTTATTTATTACTACTGTACTTGTTCTTAACTCGCTGTAAGTACATTGGCCAAATGTAGGCTTTGTTCTCCTTGGAATCGAGAAATCAACTATTGTTGAATGAATCTTATCATCAGTAATTGAAATATATTTTGCAGTTTCTTCATTTAAGACAGGGATTGGAACTCCCACTCCAATATATAAAACCGGTCCATAAGATTTAATAAATCCTCCGCGAACCCATTTTGGAATCATTGATTCTATATCTGCTACTGCTGAAAGTGTAATCCCTGGTCCAATTGGAACACCATGTTCATTTCTTTTTTGGAGAGCATTATGACTACTGCCATGTCCTACTATAACCCCGACAGCTCCAGCTATCCAGACTTTCGTTCCAATACCAATTAAACTTGCATAGGGATCATTTATCAGTGGATTCAAATAGCTGGAAGAATTAAAAGTTGAATTCTCCAACTTTCCAATTAAAGTCCCCATGGGAGAATTAATATCTTTTTCGCCGGAGTTTGTAGCTACTATATTATTCTGAATAATAGCCTGATTCAAAAACAATTTCCCATTATTTAAATTTTTTAAATTAAACCAGGTTTCAAATTCTTTATTTGTAAAAACTTCAAGATTTCTTCCTACTGCTTTAAGATGAATATCTTTCCCTTTCACTAAATCTTCCAGAATATGCCCTCCGCCATATTCCAGATTTTCTTTCGAAAAAGCAACACAGGAAAGAGCAAAATCTGTCGGTCCGCAGGGATAAGCAGGAACACTGTTAATAAAAGCTTCAGAAAAGTATATGAGCGGATCTGTTTGCCCAAAGCTTAAATATATAAGAGCATTTGCATGCATTTCAAAGCTTGCAAATGTAACGACATCAACATTATCCATAAAATACTGTAGCCCTTTTTCCTTGATTAAAGCTTTGGCTTCCTGTGCAGTTAAAACCTGAGCTCTGCCAGCTTTAATTTTTTCATTGATTTCTCCGTAAGTCCTGTTCATTTGTATAATAATAGTTTATCGTATATATTGCCATATGAAAATTGATAAGAAAACTAAAATAGCTGTCTTATGCGGGGGAAAGTCCAGTGAAAGGGAAATATCACTGAGATCTGGTAAAAACTGCTTTAATGCATTGGAGAGTTTAGGTTATAACTCAATATTAGTAGATATAAAAACGATTGAAGATTTGCTGGATTTAAAACACAAAAATATTGAAGTAGCATTTTTAGTAACTCATGGGAAGTTTGGTGAGGATGGAACTATTCAAGGAATACTTGAATGGCTACAGATACCATATACAGGATCTTCTGTGCTTGGAAGTGCACTGTCAATGGACAAGTGGCTTACTAAGCAAATTGCACAGAACAATAAAATAGACACCCCAAATTCATACCTGCTGACTAGAAATAACAAAAATACTTCTTACATAAAAGATGCCTGGGAAGAACTTTCCAAAAAAAGCAAAGCAGTGTTTTTGAAACCGCGTGATGAAGGCTCCAGTGTAAACACTTTTAAAATTAAGAGTTTATCTGAACTTGAAGAAAAAATTTCTAAAATCGATTTAACTGTATCCGACTATTTAATTGAAGAGTATATCTCTGGCAGAGAAATTACAGTAAGCATCCTGGAAGTTGAAAAACAATTTAAAGTTCTGCCTATACTGGAATTGAAACCTAAAGCTGATTTCTATGACTACCATGCAAAATATACAAAGGGAATGACTGAGTTTATACTTCCTGCAAATCTTGATAAAGATTCTGAAGTTAAAATAGGCAATATTTCAAAGACTATTTTTTCATTAATTGGCTGTTCATCTTTTGGAAGAGTTGATTATATAGTGGATGAAAAAAACATTCCTTACTTGCTTGAAGTAAACTCACTTCCCGGAATGACCGATACAAGCGATCTCCCAGCACAGGCAGCCTGTGCTGAAATTAAATATAATGAAGTGGTAGAGATGGTTTTAAAGACGGCAAGACTGCATAACATAAGTAAGGATTCTTATGTTACACAAACGTTCTAGCAGGATTTCTAAATTTGGTAATATTTGGCTGGAATAACAATGTAATTCTTCCTGTAGGACCATTACGCTGCTTGGCAATTATTACTTCAGTTTCACCTTTATTTGTAGTTTCAGGATTATAGTATTCATCACGATAAATAAACATGACGATGTCAGCATCCTGTTCAATTGAACCGCTTTCACGTAAATCCGAAAGCATTGGTCTTTTGTTTTGTCTGGCTTCAACTGCTCTTGAAAGCTGGCTTATAGAAATTACTGGAACATCAAGTTCTCTTGCAAGTGCTTTTAATCCACGGGAAATATCAGATATTTCCTGAACCCTGTTATCTGGTCTTTGTCCTTCCATAAGCTGCAAGTAGTCAATAATTATTAGTCCAAGATCTCCAAGTTCAGCTTTTAACCTTCTTGCCTTTGCTTTGATTTCCATCACATTTAAAACAGCTGTATCATCAATATAAATTTGTGCATCACCAAGATCTCCAAATGCAATCCCTAATTTTGTCCAGTCATCCTGCTGTAACTGCCCAAAACGCATTTTATTTGCATCCACACCAGCACGACTACATACCATTCTCTGTATAACCTGTTCTTTTGACATTTCCAGACTGAACATGGCTATAATTTTTTTTTGTGTAATCCCTACATGCTCTGCAATATTTAAGCAAAGGGCTGTTTTGCCCATACTTGGCCTTGCTGCTATAACTATAAGATCAGACTTTTGTAAACCAGATGTCAGGGCATTTAAATCATAATAGCCTGTATCTAAGCCAAGAAGCTCCCCTTTATTTTGTTCTCTTTGTTCAAGCCTTTCCCATGTAGAGTTAACAAGGCTGCTTATAGGTGTAAGTGTCTGATTAGTTCTTTTTTGTCCCAGATTAAAGACTAATTGTTCTGATTTTTCAATTGCTTTTTCTGCCTGAGTTTCTTCATAGCCAATTTTTGCAATTTGAGTACCTGTAAAAATTATTTCTCTAAGAAGAAATTTTTCCATTACAATCTGAGCATATCTTTCAGCATTTACAGCCAGAGGTGAATGTGAAAGTAAAAGACCCAGGTAATATCTCCCACCGATTTCTTCAAGTTGATCTTTGTTTTGAAGATATTCAGAAACTGTCAGCGGATCAATAGCTTCATTCCTGTCATAAAGCTTCAAAATCGCATTGTATATAATTTGGTGTGCCGGTCTGTAAAAACAATTCTGATTCGGTAACAGTTCAATTATTTTATTTAAACAATCACTTTGAGCAAATATCGCACCCAAAACTGCCTGTTCAGCTTCCTGTGACTGAGGCAACAATAAAAAGTTATCATTGTTTGCATTATTGTTTTCAGTACTATTAAAAACTGTTTTGTTGGTTGTTTTTTTTGTAATTGTTTCTTCTGGATTCATCTTTTTTTTGTGGTTAATTAATTATATGACAAGAGAATTAAGAGAATAATTTGTAATATGAACCAAAGATGTCAAAAAGATGTAAAATTGTATAGTTTGTTATAACTGCTTATTTGTAAAATGACTAAAATAATGAAACTTACAAAGGAAGGTTTTGTCCGATTTATTCGGCAAAACCTGGATACTGTTAAGTTGGACAGATCAGAAAAACTGTGCAAAGCAACACAATTTTATTAGAAAATTGTGTTGCGGTATATAAAAAATCATGCAAATCATAGACGAAGCAAAAAACATAGTTTTAATCGGTTTAATGGGCTCCGGCAAGTCCGCAATAGGTCGTACAATTGCAAAAAAACTGGGCAGAAGGTTTATAGATACTGACAGATATATAGAAAGAAAGTCAGGTAAAACAATACCTGAGATCTTTGACAGTGGAGAAAATGAATTTAGGACTTTTGAGAAAGAAGTAATTAAAAAAATATCTCAATATGTTGGAATTGTAATTGCTACAGGCGGTGGAGCTATAAAAGATCCTGAGAATTTTCGTTATCTTAAAGAATCCGGCTGGATAATAGCACTATATGCTTCACCTGCCACTCTTTATAAAAGAATCGAAGGAAAAAGGATAAGACCTTTATTGCTTAATGAAGGAGATCCGGTTAAAAAGCTTGAGGAAATCTTTAATGAAAGAAAGGGAATGTACGCTCAGGCAGATTTTCAGGTTAATACGGAAGAGAAGGAAATAGATCAAATTGCAGACGAAATTATTAGTTTATTAAATACAAACAGTAGAATTAATACATAGAACTATGAGCGAAAAAATAATAAAAGTCAATCTGAAAGAAAAAAGTTACAATATTTTTATTAAAGAAAATATTTTATCCTCCAGCGGAAACTATATTAATCAGCTTAATATAGGCAAAAAGATATTATTGGTAACACAAAACAAGGTTCCTTCTATATGGGTTCAAAAAGTAAAAGAAAGCTTAACTAAAAAAGGGTTTAAAACTTTTGTTTTAGTCCTGCAATCAGGAGAAGAAAATAAAGATTTAAGCACACTACTTAAAATCACAAATTTTGCCATTAAAAACAAATTCGAAAGAAGTGATTCATTCTGTGCTGTTGGCGGCGGAGTAATCAGTGATCTGACCGGTTTTGCAGCTTCAATATATTATAGAGGTATTAATTTTATTTGTATTCCTACTACTTTACTTGGGATGGTTGACGCTGCAATTGGTGGAAAAACATCTATCAATATAAAAGAGGGGAAAAATCTGCTTGGTACTTTTTATCAGCCGAGGATTGTCATTATTGATCCAAGAACCCTTAAGACCTTGTCAAAAAGAGAGCTCCTGGTCGGGATGGGAGAAGTAATAAAATATGCTCTGCTTGAAAAAACAGCAAAAACAAGATTTTCAAAGAACAATTTTTTTAAGTTCTTAAAAAGCAAAAGAAAAAAGATTTTAAAATTAAACACGAAAGAGCTGCTGCAAATAATTTATTACTCTGCTTTTGTTAAAGCACAGGTAGTAAGTAAAGATGAAAAAGAGTCAAACTTACGGGCAATATTAAACCTGGGACATACTTTTGCCCATGGTATAGAACAAGTATTTAACTATAAGAAATATACTCATGGTGAAGCAGTCAGTATAGGACTGTGTCTTGCCAGCAAATTAGCATTTAAAGAAAATCTCATTTCAAAACAGATGCTGGATTCTGTAATAGAACTAATTTCAGATTATGGACTCCCTTCAAAGCTAGAGCAGCCGTTTAATTTAAATAAAATCATAAAATCAATGCTCTTGGATAAGAAAAACAAGGATGGAAAATTTAGATTTATTTTACCTATAGATAAAATTGGGAAGGTTAAAATTGTAAGTGATATTTTAGTTAAGGATGTAAAGCCGTTGTTTCAGAGTTTTTAATTGTTTCCTTTACCTTTCTTATAGTCTCTTCATGGTTTTGTGCAAACCAGACAGGAATTGGGGCCATAACTTTCTTTCCAATCAGCTTTACATCTACTAAACCTGCAAAGTGAAAAAACGAAACCGCACTTATAACTTTTCTTATGTTATTTAATTTTGTAGCTGATCTGAATTGTTCATAAAAATAATTACATCCTTTAAAACTTATCCCACCATAGCTGGAATAGCCATAACCACGACAGCTAAAAGGTCTTGCTTCATAAACATTACATTTGTTGTCCCCAAGACATGGGCAATCAAACACAAAATCCAATGGATAAAATTGTGTAAAAACCACATCACCTACCATAAATGGCGGATCCTTTTTAAATCTTTCCAGATATAGATTCACTATTTTAAGTGATTCATCCTGGATCTTGTTTCTAAAATCCACTGGCTGCTTCTCTAACCAATCTCTCATATAAAGATATTCAGTATAAGTTAATGTAGGAAAGGTCTTTTTGCAGCAATCCTGACAACCCGCTTCTATACACGTCATTGGGTTTAAACCATATTCAAGATCAATTTGTTTAATAATTTCTTTAATCTGATTATATGCATCCTTAATATGTTTAAGCATTTCCTCAATATTGTTTGGAATTTCTTCCGGCAGATTTAAATTAATCGCCTGACAATAGAACCCTGCTTCTTTTTCTTTTGGCGTCCAGCTTTGTCTGTATTTTAATAATTCAACTTCTGCCAAATCATCTTTTCCCTCAAGCCTGTAAATCCATGAATTTAATCTGTGTACATCTGAATCTATACAATCATTCAAAACTTCCTTCGCTTTTTCAAGAAGATTTTGTTTTATATAAACTTCTGCCAAATACAACTGCCAATATGGAAGGATTAAATTATAATTTAATTGCTTGAACTTATTTTCAATTACTGAAACTTCTTCAGACTGACCACACTTTAAAAGTTTCTCAAGTATAAGCGAAAGCTCCCTTGCAATGTTTTTATGGTTCGGAAACTCTACCTTTTCAAGTACAGAATTGCTTACAGCTGCAAATATAAAATAAAGTGCAATAAATGTTAAGTTTAGACCCGGTATAATTATTTCACTGGTTTTCATAAAGTCTTTCACATTGTTGGTCATCAAGTGATTCAGCGCCAGATAAAATAAAGATTTTGAATTCGTAGGATTTAATTTTAATGAATTGTTTAAGTAATTAATTGATGTTTGAAAATCCAAAAAGTGATAGCAGATCATCCCCAGAAATAAATTTTTATTTAAATGATCATCTTTTAGATAGTTTTCAATGGAGTCTTTGAATCTTTCAAAGGGTTTTTTCTGATCAACCAATACAAGTACTTTGTAGACAGTCTCATAGTTGTTTATATCTTCTCGAAATAAATGCAAAAGCTTAAAACAAAGCTCTGTCAATTCCTTGATTTTTCCCTGAAAATACAGTTTTTCAAGTATCCACAATTTATTTGGATTTTTACTTCTCCAGAATTCGTCTTCTGAACTGTCAGGTTCTTTACTTTTAATTTTCTCCTTAGTTTTAACAAATATCTCCTCAGCTTTCACAACTAATTCTTTCTTACCGCTTTTATCTTCTGGACATAACCACTTAACAATTTCACATACATTATTTGTGACTAACCATGCTTTGTTTTCATATGCAATTTCTGCCAACAGCAAGTAACATTTTGGCTCTACAGGATCTGCTAAAGTTGCAGACAAAATCAAATCAACAGCATACTTAAGATCTTTATTTTTAATTTGCTCTGCTAACAGAAGTTTTGATTTTATAAAGCCATCAGGTTTACTTTCTAATAGTTTTCTTAAATAATGTTCTCTTTCTTCAGGATTAATTATCTGCTCAATTTCAGTAAATACTTCGTTATCATTTCTTTTATTTGAGACAATGTTTTCTATTCCTTCTAAGCCTGAAGAAGTAACTCCTAATATCTGCAATGATTCCTTCATTTATCGCTCCGTGTTTTCAAGAAAACACTCCGCTCTTAGCGGCTAATTTATTTTGACGTTCCGGTTTTTCGTTTATAGAAAAATCTCCACTTGTATTTCTGCTTTCCAGCTTCCTTAAGTAACTATCCCATGTAGTTATCCCCAAAATTGTAGATTTTACTGCTGTAAATTATTGTTTTTACCAGATTTTTAATAGAACCTTAGGTTATAAAGTAGTTTTAAATAATAAGGAGGTTCCCCCCTAAAACAAAAAAAGCCTGTTTTTTCTGCAGGCTTATATAGATATAAGTTTATTGTTTAAGTCTATAATTTTTGAAGTTCAGGCTTCCATTCATCAAGAATAGCGCCCTCTACAGGACATGCCGCTAAACAGGCTCCACAATCAATGCAGGTTTCATTATCAATATAGGTAGACTCAAGACCCTTTACATTTTTCCATGCTTTATCTTTAATCCAATGAATACAATCTACTGGGCATACTGGTATGCAATCTGCCTTTGCTTCACAAACATCACTAACTATCGTATATGACATTTTCTTTCTCCTGTGTTCTGCTTGAATCTGTTATCTTAATTTACTAAAACTAACTTAAAATCTTTTCAAGCTTTTAAGTTAAAATTGGTTTGTTAACTTTAAAAGCATAAACTAAATAATTCTTTCTGCTTATTTGTTGAAAAAGATTCTTAGTAAGTTGTTTTATTTCATATATAGGATAAATAAACCTTGTAATACAGCTTTCATTTTCAGACAATAGCTAAGCTTGTATATAGAAACCAGGGTGTTTTGTTGACAATTAAGAAAAGGTAATAACGATTATGGTATAAAAATATGAAAAAGATATTAATATTAGACAAAAAAATTAAAAGAACATGAACAGTTAGGAAATATATCGATTTATACTCTATAAATAATAGTAGACAGGTAAAAGGAGTTAGAAATGAACCAGAGAAAAGGCAAAGTAGTAGGAATCGATTTAGGAACTACAAATTCTGTAGTTGCCGTAATGGAAGGCGGAAATGCAACTGTAATTCCTAATTCTGAAGGGAATAGAACTACTCCTTCTGTTGTAGGATTTTTAAAAAACGGAGAACGGGTTGTTGGTCAGATTGCCAAAAGACAGAGAGAATTAAATCCTGAAAAAACCGTTTCAAGTATTAAACGTTTTATGGGTCACACCTATGATGAAACCGAACCTGAACGCAGCTATGTTTCTTATAAAACAAAAAAAGAGAAAGATAATGCTGTTGTTGTTGAGGTAGATAGCAAGGAATATACTCCCCAAGAAATTTCCGCAATGATTTTAAGAAAGCTAAAAGAAGATGCAGAAAAATATATTGGTGAAAAAGTTACAAGTGCAGTAATTACTGTACCAGCCTACTTTAATGATAGTCAGAGACAGGCCACCAAAGATGCAGGAACTATTGCCGGGCTTGATGTACTTAGAATAATCAATGAGCCTACTGCAGCAGCTTTAGCTTATGGTCTTGATAAAAAAGCTGATGAAACAATCCTTGTTTTTGACCTTGGTGGAGGTACTTTTGATGTAAGTATCCTGGAAGTTGGTGACGGCGTATTTGAAGTCAAGGCAACAAACGGAGACTCCAGATTAGGAGGAGATGATTTTGACCAGAAAATAGTTCACTGGGTTGCAGAAGAATTTGTTAAGCTTGAAGGAATTGATTTAAGGAAAGACAGGCAGGCACTTCAAAGATTAACTGAAGCCAGTGAAAAAGCAAAAATTGAACTTTCAACCCTTATGGAAACAACTATAAGTCTTCCATTTATTACTGCTGATCAAAACGGTCCAAAGCACCTCGAGATGAAATTAACCAGGGCTAAATTTGAAGATCTCTGCCATGACCTTTTTGAAAGAGTAAGAGGCCCGGTAAAGAGAGCATTGGATGATTCAAAACTAAATACCGGTCAAATTGATGAGGTGGTTTTAGTTGGTGGTTCTACAAGAATTCCTGCGGTTATCAAATTAGTTAAAGATTTAACAGGGAAAGAACCTAATCAGGGAGTAAATCCTGATGAAGTTGTTGCTGTAGGAGCAGCCATTCAGGCTGGGATATTAGCTGGTGAAGTTAAAGACGTAGTTTTATTGGATGTCACGCCACTAAGTCTAGGCATCGAGACTTTAGGAGGAGTATTTACAAAGTTAATTGACAGAAACACCACAATTCCTACAAGAAAATCAGAGATATTTAGTACTGCTGATGACAACCAGACAAGAGTTGATATAAAAGTTTATCAGGGAGAAAGACCCATTGCAGCTGACAATAAACTATTAGGAGAATTTCATCTTGAAGGTATCCCATCATCACCAAGAGGAATTCCGAAAATTGAAGTCATATTGGATATTGATGCAAATGGTATTTTAAGTGTAACTGCAAAAGATCAGGCTACGTCAAAAGAGCAAAAAATTACAATCACAGCATCAACAAATTTAACCAAAGATGAAATTGACAAGATGGTTAAAGCTGCAGAATCACACTCTTCTGAAGATCAAAAACGAAAAGAAGAAGTGGAAGAAAGAAATAAAGCTGACAGTCTTGTTTACAGTGTTGAAAGACAATTATCTGAGTTGAAAGATAATATTCCTCAGACAGAAAAAGCAAAGGTTGAACAACTGTTAAATGATCTCAGGCAGGCTATAAAAGACAAGTCCGATATTAGTAAAATAAAGACTTTGACTAAGGATTTACAGGAAGCCTCGTATTCACTTGCTACAAAAACTTCTCAGCCGGAAAATCAAAAAAGTACCGGTTCTGAACAGGAGCCTGTTGGAGCTAAGAAAACACCCGATCCTAACGATGATGTAATAGATGCTGAGTTTAAACCCAGCAATTAATCTTACACATAGCATAAAATAATAAGGATATGTCAGGCTTAAAACATTTAATCCAAGTAGAGACATGCTGTAGCATATCTCTACTTTTTATTTTTTTTATTTTATGTACACCTTCTTATTGCCAGACAGAATTAACCCTGCCAGTAGAGTTTCAGAATCTTTCTATAGGTTCAAAAGCTCTAAGCAAAAAATTTGAATTTACTCTTGATTCAAGCACAACAGGCACCAGTCAGAGTTTTACTCTTGATAAAACAGGCTTTATATTACATTTGGTACCTTCTACGAAAATAAAAAATGAAAATACAAAAATAAAAGTATTTGCAAGTGATGGTACAGAAGCTATAACTTACCAATTTATTGATGATACAGTTTTCACTCTGGTTGATCCCGAGAAAACTTATTCTATTTACGAAGAGATAACTCCAAATTGTGATGCTCTTATTATGACCTTTGGATTTGATCAAGCCACCACAATTTGTCCAAATACAGAACTATTTAGACTTCATACAAACATCATGTTAAGTAAGGATACAAGCTTTAGGATCCCTATATTGAACCCAGGAGATTTTTATTCTGCCACTTTATCATTACCTGAAGACACAAAAATTCTTATGGTTGGAGATTTCAGGAATGTAAATGTTAATTTAGGTACTGGTTCTCAACCTGAAGTTAAGCGAGCACCTATAAATATTGCCAGCCTGCTTACTTTAGGTAATTTATGTTTTGTAGCAAAGAAAAAAACTGCCAGTATAACTGAACTTACAAATTGTACTACTGTGAATAATAATGTTAACTCAGTAATAACTTTTAAAAATTCTCTAACAGCAACACCCTCAAAAGCAGTAATCACAGTCAATGGAATACCCGCAAACACAAATACACTCGTTGCAAAAATTGCATTTGATAATACCGTATTAAAGTTGGGTAAAATTTCTGTTGATAATAGTACGATCACATTTTCAAATGCAGATTTAATCGAGATATCTTCAAGTACAAGTTTGCCTACAACTATAAAATTAACAGTTGATTTAGCTGGAGTTGCAGCAGGCACATCACCTCTCTCTGTTGAAAGTATTTCAGATATGCTTGGTAACAGTGGTGTTACAGTTGTTGGAGCAATGGCAACTGTTGATATAAGCTCAGCTTCAGTAGCACCCAGTTCTACGAGCACCTATTCTGCAGATAAAGATCTCTCTATGGGAGAAGTAAATGTTGTTTTTTCATTTATCACAGGCAGATTTAACGCTCTTTCCCACAATTACGTTTTTGAACTTGCTCAAGATATCAGATTAACAGACACACCAGCTCAAATAAACAGCTCTTCCTCTGGAGGATATTTTTTTGAAAACAACAATTCAAGTTTCACTCTAAATTTTGGACAGATTTCAACTCTTGCAACAACAAAGAACAGGAAAAATGTTTTTATTTTAAATAATCCTATAGAGTTAAATAAAATATTAAATGATGTTTCCTTTGCAGTGCCTTTAGACAAAGCAGATGCAATTCTTCCTCCGATTTCGAGTAATATGAATTTGGAGATTGTTCTTAGTAATATTTCTTTAACAGGAACTGAAGATTTATTAAATACATATAATCTATCTGCAAATAACAACATTATAATTAAAAATCTGCTTGTTTTAGACCCTTCTGAAAACACTAAGCAAAGATTACAAACAGTTACTCCTGACAGCCTGATAATATCTTCATACTTACCTGATAAATTATCTAATCTAACAATAAACAGAAATTACACTTTTGTAGAACAGACCACTGCTCCAAGTGTTGATGATAAGGGGAAACCTATAGAAGTAGTAAATAATAAGTCTAAAGCGGAGCTTACTCTGTCAAAGAACTTTTCAAATCTTGATTTGTCTAACCAAACAAACCCTTTCACACTTGCCATTGAAAAGACTTTTACACTACTAAATAACAAATCATTTACGAAGCAGGGTAATGTAACAGGATTTTTAATTCCACCTGATTTTCGTCCTGTTCTTGAAGATGGTTATAGAGCAACGGTTAAGTTCAGTATGACAATTAATCTTATAAATGATGAACTATTAAAAACTATTTATGCAGATTTAAAAACAAGAGATGAAACTCCTCTTACAAATTTTTTTAGTTTTTCTTTTTTACCGTTGGGCAAGTATGATGTAAATATTGAATTTGATTCTGATCGAATAAAATTATTTCAAAATGCAGGTGTAGTAAAACCAAATAAGTAAATTGGTCTATACGTGTACATTTATTGGATTTATCTTTAATTAACACAAGGCAACTGGCAATATGTTTAGATTATTTAAATGATTAACTGAGTATTAAGTTATCTAATAAAATTAAATTATAGAATAAAATTAAAATTGATATGAATGTAAATAAACCAACAGGAATAAGTGGAAAACCACATGTTGCATATGTTCATCAACAACGACCAGACGAAGAGGCTAGTCTAGCACCTGGTGAAGGCAGTTTCCCGGCTAGTGGTGGTGGCGCAGCAGCAACTGTAAAACGACATATTGTTGGACAAATACCTGCAGCATTGGAACAATATCTCAATCCTACACAAATCACTTTAAATTATTTCAACAGAGGTGTAAGCAGAGCTGTAGAATGTCAAGCCACTCTTAAATATTATGCCGATAAAAGTGCAATTTTTGAAGCCCTACCAATAAGAGATTCAGAAACAAAAAGCCAATTTGCTTATTTATTATTTGATAGTGAAGGAGACCATGATACAGAGCCAGTTGACGGGTGGTATGAAGAAACCTATGGCAAACAAAATGAAGGTTATTACAGTCCTGTATCTATGTTTGTTGGTGATCTTAATTCTTTCAGATTAAATGAAAAACATTTTCGACAATTACAGCCAAAGGCTACAACAGTTATAGATGAAGTATTTCAAGACAATCTACTGCTAAAAGGAGAACTTGCCAGGGTAAGGCAGGAAAATACAGAACTTAGAACTCTTAAAGATAGCCTAATCGATAAAAAAAGAATAGAAGCATTTGAAAGACTTACAATACGATTAGGAGCAATTTTAAAAAAAGTTGAAGCTATTATAAAACATCATCAGAATTACACTCTTTTTAGAACTAGGCTTGAAGAAACAGGAACAGAAAGACTAGCAGAACTGGATTTAATCGATTCAGGAGAAAGAGAAACTATACCATTACATAGCTATTGTAGAGCAATAACTCCAACTAATAAAGATGAACAGGGATATTTAAGTAGTAAATCTTCCCTTCAGGAGGCAGCAGAAGAACTAAAAAGACTAACAGAAATACATCTGGGCACTTATGATAGAACCTCTAACTCTTTTAAAATAAACTCAGAGATTGAATTTTTAATTAGAACTGATCTTGGGATCTGTCCAGATAAACTACCTGCCGACATGGAGAGAGCAGAACTGATTGCACTTAGTCATAAACAGTGTGAGATGTTAGCCTTAGATCCTAGAATTAGAAATAGTATAGGAGGATTTTTAAAGAGAGTTGATTATATATTTGAAGTTTCACAAATGCTTAGAGAAGATTTAGAGCCACCACCATTTAGAATAGGTGACAGACAATCCAGAGAAATGAGAGCATTTGGAATAGGTGACGGAAGAGAAAGAGCATCCGTTTATACTTATGATCTACTTAATACCTTTAATACCAAACAGCCTCGCCGATATGGATTCTGGATAGATTTTGACGACGTTACCACTAAAATTAGAGACGCAAAAAGGGCTCATGAAAGAGTAAAACTATTAGAAGCAAGACTGTCAAAACCTGATTAGATCCTATTTTGTTATTGCCAATGTTTGTGATAGTTTTTCCAGTTCTTTTGATAGTTTCCTAAAGTTTTCAAAGTTTAGTGTTTGAGGACCATCTGAAAGAGCTTTTTCCGGATCAGGATGTATTTCTATTATTAATCCATGTACCCCAGTTACAATAGCTGCTTTAGATAAAGGTGCTACCAAGTCCCATTTCCCTGTAGCATGACTTGGATCAAAGATTATCGGCAAGTGAGAAAGCTTTCTTATTACCGGAATTGCAGCAATATCTGAAGTGTTTCTTGTATATTTATTATCAAAGGTCCTAATCCCTCTTTCACACATAACTACCTGAGAATTCCCTTTATCCAATATTCTTTCTGCAGCTAAAAGCCACTCCTCTATAGTGGCAGAAAGACCTCTTTTTAAAAGAACAGGCTTATTTGTTTTTCCAATTTCATTCAGAAGGGAAAAGTTCTGCATATTCCTTGCACCTACCTGAAGCATGTCAGTAAACTCGCATATAAGATCTAAATCCCTTGTATCCATAACTTCAGTCACCACAGCTAAACCTGTTTCTTTTCTGGCAGTAGCTAAAAACTCAAGCCCCAATTTTCCCAACCCTTCAAATGTCCTTGGACCAGTTCTTGGTTTAAATGCACCACCACGAAGCATTTTTGCACCACATTCTTTAGCAACTTTTGCAATGGCTAAAAGTATTTCTTCACTCTCTACACTGCATGGACCAGCAATAATTACAGGTGGATTATCACCACCGATTTTTACATTTTTACCAACTGTTACTATAGTGTCACTGTGATGACTATCTCTGCTGACTAATTTAAAGGGAACCTGTATTCTTTCAACTTTTCTTACACCTTCTAAGATTTCAAACTGTTCTGTAGAATACTTTGATGTTTCACCTATAGCTGCAATTACTGTCTGTATTACTCCACTATTAACAACAGTTTTCATGCCTGTATTATGGACATGATCAATAACATTTTGAATTTGTCCCTTAGTTGCACCTGGTTCCATTATGATGATCATTTTTGTCCTCGCTTCGCTTAATTATTTATAAAATTATAGCTATTTAAACTAAAAAGATTAATTATTTTTTACTGATAACTCGAACTTGAACTATTCCAGATTCTTCAAGAACTTGACCAAAGCATAATCGAAGAATTGCAGAGCTACGAGATACACCAGGAGGATAAAGAGTTTGAGCTCTTTTTACTGCTTCATCCTCTAACTCTTCAACCACTACACTCTCAGCATGGTGTTGAATATATGCAAATGCTAATAAGAGTGTGTCACCATCGTAAGACCCGTCTGGTTTTTTAACAATCTCTATATTAGGAAATTTAGGATAATTAGTAGGATTAGTAGTAATCATATAATCAATTATATTTAAAATAACCTATTCTGTCATGCCTTAACAAGCCTTATTTGATTCCAAATTAATTAAGCAACAGCCTTTTTCCCCATTCCATATGGAGTACTTTTAAGCTCTTGTGTCGAGATTAAATATGGTTTACCATAGGGTTTAAAAATTAGATTTATAGCATTTGTATCTTTTTTTATTACCTGAATCGCAACTTTATGGTTAGTTTCAAATGCAGACACCAAATCATCTACTTTTATCCTCAAACCCACCATCTCGGTCTTCCCAATATTACTTTCCTCATCTACAACTTGTAAATAAGATTCTAACTTACCATTGACCTGTTCACTAAATAATTCAATATCTAAAGTTGGAAGAGTAACAGAAGCCAATAGAAAAGAATACTGTTCATTTGTCTGTCCTGGTCTAAGAGAATGATACAAATCCCAGTTATTTAAAAGTTTTCTTAATATTTCACGAGATGCAGAAATAGTTTCATCAGAAACATTTTCTGTAACTGGAGCATTGCTAGCTTCTTGTACTGATTTTACTGGTAAAAGCATAGGAGATTCTCTTCCTGCTTCTCTGGGAATCAATGAATCTGCCAAAAATGGTACAACTGTAGTCAAGCCTAGAGCAGCTAAACCACCCCGGCTATTTAAAAATGAGTCATTGGGGGCTCCAAACATTTTCATCGTTAGACGAACAAGTGTATATAGTCCTATAGTAGAACCTGCTATCCTGAGAGGATTTTCAGTAACTGAAATTGCTGCACCTACAATAGGAGAGAAATTGCCTTCTCCATTCCTTTTTAATGTTTGGTTACTGTATGGACTAGCCTTTAGGGCTCTATTAATTTGCCCAAGAGTAGACACTTCAGTATTATGAACTTTATAACTCATTCGTATGTTTTCTAATATTTTTTACTGTTTTCTATTTCACTACAAATTCACTACAAATTAACTACAATCAATGACTCTATTTTATTCTAAAAGTATGCAATTAACTCGTATCACAAAATTATATTTCTTTAAGCTTAGTTGATTTTTTTTAGATTAGAGTATATAAGTCACACTTTGAAAAAAAATTAATAATTTCTTAAAAATTGCTCTGATAGTCCTCTTAAATGCAATACAGTAAAAGTATGTGTTGTTAATATGTGGAAACATTTCTTACGATAGAACATAAATGCTATTTGATATAAGAAATCATACAGTTGTTAACTTGAAATATTTTTGTACATTTAAAAAATTGCCGCAGCCAAGCAGGGGAATCTTGTCATTTAAAATTACTTTAACTGGTATTTGAGATATTAAAACTGATAGTCTTCCCTTGTGTGTAAATGCCTGCATAAATGCACCTTCTTTTAACTTTTCCAGAATTTTCGGAGCAATACCTCCTCCTACATAAACTCCACCCGTAGCAAGTGCTGTTAAAGCAAGATTCCCAGCTTCAGCACCATAGATTGAAGTAAATAAATCAAGTGCTTTTTCACAAGCAATATCTTTCTTTGCTATAGCAACATCTGAAATCACAGCACTTGGATCTTCTTTTTTTAACCTCTCAAGTAACCACTCTGGAGTGTTTTGATAAGTAGTCTCTTTAAAGAAATTATAAACATTTAAAAGTCCGGGACCTGAAAGTATTCTTTCATAGCTGATCCTTCCATATTTATTTATCAGGTAGTTTAAAAGATCTATTTCAATTTTATTTCTGGGTGCAAAATCAGTATGCCCTCCTTCTGAAGAAGAAGGCTTATACTTTTCTCCATCCCAGAAAACAATTGATTCTCCAAGTCCTGTTCCTGCACTTATCAGTGCCATATTTCCATTCTTTTGAAGCTTACCTTTGTTTAAAGTAAAAACATCTTTTTCTTCCAAAACCTGGATTCCATAAGCCGCAGCTTCTAAGTCATTCAGCAGGCATACATAATTATTAGTAAGGTTTAATACTTCAGCAATTTTTTTTGAGTCGACAAGCCAGGGAAGATTTGTAGCATCACAAAGCCCATCTTTTACAGGACCAGCCACACCAAAACATGCGTAAGAAATTTTAAATTGGTGTTTTAAATCTCCATTTACTACTTTGTCTACAATCGTTTTTAGACTGTCATAATCATTACTAATAAAACTCTTTTCATAAAGAGTTTTAAACTTACCATTTTGTGGTTCTAAAACAGCTATGTTTGTTTTTGTACCACCTATATCTCCAACAAGGAACATAATTTCTCCAGTTATTTCTATTAAGTATACAATTCTACTAAGGAAATGGGCAGAAAAAATAATATTCAAATAATTTTTATTACAATATTTTTTTTGTTAATGTTTTTTTCTATAAATGAAGCTTATGCACAGCAAACACTTTTTAACGTACCTTCTGCTGATGTTACAGAAAAAGGAATGATATTTGTTCAGCAGGAAGGTCAATTTTCGGATAAGTTTGGACTTTTTACAAGTTATGGTGCATACGGTATAGGGAAAAATACTGAAATTGATTTGACTTTATTTGGAGTAGGTACTAAAAAAGTCAGAAATGAAGTCTTAGGTTTTGGATTTAAGACATTTATTCCATTGCACGAGAAAAGTGAAACAAAATTAACTTTTGGAACATTGCTTCCTGTCTCACTTAGAGGAAATGGCATCGGAGGATATGCTTATTCACATTTAAGTGCACGATTGCCAAAATTGAAGACAAGATTTACTGCCGGTGGATTTGTAGGAACTACTACGGTTTTTGGCAGAGATTTTATTTCTTTCATCGGAGCTGTTGAACAACCTATCAATAAAAAATTTGGATTACAAGTGGAATGGTATTCTGGCAAACATTCAAATGGCTTTTTAATTCCAGGCTTTTATTATAATTTTCCTCAAAATGCTACTCTGTGGGTAGGTTATCAAATACATAATAATAAAGTTAATGGTGATAATGGCTTTGTCATTGAGCTTTCAAAAATTTTTTAAACACTGATTTCTTTATTTGCCTGTTTTCTTTTATTCGGATCTAAAATTGCTTTTCTTAGTCTGATTGATTTAGGTGTTACTTCCAGAAGCTCATCATTGTTTATATATTCAAGCCCTTCTTCCAATGACATTTCAATTGGCGGTGGTAATGTTTCTAATACTTCTGCTCCGGCTGATCTCATATTGGTAAGTTTTTTTGCTTTACATACATTTACTTCCAAGTCCTGAGGTTTGTTATTTTCACCTATGATCATTCCCTGATAAACTTTTGTCCCAGGATGAATAAAGAAATGCCCTCTGTCAAGTGCATTTAAAATGGCATATGGGGTACTCGTACCTGTTTCAAATGCAATTAAAACCCCATCCCTTGTCTTATTAATCGGACCGGCAAAAGGACGATATTCATAAAAAGAATGGTTCATTATTCCCTGTCCTTTGGTTTGTCTTATAAACTCTCCTCTATAACCAATTAAACCTCTGGTAGGTACTTCAAATTCAAGCACTGAGATATTTCCATCTGAGTGCATATTTTTTAATTCGCCTTTTCTTTTTCCCATGGCTTCAATACATGAACCAACAAATTCATCAGGTACATCCAAAACAAGGAGTTCAAATGGTTCATATGTCTGATTATTTATGGTTTTAAAAATAACTTCCGGCTTGCTTACCTGGAATTCATAGCCTTCTCTTCTCATTGTTTCAATTAGAATTCCAAGGTGAAGTTCACCACGACCGCTAACCAAAAGTTTATCTGAAGCAGTACTTAATTCTTCTACTCTTAAAGCCACATTAGATTCTAATTCTTTAAAAAGTCTTTCTCTTATTTGTCTTGAGGTAACAAATTTTCCTTCTTGACCAGCAAACGGACTGTCATTTACAGAAAATGTCATTTGCATTGTAGGTTCATCCACTTTTATTAATGTTAATGCTTCAGGATTTTCTGAACATGCCACAGTCTCCCCGATATTTGCATCAGGCAGTCCTGTCATTGCAACAATCATTCCGGCACTGGCAGATTCAATTTCTACTTTTTTTAAGTTTTCAAAGCTATAAAGCTTATAAACTTTTTCTTTAGTTATTTTTCCGTCTGATTTTATTAGAGAGACCTGTTGCCCGGGTTTTATAGTACCATTATGAATTCTTCCAACGAGAATTCGACCAAGGTAATCACTGTAATCAATACTTGTAACCTGGAATTGAAATGGTTTATCTGGCTCGCCAATAGGTGGTGGAACATGATGAATAATAATATCTATAATGGGTTTAATATCTTTTGCTTCATCCGATAAATTCAACTTTGCAGTTCCCTTTAGCCCACTACAGTAAACTATTGGAAATTCTGCCTGGTTTTCATCTGCTCCAAGTTCTATAAAAAGATCAAGAACCTGATCGATAACTTTATTTGTATCAATGTTTTGCCTGTCAATTTTATTTATAACTAAAATCGGTCTGAGTCCTTTTTCTAAAGCTTTTCTTAAAACAAATCTAGTCTGTGGTTTTGTACCTTCAAATGCATCAACAATCAGCAGGCACCCGTTAACCATTCCTAGAACACGTTCCACTTCACCACCAAAATCAGCATGTCCCGGAGTATCAACAATATTTATTAAATAATCTTCAAATTTAACAGCAGTATTTTTTGCAAGGATTGTTATTCCGCGTTCGCGCTCAAGATCATTTGAATCCATTACACATTCAACAACTTCCTGATTAGCACGAAAAGCCCCGGTAAACTTTAAAATTGAATCTACAAGAGTTGTCTTACCGTGATCAACGTGTGCAATAATGGCTACATTTCTAATTTTTGATGAATTTGGATGCATATGTAAATAATGACGTGCTAAATGAAATTTGACTCAGAATTTTATAAGAATTTTATATTTCTTGTCTTATATACTTATTAGTTCTTACTGATTTCAATGTTTTTTAGCTGATCTGAGACAGCAATGATTAATTCCCTTGAAGAATCATATTTTGATTTTGCATTATTTAGATGAGTTCCAACAATATTAAACTCAGAAATAAATCCGCTGATCTTATTTTTCAATTCACTTAGTTGATCCAGAATCTGTCTTGCATTCTTTTCTACTTCAACTCCTTTTAATCCAACTAAAATCGTTGAAAGATAAGAATATAAACTTATTGGAGAAACAGGGATTATTTTTTTATCCCTTGCATAATTAGTTATTTTTTCATCTCTTAGAATCACCTCATAGTAAACATTTTCTGCAGGAATATACATTAGTGCAAAGTCAAGTGTTCCTTCCTTTGGAAGAATATACTTATTTGAAATATCATCAATATGCTTTTTTACATCTCTTATAAATTGTGTCGGTGTTTCATCCAGGGTCTTTTTATCGTTAGAAAGAAATTCTTTAAGCGAATCAAGAGGAAATTTAGAATCTATACAAAGTAACCTTAAATCTTTCAACTTTACAACCGCGTCTACAATATTTCCATTTTGAAATTTATATTGTGTCTGAAAGTGGCTTGGAGGCAATACCTGTGACAGAATATTTTCTAAAAAAGTTTGCCCAATTTCACCACGTAACTTTGGCGGTTTCAAAATATCCTGTAAACTTTGTATATCCTTGCCGGTTTCCAGCATTTTCTGACTTGTATTTTTTAAATCGGTTAAATTTTCAGTTATATTACTCAGGGTGGTTTGTGACGTACTGAGATGTTTTGTAACATCACTTCTGACCTCTGAAAGCTTTTGATTCAAGGTCGAATTTATTTTATTTAATGCTATTAATATCAGAAGAACTAAAATTACAAGTAATGCAATTATAAGAATATTAACAACATTCATATTAGTGTTTCTTTGAAAGAATAGCTAAAGCATTCTTGTCAAAAGCCTGCGCCAGATCATTTTTACCCATACTTTTATACATTACAGACAGATTTTTCATAACTGTTGCAATATTTTGATGATCTTTTCCAAGAGTTTTTTCTAAAATTGCTATTGCCCTTTTAAATAGAGGCTCTGCCTGTGTATACTTTCCTTCAACACTATATAACTCTGCAAGATTATTCAAAGATATAGCAACATCCGGATGTTCTTTTCCAAATACTTTTTCTCTAATTGCTAAAGCTCTGGTAAGAAGTGGCTCTGCTTCTTTGTATTTATTCTGAACTCTATAAATAATGCCAAGATTACTTAATGAAATAGCAACTTCAGGACGCTCTTTACCTAAAGATTTTTCTCTTATTTCAAGTGCCCTTTTGTTCAGAGCTTCAGCTTCTGCAAGTTTACCAGTCACCCTGTACAGCACTGCTAGGTTATTTAAATCATTAGCCAGGTCAACATGATTTTTCCCAAGAGCTTTTTCATCTATTTGAATTGCTTGTTTATAAAGGGATTCGGCTTCTGCATAATTCCCATTTGCTCTGTAGATTTCTCCAATATTATTTAATGAAGAGGCTACCTTTGGATGATTATCTCCATAAATATGTTTTGCAACTTTCAGGGCTTCATCAGCATACTTATATGCTTCGTTATATTTTCCCTGTCTATATAAAATTACTACATTGCTGCTAAGAGTATTCCAGTATTTTTCCTCAGCTTCACCTGCTTTTACAACTTTCTGATTTTTGCAACCTGTTAAACAAAATAAGCTTAAAAGCACAAAAAGCATTACTACAGAATTCTTCGTTTTCATAATTGATCTTTTCCCCTTAATAATTTAATCCATTTACATTAGGTAAAATATTTAACCGATTAGTTCTTAACTTATTATACTAGTAAAAATTATCACTTCAAAGAAGGTTAAGGAATCTAGAGATTAACTGGGTAGAGTAAATTCCACTACATAAAAAAGAGGATTTTTAATCAACAGAATAACTTTATTTTTTTGTTATTAGTTTATGAATTATATTATTTCTCCGATTAAAGGAGAAAACTGTGCCTATGCTTACAATGCCATTAATATTATTCAAAAGCTTGCTTAAAGTCATTATTACTTTATTCATAAATTCGACATAACGAATTGCTGAAAAACTTTTTATTTAATTAAGATTTTTCTATTAAGAATTTTTTTGAGTTCTCTTAAGGATTATTAACCGTGAAATCTGCTCACTAAGCGGGAATAAAGATTCTAAGTTAAATATTAAAAAAAACAAAACTTATTCTAGAAAACATATGGCAGCAAGAATAGAAAATACCCATTTACCTAAATATCAATTATCATCTCCCTGTAAAAAGGAAATAGCACTTAATGATAAAGAAGATCGTGAAACTGATAGCCCCGCATATACAGAAGCAAAATCAAGTAAAAAAGCAGTCTTTGAGTATAGTTCTAGTGCTTCATTAAGTACAACCTGTGATTTTATAGAAACAGGCAGCTGTTCAGAATTTGGAAATATTCTTGGTGTCACTCTTACCCCTGGAGATTACAAAATTGTACGCTATTTAGATAGTGGTGGAATTGCTGATGTTTATCTTGTAATTGATCCCAATGAAAACAATTATGCAGCTAAGATTTTAAAATCAGGAACAGATACTACCAAGCAATTTAAAAGATTTTTGCATGAAATAGAAATAATGCTTAGATTAAACCATCACCCACATTTATTATCACTCATTGCTGTTACAAACATGGGCAAAAATCCAGTAATCATAACTGAGTTTGCTAACAATGGTTCTCTTTATTCATTAATGAAAAGGGGAGACTTAACACTAGGAATGGTTCTTAAATATATAGAAGAATCTTCTTGTGGGCTTTGCAAGATGCATGAGAAAGGTTTTGTCCACAGGGATATAAAACCACACAACATCCTAGTAGTACAAGTCTCAGCAAAACTTGCTGATTTTGATTTAACAAGAGAAATAGCTGATGATACATTTGATACATCAGAAAACTCAATATCAGGAACGATAAATTATATTTCCCCCGAACAAGCTGAAGCAAAAAATAAAATATTAGATCCTAGAAGTGATATTTATTCACTAGGAGCTACAATGTTTCATCTTTTAACTGGGAAGACTGTGTTTAGTGGAAATGTTTGTGAAATTGTAGAACAACACATAAGTTCTCAACCTCCCCACCCATATGATTTAAATAAAAAGATTTCACAAGAACTTGATTCAATAGTTTTTAGAACCTTATCAAAGGATCCAAAAGATAGACCCTCTTTGCTTGAGCTGCGTAATTCTATCTTAAGAGAATTGAATTGCAATAAAAATCTTGGATTCATATTGACAGAGGCAACTTAAATCCTTATTAAACCAATAGCTCAGTTTACCCAGTTTACTTAGCAAATAGGTGTTTTTGTTTAGTTTTAAATAAAAGGCTTACGCCTCTACAAAGAATTAATAACGATTCTTATTTCCTCTAAAACCACCACCAGAACCTCTATCATCTGTTCTTTCTTTTGCAATGCTGACATTAATAGCTCTTCCTTTTACTTCAGTTCCATTTAAGGCATCAATAGAGCTTTGTGCACTACTATCAGAACTCATCTCAACAAAACCAAATCCTCTCGAGCGACTAGTATCTCTATCAAGAATTACTTTAGCTGAAAGAACTTCTCCATGTTGCTTGAAAAGATCTTCAAGATCAAAATCCGTGACTTCAAACGATAAATTACCAACAAATATTTTCTTTGACATTATTTTTCCTCTTTCTTATAGGTACTTGACAACTTTTAAAAGAGGATAAAGAAAACTATCTTTAAATAACAACTTAATACTCTTCTCAAGATCACAAACACCAAATTTTACTACTAGCCTAATAACTAGGCTAAGATAATATACCACAAGACTCCAGAGTATGTGTGTTTTTAAGGAAGGGATAACCCAGGTTATGTATCTCTCCCAGGTTTGCGATTGCTCTAATAACTATGTTTTTGGTAACAAGCAAGTAAATTGTTTGCTGTTATCACAGGTAACGAGATGAGTATTATCACCATATATTCTTGGTGTTATACAAAGTAGTTTTATGGCATCAAGCATTGGAATCAGCTGAAAGCGGTCTGGGTACAAATCTAAAAGTAATTTTCTAACTTTGGGGTAATGTGACGAACTCATTGCTGGAAACAGATGATGTTCTACGTGGTGAGAAAAATTTGAAAACATTTTATCTACAAGCCAGCTGTTTTTTAATGAAAGTGAATTAATTAAAGGATCATCCACCGCCATTGTAAGTGGTGAAAGAAAGTGATTAGTATGAATATATAACATTGTTGTAAAGTGCGCTATTAGTACGGGCAGGAATGAAATTAGAAAATAAGTTAAAAAATTATACTTTGCAATAACAGCAAACAAAAATCCTTGGAATGAAAGAATCAAGAGTAATTCTCCAAAAACAATAAGTGTATCTTTAACTTTAAAAAGTTTATTAATTCCCTGGTATTGGCTGGTTTCTTTGAAGCTGGTTTTTCTTTGCAGTAAAGCATAAAGCATTGTAGAGAAGTACCAAAAGAATCCTAGAGACATGCCAATTAAACTTAAAAAAGTATTATATGAATCCCTGGAAACTCTTAAATTATAGATAAATTTCTCAAATACATTTTTAGGTTTTTCAGTCCATATATATATGCGATCAGGATCATCTACATTCCCGGCTCTTGCATGGTGGAAATTATGTATTCTTTGCCAGAAAAGTGGTGGGAAAAAGTTTAACAATCCTATTGATAATCCAATAAAATGAGTAATTCTTTTTGATTCTATAACCGCTCCATGCATCAGATCGTGCATAAAAAAAGTTAATGAAGCAAGTGATATGCCCATAAAAATTGATACAACTATTTTTATGGGTAGAAAAAGCGGGAGATTTGCTACGCTGTAAATCCCAAACAGATATACAAGCATAAATATAAAGTAATGCAGGAGTTCTTTTTTATCTGGAGAAAAATCTTCAATAGACAGATACTTTCTTAATACAGAACGGTACTCATTCTTAGAAATAAGTTTTAGCTCTCTATTTAAATCAAGGTTCAATTTGGCGTTAGTTTCGTTATTCAACATAGTTATTAACAGAAACAAAGAAACTCCCGCCTTTTACAGGATTTAAATTAATCTAATCAGTAACTCAATTAGGTTTAGGTGACTTAAAATATTTTATTGTTATTTGCTTGTGCCCTTAAGAATAAATATTTATTGATTAATCCCTTTTTCTGCGACTTTAATTATACCCTATGGAATCAAGTACTACAAAACAATCCTAATTTGAATAAGATAGAACAATTGTTGTTGATTTTTTCCCTGTACACTTACTTGGTTTACTAAATATAAAATAAAACCGTTGGAATCAGGCAATTTTTAGATCCCCTTGTATAATCCCTTATAAAACCAGTATTTATGAGCTTTTCAAGGATATTGCCAATACTTGCAAAACTTATTAAGCAAAGACTAAAACTTATAGCCAATATCAACTATTTCTATCCTCTATAAAGAAGGTATTATAGAAAGCCTAACCTTCATAAGATAGTCTGAAAAAATCCTGCATTTTACACTGCTTGAACAATTATAGATTTAGCGATTAATAGAGGACAAGTGAAAAAAGACAAAAATTGGCAAGTATATATTATTCAAACTGATACCGGGAAATTTTATACCGGCATTACAACTGATATAGACAGAAGATTCAATGAACACAGAAAAAATAAAGGGGCTAAATACTTCAGGCTTGAGAAGCCCCGAAACATTGTCTTTATACAAACTTGCAATAATAGATCAGAAGCAACTAAAAGAGAACTTGAGATTAAAAGATTTAGCAGGAATGAAAAGCTAAAATTAATTAAGAATAGTAAAATAAACTGCAAACTTTACTATTAAATGACTTTTAATTCCGGTTAATAGAGAAAGAAGTCGGGTATAATTTTTATAAAGCTAACGAACAAATAAAGGAGAAATTATGAGTCCAACGGTAGGTGTAATCATCGTAATAACATTTATGCTCATAAACTTTAGTGTTGGAATGGCTATTTTATATAACACTATTAAAGAAGGTAAGCAGCATTAAAACAAAGAGCTTATGCCAGGTGTTGAAGAGGATTGTTTTATAAACTGCCCTTACTGTCTGGAAAGTATTGAGGTCAGGATTGATCTTACCGGCGGGCAGAATCAATCTCTTACATATGATTGTGAAGTATGCTGTAGACCAATTACTCTCCAATTCGAGATTCATGCTGATGGAACTATAAATATAATAACTGAGAAAGAATCCTGATTGATCATAACTATTAAAGTAAAAGTTTTCTTTGCTGAGAGCTAAGCTCTCGCCACTCTCCAACTGTCAAATCATCAAGATTAAGCATTCCTATAGCTACACGGAGCAGGCGAAGTGCTGGAAAACCTGCTTTTGCTGTCATGCGACGAACCTGCCGGTTTTTACCTTCAATCAGCTTAAGTTCAATCCAGCTTGTTGGCACAGAAATGCGGAAACGAATAGGAACACTCCGTGGCAGATAACCAGGCTCTTTGAGCAACCTTACCTGACAAAGCTTTGTTTTACATCCCTGAATAACCAGTCCTTTTTGAAGCTTGGATACTGCTTCTTCAGTCGCTATGCCTTCTACCTGCACATGATAAGTTCGTTTATGATCATGCTGCGGATTAAGAAGTTTATTATTCCATTCTTTTTCATCACTTAAGAGAAGCAACCCTTCGCTGTCCCAATCAAGGCGACCAATAGGATAAACATGTTTCGGAAATCCGAATTCCGCTAAGGTATGATGTTCCGGTTTCTCTTTTGTAAACTGAGAAAGAACGCCATATGGTTTATTAAAAGCCAGAATCATAACTGAAATTATATACCGGACTCCTTGATTGTTGGGATACCGCTTTAAACCAGAAACCTTCTTTGCATGCTATGTAAGATTAAAAAAGACTAAAGATGTGAAAGATTTTAATTTTATAATGCTAAATTGTAAGCTAAAAGCTATGTTTCTGAAAAATATAAACCAAATACCTTTACAAACTTCGGGTAAATATTTCCCCAAATTCAGGTCCAGGAATGTTGTTCGTATTGATGATGAAACTGCAAAAGTTCAACCAGGCGACATTATAAATGTATATGGGATTGGACCATGCAGGGGTGGTGTGATTAAAGGCGTTTCTACTTATATTCCTTTTCACCATGCCAGATCTGATAATCCTGATTCTACAATTGATTTAATTAGAGATCTTTGTGCTGCAAATGGAGTAGACATGCCAACTGCAAAAAAAATAATCGCTGGTGATGCACCACCTTTACAAGGTGAATTTAAGTTAATGGATGAAAATCATTCTTATAGTGAAGAGCTTGAAATCCTTAGAAGAGATAGAAGTGAATTAATTAGGATGTTAGAACAATTAAATTGTTCTCCTGGAGAAATTGAATATTATTTCCCTGATTTAACAGGTCCGGAGTCTGAAATGAATTGTTCATTTAATGTTATAGCTGATACCAGCACTGATGATATAGCTGTTGTTCGCTTTATTGTTGAAGAGTCAGATTCAAGCTTAGTAGCTGTAGGTTCTTTAGCTGACAGTGAAAAAACGATTAAAGCTAAGGTTCTAAGAAGAATAATAGAACTTGCTAGCTATGCTATTAACTAATAAATCTACTGTTTCAATAGTTTTTAAATACAAGAAGGATTTGCAGGATGATTAGCCCAGACTAATTTTTTCTTTTTATTTTTAACTTCTACCATACTAATACAGTTTTCAACAGGACACACCAAGCTGCATAGATTACAGCCCACACATGTATCTTCCTTTATAAGAGGAATTCTTGAATTAGGTAAAAGTGCAATTGACTGGTGTGCACCATCCTCACATGCTATATAGCATAGTTGGCAGGAAATACATTTTTCAGGATCAATATGAGCAATAACTTTGTAATTTAAATCAAGCTGATCCCACTTTTTAAGTTTCTTTGCAGCAATACCTCTTAAATCTACAACTCTTTCCATATTATTGGAATCTAAATAATTGTTTACTCCAGAGCTTAAATCAGTTACTATTCTGAATCCATAATGCATTACAGCTGTGCAGACCTGTACCGAAGCAGCCCCCATTAAAAAATATTCCACAGCATCCTGCCAGGTTTCAATTCCTCCTATTCCTGAAATCGACAGCTTAAAGTCAGGATGATTGGTGAGTTCAGCAAGCATATTTAATGCTATTGGTTTTACTGCAGGGCCACAGTAACCTCCATGAGTTGACTGTCCCGCCACTGTAGGATTTGGCTCCATTGTAGTGAGGTTTATTCCAGTAACTGAGTTAATAGTGTTTATTAATGAAACAGCACTTGCACCTCCACGCTGTGCTGCAAGTGCCGGCTTAGTTATGTCTGTTACATTTGGAGTAAGTTTAACTATTACAGGTTTTGTAGCTACATCTGTTACCCATGAAGTAATCCGTTCACAGACATCAGGATTTTGTCCTACTGCAGAACCCATGCCTCTTTCACACATACCATGCGGACAACCATAGTTTAATTCAAAACCATCAATTCCAATATCTTCACAGCGCTTGATACAGTCATGCCATTCTTCTTTCTTTTCAAACATCATTGAAGCAACAAGTGCATTATTTGGAAATTTTTCTTTTACCTCTTTCATCTCTTTTAGATTTACTTCAAGTGATCTGTCAGTTATAAGTTCAATATTATTCAAGCCCATAAGTTTATTATTTTTATATGAAATCGCACTGTATCTGCTTGATACGTTTACTATTGGCACTCCAAGTGTTTTCCATACAGCACCACCCCAGCCGGCACGAAATGCATTCATAACCTGATAACCGGTATTTGTAGGAGGAGCTGATGCAAGCCAAAATGGGTTTGGTGATTTTATTCCTGCAAAATTCGTTTCAAGATTTGCCATTTTAGCTCCTGTTTTTTTTCATTAAAAATTTATCAATTCCACGTGCTGCATCTCTTCCATCTGCCACCGCATTAACCACTTCTTTTCCACCATTAATACAGTCTCCGCCAGCAAAGTATTTTGGATTTGCTGTCTGGAAGCTTTTATTAACTATTACTTTTCCATTATTCAATTTAATTTTTGGAATAGACTTGAAAAAATCAGTCATCTTCTCCTGTCCTCTTGCTTTAATAACCATACTGCAGGGTATTACAAATTCAGAACCTTTTTGTGAGACAATTTCAGATTTTTTCAACTTGTTTTTTATACATCTTAGACCTTTAACATTTCCTTTTCCAAGTATTTCAACAGGAGATGTCAGATAGATAAATTTTACATTATGTTTTTTTGCATGCTCAATCTCAAAATCATAGGCACTTTGTTCTTTTTCAGAACGCCTGTAAATTATAGTTACATTTGCACCTAAGAGTGAAGACTCTACAGCAGCATCAATCGCTGTATTTCCACCACCTATCACTACTACATCTTTCCCTACACTTACTTTTAATTCTTTTGCTCTTAAGTTATGAATAAACTCAGTAGCACCAAAAACACCTTTAAGATTTTCTCCGGGAATATTGATTTTTTTTGAACTTCCAAGACCTGTACCGATAAAAATAACATCAAATTCTTTTTCAAGCCTGCTGACCTTTGCAATAGGAGAATTAGTTTTTATTTTAAAACCAATTTCTGAGATATATTTTATTTCCCGGTTAACATCTTCGTTTGAAAATTTATAAGGAGCTACTCCATACGTATTTAATCCACCGGCCTTTTTGTTTGCTTCAAAAATAACCACTTCATGCCCCATAACTGTAAGCTCATGTGCACATGCAATTCCTGCAGGACCAGCACCTATTACTGCTACTTTCTTACCTGTTGGTTTCCCTTTTTTAAATAATCGAATGTTATTATCGATGGCATGTTCTGTGGCATAAGCCTGAAGTCTTCCTATATCAATTGGTTTTTCATTTAAATCGTGATAGACACAGGCCCCTTCACATAAAACACTTGTAGGGCAGACCTGACCACAGGATTTTCCTAGAATATTCTGAGTAAAAATTGTCTTTGCTGCACCTGTTGTATTTTTTGTCATGATCTGTCTTATAAACATTGGAATGTCTATAGATGTAGGACAGGCATTGATACATGGCGCATCATAACAAAAAAGACAACGTGATGATTCCAGAATAGCCTCTGATGCAGTCATCATAGGCTTTGTTTTTGCGAATTTTTTTTCTACGCTTGATTGTTCTGGCACCGGTAAAAAATTGATATCTGACATGTTAATCCTGCTTACTTTTTATTTGAAAGGGTAAGAAATGATTCATCCAAAACAGAAAGTATTTTCTCTGCTTGTTTTTTGTTAATTGAAAGGGGTGGTGCAATTCTAATGATATTACCAAAAAGCCCACCCTTTCCTAATAATAAGCCACGCTCTTTTGTAAATTCCATTAATTCATTTGCTTCATCTTTTGCATATTCTTTTGTTTTTCTATCTTTTACAAGTTCAATTCCTATGAGCAATCCACGCCCTCTAACATCACCAATAATTTCATATTTTTTCATCAGATCTTTTAAACCGCTTAAAAGATAATCTCCCATTTCTTTTGCATTTTGAATTAGTTTTTCTTCTTCAATTATTTCCATTGTGGTAAGAGCTTGTCTGGCTTGGTAGGGATCACCGGCAAATGTATTAAAGTAAAGCTTACCGGACATAGACTCAGCAATATTGCTTTTCATAAGAACAGCTCCAATTGGAGCACCATTACCAAACCCTTTTGCAGTAGTAACTATATCTGCATCTATTTTAAGTTCTTTAGTGAGAAAAAAACTATTTCCGCATCTCCCAGAGCCTGTCTGAACTTCATCACTTATATATTTTCCCCCGTAATTGTGGACTATTTTAGTAACTTCATGAAAGTATTCATCCGGTGGTGTTATTACACCGCCAACTCCCATTACAGGCTCTGCAATAAATGCTGCGATTTTTCCATGAGTAGAAGTCTGTATGGTAGTTTCAACATTTTTTGCACATTCCAGATGGCAGCTTTCAGGTTTTTGATTAAATGGACAGCGATAACAGTATGGCTCCAATGCCGAGGTAGTAGAAGCAACCGGCTGCGCTTTAAAACGCCATGTATTGTGACCACAGTTTGCAAGAGTTCCTGATGTTCCTCCATGATACCCATGTCTTAGATTTATAACCATTGTTTCACCGGTTGCATGGCGTGCTGCCATAAATGCAAGTTCATTTGCTTCTGAACCTGAGTTTGTAAACGAACACTTATCAAGTCCTTTTGGTGCTTCACTTATTATTTTTTCTGCAAGTTCTGCTGCATGATGATTCATATAGATAGTAGATGTATGCTGGATTTCATCATCTTTTATCATTTCAATAAGAGATTCCTGTATCTTTGGATGATTGTGCCCTGCTGAAATACAGACTATGCCACCTATTGCATCAAGATATTCATTTCCTTTTTCATCATAGACATAGCAGCCTTTTCCTTTTATAAGCTGTAGTGGGTTTTTATAATACAAAAATGCAGTTGGCAGAAAATGATCTTTTCTAATCTCCCGAACTTCATTATTTGTAGGTTTAGATTTGCCTTTTAATTCCATTTTTACAATTCCACTAACTCTTTATAAGTTTCTGGTCTTCTGTCTCTGTAAAACTGCCAGAGCTCTCTTACTTCTTTTATTTCATTCAAATCAATGTCACATACAAGAAGTTCATCTTTATCACGTGAAGCCTGTGAAAGAATATTTCCTTTTGGACCTACGACATAAGAAGAACCGTAAAATTCTCCAATGTTCCATGGTGCTTCAGTTCCAACACGATTTATTGCACAGACAAAATATCCGTTTGCTACAGCATGGGCAGGCTGTTCTATTTTCCATATGTATTCTGAAAGTCCTGCTACTGTGGCAGAAGGATTAAAAACAATTTCAGCTCCGTTTAATCCAAGACATCTGGCACCATCAGGAAAATGCCTATCGTAACAAATATAAACTCCCACATTTGCATATTTAGTTTTAAAAACAGGATAACCCAGATTTCCCGGCTTAAAGAAAAATTTTTCCCAGAAACCTTTTACCTGTGGAATATGATTTTTTCTATATTTCCCAAGATATTTTCCGTCAGCATCAATAACACTTGCCGTATTGTAATAAACACCAGCCATTTCAACTTCATAAATAGGAACTACAATGACCATGTTGTGTCTTTTGGCATATTCCATCATTAGTTTTGTGGTAGGACCATCTGGAATTGGCTCTGCAAGGTTATACCATTTGGTATCCTGCGAAGGACAAAAATATGGTCCTGTAAAGATCTCCTGAAAACAAAGGATCTGCACGTTTTTTTTAGCCGCTTCTTCAATGAAAGGGATATGTGCTTTTATCATGGCACTTCTATGCTCTTCACATGATGCATCGGTCTGCAGCTTATTAGCTATTTGAACCAATCCGACTTTTACAAGTTTTTTCTCAGGCATGTTTTATCCTTTCTTGATCGTTTAACGTCATTGCGAGGGCTTTAGCCCGAAGCAATCACCTTACTTTTTCACGTTTTCAGATTGCCGCGCTTGCCTCGTCTCTGACGAGTCGGAGCGGGTCGGGACTTCGTCCCTCCTCGCAATGACGTGAATAGTTTTAAGCTAGTCCCCCCATCTCTTTTTGTCATACTTTTATTTTACTAAGCTCCATCTCTTTTGAATATTCTTTATTATGAGAACTTCGCTTAATATATTTCCCAAATCCTTTTCCTATTAAGGCTTGATCATCCTCAACTACAGGTGTTCCTCTTAAAATTACTGTTTTACATTTCCCATTTACTTTCCAGCCTTCAAATGCAGAATAGTCACAGTTATGATGATGTGTTTTAACGGAAATTGTGTGATTTATATTAGGATCAAATATAACAATATCTGCATCAGACCCCGGAGCAATTGTCCCTTTTTTAGGAAACATACCAAAGATTCTTGCAGCATTTGTTGAAGTAAGTTCTACAAATTTATTTAATGAGATTTTGTTTTTCAATACCCCTTCTGAAAATAACAGTTCCATCCTGTGTTCTATACCGGGCATTCCATTTGGAATTTTCGAGAAGTCATTTAGTCCCATCTTCTTTTGATCCATACAAAATGGACAATGATCAGTTGCTACAGTATGTAAGAGTCCTTGATTTATTCCATTCCAGAGAGCGACTCTGTCTTTTTCTTTTCTTAGCGGCGGACTCATAACCCATTTTGATCCTTCAAAGTCAGGACTTTCATAAAGTGATTCATCAAGTAAAAGATATTGAATACAAGTTTCAACATTTATCTTCTGATTTCGTTTTGTAGCTTCCCGAACTTGGTTTAAAGCTCCTTCACATGTAAGATGAACTATGTACAGCGGATGTCCACCATCATATGCCATATCTATAATTCTTCCTGTTGCTTCAGCTTCTGCAATTTCAGGGTGTGTAAGATAATGATATCTGGGTGATAAATCACCTTTTGTTTTTGCTTCAGAAATAAGTTCATCAATCAGATCACCATTTTCACAATGTGAAATAACTATGGCTCCATATTTCCCTGCTTCTTTCATAAGTCCAATGATTTGCCTATCATCTACCATTAGTACACCTTTATAAGCCATAAATACTTTGAAGGAAGAGATCCCATCTTTTTCACAAATATCTTTAATTTCTTTCTGAGTGTTTTTGTTAAAGTCAGTAACCCCCATATGAAACGCATAATCACTTACTGCATTTCCATCAGCTTTTTTATGCCATAAATCCAATGCTTTTTTTAGAGATTCCCCCTGAGTTTGAATTGCAAAGTCAATAATCGTAGTAGTACCACCGTAAAGACCAGCAAGCGTACCAGATTCAAAAGTATCACTTGCATAAGTACCCATAAAAGGAAGTTCCATGTGTGTGTGAGGATCAATTCCCCCTGGAAATAAATACATTCCCTCTGCATTAATAGTTTTATCTGCACTAAAATTTAAATTTTTCCCTATGGTATGAACTTTTTCATCTTCAATATAAATATCTGCATTATATTTATCTGAAGCTGTGACAACAATTCCATTTTTAATTAAGAGGGATTTTTTCATTTTTTATTTAGGCAGACACGCTGATCTGCCCCTACTTTTTATTTGGGCAGACACGCTGATCTGCCCCTACTTACCATATACTGGAATCTTTTATCCATCTTGCAATAGTAACTTTGGTATCTGTATAAAAATCTACAGATGCCTGACCATGAACTTTAACATCACCAAAAAATGAAGCCTTTGTTCCTCCAAAAGAAAAGAATGACATTGGTGCTGGTACTCCAATATTTATGCCAATCATACTGGGATCTACTTCATAGGAAAACTTTCTTGCTGCCGAACCGCTTGAAGTGAATAATGAAGCAGTATTTCCGTATTCTGAACTGTTAAGCCATCCTATTGCTTCATCAAAAGTTTCCACTTTAGCAAGGCAAATTACAGGACCAAAAATTTCTTCTTTTGCAATTCTCATATTTTTGTTCACTTCACTTATTACCGTAGGTCGTAAGAAATAACCGTTCAAGTTATCTGCTTCTTTCCTCCCGTCAAGTAATATTTTCGCACCTTCATCGGCTGCCGATTGTATAAGTCCTTTAACTCTAGTTCTTGCTTCTTCTGAGATTACAGGACCAATATTAACAGCAGGATCAAGACCATCTCCAACAACAGCTTCTTTTGCTTTTTTAATTATTCCTTCCTGAAACTTTGTATAAACATCTCCCACACAAAGAATAACTGATCCAGCAAGGCATCTTTGACCAGCACAACCCGTACAGGATTCAAAAACTGTTTTAACAGCAAGATCCATATTTGCATCCAACAAAACCACCATAAAGTTTTTAGCTCCACCAAGAGCCTGCACTCTCTTTCCATATGATGCAGCAGTCTGGTAAACATGTTTTGCAACAGGAGTTGAGCCTACAAAAGAAATACCGGCAATATCCGGATGTGAGCAAAGGGAATTTACTACTTCCTTGCTGCCATTAACCAGATTTATTACACCTTTTGGCATCCCGGCTTCTTCAATTAATTCAAATACTCTAATTTGTGTAAGTGGAACTCTTTCACTTGGTTTTAAAATAAATGTGTTTCCACAAGCTATGGCAAAAGGCCAAAACCAGAAAGGCACCATTGGAGGAAAGTTAAACGGTGTAATAGCAGCAAATACACCAAGAGGTCTTTTTATTGCCTGAGAGTCAATTCCGGAAGCAATATCTTCAAGAGATTTTCCCATTAAAAGTGTAGGCATACCACATGCAGTTTCAACCATTTGAATTCCACGCCTTACATCACCTCGTGATTCTATTAAAGTTTTTCCATTTTCTTGAGTACAAATTTTGGCTAAATCTTCAGAATGTTTTTCAAGAAGAGTTTTTAACCTGAATAAAATTTGCACTCTGTCAATTACAGGAGTCTGTCTCCAGGATTTATATGCTTCTTTTGCAGCAATAACTGCATTATCAACATCTTCTTTTCTTCCAAGCGGACATTTTGCAATCAATTCTTTATTAGCAGGATTAATCACATCAATGGATTCAGTTCCTGATGATTCTATCCATTTACCATTTATGTAATTTCGAACAAGTACAATATTTTTTATTTTTTCACGTGGATTCATAATTGCTGTTTTTTCATTTTGATTTTTTGGCATATTATTCTTTCTCGTAAAAATTACATTTCAGAGACCAAGTATAAAACACAAGGGGTATTATGGTTTTGTTTCTGTTTGTAAAGTGCACAGAATCCTACAATTTAAAACTATTAATGTCAATTATTCTTAACATAGTTTGATAGTCTATTGTTAAAGATTATCATGAAAAAAATATTATTATCAATATCAACAACAGTGCGTAATCCAGAAAGGTTGCCAGATTTTTTAAAAGTCTTAAAACAGTTAGAAGGCCAGAGTTTTTCCAAAGACAATCAAATCAAGTATCAAATATTATTAATACAAGAAAGACTTTACAAGCCAAGCAATATACCAGAAGAATACTTTTCTATATTTAATGATGCAACTAAAGAAATTCCATATGAAGTTGCGGAAAAAACTTTCCATTATCAAGACTATGTAGGTTCATCTATAAGAGGAAGGCAAAGTGCAAATCCTTTGAACAAATTGGGATTTGCTATTGCTAAGGAATCATTAGACAAAATTATAATTACCCCTATTGGCAATATGTTACTCAAAGAGAATGCTGATGTTAGTAATATTTTCTTTAATTGCATATTAAAATTGAATTTTCCTAATCCGTTAGATACAAGAGAATTTACCGAAAAAAAAGGTTTTAATATTAACCCATTTGCTGCACTATTACACCTGCTGAGTAAGGTTGATAGTTTGACACAAACAGAATTTTCTATATTTATACCTACTTTAATTCACTTTAAGGATATTGATAAATATGCCGATTTGATTTTTAAGTTCAGAAAATTAAAAACAGTAGAAGATAAAGACATTTTCGAATGTAGTTTTTTTAAGGAATTTTACAAAGTAGCTGAATTAGATGATGAGCAATTAAACAATCCATTTGAATATGGTGACAATTTAATGCGTTATTTTCGTTTGACAAAATACTTCAGAGTAGAAAAAAGTACCATGGGTGATTGGAGGATACTTGCTGAACCAACCAGAAAAAATGAAATAGCTCAGTTATTAACTCTGTATGATGGGTCAGCAGAAAGATTTTCAAGTATTGATTCATACTTAAGTTATATTTCAGACGAAAATAAACCCGTACTACCATGGAAAAGGGACTTATCAAAACTTAAGGAAATCACCTATTCACTAAAAGATATAATCACCAGTGACTTTAATCAATTAACAAGCACATTAAAAGAAAAAATAAGTGGTAAGTATAAATCAATTACCAAAACAGATATAGAAACATTAGATTCAGATAGGCTTGAAAAAATCAATTCAGAACTAAGAGCTCTTAGACTTGAAATAATTCAATTATCCAGCAACTACTCATTAAGAAAAAATCTTCTGGAATTAAATAAAATATTAAACATTTTTAAAGACAAAAAACTATTCAGGGCAATTGACCCGGAAGAATTTGAGTTCCTTATCTCTAAATGCTTACAAGTTATTGATGATGAAATTAAGATAGCTCCTAATTTGTTATTTGATGATGACGGTAAACCTATAGGACATGCCCCTGGCAATATACCTGATATAGAATGTTTTTATCATTCATTTAATTGTATTTCAGAAGTAACATTAGACTCATCCAGGCAGCAAGTATACAGAGAAAGCATGCCAATAATGCGCCATTTGAGAGATTTCGAAACAGCAAATTCAAATAAGCCCGCTTATTGTATTTTTGTAGCACCAAAAGTACATAATGATACAGTGGAATATTTTTGGGTTTCAATAAACCATGGTTTTCAAGGTAAGAAGCAGAAGATTGTGCCACTTAGTCTAGTGAATTTCATAAATATCCTAGATATTTATACTAAAATTATCAAGGATGGTAGAGAATTCAATCATAAACATTTAATGGCATTATTTGACTTAATAGTTGAAGAAGGTGCTACAAATAGTTCAAGCATAGCCTGGTTGGAAAATATTAATAATATTATTGAAGAATGGAAAGGGGAAATAATTAAATGAAAAGTAACTATATTTATACTGGTGACTGCATTGAAACAATGAATACCAGCATAAACCCGGGCAGTATTGATTTAATTTATGCTGACCCTCCATATAATTTATCAGGAAAACCTCTAAATCTAATTAATAATACTACTGGTGGTGCTTTTTATAAAATGAATGAGGATTGGGACACCTGGGATTATGATGAGTATATTAATTTTTCTGAATTGTGGTTAACTCAATGTTTTAATGCTTTAAAAGAATCCGGCAGTTTATATATTTCCTGTACTTATCATAATGTGGGTGAATTAGCCTTTATAGGTAAAAAGTTAGGACTGTCTCTGAAAAATATATTAACCTGGCATAAATCAAATTCCATGCCAAGTATTACTAAAAGAGTTTTCACACATTCCACAGAATTTGTATGTTGGTTTACAAAAGGGAAAAACTGGACTTATAACTACAATGAATTAAAATCATTGAATCCAGAAAAAACAAAAGATGGGGAATGTAAACAAATGAGAGATTTTATAAATATTGTTGAAACTCCTATTGTGCAGGGAAAAGAAAGATTAAAGTCACAAAATGGCAGAGCATCGCACCCTACACAAAAACCTGAGAAATTGTTAGAAATAATAATAAAAGCATCTTCAAATAAAGGCGAGTTGGTCTTAGACCCTTTTTTTGGTACTGGTACAACTGGTGTTGTTGCAGAACAATTAAACAGAAGATGGATTGGGATTGAAGTAAATCAAGAGTATGTTCATCTTGCAAAAAAAAGGATCAAAGAATTATCATGTCAAAAGCAACTACAGCTCTCATAAAAGGTGACTGCATTAAAGCTTTGAAAAAGTTAAAACAAGAATCAATAGATTTGATTTTTGCTGATCCTCCATATAATTTATCTGGAGATAACTCTTTAACTGTACATTCAGGAAAGCCTGTAAAATGTGATAAAGGGATGTGGGACAAAATTGAAAACATACACAACTTTAATTTTTCATGGCTAAAAGAGTGCAAAAGGGTTCTTAAGCCTACAGGGACAATCTGGATATCAGGAACATTGCATAATCACCCATCCATTGGAGTTACTTTAAAAGAATTAGGTTTTTGGATAATTAATGATTTAATATGGTTTAAACCAAATGCAACTCCATTGCTTTCAAAAAATAGATTTGCTCCTTCTACAGAACTTATTTGGGTAGCAAGTAAAAATAAAAAATATTATTTTAATTATGATTTAGCTAAATCCACTAATAACGGCAAGCAAATGAGAAACCTCTGGATAATGAATGCAAAGAGACATATAACCCCGCATCCAACAGAAAAACCTGAAGAGTTATTAGAAAGAATAATTTCAATTGGCAGCAGGAAAGGCGACATGGTTTTAGACCCATTTATGGGGTCAGGGACTTCTGCTGTTATTTCCAAAAGATTATTAAGAGATTATATTGGAATTGAAATTAGTCCTGAATACATCAAGCTTGCCAAAGCAAGATTGAAAAAAGAAAAAGTTGCATCTATTTAACCGGTCAGATATAATAGCTTTAATCTTCAAAATAGTAGTTATTTAATACCAAAGGGTTGTTATAAGTATGCTTGGATCTCCACCTGTACATGATATAGGTTCATTACCAATAATTCCTTATGATAGAAAGCCGATTATAGAGGTTAAGCCCCCTTTTCCTGAACCTGTGGACTCTGTAAAAGCTATTCCGCTTACACCACGACCAGATACAAAATTATATTTATTTCCTGATTCCACCCTAGGCATTATTGGAGATAGTCCAGCTATTCAAAGGGTTAGAAGTATTATTTTACAAGTAGCACCTTTGGATTCTAAAGTATTTATTACTGGTGAGACAGGAACAGGTAAAGAACTTGTAGCAAAAGCTATTCATCTAAAGAGCAGAAGAAGTGACCAGCCTTTTATCGCTGTAAATTGTGCAGCGATATCAGAAAACATGATTGAAGCAGAATTATTTGGTCATGAAAAAGGGGCATATACCGGTGCAACTAAAAGAAGGATAGGACTATTGGAAGCTGCTGATAAAGGTACTGTTTTTTTAGATGAAATAGGAGAACTTTCTCCAGCCTTACAAGCCAAATTAAATAGATTTCTTGAAGACGGTTCTTTTCAAAGAGTTGGCAGTACAGAAAATATTAAAACAGATGTCAGAGTAATAGCAGCTACTAACTGTAATTTAAAAAAAGCTATTGAAGAGAAACGATTTAGAAAAGACCTTTTTTATAGATTAAATGTAATTCCTCTTCATATGCCGCCTCTTAGAGACAGAACAGAAGATATACCTGAACTTGCTGAACACTTTTTAGAGAAGCACAAAATGTTTGTGCCTGACAAAGTAGTAAATAGATTTTCACCTGAAGCTGTTGAAAAACTAAGAAAGTATGAATGGCCTGGAAATGTCCGTGAACTTGAAAATATTGTTAGAAGGTCTATTATATTTGCAAAGAGTCCCATAATACAGCCGGATGATATAACAATTACAACTGCAGAAACAGAGATTAAAGCACTGGAAAGAATTGAAGATATTGCACTTAGTAATGCATCAATCATTATTTGTGGTGAAACCGGCGTTGGCAAAGAAGTTACTGCTAATCAGATTCAACAGCTTAGTAGGAGAAGAGACAAACCATTTGTTGTGGTAAATTGTGCTACCTTACAAAAAGATTTAGCAGAATCACAGTTATTTGGTCATGAAGAGGGTTCTTTTACAAATGCCTGTGAACAACACAAAGGATTTTTTGAAACCGCAGATGGCGGTACGCTCTTTTTAGATGAAGTTAGGGAGTTGAGCCCGGATATTCAAGTAAAGCTTCTAAGGGTTCTTCAAGAAGGGGAAATAACTCCTGTAGGTGCAAACTTCCCTAAAAAAGTAAATGTAAGAATAATGGCTGCCACTAACTGTGACTTAGAAAAAGCTGTTAAAGATGGTAGTTTTAGAGAAGATCTTTTTCATCGATTAAATGTGATTCCAGTAAGGGTTCCGCCACTGAGAAAACACAAAGAGAGAATACCGGGATTAGCTGCGGAGCTTCTTCAAAAATGTCTTATTAAAATATGCCCTGGTAAAAATATCCCATCTATTTCAGAAGAAGCTATGCAAAAGTTAATAGGACATGACTGGCCTGGAAACATAAGAGAGTTGGAAAACACAATAGCAAGAGCATGTGTTTCTGTGAAAGATGGTTGCCCGATTCAAGCCGAGCATATAACTTTTCCTTCATCCGGGCTTTTAGAATCACCTCCTAATAAAGATTCCGGACCCAATTCTGTTTATAGAAAATATAAACTTGAATTAGATGTAGCTATAGAGAGAAGCGACAGAGCATTAAGCAAAATCTTACTATTAAAGTTAAAAATTGTTAAACTTATTATAGATTCTACAAAACGGCCTTCAGAAATATTGGTTGCAAGAGAGATGGATTTAAATAGAAATACTGTAAGAAGTTTAGCTAAAAAACATGGATACAAATCAACGAATGATCTAATATCTCAACTTTATGATGAAATTTTTCCAGCAAAAAGTATATAAAAACAGAAGTTGACCTACTGTTACTGGTAATATTTAACCGTACTGTTAAAAGCACCTACAGTTGGGTAAGAACTATTTAAAGCATGAAAATATTTATCTCTCTTATTCTAATTTTAACTTTATCTGTTTGTATTTGTGTTTCAGCAAAAGACAGTGGTTCATCAATCATTTATAAGCAACACATAGAAAAAAATATTGGTTTAGTGAAGTCAGAAATTGATTCTGATTTCACCTTTGATGAACTTGTAAAACTAAGCCAGACTGCTAAGCCACAAGCAGAGCTTAAAATTAAATTAGATAATCATTTATCAATGGTTTATATCGTAAACCGCAACAACCAAGCTAAATTAGATAAACCTTATCTTAGAATAGCAAGCTGGAATATTCATCGAGGATATACCATTTCTGAAATTAAAGAAATTCTTACGAGTCCCAACACTTATGAGAAAAAAAATATTATAAATGTAAAATCTAGGAACAAGAAAAAGTTTAGAGAAGAACTGAATACTTTTGCAACTTCCGATATTCTATGCTTAAACGAAACAGATATTGGAATGCCACGCACAAAATATGCAAATATTGTTGCAGAATTAAGTGATTCTCTTAATTGGGATTATGCATATGCGACGGAATATATAGAATTAGGACCCTTATTTCAAAAGCAGACCGTTGATAAAAAACTTTATAAAGGACTACATGGGAATGTAATAATATCAAAGTTTCCAATTATTTCTGCACAGGTGCTTAGACTACCTGAGGAATATGACTGGTACAAGAATGAAGTAAAAAAAAGACAATCTCCACTTGAGCATTTTAGAAAATTTGGAGCAAAAGCAATTTTTCGTGAAAGAATAAGACATCATGAAGTCAGGCACGGCAGCAGAAATGCAATCATTGCAGATATAAAATTGCCAAATAATCAGATTGTAACCATTGTGTCGACTCACTTTGAAGACAGGGCATATTCTGATGGAAGACTAAAACAGTTTAAATATTTACTCAAGAATCTAAAAGATAAAAAAACACCCTTAGTACTTGCTGGTGACTTTAATACATCTACTACTGATACAAAACCAACATCAGTTAAAAAAGAGATTCATAAAAGACTTAGAGATCCTCATTACTTAATCAGGCAAACCGGACTTTCATTTGTACCAGTACCGTTTATACCATTTGTTGGTAGTGCTGTTGCTGTTACATTCAGTAAACTCCTCCAATACAAAGATCCTTTTTTTCCCAGTATCCCTGTAATATTTCCAAATCATGAAAGAAAATTTTATGCCTACTTAAAGAAATTTAAATTTAATGATGGTAATACTTTTGATTTAAGTGGAGATAAAAAAAGGAGTTCAAATGGAAAACGAGGACTTCTTGCAAACTCCAACCAGAGACATTGGAAAGGGTTTAAAAGTACTTTTAAGCTGGAGGAACCCAGGATAATTGCATATTTTAAACTTGATTGGTTTTTTGTAAAACCTGTAGGAAAACATTTTTTACCATTTAACGGAAGAACACTAAAAACTTTAAATTATTCTCTCAAAGGACATCTTTCTGATCATAATCCGTTAACCGTAGATATTGGTTTTTAGATTTTGAAAGTATTAAATTTAATAATCTCTTTATATTTATCTCTTGATTTTAGATTGAATGTTTTGCTTTAATTGATATATAAAGTTATTTTTCCTATAGAGGTTTTAACTACTAAAGGTGGGTTTTATGACTATTAATGGACCATCACTTATCAGTTCTTTCTTTGGCGCAAAAAATCCCAGTGTTAATGTTGGGCAAGAACATTATGGAGATTCACCACTTGCTCGAGACTTGAAAACTTTAACCACTAGAAGAGAAACCTCAAATAGAACAATTCTGGAAGGTGGTTCTGAAAGACATGAGACAGAAACCACAGAAACTACATTAACTGATCAGCGGGAAATAAACAGAGCTTCAAGTTTTGATATTAATGGAGACCCTAGTTCACTCCTATTACTTTCTTTAGGCGTTCCAAGAGTTACTATGAAACTGCCTAATGGAAAAGGAACAGTTCCAGTAGGTGGAGGATCTTGTGCAAGAATAGGAAAAGGTATTTTTGTAGGAGCAAATCATGTAAATGCAATGGGAATAGGATCAAGAGATAGAAATCCAATCTCAGGGTCAGACGTTCTCAAAGATATTCATGAGCTAACAAAGCAAGGTGCTGAAATCTGGATTGATTTTCCGGTTCCAGTTGCACCAACTGTTTTTTCTCAATCAAATGGAGCAAGTGGAAGCGAAATAAAAATCGTTTCAGTTCAGGCTGTAATTTTAGGTGAAGATCCTATAAATGATTTAGCTATATTAGGACTTAAAGATCCAACTGCTGATATTCAATTCCCAGGAATTCCAAATAACCAAATGCCTCTAGTTAGAATGGGGGCTGAATACCCAAATGTTGGAGACATCGTTGTAAAGGTTGGGCATGCTGGCTGTACGGATCCAACACTAGTTTCTGTAGGTGAAGTTATAGTTTCAGAATTGACACCAGAACAAATTGATAAAATAGCAGAGCAGCTAAAAAGACTTAAGCATAGTCTTCTAAATGTCTTTGGTGAGTTAAGGACAGAGTCCGGTCCTGGTGCAATTTTACAAGCTATTACACAAGGACCACACATACAACTTAAAACTTTTCAAGGCAAAGTTGTTACTAATGCTCTTGCTGAACCCGGAGATTCAGGTGGAGTCTTAATAAAGACTAAGACAAGAGAGTATGCAGGTACCACGGTTTTAACTTTAAATTCTTTTTTAAATAATAGACTTGCTGCTGGAATTATCACTGGTTACTTATTAGGTGTTCAACCACAACATATTCCTGTTGATCACTTATCAGCATATACTGGTGTTAGACCAACTTTAGAATTATTAGATAGGACGCTTGGAAGACAAAACCTTTACAGGATTTTAGATGGAAATGGAGAAGAAGTCGTGGTATCTCAGAAAGAAGCAACGATTAATCAAGGCAGACACGCTGCAGTATTTGCTTTAAGAGGAGCCATTAAGGCTGAACTTGAAACTGATAGTGCTACAGTTACTCCTTTAGCTGTTGATGCTGAATTACAAACCAGACATCAGATTACCCCTGATGCACCTTTAGACTCTAATGCCCTACGGGATAGAGTAGCACAAAGCAGAACCACTTCTTTTGCAGAAAAACTACCTATCAAATCATCAGATGATCAATCTCCTCAAACCCCTAAAGTCTGTAAATTAGGAGATTATACATTTAAAAATGAGCCCACTGGAATAGTAAGTTTTGAATGTACTCCAACAAAAGAGAAAGATGCAATAACTGTAAAAATCACTTTTACTACTTCTGGTGATAATGAAAGTGCTGAAATAACAGCTCATCCTTCAGTGTTAACAAAGGATACTTCAGATTTAATCGATTCACATACAAAATCTATAATTCAAGGTTACCTTGAAGCTAATGTAGGAAAGGGGATAGTATTTCTAGCAGCTATTAAACAAGTACTAGATAAAACCCCTGCCCCACCAGAAGAACCAGGTAAGACTGTTATAACCGATAAACACACATCTGTTGCTTAAATATTTTAAAATATTAATACTCCAATCCTAATTCTCTTCTAAGCACTTCAGGATCGATTGCAGCTGGATCTACCTGATCAAATCTTATTTGCTGTGAGTTTAAATCTAAATCTGGTAATTGTTCAGGATCTTCAATACTTACATTAACTTTATAACCATGCGCCCTTAAATATGAAGCGGCAAAACCACTTACCTGAGAAACACGAGTAAACCTATCTGGCGGCTTAGGTTCGGGTTTTAATTGTCCACTTGGCTCATATGATATTTTTAAATCCCGTATCTCCTTTTCATTAATATCTCTCCCATTAGTTTGTTCTCCCTGATAAACAACTATCGATGGTGTTCCAATTGAAATAATTGATCGACCAGCATCAGTCTGTATCGGTTCAACACTTACATTTCTTTCACTTAAAATATGAGTTAACTGATCAAAGCAAGGATTTATTCCCCAAAATGTTGCATTCAATCCCAGTTGTGTAGCAGTAACTATAGGCATGGTTAAAAACTAAAGAGTATCTTCATCAGGAATATCAGGGAAATTAAAAATTCCCGAAGAAGTCCCAAAGATACCAGGTATATTTGGTAGCCCGGGAATACCATTACTACCTGAAGAACTTCCAAAGCCAGGAATTATAAAGCCTGAAGAGTTTCCACCAGTACTACTACTAGATGAGCTTGATGCATTACAAAGCATACTGGTACTGCCACTACCATTGCTCCTGTTTCCAGAAAACTTCTCAGGATAAAGATTTCCTGAAATGCTTACACTAGGTACCGTTCTTAACTTTTCAGAAGTAGTACCTTCAATACAGTCCATAGCCGGATCAATAGTAGTAATTACTTTATTAACACTGGCATTTTGAGCAACAGCATTAAAACTTACATCCAAACATCCATCAGCTCTCTTATCTAGAATTTTTACACTTCCCATCAGCGAATAACTGCTGTCTGCTCCTGACGGCTGACTCTCACTAATTGAAGTTATTTTTGTTCTTGTTTTTTTAACACTTCCTTCAGAAAAAATAAAGAAAACTTTTTGTCCTATTAAACTTGTAAAATCACTGCTCTGCTGAAAGTCTATAGTATCTCCAGTCATGAGACTGTTATAGTCACTAGGAGAAAAATTAAAGTTTAAATTTACAAATGCTGTTTTTCCTGCTCTTTTACCGCTGACAAAAGAAATTAAAAGATTTGCACCGTCAGATCCGGAAGAGACCACATTACATATCACAGGCGGAATAGGACTCCCTGCACTCATTGCAGGAGAATAAACTGTTCTTCCTATTTTTATACTGCTGGAATTGCTTGCTGCATATGTTATGCCAGCTAAACAAAGCAGGGTAACTACTGAAATTAGAGCTATAAAATTTTGATTTTTGAGCATTTTTTTCATATAAATCTCCTATCTAAGTTCACTAGACATTATCACATAAGACTCTTTAAAAGAAACAAAAAATAAAGTTTTTGACAATTTTATAAAACAACCCTTATTACAAAGCTTTCGATCGAGTCCGAGTTTCTTTATTTTCCAGATATTCATCGTAACTCATCTTTTTATCTATAACTCCAGTTGAAGTAAACTCAATGATTCTATTAGCTACTGATTGTACTAAACTGTGATCATGTGAGTTAATCAAAATAACTCCTTTAAACTTTTCTAATGCTCCATTAACCGAGACAATTGATTCCAGATCAAGATGATCTGTTGGTCCATCCAGTAATAAAACATTTGCTTTACTTAGCATCATTCTTGAATACATAAGACGCATCTTTTCACCACCGGATAGCACATTTACTTTTTTTAGAGCCTCTTCACCTCCAAATAACATCCGTCCTAAAGAGCCACGAAGAAATTCCATTGATTGATCCTCTGAAAATTGACGCAGCCAATCGATCAAATTATAATCACAGTTATCAAAAAATTTACTATTGTCTTTCGGTAAATAACTCAGACTGGTAGTTTGTCCCCAGCTAAATGTTCCACTGTCTGCCTTTAGATTATTAGATAAAATATCCAATAAAGCAGTTTTTGCAAAATCATATTCTCCTACAAAAGCAACTTTTTCACCTGGAGTGATAAGCAGATCAAATCCATTTATCGCTTTTTCTCCATTGATGGATTTTGTTAAACCCTTAATGCTTAAAATTTCCTTTCCAACTTCTCGCCCACAGTTAAACTGAATGTAAGGATAGCGTCGTGATGAAGGTTTTATATCATCCAGAGTAATTTTCTCTATTTGCTTTTTGCGTGAAGTTGCCTGCTTTGATTTTGATGCGTTTGCACTAAAGCGCCGAACGAAATCTTCCAGCTCTTTAATCTGCTCTTCTTTTTTCTTATTTGATTCCGATAACAGCTTTCTGGCAAGTTCACTTGTTTCTTTCCAGAATTCGTAATTTCCAGTGAAAAGGATAATTTGCTCATAGTCAATATCTGCTATATGAGTACAAACTTTATTTAAAAAATGGCGATCGTGAGATACAACTATCACAGTAGATTTATAATTCAATAAAAACTCTTCCAGCCAGTTAATCGATTTTGCATCAAGATGGTTAGTCGGTTCATCCAATAGCAGAACTTCAGGATTACCAAAAAGTGCCTGTGCCAACAACACCTTCACTTTTTGACTATCCAATAGATCTTTCATTTTCTTATCATGTAATTCATTTGAAATGCCTAATGCATTAAGTAAAATAGCAGCTTCTGCTTCAGCCTCCCATCCATTAAATCCTGCAAAATCACCTTCTAATTTGCCAAGTCTAATACCATCTTCTTCAGTAAATTGATCAGGCGATTTTTCATAAAGAGCTTCTTTTTCTTCCATCACTTTATAAAGTTCTTGATGTCCCATAAAAACAGTTTTAATCACATAAAAATCATCATATTCAAAGTGATTTTGTTTCAAAACAGCAATTCTGTCATTTGGTCCTTTAATCACAGAACCAGTTGAAGGTGAAATTTCACCTGAAAGTATTTTAAGAAAGGTTGACTTACCAGAACCGTTTGCACCTATTATGCCGTAGCAGTTATCGTCAGTAAATCTGATGTTGACATTTTCAAATAGTTTTCTTCCACCAAAAGATAAAGAGAGATTATAAGTTTCTATCATTTAATAATTACTTACCGCCCTCCTTACTAAGTTTATAAAGCGGTGCTAATCCTATCATAAATACCTTTGAAGAGTCGTTTCTATTAGGCTCAACACAACAGTTGAGCAACTCGTAACTACTCAACATATAATAATTTTAACTATGACAATTCATATTGAGATAAAATAAGTTCTGAATCTTTTTTAATTTTAAATAGGAGGAGTATATTGTGGTAAAAAGATATTTTATTTGTCTAACGTTAATTGTTTTGTTTTTAGTTAATGCCTTTTCTCCACCAAGTCAGGCAGATTCTAGAGCATGCAATGCTATAACAAAAGCTTGTGTATCAAATGTTACTAATGAACTTACCGTTAAGGATGAAGAGCTCCTTCAGGCTTGCAAAGACTGCTGCAGTGTATCACAGACTCATGTTCCAAGCTCTGTTAAAAGCGCTTTTAAAGGCTGTACACCAAGATGTAAAAAAAGCTGTGAAAAAGCATATAAAAAAGCTGTTGCAAAAGTAAATAAAGGTAATTAAAATCACTAATCTACCTCGAAATGGCTTTTAGCTCTTTCAAAAATCTCTTTTATTTTATCTTCAGTAAGCTTAGAAAAATCTTGTCCAACAGAAGTAAGAAAGTTGCTCCCATATTGTTTATGCCAATCAATAACTTCCTGGGATTTAGACAATTTTAATGCAGCATCTGCTGATTGTCCAATTATTCTTTTAGCAAAACTCATTCCTGAACATTGCCTTTCATACAGAGCGATTTGTTGAATAGGCTCTATTTCAGAAGAACGTTCAAGTCCTGGCATTGCTGAAGCTAAATGAGGCGGCATTACTTTCCTCATATAAGCAGTTAGTTTACTGGCAATTAATTGGTTGAAAAAATCATCACTATTATCACCATCAATAAAAGTCCTTGCAAACAGTCCATTTGGAAGTTCTTTAAAAACACCAACATTAGTATCATTTAAATGTCCTGAAATTGCAGCATCTAAAAAACCACTACATAAAGTTACTGACAGCTGGTTACCACCTGAACCAGCTGTTAAAAAAATTGCATGAAGACAAGGTGTTTCTTCAGGATGAAGTCTGGCAAATAACTCATAACATTCAGTTGTAGAATCAAAAACAGCTTGCCCAAAAGATCGATCCTCTCCTTCCTGATTAAGAAAATTCCTTTGAACCCTATCTGAAAAAGTTTCAATTTTTGAATCTCTATCCTCATAATCCCCATTAGCTATTTTAGTTAGCAATTTAACTGCTTCAAGAACTTTTTTGTTTTCTTGTTCTGTATATCGGGCTACTACACCATAGTTAGGCACACTAACAACTCTGACATTTCCATCTTCTTCTACTGCACTGCCACCTCTAAAATACAAACTGCCTTTTGCAGGAAGTGGATAAGTTGGCATTTGTTCTCTTTCTTTTTCACTACCACCAGCTCTTCCTCTTAGTGCCCCAAAAAGGTTTAAATTACTCAAAAATATTTCTCGTGTATTCATAAGAGCTTAATTCGATATTAAATTAAAAGTAGTAGAAAAGTCAATGAAACCTTAACCTGAAAATCTTTTAATTCCCCAGATTACAAACTACTGCCCCTGAATCTCTTTAACCACTTAATATTAGGTTGTTATTAAATAGTCCTCTATAGTTTTTAAATTAGCCTATCTTCAAATAATAATTAATAACATTTTTTTAACTACCAATCTTGTGTAGAAAACCTCTCAGGATCTGATGTAAGGACACCACTTCCTATTACCTTTACACGCATATAGCCGGCTGCATTTAATGCACGTTCAAGAGCACTGCCTTGAGAATATCTTTCTCTGCTTATAACTCGGCTTCCAGTTCTGTCTGTTTCTCCTGTTACACCTGGGCTTACTCCAGCACCTGTAGCAAGCATTGAATAAACACCTCCATGGTTAGTACCACGAGCACTATAACCTCTTTCTTGAGTATGATTAGGAGATCTACCAAACTCACCAAATGCAAAAATAGCAGCACGATCCCCAATAGTATCTTTCAAATAATTTATTGCATCGTCAAGTTGAAAGCCTAAACCACGTCCTGTTACTTCCCTACCATCAATACGATAAGTAACATTTTCTTTGAGTGTAGCAAGTTCATCTCCATGTGTGTCCCACCCATCAAGGCTTAGAAATACAAGAGGGGCTCCTTCCTGAATTAGCTTAGCAGCTACTATTGCTGCATTTGGATAAGGTCCATAACCTACTTGTGCTCTGACTTTATCTGGAACATTAGAATCAAATGCATTGGCAAAATTTCTTCCAAGGATAAATCTTGTAGCTTCATATATTTCATCCACATCTCTGCCCTGTCGTCCATAGATCTCAGGATTTGTATCTCTTTCAAATGCATTTCGCAAGTCAAGTACCGTTCTGGCTCTTTCTGGATTTCCTCCAGCTCTGAGTTGTGGTGGGTAAGTATGTCCATTAGTAAGATCACACTCAACATATGATGTTACATACCTGTGTCGAGGCTGCAGTCCACCAAAAGTGTTATAGGTACGGGTAGCAAGCATAACACAACCCAATGTTCTTCTGGAGTAAAACTCTGCTAGTTTAATGTGGCCTGCATCATGCACTGGCTCTGCCTGCTGATCTGTTGGACTGCTACCGACTAACCTATGATTTCCTGTCATACTTTGAGCAGCACCTTGTGCATGATCCAACCTTGTAGCCTCCATGCATCTTATAACCCTAAACTGATCAACATCTCTTGCTGTTTTTGGAAGAAGTTCAGAAAGCTTTAATCCTTCCGTTTTTGTGTCTATTGCTCCAAACAATGCTCTAAATTCTGCAGGAGCATCTGGTTTTGGATCAAAAATCTTTTGATTAGGCCCTCCACCCAGAAAAATTATTACAAGAGGTCTTACTTCAGTTCCTGGCTTTCTAACTAAAACCCATGGATCTCCATTTCTATTATTTGAAAAGTTTGTTAAGGCTTGAAGCGGTGCAGCAGAAACCTCTCCCGATAACATGAATGGCAATGCAGTTATAGCACCGGCGGCCAACCTAGCTCCAACACCAAAAAAATCTCTCCGACTTATACCATTTGGTACTACTGAAGAAGTAGAAACTGTTTTTATTTGTGACATTTGTAAAAATTATTTTTAATTAAGAGGTAATGGTATATGATCAGAGATATTTTTTCAACTGATTAAATAAATCATCACAAAGTAGCTAAAACTTGTTTGATATTGAAAATAAAAGCTTTCCTTTAGGTTAAAACGTTTTAATGTTAACAATTAAAAGTTACTGACTAGCCAATGTACCACTTCTAAACAAAGAATTTATTGAGTTGCTATCTTTTTGAAGCTACTGTTAAAAGCAAGCATATAAAAGACTAAAATTACTAAAGCCAAGTTTTTGTATCCAGAAATAAGTGCTAAGTATTCTACAATACCTCCCATTGCAGCTCCTAGTATATTAGAAGCAAAATTAACTGTATTATTTGAAGAGCTTTTAAAAGTTTCAGAAAATATTATATTGCCAATAAATACAGGTGATAATGTAAACAAACTTACTGCTGCATACCTTAAAAAAGGAGGAAGAAGTAATAGAGTTTGCATAGGAAAGAAATATTGAATTGCAATGCATATAAAAAGAGCAATATAAAAAATCTTGATATTGTTAATTTTAATTGCTTTCACAAAGTATATAGAAAGCAACACAAGTAATAAAATTGCAAAAAATACAAGTGCGTTAACAATCCAAGTTGCTCCAAAGAACAAAGAGAATAAAATAATACTTTTAGTTTCAAGTAAAAGAAATGCCATTCCAAGAAAAAAATATGACGGTTGAATTATTTCATATAATGGTTTTCCAAGTATTGTATAAAAAGAAACACTAACTATAACTACAATTAATGCCAACATATAAACGTATGATGGTGGTAAAGTCCTTTTATTTAGATAAGGGAAAGGCCAATCATCTGTGGAAGACTCAATTATTTCATTAGAAACAATTGGGGGCATTGGAACGCGAAGTTTATTAAGTCTGGGTCCATTCATTAGAATTGCAGAATTCCCTTGAGAACGATAGACAAAAGTTTCTCTATTAAAAACTTTCTTTAACATACTAGAAAATTTTTCTATTAACCAACCCTCTCTGTAATAATTGTAGAGTGCAATAATTCCATCTTCCGTAAGATGCTCTTTTGCTGCTTTAAACGAGTCTAGTGTAAATAAGAAACTTTCTAGCCGTATATTGCTGTGGCTTGATGCAAGTCTTAGTGAATCAGTAAGTGCATAAATAATTAGGTCATATTTTTTATCTGTTTTATTAAGAAAAGATCTCCCATCAGTTATATATATAGATACCCTTGGATCTTTAAATGGTTTATTCGGATTTAATTTAACCCCAAGGTCATATATTGTGGGATCTATTTCTACTGCATCAATATGCTTGACCCCTTCTTTTAGTGCAAGGGCAACATCATTTCCAGTCCCTGACCCAATTATAAGAACGTTATTGTAATTATTTGCATTAAAAACTTCATATGGTACTTTATAAAACCATTCTTTCAAAGCAAGATCTTTTACTACAGATTGATGATGAATGTTATTAGTGAGTATGTGATGACCAGCCAGTTCATTCTTAATAATCCATGGATATACTGTTATTTTTTGGTATGGAGACCAGTATGTATCTTTGATTGCTGTATTAATAACTATAATAAGTATAAAAAAAGCAATTAGAGATCTGTAAAATAGATTACGTTCTTCTCTATAGATAAATAGAAAAACTACAGCAAATATTAAAAACCAGACTAATGGTGTTGAACTAAAAAAGCTACAGGCAGTAAAGGAAGCTACTCCTACTAGACTTCCGATAATGTCATATGTGTAGGCTTCTAGTGGAGGGGTTATACTAAAAAGTTTTCCGAGTCTTTGAGAAAGCAGTGCAAACACAATAGCAGTTGCAATAAAAATAATAGGAATAAGAATCTTTTCAGGAAGTAAATAGCCAGGTGGGGGTGAATAAAAATGAAGTTCATCTTTTTCCATTATTGAGATTGAAAGTGTTAGTTTTGTACATAAGATAATTAGCAATAATAATGCCCAGGGAAAATAAGAAACCAGTTCAATTTTTTTACCTGCAAGGAGAATGCCAAAGCCAATACCAACAAAGCTAGCAAGAAGAATAAAGTTTGAATAGTAAGCAAGACATGCTATTTGTGCAGGCAGAAAGCGAATAAGACATAACTCTAAAAATAAAATCAGGAATGCTATTAATGCAATTTTTGTTCTATTGGTTAAGTTCATTTGTAAGTTTACAGGTTATATCCATTTATGTAATCATACTAAGCTTTTGAAAGGGGTACATTTTAATTGAACAGTATTTCTAAAAAGAGTTACATTAGCTAGGCAGTAACAATGATTACTTGATTCTAGGCTTATTTAATGTTTTCTTTAGAATTTTGACAAACTTTGTCTCTTTCTTTTTAATATAATTCAATTATTATAAAGTTTTTATATAGAATCTAATTTTTTAAATAATGTTAAATATTTCAGAACAACCAAATAAATTTAGACCCAGAGCATCTGAAGTTTTTCGTCCAGAGGTTATTGGAATTACTTTTGATAGTGATAGTAATGTTTTGCTTAGCTTGATTGATCGATCTATCCGCTTTCCACATTTACGACAGATATTTGAAGCACAGCAGGGCTTAGAACATAAAACACATGGGAGGTTTTGTTTACCTGGTGAAGTTCACTGCCTACTTAAAGATGGAAGAAGAATGACTTTAAGAACATTGAAACCTCTTGATAAAAAACCTTTTTTTGATTTTCATGCAGCTTTATCAGATGAAACTGTAAATAATCGATACTTTACCCCTGTCCCAATCTCAAAGAGAATATCTCTTGACCAAGTTATTGATAGCTGTACTTTTGATAGACAAAAAGAAATTGTAATAGTTGCAACAATTCCGGATAGTAGTCCTGAAGGATATAAAATAATTGGGGAAGGTAGATTGATACATTTAAATAAGACTAATGATGCTGATGTCTCTTTTATCGTCAGTGATGATTTTCAAAGACGTGGAACAGGAACTGCTCTTTTTGAAGTACTTGAAAGTATTGCCAGACAAGGTAATATTAGATGTATTGTTGGAACGACTCTACCATCCAACAGCGCTATGGATGGACTTTTTAGAAAGCAGGGATTTAATGTTACTTATGATCTTACAGAAAATATATTGAAAGCAGAAAAAAACTTACTTTTTCTATAAGGTTAAAAGATTTATTGCTTAGCTAAATAACTGCTAAAATCTTTATAATTATTTAATTAAAAGAGTTCCTTAAAAGCTTGAAAACAATAAACTGGCATTGATATACTCAGATTACTAAGAAATATTTATGCAACTTACACATACTAGCTCTATATCCAGAAAGCTTTTACCACCTGGTGTCAAGCTTTTTAGACCACCAAGAGACAGTAATTATGAAGCTGAAAGAAGAAGGCTGCAGTCTGCTGATTATAAGTATGTGACAACTATGGGAAGTGATATTGGTTTGTATGCAAAATTACTTGTACATGACAGAATGTTACCTAAAACACCTAATGATATTGATAGATATAACCTGGTAGGCAACTTTGTGAGGAGCCATAATATCCTTATTGAAGAACTAGATCCTGCTATTGAATCTACTGTTGAAATTAAAGGTCAATATCAACGCGAAAGTGCCTCTGGTTTTGTTTTAAATCTAGATGGAGAAAGGTTTATTGTAACTGCAGCGCATATTTCTCCAATTAAAAGAATGGTTTCTGGAAGCAATGAAACTGTAACCTGCATATCCAGTGATGAAGAGTACCCTTTAAGAAGAGAACAGTTAATATATCCTATACTGTATCCAGAAAATTTAATGGGTAGCTTAGCTCTTCCTTTTGCTGATATAGCTATATTTCAATATGATGGAAAACTTGGAGGAATACCTCTAGAGCCATACTCTGAAAGTGTTATTAAACCATTGTTTATTCTTGGGTTTCCGGCAGAAGTAAGAGAAATGGTAACTCAATATCATAAATTACCTTTTGCAAGCTATGGATTTGGTGCTTATGAAAGAGAATCCGAGAATTATAGTTCTACACATTTAAGTAACCTCTTTAATATACATCCAACAGCCTTACAAGTTAGAAAGCTATTCTCCAATGCTGTTTCATTACCCGGTAGTAGTGGTGGACCAGTAGTAAATATCTCTGGTGAACTTGTTGGAGTGGTATGTGGACGTTGTAATGATTATTCAGACGTAAGAGATAAAACAATTGTTTTTCCTATTAAAGAGGTCTTGGATTCTATGGGGTTAATTAGATAATTTTCCGTAGAGGCAAGGTTACCTTGCCTCTAGTGCTATTGTGATTAGTAGCCCTCTACTACTCTTCTAGTGATTATTCTGGTGCAACTAATAGTTCTACTGCTGCTGGTTCAACTACTTCGGGTGCAACTATTCTTACTGTTTCTACTTCTGCTGGTGGTACTACAATACCAGCTGGAACAACACAATTACAATTTTGACAGATCTCTCCTCCAGCAACATTACAGCCATCGTCATTTGTACATGTATTTCCTGGCTTAAGATGACAACTAAATGCTACAAGACATCCCCTTGCAGGATTAGTAGGGTTTATTTGCTGACACGGAAATCCATTACAGACAGCAGGGAGAATAGGGGGTGTACAATTTGCCCCAAAATCGCTAGCGCATATACCACACGTACCTTCACAATCCATACCAACCGATGCTCCATTTGGACAGGCAGGGCATCCTACAGGTGGCATAGGTTTAGCAAATGACTCTAGAGAAATATTAGTTAGAACTACTAGAGAGATATTAATTAGTGTTAGGACTAAGAGAATTATAAGAAATTTTTTCATAGTTTATTTCACCTTTTGTCTCATCTTACAGGTCACATTTATTTTTAACTTTACAAAACTAATGTACCCATGTTACCCCTTAAAGCATGCTAGGTTAAATAGCTGATGTTTCTACCTACCGCCCCTTCTCGCTCATTCTTCGCTTGCTCGCCTCGCTTTGCGGGCGAAGCGGGTCAGGCTTTGCTGTAGAGGCGTTTTGCAAAACACCTCTACAATCTCTTGTAACACTATTCAGATTTTATCCACCAAAGGCAGAATAAAATCTTACTCTTATAGGCTGTTTGCTTGGGAAAGTTACATTAGCCAGGAAGTAACTAGCTGACTACTACTAGGGATAACCCCGGAATAGTTGATGACTCCTTTGCTGGATACTTAGGTGACTATATTGCAGAACAAATGTACCTGCAAGACCACTTCCTAGAAATTGGAGCGAACTCTCTTTGTAGAGAGTAGAAAAAATTTAAAAGTTATTGATTAGGATTTAAAACCTGAGCATAACAGTTTGAAGCTCTATAAGATGCTACAAGGACTCTAACTACATCACCCATCTTACCTTCAGGATATTGGCTTTCATCAATTTCAGTTTGAACTACCGGAATTACTTGATCATCTGGATAAGCATTCACAATAATCATATTGCCAGGATCTGAAACTGGAACTTCATCTCCACAAACAAGTATTGGAAATACACAGGCAGTTTCAAGAGCATCTGGATTTACAATCAAGTTTGATCCTGTTTCAGTAGACTCAACTCCTCTGAAACCTCTAAGTCCTTCTCTAGCTCTACTAAATCTCACAGGATCACTACTAAAGAACTGTACATCAACTCTGTTCATCTTATTAATCCTCCTGAAAAAAAATCCTTAAATTAAGATTACTAAATTATATTTGCTTCTCAAGAATATAGGCTGAATATTTAATTTTCTTTAATATTTCTCTTGTATTAACAAGAGGTTTTTAGAGAAATAATGCTATTAAAAAAATAATTGCTACTTAAAGAACTAGCAGTTAGTTCTAAATCCAAAACCCAATCAGAACTTAAATAAATATCACACAAAGTAGTAAAGTCTCTTGCAAAGAATAGGACAAAAAGCAGGCAGCAGGTATCAGTTGGTTTTCTAAGGGTTAATTCAAAACAAGGCACCCAATTTCGCATCTGGGCAAACCAGGTTTTAAAAAACTATGTTATAAAACCTCTGCCTAGCATTAAACTAATAGTATGTGTTTAAAAAAATCAATACTAATAATTCTTTCGATTTTTTATTTTTCAACTTTTGCTTTTGCAAAACAAGAAGTATTAAAAACAATTCCTCTCCAAAATAAACCTTCTCAAATAACCATTAATACAAAGCTAAATAAAATCTATATAACCCATAGAGACAATGATTTAATCACAGTTATTAACGGGGAGACAGATGAAGTTGAATCTACTTTTAATGTAAACGGCAGTCCTAACGGTATAGCTATTAATAAAAGGAATGACAGGATTTATATAGTTGCTGGTGATGAAGATAAACTTAGAATTATAAATCAGGTTGATAATTCAACGTTAAGATCCATAAGTGTAGATTCAACCCCTGTTTCAGTCGCTATAAATTCAAGAACAGGAAAAGCTTATGTTGCAAATTCAAATTCCGGCAGTATCTCTGTAATTGATTCCGGTGCAAAAAGAGTAATTGATACAATATCTACAAAAAACAGTCCGGCTGATTTAGCTATAGATGAATCAAATAATCACATCTTTGTAACTAATCAAGATTCTGAAGATATATCTGTTATAGATGGAGATTCTAATTCTAATATAAAAACAGATTCTTTAGGTGATACACCGCATTCAATTATATTTAATCCATCTGATGGAAAAGCTTATATTTCACTTCAGGGAGACAATAAAATAGCTTCTGCTGAATTAGAAAAAAAACTTTTCTTTACCTCACTTAATATTGATGATTTTAATGGCGGTGAAACACCGAGCGGTTTAGCCTTAAATAAAAAAAGAAATAAACTTTTTGTAGCAAATAGAGACTCAGATAAAATAAGCATAATAAATTTAAGTAACAAAAAAATAGAAACCACTATTAACGTAGGCGACAGTCCTTCACAACTTGCTTTTAATACAAAGACAAATAAACTATATGTTATTAACAGGGAATCAAGCTCTGTTTCTGTCATAGGAGATATTCCAGAAACTACGCCGCCTGTCCCTTAATAGAAATGATTATTAAAAAATTTAAACCGGCATAGCATTTCCCAGATTGAGCAAGTAATTTATCTAATTTAGTATATATTTTATTACCCTTCTTTATCATTTCATCCATTGCTTATTTCTATGAAAGCTACTTAGGGATTAATTAGTCTTTATAGGGAACTATAATTAAAACTAAAGAAAAAATAAACTTTTACAGTATTTAAGAAAAATATAATAAAATTAGCTAAACTTTATGTTTGTAAGAAGTATAAAAGCTATACCATGGGGATTACAAGTTACCGACTCTCGCAATGTAGTTGCAGCCTGTAAATCTCCTGACACAAGCGAGCAGGTGATAAAAAATACTGCTTCGACCATTTCAAGCAGTACTACAGTCCAAGAAGAAAGAGCATTAGAATTTGCTCAAAGCATGGTTCAAAGATTTGCTAGATGTAGAAGCGTTCAAGAATTTAGAGATATAGAAGCTGATTTAAGAGCTATGCTTGAAAGATTAGATCCAAATATTGCTAGGGATCTTAGAGATACTTTTCATAATAGTTCAACAAGATCTGCAGCTGAGCTAACAGAATTGATTGATCCTCGATGGAAGAATAGTGGTGTAAGAGGTTTAGATTATGGTGCAGGCGATGGTTATGTTGGTAGAAAAATAGCTGATGGACTTGGAGTCACTATGGAAGGTGCAGATATAATGCCACCTGAACATACTGAGATACCAGTTAAAAGGATCCTGCCAAATGGCAATCTAGATTGGGCGAATAATCATTTTGCTATCTCTATAATTGTCAAACTATTACATCATATAGAAACTTTTGGACAGCAAGAAGGTTTAATTGATGAGCTTCGTCGAGTTACTTCAGATCAATTATATGTTGTAGAAACTCCAATCAGCGCTCATTCTGATAATCGCCCATTGGTCCTTACATCTGATTATTTTTCAAATAGAATGCTTAGACCAATTGCTCACGGAACACCTGATATTCCTGTACCAGGAACTTTTAGAACTCCAGCAGAATGGGAGAAAGTTTTTGTTGCTCATGAACTTTCAGTTAAATATTCCCATGTTTCTCAAGGTAAAGATAGAAGAAATATGTCAGTTCCGCACTGTCATTTTGTATTAGGTAAGATTTGATTCTTATGTTACTGAAAAAACTGGCTGAAACACCCTACCAACAACGATGATTATTCTGTCCCTATGGTTCGTGTATGTCCGCGTAAAATTTACCTGACAACAGTTAATGAAGAACTAGTATAAATAATAATTTGTTTCAAATTTGGGGTACTTGACAGAGTGACTATGATTTCAAACCTTAAAGAAATTTAAAGTTCATGATTTAGGTTAAGAAATCATGGACATTTGGTTTTAATGTTACTAAAATCAATCGGTATACATAAAGCAACATCGATTTTTTTTAGCTTCAAAAAGCTGTCTGTTGTTTTGTCTGTATGTTTATTAAAAAAATATTATAGAAATAATTAATGTTAATAATGAATTCAACAAGTTGCCTCGATAGATTTCATACTATTTATCATACAGAGTTGCTCCCACCTGTAGATCCTGAGGCACGCAGTGAATCTGCTCCAAATGATGATTACGCTTCTATTGGTTTTAGCGGACTGGGAAATAAGAATCAATCAGAAGGAGATAAGAGAAAATGGGCAAATGATACAAAGGAATTAGCAAAAACAAGCAGGTTCTTTTATTTACTTGAGTTCCCCTTAAAAATAATTTCTTATTTTGTCTCTAATTCTCAAGAAGGCAACACTTTAACTTCAAAAGGATTGTTTGTTGCTGAAAGACTTACAAGTACAACAGCTGGAATGTTTAGAAATAGAATTTACAGTCATAAAAATTCAAAAGGAGAGCTTGATGACAACGTAGGTGCAGAAGTCTGGGCAAGTAAAAAAGAAAACTTTGGAGATGAAAAAACAGCCTGGCTTTCAAAATTAAATAATGCTCTACAAACAAAATATAGGTTTGCAATTCCGTTTTTAGGACTTTTTAATACTGACTTAGCAAACGATATTGATAATGCATTCTTCCGAATGATTGACAGTTCCTGGTGGCGTAAAATGGGCTTAAACTCGGGGTTCTATCCCGGTATTGTTCAGGATCTTTTAACGAAATGGGGGAAAAAAATTGCTGGAAAAGGTGAATACCCACCTACTTGGGATTTTGTTAAAAACCAATTCAATAAACATCTTGACAATGCAAAGAAATCAAAAGAAGCATTTAAGAATGCAAAGCCAGATGAAAGAACTAGGGCTTTGCTTAAGTGGTGTAATCATATGGATCAGGCAACTGCTATAATTCTACCATTTGTTTCATTCCCATCAAACCTGCTTGGAGATACAATTAGACCAATCCTTAGAAGATTGGATTTGACTGGTCCAATTAGAACAATAGTTCGTACTTTATCTGTAGCTGACAGATCCATTATAGGAACCAATTATTGGTTCAGACATTACTTGCCAGAAACAATTGCAGAACATAAACAAGGAATAACAAGCATATTCAAACCTTCCAATTTATATCTAGCTTCTTTAGTAGGTGACGTTTTAGATTTGCCACTTACAATCTTTGAAAATAAAATAAATGAATCTCCTAATCTTATACAACACTCAGTTGAGTTTATGAGAATTATAAAAGACAGTTCATTTGATATGTTCTGGTCAGCAAAAAGAATTACAAGGGCTGATGAAATCCTAGACAAACTAAATCACAAAGATCGTAAAAGTAATTCAATCTAGACTAAGCAGCAAATCCTTTAGAGGACATCTCTCTATTTTAAAAAATCTTTGCATACTCCAAATTATGTGGAGCAAACCTTCTGATAACAGTGTGTTCAGCATTTGTAGAGTTCTCAAAAGCAGTGCAATTTGGAAAAATCGGGGACTTGTAGACGAAGTTAGGAAAAAATTTGATGAAGATCCAGACCCTCTAAACATCCCCAAATTGGCATAACTTACAAATTGTACCCCACCATCTTGTCCCTATTTATTACACAACGTCAGATTCACTTTAAGGTCTGCATACTAGTTTAGACCAGGGCAGCATCGTAGAGAATGCTAGAACTAAGATTATGATTTAGAACTAATAACCTTCAAATCTTAAATCAATATTAAGAAGCCTATTCTTATAGCTAAATCTTATTAAAATAAAAGGCAACTTATTTAAGAGAATTATATGTTTTTATTATTAACAATCACGAATGTTCCACTACTAGTAAGAGACAATAGCATAGCTATTGCAAATATATTATCTACTCTTGCAGCAAGAGAGCAATCAGCACAATCAAATGGTGAAGAAAAAGGATTAATTTCTAGCAGTAGAATACCTACTCCAGACGAAAATAGAATTATAAAATTATATGCTGCAAGACCAGCCAATGATCATAGTTTCGATTTTATTCTTCAGGAACGCACTCCTACTACCACTGAAGAAGCCGAAATGTTAAATAAATTAATTCTTGATAAAGCATACAGACAATCAAAAATTGACAATGGGGCTTTATTTTCTACTGCATGGATAAGTGTTGAGCCAGATACTATTACTGTGAGACATTCTAATAGTGATGGAATATTTGAAGCAAAGGTAGAAAGACAAACAGGTGAAATAATCTTATTTGAGAAAGAAAGAATTGGGGTAAGGAGTTCTGTTAGTGTAGATCAAAGTAAAGCTGATGAGTATATTTTAAGACCACTTGAAATTCTATCCGGATATTTAAGAACATTATCTATTTAATCGCACTCTTTTCGGTTCTTAATTGACAAGCTAAAGCTTGATTTATAAACTATCTTAAGAAGACTAAATAACCTAGGGAATAATTATGCAATCACCAACAGTTGGTCAAACAGTAACTGCAAAAGGTCGTCCAGTTGATGATGCAACAGAAATCCAAGCACATCCTTTGCAAAATCCTTTTATTAAATACAGATTAGATGATATTACATATATGAGATTGATTATGGATACCCACCAGTTATATTTCATGCACAATTTATACCAATAACATCCCAGACAAGTGTTACCTCTGCTTCACTAACACAGTCATTAAAAGCAAACTCCAACTATCCTAAATCTAAAATAGATTTCAGATTTTAGGTACTGTAAAAAAGCTTAAGATAATTAAGACTTAATTTTTATATTACTAAAAATTCGGGGCGGGTTGGACAATTATCAAACCTTTTTGAGGAATAATCCAGAGAAGGTTATTAGGGTTTTAAGAATGCTTGGAATTGCTGCTTAAATAATTTCGTGCAATGTAACCCACGGTTACAGAAGTTTTTAAACACTTAGTGTATATTAGTAAATTATGAAAACTAATGAGTCAAATAAAGGTGAAATTATAATTTATAAAACTAAAGGTGGGAAAACATCTTTAGAAGTTAAGCTTAATGAAGAGACTATATGGCTTTCCCAAAAACAGATATCAGAGCTTTTTCAAAAAGATGTAAAAACCATTAATGAGCATATTAACAATATTTATAAAGAAAAAGAACTGGAAGAAAAACCAACTATCCGGGAATTCCAGATAGTTCAAAAAGAAGGTAAAAGGCTTATAGAAAGAAAGATTGAACACTATAACCTAGATATGATTATTTCAGTAGGTTATAGAATTAATTCAAAACAAGGTACCCAATTCCGTATTTGGGCAAACCAAGTACTAAAAGACCATTTAATAAAAGGCTATACATTAAATCCTAAAAGACTACCTGAATCAAGCTTAAAAGAACTAGAAGAAGCTATAAAACTAATAAAAAGTACTCTTACAACCAAAGAGTTAACGAGTGACGAGTCTAAAGGTTTATTAAAAGTAATTACTGACTATACAAACTCATGGATTTTGCTTCAAAAATATGACAGTAACAAACTAGAAAACCCCAAGAAGAAACATAAGCCTAAATATGAACTTACTTATGAAAGAGCTATAGAAGCTATTTCGAAGCTAAAGTCTGATTTAAAGTCTAAAAAAGAAGCATCAGATTTATTTGGAAATCAAAGAGATAAGTCTTTTGAAGGAATCATTGCAAATCTCTACCAAACTTTTGGCGGGGATGAACTTTATTCTAGTATTGAAGATAAAGCAACTCACTTGCTTTATTTCATAATAAAAGACCATCCGTTTACAGATGGAAATAAACGTATCGGTTCATTCTTATTTATTTTATATTTAGCAAACAATGAATATTTATTTAAAGCAAATGGTGAAAGAAAAATAAATGACAATGCACTGGTAGCCTTAGCTCTTTTAATTGCCCAAAGTAATCCAAAACAAAAAGACACAATGATTAAATTAGTAATGAATTTTTTAAATACGTGAAGTGTAAGTATAAATTCGGAACACAATAAACAAAGTCAGGACAGAAACACAGAACTACGAAGGCTCTATTAACATACCTAAATTGCCACCACCACCAGAGTAGTTTATTACCCTACCATAACCCACATTATTTATTTTAGACTCCAAAATAGGATATTTTTTACATGTTATATAATTAACTTCAGATGAAAAAAGAGACCGAAAATTGGCTAAAAATAGCAAACAATGATTTAAAAATTGCTGAAGCTTTATTTAAAGAAGGTTTATATCTAGGAGTAATAGAACATAGTCATGCTGCCTTGGAAAAATTGATTAAGGGAATTATTGTAGAGAAAAGTAATAAAACTCCACCTAGAATCCATAGCCTATTAGAACTTGTAAGTTTAGCATTAATCGGAAATTTAGAAGAAGATATGAAAAGGTTGCTTCAGGAGCTGGATATAAAATATATTGCTGTTAGGTACCCTGAAGATATCGATTATCTGCAAAAATCTTTCCCGAAAGAAACTGTTCAAACTATTCTATCTAGAGTAAAGGAGGTATTCAAATGTCTGGAAAAAAATATACCGAAATAGAATTAGAAGATAAATTAAAAAACTTCATTAAAAGCGTAACCAATACTATTAATATTGATCAAATCATACTTTTTGGTTCATATGCTAAAGGTAACCCTCATGAATACAGTGATATAGATATTGCTTTAGTCTCAGAGGATCTAGATCCAAAACTTGCGAGATGGCAAAATATAGAACTAATCATAGAAAAGTCTAAGATGGAATACGATCCGGATCTTCAATTGGTACCTTTTGCAAAAGAATCTTTTGAAAACGACACTGAAAGCCCCATTGGTTCCTTTATTCGTGAAATAAAAGAAACTGGAAAAATAATTTACCCTAATGGAAATACTGATTTAAAAACTCGGGGCCGACGAGACTCGAACTCGCGACCTCATGCGTGACAGGCATGCGTTCTAACCAACTGAACTACGACCCCGTAAGAGCATTTAGAAATTAGTTTCTAAAATACCAAAGCATTATCTACGTCACTATTTTTAATTCAGGATTCAGAAAGGCAGAGATAATTATATCCTAAAGCCTATATCTTTAATTCTAAAGCTAAATACCAGATTGTAATTACAAATGAAATTTAGATGGAATAGCTAGATAAAAGTAAATTAATGTACTGGAATTTAAATTTGATTATAATAAGTATTCATGATTGAAATAGCTCCATTAACCACCGTATTTCGAAGACATCCTTTTAAAGAAGCTACAGTAGTACTTTGCGGTAATCCCAGGATTAGCATAAGTGAAACAGGTGAAATTGATTTATCACCACAGTTACATGCGTTTAGAGATGGACTTCAAACTGTAGTCGATGCCAGACACCAAAATGATTTCTATAAAAGATTAGGTGTTGGTGGAAGTGCAAATGTAAAAGGGACTGTTGAGTTTGCATTAATGGAAAGAGAAATCGTACCTGCCGTTTGCGTAGATCATCTGGGGATTTTTACCGAAGAGAAAAGATTCTTTGATCCTGAAGTAAATAATCTTTCTGCAACAGCAAGAAAAAGGACTTTAAGTCATTTAAATATGTCACATTTGCATCCTTCTATAAAAGCTGTTTATAAACCAACTGCTGATGCCGCTCAGATCGATCTAAGCAAAGTCAGAGTTCTTACAGAAGATTTAGCAAGAATAGATTTATATGAGAGAATCTTTAGTGAAGCTTCACCAGTTAAAATAGAAGCTATAGCTAATGTGGTTAGAGCAAGAGATAAGGAAAAATGTAGCATTGCCTGTAATGTGCCAGAAAATCCTCAATTTAGAATACAAGAGATTTTTCAACAATTTGCAGATGTAAAAGAAAGAACAAAAGCACTAAAAAAAGAGTTTGTTGCAAATTGTCGTGGAATAACTGCAGCTATAATAGGTAAACTTTCAAGACTTGGAGATACTGTAATCGCAATCTTTCAGGAAGAAGGAGAAAGAGTTTCTAGATTTACAGTATCTTATGGAATAGAATCTGCATTTAAAATATTTGATGAAACAAAAAATAGATTTTTAACTTATCTAATGTTAGATGGAAGTGGGAATGTGAATTTCACAAATCAATTTAGGGCAAGACATTTTCGCGGGAGCAAATATCCAGAAGATATCAAGATTCCTGCATGGAAAGACAAAGTAGATTAAATATTTTTTATTTTAGAATACAATTCATGTTAATATAATGCCAAATGTATTAAATAAAGGATTCTCTAATGGACTTTACTAGAATATTATCAGCTTTAGGTGGCAGAAGGATTGGAAGAATGTTTATACCTCGGATTTTCAAAGATCTGCTCCAACAAAATGCTGACACACATAGAAAACTTGGAGAGATTCCAGTATTAGTTGCACTTGAAAAACAAAATGTTACTCATGAAGAATATGTTGCTGCTCTAGAAAAAATGTATGGTTTATATGCAGCTTTAGAACCAAAATTAGAAACTGCAGTTAATTGGGGGCAGCTTGGAGTGGATTTTAATGAAAGGAAAAGATTACCTTTACTTGAAAGAGATTTACAAAAGTTTGGTATAGGAAAAGACAAACTTAACGAGATTCCAGTTTGTACTAACCTCCCAGAGCTTAGAACAATGTCTGAGGTTTTAGGGTGCATGGCAGTAATAGAAGGCTCTACTGCTGGTGCTGCGGCTACAGCACAAAAATTAGCAGTTAGTAATTTAAAGCTGGGTCCTCACAATGGAGCAGAGTTTTTTAATAATTATGGTGATAAACGAAATGAAATGCGAATGAGTTTTGCTACAGCAGTCACTCGTCAAACCCTAAATAAAGATGAGTTTCTGTCTGGCGGGAAAAAAGCATTTGATTTATTTTATACATGGCTTTCAAATTGAGTTTTAATAATTTTAACGAAATATCATCCTGCCTAATTGAAGCCCTAAAATACAAAGAAACCTTAAAGTAAAATTTGACTTCCTCCTACAAGTTTAACCATTAAATACTTAAAAACATAAGAAAGACCACTTAATCAACATTGTTACAATTTTTTTTTTTAACTCTATTAATCGCTAGAATAGATTTGATGCACATTGTAATTACAGGCGGAGCAGGATTTATAGGTTCACACCTTGTGGAAAGATTTCTCTCTCTTGGTCATCAGGTCATTGTTATTGATAATTTAATTACCGGGAAACTTGAAAATCTGACTTTGAATAAAGATTTAACTTTTATAGAACAAAATGTCTGCAAGTATATTGAAATAGAAGGAAAAGTAGACTGGGTTATGCACTTTGCAAGTCCTGCTTCCCCCATTGACTTTAAAAAGTTACCCATTCAAATTTTAAAAGTTGGTTCAAGCGGTACTATAAACGCTCTTGGCGTTGCAAAAGCAAAAAAAGCAAAGTTTTTTCTTGCCAGCACTTCTGAAGTTTATGGTGATCCTCTGGAACACCCACAGAAAGAGACTTATGTAGGAAACGTAGATCCGATTTCCGAGAGATCTGTTTATGATGAATCAAAACGTTTTGCAGAAGCTACTACCATGGCATATCATAGATTTCATAAAATCGATACCAGGATTATTCGTATCTTTAATACTTATGGTCCACGAATGCGTCCGGAAGATGGAAGAGTAATTTCAAATTTTATCAGTCAGGCTCTTACAAATAAACAAATTACTGTCTACGGCGATGGAACTCAGACAAGAAGCTTTCAGTATGTAACTGATTTAATTGAAGGAGTTACAAAGTTACTGGATGTCGATTTTCATGATCCTGTAAACCTTGGTAACCCAGATGAATACACCATTTTAGACTTAGCAAAAATAATTAAAAATCTTACGAATTCAAACAGTGAAATTATTTTTAAGCCCTTGCCTGAAGCAGATCCAAAACGCAGAAGACCTGACATATCAAGAGCAAAACAAATTTTAAAATGGGAGGCAAAAGTATCACTGGAATCCGGTTTAATGAAAATGATCGAATACTATAAGGAGATTAAAGTTGGAATCAAGATATAGAAGAGTGAACACACTTAATGAAGTAAGGTTTTGTCCGATTTATTCGGCAAAACCGTCAAGCAAAAAGGAGTAGCAGAGAAAAAGCGAAGTGTTTTCAAGAAAACACGGAGCGTTAAAAAAAGGAACAATGAAGATATTGATATCAGCAGATTTAGAAGGTGTAAACGGTGTCGCCCACACTGATCAGATTTATCCTGAAGGAAAATACTACAAAGAAACAGTCGTCAGATGGTCTAAAGAACTAAATGCAATTGTAGAAGGGTTGCATGAAGCCGGCGTAAAAGAAATAGTTATTAATGACTCGCATAACCACTCGCGAAATCTAAACTCATCTCTTATTCCAAAAGCAAAAATAGTAACGGGATGGCAGAGACCATATTCAATGGTTTCTGGTGTTGAGAAAGGATTTGATGCCTGCTTTTTTACCGGTTACCATACAATGGCAGGAGCAAACGGAACACTCAGCCATACTTATAGACCAAGAATTATAAAAAGAGTGAAGTTAAACAAAAAAACTGTCGGTGAAATAGGATTAAATGCAGCACTTGCAGGAGCATTTAATGTTCCCGTAGTTCTTGTTTCAGGAGATAAGGAAACCTGTGCTGAAGCAAACAATTTACTTGGGAAACAATTATTCACCGTAGAAACAAAAAAAAGTTTAAGCCGATATTCAGCAATGTCATATCCATTTGAAGAAGTTTTAAAAAAATTTAAATTGGTTTCTGCGCAGGCAATAAAAGAAAAAAAGAAATGGAAAGTTTTTAAAATTCAATCACCATCTATTCTTTCTATAGAATTTGCCCTGCCAAATCATGCGGATGCCTGTGAATTAATTCCTGGAGTAAAAAGGGTTAGCGATAACCGGGTAGAGTTCAAACATGAGGATTATTCTGTAGTCTTTAAGTGTTTTTTAGCTATGGGAGCACTTGCGGCATCCAGAGATGACGTTATTACATGATATTTACACTTTAAATATGATAAATTATTAGTTCTCACAATGAAATAAAGGTATACAAATCATGGCAGCTCCAACAAAAAAGAAAAAGAAATTACATACACAAATCAAATTACAGATTGAAGCAGGAAAAGCAAATCCAGCTCCACCAATCGGACCAGCACTCGGTCAGCATGGTGTAAACATAATGGCATTCTGCAAAGAATATAATGAAAAGACAAAAGACAAAGCCGGGCAGATTATCCCTGTAGTTATAAATGTCTATGAAGATAGATCATTTGATTTTATTACAAAGACTCCTCCTGCTTCAGACATGATTAAAAAGAAAATTAAAATTGAAAAAGGTTCAGGAGTTCCAAATCGAGAAAAAGTCGGAAAGATAACCATGCAGCAGATAGAAGAAATTGCAAAGGATAAAATGCCTGACTTAAATGCAATTGATCTTAAAGGAGCAATGAATACTATCATGGGTACAGCAAGGCAAATGGGAGTTACAGTAGAAGGTTAATTTTTACACAGGAGTTGGGAGATTAGATTAGTCTAATCGTTTGCACCAATAAAAAGATGTCAAAAACAATTTACAATTTAAAGGATTTATCCAGTTTACTCGGTAAATCCGATCAATCGGGAGATAAGAACGGAGGAAGTTTCAGCTTGTCTGAAGCTTTATAAAAACAATGCAGACACTAACAAAAAAGAAAAAACAAATTAATGAACTTTTGGGAGAAAAAAAAATCTATAAACCTAAAGAAGCAATAGCAAAGATAAAGGAAGTTTCAAGCAAAGCAAAAAGGAAATTTGATGAGACAGTAGAGCTGGCTGTAAGACTTGGAATCGATGCAAAGCAAAGCGACCAGCAGGTCCGAAGCTCTGTGGCACTGCCAGGCGGAACAGGAAAAAAAGTAAAAATCGCAGTAATTGCAAAGGGTGAAAAAGTAAAAGAAGCAGAAGCTGCCGGAGCAGATGTAGTGGGTTCTGAAGATTTAATCGCAAAGATAGAAGGCGGTTTTCTTGATTTTGAAAAGTTAGTTGCTACCCCTGACATGATGGGACAAATGGCAAAGCTTGGTAAGATTCTTGGTCCAAAGGGACTTATGCCAAATCCAAAAGACGGAACAGTTAGTGCCGATCTTAAAAAAGTCATTGGAGAGCTTAAAGCAGGTAAGGTTAGTTTTCGTGCTGAAAAAGATAGTGGGATCGTCCATGCACCAATCGGTAAGCTTTCATTTGACGAAACTAAACTTTTACAAAATTTCTCTGCTGTAATGGACGGAATAAATAAAGCAAGACCAGCAAGTGCAAAAGGTATTTATATTCGATCCGTTTACATAAGCACTACTATGGGACCTGGATTAAAAATAGATTTAGGTTCACTTGATGAGCTTCATGAGCATCATGATTAATAAAATTTTTCCTTGTTCAGGCTTAAATAACTTGTACAACTTTGTTCAAACCAACATGAATTTGAAAGACTCCGTTAGTCTATAAACTCTTCAAATGAAAGCTGCCCTTGGCCAGACTCGAACTGGCACGGCTTTTTTCAAACCAACGGATTTTAAGTCCGTTGCGTCTACCATTCCGCCACAAGGGCACAATCAGAAATCAGAGTATCAGAAATCAGAGTATCAGAATTTGAAAATCTAATCTAAATAAAATTTCGTAACTATCTTATGCTGCATATGTGCATAATCTATAGCTTCTTTAAGTGTATTACTATCGTGATATAAAAAACATATTAATTGGTGTGCCATTTCAATTATTTCTCTGTTACAAATTCTACTTGCATCTGCAAGTGTCATATTTTGTCTTTCAGGATGCTCTTGTACTCCTTTAATTCCAATTAATGCATTTTGAACTTCTGTTGGCTGCTGTCCAATTGTCTGTGGAAGAATTACTTCCAGCTTATTTTGATCAGCACGACAGGCACCCTTTATTACTGCAGAGTTAACACCGCTGGCTCCACCACTTGTTATAATAATATTTCCACTTACTACCAGTGCATAAGCAAGGATTTCAACCAACTGCTGATGCATAAGTGATAAGTTTCTGGTTCCGATTATTGCAATTTTTCTTGTGCCTATGTTCTGTATTAACTTAAGTTCTTCAACCAAACTATCTACAGTAGGCATTGTCAGTTGTCCGGTCCCACCTTTTTTTTCTGAAGCGTAAATTGTTTATCTCCTTATTATAAAAAAATGACTCAAAAATCTTATTCAAATAATTTGCTCTCCAATGATATCATCACATCAAGCTTAAATGAAAATCAGCTCCATTCAGTTACTCACGGTGACGGGCCACTCCTGATTATTGCCGGTGCAGGATCAGGGAAAACAAGGGTTTTAACCCACAGAATTGCATATTTGATTTCTAATGGTTGTATGCCAGAAAATATTCTAGCAGTAACCTTTACGAACAAAGCTGCTGCAGAGATGAAAGAAAGGCTCTGTAATCTATTGCCAAAAGATATTTCAGATTTAATCTGGATAGGAACTTTTCACAATATCTGCGGGAGGATATTGCGTCATGACATAGGTAAGTTTTCCTTAGAAACCGGGGAGAGATGGACAAACAATTTTGTAATTTATGATGAGTCAGACAGTACAAATTTAATTAAGCAATGCATAAAAGCTTTGGATTTAGATGACAAAGCATATGTACCAAAAAGTATAAAATCATATATTAGCTCTCTTAAATCACAGGGACACGATGCAAAATCATTTGGAGACAATGCGAAAAATCATCGTGAAGTTAAAATCTCTGAAATATTTGATCTATATCAAAAAGAACTGGCAAAGAATAATGCACTTGATTTTGATGATTTGCTTTTATACACTGTAAAGCTTTTAGAACAAAATGAAAAAGTCAGATCTTATTATCACAAAAGATTCAAACATGTTCTTGTAGATGAGTTTCAGGATACAAATTTAATCCAGTATGAATTAGTACGATTAATTTCCGAAGGACTACCAAAAGCTGAGCGTTTAAATATAGATAGAAACACCCTTTGGCAGGGAAGAGGAATAACCGTAGTAGGTGATATAGATCAAAGCATTTATTCCTGGCGTGGAGCAGACTTTAGAATTATTCTTGGGTTTCAAAATAATTTCCCTGAAAACACCATAGTCAAACTTGAAAAAAATTATCGTTCTACAAAAACAATTTTAAGTGTGGCTGATGCAATAATTAAAAACAACAAAGAAAGAATTGAAAAGACTTTATTGCCTACAAAAGATGAAGGAGCTAAAGTAATTTGTTTTGAAGCAGAAGATGAAATTGAAGAAGCTCAATACCTTACCAAAGAAATGGCAAGGCTTTTAAAAATGGATTTTAAGTACAGTGACATGGGTATCCTCTACCGTACAAATGCTCAAAGCAGGGCTATTGAAGAAGCATTGATTAAAAGAAACATTCCTTATCAGATCGTAGGTGGATTTAGATTTTACGAGAGAAGAGAAATAAAAGATATAATTGCATATTTAAAAGTAATTTATAATCCAAGCGATTCTATTTCCTTAAAAAGAATAATTAACATTCCAAAGAGAGGACTTGGTGCAACTACTCTTATAAAAATTGACGAGTATGCAAACAAAAACAATTTCACATTATATAAAACACTTCTTGAAATTACTGATGTTCCAGGCTTATCAGAAAAAACGATTGTTTCAGTACAAAACTTTGTAGAGCTTATGGAATACTGCAGGAAAGCCTCAAAATCACTCTCTATGAGTGATTTGCTGGATGCTGTCTTGAAAAAATCCGGTTATTGGGATGAGTTGGAAAAAGAAGGGACTCTGGATTCGGAAGAAAGATTGGCAAATGTGCAGGAGCTTTATTCTGTAGCAAATGAATTTGAGGCAAATTATAACGCCAATATTAATCATGGTGACGATATAGAGACACGCCATGGCGCATCTCTACTAGGAGATTTCCTTACACAAATTTCTCTATATACCGATCTGGATAATTTAAAACAAACTACAAATAAAGTTACTCTTATGACACTACATCTGGCAAAAGGACTGGAATACCCCATTGCTTTTATCTGCGGACTTGAAGAAGGAGTATTTCCACACAGCAGATCCATAAACTCTCTTGATGAAAGCGAAATCGAAGAAGAAAGAAGATTAATGTATGTAGGAGTAACTCGTGCAAAGGAAAAACTTTATTTTACTTTTGCAAGAGAAAGAAGATTATTCGGGTCAAGTGAATTTGCAGAAGTAAGCAGATTTGTCAGTGAAGCTCCAAAAGAATGTCTAAGCGGGTTTTATGGTGGTTTAGATGAAAAAGTTAAAAATGATAAACGTTATGTATCAAAAAAAGGAATAAAAAGAAAAATCTCAGATTACGAATCAGATGAATTGATTGAAATTGATGGAGTCCAAAACGTAACTGTAATAAGAAAATTAAATACAGAAGAAAGAATGGAAGAAGTTAAAAATTACAAATCTATTTTCAATGTAGGCGACAGGGTTACACATGAAAAATTTGGTATTGGAACAATAGAACAGATTCTTGGAGAGGGTAGTAAACTGCTTGTAAATATTGATTTTGAAGGACAGGGGAAAAAACTTTTAGATCCTAAATACGCAAAGTTAATAAAGCTATAACTTTTCATGTCGCTATCTTTCTGACATCTTAAACCCTGTAAGTTCAACCAATTTTCCTGCACACTGCCATTTTCCTTTTTCTAAATCACGATCCGGATAAAATAATTTTCCAATTTTCATCGTAATTGGACCAAAAGGTTTATTTGATCCGACAATTCCAATAGGCAAAATAGGCACTCCTGCTAAATGTGAAATATAAACCGGACCTACATTTGGTTTACCTAATGAACCTGGTATCTTACTTCTTGTACCTTCAAGAAATACTCCAAGACACCAGCCTTTACCTATAACTTCTTTAGCTCCTTTAATTGTTGTCTTTGAAACATTTTCTCTGTCCACCAGAAATGCTCCAAGCATTGTAATTGCCCATCCTAAAAACGGAATTTCAAAAAGCTCTTTCTTTGCCATATATGCTACAGGAATATTTAATGCCAAAGAGACAAGCGGTGGATCATTATTCGACAAATGGTTTGGCATTACGATAAAAGGTTTTTTATCTTTTGGAATATTTTCTTTTCCATGAACTTTTAAACGATAAAACAAATAATAAACCGGTCTAAACAAAAGCCAGATAACTATGTATTGATAAAGCTTGGTAATCCAGTTATATCGCTTTGGGTTATAGGCTGCCATAGAATAAATAATAGCAAAATCATGGTAAAAGATAAGCTATAATTTATACGTTATAGGGTTTTCAAAGAGTATCTAAGTGAAGATTTTCCGTAGCGAAAATCTAAGTGCTGAGAAATACCAGAAGATAAACAACCTGCGTTCTCGCAAAGAAAGGTTTTGTCCGATTCATTCGGCAAAACCGACCAAGTGGAAAGGAGAAGAAGTAAAAAGCGAGGAGTCATCGTAGTTCCTCAAGAAAAAATATTAAAGAACGAAGATGCGACGAGCGTATACAAAAGGAGAGATGTTCGAGTGGTTTAAGAAGCAGACCTGGAAAGTCTGTGTACTCCAAAAGAGTACCGAGGGTTCGAATCCCTCTCTCTCCGATTTTTTAAACGCCTCAGAACTGCTACGCAGATTTTTCGGCTATTAGGTTCGTCATTTAGCACGCGAAGACTTTCACTAAAGAAAGTCTTCGCTTAGAAATTCTGCAAGAAAGATTAGATTTTTCGCTTATGGAAAAACCTACACTTAAGGTTATAAGTAACCAAACATCTGTCAATCCTTTAACTATGTCACAATCATTAAGTACTAGCAAAAGATAGGCTCTCTTTTCTGCTTTGTAAAATTGCAATCATAGTATCACCCCAATAACGATCATATGCAAATGGAGAGAGATGATTATCTCTTAAAGCTTCTGTCCAGCCTTTTACTCTACTCAAACCTTCTGGTGTATATCTCGGTCTAAACCCTTGTAATTCTGAAAGAATAAAGCCATCTGGGCTCTCAGAATCAATTAACTTTAAATCAGAAGTTCGAACAAACCCTAGATCTAAAACTCTTTCATCAATAATGTCATCAATAGGATCGACAGCTAGAACTGAAGGAGCACTCTTTGATTTTCTAACAAAGTTTGCTTCATTTAGTATTGGATTTGCTCTTGACCATGCATGCCAGTTCAATACTTCGTTTGGTACGCAGGTTTCATCCATTCTCCATTTGCCGTTTTGAAAAGATTCTCCCCGTGCATAAATTCCCAGGGCTTCCATACAGAGATCAAGTTGTGAAAAAAGGAAAAGCGTTGTTTCAATATCTTTTTCTGGTAAGGTGGTTTCTCCAGTCAGTAATTTTGTTGTTACAAGGGGCATAGCTTCGCTTCCAAAGTTTTCATCAAATGTACCAGCAGGATAAAATGGATGACGATCCTGCATCTGATCAGAGCTCATTGGCAAATTTAAGACTTTAGTTAAATGATCTCCCGGCAGTAAATATACAAGCTTTCGTTCTCTTCTGTTTTTATCAGCATGCTCATTAAATATAAGGAGACCATGTGAATAGCATGGATTATAAACTATGATAAACCCATTGAAGAATGCAAATCGAGTATTCTTCAGATCGCTTTCACCACTTATTAGTAGGTCCTTGTAGGAATCTAATCCTTCTTTAAATGCAAAAGGAATAGGGAGTTCACTATCACGAAATCTTTGATATAAATAATTTTCACCTGGAAAGATTTTATTTTTTATTCCAAGCCCATGAATTACAATTCCTGTGCCGGGAAATTCTTTAACATCAAAGACCTGGCTTGTTATTTGATAAGTTTCACTCCTTGGATGTCCATCAGGGAGCCTGTGATAAGTTGGTTTGTCTATTTTGTAACTATCTTGTCCACTTACCTGCTGTGCAAATCGTCTTAACATCCAGTCTCTAGTAATATTTCCAGCCTCTTCTTTTTTTATATAATTGGTTCGACAATAAAAAGCAAGCTGTGGATAAATGTTTGCAACTCCATGAAGTGCTCTGTTTATTATTAGAGCTATCCTTGGATCAACACCGCTAAATTGATGTTCTTTGCTGCCATATAACTGATGGAGCGTTTCTACATAAGAAGTATATTCGTCTGGACTTACATTGCCTCCATTTGAAGCAATTAAAAGTGCTGCCATATCTCTAGTTCGCTCATCTTTAGAATCTATTGATTTAAAAAGGGAAGTAGCACCTGGAGAAGTTTGAATAAATGTTCTTGCTCCATCTATAGGGCTTATATTTCCTCTTGGGACTTTTGTTTCAGCAGAGCCCAAGTCCCCCTTAACCCTTACTCTCTTAGGAGAGGTGCAATGCGATGCATAAAATTTTTCTAAACTATCCACAAATATTTGCTCTTAAATAAATTTAATTAAAACAAGTCTTTTAATTACTATATAACAGATTGAAGATCACACAATCAAGAAGAAAAATTAATTCTGTCTAATGTAGAACCTTAACATTAATCCTTAATTTAGATTAAGTTAATTCCTATGAATTTTTATTATTAAAAGCTGTTTATTATTTCAAACAGAAGAGCTTATTCTAATTATTTCTTAATCGATGCCTATTAGATGTTTTCTAAAGTTCATATTGTTTCTAAGTTTATAAGTGGACAAGAAATCTTCCGGAAAACGCTTTATGTTTCTTTTAACTTATTGATTCAGAACCTTTGTTTGCACTTCGTATAGTTCAGCAAAGTCAACATCAATAATTACTTTTTTACCATGTATTAAGAAGTATTCTTTTTTCAATTATTTCTGTCGGTATTAGTGTCGTGCTCATATTTATTTTCAAAATTAGATAAATTGTACAGTGATTACTGGGACATATATTCACAAAAACCTCTTTAGAGATAAAATACTCTTTATAAGCTATAATTTTTGTTCGAACCTGGTTCAAATACAACTTAAATTATATGGACGACATCCTAATAAAAAAACTAGAAGAGATCGAAAAGACTTACAATGAGCTGGATAAAAAGCTTGCAGATCCTGCCGTCTATGGAGATCAGGAGCAATTAAAAAAAACATCAAAATCAAAAAAATCTCTTCAAGAAACTTATGATTTATATCAAAAATTTAAATCTTTCAACAAAGAGCTGGAAGGTGCAAAAGAAATAATCAAAGGTGAAAGCGATGCTTCACTAATAGATTTAGCCAGAGCAGAAATTGAAGAAATCACAAAAGAAGTAGTTTCAATAGAAGAGAGACTTAGAGTTTTACTTTTACCGAAAGACCCAAATGATGAGAAAGATATTATGCTTGAAATCCGCGCTGCCGCAGGCGGAGAAGAGTCTTCTATTTTTGCAGGTGATCTACTTAGAATGTATACAAGATATGCAGACAAACAGGGATGGAATACAAAAATTGTTGACTTCCATGCTGGTGATATCGGCGGTTATAAACTGGTAACAGTAGAAATGAATGGTGAAAATGTCTACAGTAAATTAAAATTTGAATCCGGGGTTCACAGGGTGCAAAGAATTCCTCTTACTGAAGCTTCAGGACGGGTTCATACAAGTACTGTAACTGTAGCTGTAATGCCGGAAGTAGACGAAGTAGATATAAAGCTTGAGCAAAGTGATCTGGAAATTACTACCATGAGATCCGGCGGTGCAGGCGGACAGAATGTAAATAAAGTAGAAACTGCTGTAAGAATAGTTCACAAGCCAAGCGGAATTATGGTGCACTGTACTGAAGAGAGGAGCCAACTGCAAAACAAAAATAAAGGACTTCAGCTTTTAAGAACAAAACTTTATGACATGGAATTACAAAAACAACAAAAAGAGATTTATGCAAAACGTAAAATGCAGGTAGGTACAGGAGATAGAAGTGAAAAAATCAGAACTTATAATTTCAAAGATAACAGAATCACAGATCACCGATTAAATGAAAATTTCACCCTGGATGCAGCACTAGAAGGTGATTTAGATCCTGTTTTTGAAGCCTGTATAGCAGAAGACCAGAAGCAGCAGTTGCAGACTTTGGTATAGATAAATAATACTGCAATTAAGGGCTACCCCTATCTCATATTAGATTAGTTTTCAATTGCTCATTTAAGCTATGGGTATAACCAAAAAGAGTCAATTTAAAAATATCATGAAGAGCCTTCTCATAACTATCTTAATTTTACCTTTTGTAGTTTTGTTTACAGAAAATTACTTTTCATCTGCTGCTGAACCAATTGCAGTAATTACTCAAGGAACAGCAGATGCTGGGGCTCCTTCTGTCCCACCAATTGATCCACCACCAGATGATTCTACTTTTACATCTACGAGTTTAAGCGGATCTTCTTCCAGCTCAAGTAGTTCTTCCTCAAGTTCAAGTGGTGTTCTAATTCCAGACATTGGTGAATTAGTGAATAAATGTGCAGATGGCATTGATATTGAAGTTGAAGCAGGGAGTGCTCCAGCAGAAAGTATACTTAGTTTAGACTATATCAATAACGGATTTACTCAGATTAGTGAAACTCTTGGTTGTCCATTTGCTGGAATTGAATCTGTACCTAATAAAGTTTCAAGAACTACTGTTATAGATGATATTTCCTGTGATGAAGCTGGTTATGACTCTTGCCCGGAATATGCTCTTTTAAATGGTCAACAAATAAATGTAAAACAAACTATAAAGAACTATTATCATGGAGATTTGGGTAGCGGTACTACACTCTGCCAGCTTCTGGATCCTGCCTTTAATTCTGATTTTAAAAACCATCTTTTAGATCGTTGTTTAATTTCAAATTTTGATGACCCTATTTTAGTATATGCAGCAGATTATATTCCGCCTGACGATAGAAACCTTCTAAAAAATCTCTGGCCTGCCTGGAATACAAACGATAAACTGTCATATGGAGTTAAAGTCTATGCTTCAACTAAGCAATCTCAGAAAAGCCAAGCTAACGCCTTGCCTGACAAAGTCACATTTGTAGTAGGTTCTAGAAGAGTTTCTTTTTATCCATCGAAGTCTATACTAAAAAAAATAAAAGATGGAGTAATAAAACCGCCAAATCCAGCTCAAGCTATTAAAGATTTAAAAGGTGATGTTTGGCCTGATTATGACGGAGCGAGGGTTATCGATGGTTCTTTTGAATATAAAATGATAATTCGTAATAAACATGGCATACCCCTACCGGGGTGTACATGGAAACCTTATTACCATGGGACTTTTTTATCATTTTACTCAGGAGGATTAGCTTATGCTATCTCTCAAACTATGAGTAGTTCTATAGATCTGGCACATAATTTTGTACGTTCAAACTGGGGTTCTGTCCTAAATAAATTTGCAGGACCCGATACAATTACTGTTGCTCAAGAACCTGTTGAATCCCCCTGGAATCCTAGTTTTCAAATAACCAATGACAATAACAATATTGTAAAGTTTGCTATTTTAATTGAGGGTGAAGGTGAAGATGAAGCAGATCAATTTGACTTCCATAACGATATCGAACTAATGAAACATGTTTTAAATACTTATAACGGCTTTAATAATATTTTTTATGTAAATGATTACAATGACCTTGGAAGTATTTTTGATACAATTTCCCGAAAAGCCAGCCTAGCCAAGACAAAAATTGTTCCAACTACTCCTGATCAAACTGTACAAGTCGTTGTATTTATAAGCAGCCATGGAGAGGCTAAAGACCCGGAAGATTTAGAGCCCGGAACGAAAATTGATTTCACAAAAGAAGGTGGAATGAAATTGGAGCTTACACTAAAGAACGGTACATTGGATGAGACAGGACTTAAGCGCCTACTTCAAAAACTGCAACCTTTTCTTTATAATACTTCTGCAACATATATGCCTGTTGATCAAATATATGTAATTATTGACGCGTGTCATTCAGGGGCTGCAAGTATTTAAACTCCAAACCTTCTCTGCCTTTTATTAAACTCTTCAATTGCTTTCTCCAGTTCATTACTGTCAAATGCAGGCCATAAAACATCTGTAGAATAAAATTCTGTGTAAGCACACTGCCAGAGGAGATAATTACTGATTCTCATCTCACCGCCTGTTCTAATTAAAAAATCAGGATCTGGAATATCTTTGGTCAGTAAATTTTCACTTATTAGTTCTGGAGTAATATCATCTATTTTAATTTCATCCGATTTTACTTTCTTTGAAATCTCTTTTACTGCATTTGTAATTTCTGCTCTACTGCCATAATTCAGTGCTACATTTAAATTTATGCCTGTATTATTTTTTGTTTTTTCCATTGCATCTATTAAAACTTTTGGAAGTGGTGCTGGAAGTTCATTAAAAAAACCAATAAATCTTATTCTTACATTTTCTTTATGCATTTCATCTATTTCTCTTTGAAGTGCATCCTGAACTAAAAACATTAAAAAATCTACTTCATCTTTTTTTCTATTCCAGTTCTCAGTAGAAAACGCATAAACGGTAAGATACTTTACACCCAGATAATCATTTGCATATCTTGTAATTTTTTTTAATGCCTGGACCCCTTCTCTATGACCAAACATTGTAGGAAGGTTTTTATTTGTTGCCCAGCGCCTATTTCCATCCATGATGATGGCTATGTGATTCGGTATTATTTTTTTCACCGATTCTGTATTTTCAGATTTTGGAAGTAGATCTTTCATGTATGATATTCTATCAAGATATGAAATCTAACAATATAAAAAAATGTAAAAAAGTTGTCTTAGCTTATTCAGGTGGATTGGATACATCCGTAGCAATTCGCTGGTTGCTCGAAAATAAGGCAGAAAAAGTAATTGCACTGGCTATCGATCTGGGTCAGGGAGAAGAACTTAAGCCAATTCAAAAAAAAGCTCTTTCAATAGGCGCTTCAGAATCATTAGTAATAGATGCAAAAAAGGAATTTGTTAGTCAGTATATTTGGCCAGCACTTTTTGCAAATGCTATTTACGGTGATTATCCTCTGGCTACTGCCTTAGCCAGACCACTTATTGCAAAACTTTTAGTAGAAACTGCTAAAGCAAAAAAAGCAGACGCTATTGGACACGGTTGCACCGGAAAAGGAAATGATCAGGTCCGTTTTGATGTTTCTACAATGGCTCTACTACCGCATTTAAAGATTATTGCTCCAGCGCGTGAATGGAAAATGACAAGAGAACAGTCTATTGAATATGCAAAAAAATATAACATCCCAATTCCAGTAAAGAAAAAATCTCCATTCAGTGTTGATTTGAATTTATGGGGAAGATCTGTAGAATGCGGCATTTTAGAAAACCCATGGAAAGAACCTCCTGAAGAAGTTTATGCACTAACCAAAGCCCCAAAGTCAGCTCCTTCAAAACCTTTATATATAACCATTAGCTTTAGAAATGGGATCCCTGTCAGCATAAACGAAAAGAAGTTTGAAGGAGTAAAACTAATTCAGACTTTAAATAAGATTGCCGGCTTACATGGAATTGGCAGAATTGATCAGATTGAAAATCGAGTAGTCGGAATTAAAAGCAGAGAAATATATGAGTCTCCTGCTGCTGTTGTTTTATTAAAAGCCCATAAAGATTTAGAATCACTGGTTCATACCAGAGAAACTATGTTATTCAAAACCACATTAGATCAAAAATATTCACAGCTGATTTATGATGGCAGATGGTTCAATCCACTTAGAGAAGCTATAGATAAGTTTAATAACTATATTCAAAAGCGTGTTACCGGTACAATAAGAGTAAAGCTTTTTAAAGGCAATGCAGTAATAGTTGGAAGGCAGTCACCATACTCACTTTACAAAGAAAAACTGGCTACCTATGGAAAAGGCGACACCTTTGATCAGAGCTCTGCCGAAGGGTTTATAAAATTATTTGGGTTGGATTTGAAGACTATTAGATAATCCTATTAATCTTATCCAGTGGTCTCTTTAGAACATTTAAATCAATACCGGATTCTTCAAGTTTTTTCGAATCAATTAAATCACTATATTTTTTCACGGTTTTAAACTTTACACTCAAATGCTTATAATTAACATCTAAACATGTCTTATTTTCTTCTACTAAAGTCACATTGTTAAAGACTTCATTCATATACATTACTCCCGGATTGCCAAAAGCATTATATGGAACAATAACATTTGAAATATTCAGAGATGAGATTTCTTTCTGATCTCTGACCTCTGATCTCTGATCTCTGACCTCTGACCTCTGATCTCTAATTTGTGGCGCAAAGCGCAATCCAGAAATAACTGAAGGTAGAAATGTCTGTGCAATATATTCAGCTGCAGATAAAGGAGATATCTTTTTATAATCAACTTTTTCATTTGAAATTAAAACCGGGGCATGGGCTGAAACAAGTCCAGTAAATGCTGAGACTGAACGAGAAATTACAGATTCTATCCCGCCAATTGGATCAATTCCAGAGCCGGAAATATAATCACTATTTAATTCAAGATCAGGAATAGCACAGCACATTGCAATAGCAGTAGTTCCAAGATTTTTTAACTTAATCGCACTATTTATAAGGCATTCAAGGTTTTCAACCTTACCTTCTGAAAAACCAAACTTATTTATCGATGGAATCACCTTTAGAGGTTTATCAGTAACAGTCCATGAAGTAATTTCACAACCATAAAAAGCTCTAAGCGCATTTAGAACATTTACTTCATATTCAAGTCTTTCTTCAGATATTCCTTTATCAAAAACTACACCTATTTTGTTTTTATTATTCGGAATTATGTTAATTTTTCCAAGCAGAAATTGATCTAAGAAAAAGCCTTCGAGATAAATCAAATTTGAAGGGATATCACTTAAAACTGCTCCATTTACAACATTTGGATGTGTAAGCAAATATTTATTTGTTTGTGCAAAAAGCTTTGCTAACGGATTTGCATCACCAGCATAACCACCAAATGCAGCACCAATACCAGTGGGAATTATCAGACATGAGATATCTTTTGTAAGGGTAGATTTCAAACCCATCCCACTAGAAACAAAAGGCTCACTAACAAAGCCTTTCAGTCCTTCTACAGAAACCGCATTAAAATACAGTTTATCTTTCGTCGTTTTAACAAGATTTAATTTGATTAAATATTTATTTTTCTTGTCCTGGATTTTGTTTTGAACAGCAGAAAATACCTCATCCCATTTAAAAAAAAGAGGATTGTCAATCTCTATCATTTCATTTTTCACATTTAAAGAACTGGTTTTTAAAAGTGACATTTACAAGCTACTTATTGTTGTCTTCATGCCAGCGAAATGACTTTCTCTTTAAAGAGTTAGTTTCATTAGTAAAAGTAGAAACATAATTTCCATACCATCTTAATGCTTTATCCTTTAAAAAGGAGATTTCCCTACTTGCAGTATTTCCATAAAGTTTGTTGTAATCATCATGACATCGCAATGCTTTCTCTTTCTTATACTCCATTTCACTGGAGGAAGAATTTAATGCAAAACTGTTTTGAGAAGAAATTAAAACAATGATTACCGGTAATATTAATTTTTTCATTTTTGCAGCCTCAATCTGACACTTAGTTTAACATTATAATGTTGTATGGAGGCAAAAGACTGTTAATATTTGTCATTCCCAACTTGATTGGGAATCCAGACGATTATACTTTAGCTTACTTATCTGGATTCCCGCTGGAGTTTACCCTCTGCGAAAGCAGGGGGCGGAAATGACAGAACATCTACAGACAAAAATACAAAAACCGAAGAAGCGACAAAGCGTTATAAAATGCTAAATAAATCCCCGAAAAGAATTGTAATTATAGGCTCAGCAGGCGTTGGTAAAACAACATTATTAAATAACGTAAAAGGAACAATTGGCTTACAGGCGATACACGAACAAGCCAGAGAAATTTGCAATAAGTTGGGTTATAAAAATATTTACGAAATAAAAGATCACGATGAGTTCAGGTTTCTAGTTTTAAAAGAGCAGATTAAATTTGAAGAAAACTATGGGCAGTTTTTATCAGATCGCTCCACCATTGACTGTTGGATACATTGGATAAGGTGGAGCTGGAATAAAACAAAAACTTATGAATCAGAAAAATACTTTAAACTTGCATACACACAGACACTTAAATATTCTCATATAATTTATGTACCCAGGCTCTTCAAGTCAAAAGAGGACGGTTTTAGATGGAATGACGAGAACTATCAGAATCAAATAGACAGACTTTTCAGAGAGACTCTTTTAGAGTGGGAATTAATGGGCAGAACTTTTGTTGTACAATCAAAAAACAAGCAGGAGAGAGCAAAAGAAGTCATAAACTATCTGAAGAGCTGTTAATGATTAACAATCAATTATTATTTTTTTTGGTTTTTCAAGCTTTTCTTTGTTATTTATATTCTCTGAAGTATTTTTCCCTAAAAGTTCTTTTGCTTCCATCAGGTTTACATAGTAAGTAAACAAATCCGGATTTTTACCCACCGTTTTCAGTAACAAATCTCTAATAATGTCTTCTTTTCTAAACTTCTTAGGAGTCATAATTACCTCTGTTAAATAGATTTAGCCCTATATCATGGTACAAATGTCAGGGGTATCTCTAGAAAGATAACAAAATCAACCAATTCTCCGAGTCGCTAAAATCGTTCTTTACTTTTTTATAACCATTGAAATATGCTCAGTTACCCATACAGAAATGTCGTTTACTATCTGACTTAGTTCATCTTCAATGAATAAATCATGAAAAGAGCTTGTATAAATTTTCTTACATTTATCCTCAACCTGCAATTTATCAAAATACTCTTCCATCCCTTCTATAGAGCAGACTTTATCTTCTCCTGCAATTAACATCAAAACAGGCTCCCTTGGAAGATCATGTAACATTTTTGTTTTTTGTGAAAGGAAATAAACATGCTTGAAAACTTGTGCAGACGGACTAATAATTCTATAAGGATCTTGTTTTACTTTTAACTGAGTCTCTCTATTTTTTGTAAGAAGTTCAGGTCCAAAAGGCATAGGAATATTTTCATCAGGCTTAAAAACCCCTTTAAATAAAGCAGGAACTATAAAATCAAAAAATGGCCATGTTTCCTTCTGTCCTTCAAAACCCGGGACTGAAAGTATCCAGCCATTTGCTTTCACTGTTTCACTTAGTAAAATTGACAGAAGTGCTCCAAGGCTATGACCAAGAATAAAAACCGGCTCTTTTACATTAAACTCCATTAAAAATTTTTCTAATATATTCTTTGTTTCATTAAGCCACACATAATATGAACTAACTGTTCCTTTTGGATACTTACTCTGTCCAAAGCCAGGCAAGTCAAATGAAAAAAGATTTATGTTTCTTTTATTGAACAGAACTCCTGCAGAATCAAACCATATACAATGCCCTCCAAGTCCATGAATTGCAAATACATTTGCAATGGCATCATTTGCTTTATCAACCTGCCAGTATCGATAATAAATATTATTCAGGTATCCTTCATGTAACATCCTTATAAGGATAATATAATATTAGCTATGATGAAAAAAAAGATACAAATAAATTTAAACTTTCTGGATCTCCTCCTGATTTTCACAATATTATTCAGCATTACAGGCTATTTGCTCGCAAAAGCAGAAAAAACACAACTAAATAAAATAATTCAGGGGAAGGGAAATATTGCTATTGAGGTTTTAATCCCTGATATCTTTTCAGAAAATACTGATTTATTCATGGTTAACGATAAATCAGCAATTACGATTAGAAACAGACCGTACACAAAATTAAAAATAATAAAAATAGAATCCAGCCCTAAGCAGGTTATTATCCCGGCACTTTCAAGCTCATCATATAAAGCAATCACAGATCCCACCAAGACAAATGTTAAAGATTACACTGTCACCTTAACTGACGAAGCTTTAACTACAAATGACGGCTATGTAATTGGTGGAAATAAAATAAAAATCGGAAATCAGGTTGAACTTGAAGGCTTTAATTACAGGCTAAATGGAAGAGTAATTAATGTTTACCCGCTAAATAAAACACAGAGGTAAGAGGAGTGAACATAAATGCAGGGCTTTCAGATCTAGACAATTGGTCCAACAACACTATAAAAAATTCATTCTTTTACAAATCTGTTATTTTTATTTCAAATCAAACTTCAAATTTAACAAGCAGATTTCTTATTAGCTTTAACAGCCAGTTATCTGCATTGTTAATAGTTTCAATTAGTCTGGTATTTGGTTCACTATCTATGCCTCAATTTGCTAACGATAGATTTGGAATTGGATTAATAATCATATTTTGCTTTTTTATATTTCTATTGAATCTATTTTCAGACAAATCCTTAAAAATATCTTTTAACAGTCTGGATCTCTGTATTCTATTTATTCTGGTTTTTGCAGAAATAAGCACTTTTAGTTCTTATTTCTTTAAAGAAAGTTTAATTGGTTTGTTGAAATATCTTGTTTTTTTTCTCTGGTATTTTATGATAAAGAACACTCTTTTAAATTGTTCAAGAAAGACTTTTTTAAATCTCTGGGGATTCTTATGTTTATGCGCGACTATCACTGCAGCAATTGGCATCTACCAGTACATTATTGGTGTTGAACCACTTGCTACATGGGAGGATCCGACTCAAGAGACCATTCATACAAGGGTATACTCAACCCTTGGTAATCCAAATCTGCTGGCTGGTTATTTACTTCTGACATTACCAATTTGTATAGCCCTGATTTTTGAAGCAAAAGATAAACTTTCAAAATTATTTTTTTCAATTGGAGGTACTTTAATGCTGGTCTGCCTGATTTTAACCGGTTCAAGAGGCGGCTATATTGGATTAATTTTTTCATCTGCAATAAGCTTTATGGCTTTGTTCAATTATTTTATTTTTCAAAAAAAGACAAATAAAAAATTAACTTTAATATTAACTATATTCGGAATAATTACTTTTATCCTTTCTTTAACTTTCTTGTTCCCAGTAATTACGGAAAGAATGTTAACAATTTTTACATTCAGAGAACACAGCAGTAATAACTACAGGCTTAATGTCTGGATTGCATGTTTCAAAATGCTACAAGACAACTTCTTTATTGGCATAGGTCCGGGAAATAACACATTTAGATTAGCTTACGGACTATATATGGTAACCGGATTTGACGCCCTGGCTGCTTATAACATTTTTCTTGAAATTGCAATTGAAATTGGTTTTTTAGGCTGCTTTATATTTATTTTTACCTTTTTATTGTCATTTTTTAAATTACACTATCTTTTCTGGCAAAAAGGCAGTATTTTTTCATTTGGAATTTTTATTTCTTTAATAGGACTCTTAACTCATGGAATGGTTGATACTGTGTTTTTTAGGCCACAAATATTTGTTCCCTTCTGGTTTTTATTGGCTTCAATTGCTAGAATAGAAACTAAAGCAGGGGTTTAGGAATCAAATAGGTGGGATTAACCAAATAGAATAAAAAAGGGGAAATCAATTACTATATTGAGTTTAAAACAAAAAAGAAAAAATAATTCAATAAAAAAAAGAAAAACCAGGCTTAACGATTTAGATTTTGCATTTATAGCTGCAAATGCAGCGAACGAAAAAAAAGGCGAAGATATTGTACTGCTTGATGTCAGCAAACTAACAGTGATCTCGGATTATTTTTTAATTGTTACGGCAAAAAGCTCTCCTCAAATTGAAGCCACATCAAAACACATTGAAGAAACTTTGAATAATTTCAGTTATCATCTAATCTCAAAAGAAGGTTTTGTAGGAAATACCTGGATTGTCTTGGATTTTGGGAATTTAGTAGTTCATATTATGAATGAAAAAGAAAGAAATTACTACAAGCTTGAAAAATTCTGGAGCAATGCAACAATTATTGAAAGAAAGAAATGGGAAAAAGCTTCTTAATTGACTTTACTGAAAACAGTAAATTAAAAAATTTTAATGTCGTTAAAAAAATTCTTCTGATAAATCAGAAAATTACGGTTATAGAAATAACTGACTACATTTATCCATTGAAAAAGCTTTCAGGCAAAAAGTACGATATTTCAAATCATATAAATCTCTCCGGATTTAATCCTCTGGTTGGTCCAAATTTTATTTCTCTTACAGATGTATACAAATCAAAAAAGGGAATTGCAATCGTCGGACTTAAAGACGGCATAAAACCAAATCCTCATGAAAAAAAGATTCTATTAAAAATCAATGTAAAAGCTTATTGTTATCATCTTATTCCTGCTGCGATTTTTGCAGCTTCTCTGGGTTTAAAAATAAAAGCTGTTGGTATAGTAAAACAAAAGAATTAATCATTATGAAAAATACTCCTGTTGCACTTTTAATATTAGACGGTTGGGGCCTATCTCCTGATAAAAAAGGAAATGCAATTGCACAGGCTGATTTGCCAAACTTTAATTACTTTCTTGCAAATTTTCCAAACACAATTCTTCATACATGCGGTAAAGCCGTAGGGTTACCTGACGGAGTAATGGGAAACTCTGAGGTAGGACATGAAAACATTGGGGGAGGGAGAATTGTTACTCAAAAATTAACTCTTATCAGTCAGACTATTCAAGATGGATCTTTTTTTACAAATAAAAATTTGCTTGGTGCTATAAACCACGTAAAACAGAATAATTCAAAACTACACCTAATGGGCTTAATAAGTGAAGGAGATGTACACAGCCATCCGGGACATCTATATGCATTATTTGAACTTGCAGCAAAAAACAAAATTGAAAAAGTTTTACTTCATGCAATTACAGACGGAAGAGATGATCCTCCAAAATCCGGGATAGATCTAATTAAAAAAGTTGAAGAAAAAGCAACAATTTGTTCTGCAAAAATCGTTACTGTATGTGGTCGCTATTATGCAATGGACAGGGATAACAGGTGGCAGAGAATAAAAAGATATTATGATTTAGTGACACAAGGAATCGGGTTAAAAGCAAAAAGTGCATATGATTCTATTAAAGAAGCATACATAAGGGGTGAAAATAAAGTTACTCAGGATGAAAAAGAATGCCCACTTGAAAATTCTGACGAGTTTATTATGCCTTCGCTGGTAGGAACCAAAGAAGAGTTAATATCAGACAATGATGCTGTAATATTTTTCAATTTCAGACCAGATAGAGCAAGAGAAATCACAACAGCGCTAACCCAGAATAATTTTTCAGAGTTTCAAAGAGAAATATTTCCTAAGAACCTGCACTATGTCTGTCTTACAGAATATGACATAAAATTACATAGTAGAGAATTTGCAAATCCGGTGGTAGCCACAGCATTCACAAATAATGCTCTTCCGGAGGTTAACAGAAACAATTCACTTGGAGAAACAATTGCAAACTTAGATTTAAAACAAATAAGAATTGCTGAGACAGAAAAATATCGACATGTGACAAGCTTTTTTAATATGGGAAGACAAGAAGAATTTAAAGGAGAAGAAAGGGTATTAGTGCCCTCACCAAAAGTTATTACATATGACCATATGCCGGAGATGAGTGCACTTGGGGTGGAAGAAAAAACTGTTGAAGCAATTAAATCCAAAAATTACGCGCTCCTGGTAGTAAACTTTGCAAATGCTGATATGGTAGGTCATACAGGCATTATTCCAGCAACAATAAAAGCCACAGAAGCTATAGATAAAGCACTGGGTGAAATTTATAAAGCTATTACAGAAGTTAACGGCACTTTACTTATTACAGCAGATCATGGGAATGCAGATCAGATGTTTAATGAAGATGGTTCTATAAGAACCGCTCATAGCTTGAATCCGGTGCCATTTATAATGATAAATAATAGTTTAAAAAATAAAAAGTTAAAACAAAGCGGCTCTCTATCTGACATAGCGCCTACAATTTTAGATATCATGGAAATTGAAAAACCAAAAGAAATGACAGGTAATTCTTTAATGCTAAACTAGCAGAGGACCAAAAAAAATGGCAGATGAAAAAACAAAACAAATAATAAATAACTATATTAATCATGCTAAAAAATACATTCTGGATCATAAAAAAGAATTTTCATCCTGGAATACTATCTTTAATAAATTTATCAAAAAAAATAAAATAGACCCTTCTTTTGAATACACAAAAGAAATAGTTAAGCGCCTGGAAAGAGATAAAGTCAGCTCTCAAGCAGCAATGCAAATGGTGGAGATTATAATGCCTGAAGTAAAGGGAATGAGAAAAGAAGTTGTTTTTATGGTATTACCCATGATTCTTGGAGCTATTCTGTTAATTACCTTTTCACTTTTATTTAGTTTCACAAGACCGTTTAATTTAAGCAATCTCTTCGTTATTTACTATGCAATTGGAATGTTTATAAGTGGCTTAGTATTTGGGTTTGGGGTGTTTCAAAGAAAAAGAGTTAAACTGGTTACATTAACAAGAGCAATGTTTTTTCAGGCACTTACAGCTTACGGAGCAGCTAAAATGCAGGGACAGGGAAGTTTTGCCGCATTTAGAATATTAGAAGAAATGAAAACAAATCCTGGAAAAGAATTACAAATCAAAGTTATGCAGCCGAAAATTATTCATAAATAACTTAAGCACGTGGTTCTACAGTTAAAACGAAATCATCATTTTGTAGTTTAAAACTGGATTCTGAATGTAAATCCTGCAATTCTTTAATAAAATCATTAATGCTTCTAAACTGCCTATAAACAGATGCAAATCTTACATAAGCAACCTGATCCAAATCTTTTAGTTCATTTAAAACAAGCTCACCTAAAACAGTACTATTAACTTCTCTCTTTCCCTGTTTTACTAATTCGTTTTCAATATTTTCAATAATTGTATCTATTTGCTCTGCTGTGATTAAAGTCTTTTCACATGCTCTAACAAGTCCTGCTCTAAGTTTTTCTCTTGAATATGGCTCACGTTCCCCGGATCTCTTTACCACTAAAACAGGCATGACTTCTACACGTTCATAAGTAGTAAACCGTTTATTACAAGACGAATTTTCACATTCTCTTCGTCTTCTAATACTGGTACTTTCTTCTGTAGTTCTTGATTCAAGAACACGGCTATTTTCTGAATTACAAAATGGACAAAGCATAATGTATTTATTATACATTAAAGACCTGTAAAACATGGCTATAAGGGCGTAGTGCAATACGCTGCTGCTTTGCACAATAAAGTGTGCTCAGCACTTTGAACTCACTCGCTCAAACCTTCAGAAGCAAGCTCACAAGGTTTTCACTCCGCTTGTATAATTACCACATGGCTCAGGATTATGACGTAATAATTATTGGTGGCGGTATTATTGGCAGTTCACTTGCAGCTTATCTGGCCAGCGAAAAAAGTGAAAAGTTAAAAATAGCTCTTGTTAACTCAACAAACCTTGGAATGATGGCATCTCAGGCTGCTGCCGGGCTTTTAACACCATTTCAGTTAAACGAACTTGAAAATCCAGTGCTTAAAGATTTTTGTTTTAAGTCGTTTGAGCATTTCCCGGAATTCCTTGAGACTATAACTTCTGTTCCTTCAACAAAAAATATTGATTTCGGTTACAGGCAGGCTGGATCTTTATATTTAATTTTTTCAAATCTTGAATTTGCACAAAAAGAAAACGAAATAAAAGATTTAAGAACAATTGAACCAAAAGCTTCGTTTTTAAGTAAAGTTGAAGTCCCAAAATATGAACCTCTAGTAACCAAAGATGTAATAGGTGCCTATCATTATCCAAGTGAAGCTTATATTAATAATCCTAAATTTCTAAAAGCAATCTATTTATACTGTATTGAAAAAAATGTTGAGTTTTTGGACACAGCAGTCAAAAAATTAAATCTGAAAAATAACACTGTTGAAAATATTGTTTTAGATAACGGACAGACAATCTCTGCAAAGAAATTTGTTCTCTGTAATGGAGCATGGGCAAATCATTTTTTGAAAGAGATTTTTAATACTGACGAAACTCTTATCAAACCCATAAAGGGTGAAATCATTCGTGTAGAGGCGTTGCATGCAACGCCTCTACTGCAGAAAATAATTTTCTGTTCTGAAGGTTATATATTACCAAGACCAGCTACAAACCACTTTGAAACTGATTCTATTTTAATTGGCAGTACAAGTGAAGAAATTGATCTTGAAAAGATAAGGATGAGCCATGGCACGCCCCTAGCAAATACTGTTTCAGGAATATCGTCAGTGCTGAATCTTTTTAAAAAGCTGATGCCAAATTACAAAGATTATTTAATTGCTGATTACTGGGCAGGCTTACGTCCTCAGACAAAAGACAAACTTCCAATAATTGGAAAAATTGCAGAACTGGAAAATCTATATTGTTCACTTGGACACTATAGAAATGGGATTCTAATGGGTCCATATTCAGGAAAAATTGTAAAAGATTTAATTCTGGAAAACCATTCAGAATACAATATTGAACATTTTCAAATTGATCGTTTATTAAAACCCCAGGGGAAAGAAAAACTAAATCGTTCTCTTATTCCTCAGAACTAAAAATTCTTGTTGCAAACTTTCTGTCCAAATGTAACCTGTTAGCAAATATGTCAGCACTTTGTTTTTCTTCTTTAATAAGTCTCTTTGCAAGCATTATAAGCACATTATATTGGTAGCAGCTTGGATAATTTTTCTTCTGGATAGGAAGTCCAAAGTGTTGTCCTTCAATACTATCTGTATCTATTAAATTATTATTACAATAATTGACTCTTATTGTTTCATCTTCAATTTTGTTTTTTACAACTTCATATCTCATACGATATAATCATCGGAAAGGTATGAACTTACTTAATGCGTTAAATACTGTACCTTCATTATAAAAACTGGAGATAACTATAAGTGCTAACCCTAAGAAAAACACCGCTTTTTGAAGAGCATAAAAAATGTGGGGGGAAACTAGTTGAATTTGCCGGTTTTGAAATGCCTGTTCAATATGATGGGATTATTGCTGAGCATAATGCCGTAAGAAAAAATGTAGGGGTTTTTGATGTTTCTCACATGGGGGAATTCTTGGTTTCCGGTAAAGATGCATTGAATTATTTAAATTTTTTGGTCCCTAACAATGTGAGAAAAATTGAAGAATCAGGCACTGGGCTTTATACTCAAATTTGCAACGAAAAAGGTGGGACTGTAGATGATTTGATTATTTATAAGTTAGATTCGGATTTTTTAGTAGTAGTTAACGCATCAAACATTGAAAAAGACTGGGATTGGTTTAAGAAACATACAAAAGGTTTTGATATTGAATTAAAAAATCTTTCTGAAAATATCTCATTGCTTGCAGTTCAAGGACCAAACAGTCCGGATATTTTAGCTAAAGTTTTAAAAATAAGCCCTGACTCTTTAAAACTACAAAAATATTTCCACATAAGAAAATACAGTCAAAACTGGATTGCAAGAACAGGATACACCGGTGAAGATGGCTTTGAAGTTTTTATTGATAACCCGGACAGAGCAGTTACAATCTGGAAAGATTTAATAAATCTTGGAATAAAACCCTGTGGGTTAGGTGCCAGAGACACTTTAAGACTGGAAGCTGCTTATCCACTTTATGGACATGAATTAACTGATGATATTTCACCGCTTGAAGCAGGCTTAAGCTGGAGTGTAAAGCTGGATAAAGAATGTGATTTTCCCGGGAAAGAAGTCCTGATAAAACAAAAAAATAACGGGTTAACAAGAAAACTGGTTTGTCTAAAAATAAATGACAAGATAATTGGCAGACAAGGATACAAAGTATTCTCAAAAGATAGAAATGAAATAGGAATAGTTGCAAGCGGATCACAGGGAATCACAGTAGGGTACCCAATTGCAACTGCATTTATACCACCAAATTTCAGTGCAATTGGGACAGAATTAATGGTTAATATAAGAGAGAAATTAATTCCTGCAACTGTTTTACCCAGGCCATTTTATAAGAAATCTTCCTAGACAGTCATCACTTCTTTTTCTTTGGAAGCACTTACTTCATCAATTTCTTTAGAGTATTTATCCGTAAGCTTTTGAATGTGCTCATGTTCTTTTTTGGATTGATCTTCGGAAATCGTTTTATCTTTTTCAAGTTTTTTTACAGACTCAAGTCCATCTCGCCTGGAATTTCTAATTGCAACTTTGTTATCTTCAGCAATTTTTTTAATATCTTTTACCAGTGTTTTTCTTCTTTCTTCAGTTAATGCCGGTACTACTATTCTAATTACATTACCATCATTATTCGGAGTCATTCCAATGTCACATTTGTTTATTGCAATCTCAATATCCTTTAAAGAGCCTTTGTCATAAGGTTGAACAACTAAACATTTTCCATCCGGAGTTGAAATGTTTGCAACCTGTTTTAGAGGTGTTGGGGCTCCATAATAATCTACAACAACTCTATCCAATAATCCGGGATTTGCTCTACCTGTTCTAATAGCTTGAAGTTCTTTTTGTGTACTACTGACAGCTTTTTTCATCTGTTCTTCTACACTTTTTAAAACATCTGCTGCTTGCATATTTTATCTTCCTCCAAATAATAATAAATATAATACAACACCTATACAGTTTAATGAATAATCCCCTTATAATTCAAATAAATAACCAATGCTCCAAGCAATATCCGGTAAATAACAAATATAGTTGTCTTATTTGTCTGCAAATATTTCAAAAGAAAATGTATAGAAAAATAACCTGAAAGAAAAGCACACACCACCCCTATAAATAAATTCGTCCAGCTCGTATTTCCACTATTTATTTTCACCGCATGAAAAAAAGTATTTAGTTCCAGAAGACCACTTGCAAATACAGCAGGCACACTTAATAAAAAAGAGAATTTGGCAGCATCTGCTCTTTTAAACCCCAGAAGCAGCCCCGCAAATAAAGTCACACCTGAGCGTGAGACCCCTGGGATTAAAGCAAAAGACTGAGCCAGTCCAAATAAAATAACATCAAGTGCATTGATTTTACCAATACTTCTCGATTGCTTTGCAATGAGTTCACTAATAAAAAGTAATATACCAAAAAAAATGAGATAAAAAGAAATAAGATTTAAGTCTCTTACCATTCCTTTTTCAATTTGTTCTTTAAATAACAAACCAAAAACACAAATTGGAATAGTACCAAGCAAAATCCAGAAAGCAGTTTTTGATTCATGCTTCTGTAGAGGCGAGGTTATCTCACCTCTACACCACAGAAACAAATCATTCAACAATGCTCCATATATTTTACTTAAATCTTTGCGAAAATAAATAATTACTGCAAACATTGTCCCTAACTGAATTACAGCTGAAAATGCCGTACCAGGATCACTCCACTTAAGAAGTGCAGGAAAGATTCTCAAATGAGCAGTACTGCTAATAGGCAAAAATTCAGTCAACCCTTGAATAATCCCTAAAACAATTGATTGGAGCATTGAATACATTTAATTACCTAAATCAGGTCTGTTTTTTCTGGTTTTAGCTTTCGACTGTTCTTCCCGCCATTTTTTAATCTCAGCATGATGTCCACTTAATAATACGTCGGGGACTTTCCAGCCATTAAATTCATTTGGTCTTGTGTATTGAGGATATTCAAGAAGCCCGTTGTTAAAAGATTCTTCTTCCAAAGTTTCTTCTTTTTTTAAAACTCCTGGAAGTAACCTTGAGACAGAATCAATTATTGCTAATCCACAGAGTTCACCCCCGGTTAAAATAAAATCACCAAGGCAGACTTCATAATCCACAGCATTGACAATCCTTTCATCATATCCCTCATAACGACCACAAATTACTATAATTTGTTCTTCATTTTTCAAATCGTTCGCAAAGCTTTGATCCCATTTTCTTCCACTTGCTGATGTAATTAAAACTTTGGATTTTTTTTTTCTGAGAATACTGGTTAAAGCATTAAAAAGCGGTTCAACCATAAAAATCAAACCAACGCCGCCGCCATAAGATAAATCATCAACCTGTTTATGTCGACCAAGCCCAAATTGTCTTAGATCTACAGTATTAAGTTGAATCTTTTCTTCCTTATAAGCCCTGCCAATAATACCAAACTGACAATAACTTTTAATAAAATCTGGGAATAAAGTAATGACGTCAAATTGCATATTTCAAATTATAACTTAAATATTAAATGTTATCCTTAAAATATGAAAATTCTGGGTATAGAAACAAGTTGTGATGAGACTTCCATAGCTATTGTAAAAGATGGCAGAGAAGTCATTATCAATAATACAATCTCCCAGATTGAACTTCACAAAGAATTTGGCGGTGTAAAACCAAGCATTGCAAAATTTGCACATGAGCAGGTTATAGACAATTTGATTGAACAAACACTTATTGATGGAAAATTATCAATGAAAGAAATTGATGCAATTGCTGTAACTGTCGGACCAGGACTTGTAATTTCTTTACTTGTTGGCCTTAAATCCGCAAAAGAACTTGCAAAGAAATTTAACAAAAAACTAATTGGAGTAAATCATCTATTTGGTCACATTTGCTCAAACTTTTTGGAATCAGATCTAGAGCCTCCTTTTATTTGCCTGCTTGCAAGCGGCGGACATACTCAAATTATAGATGTGAAAACTTATACTGAATACGAGATTCTTGGTAGCACACTTGATGATGCCTGCGGAGAAGCTTTTGACAAGATCGGCAGATTGCTAGGACTACCCTATCCAGGTGGACCGAACCTTGAAATCTTAGCCATGGATGGAAATCCGGAAACCTTTAAACTTCCTGAAGCAAAAGTAAAACCATATGATTTCAGTTTTAGTGGCTTGAAAACTGCTGTCTTAAGACTTGTACAAAAACTACCTGTTGATTATAACAAAGCAGATCTTGCCGCAAGCTTTCAGGAAAATGTCACAAACACTCTTGTAAAAAAAATAATTTCAGCGGCAAAAGATAAAAACTCAAAGAAGATTGTTGTTGCCGGTGGAGTAGCTGCAAATAAAACTTTGAGAAAAAAGATACAGGAATGTACCCATATTCCAGTTTTTATGCCAAACTTAAAATACTGCACTGATAACGCTGCAATGATTGCTGCTGCTGGTTATTTTCTAAAAGATGTTCATCAAGACATTGACACTTTGGATGTCTTTGCAAAAGACCCTTCATCTATCAAATTAAAGACTCTTTCTAAAGCTCCCTTATAATCAAGCTCATCCAGATATTCCCATTTAATTCCTTTATTAGCTCTAAACCATGTCATTTGCCTCTTAACAAGACGTCTTGTATTTAAGGTAATCTTTTCCACCAGTTGCTCTTTATCAAACAAGTTTTTTAAATACTGCATAACTTCTAAATATCCTATTGTCCTTTTAAACAAATCAAGCTCTCCATATTTATCCAGGAGATATCTAACTTCTTCTACAAAACCATTTTCACAAAAAGCTTCTGCACGATTTCTTATATTTTCTGTATGTAATTCACGTTCCTTATAGGTTAATCCAATCCATACAACTCTAAAAGGCAACTCATTTATAGTCTTCAACTCAGAAAATAACTTATTCGTTTTGTAAATGACTTCTAAAGCTCTTATAGTACGGAAGTTATCATTTTTGTGAATAATTTCTGCTGCCTTTGGATCTAATTTGTTGAGATTTTTATATAGCTCTTCCTGAGTAAATTCTTTAAGCTGTCTTCTCAAGCTCAAATCAGGCTTAACTTCCGGGATTGAAAGACCAAGAAGCACAGAATTTAAATAAAGTCCTGTTCCACCTACAAATAAAGGTATTTTACTCCTTGAAAAAATATCATTTATCTTTTCTTCTGATTCTTTTTTATATAATCCTACAGAATAATTTTCACTTGGCAAAGCCAAATCAATCATATAATGTGGCACTTCTTGCATCTCTTTAATAGTAGGCTTAGAAGTTCCAATATCCATTTCTTTATATATAAGTCTTGAATCCGCAGAAACAATTTCAAATGGATATTTTTTAGCAAGGTCAACTGCAATATTGGACTTATATGTGCAGGTAGGTCCTACCAGAGCATAGACAACTTTATGTAAATTTTCAGATGTCTGAAGATTTTTCATTTTTCTTCATTTATAAAACGCGTCCACGAGAGGAGTTGAACCTCCGACCTAGGCGTTAGGAGTGCCTTGGTTTTTTATACCGGAAAAATCCTTTTAAGATTTTTCCTTTTCCTTACCGGCGCTCAGGATATTGCTCATCGCAACATCCTTCGCTTATATTTACTCGTCCACGAGAGGAGTTGAACCTCCGACCTAGGCGTTAGGAGTGCCTTGCTCTATCCAACTGAGCTACGTGGACAATTCTAGAGAATCAGAGTATCAGAAGTCAGATAATCAGAAATAGTATATCCTAAAATTTAAAACATTTTACATGTATTTTCGTCATTTAATGTTAGTTTAATTAGAGAATGCTAAAAAGTGGTATATGCAGATAAGAAATATGACTTATAAACAATTTTTTAATCTAATTATAATTTTAATTGTTTTGTTTCTTGAACCAATCAGTTCAGAAGCAAAAGAACCTATCACCTTTGGAAAAGGAATCTGGTTAAATATCTGGAACTATCCTGCAAATCCGGATATGTTCTGTGAACACTTAAAATCAAAAGGCATTGATACTATCTATCTTCAGATTTCCAGATCAAATACACCTGCTATAAAAAACCCGGCTGGATTAAACAAAGTAATCAAATCAGCCCATGAAAGAAATATTAAAGTTATTGGATGGACTTATTCGTTTCTAAAAGATCCTCTTTCTGATGCACAAAAATTTATTCAGGCTGTAAATTATAAAACTCCAGACAGCGATAAGCTGGATGGTCTTGCAGCTGATATAGAAGAAGTTACTAATTCCCGCTCTATTGAGACCTTTGCAAAAGCTGTCAGAAAATCAGTCGGACCAAAATATCCACTTATAGCAATTACATTTTCACCGGTGTTAAAAAGAGCAGATCCCAGACATTATGCATGGAAAACCATTGCAAATAATTTTGACATCATTGCACCCATGACATACTGGCACGGCTTTGTAAAACTTCGCTCTGAAAAAGGTGCCTATGATTATACGGCTCAGACCATTTCAAAAATAAAAGAATACACTCAGAAAGAAGACGTACAAATACACTTAATCGGTGACGGACAAAAAACATCAAGAGAAGAAATAATCGGATTTTTAAAAGCCGCAAGCGATAACAATATTAATGCCGGCGTAAGTCTCTATCCATGGTACACACCAAAAGAACATCAGGTTGAGACTTTAGGGAAATTTGATTTAAGCGACAATTAGATCTACCTTCTTATTATAGAAAAGAATTCTTTCAATAACTTACTCGCTTCAAGCTCTAAAATTCCACCAATTACTTCTACCTTATTCTCTTTATCCAGATCACTAAACAAGTTGATTTTAGAACCACATGCACCCGCATTTAAATCATAAGCTCCAAAGACTACAGTTTTAATTCTCGAATTAATAATAGCTCCTGCACACATCGCACAGGGCTCAAGCGTAGTATACAAAATGCAATCTAATCTCCAGTTATTAAATTTTTCAGATGCTTCTCTTATAGCAAGGATTTCAGCATGAGCAGTACAATCATGTAGAGATTCAACTTGATTTATCGCTTTTGAAATTAAAACGTTGTTTTGTATAATGAATGCACAAACAGGCACTTCATCTTTTACCTCAGAAGCACAAACAATAGCTTGTGACATCCAATCCTGATGAGTATTTGAACTATACTGCATTCCTGATTTTTTCTGTTTCCTTATGCCTAAACTCTATAATTTTCTTTTGAAGATCTTTATTTTCAATTGACAATATTTCAAGCGCTAAAACTGCGGCATTTTTTGCACCATCAACTGCTACTGTAGCTACAGGAATTCCCGGCGGCATTTGTACCGTAGAAAAAAGAGAATCAATCCCACCCATAGAACTCCCGCTAAAAGGAACACCAATAACAGGAAGTATAGTCCTGCTGGCAACTGCACCAGATAAATGATTCGCCATACCAGCACCAGTTATAAAAACTTTTACCCCAAGATTTACAGCATTATCTATAATTTCTTCCACATAAGATGGCGATCTATGAGCACTTGCAACTTTAAAGTCATAAGCAATACCAAACTCACTTAAAGTATCAAGAGCCGGCTTGATTTTGGATTCATCAGACTTACTACCTACAATTATTTGAACATCAATTTTTTTCATTTGTTTTTATAGCTCCAGGGAAGCTCGAGCTTCCCTCGGACTCACTTCATTATTTTGTAATATTTCCTTTCTTCTCCTGCATTAAATTGAACTTCCCGGAAATTAAACCCTTTATATCATTAAATAATACAAAGAACATAAGCATTATTAAAAGAACAAAACCAGTCTGAATAGCTTTTTGCTGAATTGATTCAGCTAATTTTTTACCTCTGATTTTTTCAATAGCCATAAACAATAAGTGCCCACCATCAAGGGCTGGAATCGGCAATAGATTAATAATTGCCAAATTTACACTTATTAAAGCAGTCCATCTGTAAATTTCCCTAAAATCAATCGTAATCGCCTGAGCAAATACAGAAACAATTGCAATAATTCCATGCAAATCACCAGCATTTATTTTTGGAGTTCCATTTGGTGTAATGCCAACCATATTCATGATCATTAGAAATAAACCAATGAGCATATTTAGAGTCCATTCAGATAAAACCTGAGCTGCCTGACCAGTCCAGACAAAAGGATTTCTAGAAGGTTTATCATATTCTCCATTGGTTGATAATCCAAGTCCAACCCCAATCATTCCTTCTTTATTTGGTATAACTTTTATTTTTAGAATTTCTGATTTTTTCTTTTCGTTTTCAATATAAGTTCTTTTCACTTTAACAATGACTTCTTTTTCAGGGCTAGACATTACAACCTGTACAAGCTGTGCTGGTTCTTTTATGTTTATATGATTTGCTTGAAGTATCACATCTCCAGGCATGAGACCTGCATCTTTTGCAATTGAATTTGGTTTAAAAGAATTGTTTACAGTTGGTGAATTTGAATCTAAAAGATTGGTGATAACCACATTCCCTTTTGTACTTGGAGGTCCAATTGTAGCTACCATGATAAGACACATAAGATAAGCAAACAAAATATTAAATGCAACTCCAGCACTAGCTACACATGCCCTTTTCCATACCGGAAATGATTTCATTGGCTTAAGGTGCGGCATTTCCTTCAAGATTTCATCACCTGATTCATCACCTAGCTCAGGAATAGCAACATAACCCCCCAATACAAACCAGTGAAAACGAAACTCTGTATCCTTCCAATTCCCAAGTTTTAAATGACCACCAAAAGGTAATCCAAACCCAAAAACCGGGGTTTGAAATCCAAGCTTGCGGGCAACAATCCAGTGTCCAAATTCATGAACAATAATCATTACACTTATAAGAGCCAAAACTATTACTATATTTAAAATTACCATAGCTATGAGTTTATCACATTTAAGCTTTTATACACTTTCCTGACTTATCATTAACCAATTCAAAAACCATCGATGGCAAAATATTATTCATGCAATTATGATGTACAAGTGGGCATTTTTTCTTTCTACAGGCAATACAATCCATCTCAGATAAATATAAACAATTTCGAATTAAGCCATAAGGACCTGACCTGTAAGGTGAAGTTGGTCCATAAATACCAATAACTTCACAAGAAGAATAATCGTTTTTTATAGCACTTGCTAAATGTAATCCTGCAGAATCCAATCCAATTACCAGATCAACATTTTGAATTAAATAAATCAAATCTTTAATTGTAGTTGTTCCAATAAGGTTTTTATAATTTACCTTATGCAACTCCAACTTATTAATTAATGGCTTGATAATGTTCAAATCACTTCTAGCAGCACAAACATAAATTTGGAAATCATTAGACACCTTATTTATAAGGTCAAACCAATAATCCATATTCCACAACTTGCTTTCCCATGTTGTGGAAGGAAAAATAACTATTTTGGGACAGTCTTTATTTTTATCCATCTCCAGGATCCCCTGTGTATCTGGTTTTAGGATTTTTGGGATCACAAATTTAGTCTCAGACTTATTCTTATCTGACAAATGTGAAATCAACTCTAGATTCAAATCGACAATATGTTTCCTGGTTTTAAAAAGGTGCCCAGCATCAATTTTCTGATCATAGAATATGTCTGCAAACTCTCTGGTATTTTTAAAACCAATGACTTTTTTACCCATACATAGCCTGCTTATAAAAGCACTCTTAAATAACCCCTGAACATCAATCACATAATCATAATTTTGCTTTTGAATCAAAGAAATATTTTTCAAATTAAGCAGGTAAACATTGTCTATTTCATTAATCAGCCGAAGTAATTCAAGTCCTTTCTCGCCAACAAGCCAGTCAATTTGGGCATCAGGGAAACTCTGTCTCAATTTGTAGACAATGGGCAGCGAATGAATAATATCACCCAGGCTGCTTAATCTAATTAACAAAAATTTCACTTTGCGCATCATTGTGAGGGCTGAAAGCCCGAAGCAATCTCCTTAACTTGTTCACGTAAATGAGATTGCCGCGTCACTGCTCCGCAGTTCCTCGCAATGACGTAACAAGTTATAATTTCATCTTTCATACCGGGATAAGTTTCATCTTATGTTTTTCAAAAACGGCCACCTGATTGAATCCATAATCTTTCAACATTTTATATAGCCTGTCATATCCATAACCTAAATCCTTAGCAGTATGTGCATCTGAAGCAGTAGTAATAGGAATGTTCATTTCTTTAATCATAAGTATTATCTCATGCTGTGGATACAACTCATTAACCGGCTTTCTCCAACCCGCAGTACTCATTTCAACAGTTAACCCTTTCTGTTTAACCAACTTTAATACATCCTCTACAAAAAACTTAATTTCTTTTTTTTGTCTATGCCCAAATATTTTTATCAAATCCAGATGTGCCAATCCGTCTATAAATCCTTTATTAATAAGCTTTTTAATATTGTCAAAATACTTTGAATACAATTCATCAATATCCCAGTCATTAAATTGTTCTTTATAATACGGATGATCAAAAGCCCAATCATCAATAAAATGAATCGAGCCTAATACAAAATCCAATCTATCAAAATTTTTCTCCATCCATTCATAATCAGCTTTTGAAGTTTCAGGATCATTATCTATTTCTATTCCTGATTTAAAATTTATATCTTTCACCTTGTCTTTAAATATTAAAAACTCCTCTAAATTAACCCCTTTGTGATAACGTCCATGATCAGTTAAAACCACATCAGAAAGATTAGCTTTTCTAGCATATTCAGCCCAAGGCATTAGCAGTTCCTGTGTATAAGGCAAATCATCTCTGTGTCCTTGTGGGTGATTATGGTAATCAGAAAACAACATGAGAATATTATAACGTATCACCGTTCAGGTTTGGAAGCGAATATTCATATCATTTCACAGGATAATTAGTTATAAAAATGTATCTGCTGTCTTTACCCCAAATGTATGAATTTTCCAATGAGATATTATTTAATAATTTTTTCTTTGTGACAAATGCAAATTTGTTTCCCTGATTTAACTTTTCCTGTATTTTTTCAATTGAATCAAATTTTTCTATTTTTCTTCCCGCATAAAAAACAAGGCTGGGTTTTATTATCTGATAAGTAGCGATTTCAACATCTTCAGGGATAGACTTTGCAAAAGTTCTAAGTCTATACTGAGAATACTTATCTGTCTTTGGCAATAAAAAAGAAACAAGACAAAAATATAGAAGCAAAAAGGTTGAACAAATTATTACTACCGTCATCCTCACATCCTTATGACTACTAGCCCAGGACATGCTGACTCCTACAAACATCAGGAATGCAAAAAATATAATCGACAAATCCAGCTTTAAACTTTTTATCTCTCTAGGCAAAATAACATTCAAATTAAACAGGCATATATATAAAACAATTAATGAAAATAAAAAGAAAACTCCAAGACCTATAACCAACCCTTTATTATTAATATGTTTTTTAATCATCTCATTAATCCAAAATGAAACTATTACACTTAGCGCAGGGAAAAGAGGCAATATATAAGTTAATAACTTCGTTTTACTAAAACTAAAAAACACAAACACTACAATAACCCACCATAAACAAAACCATGGAACCTGTTCTGTAGTAGAAGAAAGCAGACTTTTTAATCCTTTTTTTATTAAAGTAAATATCGCCTGGGGAAGAAAAAATGTCCATGGTAAAAAGCCAAGCAAAACAACCGGTACGAAGTAAAAGACAGAACCCTTATGTCCAGAAACAACTGATGTAAATCTGCTGAAATTATGTATACCAAAAAAAACTTTTGTAAATTCACCACCTGTTGCAAAATGCACCATTAAATACCAGGGAGTAATCAAAAGCAAAAAAAGCAGGAAACCAATCCAAAAAGAATAGCTTTTAAAAAAGTAATCCAGTTTTTCAATCCACCAGAAAAAAGGAAGAAATATTAATCCCATAATTACAACAGAAACTGGTCCTTTTGTAAGAACAGCAAGTGCTAAAAAAATAAAACCAATAATATACCAAAAGCTAAATTCAGTGATTTGAAGTTTGAAAAATCTATGTGAATTTATTATTTGATGATAACCTAAAAAAAACGAAAAGATGCTGGATGAGATAAAACTTGCCAAAGCCATATCTGTAACCGAAAATCTGGCTAATGCAACAAATTCAAGGCATGACATTAACAACAAAGTTCCTATTAAAGCAAATCCAGTATTATAAAAAGTTTTTAAGAAAATAAATAATCCTGAAATACATAAAAGTGCACATAAAGCAGAGGGAAACCTTGCACTAAATTCATTAACACCAAAGATTTTCATGGAAATCGCTTCAAGCCAGTAAAATAAAATAGGCTTATCAAAACGTACTGAATAGTTAAAATATGGAACTATCCAGTTCCCTGACTCAAGCATTTCTCTACCAGCTTCAGCATATCTTGGTTCATCTACATCAATTAGTCCAACTCTTCCCAGTCGATAAAAGTATAAAATCACAAACAAGATCAAAAGAATAATTAAAGTTTTTAGAAATCCATCGGAAATATCACTATTTTTTATCTTGTTAAATTTTAAGTTCATTTAGATTTTACATTGGGCTAACATTGGTCTGCCTAATTCAAGACAGACACAAGATCTGCCACTTTTGGGTAGACACGCTGATCTACCCCTACTCGCTTTCAATTTTCAATATAGCCATAAACGCTTCCTGTGGTATTTCTACTTTACCAACATTTTTCATTCGTTTTTTACCTTCTTTTTGCTTTTCAAGTAATTTCTTTTTTCTAGTAATGTCTCCTCCGTAACATTTAGCTAAAACATTTTTCCTTATAGCACTTACTGTTTCACGAGCTACAACTTTTCCACCTATTGCAGCCTGAATCGGCACTTCAAATAACTGCCTGGGAATTAGCTCTTTAAGTTTCCCTGAAATCTGCCTGCCATAGTAAGCTGCTTTATCAGTATGAACAATCGCAGAGAGCGCATCTACAGGTTCACCAGCTATTAAAATATCCAGCTTTACCAGTTTTGATTCTCTGTAACCAATTAAATCATAGTCCATACTTGCATAGCCTTTGGATCTGGATTTTAAAGTATCAAAGAAGTCAGTAATAATTTCTGCAAGTGGAATCTCATATGAAAGCTGAACTCTTTTTGAATCCAGATATTTCATATCTTTAAATGTTCCTCTTCGTCCCTGACAAAGCTCCATTATCTGCCCTACAAAATCATTTGGAACAAATACATGAAGCAAAACATAAGGCTCTTCTATTTTTTCTCTCTTTGTAGGATCTGGTAAAAATGCAGGATTATCAACATCAATAACTTTTCCAACTATATCTGTCACTTTATAAACAACACTTGGCGCAGTAGCAATTAATGCAAGATTATATTCTCTCTCTAACCTTTCCTGAGCCACCTCCATATGAAGTAATCCTAAGAAGCCACATCTAAAACCAAATCCAAGTGCATTTGAACTTTCCGGTTCATAAGAAATTGAACTATCATTTAATTTTAATTTTTCAAGGGCATCTTTCAAATCCGGATACTGATCAGCATCAATAGGATAAAGTCCACAAAAAACCATTGGCATTGCAGGTCTATAACCAATCAAAGGCTTATCTGCTGAATTTATCGAACCTGTGAGAGTATCCCCGACTAAAGAACTCACATCTCTTATGAAAGCTGATAAATAACCGACCTCACCTGATTTTAATTCATTCTGTGAAATTTGCTTTGGGAGCAGGTAGCCAAGTTCACTAACAATAAATTTTTTATTATTCGCCATAAACAAAATTTCATCGCCAACTTTAACCAAACCATCAACAACTCTTAAATAAACTATTATTCCCCTATAACTTTCAAAATAACTATCAAACACCAGCGCTCTAAGAGGCTTGTCAAGTGTTGCAACCGGCGGAGGAATATATTTAACGACAGATTCTAAAACTTCTTCTATATTCATACCTGTTTTTGCACTTATATAAATCGCTTTTGAAGTATCGATACCGATTAATTCTTCAATTTCTTTTTTTACTCTTTCCGGTTCAGCTCCAGGTAAATCAATTTTATTTATTACAGGTATAATTTCCAGATTATTTTCAAGAGCAAGATAAACATTTGCCAGTGTCTGTGCTTCCACTCCCTGACTGGCATCTACCACCAAAATGGCCCCTTCACAGGCAGCTAAACTCCTTGAAACTTCATAAGTAAAGTCAACATGTCCAGGTGTATCTATTAAATTCAATATGTATTCTTTCCCATCTTTTGCTTTGTATTGCATCCTGGCTGTCTGCAACTTAATGGTAATACCTCTTTCACGTTCAATATCCATACTGTCAAGAATCTGCTCTTTCATTTCTCTTTTTGAAATTGAGCCGGTGAATTCTAAAAGTCTGTCTGCCAGGGTTGACTTACCATGGTCAATATGTGCAATAATACAAAAGTTTCTAATGTTTACTGACTTTGATGACATGCTTTTTAATTATAAGGTATAAATAAAAATGCTAGTAGAATTAATATCATTTGGTTTTAAGACAAACGATATTCCAGACACAAACTACCTTATTGATGTACGTTTTTTAAATAACCCATTTTATATAGATAAACTAAGAGACTTAACAGGGCTGGACAAAGAAGTAATAAACTTCTTTAAAGAAGATTCAAAAATTAATGAATTCTTGAAAAAATTATTTGACTGGACAGAATATATTTTAAATCTCAATAAATCTGCAGACAGAGAAAAAACTACAATTGCAATTGGATGTACCGGTGGACAACACAGGTCACCTTACATTACAGAATGTTTAGCCAGACATTTAGCAGAAAAAAATATCGTACATTCTGAAATATCTATCAATCACAGAGAATTAAAGAAATGTAATATACTTAAGACCAAAGACATTACCCAGCATGCATAACTTAACTAAAACAACAAAATTAACTAGGAACCATGTTTCGTAAAATAAATGATTTAAATCTAAGACGATATTCATTGCCAGGACTAAAAAAATGGGTCCTTTTAGGCTTTATAGGCTCAATATTTGGCTTGTTAGGCATTGCTTTGTTATTTGAACTAAGACCTGTAAGCAGAATAAGAGATTTTTTCTGGTTTATTCTTGGCTGGATAGCAAATTTTGTACCCACCTATGTTTCAGGCACTGTTGCAATTTCAATTTGCATAATTCTAATTGCATACGCTTTAATAAACGCTAATAAAGAGGTAGTAAAAGCAATTGCCCCGGAGATGGCAAATAGTTCTGTCTTGGATGCACTTGATAAATTTCATTCATTGAATAGAGGAGTAAAAGTAGTCACCATTGGTGGAGGAACAGGGCTCAGCACTTTACTTACAGGCTTAAAAAATTACACTACAAACATTACTGCAATTGTTACTGTAGCAGATGATGGAGGAAGTTCAGGCAGACTGAGAGAAGAGCTTGGGATGATTCCACCAGGGGATATAAGAAGTTGCATAGCAGCACTTGCTGACGAAGACAAAATAATTACAGAACTATTTCAGTATAGATTTAAAAGTGGACAAAACCTGGAAGGACACAGCTTTGGTAATTTATTTTTAACTGCTCTTAGAGAAGTAATGGGTGGAGACTTTATTAAAGCAGTCAGGACTACAAGTTTAATATTGAGAAGTAAAGGAACTGTTTTGCCATCCTGCCCCGAACCGATGAAAATTATTGCCGAGCTTAGTGACGGAAGAATTATTGAAGGGGAATCAAAAATCCCACAGGCAAAAGGGAAAATAAAAAGAGTTTATTGTGAACCTGAAAATCCGAAAGCACAGGAAGAAGCTATTGAAGCAATCTTCAATGCTGAGTTAATTGTTTTTGGACCAGGAAGTTTATACACCTCAATAATTCCAAACCTCCTGGTTCCTGACATCATCAATGCTGTTAAAAAGTCCAATGCACATAAAGTTTTTGTCTGCAATATAATGACACAGCCTGGAGAGACCACAGGTTACACTGTAAGTGATCATGTTTCTGCTCTCTTAGAACATGCAAAGTGCACAAATTTAATAGATGTTGTAGTTGCAAACGACAGGCATCCGGAAATTTTACTGGAAAAATATAAAGAAAAAAATCAGGAGCCGGTAAGAATTGATGCTGAAGAAATTCAAAAGTTAGGAATAAGACTTGTAGCAAGAAACCTAATCAAGGAAGAAGATCTTGTCAGACACAACCCTAAATTACTTGCAAAAGCTGTTTTGTTATGGCACAGGCGCTGGCAAAAGTATCCCCTGAAAAAACAAGGCGAACCACAAGTCACAACATCTGTTTAAATTGCTTTTCAATTCAACATTAAGATAATTCCCAGAGGTTTATAATTAATTCATCAATTTTGGGTAAATATAAAATAATATGATTATGCAACTTGCTTTAGATGACAAAATTTATGAAGAAAGGTTTTGTTCGATTTATTCGACAAAATCTGGACAACGTTATATGAAACTTCCCAGGGGCACTTAGCAAAGCAACACAATTTTCTAATAAAATTATGTTGCGGAGTAAAAAATGAATAACGGATATTGGCTGGAAGAATTACTATCAAATCCAAGGGATTTTATTGACAGCTTTTATAAGCAGGGCAAATATTATCAAAAAATAAAAACCTGGGATAAGAACAATAAGAAAAGAAAAAGTCCAAGAACCTACTACGTTTTTACACTTGATGAAGAAGATGCAAAAAGAAATGCAACTTTTTCTACCTTTGAACTGGGAATTGAAGAGCATATGATTCGCAGGGGTTACTTAAGTAAAATCGCAGGCTTTATGCCAATGAACTCGGCAAAAGAATTACTTTTAAAACTATCCGGCATACAAATGGAAGAAAACGTTTTTGTTGCACCGGAAGTAACGATAGATCCTGTACTTAGAGGCTGGATCAGATTACGTAAAGGGTGTTCAATTGGTTGGGGAACAAAAATATTTAATCATCTTTTTGAAGACAACGGAAAAATAATAATTGGTTATATTGACATTGGTGAAGATGTGTCTGTTGGAGGATTTGTTTCTATTTCCCCAGGAGTAACAATTCAAAAAAAAGCAAATCTTGGTGCTGAAGTAAGAATTGGTCCCGGTGTAACAATTGAACAATATGCAAAGATTGGAGCAGGTTCATTGATTTCACCGTTTATAACTATCGGCGAAGGAGCTGAAGTAATGCTAGGAAGTGTAGTCACAGAAAGTGTTGCACCTAGAACAAAAGTTCAGGGAAATCCTGCAAAAATAATTGTTGAAAGAATCAGAGACAGAAAACCAAAACTAGATCTAATTATTAATCCAAATTTAGAAAAAGATGATCAAATGGGTGCATAAGATTATCCAGTAGCTAACCTTCTTACATCTCCAACCAATGGGATACTTGCAGTTAAATTACTATTCCCTGCTATATTACTTAATCTTTCCTGTATTCTTCCACTAACTGTTTCTAACGCATCTGGAATAACAGCCATTGTAGCTGTCAAGTCCAGAGCCGGCGGAGGTACTAAACCTGAAGCACTATGTGCTGATGCCGGTTCTGACTCACCATGTGCTCGCGCAATATATTGTCCTAATTGCAGTAAGACTCCAAATTTTTCTTCGAATATAAGAATTGCTTCAGGAGAGGTTAGGCTTGCTTGAAGACTGAGCAGTCTTCTCACTAAACCAGATGGAGTAGAATTAACTAACGCAGTGATTTCTGCTGCTGCCAGCTCCCGTCGTTCCAATTGGTTTCTTTCTGCCTCTTGTGCTGCTTGTGCCCTTCCCGCTTCTTCTCTGTCTGCTATTGCCTTTGCCTCTAATGCCGCTACCTCTTCTCTAGTAGGCATTCCTGCAGTTATCTCCTCTAGTGCTGCTCTTTCCGAATCGTCTAACACTAATCCGCAGACCTCATCACATAATCCAGCTTCTTCTAACTCTTCTGAACATTCACACGCTTCTTCAGCCTGACTCCCTTGAGCTGCTCGACTCCCTTGAGTTGCTTGACTCCCTTGAGTTGCTTGACTCTCTTCACCAGTATCAGATAGCGATGCGAGCATGAATAGTACTATCATTTCTTCTCGCTCTGCCGGCTCCTGTATGTCTCCAATCCAATCTGCTATTTCTTGTGAAAAGATTTGTCCGATATATTCTAGTTGTTGTTCTTCATTATTAGCACGGAGCAATGCAGCTACAATTTCTCCATTCTCACCTGAATTCTCTAAACCAAGAACGTAATTTAAAGCTTCCTGCAACACTGGTGATAACAACTCGTCTGCATTTACTTTCCCTGAGCTACGAAGTTCTGAAACCACACCACCAAAAGAATCACTCCCTGATAAATAATTATTTTCTTCATCTCCTCCTGCTCTCAAACGAAAAGACACAGGATGAGTAGACGGGCCTACAATCTTACTAGCAAAACTAACATCATCTGGTGGCATAACTTCCTTTCTAATAAAGCGATATAGCTATAAACAAACAACATAAACATCTTGACAAAGAAGATTTAAGAACTAATTAAGAGTCCTCTATATATAGTAGTTATTTCGCATTATAAATAATTCACAAAGTGCTGTTTATCACTGCCTAAAGTTAAGGTTAGATTAATAAACCTCTATATTTTTTTCTTACACCAAACAATGCAGAGCCAGAACCACATAAACCAGACCCCTGATATCCTTCGTCTAAAAGCTTTTTTCTAAGATTAATTAATTGAGGATAGTATGAAAAAACAACCATTCCAAAATCATTAAAGATATTTCGAAAGAACAAATCATAATCTCCGGTTTTCATTGCACTAATTAAATTTTCGATCTGCAGACTATGTTCAGCAAAAAATTCTCTTGAATCTATTTGTTCATAAGCCCATTTTGTAGACACCGAAATTGCAGACAATTTTTCTATTTTAATCTCCAGATCAAGTTTATTCTCCAACTTTGTCAGGCATTCTCCTTTTCCTTTACCAAGACAGACTCCACCATAAATAAAGAAAGGCACATCAGCCCCAAGTTCTTCAGAAAGAATCAACAATGCACTGTCATGCAATTGATAATTAAAAATTTGATTTAGTCCTTTTAAAACACATGCGGCATTTGAGCTACCACCACCTAAACCTCCTTCAAGCGGAATATTTTTATTTATTTTTATTTTACAATGCCCGACTATACCTGATTTTTCGCAAAACAGCGATGCTGCTTTATAAGCAAGATTTTTATCACTGGGAATAAGCTTATTTAAGTCATCCTGGACAAAAGAGATCTTTACAGACAACTCGTTACTTTCAATAAATTCAATTTCCATTTCATCATATAAATTTTTATTTTCATAAAATATTGTTTCTATTTCATGATAGCCATCTGGTCTTTTTTCTTTTATCCACAGAGCAAGATTTATTTTACTTGCGGATTTCAATTTAACGATTTTATTATTCATAATCGTTGGAGGGACTAGATTTTTAAATATTTTTTTGTGGACCAAATACACCCTGCCCCACTTACAATAATTCCTACAACCAAAAGAATATAATAAATCCTAAAAATATTAGTCGTACAATACTGTGGCAACCCCGTTGGTAAAACACTTCCAATGAAATTTTGTGCAGTTTCCCAAAAAAATGTATTTAATGCAAACAATGGAACAATTGCAATAGTTGCAGCCAAAATTGCATAGAAAACACCCTGTAAAATTAACGGACCACGAATATACCAATCATCAACACCCATTAATCGTAAGACCTCAATTTCATTGTGTCTTGAATGAATCACAAGATGAATTGTGTTTGCAGTAATTACCATGGTTACAAAGGCAAGAAGGACAGCAATCCCAGTACCAAAAACTTGTAAGAAGTTTCTAAATTTATTTATGAAACCTAAAACACCAGGAGCATAATTTATATCTATCACGCCAGGCATTTTTCTTACTTTTGCAATTGTTGCTTTTAAATAATCAGATCTGGAAACTCTGACATGGATTGTATTTGGAAGCGGGTTCTGAAAATCTTCACTTATAGTAAAATTCTTTTTAAACTCATACCATGCAATATCTTTATCAATAACTTCAATCCTTTTCACATAAGGCATTTTCCCAATCTTAAAAGCAAGATCTTTTATATCAACATCATCAGACAAATAGACAGAAAATTCCATTTGATCGGTTAATTTTTGACCAATTACATTTAACCCAAAAGATACCTGCAAAACAAAACCAAAAATTATAAGGACAGAGGTTAATATACTAATTACAACCCAGTTAGACCAACCACCACGCCATATATCCTGAGTAGTTTCAGACATCATTCTATAAGTCATTCTCAATTTTCTTATTGAAAAATTCATTATCTATCTACCTAAACCCCCTTAAACCCCTGTTAGAACAGACACAAAAGCTACACTTAATATATACTTCTTTAAATCTGCGCCGTATAAGTACCAACTTTTACATCACTGATTATCCTACCATTACTTAAACTTATTACTCTTTTTTTCATCTGATCTACCATATTCTGGTTATGAGTAGCAATAATTACCGTAGTACCTCTCTGATTAATCCTTTCCAGAAGCTGAAAAATTTCCATTGAAGTTAAAGGATCTAAGTTACCAGTGGGTTCATCCGCTATTAATAAAGACGGTCCCTGAACTATTGCTCTTGCAATTCCAACTCTCTGCCGTTCTCCACCAGAAAGACTTTTGGGAAAATCATTTGCTTTATTTGTCAGACTTACAACTTTAAGAGCTCCATGTACTCTTTTTTTTATTTCATTCTTATCCATACCAATTGCATATAGCGGATAAGCTACATTTTCATATGAAGTTTTATTTGGTAATAGTTTAAAATCCTGAAAAACTATTCCCATTCTTCGTCTTAAAAGTGGAGTCTGGTTATTTGGCAATCTCGAGACATCAACATTTGAAACAAAAACTTGTCCAGAAGCAGGTTTTTCCTCTCTATACAACAATTTCATAATTGTTGACTTTCCTGCACCACTTGGTCCAACAAGAAAAACCATTTCCCCCTGCGAAAGTTCAAAACTGACATTATCAAGAGCTTTAAGCTCATTATAGATCTTCGTCACATTAATCAATTGAATCATTGACAAAACCTTTTCTAGTTAATTGTTTTATTGTACCCATTATCAAATACCGAGTAGTTACAATAATGTTAACATGCAATTCTAGAGAATAGAGACTAGAAACCAGCTGTTAGAAGAAAAATATTTTCCAATTTGAAATCAGCAGCCTAAATTCCAAACACTAAAATATATAGATATAATATGCAAAAAATAATGTAGAAAAAATAAGATGGAATCTCCAAAAGAAAAATTTATTTTTTATTCAAAGTCCCTGCTTTGCATATTTTTAATTACTCTGTGGTCATTTTGGTTTACTAATTCTTCAAAAAAAGTTATATCGAAAAAAAATATAAAACACTCTTATCATAGAAAACATAGACTTTCTGTTCAAATCAAAAGAACAGAAGAGCTATTTCAACCATATGAAAATCAAAATATTTCAAAGCCAACAACAGAAAATAAGAAACCTACAAAAGACAACAAAATAAAAGATTCAAAAAAATCAAAAGAAAGAACCGATTTACAGACTAATCTAGTAAAAGAATTACCTAAATTGGCAACTTTAGCACCCATAAAACCAACTACAGATAAAAATTCAATCGAGCCAAAAGAAGGACTTTCTAATTCAGAAACAAGCTTAAAAAATGAAAATCTAAAACCCAAATCTAACATCAAAAAAGAAACGATTAATTTAAATTTACCTGATGTTGCTTTAGCAACAAGAAAAGCATTATTAAATAATTCTAAAGAAAGTCAAGAGACGTTTCACAAAGAACGTAATTCTCCATTAAGAAAAGTGGTGCCAGTAGAAAAAAGTAAATTAAAACCTATATCAGCTAATGTAGAAAGAGACACAAAAAATGATGTTGGACAAAAAATATACCTAAATGAAAGTTGGTTGTCAAAAGATAGTGAAGAAGTTAAAAAACCTGCATTAAAGCCAAAAGAGATAACTGAAAATATAGCCAATATAATAGACCAAATAGAATTGGCTGGTATAGTTAACAGACCAAATAGTGCTGAAAGCACAGCAATAATAAAGAACAAAACAACTAACTATATTGAAATCTTAAAAAAGGGAGATAGCTATAGAGGATTAAAGCTTACTGAAATAAACAAAACCGAAGTAGTGCTAAGAGATGAAGTCTTAAATACAGTTTATATTAAAAGAATAAATACTGGAGAATAATAAGATCATACAAGGCTAAGTACTTTTTTTTTATCCATCAGTTGAGTATAATTTTTCCTGCAATCTTTACACTTTAACAAATGGTCAGTTATCGTTTTATGTTTCAGTGCAGGAAGTTTGTTATTTAAATATTTTTCTAAACCTAACCAATAACGCTCTTCATCAGAAGCAGGTTGTCCATCTTCATTAAAATAATTTTCAGAGAATATTTCTTTATGAAATAATGAATCAATTTTATTTAAGACTTCTTTAGCAAATTTTTCAGGATCTAATTCTTTATTTGGTTTGTAATATTTTTTCAACAACTCACTGATCTCGTCATACGGCTTATCTTTATTTTCTTCATCAGTTCCCATTTGAATCATTTACAGCTTTTTTCTCTTCTCTTTCCAGATATGGGCTTAATACTTCCTGTAATCTGCCTCTGGCTCTTGCGATTCTGCTTTTTACTGTCCCCAGTTCACAACCAATAGACACTGCTATTTCTTCATAGCTTAAACCCTGCAATTCTCGCAGGACGATAGCTGTTCTGAACTGTTCCGGCAACTGAGCCATAGCCTTTTTTATAACCTGATCTAATTCTTGAACAAGAGACACCTCATCAGGTTTTAATGAAGGATCAGGGATTTCCCTTACTAAATCAGATTCCCCATTATCACTTTCAATTGGAGCATCAATTGAAACCGTGGGTAATCTTCGCGGTCTTCTCCTAAGCTCATCATAAAAAAGATTTACAACAATCTGGTTCAACCATGATCTGAATGTTTTTGGATTTCTTAAAGAATGGATTCCTCTGTAAACTCTTATAAAAACTTCCTGGGCTAAGTCAGAAGTATCACCCCAGTCCGGTGCTAATTGATAAAGTAAAGAAGCTACTGATCTTTGATGTTTCTTCACCAGACTTTCCATTGCAACTTTATCTCCCGTCTGACATGCAATCACTAATGCTTCATCATCAAATTGGCTGTTTATTTTTCCCATATTATCCCTGCTTACCTTTTTACTTTTCACCAAAACCTTATCGAAGAATATTAACATTATTTTAACCACTTATTAAAAAAAGTTTAAGTTGTTTTACAAACTGTAAGATTCCGGCCGAGGACACTAAATCCGGCCCGATCAGGCCAATAAAACACAATTCAATACAATAAAAAATTCAGAAATATGCAGATTTCTCTGACGGCTTAATGTTTAAAGACTGGTTAATATAAGGTAGAAAAACTCTTTTTTGTTAATAAAATTTAAGCTCCACTATATATTTGTTCCTTAATACAAATGCAAAACCCTAAACTTTAAAGGATATATATCGTAATAAACAGTTAACAATCCCCTAACTAGTCTAAAAGATGTGTTACCTAATCATCAGTTTCGTGGAATTAAGAAGCTATAACTCTGTAATTAATTGTTTTGACCTAAGAGTTAAGAAAGGATCACGACATGAAGTTGAATATTGAAGATAAAGAAGATAGCTTGTTTATAAAAGTTGGGGGACAACTTCTATACAGCGAAGCAGATCACTTTAAAGAAGAGATATTACCAAAGATTGGTCAACATAGCATGGTAATAGTTGACTGTGAAGATCTAGAATTTATTGATAGCGCTGGGACAGGTGCAATTGTAAGACTCTGGAAAGAATGTCGTATGGTAGGAGCAGAACTGGAACTTATCCGCGTATTGCCTGAAGTACAAAAACTTCTTCATATGACAAGATTACACCAGTTAGCAAAAGTTACTGGCATAGACGAAGCAGCCTAAAAAGGTTAAAAGTCAAAGGGCAAAAGTTAAAGGTTTTAAGTTTTTCAGTTTTAACTTTTAAGTTTAAAAAAGATGTCAACCAATGAAAGCAAAACTATACCTTTTGAGTTCAATCACTTAAGAGATGTTGACTCGTGTCTTGCTGAAGTAAAAAATTTACAAAAACAGCTGGAAGAAGAAAGAAAAACTGCTAAAAAAAAAGAATCAATGATGACAAAAAGCTTACAGGAAAGCAAGCAAATGTCTACACATCTTCAGCAAATAACACAGGCACTTGCAAAGGAAAGAAAAGCTACACTGGGAAAATCTGAAAAAGAACGCCTCCTCTGGAAGCTTATTGAAAGAATAAATTCAAGTTTTGATCTTGAACATATTTTACAGTCCACTGTAGACGAATTAGGTCACCACTTCAAAGTCAACAGATGTGGGATTATTATTCCAAACTATAAAGCAAACAAAGATCTGGTCAAAGAATTTGCGATTGGAGAATGGAAGAGACCTCAGGAAATGTATTCAAATGTAAGCCTTTCAGTTTTATACACAACAGTAACAAAAACTTTAAAACCACTAATAATTAACGACACTATTACACATGAATTGACAGCAGGACATTTAAGTGAAGATTTAAGATCAATTTTAATGGTCCCTCTTCTTCAACATAACGACGAACTTGTCGGGGTTGTTTATCTTCATCAGTGCAGAAAACAAAGAACATGGACAGAGGATGAATTTTCATTACTGCAAGCTGCAGCCGGACCCATAGCTACTGCAGTTGAAAAAACAAAGCTTTTTAACAAAGCAAAATCGTGGGCAGCAAGAGAAAAACTTTTAAATAAGTTAACCTCAAGAATACGCGGAACGTTAAATATTAATGTAATTCTAGAAAGAACCGTAGCCGAGCTTGGGCAGGCTCTACAGACAAGCAGATGTTTTATAAACATTATTGACGACAAAACTTCAAGAGAAAAAATATCAAACGAATACTCAATGACAAACACTAAACCTCTGGGTATTGGTATAGAAAATCCATTAATAATAAATAAACTAGGAGAAAAAAATGCAGATTATATTTCTATAACAGATATTTCTAAAGAGCCAAGATTAGTTAAACTAAACGAGAAAGAAATAGAACAACTATATAAAACCGATGCAAGAGCATTTTTAGCAGTTCCAATTACATTTCAACAAAAGTTATTTGGTTGGCTATGTTTTCATCAATGTAATGTTCCAAGAAACTGGACCAACGAAGAGATCTCATTTATTCAATCTGTAGCAAGCCAGGTCGGTGTAGCAATTAATCAGGGTGAAATGGTTGAAAAACTTACAGAATACCAGACAAAGCTTTCAAGAGAATTAAAACAGGCTGCCCAGCTCCAATCAGTTTTATTAAGTGCAGGTACAGACATAAAGAAAAATTTGCCAATTGCTGTCTCTTACCATCCACACCATAATGTATCAGGAGATTTTTACTGGATTTGTGAACTAGCACCTCATGTAATTGGAGTATTAATTGGAGATGTATCAGGCAAAGGTCCTGCCGCAGCACTACTTACAGGATATATTATTGGAGAGATTAAAGGACTCTTGGAAAATCAAGCTACTTCCTGGAATCCAGAAGTATTTTTAACCGCCCTAAGTAACTCAATATATGAACAAAACAAATATTCTGATTTTTATGCAACTGCATGGTACGGTATATTTGACATAATAAAAGGAAAAGTAATATGTTCAAATGCCGGACATCCATCTCCTTATTTAATCCCAAGAGATCAAGATATTATTAATAAAATCAATGATGAACCTGGCGTACCGCTTGGACTTTTGTCAACAAATGATTTTGTAGGCGGTTTTACAAAAAAAGAGTTTTATCTGAATCCAGGGGATAGAACAATTATTTTTACAGATGGGTTGACAGAGCAAAGACAACTTGACGGTTCTTTTATTCCAGAAGCATGGCTAAAAGAAGCATTATTTAAATTGAAAAATCACAAATTAGATGATATCCCGGAAGCACTTATAAAAATACTAAACATTATAAGCAAAGGTACCCAGGCAGATGATGACAGGCTAATAGTCGCAGTAGAAATGTCAAAAAATAAAAAACTAGAATTTCCTGAAAACAATCAGAGCATCATCAATGAAAAAATAAAGATTGTTATAGATGATGCAATTAACAATGGTATGCCAAAAAGCATGGAAGCAAGTCTTAAGCTTGGATTACTTGAAGCTATATATAATGCCTTTAGGCATGGTTTAACAAAAACTCCAGAAAACACAAAGCCGCATATAGAACTTTATTGGTGGCTGAAAGAAAGCTCATTCTCCTGTTCAGTAATTGATTCAGGAGTTGGATTCAACTGGCAAAAAGCCATTAAAAACAAAAGTAACATAAAAGATATAGCTATAACTTCGGAAGATGGAAGAGGACTTCCTTTATTATTCGAAATATTTAATAAAGTAACCTGGAACCCTGATGGTAATGAAATTGGACTTACTTTGAAGTGGTAGAAAACAAATTGAGAATTGACAATGGAGAATTAAAGGGAAATTCCTTAATTTTCAATTGTCAATTAATATAAGGGTCTTTGCTTATAAATATGCTTAAATTATATTTGTGAAGAATTTAGAGCTAAGTAAAAAAACTGTTTTAATTTTAGGTGCTGGTAAAACCGGTATTAGTAGTGCGTTTTTTCTTTTAAACAAAGCAAAAAAAATACTGCTTAGTGAAAGTAAAGATTTATCAAAAGATACTGAAGATACAATTTTATTGCTGAAAAAATCAGGTGTTGAAATAGAGTTTAATCAGAATTCAGACTCGTTTTTAGATAAATCCGATCTGGTAATTATAAGCCCTGGAATTAGTCCACAATCAGAGATTGTAAAAAAAATTAATTTGCGAAGTATACCAATAATTTCAGATATTGAACTTGCAAGCTATTTTACAAATAAACCAACAATTGCAATAACAGGCACAAATGGCAAAACGACAACCACAAGTCTAATTACTCATTTAATAAACACTTCAGGCAAAAAAGCTATCTCTTGTGGAAATATTGGTAAGCCATTTATAGAAGCTATAAATGAAGACAAAGGCAATGTAGATTGTTTTGTACTTGAAATCAGCTCATTTCAGATATATTACAGCCCAAAGATATCCTGTAATATAGCAGTTTGTTTAAATATAACTCCTGATCATCTGGACTGGCATATTAACTTTGATAATTATATTAGAACAAAAGAGAAATTGTTTTTGCAGCAGGATAAAAATGCCTGGTCAGTTTTAAATTACACAGATAATTTACTGAAAAACTTCAAATTGAATACAAACAAATTTTATTTTTCATATAAAAAACCAGATAAAAATACTCTTGAAGCTTTCTCCAACTTTGCATTTTATGAGGATGGGGATTTGTTCATTAAAGATGGAAATGAAATTCACAAACTTATAAATAAAGCTGAACTGAATATTTTAGGTCAGCACAATATTGAAAATTCACTGGCTGCAAGCGTCGCAGCAAAAATAATTAATACGGATTACAGCTCTATTACGAAAGGTTTAAAAAGCTTTAAAGGTGTCGAACACCGGCTTGAATATGTAAAAGAAACAAGAAATAAAGTATTTTACAACGATTCCAAAGCTACAAACCCCGAAGCAACGATTAAAGCTATAGAAGCAATAAGTGAAATAAAAAACAAAAATATCACTTTGATTCTTGGTGGCAAAGACAAAAAAACAAGTCTTGATAAAATGATAAATGCAATTAAAACTCATGTAAGCGAGGTTATTTTATACGGAGAGGCTAAAGAACGTTTTCAGAACGAATTAAACAAAAATAGTTTCAAAAAATTAATAATTGTAACTGACTTAAACGATGCCCTTACAACATCATTAAAATCTAAAACAGATATAGTCTTATTTTCACCAGCCTGTGCAAGTTTTGATATGTTTAAAAACTATGAGGAAAGAGGAAAAACTTTTAAAGACCTTGTTAACAAACTTTAGAAATATTGATATTTTTTTTCTTCAACTTACTTTTACTTTAATAATCACAGGAATAATTTTTGCATTTTCAAGCAGCGTATATGAATCGCACAGACTAACAAACAATCTCTGGACAATGGGACTTAAACAATCTGCTGCACTAATCATTGGTTTATGTGTAATGATTTTATTTTCAAGAGTAAATTACAAACTCTGGTTTAAATCCACAACAATACTTTCTATTATTATGCTTATCATAATGGTAATTACTGTTTTCTCAAATATTGGAAAAGCCAGCGGTGGCTCACAAAGATGGATAGACATCGGTGGATTCCAATTTCAACCGGCAGAAATCGCAAAGTTTTCTGTAATTTTACTCGTAAGTAAGTTTCTTGCCAAGTACAAATGGAATGACTTTAAACAAATTCTTCCATATTTAATATTAATCACATTATTAATCCTGGTAATATTGAGACAACCTGATCTTGGCTCAGCATCAATACTTGTATTGGTAACCATGGAAATGCTTTTTGTATTTGGATGGCCTGTATGGTTAGTAATTCCAATTGTTCCACTAACAGGATTAATTGGTTATTTAAAATTAAAATCAACTCCATATCAAGCAGAAAGAATCGCTTACTGGATTAATCCTTATCTTGATCCACAGGGAAAAGGCTATAACTTAATTCAATCAAGATATGCATTTGGATTTGGAGGTCTGTTTGGAGCAGGTTTAGGAAATTCTGTTCAAAAAAATAGACAACTTCCTATACCTCACTCTGATTTTATATTTGCAGTAATGGGAGAAGAAATTGGATATCTGGGCTTAACTGCGATTTTAATTTTATATTTAAGCTGGATATTAAGAGGAATATTTTTAATTAACAAAATACAAAACAAATACGGAAGAATTTTAGGCACAGCAATTATTTTTTCAATTGGTACACAGGCAGTAATAAACCTTTCTGTAGCAACAGGTCTTATACCCATTACCGGTGTAACACTGCCATTATTCAGCTGTGGTGGAACTTCGTTAATAACGACACTTGCAATGATCGGAATATTTTTTAATATTTTGTCGACAGCAGAATCTGAAGATAAAATATCTAAGATGGAAGTGTCATTCCCGGCTTGACCGGGAATCCAGGAAACATACGCAAACGTTATTTCACTGGATTCCCACTTTTTTCGTGAGAATGACACAATCAATAAAGTCTTTAAATCTTTCTATCAGCAGGTTTCGGAACAATAGCAAATAATACTTCTGCTTCACAAGCTAATTGTCCATCTACTTTTGCTATACCTTTAAATTTTCCAATAGGACCTTTTAACTTAATGAGTTCAACACTTAATTCAAGCTTATCTCCCGGATAAACCGGTTTCTTAAAACGTGCACCATCAATACCAGCAAACAAACCAACCATATCCTTGTATTCTTCTTTTACAAGCATTGCTATACAACCAAGCTGAGCAAGCGCTTCGATAATAAGAACACCCGGCATTATTGGGTTCCCAGGGAAATGTCCTTGAAAAAATGATTCATTTACAGTCACATTTTTATAACCAATAGCCTTAATACCAGGCTCTAAATACATAACTCTATCTACTAACAAGAATGGATATCTGTGAGGAATTATTTCTTTTATTTTATTTATATCAATTACTTCTTGAGTCATCGCTATATTCATTTTCAGAACATAATAACATAAACTTGGATATTAATTTTTCCAGTAGAGCTGTTTTTATACTCATCTGTAATTAGTTAACCTGCACTAAAAATTAGCGCTAGAATATTCCTATGTCTATTGAAACAAAATCTAATATTGACATTGAAAATTATCTCGACAAGCAAAAAAGTATAATAGATACTAATTTAAAGAGCTTATTTGAGAAAAATAAAAATTTCTCTTCCCCGGATGAACTCTGGAATGCCGTTAAATACTCCCTTCTTGATAGTGGAAAAAGAATAAGAGGAATTTTTTGTCTTGCATCTTTTGAATCCAGTACAAGAAATGATGACTTTTTAGAAGACTGCTTGACTATTGCATGCTCCATAGAAATTGTACATGCAATGAGTCTAATTCATGATGATTTACCCTCTATGGACAATGATGACTTAAGACGGGGAAAGCCATCCTGCCATAAGGCTTTTGGAGAAGCTATTGCAATTTTAGCTGGCGATGCAATGCTAAGTCTCGCATTCCAGCTGGTAACTGAACACACTAAAAACATTTCTTCTTCCCAGAAACTGAATTTAATAGATGTTCTGGCAAAAGCATTTACATTAGGGCTTGTTCCCGGTCAAGTTTTAGATCTCATGAATTCAGAAACTGGAGGAGACTTAAAATTAACCGAAAAAATCTACAAATTAAAAACTGCTGAGCTAATAAGAGCTTCTATTCTATGTGGAGCAATAATAGGTCTTGATCCAGATAATCAATTCGGGAATAAATCATTTGAATTAAATGAAAAAGAAAAAATACTTGAACATTTTAGTAATTTTGGACTCAAAGTAGGAATTGCTTTTCAAATAATTGATGATATCCTAGATATTACAAGTGACACAAAAACCCTTGGTAAAACGTCAGGTAAGGACAAGGAACAGAAAAAAGGAACTTATCCAATGATAATAGGAGTAGAACAATCAAAGAAAATTGCAGAAAATCTTATTTCAGAAGCAAAATCAGAATTAAAAAAGATTCCACTAAAAACACAAATTCTCTCAGAATTATCTGAGCATGTAATTAACAGGATAAATTAGTTATATGCAGTTAAGCAATGGAGTTGAAATCATTTTGTCTGCTATTTGTGCAAATTCTCTTGCCCAGATTTATAAATTTGTTGTTTATTTTATTGCAAACAAACAATTTAATTTTAAAAGACTTTTCCAGACAGGTGGAATGCCATCAAGCCACAGTTCATTTATGATGGCAATGACCACAAGTGTCGGACTATTAACAGGATTTAACTCCGTAGCTTGTGCAATTGCACTAACAGTAACACTTGTAGTCATGTACGATGCTGCAGGATTACGTAGAGCAGTAGGAAGACAAGCCTCAGTATTAAATCAAATTGTTGCTGAAATATTTTCCGAACATCCACATCTGAGCTCACAAAGATTTAAAGAATTTCTTGGACATACACCTGTTGAAGTATTTATAGGAGCACTGCTTGGAAGTACTGTAGCTATTTGGATACATTGGCTATAAAAAAAATCAAAATCTCATCTTACTTTGTAACTAAGATTTCTACTTTTACACCATCACTTGCAACATTTAAAACCCTGTAATTACTTTTAACTTTAGACTCCTGCCATTTTTCAGTCATTGTTTTTCCGATTTCTTCTGCTTTATTTTTATCATTTACAAATGCTACCAGAGTCGGTCCAGCACCTGATAAAGTAGCTCCACATGCACCTTTCTTAAGTCCTTCATTTAATACTTCTTCCATACCATGTACAAGATCTTTTCTAAATGGCTGATGTAATCTATCCTGAAAGCCAATCTTTAAGCCTTCCCAATCCTTATTTAAAAGGCTTGAAAGTAAATATGCAGTTCTGCTCACATTAAAAGTAGCATCACCATATGAAACTTTCGAGGGTAAAAGCTCTCTTGAAATCCTTGTAGGCAATTCAAAATCAGGAATCACTACAATAACAAGTAACTCCTTAGGCCATGGAAACTGACTTACATAAACTTTTTCATCCTGGGATACGGATATAGTTAATCCACCATAAATTGCTGCTGCACAATTATCCGGATGACCTTCAAGCTTTGTAACCAGACTTAAGATTTCACTTTTAGACAATGAGTTATCAAGCAATGTATTTGCTGCAAGCACACCACTTACAACAGCACTTGCACTAGAACCCAATCCTGCAGCCATCGGTATCTGACAATTTATATCAAGCTCTATACCAGGCGGTGTCTTTTTTAGCTTTTTAAACACTTCACAAAAACATTTGTAGACCAGGTTTGTACTATCTTCAGGTAGTTTATTTGAATTTGACTGAGTTATTTTTAGACCTTCTTTAGTTACCTTAAAAACGAACTCATTGTACCAATCAAGTGCAAGTGACAAAGTATCAAACCCGGGTCCCAGGTTTGATGTTGATGCAGGTACTTTAATTTTAATTGTTTCCATATCACTCCATGTTTTCAAGAAAACACTCTATTTATATTTTTCTTTTACCTTACCAGACTTGTTGAATGAAGAGAAGTAATATTTGAATCAAGAACAGCTTGAGCAATCTTTAGATCTTCTGGGTACGTAATCTTTATATTTTTTCTATCACCGAGAATTAATTCTACCTGTTCACCTATGATTTCTACCATATTTGCTTCATCTGTAACAACTTGTCCTGAATTGTTTGAACTCCTAAACATTTTATATGCACTGTATAATAACTTATAGTTAAATACCTGAGGTGTCTGCACTAAAAATAAATCCTTTCTATCCACAGTGCTTTTTACGATTAATCTGTCTTTATCTAATTTTGCACATTTGATAGTATCTACAACTGGAACAGCAAGCACAGCAGCACCGGTAAGACAGACCGCTTCAATACACTTTTCCAAATCTTCAATTCTAAACATTGGTCTTGCAACATCATGGATTACTACTAAATCAACAGAATTATCAACTTTGCAAAAACCATTGTAGACAGAATCCTGCCTTAATTCACTTCCTTCAACAATTTTAATTTTCACCTCATCAAAAAAACCAGTGTCATTAAGCAATTTATTTGTAGAGCTTATATTATTTGTGACTATTATTATTTCAAGAATACCTTTTAACTTTATAAATTTTTCAAGTGAATGAATTAGCAGCGGCTTTCCACCAAGCAAAACAAATTGTTTAGAAAGAGGCTTATCTTTATCATCAAAAAGCCTGCTTGCATTGCCAGCAGCAGCAATAATTACAGACAATTTTTTTTCATTGTTTATATTGACCATTTTTATATTCTTCAATTACTTTAGTTAATATAAGATCTTTAACTTCTAGAAATGGTGATTTTATATTAATTCCAGCAGCACGCTTGTGTCCACCGCCACCATATGTAACAGCAATTTTACTTACATCAAAATCTGAATTTGATCTAAGACTTACTTTCGTTTCATTACCATCATCTCTAAAAAATACACCTATCTTTACTCCTTTTGTTCTCATTAAATGATCTATTATGTCTTCAGTATCCTCACCTGTAGCTAAAAGACTTTGTAAAACATCTTTACTTACATATGTCCAGGCAACTTCACCATTTTCAATTAAATTCATATTGCCAAGACTCAATCCAAAAACCTTAATTGACTTAAACGGCTTTTCAAGAAAAACTTTTTTATAAACATTTAAATGATCAGCACCAAGTTTTATAAGCTCTGCGCCCCAGGAAAGAGCATCTGAATTTGTGTTTGAATTTGAGAAGCATCCTGTGTCAGTTAATAAAGTCGTGTACAGAAGAGTGGCAATTTCATTTGAAATATTTACATTAGCATTTTTTGCAAGCCAGGAAATCATTTGACCGGTGCTTGTTGCATTTGCTTCAATCCAGTTTATCCTGCCAAATTTTTCATTTGAAATGTGATGGTCAATGTTTACTGTCACAGCTGCAGACTGCCAGAACTTTTCTGCTTTCCCCAGCCGCTTAACTGATCCGCAATCAAGACTAAATGCAATATCATAAACATCATTCAAAGAAGAATCACCAGGAGCTTTTACAAGACTTGAAAATGGTAAGAACTTATAAATCTCCGGCACTGGATCAGAAATTAACCGATCAACCTTATGACCTAACGTCTTAAGCATTTCTCCTAAAGCAAGCATAGATCCTAAAGTGTCACCATCAGGATTCTGATGTGAGAGAACAAGACATTTTTTTGATTTGCCTGAATCTTTTATTAATTCAATTATATTATTTAATGTTTGAACATCATTCATAATTACAGTATAATCTAGGTTGTTATGAATGACTGTATTTTCTGCAAGATAGTAAAAAAAGAATTGCCGACAAAAATCATTTTTGAAAATGATGATTTTATCGCTTTTAATGACATAAAACCAGTAAGTCCTACACACATACTTGTAATACCAAGAGTACATATTAAAAATTTGTGGGAAGTCGAAGATACTTTAGGAGCATTGCATGCGACATCCCTGCTTGGAAAGCTTTTGCTTACTGCAAAAGAAATCGCAGAACAACAACATCTAGATGAGGGCTTTAGAACAGTTATTAACACCGGTGATAATGGCGGTCAGACAGTATACCACTTACATTTACATATACTGGGAGGTAGATTCCATAAATGGCCCCCTGGATAGAACAATTGAGAATTGACAATTAGGAAATTATGAATAAATTGTTTTTTTTGTTTTCACTCTGGTCCGCTAAATTTGCAAGTTTCATTATTTCTGCTCTTCATGCAGGACAGGCTTCAAATGTACCGGGAAGAATTGCACTATCTTTAAAAAAAGATTTGTTTAAAGATTTCAAGACAAAAAACAACTGTAAAATAATTTTAATTACTGGTACAAATGGAAAAAGTACAACCTGTGGCTTGCTTGCAAATATTTTAAAAAGTACAGATAAAAAAGTAATTTATAACAAATCCGGTGCCAATCTTCTATCCGGTATTGCAAGCACATTTTGTCATTATTCAACTTTATTTGGAAATTTAAATTACGACTACATAATACTGGAAGTAGATGAAGCAGCTCTGCACTTAATCACAAAAGAAATACATCCTGATGTTATAGGAGTAACAAACTTATTTAGAGACCAGTTAGATCGTTTTGGAGAGCTGGATACAACAGCCCGATTAATTGAAAAAGGAATATTCAACAATAAAAACACGACCATACTGTTAAACGCAGATGATAGTAGCGTAGCTTTTTTAAATATCGATTCTTCACATAAGAAGATTTACTATGGAATTGAAGCCGGAGTAAAACATCATTGCGAGGAGCAAAGTAATGACAGTGAAATATCATGGCTTTCTGATCCGGAAGAAATAACGGCCTGTCCAGAATGTAAATCTGATCTTTTATTTAGTCATAAATATCTTGCTCATCTTGGGAATTATAGCTGCACCAAATGTAATCTTCAAAGACCAAAAACAGATTTTTTTGTAACTGGTTTTAAAACAGACTCTCTAACAATTAATTTTGATATTTCGTGTGACAACATCAAAAATAACTTTTTTCTTCCAATGATCGGTACCTTTAACCTCTATAATGCCCTCTGTGCGATTGCTGTTTCAAAAGTAGTATCAAATATTACTCAGGTACAAATACAAAAAGCACTTAACTCATACTCTACAATTTTCGGAAGGGGTGAAAAGCTTACAATGAATAAAAAGAATGCCTGGATATATCTCATAAAAAATCCCATAGGAACAACTGAGGTATTAAAGACCTTATCTACAATACCAAATGCAAGATTTTTAATAGCTATAAACGATAATTATGCTGATGGGAGAGACATTTCCTGGCTCTGGGATGCACGATTTGATTTTTTGCAGAATCATAAAAAAAATATTTTTGTTTCCGGTAAAAGAGCATCTGATATGGCTTTAAGATTAAAGTATGCAAACATAAATACAGATCAAATTAAAGTCAGTGAAAATATTATCAGGGCAATAAATAAATCCTTAAAGTCAATAGATACAAATGAAACACTGTACATCCTACCTACATATACAGTCCTTTTAGAGCTGCAAAGAAAAGGTATTTGCAAGGATATGCCGTTGAATTGATCAAATTTACCTTGGAACTTTCAACATGCTAGAATTAAAGGTTTCCAATTTGTTGGGAATTAAATAAAACCCTTATACAAACCACAATCAAACTGGGTATAAAATAAGAATGCAGCTATGGTCATCGAGAAGTTAATCCACGAATTTCAAGTCAGCTCTGTCGGACAGGCAGTCATCCCCAGGCTTAAAGCACAAAATGTAGGTGCTTTACATGGAAAGCCCCAGGAATTATACTTTCACGGACTGACTGACTCAGCAAAAGGTTTCTTTCTTACTTCATTAATTTATTCACTAAACAGACCTATTGTTTATCTGGCAAACGATTTAAATTCTGCCCTGAATCTTTATCTTGAAGTTTCAAACTTAACAAGCGCCCCTGTTTTTTATTTTCCAATTCAAGAGGTTTCACCATATGATCAAATTGCAAGTGATACAGAAATCATCTCCAGTCAGACAAAAGCACTTCTACACTTACTAAACAAAAAAGAACCTTGTCTTATTATAAGTTCTTCAAAATCTCTTTTAGAAAAAATCTGGAATAAGGATGATCTGAAAAATAATATCTTTGAAGTTAGTCTCAATACAAATATAGAACCAGTAGAACTTGCAAAGAAATTGGTTTCCCTTGGTTATAAAAAATCATCCGTAGTAACAAATAAGGGGGAATTCAGTATCAGAGGGGATATTTTTGATGTATATCCAATAGTAGGAGAACCTACAAGAATAGAATACTTCGGGGAAGAAATAGAATCAATCAGGATCTATTCACCGGTAACACAAAGATCACAGGAGAATTTAAGTACCCTGATTGTTTCACCAAGATATTACATTGTCGGACATGACATACAAACACTGACAAATAAAATCACTCAGTTGTCCGAACAACAGCCTGATTTACAGGAAATAACAAATCAAGAAATTGAGCAAATAAAACTAAACACCTATTCAGAGTCAATAGAATATTATGCACAGCTTGTAAGCCAGAAGGAATCATCACTTTTTGATTATTTACCAGAGAATACGCTTGTAATAATTGATGACTGGGAAGCTAATGCAATTAATCTGGAAAGCTCATATCAGAGAAATCTTGAAATAAAAAAAGAGCTGGAAAAAAATAAAAAAATCATTCCTTTACCTAATCTTCTAATAAATGAGATAGAACTGATTTTAAAAAAAATAAAAGATTATTCAATTTCTTATATTGAAAGATTTGAATTATCGGATAAGTCAAACAGCCAGTCAATTGATCTTTCCTTTTTGCCTGCTGAAAGATTTCAAAATCAACTGGAAAAATTTATCGAGAAGGTAAGAGAGTGGTTTTCACTGAATCAAAAAGTCATAATTTACAGCGATCAACCCCAAAGAATACTTGGAATACTAAGAGAATGGAATGTACCAGGAAAATATCTGGAATTTTTAAATGACGAAGATTACAAATTAAACCAGGCATTTATAAGCAAAGGCGGCACTATTAATGGCTTTAAAATGGGATTTGCAAATATTGTAGTTTTAACGGATCAGGAAATTTTCGGAACAAAGCGCAGACCAAATCTTTTAAAGAAAAATTTAAAATCCGAAAAATATGATTATTATTCAAATATAGAAGATCTGAAGCCAAATGACTATGTCGTTCATATAAAACACGGGATTGGAAAATATCGTGGACTTGTCAAAGTAACTTTAGACACTGTCGAGCGGGAATATTTAATGATTGAATATGCTGCTGACGGAAAGCTTTACTTACCGGTTGAACAAATAAATATTTTATATCGATACCGCGGGTCCACAGATGTAGTTCCAAGATTATCAAAACTTGGTGGATCTGACTGGGAACTGACAAAGAAAAAAGTTAAAAAGGCAGTTAAAAAAGTTGCAGAGGATTTGCTTAATTTATATACAGCCAGATCAAAGCTGGAAGGTTTTGCATTTAATCCAGATTCTCACTGGCAGATTGAAATGGAAGAAGCCTTTCCTTATACTGAAACACCGGATCAGTGGAAAGCAATCTGTGCTGTTAAAGCAGATATGGAATCTACCAAACCAATGGACAGGCTGATTTGTGGAGATGTGGGCTATGGAAAAACCGAAGTTGCAATAAGAGCTATTTTCAAAGCTGTATTATCCGGCAAACAGTCAGCAGTGCTGGTCCCCACAACCCTACTTGCAGAACAGCATTTCAATGTAATTTCAGAACGTCTTGCAGCATTTTCTACAAGAATTGCACTTCTTAGCCGCTTTATAAGTCCAAGAGAACAAAAACGAGTGGTAAATAAATTAGCACTTGGAGAAATTGATGTGGTAATTGGCACACACAGGCTTTTACAAAATGATGTAACTTTTAAGGATCTGGGATTAGTGGTTATAGATGAAGAACAAAGATTTGGAGTCATCCACAAAGAAAGATTAAAACAACTTAGAGTAACTGTTGATGTTATAACACTGAGCGCTACTCCCATTCCACGAACTCTACACATGGCATTAACAGGCGCAAGGGACATGTCACTCATAAATACTGCTCCACTAAACCGCCTGCCAATAAAAACTTTTGTAGGAGAATTTAAACCTACGATTGTAAAAACTTCAATTTTACATGAGCTTGAAAGAAGCGGACAGATTTATTTTGTACATAACAGAATTGAATCAATCCATCAGATAGGAGCCTACTTAAAAGAACTGGTACCTGAAGCAAATATTGCAATTGCTCATGGACAAATGCAGCCAAAAGAACTTGAAAATGTCATGCTTGACTTTTCACTAAAAAAATACAGCGTGCTTCTTTGTACTACAATTATTGAATCCGGACTGGACATCCCAAATGTAAACACAATAATTATTAATAATGCTGATCACATGGGCTTAGCACAGCTTTATCAACTAAGAGGGAGAGTAGGGAGATCAGATGTTCAGGCATATGCTTATTGCTTATATCCAAGCGAAGTAGTTTTAACTGACACTGCAAAAAACAGATTACAGGCAATAAAAGAATTTTCGACACTGGGCTCAGGTTATCAGATTGCAATTCGTGATATGGAGATAAGGGGTGTTGGAAACATTCTTGGAGCAGAACAGCATGGGCATATGATTTCAGTTGGATTTGATTTATACTGCCAGCTGCTTAATGAAGCTGTTGATAAATTAAGAGGTCTGGAAGTCCAGGATAAAGAACTTGAATGTATCGTTGATTTAAACATCAGCGCCTATATTCCAAACAGTTACATAGAAGATGATTCACAAAAAGTAATTGAGTACAAAAGATTAGCAAATATAAGAACAAGTAAAGAGCTGGAATATATTGCTTCAGAATGGAAGGACAGATTTGGGAATTTACCCGAAGAGGTTAATAATTTAAAAAGAATTGTTGAACTTAGAGTCCTTGCAAATGAATTTGATATTAAACACATAAAATCAGAAGCCGGAGTCTTGGACAATGTGAAAATTTTTATTAACTTAAGGCTACAATCCTGGTTAGGTACACAAAGCAAACTTCCAAAAAGTTTACTTGGAAGGGTAGCATTTAAGCCTGGGGCAAGAGGAGGGAGCGAAAACTCATATCTTCTTGTAAAAACAGTAGGTTTATCAACTAAAGAACAATTAGATATACTTTTCGAGTTACTTCACTGCTTAAGATCTATTGATATAAATGAAAAGATAGCCTGAGTTTTAACAAAATATTCTTGATTTTATTTTAGAATGTTGTCTATGAAGAAAATTCCTGCTTTATTTTTTTTATTGACAACTATTTTAAGTTTTAATTTATATCATTCAGCTCAAGCTACTCATAACAATATAATAGCCAGAATAAATGGACAGGATGTTTTGGAAGATAACTTCAATCGCCTGCTGAATGCACAAAGCAAAAAGTTCTACACTGATTTAAATTTTAATTTGCTTCGTCTTCCGACTTCTAACCCAAAAGCAACACTGAAGAGAGAAAGCTTAATAAGAAAGGCTAAAGAAGAAGGGATTACAGCAAATGCTAACGATTTTGACAATGCCTGGAGAGATCTGACAATAAGATATGGAACCATAGATAATCTTGAGGAAAAAGCCAGCAGAAACAACCTAAAAATTGCAGATATCAGAGAAAAAGTTGAAGAGAATATTTTACTTGAAAAACTTCTTAGAAAACAAATAAAAGAGAAATTAATTGAAAAAATCGTAAATGAAACATTGATTTTACAGGAAGCTCAAATACGGAATCTTAATGTTCCAGAAGAAGAAATTACAAAAAAGCTGGATCTGATAAAAGAAAAACAGGGCGGGGAGGAAGAATTTAACCAGTTTCTTTCCAGGAATAATGCCACCCTGGAAGATGCAAGAAATGAAATTAAAAATCAAATATTAGTCCAACTCATTAAAAATCAAATTAACGATCTGAATACTTTTCTTGATACGAAGAAATTAAATTCTGACATAGTTATTTATACAAATAAAATATTTCCTAAAGAATCAGATACAATAGTCAGTCTTGAAAGTACAAAACCTGTAGAACAAGAAGTTTTGCTTCGTAAGAACACCTACCCTACGGTAAATACAGGATGGAAACCTGTTCCAGCAGTCAAAGGCATTGAAGAACTGGAGCAAGAAACGAATAATATTTTGGCTGAAGAAATTCAAAAAGACGAAGAAAGTACAGATTCAAAAGAAAATAAAATATTTTTATCTGATATAAAAGAATCTACAATAATAGAACCCATTAACATAATCGGCAAATCAAATAAAATCACTAAAAAGGGTTTAAGAAACTGGCTTGGTAAAATCCAGGACAAAACCCCGCAAACAGAAAATGAAATGTTAGTCCCAGGAGCACCATTAGCTACTACAAACCAGGAAACTTTAGCCCCAAAAGAGAAAAATACTCCTACAGTTTCTCTACCCCCATCATCAGTAACCATTCAAAACGACATACAAAACAGTCTGGAAGATTCATCTAAAACACTTAAAGAGTTAAGAAGAAGAATTGAGCAAAGACAGTTTGTAAATAGATAGTTCTTATATTAGAATTAAAACAATCTAAGAAACTATTTGAGGAAAAATTTATGATGGTAACTAATTCACCAAAGTTTGAAATAATTGGCCACCGTGGAAATCCCGGGAATCCACTTAATTCAAGAAATATTGAAAACACTATTGAGTCTTTTGAAGATGCCTGGAGACTTGGAGCAGATGGGGTAGAACTTGATGCGATTTTATCTAACGATGGGGTTTTGGTAGTACATCATGATGATGCTCTTGGTCGAGTATTTAGAATGCCTGGCACAGAAGAGCAAAAACTAGTAGGGGAATATACTTTAGATGAACTTGTACTGGGTGCAGGACTGAATATAGAAGGTCTTAATTTACAAAGCAGAGGAGTTAATAATACAGCTCTTCTTGAAAGTGAAGCTCCTTTTGCTGCAATACCTGCACTCTCTAATATTCCAATTCCACAAGGCAAGAAACTATTTCTTGAGCTTAAGTTTATTAATGATAAATATGATAAAGATTCTGCTGCAGATAGAAAATATTTAGAAGACCTTGTCACCAAAGCTGTTGAGTTTATAGAACAAAAAGGATTAGTTGATCAAATATCTGTTTTATGTTTTGTACCAGAAGCTTTAGATCGGGTAAAGGAATTAAATCCTAAGATCGTAACTGCTCATAATATTTACCAGGGTGAAGCTAGTGATTCAGGAAGAATAAAACAACTAAAACAAGACTTTGGATTTGATATTATGAACCCACCATTTGAACAAGCTACAAAAGCAGCCATTGATAATATACACAATGAAGGATTAAGAACTTATCCATGGATTTGGAAACAATCCCCGGAAGAAGAAATAGCTGAAACTATAAGACTAATAGAAGATGGTGCCGATGGTTCTATCAATAATCAGGTTGAAGCCGCTTTAAAAATAAGAGATAAATACTCAGTTAGAATCTAGATCAATTAACTAATTTATGTTTAAATTAGTTAATGATGAATGCAAAAAAAATCACCTTACTTTCTGGCGATGGTATAGGACCTGAAGTTTCAAAAGAAGGTGAAAAATTACTAACGGTAATTGAAAGCCGGTTTGATTACAAATTTGAAATTGTAAAAAAAGACTTTGGCGGTATAGCTATTGATAAGCATGGTCTACCGCTTCCAGAAGACACATTAAACGCCTGCAAAAAATCAGACGCTGTTTTACTGGCTGCAATTGGTGGACCGAAATATGACACTTTACCACGTGCAAAGCGTCCAGAGACCGGGCTTTTAAGCTTAAGAGCAGGACTAAATACTTTCGCAAATTTAAGACCTATTATGCTTTTTGATCCACTTTTAGACAGCTCAACCATTAAAAGAGAAATATTATCCGGCACAGATTTAATAGTAGTAAGAGAACTAACCGGTGGCTTATATTTCGGGAAGCCAAAAGGTATTGAAGTAAGAAATGGTGAAAAAGTTGGTTTCAATACAATGATTTATACAGAGTCAGAAATAAAAAGAATTGCAAATGTTGCATTTGAAATTGCAGGAAAAAGAAAAAAGAAAATCACATCAATTGATAAAGCAAATGTTCTGGATGTTTCACAGCTCTGGCGTGATGTAGTCATAGAAGTTTCAAAGGATTATAAAGATGTAACTTTAGAACACTTATACATAGACAATGCAGCAATGCAGTTAATTAAAAATCCAGGACAATTTGATGTAATCCTGGCTGAAAATTTATTTGGTGATATTTTATCTGACGAAGGAGCAATGCTTACAGGAAGCATTGGAATGCTGCCAAGCGCATCAACTGGAGATGGTTCTTTGCCATCTATTTATGAACCTGTTCATGGAAGTGCACCGGACATTGCAGGAAAGAACCTGGCTAATCCAATAGCTATGATACTTTCAATAGCTATGATGTTTAAGTACAGTTTTAATGATAAAAAGGTTTACGACACCATTTTAAAATCGGTAAAAAGTATTTTAAACGAAGGGTACAGAACTAAAGATATCGCTCAAGATAAATGCAAATTGGTTGGAACCATTGAGATGGGAGATTTGATTTGTAACCAGATTTCAGCTACCAATCTTCGGCTCAGTCCCAACAATTAGCCTTTGAATATTTTCACGATGTCTAATTAACACAATATAAACTGCTATAAAAGCTGTAAGAATAATATAAAGAACTGGTTTATGAAATAAATACAATAAAACAGGTGCAAGCGGTACAGAGATTATAGAACCTAGTGAAGAATACTTTGAAACTACAACTACAATTACCCAGATTAAAAAAGTAATTAGCGCTACTTCCCAACTAAGCGCAATTAAAAGCCCAAGTCCAGTAGCAGAAGATTTACCACCTTTAAATCCTAAAAAAACTGACTTGCTATGTCCAATAATACAAAACACAGCAACTATAGTTACAATAAAAGTACAGTCCTGTAACTTCATGGCAAAGTAAGTAGGTAAAAATCCTTTTAAAATATCTATAAGAAACGTAGCTAAAGCTGGCCCTCTGCCAAGTTTTCTTAATACATTTGTAGCTCCAGTACTGCCACTTCCAGTCTTTGTGAGGTCTATACCTTTTAACCTCCCAATCAAATAACCTGTAGGGATTGAACCTGATAAATAGCCTATTGCTATCCAAAGTAATAAGTATAAAAAATGATGCGCGTCCATAATGTATCATTTTATAGTATGACTAAAAGTATTTCATATAAAGATTCCGGAGTTGATATAGAAGCAGGAGATAAAACTGTTGACTATATAAAACCTCTTGCAAAAAAGACCTATAGACCTGAAGTCATTTCCGAAATTGGTGGATTTAGTGGACTATTTAAAGTTCCAACCGGATATAAAAAACCTGTACTTGTAGCCAGCACTGACGGTGTCGGGACAAAGTTAAAACTGGCTTTTAAATTAAACAAACATAAAACAATTGGAATTGATCTTGTAGCTATGTGTGTAAATGATCTTATTTGCTGCGGTGCAGAACCACTGTTTTTTTTAGATTATTTTGCAACAGGAAAATTATCACCTGAACAGACAAAAGAGATAATTAAAGGAATTGCAGATGGGTGCATAGAATCAAACTGTACTTTACTTGGTGGTGAGACTGCAGAACTTCCCGGTTTTTATAAATCTAACGAATACGATCTTGCAGGTTTTGCAGTAGGCCTAGTTGAACAGGAAGAAATTATTGACGGTTCAAGAATCAAAACCAGTGATATTTTAATCGGCATTGAAAGTTCAGGATTACACAGTAACGGTTATAGCCTTGCACAAAAAGTTATTTTTGAAATAGCAGGCTGGGATATAAATTATAAACATCCTAAACTAGAAAGAAGTATTGGTGAGGTACTTTTAACACCTACATTTATTTACACAAAACTCATTAACACCCTTAAATCTAAATTTAGAATCAAGGGAATTGCAAATATTACTGGAGGAGGATTAACAGAAAATACTTCCAGAATATTTCCAGCAAATATAAGCTGTGAAATCAACTTAAGCTCATGGAAAAGACCTGAGATTTTTAAAGTCATTGAAGAAGCCGGACCAATAGATAAAGAAGAAATGCTAAGAACTTTTAACAATGGAATTGGTATGGTGTTAATAATAGACAAAAGTGATGAAAAAAATATAATCGATGAAATTAAAAAGCAAGATTATAAAAGTCACAAAATCGGTTTTACCATAGAGGATAAATCAAAAAAAGTATTTTATAAAGGAGGATTTAATGTCTAAGACATTAACCAAAAGCAAAATACTGGAAGTAGGAGGTAAAGCACCTGATTTTGAATCGCTTGATGAATCCGGGAAGAAAATATCTCTAAAACAATTTAAGGGTAAAGCTGTTATTTTATATTTTTATCCAAAAGACAACACTCCCGGTTGTACAAAAGAGGCTTGCAGTTTAAGAGACAGACATTCCACTTTTAAAAAGAAGAATGTTGTAATCCTGGGAGTTAGTAAGGATAGTCAGAACTCCCATCAAGGATTTATAGAAAAATACGATCTCCCATTTACCCTACTATCAGATGCAGACAAAAAAGTTCAGACAGCTTATGGTGTATGGCAGGAAAAATCTCTTTATGGAAAGAAGTATATGGGCACAGTCAGAACTACTTTTATAATAAGCCCAGATCAAAAAATCGCATATATTTTCAATAAAGTTGATTGCCCAAATCATGCTGAAGAAGTTCTGGAAAAATTAGAAGAGTTAAATTTAATATAAGTTCACCTTAGAAGTATAGTAAACCAATCAAGTTTCGTAACACGTCATTGCGAGGAGTGCAGCGACGTGGGAATCTCCAAAACGTTAGGAGATTGCCACGCCTCATTTCATTCGGCTCGCAATGACAGGAAGTGTTAGATTAATTCCACAAATGGTATTATTTTATACCTGCAGATGGACACAATTTATTCAAAAAACAGATTTCACACTTTGGTCTTCTAGCATCGCAGATTCTTCTTCCGTGCCAGATTAACATATGACTAAAATTTATCCATTCACTTTTAGGAATTATTTTTATTAAATCCTGCTCGATTTTATTTGGATCAGTGTTCTTTGTAAGTCCAAGCCTTTGAGTAATTCTGGACACATGAGTATCTACTACTACTCCAGATGGGATATTAAAAGCATTTCCCATTACACAATTAGCTGTTTTCCTCGCTACCCCTGGAAATTCTAATAACTTATCAAAGTCTTTTGGAACCCTTCCTTTATATATGCCATTAATCATCTTTGCTGTTGCAATAATATTTTTTGCCTTATTTCTATAAAACCCTGTAGAATAAATATCCTTTTCAAATTCCCTTATATCTGCACTTGCATAATCTTTTACTGTTGTATATTTTTTAAAGAGTTTTTCAGTAACAATATTTACTCTTTCATCAGTACACTGAGCTGAAAGAATAGTAGCCACTAATAATTCAAAAGGATTCTTATAATTAAGAGCACATTTTGGATTACCATAATGTTTTTTTAAGAGCAAAAGAATTTTTTTATGCGGCTGCAGCACCTGGACCGCTTGCGCCGCCGGTAGCACCAGTTTTAGCTGCTTCTTCTCCCGCTGAAGAATTATCGCCTTGTAAAGCTAAACTACTTTTATCACCAACTTCTGTTCCTCTGTTAATAGATTTATTAGTTTCTTTTTTATTTTCATCTTTAGTTTCTCCAACTGTAACAGCTGCTGCAGCTGAAACACGCGCAAAGACCACACTACTTGTTGCCATTCCTATTGCTGCAGCTACATTACTAGGTGTTGTTGGTGCATTTGCCGTTGCTCTTGCTGCAGCAGCTGGTGATGTAGGAGCAGTAGTACCACCTACTGGTGCTGCTGGTGCAGAACCTGGTGTTGCTACTGCAGTAGTTACTGGTGGTGGAGAATTTGTAGGTGCTGTTGCTTTTGCAAACGCATCTGCACGTGGGCCTTGATTTGCAGGTGCTGACGAGTTATTTAATTTTTGACTTGCCTGTGCTGCTATTTGCTTGGCTATATTTGATGTTAATCCTGTAGGATTTGTACTCATTTTTTTGATCCCTACTTAGCTCAATATATATAAAGCCTCAAAACTTTATAAAATGATAATTACAATGTCATATTATATGATATTCATTAAGAAACAGGTTATAACCTTTATTTCTAGCCCAAATATAAGTACAAAAGAGCTTTAGAAGCCAATTTTTAACACTCCTTAACCTTTTAGGACAACTTAAAGTTATCCCGCAAAGTCAGCCCTAATTTAACTAAGATTTTAATAATGATTCAAAAAATTCTAAGGAATTAAGCCTTTTGAAGAAAGAACAAAATTAAGTACAACTTTTTCTCTAAATCAAACTGTCTATTTAAGATTGACCAATAAGAATCCTGGGAATAAGCCTAATAGTTGTCACCAATAAAAGAGGAGATACACAGTGCTAACATCAGAAAACCAAAATAACCCGGGAAAAGATAATGTGCAAGTATCGATTGCTCCGGATTTTTTAATCAAATATAATCCAAGCAGAAAAAGGGTACTTCAACTTATAGCAGCAGGCTGGTCAAATGCTTCTATTGCAGAAGATTTAAATTTTTCAACTAAAAATATTGAATCAATTACAACACTATTAATCCGGTTAGCAAAATTTCAGGATCAAAGCGGTAATCTAAATCCAAGAGCAAGACTGGTTGGAAAATGCTATCATGCACAAAAACTCAGATACCAGGCTTCACAAGAACCACCAAATGAACTTCTTTCTGAAGATCAAACAGCAACTCTTTTACTGGTAGCAGTTGGACTCTCCAACAAAACAATTGGAAAGATTCTTGGCATATCAGAAAAGACAGTTGAAAGCAGACTAAATAATCTTTTCTTACAATTTGGAATCAATGCAAAAGCAAACAAAGTAATTAATCCAAGGCTTAGATTAATTGCAGTTACAAACTCAAGACAAAACATTACATTTGAAGCCTTTGATACAATCTGGCAAAAAACAAATAATGTAGATCTTGATCAAGTAGTAAATAATCCTCAGGAATTTAGACAAATTGTAATGGGAGTTGCAAATAAGCTTGTTGAGGAAGCCCCAAAACACAGAGACAATGTAAGCAAAGAGCAACCACAACCAGGTCAACAACATGTAAACTATATAAATCCTGCTCACATACAAAATGTTTATAACAGGCTAAATCCACAGGCAAGACCACAAGCACAAGCAAGACCACAAGAACAAAGACCACAACAATAGCAAGCAAGACTTTCACTTTTTATTCTCACCATACCTGCGCTCCATGTCCGCTTCCAAATTACGCTTCGGGCAATAGGTTTGCTTTTGTGAAAGTCCTGGTTACTTAAGATCATTAAAATAAAAAAACAATATGCCGGAAAGAAGCATACCAACTGTTTCTGAACGATAGATTCTTTTTCCAAGACTTACAGAAGTAAAACCAGCAGATAGAACCTGTTTTATCTCATTCTCAGCAAATCCTCCTTCCGGACCTATTAATAAAATAACTTTTTGAACTTTAGACTGAATACTGTTTAAAACTTCTTTTATTCCATTAGTCTGGGATCTTTCAGCACAAATAAGTTTTAAATCATAAGTAGATAAATTCATTTTGCACAACTCATCAAGGGTCATCACATTTTTTACAGGAGGAACAGATCCTCTCTCTGACTGTTCTGCAGCATCCTGTATAATTTTTTGGTAGCGATCTATTCTCCTATCTACATCTCTTGAGACATCATCTTCATTAATTCTTATAATAGTTCTTTCAGTAGCAACTGGAATAAATTCGGAAACCCCTGTCTCTGTACACTTTTGTAAAACATAATCAAATTTTGGTCCTTTAAGCAATCCTTGTGCAATTGTTATTTTTAATTCTGGCTCTGTATTTGTACTTCGTCTGCTTAAGAGCCTGCACTGGACTGCTCTTGAAAAAAAAGAAACAATCTGAGCATTATAAACAAGCCCTGTCCCATCAAGTAAAACTATCTGATCATTTTCCCTAAGTCTTAAGACATGTGAAATTTTATGAGTCTGATCCTGCTCAGAAATGCTGGCTTTTTTTTCCTGCCAGTTGATTTGATTTGGTGTAATAAAAAATCTATGATTCATATAGGCTTATCCCTATAACCTAAGGATGATATTTTATCACTTTGCAACATTTTAAGATAAAAGAAAATCTTCAAAGGGTAAAAATCTATTATGCAGGAATTAATCACTGACAAACAATGGTGGATAGGATTTCAAGGTGGACATAATTATACTCTTGAAAATGACACCCTTACGGTATATATATATGACCCACCTGAATATTCACTTAAAGAAACAAAGGTCGTTTTAGATATTCATGCAAAAGTCGGACATGAGCTAAATCATTTACTTGCAGGGGCATTTTATTTTAAAGGTTTTGATCCGTCCGGTGCTTTTGTATGGGGACAGCCTGTAGGAAATGATACTGATTTCGATCCGGGTAGAGGATTGTTTTACGAAGCCTGGGTAATTCATGGACATGTAATTGTAGATCCTTTTTGTGACATGGACTTCAAATTAGAACATCATGCAAAAGGAAGATTTTTCTTGGAAGACACATATCAAATTTTAAAACAAACTAAAATACCTGAAAAATGGATTGAGAGATGGGATAAATTAAAAGGTCAAATTGAAAAAATGACAGAGTTTAGAAGGAATATGACTATCGATCCATGGAAGCCAAAAGGATTTAACAAGATAAAACTTGGAAAATTAAAATCAAAGATTTAAAGTTAAGGATTGTCTAACCCAAATTAATGATAAAATTAGAATCAATTAAGAGGCAATTCACTAATGTTAGTTTCACGCAGAGGTACTGCTTTTTTATTTAACACAAGCTTTTTGCCGAAAGAAGCAAAAGAAAAATTTAAATTTGAAGTTAGTTTTTCTCCTGCACCAGGTAAACCAACGAGCTACACAAGTATGGGTGGACTTACTTCAAGCTCCTCATTAAATGATTTTTCCTGGACTTTAAGAATCCCTAATAGTCCAAAATACATTGAAAAAATATCCGGGGTTGTTACAAAACATAAATTGCCAAGTTTAATTATTCCAGAAGCAGTACTAAAGCTTGGACATCCTTATATACACGAGATTATTGGGAATCTCCTAAATAGAACTAAGACTTCTAATGATCCTATACAAGAAGCTATTGCTGATTCTATAAAAGCTGGAATCTTTCCCCAGTATCTTGTTGCAGAAAAAGATGGGAAGATCGGTTTTTATACTGCTAAAGAGCTTGGGATAAATGAAGATCCCGGAGATTTTTCATCGATTGATCCAAGGGGTCCTGAATTTCAAAGATTTCTTAAAGATTTATTTCATATATTCCAATTAGAATATATGGTTAATTAAGTTACAGAAAAGGCGATTTTCCTTTACTTATCGTTAGTTAAAAGCTCAATCAAATTATTTACATCCGACGTAGGACTCTTACAGCTGTAATTCTGACAGACATAAGCCGTAGCTTTTTCATTGACTTTTGAGAAGTTTTTTCCTTCAGGATTGAAAATCACAACTTTATTCGGAATAAATTCTTTTCTTAAAGCTTTTAACATTGCTTTTGTATCATCTGCATTTTGATTACCAACAATTACAATTTCATACGAAGGACCAATAATAAAGTCTACTCCACAAAGAGACTGTGTATAAGCAATCGGTGCAGCTTTAATATTTTCAGAAAACACTTTTAAAGTTTTCCTTGCGTAATCTTCAAATTTATTGTTTGCGGTAATCTTTGCAAGTTTCAATAAATTTAACATGCAAACAGAATTGCCGGAAGGAATAGCACCATCATAAATCTCTTTTTGCCTTACAAGCAACTGTTCACCGGAAGAAGAAGTAAAATAAAATCCTCCATTTTTCTCATCCCAAAAATGTTCCAGCAGATATTCATTAAAATCAAGTGCTGATTTGAGATATTTAATTTCAAAGGTAGCCTCATATAGCTCCAAAAGTCCCGAGATTAAAAACGCATAGTCATCCAGATGTCCATCTATTTTTGCTTCCCCATCACAAAAGCTATGTAATAAAGTTTTATTTTTAGTCATCTTCATAATAATAAAATCAAGGGCACTTTTTGCCATGTTGAGATAGTTTTCATTTTCAAACACAGAAGCAGCTTTTGCCAGCGCTCCAATCATAAGACCATTCCAGCTACTTAGAATTTTCTTGTCCTTATGCGGATGTATTCGTTTTTCTCTTTCATTGAAAAGTTTTTGCCTGGCACTTTCCAGCAACTGACTATCAGACAATTCACTTAAATGCAGTATATTGCTGTCAGATTTTTCCCTTGTCGCCTCATCAAAGTAGTTTCCATCCTTTTTTACATTAAAAGCTTTTATAACCAGATCTGCCTCGGTTTTATCCAGTATTCCTCTTACTTCACTTTCACTCCACACATAAAACTTCCCCTCTACTCCTTCACTATCCGCATCCTCTGCACAATAAAATCCACCTTCTTTAGATCTCAGGTCCCGTAAAACATAAGTAAATATTTCTTCTGCTGTGTTTTTATAAAAATCATTTTTTGTAGCCTGATAGGCTTCTGTATAAACTGTAGAAAGCAAAGCCTCGTCATATAACATTTTTTCAAAGTGAGGGACAAGCCACTGTGAATCTGTAGAATATCTATGAAATCCAAATCCAATTTGATCATAAATTCCACCCAGTCTCATTGATTGTAGAGTTTTTTCTACCATTTGTAGAGCACGTTTATCTTTATTTCTCTTCCAATATCTAAGTAGAAATAAAAGATTATGAGGAGTAGGAAACTTTGGCGCAGTACCAAAACCGCCATAACTTTCATCAAAACGACTGCTAAACATTTCAAATCCAGTTTTTAAAACATTTTCATCAATATCAGAATCCGGCTTACTTTCTGTAGCCTGAGTTAAGTACTGAACAATTTGACTAGAAGACTCTAAAACCTCATTGCGTTTATTAACCCATATATCTTTAATCCTCGGAATTAAATCCACCATTCCAATTCGCCCATAACGACTGTGTCTTGGATAATAAGTCCCTGCAAAAAATGGCTTTTTATCATGATCCATAATTACAGTAAGTGGCCATCCACCGCTTCCAGTCATCATTTGACACACTGTCATATAAACATTATCAATATCAGGTCTTTCTTCTCGATCAACCTTAATGGATATAAAAGCATCGTTCATTAATTTTGCCACTTCATCATCTTCAAAAGATTCATGCTCCATTACATGACACCAGTGACATGTAGAATAACCAATTGACAGAAAAATTGGTTTGTCTTCTTTTTTTGCTTTTTCAAAAGCCTCATCACACCACGGATACCACTGAACAGGATTATAAGCATGCTGTTGTAAGTAAGGACTCTTTTCAGAAATTAGTTTATTTGGTTTCGCTTGAATTAGCTTTGGATTATTCATAATAATAATTATAAATCACTTAAGTATAGTAACAATTGTTCCTTAATAGTTACAATAAATAAATTAAAGTAAAATTTTGTAATCCCAGTAAAGCAATCCTATAGCACAAATTTAAACCGTAATATAATCACTCTTCAGTAGTAACCAATATTCACAACAAGAAGAGGGAAAAATGATTAAACAACCTTTCAAATTAAAAAGAATCTTTCTGCTAGTAGTTCTTCTATTAACGAGTTTATTAATAACAAAAAACATTGCTCAAGCTCAAACCTGCCCTTCTTCTACACCAATATTATGCTCAAACGGTACTTGCGCTACTACACAACTAGCTTGTCCATGTCCTTCTTCTACTCCTATTAGATGTTCTGATGATACCTGTGCTACTACACAAGCAGCCTGCCCATGCCCTTCCTCTACTCCTGTTAGATGTTCTGATACTACCTGTGCTACTACACAAGCAACATGTCCATGCCCTTCTGCTGCTCCTATTAGATGTTCTGATAGTACCTGCGTTGCTACACAAGCAGCATGTTCATGTCCTTCCTCTACTCCTTTTAAATGCTCTGATGGTAGCTGTTCTACTACACAAGCAACTTGCCCATCTACTACTACGAGTACATGTACTTCTGCTGCACCTATTAAATGTTCTGATGGTACATGTGCTCCTACACAAGCAGCATGTTCATGTCCTTCCTCTACTCCTTTTAAATGCTCTGATGGCACTTGCGCTATTACACAAGCATCTTGTTCATCTGATACTTCATGCCCTTCTTCTACACCTATTAAATGTTCTGATGGTACATGTGCCGCTACACAGGCAACTTGTCCATCAAGCAATGGATGTCCAACAGAAAAACCAATCAAATGCAAAGATGGAACATGTACTGCCCTCATATCTGCTTGCTCTGAAAATTGTCCTAAGGAAAAACCCGTAAGATGTTCTGATAATTCATGTGCTTTAACCACTGCAGACTGTACTGCATCAACTTCATGTCCACAAACAAGACCTATTCAATGTGCTGATGGTACTTGTGTTGCTACTAAACCAGACTGTCCATGTCCAAAAGAAACACCTGTAAGATGTCCAGATGATACTTGTGCTATCTCCATAGAACGTTGTGAATCTACAATCTCTTTATGCCCATCTGAAACTCCAATTAAATGCCCCAACAATTCCTGCGTAAAAGATAAATCTCAATGTGAAGATATCTCTTCATGCCCAAAAGAAAAACCAGTTAAATGCCCAGATAGTTCATGTGTATTAAACAAAACATTTTGTGAAAATATTTCTTCATGTTCAAAAGAAAAACCAGTAAAATGTCCTGACGGCACATGCAGAAGTAATATCGCTTTCTGTCCATGTCCAAAAGAAGCACCAATAAAATGCCTAAATGGAGATTGTGTAAGTGATAAAACCTCCTGCAATGAAAACTGTCCTAGCGAAAAACCAATAAAATGTCCTGACAGCACATGCACAAGTAATATCGCCTTCTGTCCATGTCCAAAAGAAGCACCAATAAAATGCCCTGACAGTTCATGTGTTACCGAAAAAGATCTTTGCACCAACACAAGTTGCTCATCAGGAGAAAGACCTTTTAAATGTCCCGATAATTCATGCACCCAAAGTCCTATATTTTGCTTTGGGAATGGATGTCCCTTTCCATCAAAGAAATGTCCGGACGGAAATTGTGTAACAGATTTAACTGCATGTGAAAAACTATCTGAATGTCCATCAGAAACAAAAAGATGTCCTGATGGAAGCTGCGCAAGAAGTTTTGAGGAGTGCTCTAAAACAACAGAAGAATGTCCAAGTGGAACAAAAAAATGTCCAAATGGAAGCTGTGTTTCAGAAGAAATTGACTGTCCAACAACTCAAATATCCGACTCTTCCCTAAAAAACCAAATCAACCAAATACTAAAGCAGCTAAATACTGCTCAGCTTAAATTATCACGATCATCAAAAGCAGCCAGACCACTTACCAGACAAGTTGTTTCTGTTCTTAGAGAAATTAAAAACTCTCTCAGAAACGGAGGCGAAGATTGTTCAGATGGCATATTTAATGCCACAGATAACCTGGTTGAATTACTCAAGGAAATCAGTTCTCTTTCCTGTGCTGACTCAACAACTTCTGCACAAATAAAGTCAGGCAAAAATACACCTACCTGCATTCCAGCACAGGCAGTTTCAGACTTTAGTCTTCAAGTAGATAAAGGAATTAACTCTATTTTCTCTGCACTTGAAATAGATAATGATGAGGACTTTATTCCTGATATCTGTTCAAAGAAAAATCCAACTTCTTCTTGTCAAAACGACTGCTCATCTCATGGGAAATGTAATTCCGGAGCATGTACATGTGACGTAGGCTTTGTTGGAATAGATTGCTCTAAAGCAGAAGACAACAATCAGGCTTGTCAAAGCAATAGCTGCTCATCTCATGGACAATGTAGTGCAGGACCATCTGGAACATTCTCATGTGCATGTGACATAGGCTTTTTTGGAGTAGATTGTTCCAGTAAGATTTAAACATCTTCTTATAACTACACTGGCAAAAGCCTTGCAGTAAAGTAGCGATTTTTAATGCTTCCTCTTACTTTACTCCCCAGGCATTTAACATCGCAGCTATCTCATCAACTCTTATTGAGCCCCCTAATCCATCAGCTCCTCTATAAGTCCAGGTATTTATCCCTATCAAGTTTCCCTGCATATCAAAAAGTCCACCACCTGAATTCCCCGGATTTATCGGCGCATCAGTCTGGAAATGATGGTTTTTATTTAAAGGCGATTGTCTGTCTGTATGACTAATCATTCCAAATGATACCGAATCTCTTTCACTAAAAGGGTTTCCAACAACAATAACAGGCTCACCAACTCTTACTGGATTTACTGTCAAATCTCTTAGCACTACTCCTGCACCAGGCGGCAGTTGTACACCAGGTGGTATCTGCAACAGCGCAAGATCATGTTCTTCAGGAGGAGAAAAAGCTCTTTGACCATTACCTAAAATAACAGGAGCAGCATTAAACTGAATTGGCGAAGAATAATCTGTACCATTGTATAGTTTTATGCGATATACACTGTCTCCTGCTTCATTGTCCTGAAAATCATTTCCTCTAGTTACATGAGCATTAGTAAGAATATACCTGCCATGTGGTGTAATAAGAATTACTCCTGAACCATGTCCTTTGGCACCTTCAACTTTTACAGTTGATGGAGTAATCTTTTTCACAACACCCATAACCTGATCCAGAGTTATTCTTGTATTTAACTCTTTATTTAAACCATTAATCTGAGCCAACATAGTTTGTATTGAAAGATGATTACCTGAGATTTCATTTCTAAGTTCACTTATTTGCCCAGCCTGCTCATACTGATTTACCCCTGTATACACCCCTCCACCTATAACACCAGTACCAGTCAAAGCAAGAACCCCAGCTCTAGCCCAGCGCCCTAATACCCCGCCCCCTTTAGGAACTTGCCCACCTACCACATTAACAGGTTTAACTGCATCCATAATAAAACTCCTTCTCCCCTAAAAGCCAGTTGGTATAAGGGTTATAAATAAGTCCGATTAATCAATTAACTCTAATTATTATCCGGACACAAAATTTTGTCTATGTATTTAATTTAGTAAAACGTAAGAGAAATAATTTAAAACTTACACTTAAAAATAAAATTAAAAAAATAAACGAAAAGAACAACTCAAATGAAATGATCAATAATAATTTGCCTGAATAAGGTTAAGAAAGAAAGCTACTGTATGACATCTGTATACTCCATGATCTGAAAATACTAAAATTATTTTGCTTAAAATTTTGCAACAATAAACCGACTTCCTTTTAACTTCGCTATCTCTTAGGCAAGTCCACAGGGTATTACGCGAAGTTAATGACTTTGTCACCAGTCTCGGATTTGGAAGTCGGTTTATTTTCACTCGCTTATATCCCCGTAGCAAGCCACGGGGTATTACGCTCCGTTCAAATAAATTCTTCGCAAAAAAAGTTCCTCTTAATCTTTCATTGCTGGTAATTTATATGTAATTTGTTTCTTACACAGGTATAAGCTTTGCAGTAAAGTGACCTAATGTTGGTGAGGCTTCTACAATTCTTAATCCCTGAATCCTGTCTTTTTTCTTTGCAAGATGTTCAAACACTTCAACTACAAAATCAATATGACTTTGAGTATAAACTCTCCTTGGAACAGCAAGCCTGACAAGCTCCATAGGAGCCGGTATAAATTTTCCATTATTGTTTTTACCAAACATAAGACTTCCGATTTCACACGATCTAATCCCCGCTTCCAGATACAATTCACATGCTAATGCCTGAGCTGGAAATGCTTCAGGTGGAATGTGAGAAAGAAATTTCTTTGCATTTACATAGACTGCATGTCCACCAGGCGGCTCTACAATTGGAACACCATGTTTTCTTAGTCCATCTCCAAGATAAGAAACAGACATAATCCTGTAATTCAAATATTCTTCATCCAATACTTCAATCAGTCCCTGAGCAATTGCTTCAAGATCCCTTCCTGCCAGTCCTCCATAAGTCGGAAAACCTTCCCCTAAGATTTCAATTTCTCTAGCCTGTTTTGCCCACTCAGAGTTTTTCATAGCAAAAAAACCACCAATATTAACAATGGCATCTTTTTTTGCACTCATAAGACAACCATCAGCATATGAAAACATTTCTTTTGCAATTTCCCTTGGGGTTTTATTTGAATATCCTTCCTCTTTTAGTTTTATAAAATATGAATTCTCAGCAAATCTTGCAGCATCAATAAACAAAGCTGTGTTGTACTTTTTACAAAGCTTGCTTACTTCACGAATATTTTTCATTGAAACAGGTTGTCCACCTAAAGAATTATTTGTCACCGTAAGAATTACCATTACAATATTTTTCGAATTACTGCCTTTTAAATAATCCTCCAAGGCACTTAAATCCATATTTCCTTTAAAATCTAATTTTTTTTCAAAGTCAAGAGCTTCTTTTATTGGCAAATCAATTGCAGTTGCACCGGTAGCTTCAACATTTGCCCTTGTAGTATCAAAATGGGAATTTGAAAGAAATATTTTATCTTTTCCGCCAACAATGCTAAAAAGGATTCTCTCAGCTGCACGCCCCTGATGCGTAGGGATGACTTCTTTGTAACCAGTTAAATCTTTAATAGTCTTTTCAAATACATAAAAACTTCTAGCACCTGCATATGATTCATCTCCGCGCATTATACAAGCCCATTGTTCTGCCGACATAGCACCAGTACCTGAATCAGTTAAGAGATCAATTAAAACTTTATCAGCAGGTATTTTAAACAGATTGTAATCTGCTTTTCGTAATACCTCTTTCCTTTCTTCCTGAGTTGTAAAACCTAATGGCTCAACAGATTTGATTTTAAAAGGTTCAATTATTGTTCTGTATTTCCAATCCATGTAATTATTTTACTATTTATCTCATTCTTAATTCTATGTGCTAAATTTTAAACTGTACAAAGTCGTACTTATTGTAAGGAAAAATACTTTTAAAAAAAACTGCTGACTGTTTAAATTTGGTAAGATTGCAAAGACAAAATTAAACATAATATGCTCTTAAAGTTGTTTTAAACCGAATTCTGTTAGCTATTGCCTGAAAATGGGGAAATAATCATTGGGTATGGGTGACATACAAAATATTTTTGTGCTTATTAAACAGGTTCCAGACCAGAGTTCCAAAGCTGGAATAAATCCTGACGGCACCATTGATCGTGCCAGAGCAAAACGGATGTTAAATCCTTTTGATCGCTATGCACTTCAGGCAGCCCTTCATACAAAGAAAACCTATGGCGGAAAAGTAACTGCAATTTCTATGGGACCACCTGCAGCAGTTGAGATTCTTTTAGAAGCATTAGAACACAGTGTTGATAAATGTTATCTGCTTAGCGATAAAAGGCTTGCTGCATCAGATACACTTGCTACTGCTTATGCCCTCCATAAAGTTATAAAATATGCGGGGGATTTTGATCTTATATTCTGCGGACTGCAAACTACAGACGGAGACACTGCACAGGTAGGACCACAAATTGCTGAGAGACTAAACCTGCCGCAGGTCTCATACTGTGAAGATTTTAAAATTGAAGAAACTAAAGTTATTGCAAAGAGAGTTGTTGAAGGTGGATATGAATGGGTCAAGATGCAAATACCTGGATTAATTACAGTAGCAAACTCTTACCATCCACTGGAATATAAAACACTGCGCGGTGCAAGAATGGTTCAGCATCTCTTGAGAAATGAAGAAGAAAAGACAAATTATATTAAAATAATTACACTGGATGATATAAAAGCTGATCCTGTAAAATGTGGTTTAAAAGGCTCTCCCACTATTGTCGCAAGAACTGATAAAGTATCCGAAATAGGTGGAAGCTGTATAGTTTATCAGGGATTGCCAGCAGAACAAATGGTTTCAAATCTAGTAAAAAATACAAATCTTCCGGAGTTTATAAAATCATGAATGCTGAAATAAAAAATGAAGTAAAGCAATTGCCTGAAATTATAACTCCAAGTAATAAAGAAGTTATTGTCGTTGGGGAACAGGAAAATGGTGAAATTAAACCTGTAACAATTGAACTTTTAGGAGCCGGCAGAGATCTGGCAAATAAGCTTAACGGGGTTTTGTCCTGTACATTATTCGGAAATAAATTAGGTGACCTTCCAAAAAAATTAATTTCTTATGGAGCCGATATCGTTTATATAGCTGATGATCCTGTACTTGAAAATTATCAGACACTTACGTACAGAAGAGTTTTAATAGATCTCTTATCAAGCTTTGAATTACCACCTCATATAGTTTTACTTGGCTCTACTACCACAGGCAGAGATTTAGCTCCAAGAATTGCCGCTCACTTTGAAACAGGCTTAACAGCAGACTGTACAGAACTTGATATAGGTCCCTATGAACACACAAATAAAACAGATCCTGAAAAAATAGGACTATACCCGGGATGTTTATATGCCATACGACCAAGTTTTGGAGAAAGTTTAAAAGCCAGAATTTTAGGACCCTGGAAAAACCCTCAAATGGCTACCGTCCGCCCAGGGATTATGCTTCCACTACAAATCGATAATAACCACAAAGGAGAAATAAGAGAACTTTCAGTAAATTTAAAACCTGAGGATTATAGATCAGAACTTATTGAAGTAATACATGCAATAAACAAATCAGTAAACCTTACTGAAGCTGATGTAATAGTTTCCGGTGGTTTCGGACTTGGCAAAGCAGATGGCTTTGAACTAATCAAAGAACTGGCAAATTGTTTTGAAAACTCAATGGTAGGAGCATCTAGAAAAGTCGTCGATATAGGGTGGATTCCATACCAGCATCAGGTAGGACAAACAGGAAAAACTGTAAGACCAAAGGTTTATATTGCATGCGGCATTTCAGGAGCTATTCAGCACAGAGTAGGAATGAATAAGTCTGGATTAATAATCGCTATAAACAAAGATCCTGATGCTCCAATATTTAAGTTTGCACATTTTGGTCTTGTAGGTGATCTGTATCAAATCATCCCTGAATTAATCAAACAATTTAAATCAAATAATTTACACATAATTAAGAAAGAGGGGGAGAAGTTAATTGCTTAAGAGTCACAAAGAAAGGTTTTGTCCTAATGGGAGAAGTTAATTGATTAATAATAGAATTGAATATGACTTCGTCCTTGTTGGCGGCGGACCTTCAAGTTTTGCTCTAGCACACCATCTCGTTGATCTTGCCAGTAAAAACAATACAAAATTCACGATGGCTATCCTTGAAAAAGGAAAAGAGTTTGGAAGCCATATAGTAAGCGGTGCAGTTTCAGACCTCCGTGTAATTCAAAAACTTTTTCCCGATTATAAAAGCACCGACTTCCCAATGGAAGGAATTTGCAATGAAAGTTTTTTTTCAATCCTAGGAAATGAAAAGAAATGGGATGTACCAAACTTCCTGCTTCCTGATGGATTAAAAAAAGAAGGCTGTGCAATTCTTACCCTAAGCCATGTTATTTATTGGATGTATAACAAACTAAAAGAAAAGATTTCGAAGAATCCAAATATTCAGATTGATTTTTTTACAGGATTTTCTGCACATAAAGTCATTTTTAAAGAGGATAAAATTATAGGAGTTCAAGTAGTAGAACAGTCATACGAAGAAGATCCCGATAATACAGTCTATGGAAAAGTTACCTGTTTTGGTGATAAGGGGTTTTTATCCAGAGATGTCATTGAAAAATATAAGCTTAGGGATAACCCTCAAATCTGGTCTATAGGAGTAAAAGAGGTCTGGCAGCTAAATGAAAGGAAAGATTTTTCCGGTAAAGTCTGGCACACTATGGGATTTCCACTTATAGATGGTTCTTTTGGTGGTGGCTTTATTTATGGGATGAGAGATCATAAATTAACTATTGGAATGGTAATTTCTCTTGACAGTGAAAATCCAAATATAAATCCACAGCAGCGTCTTCAGGATTTAAAAAAACATCCATGGATTCAAGAAATGATTAAAGATGGAAAGATGTTAAAGTATGGTGCTGCTGTTTTACCTGAAGGCGGCTATTATAGTCTTCCTAAAAAGTTTGCAGTAGAAGGTGGGCTATTGCTTGGAGATGCGCTTGGCATACTTGATATTGAAAGGCTTTCAGGAATTGATAAAGGAATGGAATCAGGGTATCAAGCTGCAGAAGTCTTATACGAAGCATTGATAAAAAATGATTTCTCTGAAACTCCGTTATCAAAATATAAAGAAAGACTAATGACATCTTTTGTAGTAAAAGAACTTAAAGCAGGCCGTTACTTTAGATTTGCATGGCAGGAAAATCCCCGCTTATTAAAAAGCTATTTGCCAATACTCATGGATAACATTGATCACACAAATCCTTACCTCGGTTTTCTTAAAATTGGTCTAAAAAATAATCCAATAAAAGCAATTATAGATGGAATTCGATTAAAAATATTAATGGATGGATATGAAGTTGGGCCGGTTAAATATAAATTTGATTATCAAAATATCATTCCAAATTTCAACCCTGACAAAAAAATCAAAACAGAAAATTATATAAAAGAAACTATTTACTCAAGGCCGGATGCAGTCTTTTACGCAAAAACAAAATACCATGAAGGAAATATGCACATTGATGAATTTAATGCTGATGTTTGTCTGAAATGCATAAAAACTTATGATGCTCTTGGAAAAGATACCCCTTGTGTTTCTGACTGTACAGCAGAAGTTCATAGAATAGACATCATAAGCGGAAAAAGAATGCATGGAATGTCACTTGAAAACTGTATCCAGTGCCGAACCTGTGAAATAGTTTGCCCAGAAGTTAACCTGCGGGTCAGACCAACCATGGAAGGCTCTGGTCCTGATTTTATGGGATTATAAAATCACCGTCATTGGAGCTCATCTCAAAACTCTTATAGGGGAAGTTTGCATTTTGTCACATAAATATTGATTGAAAAACAAAATGTCATTCCGGGCTTGACCCGGAATCCAGACGGTTACACAATGGCGTACTTATCTGGATTCCCATTTTCATGGGAATGACAATTGCCCTTATGTTGAAAAAATCAGTTAAGCTCATAGTAGGACTTTTGAGATAGCCTCTTTCAAGCAACAAGACTCTTTTGCTGTTCTCTTAGGTCTCCAATATATTGCTTCCATCTAAGTCCAGGAGTTACATCTTTTAATTCTTCAAGCCTAGCATACAAACTTTGTGAATCTAGATTTTCACTTATTTGTGGCTGGAATTGTGTAAATTGATGTTCAAACATTTTGTTATAGTTTGGGTTATTCGAAAAATGAAATCCTAGCAAGTCTTGTGACTCACCAGAATCACTTCGAGACATTAAATCTATAAACCTAACTTTCCATAAATATGAACGAGCTTTATCTTCTATGCGAACACCACGATTTATCAACTCATCTTGATATTCATCAAATACAGCACTGTAAAAGTCTGTAATACCTGAAATATCAGACATTATTGGAAGAGATGTTACTAGCGACATTTTCTCTGCCGGTAGCACCCAGGAAGATGTATCATTTGCTTCAGCAATTATTCGCAAATTTCTTACGGGAATATTTCTATTATTTTCAAAATATGTTTTTATTCCTTGTATTTGTTTCCCTGAATAACAAGATGCTGCCCACATGAAGATATCAATCTGTTCACATAAAGGTCTCTTTTGAGGTCCATATGGCCTAGATATAACTTCAGCAAAATCTTGAGGGTTTATAGATTCATTCCCAGTCCATATTTTTCCATCTGGACTACCATGTAAAAAGTAATGAAAAACAAAATAATTTTTACCATCACCAATCGCTTTTTGAATTGATTTTTCTAGATTAGTTAAAATCGATTCTTTTCCAGCACCTGAAAGTGCTGGAAGTCCTTTAATCTTTTCTTTTTCTAAGAGGTCTTGTAATTTTGTCTCATGAAAACCTCCAACAGATATTGCATTTACAGTCATACCATAACGTCCTGTATATGCTCTTAAAGAACTAATTAAATCTGTTTCCATTCCTTGTAATGGATGCTGTTCTAAAACAAACATACAGGCTCCCTGATTTGGAGCAAAACCAAACTCATAGGGCTGTGCCCAAATTGCATGTTGTGTTTTCATTGCTTGCTTGTGTTCATCTAATTTTCTCTCAAGCAGATTCAAGACATTACTTTTTCCCTGAGTAGCAACAGCTTCAGTGAAATTAATACCAATTCTTATAGGAGTACTGTTTCTACCAGTTAAATAATCCATATCAACAAAAACCAATTCTTGTCCAGTTACAATAGTTTGCCATCCTTGATCCTTAGTTAACCTTTTAATTCCTAGACATGCTAAGTTCATATTATGTTTTTTATTGAACTCAGCTAGTGCTGTAGGTTGACTTGAATGTAATAACGAAGGAAGGAATTGAGGGTTTACTTCTTTAAACAAGTTATTTATGTAATCCTGCCTTTGTCCAAAACCCTTTGTTTGAGCTAATTCATTCCCATAATCTTTTTTTGGAAGTATTTTTGATATTTCATTTAATCCCTGGTACATATTCAACCCAAGAAAACCAGGTTGCCTGCTATCATCAATATTAATTTGTTTGCCCAATTTTTTGCTAAATAATGCATCAAAAACGCCTCTTTGATGCTCAGAAGGAGGCCTCAATCCAGTATCAGTTGAAACTAAGGCTGCTGGATTTGAACTATCTTTATTATCCAGTTCAATTTGCCCAGGGACATAATCAACACTACCTGCAGATGCAAGAATTCCTGATGCAAGTAAAGTTGCACCACCAAGAAGACGACTAGTTAAATTCCCTTTAGGAGCAATAGTAGCCCCTGGCACAGTATTTCCCACAAGTACCTCCTCAAGAATTTTTATATATATTAGTGATTATTATATCAAATATAAAACATAGAACATCTGCTGTTTTGTAATTCCTTGGCAAAATATTTTTTACAAAAGAATCGGAACTGTTGGCTTCGATAAACTCAGCCAACCAATAAGCTCAGTCAAGCAAAAGGTGGTTGAGTGCTGAGCTTGCCGAAGCAATCGAAACCACCTTTTAATCTCGGGTAGACAGGATTTGAAACTATTTACTGGGGAAACATTGCACCTGAGTTCTTGTTTGAGATAGGAAAATAAAATCAGACCACTGGAATTTTAATTTGCTGCCAGTAGTCCGATTTTAGGGAAGGTTAAAGCAGTTTAGGTCTGCCAATAAAGACTGGTGATAGGTTAGATCAGAAGATTCTACTTAGTCTGCTAGCTATTCTGGCAGAAGGTACCACAAGTCCTGGAATAGGATTAAAGCCCGGTATGCTTAGAGGCATAGTTACTGCTGCTCCAATTGCTGCTCCTCCAATTGTTGCTCTATCTTTTGTAAGGTTACCTTCGGCACCAGCCTGTGGAACAACTCTGTCTGTAACCTGAGATACAGTAGTGGATGTACTAGTTGAACTATTTATTACATTACTCATTATATTCTCCTTTTTAAGTATTTTCCTTTTTAGTCTTTGCAATACTACAAAGAAATAAAGAGTATTTTTTTGACAAAAATAAAGATTAAAAAAATTTTATGTTCTTATTCCTAAGGTTTTTACTTTTATTTAACCAATAACTGGCTAAATATATCTTTTATAGAATTTCATCATCAACAATTAAGTTGTTTTATAACATTACGTGCTTACGCACTCAGTGTTGGCTTCGATAAACTCAGCCAACCAATAAGCTCAGTCAAGCAAAAGGTGGTTGAGTGCTGAGCCTGCCGAAGCAATCGAAACCACCTTTATAAATTCGGAGAGATGGGATTTGGCTTCTTAGATAATTCAATAAGTTTTTTATAATTCCCTCTAATTAAAGCTTCTTTCTTTTTTCTACTCCAACCTTGCACTTGTTTTTCTCTATAAAATGCTTCATCTATACGATGATATTCTTCAAAATAAATCAGTTTCACTGGTAATCTGCTTTTTGTATGATTAGCTCCTTCACCTTTTTTATGTTGTTCTAATCTACGCGTTAAATCATTTGTACTGCCCGTATAATAACTACCGTCAGAACACTGCAATATATACATCCAGCCTTTCATATTAATTCCTTACAGTGTTGGCTTCGATAAACTCAGCCAACCAATAAGCTCAGTCAAGCAAAAGGTGGTTGAGTGCTGAGCCTGCCGAAGCAATCGAAACCACCTTTATAAATTCGGGAAGACAGGATTTGAACCTGCGGCCTCTCGCACCCGAAACGAACGCTCTACCAAGCTGAGCTACTTCCCGTTTTAATAACAAGTACTATAATAGCAATATCATGAAAATTGAGCTATTACAAGACAATTTTAAGATTGAAAAGGCAAAAAAAGAAGATTGGAATGAGATTCTAATACTACTTGAAGAGACCAATTTAATTGACAGAATATTAGGAAATGGAAATCATAAGAATTTTTACATTGTTAAAGCTATCGATACAAAAAAAATTATTTGCTGCTTTGCAATTTTTCACAAAGATAATATTGGCATATTAAAGTCATTTGGTATTAAAAAGGAACTTCAGGGACAGGGCATAGGAAAAAAGATTGCAAATAAATTACCTGAATTAATAAAAAGTGTTGGCTTAAACAAACTCTATGCAGCAAGCTGGGAAGCTCCGGACTTCTGGGAAAAAGCAGGATTTGAAGAACTTGATTTTAATGCATCAAATGACTGTTATTTCTTAGAATATGCTGATTACTTGGAAAAAAATTATCCACAGTTTCTAGATAACCGAAAATACTTCGTTCTAAACCTTTAACCCAAAATCTCATCATTACTTTCTATCTGATCTGCTTTGAATATATAACCGACTCCGCGAACAGTATGAATAAGCCTTCCTGGTCCAAGTTCTTCTAATTTCGTTCTTAAATATCTCACATAAACTTCAATAACATTTGACTCTCCTAAAAAATTATAACCCCATACCTTATCAAAAATAAATTCACGTGTTAAAACCTGTTCAGGATAAAGCAAAAACAATCTTAAAAGTGCAAACTCCTTTGCTCTTAAATCCAGGATCACTTCTGCTCGTTTTGCAGTTCTTGCAAATTGGTCCAGCCACATGTCTTTGTATTCCAAGACCCCTTCCAAAGTTTGTGGTTTACGTCTGATAACTGCTCTCATTCTGGCCAGGAGTTCTTCAGTAGCAAAAGGTTTTGTCAAATAATCATCCGCACCACTGTCGAGACTGATTACTTTATCAGACAAACTATCTTTCCCTGTAAGCACAATAACAGGAACTTCATTTCCATCAGATCTAATTCTTCTTGTTACTTCAAGTCCATCAATTTCAGGAAGCAGCCAGTCTAAAATAACCAGATCAGGTTTAAATTTTTCAACCTTATCAAGAGCTTCTTTTCCGTTTTTTGCAATGTCAACCTGATAACCTTCATAACCAAGTTCAAGTTCAATTAACCTTGCAATTTGACTTTCATCTTCAACAATTAAAACCTTTAATGGACGACCAGCCATTTCTACAATCTTTCTATTATCATCTTTTGTTTTTGCTTTTGCCGACATATCGTTTATAAATCAGTTTTAATTATTAATTAAATTTAATCTCTCTGAAGAAATCTTTCTCTGTCATAAGGGTTACTTACCTCAAAGATTATATATTTTCACAAAGGTTACAAACAACTCAACTATCACATTAGTCTTAAAAGACACATTATTTCTATTTTAAAGTCACTTTCAGATGATTTAATGTAAATTTAAATTTCAATTAAAGAGTGTACATAAAAATTCATTTCATGGAGTTACCCCATAGTGATAACGCTAAGCTAGTAGAAGAATGTGTCATTGCGAGGAGACAAAGATGCCGACGCAGCAATCTTCCTAACATTTATGAGATTGCTTCGTCGGTTCTGGAGAACCTTCTCGCAATGACGTGAATTGGTAGAATAATATAGAATGAAAAATGAAATACTCTTTGGTACTGACGGCTGGCGTGCTGTAATCGCTGAAGGGTTTACATTTCAAAATGTAAGAACTGCAAGCTATGCAATTGGAAGCTTTATTTTAAAAAACTATGATAAAAAAAATCCGATATTAATAGGACATGATACAAGATTTTTATCTGAGGATTTTGCAAAGTGTTGTGCTTCAGTTTTAATTAATCTGGGATTAAATCCTATAATTTCATCAAAACCTCTACCTACACCAGTTATTGCTTTTTGGGCAGCAAAATTTCCCAATAAAGACTCTTACAAATTCACAAATGGGGCTATTCAATTCACAGCCAGCCATAATCCACCCAAATACTGCGGCTTAAAATACATTACAAATTATGGGGGGCCGGCATCTGTTGAAATAACCGATGAGATAACAAAGCTTATTAGAGATGAGAGGTCAGAGGTCAGAGATCAGAATTCTCACCTCTCATCTCCCATCTCTCATCTCTCAACATTTGACCCATTAGAACATTATGTCTCCCACATAAAATCACTGATTAATTTTGACAAAATAGAAACCAGCAAATTAAAAATTGTTTATGATCCTTTATACGGTGCCGGGAACGGTTATCTTGATGAAATTTTAAGAGAAGCAGGCTGTGAAACAATTACCATTCACAACAAAAGAGATCCTTTATTTGGAGGATTACTTCCTGAACCAAGAGAAGAAAATTTAAATGAACTGAAACTCGCTGTAAAATCCACAGGTTCAATTCTCGGACTGGCAACTGATGGAGATGCAGATAGAATAAGTGCTGTGGATCAAAACGGAATTTTTTATTCCCCAAATCAAATTGCTTCTATGTTACTCAGACATCTTTATAAAAACAAAGGGCTACAAGGGACTGTGGTAAGAACCCTTTCTACAACACATTTGATGGATCATCTGGCAAAAAAATACAACTTGTCTGTAGTCGAGACAAAAGTTGGTTTTAAATGGATCTGTGAAGTAATGAGAAAAGAAGATGTTTTAATTGGAGCAGAAGAATCCGGAGGAATAAGCATACTGCATCATATTCCCGACAAAGATGCCATTCTTGCAGGCATGCTCCTCGCCGAAATGTTAGCTTATGAGAGCAAAACCTTAGATGAAGTATACAAAGACACTTTAAAAGATGCTGAGTGGTTCTGTATAAATGACAAACTTGATTTACATATAGATAATAAAGAAAAAGATAAATTAATTTCAAATTTAAAATCTGCTAAAATAACTAGCCTGAATGGTTTAAAAATAACTTCAATAAATACAATGGAAGGAGCAAAATATTTATTTGAAGATGGAAGCTGGTTTATGGTTAGAGCCAGCGGAACAGAACCTATGGCAAGAGTTTATTTTGAGGCAACATCTCAGAAGTCTCTAGATATAATGAAAGTTTCAATCCAAAATTTTTTAAAAGAGATTTTGCCTAATTCATAATGTCATTCCCTGGCTTGACCAGGGAATCCACATAGTGTAACTTTAACTGGATTCCCGCTTTTGCGGGAATGACATATTAACCCAGATAATCCCACATGCCAAAAGTAAGCGTAATAATTCCTACATATAATAGAGCACAATTTATAGTTAAGACAGTACAAAGTGTTCTGGCTCAAACCTATAAAGATTTTGAAATCGTAGTCGTAGATGACGGCTCTACTGACAATACGAAAGAAAAATTAGAACCTTTTAAATCAAAGATAAAACTAATAGAGCAGCCAAATTCCGAAAGAGCAGTTGCCAGAAATAATGGCGTAGCCAATTCAAACGGATTATATATAGCATTATTAGATTCTGACGATCTTTGGACTGAAAATAAGTTAGAAAAACAGGTGGAAATCCTGGACAATAATCCAGATGTAGTTTTAACTTATGGACAATGCCTGCGGATCGATGAAGATGATAAAAAAATTAAAACTGCAAAAAGACAACTTGAAGGATTTTCTGGAAATGTTTTTGAAGAATTATTAATGAGAAATTTCATAGCCTCACCAACACCAACTGTCAGGAGAGAATGTTTTGAAAAGACAACGGGCTTTCAAACAAAATATATCCCCTACGAAGACTGGGAATTCTGGCTTAGATTTTCACTACTCGGGAAATTTCATTTTTTAAACGAGCCTTTTGCATACTATAGAATTCACAAAAATCAATCAGTTCAATCTCTGGAAGCCGAGAAGATAGAAAGAGTTACAACCCTCTTGCTGGAAGATTCTTTTAAATTAACAGAAATACCACAGGAGATAAAAGACAAATCTATGGGATTGGCGAATTTAAGATTTTCTTATTGGTATCTATGTGCAGACCAGTTAACCGAAGCAAAAGAGAGATTACGAAAAGCACGATCCTTAAACCCGAGATTTTTATTTAGTCCAAAATGGCTTGGGTTAAATTTATTAGCAGGATTTCCTGCTTTGAAACATTTTAGTGTTTTTGACCTGGGACAATATCATTAAGGTTTAATGTCATTGCGAGGAGCGTAAGCAACGAAGCAATCTCCAAAACGTCAGGAAGATTGCCACACCTCATTTCATTCGGCTCGCAAGAGGCTATCTCAAAAGTCCTACTATGAGCTTAACTGATTTTTTCAACATAAGGTCAATTGTCATTCCCATGAAAATGGGAATCCAGATAAGTACGCTATTGTGTAACCGTCTGGATTCCGAGTCAAGCCCGGAATGACATTTTTGACTTTATGCTAGAAAAATGTGCATTTCTATAATGGTAGTTTTGAGATAACCTCCAATGACGTTGAACGATTTACTCAATCAATCTTTCCATAAGTATGCAATCCACCAAAATCTTTTTATAAGCTGCAGACAAGCTGCAGCTTTCATTGACAGATTCATTAAGTTTGATCGGATTTACCAGGTAAACTGGATAAATCCTACATTGGCAAGTTAGCAGGCATTTGTTAATGAGATAATTTAATCAATCTTTCCATATGTGTGCAATCCACCAAAATTAAACTGGTTGACACCAAGATAGGTAAGATAGACCATTGCTACTCCAATTAATGAAATTAATGAAAGAACATTTCCTGAAACCTTTGTATTTAATCTGAAGTGCAGATAAGCAGCATATATAAACCATGTAACCAATGCCATAGTTTCTTTTGGATCCCATTGCCAGAGAGCACCCCAGGCATGGTTAGCCCACAAAGCACCATTTATAATTCCTATAGTTAAAAGCGGGAACCCAAAAGTAACACATCTGTAAGTTACCTCATCAAAGAAATGAGCTTTTTCACTTATTTCTCTAACATAAGAATTTATTTTTACCCCGTTTGTAATTTCTTTTGTGGTTCTAATATCTCTTCTAGCTTTATCTCCGGATTTATTAAGAATTTTTGTCTCAAACAAATATCCAATGCTTGAAAATGCACCGATCACAAACAAAGCATATGACATAAGCAAAGGCGGCACATGAATTGTTCTCCAATAGCTTTGCAGCGCAGGTACCAGAGGAGCAATTTGTTTCTGGCTTGGCGGCAGCCAGCTTGCATATAAAAAAACCATAAGTAAGAATGCTGAAACAACCCATCCAAAAGAATCAATTTTAAATTTCCACTCCAGAAACAAATAAGCCGCTATCACTGCCCAGGCAAAAATTATCAATGATTCGTATAAATTTGTTAAAGGGAAAAAATTTAATGCAATTCCCCTGAACACAAGTGCAACCGTTAAAAAAAATAAAGATGTCATCAGAAAAAATGAGCCGAGTTTTTTTAATAATATAAGCCTGCTATTTAACCATGATATTGCATAAAACCATATTGCTATGAAAACCGAAAATCCGGAAATATTAAAACAAAGAATTTCATTTTGAGATATTTTCAACATATCCATATTTAATTATTCTATTACAATCTTTGAAACTATTTCTTCGAACTCCTGAAAAAACTTTCCTTTTGCACGATCTGAGTTTCCGCCAATTACTATTTTATTACTTTCATTTACTGCAGCCCATATTTGTTTTCTCGAACCAAAAGCGATAAATACACCTGCAATAATAAAGAAAAGCCCGGGATAAATCAAAATACTGCCTGGATTCGATTTGAATTGTAATCCTGTTAAAGTCTGTGTACCAAAATAACCAATATTCATAGGTCCAAGCTGTAATTTTTTATTTTTTTCTACCCTGCCAAGATATTTTTGCTTTGATCCATCATTTGATATTGAGTAAAGCTCTAATACATCAGATGTGAGAGCTGAGAGGTGCCCGCTAGAGGTGGGTCCGCCTTTAGCGGAAGAGGTGAGATTTTTTTCTGCTCTCTGCTCTCTGCTCTCTAATCTCTGAACCACTTTAAGTTTTAATCCTACATCCTCTCCCAACGGCAAAATGACAACATCCTCACCACGAAAATTTTCCAGCGGAAGCGTTATAGTTTCATTGTTAAAACTAATCTGAGAAAATTTTCCCCAGTTGCTCTGATAAATATCCAACCCTCTAAACTCAAGCGGCTCATTTACATGAATGGTCTTTCTGAAAAGTTCTTTTTTATTTTGATCAAAAACAGATAAATCACTATACCATTGCTTTGGCTGTCCACTTTCATAATCCACCCTCCACGTCTTGTTTACCTTGACAAGGTATGAGGGTATTCTTCCAAGCCAGAGTGGCATCTTACTAATAGGAGCTAACCAGTTTTCAGGTTCAATCGATCTGAGCTGGACTGATTTATCTCCAAGATCCGTAAGATAAAAGCCTTCATTTTCTGCAACCTGTGCCATACCATTAAAACCTGTAAGAGTAGTAATTGCACAGCCAATAAGCAAAGTTAAAATACCAACATGTGTAACAGATGCACCTAATCTATGCCATCCACCTTTAACAGCCAATAAGTTTTTTCCATTTATTTTTGTCTTATAGTTTTTTTCTTTTAATTTTTCTTCAAGAGTTTTTAGTCCCTTATTTAAAGATATTTCACAGTGTATTGGAAGTTTTTTTATATTAGACTCCTCTATCTCAATAGGCCATGCAAATGCAATCCTCCACTTTGGGAATACTCTTTTAAAGCTTGCTACAATAAGATTAATCCCAAGAGCAGTAAGCAGCGCCAGATACCACCATGAATGAAACACATCAGTTAATCCAAGGCTTTTTAATAAATGATATTTTTCCAAGCCATATTTTTTTACAAGCTCAGCAGCACCAACCATAGGTTCTTCAGAAAGGATAGTACCTATTAAAGTAGTAATTGCTAGAAATATAAACAATGTAATGGCTAACTTTACTGAAGAGAACTCATCAAGAAATGCTTTATAGGTTATTTTAAAAAGATTTTTTATTTTTTTGCTAGTCTCTGCTCTCAACAAAATCCAATTTAGGTATCTTACTAATTAAACCATCTTCAAATGCCATTTGATAAAGTTTGCGTATTGCAATTTTCCCAATATTTCCATAATCAATCGTAAATTGATTTACATACATACTTACAAATTTATCAACCAGAGCATGGCTGTCTGACAATTCTCTTGCATAACTGGCAACTGCTGGAACCACTTTTTCTTTATTTTCAACTGCATACGAAATACTTTTTTTAATCAATGTATTTATTTCTATCTTTTCATCATCGGTGAACGATCTTTTTATAACATTGCCGCCAAGGGGTACAGGTAAATTGGTTTTTCCAAGCCACCATTCACCCAGATCCAAGACCTTGCTCAATCCGCTCTTTTGAAAGGATAATTGTCCTTCATGAATAACCAATCCGAAAGGATATTTCCCGCTTGAAACATTTTCCAGGATTTGATCAAACGGAATTACAACTGGTTTAAAATCTTTCAGCAGCAACTTTAAGAGTAAAAAAGCAGTTGTTTTTTCACCCGGCACTGCTATTACAGGAGTCTTTATCTCTTTTAACTCCTGAAAACTTATATCTCCCTTACTTACAAGCAACGGTCCATAACCATAACCCAGAGATCCACCACAGGACAAAAGCTGATAATTATCCTCTAAATCAGGATAAGCAAAAAAAGATATTGCCTGAACATCATATTTTAATGTTTCTGCTTCTTTGTTTAAAGTTTGAATGTCCTTTAATATGTGTTCTACTTCAAGATTTTCACTACTAACAATATTTTGAGCAAGTGCATAAAACATAAATGCATCATCAGCATCAGGGCTGTGTGCAAGTAGAATTTTCTTTTTTAAGTCTTTTAAATCTTTTAAAGTCATTTTTTTACAAGCTTTATTTTAAACCATTAGTGCTTATTATCTGTTGCAAATCTATACCCCCCTTTGCTTTATTAGCAGACTACAAAATATGCTAGGGAAAGCTATAAGAGTTGTTACTAACTGTTAAGGATTCATACAGAGGCATGCCCAAGTAGGATTTATAAAGCAAAATTCAGTAAAACAACAGGGTACATATTTATTAGAATTTGAATATAACCTAATTTATTCCAATACTCGGAAATAAGTTAATTTTATTCTTTTCTTTGTCATGTTTTATTAACAAAAAAAGTGGGCCAAAAATTAAATAATTAATGAATCCATTTGAACGAAAAAATACGTTAAGGCAATTCTTGCGATCATTTATTGCATTGTGTTTAATCTTTGGATATATAACTAACTCTTTTTTATTTGCATTTGCATTATCTGAACCTGAAAATAAAAATTTAACGTTTCGAGATGTCTCAGATTTAACTTATGCATATAAAACTGTTCTAAACAACGAAACTCCACAGGATAAAGAACTTTTAGAACTTGCAAAATCAATTAAGTCAGATAGTAAAACAATCACCCCGGCTATTGCAAAGCATTACCTCGAAGAAACAGTAAAAAATAACCTCTCATTAAAATCATCACTCGTTAAAGAGATCTATGAAGAAGTTTATAAAAGAGAACTTACTCAAGGCCCTGCATTATCCTTATCAAACAGCTTACTGGCATCAAACAATTCCTATCTAAGCATTAAGCAGGTCCTTAAAAATCAGCAGTCTCTCAGTCCTAACGCAGCCCTGACTCCTTCTCTTTTAGCACAAAACTTAGCTCCATCTTCAGAGAAGAAAGAATGCAGCATACTAAATCTTGGATTAGCTGAAATCTATATGGCTTCACCACAAACTAAAGCAATGTCATTTGATCCTTATACGTCAGTAACACTTTCTTCCTTCAGTGGAAAACAGGGCAGATTTTCAGGCTTAAATCACAGTTCAACAAGCCGAAAGATTGCATGGAATTTACTTGGCTATCCTACTTCTTTTGGACTTACTTACAATGCTGACGGTAAATTTATTAATATAACAACTTCATCTTCACCTATTAACAACCTTATTGGAATTGCATCTGATTCAATTCAGTCAGGAGATAATCACACACTGGGTGGCTTTCTACCCTATACATCTTTTAACCCTCTGGATAATGAGTACTATACTATCGGGGCTGATCCAAGAGGAAAACCAAATACTCCTTATCTCTATGCACTGGATATTTCAAACGATCAGGGTTCTATCTCACGCTCAAATGATACTTTTAAGAATCATTACTCCGGATTTTCTCAAGGACTGGATTCAACTCCTGACGGGAATCTACTTCTTGGAATAGAAAATGGGGATTTATCAATTATCAAAAAATCAACCAATAAAGCTCCTATTTTAGTTAAAACACATTCTCAGGTTAAAAACTTTACAAAAGATTATACAAACTATTTTGAAGTTGATAATTATTCTTCACCATCAGGAGAAAGTTTTGGAGTAGCAGGATATTTACTTCCTGACAGTTATAAATATTCAGAAATTTTATCTGTGCTTAAAAATTCATATTCTTCAAATGAATTTGGTTTCACCGTTTTCTCCACAGATGAACAAAATAAAATTGTTTCCAAGACTAATTATTGGGGCAGCAGTCTTGATAATTTAATTGGTTTTCAAAATGTCAAAATAGCAGGCATGAAAATCAAAAACAATCGTCTTTATGTTTCATATTTTATTAACAAAGGGATTAACTTTAAAAAATTCTACGAAACAAATTATCCGGTTTACGAACAACAGGGTAAACCATGGATAGATCCTGCCAGCGGCTTACCTCCAAGTGTCTTTAAATTTGAAGAGAATTTATTTGACTCAAGACTGGCTGTGTTTAACCTGGAAAACATCAACAACTCAATTAAATTAAATAAAATCTCCGACATTTCCACTATTTTTGATTATCCAGCCTGCAGCGGGAACTCTTATGGATTAAGCGGTCCAATAGATGTATTTGAAGATCAAATTTTCATTGCTGATAAAACTTATTCAAATACAGTAAGAGTTTTCAAATACACTCAATCCGGGATTGCAAAAATCATTCCTTACAGTCAGCCATTTATCATAAGACTTGATAATGCAAAAGTACAACAAATAATTTCAAGTTCAAAATTTAAACCTGTAGAAAAAAACTTTGTTTTTTCAACCTCAATTTCAGATATTGCAATTAATACAAATTCTAAAATCCTCTTTGTCTCTCTTCCTTATTTAGAAAATGGTAATGAAAATTCAGGCAGTATCCATATTAATGGATTTTTAGCTTCTGTTTATTTATCAGACTCTATTGATGAATGCTCAGGCATATTAAATTCAGAAGATTGTAAAAAAGATAAAACGTCTCCTCAGTCAGGCAGTTCAAATTCAGGTCTTGGTAAAACCATTAAAGATCAATCAATCAGTACAGCCCCTATAGGAGCACCAGGTACATCAGGGGCACCAATACCTATACCTCCTGAAGCATTAGTAACTTTTGGTTATGGTAACGCTGGGGAGTCTTCTACAATGATCTCCGGTGATACAGTCATTAAGCTAAGCGATTTCAGCACCTCTGTCAAATTTAAAATAAATCCACCAACTGAAAAAAATCCAAAACATCCTAAACTTTCAATAAAAACACTTTCAAGGCCAACTAAATCTGCCAAAGATTTTGATATTGCACAAGACGGATCTATAGCCTTTGTCTCTGCGGATGGAACGCTTCATACAACTACAGCCAACAATTTAAAAGCCTTTAAAGATATTAAGCCAAGGGGTGCAGGTGGTTTTCAAGTTGTTAGATCACTTCCCAGGACAAATACTTTCGTAGCATTTAATGGCTCACAATTTGTTTATATTTTAGGTAATTTTTTTAAAGTAATTGAAACAGATACTTCTGTAAATGCCAGATTCAATGAACTCGTAATTTCTGATCTTACCGATCGAGATGGTAACAGACTTGCTCTTTCTTACTATAGAATAAACCCGTCCGATCTATCATCTCCACCTCTTGATGATAAACTTACATTTCTCCTACACAGGATACCGGAAGATTTCAGTCAAAGGACCATTCATTCAGAAGCTTTTGTTTCAAAGAGTCTTATTACAGGAGCAACCTTCCTTGAAAAGATTAATGAAGCTGGAAATCCTGAAATATTTCTTGTACTTAACACCATTAATCCCGAATCAGTGGAAATTCAACAACCTGCAGCTTATATAAAAAATCATAGACCTGAAACAGTAAATAAATTTGAAATGTTTACACATACTGTGAACAGCTCGCTCAGTGTAAACTCCGCAACATGGAAATCTCCAAAACATCAGGAGATTGCCGCGTCGGCTCTTTTAGAGCCTCCTCGCAATGACACAGTAGAGTTAAATTTAAGATCAATTCAAGACATCTCTCTTACTAATAAATCTTTATCACTGAAAAATTTTATTAATAAAGATTCACTCCCTGAAACATCTGCATCTAATTTACTTTTAGATGGTTTAGTTTTTGAAGATAATTCATTCAGTGATTTTGGTTTTAATAAAAATCAAGTTATATTTGCGGCTGGAAGCTCTTCATCTGGTTCTTCTACTACTTCTTCTTCTAGTGGTGGTTCTTCTTCTGGTTGTACTACGGATTCTGATTGTAGTAGCGGAAGTAAATGTTGCAGCGGTACTTGTACCGTTGGTGATTGCTGCGTAGATGGTGATTGCACTAGTGGTCAAGTCTGTACATCAAATACTTGCACTGCTACTTCTTCTTCTGGTGGTTCTTCTAGTGGTGGTGGTTCTTCTAGTGGTTGTACTCTGGATTCTCAATGTGATGACAGTAATGTTTGTACTACTGATGCTTGCAGTGGCGGTTCCTGCACTAACACTAACAATACTGCCGCTTGTGCTAGTGACCTTCTTGACTGCACTGATGACGTTTGCAGTGGTGGTTCCTGCACTCACCCCAACTCTTCCAGCAGCACTCAATGCCGTGCTGCTGCTGGTGTTTGTGACACTGCTGAAAATTGTACTGGCTCTTCTACAACTTGCCCTTCTGATTCTTTTGTATCTTCATCCACTTCCTGCCGTGCTGCTGTCAGTACCTGCGACGTAGCAGAAAATTGTACTGGTTCTGCTGCTGCATGCCCTGCTGACTCAGTTGCTGCTTCCTCTGTTGTATGCCGTGCTTCTGCCGGAACCTGCGACAGTGCTGAAAATTGTACTGGCTCTTCTACTACCTGTCCTTCTGATACTACTACTGTAGCTTCCTCTGTTGAATGTCGTGCTGCTGCCGGTGTTTGTGACACTGCTGAAAATTGTACCGGTTCTTCTACAACCTGCCCTTCTGATTCTTTTGTATCTTCATCCACTTCCTGCCGTGCTGCTGTCAGTACCTGCGACGTAGCGGAAAATTGTACTGGTTCTGCTGCTGCATGTCCTTCTGACTCAGTTGCTGCTTCCTCTGTTGAATGCCGTGCTTCTGCTGGTGTTTGTGACACTGCTGAAAATTGTACTGGCTCTTCTACAACTTGCCCTTCTGATTCTTTTGTATCTTCATCCACTTCCTGCCGTGCTGCTGTCAGTACCTGCGACGTAGCAG